>NZ_JBJNLX010000001.1:0-1520904 GCF_052168835.1 Serratia sp. CY40230
GCCTCGGCGATCTGTTCGCGGGTCGGCAGCAGCCCTTCGCGGTTCAGGTGCGCCCAGCCGTAAAACTGGCAGGTCGCCAGCTCGACGTCGTCGGCATCCAGCTGGATCGCCAGTTCGATAATGCGGTCGATCTGGCCGATATTATGGCGATGCAACACGAAGTTGAGCACCATCGGATAGCCGAGCGCCTTGACTGCCCTGGCCATCGCCAGCTTCTGCTGAAACGCCCTGGCGGAGCCCGCCAGCGCGGCGTTCAACGTTTCGTCGCTGGCCTGAAAACTGATCTGAATATGATCCAGCCCGGCGTCGGCGAAGGTTTGCAGCTTTTTCTCGGTCAGGCCGATGCCGGAGGTGATCAGGTTGGTGTAAAACCCGAGATCGCGCGCGGCGGCGATCAGCTCGGGCAGGTCTTTACGCACCAGCGGCTCGCCGCCGGAGAAGCCGAGCTGCACGCTGCCCATCGCCCGCGCCTGGCGAAACACCTCTATCCACTGCGCGGTAGTCAGCTCTTTTTCCTGCGCGGCAAAATCGAGCGGGTTGGAGCAGTACGGACACTGCAGCGGGCAGCGGTAGGTCAGCTCCGCCAGCAGCCAGAGGGGCGGATTCACCGCCGGCGCACGTGGTTCAGTCACGGAAGGTCACCCATTTTTGTTCGTAGGCGCGCTGGAAAAACTCCAGCACGTCGTCCGCCAACCCGTCGGCGCCGGGGAAGCGGGCGTTCAGCTGGGCAATGATGCCGTTCAGCGTGGTGTGGCCGTCGACCAGCTGCAAGATGGCGGCGGCGCTGTCGTTCAGCTTGGCCATGCCTTCCGGGTAGAGGATCACGTGGCTGTTTTGCACCGGCTCCCATTGCAGGCGGTAGCCACGGCGGAAGACGGGGGTGTGTTCAGGATTCAGCGTCATTACACCAGCCTCTGGTTGTGCCAGACCCGCGCGGCGGTCACGCTGTGGTAAGGCGGGCGGTTCAGGGTGTAGGCCATGCTCATGGCGTCCAGCATGCTCCACAGAATGTCCAGCTTGAACTGCAGGATTTCCAGCATGCGCTGCTGCTTTTCAACGGTATCGCAATAGTCCAGCGCCAGCGCCAGGCCGTGTTCCACGTCGCGGTTGGCCTGGCCGAGGCGGCTGCGGAAATAGTCGTAACCGGCAGCGTCGATCCATGGGTAGTGTTGCGGCCAGCTGTCGAGGCGCGACTGGTGGATCTGCGGCGCGAACAGTTCGGTCAGCGAGCTGCAGGCGGCTTCCTGCCAGCAGGCGCGGCGCGCGAAGTTGACGTAGGCGTCCACCGCAAAGCGCACGCCGGGCAGCACCAGCTGTTCAGAAAGCAGGGCGTCGCGCTGCAGGCCGACGGCCTCGCCGAGGC
Source organism: Serratia sp. CY40230 (assembly GCF_052168835.1). Taxonomy (NCBI): domain Bacteria; kingdom Pseudomonadati; phylum Pseudomonadota; class Gammaproteobacteria; order Enterobacterales; family Yersiniaceae; genus Serratia; species Serratia sp. CY40230. The sequence goes on from NZ_JBJNLX010000001.1 coordinate 1,364, forward strand.
GCAGCCAGGCCTCGATGCCGCCTTCACTGCCGCCGTAGCCGTCGTGATCCAGAATGCGCTGCACCCATTTACGGCGAGTGTCCGGCTGCGGGCAGTTGGCCATGATCGCCGCATCCTTGATCGGAATGCTGGTCTGATAGTAGAAACGGTTGGCCACCCAGCCCTGGATCTGCTCACGCGTCGCTTCGCCGTTGTGCATTGCGATGTGGTACGGGTGGTGGATGTGGTAATAAGCGCCTTTGGCGCGCAGCGCCGCTTCAAATGCCTGCGGCGTCAGGGGGCGTGGTTGCGTCATGGCGATTCCCTACAGTTCGATGTTCATGCCGTCCCAGCTCACTTCGATGCCGGCGGCGGTCAGACTTTGCCGCTCTGCCGAGTCTTCATTGAGGATCGGGTTGGTATTGTTAATGTGGATCAGGATCTTGCGTTTGGCGGGCAAGGTGCTGAGCAGGGCCGCCAGCCCGTGCTCTTCCGCCAGCGCCAGGTGCCCCATGTCCTTGCCGGTGTTGCGCCCCACGCCGGCGTTGGCCAGCTCGTTGTCGCGCCACAGCGTGCCGTCGATCAGCAGGCAGTCGGCGCGGCGCAGCCAGGGCATCAGTGCTTCGTCCGGTTCACCGAGGCCCGGCGCATACAGCAGGCCGACCCCGCGCGCGATATCTTCGATGAACAGCGCCACATTGTGGCCCGGCAGTGGGCGATCGCGGTACGGCGAATAGGGCGGCGCGTTGCTGAGCAATGGAATGGCGGTAAAGCGTACGTTCGGGCAGACCGCCGTGTGAAAAGGTTCGCCGGGCGTCACCGGGTGGTGAATCAACCCGCCGTTCCAGTGAGAGAGCATGGGAAACACCGGGAAGCCGGTGCTGAGATCGTCATGCACTTCAGGGGTGCACCAGACGTGGTGCGGGCAGCCCTCACGCAAATTGAGCAAGCCCGCGCTGTGATCGATCTGGCTGTCGGTCAGCACGATCGCGCCGATACCGGTGCCGCGCAGCACGTCGGGATTGTTCAATTCGGGCGAGGCCAGCAGCTGATGGCAAATGTCCGGGGAAACGTTGCACAGTACCCAGTTTTTACCGTCGTCGCTGACGGCGATGGAAGACTGCGTGCGGCGCGTGGCGTTGATGCTGTGGCTGCGAACGCCCCGGCAGTTATCGCAGTTGCAATTCCACTGGGGAAAGCCGCCGCCCGCCGCCGAGCCGAGAACTTTTATCTGCATGTCTGAACCAGAAAAAGAAGGAAAGAAATGCCCGCGCGAAAGGCGGGCAGACGGGCGATTAACGGTTGGAAATGTACAGCGTCACTTCCAGCCCCAGACGCAGGTCAACAAACTCAGGTTTAGTCCAGGTAGTCATAGCGGTGCTCCTTTGCATGCATCGTGATAGTTCGAAGCCAATGAGAAAGATTCGCATTAGGCCGGCCCAATGTTGGCGAAATGTGACGAAGATCGCAACCTTTAAAGCGTAACCGGGTTATTCACCCCAGGTGGCGGCGAGCACGTTCAGCCAGTTGCGCCAGGTCAGCTTCTCCAGCAGCCGGTTATCGAACCCGGCCTGCGCCAGCGCTTGCGTCAGGCGCGGTAGGCCTGCGGCGTCCTCTAACGGTTGCGGTACGTTGACCCCGTCAAAATCAGAGCCAAATCCCACGCGATCTTCACCAAGTTTAGCGATCAAATACTCAACGTGTTTAACAATTTCTGTTAGGTCTGTCGTTGCACTGTCACGTTTACCGTCAGCGCGCAGGAAGGCGGTGCCGAAATTGACGCCGACTATCCCGCCGCTCTGGGCGATGGCCTCCAACTGTGCGTCGGTCAGGTTGCGCGGCTGCGGGCAGAGGGCGTGGACGTTGGAGTGGGTGGCGACCAGCGGTGCGCGGCTCAGCGCGGCGGTTTGCCAGAAGGTTTTCTCGTTCATGTGCGAGACGTCGATCATGATGCGGCGCTGGTTGCAGGCGCGGATCAGCGCCTCGCCGGCCGGCGTCAGGCCGGGGCCGGTATCGGGGGAGCCGGGGAACGGCCCGCTGACGCCGGTGCCGAAGGCGTTCGGCAGATTCCAGAATGGCCCGATGCTGCGCACGCCCAGCCGGTAGAAGGCCTCCAACTGCGTCAGCTCCGCATCGATCATGCCGGCGCCTTCGATATGCAGCACCGCGGCCATTTGCCGGTTGAGGCGGCACTGTTCTATCTCGGCGGCGGTGCGGCAGATGCGCAGCCGCCCCTGAGAAGCCTGTTCCAGCTGATAAAGGATAGCGATCTGCCGTTCGGCGATCGCCAGCGGATCGAAGGCGGCCTGCGCCTCCTCCGGCGTTTGATTACGCATCTGGGCGATATAGCTGACCGGGGGAATAAATACCGCGAACAGCCCGCCGCAGAATCCGCCGCGCTGCATGCGGGAGAAATCGAGGTGGCCCGGCGTGACGCGGGAATAAAAGGCGGCGACCGGATCGTCGTCATGCTGTAGCCACAGGTTGAGCAGCAGATCGTTATGGCCGTCGAACACCGGCCAGAGAGGGGGAAGCGTCATGGGCATTTCACTGAGTCAGGCATCGTGAATGCTATGTTCTCCCATCGCGCGAGGGGGAACAACCCTCAGGCTATGGGGGTTTTGCCGTCGGCTGGACCACTCGACGTCCGCAGGGCAAAATTTAGTGACATTGTCACTATTCGCAAAGCGGTTCCTGCACGCGTTGGCGGCAGACCGTCAGCAGTAGCTGCCGCAGCCAGCGGTGATCCGCCTCGGCGTCCAGGCGCGGATGCCACATCTGCGAGACGGTGATGGGCGGCGTTCTTACCGGCAGCTCGAAGACGCGCAGCGGGCCATCGGCAGGTTGAGCCTGCAGGAAAGAGGCGGGCAGCAACGCCAACAGGTTCGAGGCTTGCGCCACCGCCAGCGCGGCGGGAAAGCTCGGCACCACGGCGGCGATATGGCGTGCCAGCCCCAGCTCCGCCAGCGCGGCGTCTACCGGCCCGAGGATGCGCCCGCTGCGCGAGGCCACCACGTGGCCGCAGGCGGCGTAGTCGGCGGCGCCGATCTCGCGCTGCTGCGCCAGCGGATGTGCGGTTCTCATCACGCCGACGAAGCGATCGCGGAACAGCGCCTGCAGGCGGATTTCCGGGCCCATGTCACCCAGCACGCCGATCTCCAGATCGACCAGACCTTCACGCAGGGGGCGGTCGCTTTTCTCCGGCTTGGGCGCAAAGCGCAACCGCACCCGCGGCGCCTGTTCGGCAGCGGCGGCGATCAGCGCCGGGCCGAAGGCCTCGACGAAGCCGTCGTTGGCGCGCAGCGTGAAGGTACGATCCAGCGCGGCGGGATCCAATGCTCCCTGCGCCGGGCGCAACACAGCGCGCGCTTCGAACGTCGCGTGCCGCGCCCGCTCGCACAGCGTTTCGGCATAGGGCGTCAGCACCATATGACGGCCGGCGCGCACCAGCAGCGGATCGCCGGTGGCCGCGCGCAGTCGGCTGAGGGTACGGCTCATCGCCGAGGTGCTTAAACCGAGACGGCGCGCCGCGCCGGCAACGCTGCCCGCCGTCAGCAGCGCGTCGAGCGCGATCAGCAGGTTGAAATCCGGGTCGGTCATGCGTTTATCCTGTGGCGCTGGAAATAAGGGAAGGCGTTGGCTGCAGTATATCAGCGTAAACGCTGCGTCTCCTGCGATTGATGAGCAATAAAAAAGCCGATAACAAACGTTATCGGCTTTACAGGCAGGGGGACGACGTTACGCCGGCAGCTGCTGCGCGGTTTTCTCGACCAGCGCCAGCAACAGCTTGATGTCTTCCAGCGTCACGATTGGGTTCAGCAGCGTCATTTTCAGGCAGGTCACGCCATCGAACTCGGTCACGCCGACGTTGGCGCGGCCCGATTCCAGCAAGGCGTCACCGATGCGCTGGTTGAACAGGGCGACCGCCGCGTCGCCTTTCGCCGCCAGCTGCGCCGGACGGTAACGGAACAGCACGCTGGCCAGCTGCGGCTGCATCACCAGTTCCAGTGATTCCTGGTCGGCGATGTAACGCGCCACCTGTTGCGCCAGCGTGACGCCGTGATCGATGATCTCGGCGTATTGCTTCTGCCCCAGCGCTTCCAGCCCCATCCACAGCTTCAACGCATCGAAGCGGCGGGTGGTCTGCAGCGATTTGGAGACCAGGTTCGGCACGCCTTGCGCTTCGTCGAATTCGGAGTTCAGGTAGGCCGCCTGATAGCGCATCAGCTCGTAGTGGCGCGCGTCTTTCAACAGGAAGGCGCCGCAGCTGATGGTCTGGAAGAACTGCTTGTGGAAGTCCAGGGTGATAGAGTCCACCAACTCCAGGCCGTCCAGGTAGTCGCGGTACTGCTCGGAGAGCAGCAGCGCGCCGCCCCAGGCCGCATCCACGTGCACCCAAATCTGCTGCTCCGCCGCCAGCCGCGCGATATCGCGCAGCGGGTCGATCGCGCCGGCATCGGTGGTGCCGGCGGTGGCGACGATCGCCATCACCTGCTCGCCGTTAGCTTTGGCCTGCGCCAGTTTTTCCGCCAGATCGTTCACGTCCATGCGGGCGAAGCGATCGGTTTTCACCAGCGTGACGGACTGGTAGCCGAGGCCCATCAGCGCCATGTTCTTCTGCACCGAGAAGTGGGCGTTTTCAGAACAGAACACTTTCAGCTTGCGCAGATCGCCCACCAGACCGTCCTGCTGCACGGAGTGGCCCTGACGCGCGAAGAACGCATCGCGCGCCAGCATCAGCCCCATCAGGTTGCTCTGGGTGCCGCCGCTGGTGAATACCCCGGCGTCGCCGGGCTGGTAACCGACCTGGGCGCGCAGCCACTCGATCAATTTCATTTCGATCAGCGTGGCCGACGGGCTCTGATCCCAGGAGTCCATGCTTTGGTTGGTGGCGTTGATCAGCACTTCGGCGGCCTGGCTAATCACCAGGCTCGGGCAGTGCAGGTGCGCCACGCACTGCGGGTGGTGCACCGACAGGCTGTCTTTCAAAAAGTACTCGATGGCGCGCTCGATCGCCGCCTGGTTACCCAGGCCTTGCGGGGTGAAGTCGAGCTGGATGCGCTCGCGCAGTTCGGCAACGCTTTTGCCCTGATACATCTCGGGCTGTTGCAGCCACTGCACGACGGCTTCACTGCTCTGCGCGATCGCCTGGCGGTAAGCCTCGGCGCTGTGCGCCGAGGAAGCCAGAATCGGGTTTAACTTGGACATCGCGGTCATTCGCTCCACTCAGACTGGCTTGACGCCGGCGGCCAACAGCGCCTGCTCAAATTTATCCAGGAAAATACCCAGCTCATCATTGGTGATCAGCAGGGAAGGCAGCAGGCGCAGCACGCAGCCATTGCGCCCGCCGCGCTCCAGGATCAAGCCGGATTCGAAGCATTTTTTCTGCAGCAGCGCGGACAGCTCGCCATCGGCAGGGTAGCAGCCCATGTGATCCTGCGCCTCGTTCGGCTTGACGATCTCGATGCCGATCATCAGGCCCAGACCGCGGACGTGGCCGATCACCGGATAACGTTTCTGCAGCTCGGCCAGCTTGCCTTTCAGCCACTCGCCCTGAGCGGCCACTTTGTCGGCGACCTTATGCTCTTTCAGGTACTGCAGGGTGGTCAGGCCGGTGGCCATCGCCAGCTGGTTGCCGCGGAAGGTGCCGGTGTGGTGGCCCGGTTCCCAGGCGTCGAACTCTTTTTTGATGCCCAGCACCGCGAGCGGCAAGCCGCCGCCGACCGCTTTCGACATCACGATGATGTCCGGCTCGATGCCCGCGTGTTCGAAGGCGAACAGCTTGCCCGTACGGGCGAAACCGGCCTGAACTTCGTCGATGATCAGCAGAATGCCGTGTTCCTGGGTCACTTTGCGGATGCGCTGCAGCCACTCGGCCGGCGCAGGGTTAACCCCGCCTTCGCCCTGAACGGCTTCCAGGATCACCGCAGCCGGTTTACGCACGCCGCTTTCCACGTCGTTGATCAGGTTGTCGAAGTAGTAGGTCAGCGCCTTGACGCCGGCTTCACCGCCGATGCCCAGCGGGCAGCGGTATTCATGCGGATAAGGCATGAACTGCACTTCCGGCATCATGCCGTTGATCGCCGCCTTCGGCGACAGGTTGCCGGTGACCGACAGCGCGCCGTGGGTCATGCCGTGGTAGCCGCCGGAGAAGCTGATCACGCCGGAACGGCCGGTGTGCTTTTTCGCCAGCTTCAGCGCGGCTTCCACCGCATCGGCGCCGGACGGGCCGCAGAACTGCAGGCAATACTCTTTGCCTTCGCCAGGCAACAGAGAGAGCAGGTAATCGGAGAAACGATCTTTCAACGGGGTCGTGAGATCGAGAGTATGTAACGGCAAGCCGCTGGTAATGACATTTTGGATGCTTTGCAGGACGTCGGGGTGATTATGTCCAAGAGCCAACGTTCCCGCCCCGGCCAGGCAATCAAGATATTGATTATTCTCAACATCAGTGATCCAAACGCCCTGGGCTTTCGCAATTGCCAACGGCAATTTGCGCGGATAACTCCTAACATTCGACTCAAATTCGGCTTGACGCGCCAAATAGGTTTCATTGTTTCCGTTTAATGAGTTTGCAACTAAAGTATCAATACGGACTTTATCCGTCATCATATCTCTCCTACAACCGAAGGTCTCAAGACGCAACGATTGAATTAATGAATTAGAAAAGTAACTGCCTTGTGAAAAGCGCGACCAATATATGGCTTTTTCGCCTGGGACTCAATAGCCGATTTTGTTTTGAATTGTTTAGTTTTTTCTTAGGCTCATCAATATGTTGTTGATTTGTTGACCGTTGGTTTTGCCGGCAGAAAACAACATTTCTTTAACATTGCGTAAAAATCCTTTTCTGCTTTCCTTTGGCTGCTTCTTTAATGCATTTATTATTAAGGTGAATTTCCGATTAATAACATAAATAGAAAATAGCGGCTTATTTTCATCTATTCACCACCTTAAGTCCTATAGCGGTTATATACACAAAATTTGTGATGAATATAAGCGGTCGAGCGTTAAAAGCGCAGTATCCAGAGTGGTGATTTCTTGCAGATTTTACGTAGCGCGATCAAAACAGCGGGATTTTTGTGCGGTGCCGGCATGTCTGCCGGCGCCGCGGTCATTAACGTTGCTGTAACCAGGCATGATAGCGCCGCAGAGTGCGGCGGGTGCGCCACCGATCGATGAGCAGCGACCACAGCGGGGAGTAACGCACGTTGCGCGTCCGATCGCGGCTCAGAGCGTGCATGCGGCGCTTGATCAGCGCCATGCGGGCGAGCAGCGTCAGCGTTTTGTCGCGCCATTTTACCGGCGCGGGCAGCGCATGAGGGGCTTCGCCGGTTTGCCAGCGGCGCGGCAGATCGGGAATTTCCGCCATGGCGGTGGCGATGCCGACCACCGCGACGCCGCTGTTCAGCACCCGTTGCGCCACCGTCGGGCGGGTGATGCCGCCGGTGGTCATCACCGGCATGCGGGCTACTGCGGCGAGATCGCGGGCGAAGGTCAGAAAATAAGCTTCACGCGCCAGGGTACTGTCGTCTGCCGTTTCGCCCTGCATCGCCGGGCTTTCATAGCTCCCGCCCGATAACTCCACCAGATCGACCGGCAGTTCGTTGAGCATCAGCAACACCTGCCGGGCTTCGTCCGGCGAAAAGCCGCCGCGCTGAAAATCGGCGGAATTGAGCTTTACCGCCACGCAAAAACCTGGCGAGACCCGCTTGCGCACCGCGCGTACCACCTCCAGCAGCAGGCGGGCGCGATTTGCCAGCTCGCCCCCCCAACGATCGCTGCGCTGGTTGGCCAACGGCGACAAAAACTGAGAGATCAGGTAGCCATGCGCCGCGTGGATCTGCACGCCGGTAAACCCGGCCCGTTCGGCGGCGTGCGCGCTGGCGGCAAAGCGGGCGATCACCTCGGCAATCTGCGCTTCGCTCATGGCTTCCGGCTGCGCGAACGCTTTACTGTACTTACCCATGGCCATCGGAATGGCGGAGGGCGCCCAGGCGTTGCCGCCCATGTCGGCCATTACCTGGCGGCCCGGGTGGCTGAGCTGCATCCAAACCTGCGCGCCTTCCTGGCGCGCGGCCTTGGCCCAGGTTTCGAACGAGGCGAGCGGCGTATCCTGTTCCAGCACAACGCCGCCGGGTCCGGTCATGGCACGGCCGTCGATCATCACGTTGCCGGTGATGATAAGACCGGCGCCGCCGATACCCCAGTGGCGATACAAGCGCCATAGCGCGGGGCCAGGCAGTTGGCCTTCATCGGCCAAATTTTCTTCCAACGCGGCTTTGGCCAAACGGTTGGTCAGGCGGCTGCCGTTGGGCAGTGTCAGTGGGGTAAACATCGGGTTTGCGCTCCTGTCGCAGGGGGAATGGCGCTATACTAGGTTTAAAGTTAACTTTAAGGTCAATAGGGCATGAAGATCGGAGAATTGGCGGAACGGGCCGGCGTGGCTGCCTCGGCGATACGCTACTACGAGCAGCAGGGCCTGCTGCCCAAAGCGGTGCGCGGCGTTAACGGATATCGGGTGTATAGCGAAAGCGCGCTGGAGCGGCTGCACCTGATCCAAATCGGCCAGAATCTGGGTTTTTCGCTGCAGGCGATCCAACGTGTGCTGGCGCTGCAGGGCAGCGCTTATGAGGATGGGTTGATACAGGGCGTCGAGACCCGTCTGGCGGAAATCGAGCGGATGTTGGTCACGCTGAATGAACAGCGAGAAGCATTGCTGGCGACCCGACTTACCTTGCTGGAATCCGGCGTGGCGGGGTTATGCCAGGTCAAAAATGAAAAGTTGGCCGGTGCGTGGCCGGCCTGCACAGATTAGCGGCGTTTAAAGGCGGAGCGCCCGGCATATACCGCCGCGGTGCCCAATTGGTCCTCAATGCGCATCAGCTGATTGTATTTTTCGATGCGCTCGCCGCGGCACGGCGCGCCGGTTTTCACATGGCCGGCTCGCATCGCAACCGTCATATCGGCGATAAAGCTGTCGACGGTTTCGCCGCTGCGGTGCGAGATAAAGGCGCCCCAGCCGTTTGCCTGGCAAAGCTGCACGGCGGCGAAGGTTTCGCTCAGGGTGCCGATCTGGTTCAGCTTGATCAGCGCGGCATTAGCCAACCGTTCATCAATCCCGCGCTGGATATATTTCACATTGGTGACGAACAGATCGTCACCGACCAGCTCCACCTGGTCGCCCAGGGCGTCGCTCAGAATACGCCAGCCGGCCCAATCGTCCTCGGCCAAGCCATCTTCAATCAGCACAATGGGGAAATCCTGTACCAGCCGCTGGTAATAGGCCGTCATCTGGGTTGCGTCCAACTCGAGGTTCTCGCTGCGCAGGCGGTATTTGCCGTCGGCGTAGAATTCACTCGAGGCCGGATCCATGCAGATAGCGATATCTTCTCCCGGTCGGTAGCCGGCTTTCTCTATCGCCTGCACGATCAGCTCCAGCGGCTGGCGGTTTGAGGCGACCGCCGGCGCGAAACCGCCTTCGTCGCCGACGCCGACCGACAGGCCTTGTTCCAACAGGATTTGGCGCAGCGCCTGATAGACTTCACTGCCCCAGCGCACGGCCTCGCGCAGCGACGGCGCGCCCAGAGGGGCTATCATAAACTCCTGAAAGTCCGCCCCTTGCCAACGGGCGTGCACGCCGCCGTTAATGATATTCATGCAGGGCACCGGCAGCAGGTTGGCGCCGATGCCGCCCAGATAACGATACAGCGGCAACTGCGACAATTGCGCCGCGAGGCGGGCGGCGGCCAGAGAAACGCCGAGCAGGGCGTTGGCCCCCAATCGGCTCTTGTTCTCGCTGCCGTCCAGCGCGATCAGCCGGCGGTCAATCTCCTCTTGTTGGCGCACATCCACCCCGCGCAGCGCCTCATTGATCGCCGTTTTGACGCTGTGCACCGCCTCCAGTACGCCTTTGCCGCCGAAACGGTGCGGATCGCCGTCGCGGTGCTCCACCGCCTCGCGCGACCCGGTGCTGGCGCCGGAGGGGACCGAAGCCCGGGCCACGACGCCCGCCGCGCTCATTTCGACTTCGACGGTCGGGTTGCCGCGCGAATCCAGGATTTCTCTGGCGGTTACGCTTTCAATCTCATAGCTCATGGGTAGTCACCTCATTCTAGGGAGTTGGCACATGCTTTATCAGCACGTCGATGGACAAATGGTTAATGAACTCGAAGCCGAAGGAGGAAAAGACGCCGAACGGACGGTTCTGATGGCCTAACAGCAACAGATCGACGCCTTCGCGGGCAATCAGGGCTTCGACGTCTTTGAAGCGATGGATACTGACAATTGCGCGCACCTCCAGGGGGATTGAGCAGTCCTCCACCAGACGGCTGAGCATGGCCTTGGCGGCGATCACCTCGCTGGACTGGCGATCTTTGGTCAGCGAATCGCTGAGGTAGTCCAGCTCGGCATAGTCGGCGCTGATGTGCGCCACGGTAATGCGCGTATTCATCTGCTGATTGAGGCGTTCGGCATGATGCAACAGCAGCCGGCCGTCGCGTTCATCCTGTACCAGCAGTAAAGCATGTTGGTAGAGCGGCATGACTTATCTCCCTGCGTTAGCGATCTGGCGGGTTAACCACGGTAAAACCTCTTTTTTCCGGCTCGTCATGCCGGGCAGAGACACCTGACGAATGTCGAGCACCCGGTTCGGCGAGAAATACAGAGTGGAGCGACGGCAGGTGATATCGGTGACCAATAGCGCGGCCATCTCCAGCCCGGCTTCCTGCTTCGCGTGTTCAAGCGCCTGTTGCAGTGCGGGCAACAGCGGATCGATGTCGCTCATGGTCCGCACTTCTATCTGCGACAGCAGCAGCGAGACGCTCTGGATGCGGTAATTCTTGGCGTCGCGGTGCAGCAACTGCGCGGCGGATTGCCCCGAGAGATCGGTTTTGGCGGCGAGCAGCCCGGCGGTGAAGGCGTCATAGTCGACATGAGAAATTGCGCGCAACCGCGAGACCGCCAGCCGATCCTGTTCGGTGGCGGTCGGCGCGCTCAGCGCGACGGTATCGCTCAAAATGGCGCCCAGCAGCAGCGTGGCCTGGGCGGCGGAAAGCGGCATCGGCCTTTCCGCCGCCAGGATCTGCAGGATCACGGTGGCGCAACAGCCGACGGCGCGAACCCAGACATCGGGCGGGTTGCGGGTGATTAACGTGCCCAGCCGGTGATGGTCGATAACGCCGACCACATCGCTGTCGGGCAATGAGGCCGGCCCTTGTTCGACGTCGGTAAAATCGACCAGCCAGACTTTACGGTCACGGAGATCGCCTTTCAGCAGCGGAGGCGCTTGTACGCCGGCGGCGGCCAGTATGTAGCGGGTTTCCGGCGTCAGTTCGCCAAGGCGGAAAGCGACGGCCGGTTTGCCGAGGTGATTGAGCCAGTCCGCGACCACCAGCGCGCTGCAGATGCTGTCGCTGTCGGGATTTTTATGGCCGAAAACGTACAGCGGCATTTCCCGCGCGTCGGCATCGGGCTGGGGTGGAAAAGGGGTAAAGCGTGAGATTTCATTCATAGCGACTCCTGACATACCTGCCTAAAAAATAAAGCGAAGTTGTATATCAGGCGTCATCATCCGGTTCGAGCGAACGCGGCGGTTGGGAAAGGTGGGACACCATCACCTTGTGAACGACTGTAGCGCAGCGCGGTGACAAACGCAACGCCTGGCAAAGCTGGCGAGAATGCGCAATCGGATTGATACTGAGTGAGTCTATGATGGACAAGGATATTTGCCGCTAATCGACGGAAACGCTGAACGGACTCACGCGGCTATGCCGGGTCCGTCGGTGACACAATGGGAGACAACATGCTCGAACCCTGCTTCCCCGAAAACGAAGCCGAACGCCTGTCGGTATTGCATTCGCTGAACGTGCTGGATTCAAACTCGGTGGAAAAACTGGATCGCATCACGCGGTTGGCGGCGAAATACTTCGGCGTGACCATCGCGCTGGTGTCGCTGATCGACCGGGATCGCCAATGGTTTTTATCGCGTTACGGTCTGGATGCCCGGGAAACGCCGCGCAATATCTCGTTTTGCGGCCATGCTATCTTGCAACGCGAAGCGCTGGTGGTGCCCGATACCGCCAAAGACCCGCGCTTTTTCGATAATCCGCTGGTGATTGGCGGGCCGCGGATCGGTTTTTACGTCGGGCAGCCACTGCTGTCGCTCGACGGGTTGCCGCTCGGTACCCTGTGCATTATCGACAGCCAGCCGCAGCCGTTTTCCCCGGAACAACTGGCTGACCTGCACGATTTCGCTGCCGTGGTGGAGGAGTATTTGCAGAGCATTGAACGCCACGTCTATACCGAAAACCTGAAGTCCAATCTGCAACGCTCGGAAGCCCTGTTCGAACAGACCTTCGCCCAGGCGGCGGTAGGGATGGCGCTGGTGTCGCTGCAGGGGTATTGGCTGCGGGTCAATCCGCGCATCTGCGAAATGTTGCGCTATTCCGAGCGCGAGCTGATGGATCGCACCTTTCAGGACATTACCTATCCGCTCGATCTCAACACCGATCTGGAAAAACTGCAGCAGCTGCTGAGAAACGAGATCAGCACTTACTCGCTGGAGAAACGTTACTTCCGCGCCGACGGCTCGATCATCTGGGTGCAGCTGACGGTGGCGTTAAACCGGCTGCCTAACGGCAAGCCGGACCATTTCATCTCGGTTATCGTCGATATCAGCGAGCGCAAGGCGGCGGAGGCCGATCTGTTCGCTCTGCAACACGAGCTGGAACAACGCGTCGAAATCCGCACGCGAGAGCTGAATGTGGTCGTCAAGAAACTCAACGAAGAGATTGAAACCCGGGTGCTCGCCGAATGTCAGCTCAGTGCGGAGAAGGAGCGTTTGCGCGCCATTACCGACAACATGCCGGCCTTAATCAGCCAGATCGACGGCAATGAACGCTACCTGTTCGCCAACAGCGCCTACAAAACCTGGTTCGGGCTGGAGGAGGCCAGTCTCAGAGAAATGACGGTGCGCGATTTCATGGGGGAAAGCGTTTATCGGATAGCAAAACCGATGATCGAACGGGCCCTCGCGGGCGAAATGGTGAGTTTCGAGAATGAGCTCCAGACCCAGAAGGGGTTGCTGATGATCCACACCACGCTGGTGCCGTGTGAAGCGCAGGGGTTTTACATTCTGTCGATGGACATTACCGAGTTGAAGCGGCTGCAGCAGCGGCTGGAATATGACGCAACCCACGACATGCTGACCGGATTGACCAATCGCCGCGCGTTTCTGCGCCGGTTGTCGGGCACGCTGCAGGCCTGTTGCCATCAGCGGCAGATGGCGCTGTTGTTTATCGATCTCGACGGGTTCAAAACCCTTAACGACAGCTATGGTCATGACTTCGGCGACGCGATTCTGAAGACATTCGCCACATTGCTCAGCGCCTGCGCCGGCGAGCACCACAGCGTCTCGCGCCTGGCCGGTGACGAGTTCACGGTGATCCTGTGGCCGTTGACGGATCCGCGGCGCGAAGTCAGCGAATTTTGCGAAAATGTGTTGGCGCAACTGGCCAAAATTACGCAGATCGGGCCGCAGAAGGTACGGCTTTCCGCCAGCATCGGCGCGGCCATTTCCCCACGCGGCGATGTGACGGAGGAGATGCTGCTGACCCGCGCCGACGGCGCAATGTATCAGGCGAAATCGGCCGGAAAGGGGACTTATGCCATCTGCGAGCTGTGAGCGTGCAACGGTGGCGGTCTCAGGGTAAGCTGTTTTTTCTTTTCCTGTGAGCAGAACTCCGGATTTATTGCATGGCGTCAAATCATCAACATACCGACTGGCTCGAACTGCGGCGCGATGACGAAACCGGTATTGAGAGCGTCAACGCCCACTTTCAGGGGCATGCCTACGATCCTCACGATCATGATGAAATGCTGGTGGGCGTCACGCAGCAGGGCTTGCAGCGTTTCAATTGCCACCGCTCGCTGCATACCAGCCGACCGGGGCGCGCCATGCTGATCGAGCCGGGCGCGGTGCACGATGGCCATGCGCCGCAGGCCGAAGGGTTTACCTATGCGATGCTTTATCTGCCGCAGCGCTGGGTCTCCGACGCGATGCAGCGCCGCGGATTAGGGGACGCCTCAGTGCTGGAAGGCGCCTTTCACAGCACGTTGACCGACGATCCGATGCTGGCGACCGCGATACAACAGGCTTTTTTTGCGTTGCATCAGAGGGAAGGCCGGCTGGCGCGCGATCAAAGCCTGGACCAACTGCTGACGCTTTTGGCGCGGCATATACGCGTCAGGCCAACGTCCCAAAGCGATGACGCTTTGATTGAGATGAATCGTTTACGGGACTACTTGCACGAGCACATGGCGGATAATCCCAGTCTGGAGGAACTTGCGCTTCAGTGCGGCCTGGATCGTTTCCGTCTGACTCGCCAATTCACCCGCGCTTTCGGCCAGTCGCCGCATGCTTACCTGATCCGGTTGAGGCTGCGTGCCGCGCGACTGTTACTGGCGCAGGGGGAAGAGCCGGCGCAGGTCGCCATGCAGGTAGGCTTTGCCGACCAGAGTCATTTGGGCCGCTGGTTCCGGCGCGCCTACCGTTTATCGCCGGCGGCCTATCAACGCCAGTGCACAAACGTTCTATACCGCTGACTCGCTCATCGCCGATGATGTGCTTTTAACAGCACAACGGAGTAAAGCGAAACATGTTTGATACCAAGATAGCGTTTATCGTGCGTGACGATCTGCAAACCTGGCAGCGGCTGAACGTGGTGGCCTTTCTGGCGACGGGCATCGCCGCTGCGGCCCCGGAGATCATCGGCGAGCGTTACGTGGACGCGCAAGGCAGACGCTACGGCGGCATTTCCGGGCAGCCGATGCTGATTTTCGCCGCGGATCTGCCGGGCCTGCAAAATGCGCATCGTAAAGGGCTGGAACGGGAATTGACGCTGATCCCCTATGTGCACGCCATGTTCTCGACCGGGCACGATGAAGCCAACCGGCAGGTTTTTCTCGCTGAAAACGCGGACAATCTGGATTTGGTCGGCCTGGCGCTGCGCGGGCCGAAGAAAGCGGTGGATAAGGCGATAAAAGGGCTGACGCTCCACGCCTGAGAATACCGTTAACGCGGTGCGCTTCCAATACGGCGCTTAGGCCTGGAACGTCTGCAGCCAGGCGGCGAATTTTCTCACGATCTCATCGTCCCGATCGCGCAGCAGCAGGGAGTAAACGCCGGTTCGGATAGTCAACGCCGGGAAAGGCGACACCAGCCGACCGGACGACAGATGTTTGGCGCAGAACAGGTAAGGTACGACGGCCAGCCCCAGGCCGTCTTCGGCCGCCTGAATGGCGGCGAAGGTATGGTCGAGCGTGAGCGGCGGCGGTGAGGCGTCCAGCGCCGTCGGGTAGGTATTCAGCCAGCTGTGCCATAAATCTTCCCGGGCGCGAATGCGGATGGCGGTATGCTCGCCAAGCTTGTCCGGCGCACTGACCGGCATGGCGCGCAAATAGCTCTGGCTGCAGACCAGCAAGCTGTCTTCCTGCAGGAAAGGGATCGCCTTCAGCCCGGAGAAGTGCGCGGGATCGCGCCGGATCGCCACGTCAAACGGCGTATTGCGATCGACGGCGCCGGTGCTGGTGGTGATATCAACCGCGATCCCCGGATGTATCTCATTGAATGCCGCCAGCTTTGGCATCAGCCAGTGCATGGTAAACGTCGGCAGGCTGTGCACTACCAGCCGCTGCCGGCCGGCGCTCGCTTTCAGCGCGCTTTCCGCTGCAAACAATTCGCTTATCACCCGAGACGCGGTGCGCGAAAAATTCTCACCGGCCGGCGTCAGCCGCACGGACTTGTGCGCGCGATAAAACAGCGTGATCCCCAGCTGTTCTTCCAGGCTGCGAATATGGCGGCTAATTGCGCCCGTGGTGAGAAACAGCTCATCCGCAGCGGCGCTGAAGCTGCCCAGACGGGCGGCGGCTTCGAATGCGGACAGGTGTGGCAGGGAGTGAACTTTTTTCATAGGTTGAGTTTAGCTCAACCAAATGAGGGACGAAAGATCGTTTGTCAGCCGTTGATTTTGCTCACTATTATGGCGCATCCTTCCCGCGTTGCCGAGTGCGCCATGTTAAGTTTCGTCCCGTCAGTTATCCGTGTTAGTCGAGTCATCCTCACCCATCGATGGACAGGGAGGTGGCGCTGAGATGCGAGCTTTCTTTCTGCTTTGCGTAAGCCGGGCAGGCCTCTGCCTGGGCACCATGATGTTCGCCGGCGCGCTGCCGACCATCAGGAGCGAGTGGCAGCTCGACGCCGCTTCGGCCGGCACGGTGCAGACAGTGTTCAGCCTGACCAACGCCCTGGCGCTGCTGGTGGCCTCCTGGTGGTGTGATTCGTTGGGCGCCCGCCGGGTTTATCTGCTGTTCTCGTGGCTGGGCGCCGCTGCGTTGATGCTGTTCGCCGTATTTGCCCATTCTTATCTCGGCGCGTTGGTGTTGATGGCCTTCGTCGGTTTGACGCAGGGCGGGGCTTATACGCCGGCGCTGCTGTTGGCGATGGGGATGAACGGTCCGGCGCGGCGCGGTTATGCCATCGGCATGGTGCTGGCGGCCAGTTCGCTGGGGTATTTTCTGTCGGTTTTCATCGCCGGTTGGAGCGCCATGCGCTGGGGCGCCGGCGTGGCGTTTTCTCTGTGCGCCGCCGGTGCGTTACTGGGAGCGTTGGCGGGATCGTTGGCCCTGGTCGGTTATCGGGAACCGCAACCGCGCACGCTGGGGAGGAAGACGAAACGTGAAAGCTATGCTATCACCTATGCGACCCTGCTGTTGCTGATCGGGTATATCGCCCACAGCTGGGAGCTGCTCGGCAACTGGGCCTGGGCGCCCAGCCTGGTCAGCGAGGCGTTGAGCGGCTTCTCTCTGGATCCGCTCAGCGCCGGATTGATCGTCGCGGCGGTGATCCACCTGGCCGGCATGGTGGCTACATTGATTGTCGGCACCGTTTCGGACTATTTCAATCGCGCGTCGGTGCTGATGTTTATGGGCGCCGCCGGCGCATTGGGTTCGCTTTTGATGGGGTGGTCGGCGGACTGGGGGCCGGGCTGGACGCTGCTGCTCGTCAGCATCGGCAGTTTCTTCATCCTCGGCGACTCCGGCGTGCTGTCGGCTGCGATGGCGGACAACGTGCCGCCGCAACAGCTTGGCAGCGTGATGGGCTGGCGATCGTTGCTGGGGTTCGGCATCGGTTCGTTCGCCCCGTTATCCTTTGGCGTGGTGATGGATACCACCCACAGTTGGGGCGCGTCTTACGCCGTGCTGGCCTGCGGCGGCGGGGTAGCCTGTCTGGCGGCATGGCTGCTTTGGCGACAACATTTGAAATGAGGCACGGGCATCATTAATGAATGGAACATCATCACGCATTATTATCGTGGGCGCCGGGATTGTCGGGGCATCGATCGCCTATCATCTTGCGCGTCAGGGGCAGCGCGTTATCGTCGTTGAGCAGGCGTATCCCGCGGCGGGGGCCACAGGCAGCTCGTTCGGCTGGATCAGCGAAGGCGTACCTGACGGCGCTCCCGACGCGTTTCTGCGGCGCGAGATCGTGGCTGACTGGGTGCGGCTGACGCAGGAGATCCCGGAATTGTGGGTGAATTGGTCCGGCGCGCTCAGCTATGGTCAGGCGCCGGCGACGCAAAACCCCGACAATCGGCGTCTGTCCTCCGCCGAGGTAATGGCGCTGGAGCCGGCGCTCGGGCGGCCCGATAGCCAGGCCTATTTTGCGGCGCGCGATGGCGCGGTCGATCCGCAAGAGGTAACACAGCGGCTGCTCGAACGGGTAGGCGCGTTGGGCGGCGAGTTGCTTCTGGGACGTGCGGTCAGCGGATTTCTGCGCGAAGCCGGTGGGCAGATAACCGGCATCGTTACCGATGAGGGCGCGATCGCCGCCGAACGGGTCGTGCTCGCCTGCGGTACGGGGATCTCGGTGCTGCTGGACGGCAGCGAATTCTCGTTGCCGATCGAGGCGTCGCCGGCAATTTTGTTGCGCTATCACGCGGCGGCGCAGGCGGTGAACACGCTGATTGCGGGCGACGACATCGAAGTGCGTCATGCGCAAAATGGCGATCTGCTCGCGGCGGAGGATTATCCCGCTGGCGGCAATGTCAAACACGTGGAAGAGGACGCGCAATCGGCGATTCAAAGCCGCCTGCACGGCTCGGCGCCATTGCAGCTGCAGACGTGTTCGGTGGGGCTGCGCCCCAGGCCGCGCGACGGTTATCCCATCCTCGGGCCGCTGGGCGCCACCTGTCTCTATGTGGCGGTGATGCATCCGGCCGTGATGTGCGCTCCGACGCTGGGTCGGCTGGTCAGCGACGAGCTGCTGCACGGCGTTAATCCCGCCATTCCTCGCGGCTACCGCCCGGCGCGATTCACTGATCGGGCTGCTGGATAATCTTTCCGGCTACGGATTAACACCGTAATGCGCTCAACGTTGCAGCGGTTTTTTGCGCCGTCGGCGAGGCTCTTATATATTTATTAGCATGCCTGAGGCAGGTTAGGCATGAAACGGCGGTCGATCGGGCCGCTGCAAGTACGACAGTTAATCCGTTCGCCAAGAGGCTGCGAGCCTGTGCTTTCGGTAGGGACAGCCGCCAATCGTTTCTACGGCGACCGAAGGCGGAGCAGCTACTCACCGGTCACGAGGACACTTACCATGCATAAGAGAACACTGGCGTCACTGCATTACGAAAACATGCCTTACGATGGGGTACACTTTCACATTTTGAAACGGGAGACGCCTGGCCATACGGCGTTGCTGAAGCTGGATGCGGGCAGCCGGCAACCGGCGCGTTTTCATCCAGGCTGGGTGAAACTGATGGTGCTGAGCGGTGAACTGAAGGTTGACGATCAGACGTTGCAACCCCATGAGATGTTGATCATTCCTGCCAATACCGCTTATACGGTACAGGCCATCACGGAAGTGATTTGTCTGGCGATTTCCGAGCTGGACGGCGCCGAGTTGGCCCGCTGATGAGATAACAACGTTGGATGGAGGAGAGCCTAGGCGCTCTCCTTATCCCTTCAGCAGTAAGCCGTCCCCCAGGCCGAGCTACCTGCTGATTGATGCGTACACCTCCTGATTATGCCACCGCGCTTTCCCTCTCCATCACTTTCGGCCGCGTCGCCCCCGCAACGAGCCGCCATCGCGCAGCGCATGCGCAACGTCATCGCCTCCGTTTTACGCAGAACGATGAAATTTTGGTGTAAATAGTGAGTTTCTTCGCATAAGGCCCCTGGTGTGGCTTGCGAGAACGTCACTATATGGAGGATCATGCGCTCCCTCTATCAAATAAAAGACATTCGCGTTATCAAAAGGGACAAACGATCATGGGATTCGAAGTCGACAACGCCGAAACGAAACGCATTGACCTCAGCAGCCACGAAAATTCCTCGTTCGAGGTGACGGGGCTGGTGAAACACTATCCGGCGGGCTTCGTCATTCCTTACCACTCGCATAAACGCTGTCATTTGCTCTATTCGCAACAGGGCGTTATGGCGGTCGAGGCGAGCAGCGGTCGCTGGATCGTGCCGCCCACCACCGCGGTTTGGTTGCGGCCGGGGGTAGAACATCAGATCGTCATGCAGAGCAACATCTGCGTTTACGGGATTTTGGTCGATGAAATCACCGCCGCGCGTTTGCCGCTGCGCGACGGCGTATTACAGGTTTCACCGCTGTTGCGAGAACTGATCGCCCAGTTGGCGACGCTGGCGCCTGAAGGGGCGGAGACCAAACGCAATGCGCTGCTCAGAGCGTTGTTCCTGGAGGAGCTGAGCCTGCAGCCGCAGCTGGCGCTGCATCTGCCTTGGCCGGTAGAGGCGAGAATGGCCGAAATTTGCCGGCAGTTGGTCATCACGCCGGCCGACGAACGCGGTATTGAGGCCTGGGCCGATTCACTGTCGATCAGCGTAAAGACCTTTCAACGCCATTTCAGCCAACAAACCGGCATCACCTTCGGCCAGTGGAAACAACGCCTGCGGCTGCTGTCGTCCATTCCGCTGCTGCTGGCCGGCAACTCGATCATCCACGCCGCCTTCGAAAGCGGTTACGAGAGTCACAGCGCCTATTCGGTGGCGTTCAAAAAACTGTTTGGCGTTTCGCCTTCGCGCTTTACGCTATAGCCTTATGGCATAGCGCGCTTCTCCTATAGATTGAAGCAACCTAATGACGTATAAAGCAAAGCAGTCAACTTCCGAGGCCGCGTCCCGTGATAAAAATTGTCGTGTATCTGATTCTCGCCGTGACGATCGCCATTATTGCGGCAAGAGTCCTCTTTCGTTTGCCGGATATTTCGCAGCGTCTGCCGCAGGCGGCGTTGCCGGCGGATCCTGCCGCGCTATTGCCGGCGCGAGCCGCCGAACTGATGGTGGCGCATCCCGGCCTGAGCGGCGTGGTGCCGCTGGTCAGCGGCCACGATGCATTCGCCAGCCGCCTGGCGCTGGCGCGAATGGCGGAAAGGTCGATCGACGCCCAGTATTACATCTGGCATAACGATACCTCCGGGCAGATCCTGCTGAAAACCCTGTATGACGCCGCCCAGCGCGGCGTGCGCGTGCGGCTGCTCTTGGACGATAACGGCGTCGCGATGGACGAGACCCTGGCGGCGCTGAACGCCCAGGAAAACGTCGAGATTCGTCTGTTCAACCCATCAACCGTGCGCACGCCGAAGTTGGCCGGCTACGCCTTTGACTTTATGCGCATGAACCGGCGCATGCATAACAAGTCTTATATCGTCGATGGCGCTGTGGCGATCATCGGTGGCCGCAACATCGGCGACGAGTATTTCCAGGTCGGCGACGAAAACTATTTCCTCGATCTCGACGTGTTGAGCGTCGGTAACGTGGTGGCGGAAACCGCCGAGGTCTTCGATCGCTACTGGAACAGTGCTTCGGTGTTTGGCGTTGAGCAAATTATCCGAGGCAAAGGCAATCTTTCTGCTTTCCTGACGCAGGCCACCGCGACCGAAAGCAGTGACCGGGCTCGCAAACTGGCGGTGCAGCTGGAAACCAGTGCAGTGCGCTTTCGCGATGGTGCCGTGCAGCCGGAATTCACCCAGGTCGAGCTGGTGGCCGACGATCCGGCGAAGGGATTGGGCAAAGCGTCGCGCGATCGTTTGATGGTGACGCAGCTGGGCAAGATCATCGGCGGCGTCAACCAGCAGTTGGAGCTGGTTTCCGCCTATTTCGTGCCGGGCCGGGAAGGGGCGAGCTTTTTTGAATCGCTTGCCAAACAGGGGAAATCCATCCGTGTGCTGACCAACGCGATGAACACCACCGACGTGCTGGTGGTCCATGCCGGCTACGCCAAATACCGACGTGAGCTGCTGAAGGCGGGCGTCGAGCTGTTCGAGCTGAAATTGCGCGCCGGCCAACCGACGGGGCGCAAGGAGCTCAAACCGCTGGGGCTGTCCGGCGCGGCGCTGCACGCGAAAACCTTCGCCATCGATGACAAACGGGTGTTTATCGGTTCGTTCAATTTCGATCCGCGCTCGGCGCACCTGAACTGCGAAATGGGCTTTTTGATCGACAGCCCGACGCTGGCGGCCGACACCCGCCAACTGTTTGATGGCCCGCTCGAGTACGCCGCCTATCGGCCGACATTGACGCCCAAGGGTAAAATGGTGTGGAACGAAGCCTTCGAAGACGGCCACACCGAGGTGCACCAGCAAGAACCCGGCGCCGGCTGGGTAAAACGCATCGTTCTCACCGTGGCCGGCTGGCTGCCGATCGAGTGGATGTTGTAAGGGCGGCGAATGCCGCCGACACCCGTTAAGTCAACTGTTGCAAGGAAACCTATCCTGCGCTTATCGGTTGGCTTCAGCATCACCAGAGAGTTTAAAAGTAAACAACGCTGTTTCATTAACGCTGCCTGGTATCCAGCAGCTGCGTGCGATAGCGCTTTTGGTGTCGCGATAGATCTCCGGGGTGCCCGTTAGTACGATATTTCTGGCTTTACCCTTATCATCAACATCAAACGTTGCGCTCACTTCGCCTTCACGTTTTTCAGCCTTCGCAGAGGCGGAATAGTATGGCCGCTCATAAAAGACTTGGCCGTCGCATCCCAGGTTAGGCGGTTGCTTTGCCGCTGGAACATTGCTGCCTGCACGCCAGGCATAGACGCAATCGTTCACCGCACCGGCTTTTTCACAGCCATCAGGTTGCAATGGCGCGCAGCCGGCAAGTGCCAGGCTCAGCGGGATGAGGGTGAATCGTGACATGGCGTTTCCTGCATGTTCTATCAATCAGATAACGCATATTTTCGCTTAGCGCAGGGTATTTAGAAAGAGAAATTATGCGGCTTTCGCTAGGGTGTTAACCATTCTTTTCTTAAGCGATGCTCTACTCGAAAATATGAAGGTAAATAGTTTGTCGGGGTGGGGTTAATTCTTCGGTTAATTATATTTATTATTTTACTTCGCTATTGGAACTATTGCTTAAAGTGATTGCTTCACAAGAAATTAAAATAGAAAAAATAACCGTTTTGATTATTCTTTCTTGTAATTACCTCGACAGAAACCAAAGGATCTTCCACCATGCGCATGATGAAAGCCGCCGCCTTTATCGACAGGGGGAGAATAGAACTCATTGAAAAGCCGATTCCTTCTCCTGGCCCCAACGATGCTTTGCTCAAAATAACCACGACGACAATCTGCGGTACCGATATTCATATTCTTAAGGGCGAATATGCCGTGCCTCACGGATTGACCGTGGGTCATGAGCCGGTTGGGATTATAGAAAAGCTCGGGAGCAATGTTAAAGGCTTTAATGAAGGGCAGCGGGCGTTGGCCGGCGCCATTTGCCCCTCTTTTACATCCTATGCCTGCCAGGATGGATTTCCTGCCCAGGACGGAGCCTATTTGCCGGAATGCCGTTGCCACGGATATAAAGCCACGGCGGGTTGGCGCTTCGGCAATGTTATCGATGGTACCCAGGCTGAATATGTACTGGTGCCTGATGCTGAAGCCAATCTGGCGCTCATACCGGACGGTCTGACGGATGAACAGGTGCTGATGTGCCCGGATGTGATGTCTACCGGTTTTAAAGGCGCGGAAAATGCCAACATTAAAATTGGTGACACGGTGGCCATCTTCGCCCAGGGGCCGATCGGTTTATGCGCCACTGCGGGCGCTCGTCTGCAGGGCGCCAGCCTGATTATTGCCATCAGCAGCTCTCCCGAAAAGCTGATGATGGCGGGAAAGATGGGGGCAAACGTCTTGCTGAATTACAAGGAAACCGATGTGATTGATGAAATATTCAAGATTACGGCGGGGCGTGGTGTGGACGCCAGCATCGAGTGTTTGGGGACGCAAGCCACCTTCAATCAAGCGCTGCGGGTGTTAAAACCCGGCGGCACCTTATCCAGCCTTGGCGTTTATAGCGAAGACCTCCATCTGCCGGTGAGTGCACTTGCCTATGGGTTGGGCGATCATACGATCCGTACGGCTCTGAGTCCCGGCGGCAAGGAGCGGATGCGCAGAATGATGAACGTCATCCAGCATGGCGGTTTGGATCTCCGGCCGTTCGTGACGCATCGCTTTCGGCTGGAGAATATCGCAGAGGCCTACGCGTTGTTCGCGGAGAAACGCGATGGCGTGATTAAGTTGGCCATCACGCCATAAAGCCCAGCGATACGGTTAGCGGCGGATTATTCCCCGTTATCCTTGAGACTGACCGTCGCCGTGCGGCCGGCGATCAGCTCGACGCCGTGGGGAATGGTGTCGATCGCGATGCGCACCGGGATGCGCTGCGCCAGACGGATCCAGCTGAATGTCGGGTTGACGTTGGCGAGCAGAGTGCCGGCGGCGGTGGTGCGCTCGCTGTCGTTGATGCCGGCGGAAAGCCCGTCGACGTGGCCGTACAGCGGCTGCCGTTCCCCCATGATGCGGATCACCACCTTGTCACCGTTCTGGATGCGGCCCAGCTTGGTCTCTTCGAAGTATCCGGCGATGTAGAAACTGTTGGAATCCACCAACGCCATGATCGGCTGACCGGCGGTCGCGTAAGCGCCGGGGCGCAGGGAGAAGTTGGTGATCACGCCATCCACCGGCGCATAGAGATCGGCGCGCTGCAGGTTGATGCGCGCCAGCGCCCGATCCGCCAGGGCCTGATCCAGATTGGCCTTCGCCAGCGATTGGGCATCGCGGCGATTGTCGCGTTCCTGTTGTGAAATAGCCGACTGCAACGCCTGATAACGCCGGTTTTCGCGCTGGGATGACGCCAACTGGACGTTGGCGCGCTCCACGGCGGCCTCGGCCTGATCCAGCGCGTTGCGCAGCCGTACTTTGTCCAGGCTGAGCAGCAGCTGCCCTTTATGCACCATCTGGTTGTCGTGAATGTGCACGGCCTCCACCTTGCCGGAAACGTCCGTGGCCAGCGGCACCACGTCGGCGCGGATCTTGCCGTCGCGCGTTTGCGGGGCGTAGGTGTAATAAAGATAAAGCTGCCACAGCACACCTGCCGCGATCAAAACGGCAATCAGGGTCAGCGCGGGGCGTAGCAGAGCAAGGGTACGTTCACGAAACATGGGGGCCTCAGGGGGTGGTAAGCCATTTCAGGCCGTGGAAAAACAGCCCGGCCAGAATAAGAAACAGGGCGGTGTCGAACAGCGGGCGCTGCGCGACCCAGCGATAGACGCCCACCGCGTTGAGCGTCCAGGAAAGCGCCATGCGCGAGAAGAACGCGCACACCAGGCACAGCAGCAAGGGCGAGATGAATACGCCGTCAATGTTGATTTCACCGATCATGTCAGGGATTCCAGTGCAAAGCCGTGGGGAAGTGCAGCAGCCGTAGCCGGGTAAGCGGCCGCAGCGCGCGCCGATCGTTCTGCCGCCAGGCCTGTTGCAGACCGGCGTCGATCTGGCCCAGCAGCGCGGAGGGTGCCTCGGCGTGCAGAGAAAGTTGGCGGAACGCCGCCGGCAGACCGGCGTTCGGCGAAGCGCCAGGAGTGAGCCCGCCGGCCTGCTGCAGACGAATCAGGTCGATACCGGTTTTTAAGCGCATCAACAGCTGTGGGCTGCGATCGGCTTGCCCAACGACGGCCAGGCGGCTACCCAGCGCGGTGATGCGATCCAACGCGCGGGCCTGATAGCGCTGTAAGTCACGCTCCGTGATGTGGCGATTGAGGTGCAGCATCTCTTGCGCATCCTGCCGCATCAGCCGCGCTACGACTTGATCAGTGCCCCAGCGCCGGAACAGCGCGGCGCACAGGAATGCGAAATAGACGCCGATCAGCGTGCCAGTGGTGCTTTCCAGATACAACCCCATATTGTTCGGCGCATAGTGCCCCTGAAAGTTGACGTTGCTGAGCGACAGGGCGATCGCCAACGTCGCCAACGGGTTGCTCGCCGCCCACACGCCGAGCGGCAGCAAAAACAGCCCCATCACGATCAGGAAACTGCCGTAATCCCCGGCCAGCGGCAGCAGCACATAGCTAAGCAGGGCGCCGAGGACCATAGCGATAGTGGCGAAGCGGCCAAAAGTGGCGATGGTGGCGCCGGGATTGTCGCCGGCACCGAAGAAGGCGATAGCCACGATCCCCATCAGCACCATGTTGGCGCCCTGTTCCCAGCCGGTGAAATACCAGAGGCCGCACAGCAGGGCGTAGGTCGTCAAAATTCCGGCGAACATGCGCACCGCCATGCCGGTATCCGGCGGCGGCGAGAAGACGCGGCTGCGCATCATCTGCGCCTGCAGCGCCGCGGGCAGCGGCTCGCCGTCCAGGAATGCGTTCAACTGCTGTACCTCGGCCCACAGCGTTAACCACTGCTCAACCTGTTCAGCCAGCTCGTCGACGATCAGCGTTTCCCACGGCGACAGCGACGCTGCGGGTGGCAACAAGCTCACCGAGGGGGCAGCGTGCGGTGCGGATTCAACGGCCTGCCGCCGGACCTCATTCAGCCACGGCTGTAGGCGGGGGCGCAGACCGACCGGCAGTGCGGCGATGCTGCTGCCGATGGCCGAGAGCAGCGGCACGATTTGCAGTACGCGTTGCTGTATCGAAATCGCCGCCTGACGGGTGGGCTTATCGACCGAACTGTCATAGCCAAGGGTGGTCATCATCTGATTGAACGAGGCGATGTCGCCCAGCAAACGGATACGGTCCGCGTCGGCCTGGGCGTCGCCGCCCTTGCCGTCGAGGCTGTCCTCCTGCCAACGGGCCAGGTCAGACAGCCAGGCTTTCAGCCGCGTGCGCAGCACCGGCGCCAGCGACGATGGGAACAACACGCTGTCTACCAGCGTCACCGCCAAAATACCCAGGCAGATCTCCGTCACCCGCGTGACGACCATGGTGAACATCGTGTCCGGGTGATTGATGTAGGCGATGGCGACCAGCATCATGGTGATGGCACCCAGCTGGAAAAAGTAAGCGCGCGGCGTGCGATCGAGATAAGAGAGGCCCAGCATCAGTGACGATGACAGCCCAGCGGCGACGATCAACAGCACCGGCGTGTTGCTAAGCCAGGCCGAAAGGCCCAGCGTCAGCACGCCGGCGAACAGCGTGCCGCAAAAACGGTAGGTGGCGCGGGCGCGTACAGCGCCGCTGACCGGATTGCTCAGCACGCAGCAGGTCACCATTGCCCAATAGGGATTTTGCAGGCCGATGCTTTCCGCCAGCGCGAAGGCCAGCATGGCGGAAATAAACAGTTTCACGGCATACAGCAGCTGCGGTTTACCGATTCTCATGGCTCATTGCCGGCCTGTTGCAGATAGTGGCCTGCGCGCTCTTCAAACAGGCGCAGAATGCGCGTGGCGGTTTCAATATCTTCCAACGGCACGTCGTGCATCAGCTCGACTCGCAGCTTATCGGCCGCGGTTTCGACCTTTTTGGCCAGCTCGGCGCCGGCGGGCAGAATGCGCAGGGTTTTAAACCGACGATCGCCGGCCGACTCCTGCCGTTCGAGGAAGCCTAACGCGGCGGCCTGATCCAACAGACGCACCAGCGCACCGGGATTGACGCCGACTTCTTCCGCCAGATCGCGCTGATTGATGCCCTGCGGATTGCGATGCACCAGAACAACGACGGTAGCCAACGACATGGAGATGCCGGATTTGGCGATCGCCAGCGTCGCAGCCTGTTTCCACACCCGGCGAACCGGTTGCAGGGCGTTGGTGAGGGCATAGAGGGATTTTTCTTTCGATGACATGGGATACCTCGGCAAACAGTGTATATAGGTTAAATGGCAACAGTTGCTTTGGCAATTAATTTTAAACAATCGACTCAGAGACAGAAGGCAAGACATATGTGACGTCGTCACATAAAACAGAAGGGCTACATAGGCAGCCCGTTTGAAAGGTGGGTATTACAGCGCCTGAACGGGGTTCATCGCAGCGCCGGGGAAGGCCGTATCCTCACCGCGTTCACGCCACGGCGCCAGATCAGTCTGGCGATCGCCGCCATGCACGCCGAGCCGGCGTGTAACTCGACGCAGGAAGAGCTGGCCCGCATCGCCGGCTATTCGCTCAACGTTTCAAAGGGCTGGTTGGTAGCACCGCCATGGAATACCTCTCGCATTGGCGTATGCTGCAGGCGGCAGATCGCCTGCGGGCCGGTAAAGAAAACGTCGCGTCGATCGCCTACTCGTTGGGGTATGGCTCGGAAAGCGCGTTCAGCACCGTCTTCAAACGGGTGATGGCGCAGTCGCCGTTTCAGTATCAGCGGCAAATGCCGGCCGGGGCGAGTGAACCGGAGTGAAAGGGGGCGCCGCGGCCGTAGCCGCCGCGCCTGAGGCTACCTGCTGATCGTCTGCTGCAGCGCCTGAACGGAAGAGTCGATGCCGGCATCGACCGACATGGTCAAGTCTTCCATTTCCAGCGACACCCAGTCGTTGTAACCCATCATGCGCACTACCGAGAAGAATTCCTTCCACCACTGCAGATCCCGGCCGCAGCCGACGGCGACATAGTTCCAGGCCCGGCCAGCTACCTCGTCGATCGGTTTGGTCTCCAGCAGCCCGTTGATCTCGACGACGCCGCGCTCCAGGCGCACGTCCTTGCCGTGTACATGGTGAATCGCGGGTCCGAGGGCGCGGGCTACCGCGATGGGATCCGCGCCCATCCAGATCAAGTGGCTGGGATCGAGGTTCAGGCCCACCATTGGGCCAACGGCCTCGCGCAGCCGGAACAGCGTTTCCGGGTTCCACACCAGCATGGCGCTGAAGTTTTCCAGCGCAAAGCGCTCGACGCCGCACGCTTTGGCTCGGGCGACCAGCGCCTGCCAATAGGGGATCGCCACCTCATTCCATTGATAGTCCAGACAGTTTTTCACCGTAGGCGGCCAGCTGACGGTATAGGTGATCCAGTTGGGGATGGTGTCATGCGGGCTGGCCGGCGGCAGGCCGCTCATCATCACGATCTTCTTCACCCCCAGCAGGCCGGCCAGCTCCAGCGTATTGTCGGTTTGGCGCAGATGACGCTGCCCCAGCTCGCCCGGATCGAGCGGATTGCCGGAGACATTGAGCGCGGCGATCTCCATGCCGCGGCTGGCCAGCGCTTGCTGCAGCTGCCGGCGTTTGACGGGGTTGGCCAGCAGTTCCTCGGTATCCAGATGGGGCGCCGGGGACCAACCGCCGGTGGTCATCTCCACACCGCGCACCCCCAGCTCCAGCAGCCGATCCAGCATCGGCTCGAAGGGTAAATGGCCCAGGCTGTCGGTACAGAACGAAAGTTTCATGGTGCTTTCCTTATTGGTAATTAACCCAGGTGGCGCCGTTGTCGGCGGAACGAACGCAGTTCTCAATCCAGCGCACGCCTTCCAATCCGGCATCGATATCCGGATAGATCAGCGCGGCCAGCGTCTGCCGATCGCCGCGCTGACTGGCGCTGATGGCGATGGCGAACTTGAGGTAAATATTGGCCCAGGATTCGGCCAGCCCTTCGGTATGCAGCGCGCCGAGCCGCTCTTCTGCCAGCGCGCTGTCGTCCAGATAGGGCATGCCGTGGTGCAGCGTCTGGCTGGGCCGCCCCTGGATCTCATAGCGTAATTCGCCGGGTGTGGAATCACTCCATTGCAGGCTGGCGCGTGAGCCCACCACGCGGATGCTTTGGCTGTCCATCGCGCCCGCGTTGATGGCGGAGGCCCACATGCGCCCGACGGCGCCGTTTTCGTAGTGCATCAGCACCATGGCGTTGTCTTCCAGCGGGGCGCGGGAAGGGATAAAGCTCTGGCGATCGCACAGCAGGGAGGCAATTTTCATGTCGGGCATGACCAGCTGTGAGATGTAGAAGGTGTGGGTAGAGATGTCGCCCAGCACAAAGGAGGGGCCGGCGATTTTCGGATCGACGCGCCACTTTTGCGCCTCGAACGTGTCCGCGCTTTCATTGGCGTTGAAGCCATGGGTGTACTGCAATTCGACCATGCGTATTTCGCCGATGTCGCCGTTTGCACCGTAAAAACTGGCGGAGCTATGTCTGCTGTGGTGAATCTAGCTATTACAGCGGACTGTGTGTCGATGAACGCGGGATACTGCAGAAAGTGAACCCGGCATTTACCGCAGAAGATGTGCCGGTGAGATGCCGTTGTTGCACCTACACGTTCAACGAGGAACTCGTGCCCGTCACGGAAAAGAACTGGCAAAAGCCTTATGAGAAGGAGTCCTGGGAATAATCAGGTCTCACGAGTGTCATTCTGGTGCAGATTGACTGCCGGAGTTTGCCAGATTTCACGTAGCGCGATCAAAAAGGAGGGTATTTTGACCCATTTTGCAGAGTGGCACAGCCAAATCCAGGCGCTTGAGGTTGAACTGCATCAGCCGCCGGTGCGGCGCGATCCGCGGCGCGTCGCGGCATTGCTGCATGAAGACTTTGAAGAGATTGGTCGTTCAGGGCTGCGTTATGACAAACGCCAAACCGTTGCGGCGCTGGAAATGGAAACTGAACATCCGCAGATTTTTGCCGAAGGTTTTAAGCTGGCGCAAATCAGCGAAGGCGCCGTGTTGCTGACGTATAAAAGTTTTCAGCGTGATGCGCAGGGCCACGCCGTTCGTTGCACCGAACGTTCATCGATTTGGCTTCTGACAGCCAAGGCAGGTTGGCAGATGCGGTTTCATCAAGGTACGCCGACTAAGGGTTAAACTGAGATGGGGGCTTAAACATAAAAAAGGATATCCGCCTGATAAAGCCTTGGAGGTGAGGTGAGAAAGGACGGGCAGGATAACCCCGGTGCGTATCCAGCAATTCAATTTAACATAATATACATTATGCGCACCTATATGCAGGTATGTGGATTATGCCGTCCAGGCCATGATTCATGGGGTTTCACCTGTGGCCAACCAGGCCAGCGCCAACTGCTCGTGCCGTTGAATCAATTCATTTTTCAACCGGCCATAAGCCGCTGGATTTTGCCGGCAGCCTTCTGCTGCTTGGTATTTGATTGCCCTGTATTGCTGAGAACATCATAATGCTTGCGCAGATAATCTCTGAACGCCAAATGTCAGATCGCCTGTTCACTTCCCGCAATAAATGCATGCACTTGATGCGTGCGTTTGCCGTTTCCCTTGATGTCGTAACGCCTGCCGGCAATGTCGTTCTCGCCACGCGGCGTATATCCCATGTCATTCAAGCTATCCAACGCCGGCAGACTTTCAACCTCCAGCAATATATCAATCGTTGGGATCGTGATGATGCGCGCTGACATTTTCCACTCTAATAATGATGACCAGGCATGGTTTCCAATGGCGCATACCTGCCGGTATTGGCCAAAAACCCCCTGCTTTTTTGATCGCGCTACGTGAAATCTGATAAAACGTGGCGGCTACGATACTGCAGATTTCTCCAAAACGCGTCATTTAAGCGGGCAGTATTTGCACGCCAAATGCGCATTGGCGCGCGTTTCATTGCTTTCGGCGCCCACCACGGCGTTGGCTATACTGAATGGAAACATTTTTCCTCGCTCCAGGAGCCTCTCCATGTTTGATCATGTGAAATTTGGCGTCAGCGACTTTGCCCTAAGCAAAGCGTTTTTCCTCAATGCGCTGGCGCCGCTGGGTGTAAAAATCGTCGCTGAAGGCGAGCCCGGCTATGGCGTCGAACTTTGTCCCGATCGGGGGAATGTGTCATTGTGCCTGTTTCAAACCGACGAAAAGCCGGCGCATCTGCACCTGGCATTTGTCGCAAGCAGCCGTGAGCAGGTCGATGCGTTCTACCACGCCGCGCTAAACGCCGGCGGTAAAGACAATGGCGCGCCCGGTTTACGGCCCCATTACCATGCCCACTACTATGCGGCATTTGTGATCGCCCCGGATGGCCACAATATCGAGGCAGTTTGCCACAATCCGATGGAATAGTGTTTTTTCCAGTTAAAACAGCATGTTAATCGTGAGGTAATACACTGTATTTAACATAACATAATTGTGACATCGTCACTTAAAGTTACCCCGTCACGTCAATCCACTCCGCTCCCGTGATGCCGGCCAGCCGCTGCGGCGCAATTCTCACGCCTGAATTATCGCTGCCGCCTGCCGGAAGCACTTCACTGTAGCTGCACAGGCTGCGATCGCAGTAAACTCTCACCGTTGCCGGTGCGGCAAAGGGGCAAACGCCGCCGGGCGGATAGCCGGTCAGCGCCTCCACCTCCTCCGTCGGCAGCATACGTGCCTTTACGCCAAAGAATTGCTTGTACTTCTTGTTGTCGATTCTGGCGGTTCCCGCCATTACCAGCAGCACCACATCGTCGTTAACGCGAAACGAAAGCGTCTTGGCGATCTGCCCGCTCTCCACGCCAAAGGCTTCTGCCGCCAGCGCCACCGTTGCGGTGTTCTTTGCCAGCACCGTCACCGTCGTCTCCGGTGCGTGCTCGGCCAGAAAACGCTGAACGCGTTCTATGCTCATGCCCTGCCTCCTGATATTGCTAAGCCATTGATAATGCCGAAGTGATGGTTTCGGTTTTAACATCGCATGCTAAAAATGAGAATCAAAATTGTTCAAATCGGTGAATCTGAACAAAGCTTTAAGGGGCCAACGCCTTTTTTATCTATCATTTTTCATGGAGATAACCGTATGACCACGCAAACGACAGCAAGGCCTTCAACGGCCGCGGTGGCCGTCTATGAATGGCTCAATCCGATACCCTATGGATTTTTTACCGCGGCGCTCATTTTCGACATCATCTATGCCTGCACGGCGAATATTCAATGGGTCAATGGTGCCAGTTGGCTGATCGCCATCGGCCTGATTTTTGCCATTATTCCCCGGCTGATTAACCTGGTGCAGGTGTGGTTCGGCAGCGGCCGGCTACAGGGCTCATCGGTCAAGCTCCATTTCTGGCTGAATCTGTTGGCCATCGTTCTTGCCATTATCAACGCTTTCGTGCATAGCCGGGATGCGTATGCCGTGGTGCCGCAAGGCCTGGTGCTGTCTGCGATCGTGGTCGCGCTGCTGAGCTTCGCCAACATTCTGCTGGCCGTGAGCGCCCGCGCAAAATAAGGAGGTTTTCATGAAGCTATCATCCATCGCGATTGCGCTTTCGGCCGTGTTGGCGCTGGCCGGCTGCGATAACAGCGCCGTCATTTCGCCGGAACAACAAATGGGGCCGGATCCGGCGTTGCCGGCGGCGCAAGACTTCCTGATGCCACCGATGCAGGTGCCAAAGGGCGTGGGCTGGCAGCAAAACCAGATGCCGAAAGTCGCCGAAGGCTTGAAAATCGACAAGGTGGCAGACGGTTTGCTGCACCCGCGTCAGTTGCTTACCCTGCCCAACGGCGATGTTTTGGTGGTGGAGGCCAACGGGCCGGGCACGGAAGCGGTCAGCACGCCCAAGCAGCTGATCGCCGGGTTGGTTAAGGGCAAGTCAGGTAAAGGGGGAAAAGGCGGTAACCGCATCACCCTGTTGCGCCCAACCGCCGACGGCAGTTGGGAAAAGCATGTCTTCCTCGAGGGGCTCGATTCTCCGTTCGGCGTTCAGCTGATTGGCAACACCCTGTATGTGGCCAACACCGGCAATATCATGCAGTACGTCTATCAGCCGGGCGAAACGCGCATCAGCGATCCGGGTAAAGAGCTGGCCGATCTGCCGGACACCATCAACCATCACTGGACCAAGGCCTTGCTGGCCAGCCCGGACGGTAAAAAGCTGTATGTCGGCGTCGGCTCCAACAGCAACATCACCGAAAACGGCCTGGCCGTAGAGTACCGGCGCGCCGCCGTGCTGGAAGTGGACACCGCCTCCGGCGCCAGCCGCATCTTCGCCAGCGGCCTGCGCAATCCGACCGGGCTGCAGTGGGAACCGCACAGCGGCAAGCTGTGGGCCATCGTCAACGAGCGTGACGAGATCGGCGCCGATCTGGTGCCGGACTACCTGACCTCGGTGCAGGACGGCGGCTTCTACGGCTGGCCTTACAGCTATTTCGGCCAGCACGTCGATCGTCGGGTACAGCCGGCGCGGCCGGATCTGGTGGCGAAAGCTATCAAGCCGGACT
Source organism: Serratia sp. CY40230 (assembly GCF_052168835.1). Taxonomy (NCBI): domain Bacteria; kingdom Pseudomonadati; phylum Pseudomonadota; class Gammaproteobacteria; order Enterobacterales; family Yersiniaceae; genus Serratia; species Serratia sp. CY40230. The sequence goes on from NZ_JBJNLX010000001.1 coordinate 34,750, forward strand.
ACGCCCTCAGCTCGCACGTCGCGCCGCTGGGGCTGCTGTTCTACACCGCGAGCGCTCTGCCGGCCGACTATCGCGGCGGCGCCTTTGTCAGCGAGCACGGCAGCTGGGACCGCTCGCCGCTGAACGGCTACCGGGTCAGCTACGTGGCGTTTGAGCAAGGCAAGCCGGTCGGTAAACTCAAAGCGGTGGTCACTGGCTTTGTCTCCGACGACGAGAAGGAACTCTATGGCGCACCGGTTGGATTAGCGATCGATAAGGCTGGCGCCCTGCTGATTGCGGATGATGTGGGCAACACCGTTTGGCGCGTCAGCGCGAAGTGAAGTAGGAAGTCAATGAAGGGAGTTGCCTATCGGCAACTCCCTTGTTGTTAAACGGTTTTATTTCAGCTGGTTATGTTGCACTAGCTCATACTCGATGAAAGCGTTGATCATTGCCAAATAAGTTTTCTCAATAATTTCTTCGGGCAAATTGAAGTGTATTCCATTATTCCTCCTTAGCTTGTATTTATTTTAAGCGCTTGTCCGATAATATATTCATCAACAGGCCGTTGACCAGAAATAAAAGGTTTTAACATTTCGACATAAACCAGTACAATTCCCTCCCCTGTGTTAACCCTTTTTTTAGGTTGATTGTGTCGTTAATTCAGCCCCATGCATCGCGAAATCGGGCCGCCGCCTGGTTAGGGATGTTTGCCATTCTGATGTTGTTCATTGCGCCGGTGGTCTCGCGATCCCTGGAGCATGCGCGCGCCGGAAGTGCTGGAACGACCGTCATGGCGGATTGCGGCATGGATATGCCGATACATCACGAGATGCACTCGCCGCCGCCTGAACCTGAAAAAGCCGCGCCGCCGCTGATGCAGCACGGCGGCGGCCACCACAACATGGCGATGATGATGGACGACAGCGCCTGCGGCTACTGTGTGCTGTTGTTGCATGCGCCGCTGCTGGACGTGAGCCACGCCCCGCTGTTCTGGTCTCAATCTCTGGCTTCACGCCCGCCGCCGACTCATTATCTCGTTCCCCTGTTTGCCCACGTCGTCCATACCGAATTACAGCCGCGCGCGCCGCCCGTCTCTTTCCTCTGATTTAACAATAAGCCCATTGCCGTTCTCTGTATTGCCGTTGATCGCTTCAACCCGGCGGAATTAATTCGCCCAATGGTTAATCATCGAGACGACATTATTAGCCCGGTTATTTCCACGTTCAGGGAATTAACCCCCGTATTTACCGATGGTGATTTTCGCCAGGCCTCCCCGCGCCTGAATAATCCCTCGGCCAAGAACGGAAAAAGTTAGCTTAAGGAAAGATGATGTTTAAACCCGCTTATAAAAAGAACGCCGCCACCCGCGCCATTACCACCGCCATGCCGCTGTTCCTGCTGGCCGGCCACGCGGCGCAGGCGCATCAGCACCCTACCGACACACAGGTTAATGATGGCGACGTGATCACCGTCACCGCACCACTCTACTCTCCGCTGACCATCGTGACGTCACCGAAAACTCCGCGCCAGCCGGTGCCCGCCAGTGACGGTTCGGACTATCTGAAAACCATTCCCGGCTTTTCTCAGATCCGTAACGGCGGCACCAACGGCGATCCGGTGTTCCGCGGCATGTTCGGTTCGCGGTTGAAGATCCTCACCGACGGTTCGGAAATGCTGGGCGCCTGCCCATCGAGAATGGACGCGCCCACCTCTTACATCTCGCCGGAAAGTTTCGATCTGCTGACCATCACCAAAGGGCCGCAGACGGTGCTGTGGGGGCCGGGATCGTCGGCGGGTACCGTGCGTTTCGAACGTGAACGCCCGCGCTTCGACAAGCCGGGCATCAAGGGCAGCGCCAGCGTGCTGACCGGCTCCAATGGCCGCTGGGACGAGAATATCGACGCCAGCCTCGGCGCTGAGCAAGGTTACTTGCGGGTGATGGCCAACAAATCCCGCGCCAACGATTATCAGGACGGCACCCATACGCGCGTGCCGTCGCGCTGGGACAAATGGAACGGCGATCTGGCGCTCGGCTGGACGCCGGACAACGATACGCTGCTGGAAGTGACCATGGGCCGCGGCAACGGCGAAGCGCGCTATGCCGGCCGCAGCATGGACGGTTCGCAGTTCAAGCGCGAAAGCCTGGGCATGCGGGTGGAAAAATCCAACATCGGCGAGGTGCTGGATAAGCTGGAAGCGCAGGTCTACTACAACTACGCCAACCACGTGATGGACAACGTCACCCTGCGCTCGCCGGGCAGCGGCGGCATGGGTGGGCACGGCGGCCATGGCGGCATGAGCATGGGCGGCCATGGCGGGCATATGATGTCCTCCGGCATGACGATGCAGCTCGATCGCCGCACCGTCGGCGGCCGCGTGATGGGCACCTGGCAGTGGCAGGACGTGAAGCTGGAAAGCGGCCTGGACACCCAAACCAACACCCACCGCAGCATGAGCCGCGGCAGTTGGGAAAAAGACGCCCAGTTCAACAGCTACGGCGCCTTCAGCGAACTGACCTGGTCCACCAGCGAACAGGATAAACTGATCGGCGGCGCGCGTCTCGATCGCACCCTGGTGGAAAACTTCCGCAACGGCGGCGATGCGGAGCGTTCAGACACCCTGCCGAGCGGCTTTATGCGCCTTGAGCACACGCTGGCCGAGCTGCCGCTGATGCTGTATGCCGGCGTCGGTTATACCGAGCGTTTCCCGGATTACTGGGAGCTGTTCTCGCCGAAGCTCGGCCCGAACGGCAGCAAGGATCCGTTCTCCAGCGTCAAGAGCGAGAAAACCACGCAGCTTGATATCGGCGCGCAGTATAACGGCAAGCGCTTCAACGGTTGGGTCTCCGCTTACCTGGGCCGCGTCGATGATTTCATCCTGTTCAAATACGATCCGCACAACGCGCGCCTCAGCCAGGCCGACAACGTCAACGCCAACATCATGGGCGGCGAAATGGGCATGGGCTACCAGCTGAGCGAACACTGGAAAACCGACGCCAGCCTGGCCTACTCCTGGGGTAAAAACACCCGCGACGGCCGCCCGCTGCCGCAGATCCCGCCGCTGGAAGCGCGCCTGGGGCTGACCTACGAGTACGGCGACTGGAGCGGCACCGGCCTGTGGCGTCTGGTCAGCAGCCAAAACCGCGTGGCGATCAACGAAGGCAACGTGGTGGGCAAAGACTTTGCCGAAAGCGCCGGCTTCGGCGTGCTCTCCGCCAACGCCGCCTACAAGGTGAATAAAAACGTCAAGCTGAGCGCCGGTCTGGATAACATCCTGAACAAGACCTACAGCGAGCACCTCAACCTGGCGGGCAACAGTGCCTTCGGCTATTCGGCCAACAGCGCGGTGAATGAACCGGGCCGCACCCTGTGGGCCAAGGTTAACGTCACCTTCTAAGCTATTCACCGGGCGATGGATAACCGTCGCCCGGTCAGGCGATATGCGATCCGGTTCTTAGGATATGAGTTTTAAGTTTTTCCCATTCGGTTAGGCGGCGATTACTATCATCCTCAGGTTAATCATTGCCCCGGAGGGAATATGCAAAAGATCACTCGTTTTCTGGCCCTGCTCGGCGAGCTGATGATCGAAAAAGCCGAAGACACCGCACCACAGGCTGTCCAGCCTGACGATCGTGACGACGCGTTGCCACCGCGCCTTGAGCGTGGCGTTCCGCTGGCCGACCGCTTCCTGTTCATGTAATTTCCCGCGCTGTTTCCGCTCACACTGAACGCACGATATGTTCGCGCAGCCACTGGTGAGCGGGATCCCGATGCGATCGTTCGTGCCACAGCATAGTCATTTCAAAACCCGGCACCGCCAACGGCGGCTTGAGTTGCTGCAATAAAGGGTGGTTGCGCGCCAGCCGCTCCGGCAACATCGCCACCAAATCGGACTGCGTCAGTACCGAGATCACAAAGAGAAAATGCGGCACGGAAAGCACCACGCGCCGCGTCAGCCCCACGTCCGCCAGCGCCTGGTCGGTGATGCCGTAGAAACCGCCGCCGTCCGGCGAGACCATCACCTGCTCCAATTCGCAAAATTGCGCCAGCGTCAGGTTTTCATGCAGCTTAGGGTGACCGACTCTGCCCACCAGCACATAGCGTTCACTGAACAGCGTACGCTGACGCAGACCGGGCGGCGCCCCTTCGCGGGTGTGAAACGCCAGATCGATCTCTCCCTGTTCCGCCAGTTTGGCGATGCGTGCCGGCGCGGTTTCCAGCACCGCCAGCCGGGTGCCGGGCGCCGCCGAGCGCAAACCGTTCAGCGCCGGCAGCACGATGGTGGATTCGCCATAGTCGAAGGCAGCCACTCGCCAGGTATCGGTCGCTACGGCGGGATCGAACGGCGTGGCCGGCGCCACCGCCAACTCAAGCGCCGCCAGCGCCTGACTCAGCGGTTCCCGCAGCTGTTCCGCTCTGGCGGTCGGACGCATGCCGCGCGGGCCGGGCAGCAGCAGTGGATCGTCAAAGATCGCCCGCAGTTTGGCGAGATGCACGCTGACCGCCGGCTGAGAGAAATTGAGCCGCTGCGCCGCGCGCGTGACGTTGTTCTCCGCCAGCAGTGCGTCGAGCGTCACCAGCAGATTGAGATCCAGCCGCCTTAAATTATTCATGGTTATACCTGGGATAATAGTAATTCATTTCTAATATACCTTGTGACGCCCTAACCTGCAGCTCTCACCCCAAGGAGTGTTGTTATGAATGTATTGATTGTTTACGCCCACCCAGAGCCACTGTCGCTGACCGGTTCACTGAAAAACTTCGCCGTTGAGCGCCTGGCGCAGGCCGGCCATCAGGTCCAGGTGTCAGACCTGTACGCCATGAAGTGGAAAGCGGCGATCGACGCCGATGACAGCCAGGAAGGCGCATCAGGGCCCCGTTTCGATCCTTCGCTGGATTCCCGGCGCGCATTCGCCAACGGCGTGCAAAGCGCCGATATTGAACGGGAGCAGCAAAAGCTGCGTTGGGCGGACGCGGTGCTGCTGCAGTTCCCGCTGTGGTGGTTCTCGATGCCGGCGATCCTGAAAGGCTGGGTCGATCGCGTCTATGCCTATGGTTTTGCCTACGGCGTCGGTGAACATTCCGATACCCATTGGGGCGACCGTTACGGCGAGGGTATGTTGGCGGGCAAACGGGCGATGCTGATCGTCAGCGCCGGCGGGTGGGGATCCCATTACGCCCCGCGCGGCATCAACGGGCCGATCGACGATATTCTGTTCCCTATTCAGCACGGCATGCTGCATTACCCAGGCTTCGAGGTGCTGCCGCCGTTCGTCACCTACCGCGCCGGTAAGACCGACGAGACGCGCTTTGCCGAACTGTGCGAGCAGCTCGGACAGCGGCTCGATAACCTGTGGCGCACCGAGCCGATTCCGTTTCGGCGGCAAAACGCCGGTGACTACCTGATCCCGCAGTTGACGCTGAAAGCCCATCTGGCGCCGGGGCAAGACGGCTTTAGCATTCACCTGAAATAGCGCGAGCCGCTCCCCTTATCGCGGCGCTGACACAGCGCCGCCCCCAAGGAGGAGTTTGGCGCCCAATCCCATCATGACCACGCCCGTAAATCTCTGCTGCCAGACCAACAAACGGGGATTGCGGGCGAGCCATTGCCCCACGGTGCCGGAGGCCATCGCGACAGAGCCCAGTGAAAGGATCCCGGCCAGCTTCTGAATGGAACCTAAAACGAGCAATTGCAACCAAACCGGCCCGTTTTCTGGGTTAACAAACTGCGGCAGAAAAGCAAACATGAACAGCAGCGACTTAGGATTGGTCAGGCTGTTAATTGCCCCTTCTTTCACCGCCTGCCACCCGGTCATCATCCGGGGTTTCAGCACGGCATCGGAACGCTGCCGGCTTACTTTCAGCATTTTTATCCCCAGCCAGACCAGATAGGCGGCCCCAACCCAACGCAATACGTCCAACGCCAGCGGATAAGTATGCAGCAAGGTGGCGAGACCGAGCACCAGCATGGAAACCTGCACCATGCCGGCGACAAAAACCATGCCGAAAACATTGAGCAGCGCGATACGGCGGCCTTGGCCGATACCCCGGGCCAGCGTGAGCATCATGTCCGGTCCGGGAGACAGTTCCAGGAGGGTGAGTGCAACAAGAAAAGCAATAAACGTTTCGGCCGAAGGCATGGGGTTATCACCGGCTAATCATAGGAGACGGTAATCATATTCCTCCCCGGACATTCGCAACAGCACTATCAGGCGCATCCGGGGCGTGTCGTTAATTCAGGCCGGCGAGAAATGCCCGATAGCCCTGCGCGCTGCTGTCCAGCTCGTGCTGCTGAACCTGCTCTGCCGCCCCGTCCGAAGCGGCTTCCTTGCCGTAAAAGGCAAAGAACGAAGCATAGTCGGCCCGCACGTAACCGGCGGTGACTTCAAACGGCCGGAAGATTTCCTCCAGCGAGTAGCGATAGCGCCCTTCACGCGCGTAATCTTCTGCGCGCACGCCCGCCGTGACCGCCAGCGCCAGTTTCTTGTTCTGCATCTTATAGCCGCTGCGGGAACCGTAGGCCCAGCCGTAGGTGAGCACGTCGTCCAGCCATTTTTTCAGCAGCGGTGGGCTGCTGAACCAGTAAATCGGGAACTGCAACACGATGTTGTCATGCGCTTCAATCAACTGCTGTTCTTTGGCGACGTCGATCTGCCAGTCCGGATAGGCCTGATGCAGTTCGTGCACGGTATACAGCGCCGGATAGCGGCGCAGTTCCTCCAGCCAACGTTTGTTGACCACCGAGTTCGCCATATCGGGATGGGTCACGACCACCAAGGTTTTCATACTGAGTTCTCCAGTCAGGTGTTTCGACGCATCTTAGGGTATGCTGACAGAATGTAAAATACGCACACTCACGACACATACTTACCCTGGAGAAAGTGTAAATGACCGCCGAATCCCGCTGCAGCCCAACGGGCATCAGCCTCGAAGACACCGGCTATGGCTATACGCTGTCGGTGATCAACGGCAAATACAAAATGATTATTCTCTACTGGCTGGCGCTGTATAAGCCGGTATTGCGCTTCAACGAACTGCAGCGCTGTATCGGCACCATTTCGTACAAGACGCTCAGTTCGACGCTGAAAGAGCTGGAAAAAGATCGGCTAGTGGTGAGAAAGGAGTATCCGCAGATCCCGCCCAAGGTGGAGTACAGCCTGTCCGAGCGCGGGCGTTCGCTGATCCCGGTGATCGACATGATGTGCCACTGGGGGGAACAGCACCGGCCGGAACCGCCGGTGCCATAAGGGGCTAGTTGTCCGCCGCCGCTGAGGTTGCCGGAGCGGGTTCATCGTGCTCGACCAACGCGTCTGCCGGCCGGCACTGGCGCAGCGTGCGCACGCTGCAGGCCACCAGCACGCCCAACAAGGCGGCGAACGCACCGAACGACAGCACGCTCATCAACGGGGTGAACACCCTGCCCAGAACGCCGAGCCCCAGCGCGCCGATCGAATCGCCGGTCACGTCCTGTGCGGTGCCGAGGCTGTTCACCCGCCCCAGCAGATGGTCCGGCGTGTTGCTCTGGATCAGCATGAACTGCAGAAGTGAGGCGATGGCATTGGCATAGCCGTAGCACACCAGCGCCAACAGCGCCGGCGCCAGATGGCTGAACAGCCCCAGCGATGCGATGGCGGTGAACGCGACGATAGCGGCGGCCAGGATCAGCACGCCAGGGCGAGAGAAACGCCCCACCCAACCGCTGGTCAGCGCGCCCAGCATCGCACCGAGCGGCACTGCGGAGTACATCAGGCCAATTGAGGAGGCCCCGACGTGGTAAGCGTCCTGCGCCAGCGCCGGGAACAGCACCCTGACGGCGCCGACGATGCTCATCAACATCCCCAGCAATACCACCGAACCCACCACCTTATTGCGCCAGACAAACTGGAAACCGCTGCCGAGCGCGCGCAGCGGGTGTTCCGGCTCCTGCTGCTGCGGCAGCAGCGTCGGCAAGCGCACCAGCGGCACAAGGGTGCCCAGCGTCCCGGCCGCCGCGACGGCGAAAGCGAGACCGACGCCGCCGAACACGATGATAATCCCGCCCAGCGCCGGCGCCAGGATCGCGCCGATGCGCACCGTCACCATGCTCAAGGCCCCCGCCGCCGCCAGGTTTTCACGCCCGACCAGCAGCGGGATCACCGCCATCAGCGCCGTCATGCCCAGCGCGCCGAAGAAGCCGTCCCAGGCTGCCAGCAGGTAGAGCGCCCACAGCGAAGGCGCCGGGGCGAAGGCGTTCAGACTCAGGGCGACAAAACCCAGCCCACAGGTGCCGCGCGCGAACAGGATCAGCTTGCGGCGATCGTAGCGATCGGCGAGTACCCCGCCCAGCATCAGGCCGATAAACATGCCCACCCCGTCCAGCGCTACCGCCACGCCCACCTGCAACGTGGAGCCGGTCATCGCCTGGATCTGAATCGGCACCCCCACCGCCAGCATGCCGAGTGAAAACACCGACAGCATGCGGGCGCAGAAAATCGCGCGAAAATGCGCATTGCTTCTCAGCAAACTGAAATCAAGAAAAAAAGAAGGTCTGGCCATAGTGTCCTGCATATCATGTTTTAGTACGGGCCGTGGCGCACGCCCCGGCCCGGTTGCGTTATACCAACCCGTATTGCCGCGTCAGCAGTGAATGCAATAGCGGCCCTAGCGTCTCCAGCGAGGCCGGCGACAGGATGTCTGCGTGCTCGCAGCCTTGGTGATGGCAGATCAGCCCATCCAGATACGGCGCCCACATGGCGTTGATATCCATCTCTGGCGGCAGCGTCCGGTCGGCGACGAACAGCGTCGCCGTGCCGTGGAAACGCTGACTGCGCGCCTGAGAAAGAAGGCGCACCGCATCGCGGTAGTTGGCGACAATACTGTCAAACATCGCCGCCTTCTCCGCCATCAGCGCCGGATCGCCATGATCTTCCGCCATAAACTCGGCCTGCTCCTGCGCCACCTCCTTCTGCGCCTCCTCCTCGGTGGGGCCGGTCCAGTCCTGGCCTTCCGGCGGATAGGTATCCAGCATGCCGAGGAACGCCACCTCCTCCCCCTGCTGCTGCAGACGCGCGGCCATCGAATGCGCCAGCGTGCCGCCGAGCGAATAGCCCAGCAGGTAGTAAGGCCCCTGCGGCTGCAGGCGGCGCAGAGTGGCGAGATGACGATCGACCATCTGCTCAATGTCTTCGCAGGTGGCGATGGCACCATCCGGCCTTGGCGACTGCAGGCCGATGATCGGGTAACTCCCCGGCAGATACCGGCTCAGCCCCGAGTACTGCCAGGCGAAACCGGAAGCCGGGTGCAGACAGAACAGCGCCGGGCCTTGGCCGGCCCGCAGCTGCAGGCATTCGCCGACGCCGCGGCTTTCGGCCGAGTTGGCGGCCTGCGCGTCATCAAGCAGATGCGCCATCTTCTCCAGGCTGCGGGCGAACATGATTTGCCCGACGCTCAATGGCCGAGGGACGCGCCGCCGCAATTCCGACGCCAGACGCATCGCCAGCAGCGAGTGGCCGCCCAGTGCGAAGAAGTCGTCGTCGGCGTACACGTTTTCACGGCCCAGCAGTTCCCCGAACAGTGCCGCCAGCAGGCGCTCGCTGTCGCTGTGCGGCGCGCGGCCGCTCTGCGGGTTCAGCTGCGGCCGCGGCAACGCCTTGCGATCCAGTTTGCCGCTGGCGCTGAGCGGGAAGCTGTCGGTCATGACATAGCTGACCGGCATCATATGCGCCGGCAAACGCGCCTCCAGCGCCTGATGCAGTACGGCGGTATCCAGCGTCACGCCCGGTTGGGCGATCAGCCAGGCGACCAACTGCCGCATATCGGCGCCGCCCAGTCCCGTCGCGCCCTCGCCCAGTTCGATGGCGTGCACCGCCGCTTGCGCTACCCCCGGCTGCGCCAGCAGCGCCTGCTCGATTTCACCCAGCTCGATGCGCTGGCCGCGGATCTTCAGCTGATCGTCGCTGCGGCCCAAATACTCGACGCTGCCGTCCTCCAGCCAGCGGGCGATATCGCCGGTGCGATACATGCGAGCGCCGTTGCCGGCGGGATCGGCGACAAACCGCTGCGCCGTTAATCCCGGCCGATGCAGATAGCCGTCGGCCAGCTGAATGCCGCGCAGGTAGAGATCGCCGGCGCAGCCGACGGGCACCGGCCGCAGCATGGCGTCGAGAATGCTCAGTTGGGTGTTCCAGACCGGTTTGCCGATCGGCACGCCGGCGCCGCTCACCGCCGCCAATGCCTCGCCGGACGCCGGTTGATAGGTAACATCAACCGCCGCCTCCGTCGGGCCATACAGGTTATGCAGCGGCGCGGCAACCAATGCCTGATAGCGGGAAGCCAGTTCACACGACAACGCCTCGCCGCTGCAGAACACGCGTTTCAGGCTGGCGGCGGCGCGCTGCGGCGCCCGTTCGTTCAGCGCCTCAACCCAGATAGCCAACATCGACGGAACGAAATGCAGCGTGGTCACGCCATAGTCGTCGATCAAGGTCGTCAGCGCCTGCGGATCGCGGTGCGCCTCCGGCGGCGCCATCACCAGACGCGCGCCGACCATCAGCGGCCAGAAGAACTCCCAAACGGAAACGTCGAAGCTGCACGGCGTTTTCTGCAGGACCACGTCCTGCGCATCAAGCGCATACTCATGCTGCATCCAGAACAGACGGTTGACGATCGCCCGGTGATTCACCACCACTCCTTTCGGCCGCCCGGTCGAACCGGAGGTATACAGCACGTAGGCGGGATAATCGCCGTTCCCCGCCGGTGGGCACGGCGCAGGCACACGCCCGCTGTCATCCAGCGCATCGAACCGCAGCGTCGGCGCCAGCGCGGCGAAGCGGGCATCCAAGGTGCTCTCGGTGATAATCAGCCGTGGTTTGGCGTCCTCCACCATGTAGGCCAGCCGCTCGTCCGGATAGCCGGTATCCAGCGGCAGCCAGGCGGCGCCGGTCTGCACAATCGCCGTCAGCGCCAGGCTGAGGCGCACGGAACGCGGCAACGCCACCGCGACGATATCGCCCGGCTGAATGCCGGCCGCCGTCAGCCGTTCGGCCAACAGCGCGGCCTGGCGCTGCATGTCACGGTAGCTGAGACTGTGCCCGGCGTCCTGCAGCGCGATGCGTTCCGGCGTGCGCCGCGCTTGATCGGCGATCGCCTGATGCAAGGTGGTGTCCGCCACCGCCTGCCCGGTGCGGTTGACCGCCGCGACCAGCGCCTGCTCCTGCGGCGTTTGCAATTGCCAGCGCGGCAGCGGCAGATCCGGCTGCGCTATCCATTGTTGCAGCAGCGCCATCAGCCGTGCGGCGAAGCGTTCAGGCTGCGGCACCGAATCGCGGTACTCCATCAGCAGACGCAGGCGCTCGCCCGGCAGCACCAGCAGCGTCAGCGGATAGTGGGTATAGCCTTTGTTACGGATGGCATCGCAGCGCAAGGAACCTGCGCCGCCAAGCAAGGCGTCGTTGTCCGGGTAGTTTTCCACCACCAACAGCGTGTCGAACAGCGTGCCCGCCCCGGCCAGATGCTGGATCTCCCCCAAGCCCAAATCGTCGTGCTCCAGCAGTTCAATCTGCCGATGCTGCAGTTCGGTCAATTGATCCGTCAACGAACGGTCATGCTGCAGACGAACCCGCACCGGCAGCGTGTTGCTGAACAGGCCAACGTGTTCCTCAATCCCTTCTATCTGGCCAAAGCGGCCGGAAACCGGCGAGCCGAACACCACGTCCTGCTGGCCGCAACAGCTGGCCAGCTGCAGCGCCCAGATGCCCTGCATCAGGGTATTGAGCGTCAGCCCGCGTTCGCGGCACAGGGTCAGCAAGCGCCTTTCCTCGGCCGGCGGCAGCGTCATTTCCAGCTCATGCACGCGATCGTTATGCGATTCACCGAACAACAACGTCGGGCGCACATCCTGCAGCGTCTCACGCCAGAGGCGGCGCGAGGCGTCGGCATCCCGCGCGGTCAGGCGGCGCACGATATCGGCGTAGTTCGAGCGCAGCGGCGGCAACGCCTGCTCGCCTTCACGCAGGGCCAGCATCAGATCGTTGAGCACCACCGGCGTCGACCAGCCGTCGACAATCAGATGGTGTGCGTTAAGGAACAGCGTGTAGCGTTCGCTATCGCCGTGTTTGATCCGCAGCGCATGCAGCATCGCGCCCGGCTGGTTAAACAGATCGCGCTGCAGCTCTTCCTGTTCCAGTTCATGCAGCGCCTGCGCTTCTTGCTCTTCGGACAGCGGCGGCAGCTTACGGCTGTCCAGCGGCCAATGGCTTTCCTGCGGTATCAGCTGCAGCGGTTCGCCCTCGCGGTTGAACCGGGCGGCCAGCTGCGGATGGCGGCGGATCACCGCATTCAGCGCTTGCTGGAGTTGATGTTCGTCCAGCTCGCCGCAGAGGCTCAGGCGCGTCAGCGAGTTATAGCTGCCGCCCTGCTGCGCCGTCTGCGCATGGAACAGCAGGCCATGTTGCAACGGCAACAGCGGCAGCGCCGCGGCCAACGGCCCGCACTCTTGCTCCCAGGCGCGCACCGTCTCATCGTCAACGTTCGGCTGGGCGATCTCGGCCGCCACCAACGTTGCCGCCGCGCGTTCGGGATGACGCTCGGCAAACTCGCACAGTGAACGCACCGCTTGCTCTATGCCGCTGTGCAGCTGCGCAATGTCGCTCTCGCTGAAAATCGCCTCCAGCCAGCTCCAGTTGATCGCCAGGCAGGCGCCGTCGCGCCGCTCTTCGACAAAGATATTCACCTCCAGGCCATACGGCAGCGCCTGCTGCGCATCCTGCGCCACGGCGAAGGCGTCGCGGAAGCGGGTTTGGCTGCGTTGCGGCGTCCAGTGCCCCTCATCCTGGCTGAAACGCCCGAGGTAGTTGAATAAGATCTCCGGTGCATTGCGCTGCGCCAGCGCCGCCAGTTCGTCACGCTGCGGATGCAGATAACGTAGCTGGCCATAACCGACGCCGCGATCGGCCACCGCTCGCGTCGCCCGTTTCACCGCACGCACGGCCTCATTGTGCTCAGCGTCATGCAGTTCAATGTGCAGCGGATACTCCGCCGTCAGCCAGCCGACGGTGCGGGCCAGATCGAGTCCGTCGTCCAGTTCGGCGCGGCCGTGCGACTCCAGAGAGAAACGCAGCGAAGCGGCCTGGAAACGGCGGCGGCAGGCCTGAGCCAGCGCGCACAGCATGATCTCTTCAACCTGCGCGCGGTATCCCTGCGGCAATGTGCCGAGCAGCGCGGCGGTCAGCCGGCTGTCGAGCAGCGTGCGTTTTTCCGATACGTCGCCAGTGCGATCGCTAAGCGGATCCAGCGCGCGTCGCCCCAAACGCGGTGCGCCGTCCGCCAGCATCCGCCGCCAGAACGGCAGCTCGGCTTCCCGGCGTTCAGCGTCGGCTCGTAGGCGTGCAGACCACTCATAGAGCGAGGTTTCTTCCGGCGGCAATGTGATCCGCTGCCCCTGCATGGCGCTGTCGGCCACCTGCCGCAGCTCGTCGAGCAGGATGCGCCAGGAAACGCCGTCGACTACCAGGTGATGGATCGCCAGCACCAGCCCCAGGCTCTGCCCGTCGCGCTGCAACAGGATGCCTTGCATCATGGTGCCTGCAGCCGGTTCGAGATGGTCAAGTGCGGCATCAAACGCCTGTTCCGCCGCTAACTCCAGCTCACCGGATACGTTATGAACCTGCATCAGTTCACCGCCGGCGGCGGTTTCAACCACCAACTGCCCCTCGCGGATCCACGCGCCCAGCGCCGGGTGCGCCGCACGCAACTGCTCCAGTGCATAACGCAGCTGTTCCGGCTGCAGCTCAGCAGGCACGCGCAGAAAAACCCCGTGCGCGAAGCGACGATGCATATCGCCCGTCTCGGCAAACCAGTGCAGGATCGGCAGCCCGTCGATCGGGCCTTGTTGCACGCTGCGTGCAGCCTGAGAGTCTACGGCCAGCGGCTGCATCGCCTGCGCCATGCGCGCGGGGGTGTGCAGCGCGAAGATCTCGCGCGGCCGCAGCAGATACCCTTTGCGCCGCAGGGCGGTGCCCAGCCCCATCGCCGAGATGCTGTCGCCGCCGAGCGCGAAGAAATCGTCGTCGGCGCCGATGCGATCCATCCCCAGCAGCTGCGCCATGGCGCCGCAAATCAGCCTTTCCTGCTCGGTGGCCGGCTCGCGAATGCTTTGCGCCAGCGTCTCCTGCGGTTTGGGCAGCGCCTGGCGGTCAATCTTGCCATTCACGTTAAGCGGCAGCTCCGGCATCACCACCAGGATCGCCGGCACCATATAATCCGGCAGACGCTGCGCCAGCTGCCCCAGCAGTTCGCTTTGCAGCGAGGGTGAGGCACGGCGCGCGTCATCCTGCACCGAGCAATAGCCGATCAGGCGATAGGTGGCACCGATCGGCTCGGCGATCGCTACCGCCCGCCCCACGTCCGGCAAGGCGGCCAAGGCGCTTTCCACCTCACCCAGCTCGACGCGGAAGCCGCGCACCTTGATTTGGTGATCGGTCCGGCCAATGAACACCAGCTGGCCCTCCGCGCTCCAGCGCATCAGATCGCCGCTGCGGTACATCACCTCGCCTTCGGCGAACGGATTGGCGACAAAGCGCGCCGCCGTCAGATCCGGGCGCCGCAGGTACCCGCGCGCGATGCCTTTGCCGGAAATGTACAGCTCGCCCGCCGCGCCGATCGGCACCGGCTGCAGGCGGCCGTCGAGCAGCCAGACTTCGGTATTGGCGAGGGGACGGCCAATCACCGGCTGTTCGGCGGCCATGACCGGCGCGCCGAGGGTATCGACGGTGTATTCGGACGGGCCGTAATAGTTGTGGATCTCCACCTCCGGATGCTGCTGCATCAGGTTCCACAGCGTCGGCGTTGCCGCCTCGCCGCCGATCATCACGAACGCCGGCAGCGGGAACTGCCCCTTCAGCAGGCCGCAGTCCACCAGTTGCGAGAAGAATGACGGCGTGATGTCCAGCAGATCGATCGGCGTCTGTTGGGTTTGTTCGAGCAGCGCCCAGGGATCGCGGCGCAGCTCCTCATCGAAGATGACCAGTTCGCTGCCCATCATCATGCAGAACAGCGGTTCCCAGGAGGAGTCGAAAGAGAACGAAGCGGTATGGCCGGCGCGCAGGCGGCGCCCATAGCGAGCCTGGAATTTTTCGATCGCCGGGCCAAACAGCGAGGCCTGATGCGACAGGAACAGGTTCAGCAGCCCGCGGTGCGTGGACATCACGCCTTTGGGTTTGCCGGTCGAACCGGAGGTGTAAATCATATAGGCCAGATGCGCCTCGTTCAGCGGCGCACGCCGTTCGGCATCCGTTATCGGCGCAGCTTCGGCGGCCGCGCAGCGCGCCAGGCACGCTGCGTCGTCCAGGCACAATACCTGTGGCAGATCCGGCATATTGGCCTGCGTAGCGCGGTGGGTCAGCAACATCGCCGGCCGCGCGTCGTCGCACATCAGCGCCAGGCGTTCACGCGGGTAATCCAGATCGAGCGGCATATAGGCCGCGCCGCTGGCCAACACGCCGAACAGCGCGACCAGCGTGTCCACCGAGCGCGGAATGCCGATGGCGACAACGTCTTCCGCGCCGATGCCGCTTTCGATCAGCACTCGCCCCAGCTGCATCACCCGTTCGGAGAGCTGACGGTAGCTGAGGCGCACATCGCCGCAGGCCACCGCCAGCGCCTCGGGCTGCCGCTCAACCTGGCGCTGGAAAGCGTCCATGATTGACACCATGCCCGCCGGCGGCGTCAGATGCGCGCCGCGCCCCCAGGCCGCGAGCTGTTTTAACTCCCCTTCGCCGATCAACGCCAGTTGACCGTTCGGCTGGTGCGGCTGCCGCGCCAGTTGCTGCAGCCAATGGCCGATGCGCTCCGCGTGGTGATGCAAGGTGCGCGGCGAGTATTTGGCCGGGTTGGCCACCAACGACAGCGTCAGCACGCCGTTGCGAAAGCCGATCTCAAACTCGAGATCGGCGACCGGCCCCATCGCCAGCGTATGGGTAACGGCCGCCTGCCCGTCGAAAGACAAGGCGCTGTGGTAGACCTTGACGTTGATCACCGGGCCGTACAGTTCCTGATGGCCGCCGACCAGGCCGAGATCGCGTTTGATCTGCTCCGCTTCATAGCGTTGATGGCGGCGCGCCTGTTTGATTTGCGCCACGGTCGCCTGGCAGACGTCCGCCAGCGACATCTCCGGCGTCACATTCAGCAGCAGCGGCAGCACGTTAACCACCGGGCCGACCGCCGCCAGCGCCTGGGAGCCCATACGGCGCATGAAAGGAAAACCGAGTGAAAAACGGGTTTCGCCGCTCATGCGTGCCAGATACATCGCCAGCGCCGCCGTGACGATATCGGCCGGTTGCAGCGACTGCAGCGCGCCATCGCGCAGCGCTTCGTCAAACAGCGATTCCGGCAGCACCAGCGCCTGTTTGAGCGGCCGGGCGCCCGGTTCAACCTCCCGACTCTCCGTCGATAACGACAGCGGCGACGGCAAATCGCGCAGATGCTGTTGCCAGAACTCGGCCGCCCGCCGGCGCGCCGGCGACGTTTGCCATTGCTCAAACTCTTCCACCACCTTGCCGAACGGGGTAAACGGCGATGCCGCCGGCGACAGCCCGTGACGCAGCGCGCGATAGATATCGGCGATCCGGCGGGTGATGGCCTCGAAGCTGAAGCCGTCCAGGGTCAGATGATGAAAGCGCTGGTACCAGAACCAGCGATCGGCGCTGACGCGGATCACCGCATGGCGATAGAGCGGCCGTTCGCCGTCCGCCGGCAGATCCTGCGCCAGATCGTCGTTCATCAGCGCCAGCGCCGCCTGCTCGGCGTCCGGCCGCGCGCTGAAATCGAACCACTCCGGCGCCTGCACGCGTGCGGGATCGGCTATCAGCGGTAAACGCTGCACCGGCTGGCCGTCCTGCGCCTCAAAGAATCGCGCCTGAACCGTATCCGCTTCGGCCAGCCCCTGACGGATCGCGCGCTCCAGCGCCGAACGATCGATAGCGCCGTGCAGTTCGGTGTAGTGCGCCACGGCGAAGCTGTTGCGGCGCAGCGCGATTTGGTCGGCGATCCAGATCCCCGGTTGCGCAGCAACCAGCGGATAATCCCGATACTCGACCTGAGTATCCGGTAAAGAAAGCGTTTCTGACATGGTGTCTGTCCTTTCCCTCAAACGGAATATATCGATTGACTGCCAGGCGCTTAACGCGCCGCATCCGCCGCTTTCAGCGCCGCCGGCCGCATGTCCTGCCAGTGCGTTTCGATGTAGTCGATGCACTCGCCGCGCGACGCCGGCCCCATCAGCACGCGCCACCCCTGCGGCGTATCGGCAAACTGCGGCCACAGCGAATACTGCTGCTGCGCGTTGACCAGCACGGAGAAACGGAGGCTTTCGTCATCGAACGGGTTTTGTTGTTCCTGAGTCATTTTCATTACCTGTCTGTCAAAATGTGGGATTACTTCATTGCGGAAAGCAGCCGGCGCACGCCGTCCACCAGGCCGCCGCGCCAGCAGAGCGCGTCATGTCCGCCGGAATACACGCGGTAGTCGGCGCGGTGCCCGGCCGCCGTCAGCGCCTGGTGCATCTGGCGATTGACGAATTCGATGTCCGCCTCCCGATCGCCGGCCTGTTGGATCACGGTGAGCTTGGGTGCCGCCGCGTTGCGCTGCCGAACCTGGCGTATCAGCCAGCCTTCCTCCAGTTCGTGGCGTTTTTCGAACTGGGTCACAAATTGCACCGTAGGCCACCAGAAGGAGCCGGACTGGCTCAGCACGTGGCCGAAGCGCTCTGGCCAGTGCAAACCGGCGTATAACGCCGCCAGCCCGCCGTAGCTCTGGCCGGCGACCACGGTGCGCGCCCCAGTCTCGCTGAACGCTTCGCGGCGCTGCGCCTGCGGCAGCAGTTCGTCGATCACCGCCTGCCAGAAGACGGCGTTGCAGGGCAGCTCGTTTTCCCGGTATTCACCATCGATCGCATCGATCAGCAACCAGCACGCGGGCGGCAACTGCCCTTTTGCGGTTTCGTTCTCGATCACCGGCAGCAGCGCATGCCTTTCGATCCAGTTTTGGCCGTCGAGCAGCAGCACCAGCGGGCGGTTCGCTTTCACCGCCGCGTCGCCGCTGGCATACAGCCAAACGCGCCGCTGGTTACCCAGCCGTTCGCTGCGCCACTGAAATCGCTGTAGCTGCGCCTCATCCAGCGGCCGATCGGCGGCCTGCCAGGCGCTTTGATCGTCGGCATCCGGCCCTTGCGCCAGGGATACGGGCCGCGGGCGATGAGACGGCCCCAGCGAGAGCCGATTCAGCGGATCGGCGATCGCCAACGGGAACAGCGATACCCACCAGGCACGTTGCTGGCGGTCGCGTAACGTTTCGTCATCGCTGAAGACGGGGGGCAGGTCTCGCTCGGTAATGGGGATCAGGCTGTAGCTGCCGCGCCAGCGGCGATCGATAACGGCCGAGCCGTACCAAACGTCGGTGCCGGGGAGCCTGGTCAGGCTGCTGGGGGACGTGCTGTGGTGATCGGTAATGCCGTTGATATCGGCGTAAACGCGGCATATCGGCGAGTGCCGTTCATCGCCGGCGGGGTCGCGCCATAGCCAGGTCATTTTGACGTGGCGTTCGTCGAGCGCGTCGACGATGGGCGTGCCCTGCGCGGCAACCTTCTGCCACCACGCGGATTGCCCTGCCGCCTCTTCACGCAGCCATTGCGCCGCCAATCCCTCAAGGTCGTTTCCTGGCCTCTTTTCCGGCAAAAACTCCATAGCGCCCCTTACATAACATGAGTGATTTTTACAAAACCTGACAATCGTATTGATACTCATTATCATTTTCAATACTATTTGTCGGATTTTTACCGTCGTGCACATACGGCGTCTCCGCGTCGACGGGTGAATACCGCTCGCCGATATTTCGGGGTTTATCAGGGTGGCATAACACACAACGCAGGTATGCAGGAGAGATAATGAAGATTAAAAACAAAGGGATAGCTAACGGGAATGCGGAGGCGATGTCCGCCAGGCATCTGTTGCTGGGATCGGCGCTGGCGTTATTGCCCTTGGCGCAACACGCGTCTGCGGCAGCGGACGAAACGATTTTGGTGACCGCCGACGCGCAAAACAGCGTGACCGCGCCGGTCAAAGGGATCGTCGCCAAAGAGAGCGCCGCCGGCACCAAGACCGCCGCCTCTCTGCGCAAGACGCCGCAGTCCATCTCGGTGGTCACGCGCGAGCAAATGAACGACCAGGAGCCGGCGTCGGTCGCCGACGCGCTGAACTACACCAGCGGAGTGATCACCACCTACCGCGGCAACTCCAACCGCAATGACGAAGTGATCAGCCGCGGCTTCCGCTATGCGCCCAAACTGCTCGACGGTCTGCACTTTGGCCTCTCGAGCCAAAATGGCGGCGCCGGGCAGATCGACCCCTGGCTGCTGGAGCGCGTGGAGATGGTGCACGGCCCGGCCGGCGTGCTGTACGGCCAGGTCAGCCCCGGCGGCGTGGTGGTGATGACCAGTAAACGCCCTACCGCCCAGAGCATTCACGAAGTCAAATTCAGCAGCGGCAACCGCCATCTGGCGGAAACGGCGTTCGATTTCGGCGGCAAACTCAACGACGACAACACCCTGTTCTATCGCCTGAACGGTATCGCCAGAACCGAGCACGAGTTCGTCAAAGACAGCAAGCAGCAACGGGTGGCCATCGCGCCGGCCTTCACCTGGCTGCCGAACGAAGACACCAGCTTTACGCTGCTGACCAGCTACCAGAACGATCCGAAAGCCGGGTCGCGCAACTTCCTGCCGCGCGCCGGCACGCTGTTCCCGACCAGCGCGGGCTACGTGCCCTATGACTTCAACGTCAGCGAGCCCAGCTTCAACAAATCGCGGCGCGAGCAGGCGTCGATCGGTTACAGCCTCGAGCACAACTTCAGCGATGCGCTGTCGTTTACCCAGAACCTGCGCTTCACTCACCGCGATGAAGACTATAAATATCTAGTCTATAACGTAAATTCTGACGTTAACGACCACACCGTGACGCGCAGGGCGCAGCATGAAACGCAGATGACCAACGAGTTTGGCGTGGATAACCAGCTGAAGGGCCTGTTCGATACCGGCGAGGTGAAGCACACCGTGCTGGGCGGGCTGGATTACCGCTACAGCCATAGCGATTCGAAGATGTATCGCGATCGCGGCAACGATTACCCGATCGACTGGGCCAATCCGGTTCGCCCCAGCATTGATGGCAGCGCGCTGACGCTGGTTTCCAGCGAATTGAAGACGCTGAATCAGGTCGGGGTGTATCTGCAGGATCAGCTGGAGTGGAATAACTGGAACCTGCTGCTGTCCGGCCGCCAGGACTGGTCGCAGGTCAACACCCGCGATCGCACCGCCGGCGGCAAAGAGCAGACCTACAACGATGCGCAATTTACCGGCCGTGCGGGCCTGCTCTACGCCTTCGACAACGGCATTTCGCCGTATGTCAGCTACAGCACCTCGTTCGATCCTAACCTGTATCCGAGCGCGCCGGGCGCCGATCCGCTCAAGCCGACCACCGGCAAACAGACCGAGGTGGGCGTGAAGTACCAGATCCCGGGCGGCAATACCCTGCTGACCCTCTCCTGGTTCGACATTACCCAGCGCAACGTGGCGTCCTATAACCGTCTCACCTCCGCCTATGAGCAGATTGGCGAGGTGAAATCCAAGGGGATTGAGGCGGAAGTGCACGCTCAGCCGACGCCGGAGATCAAGCTGACCGCCGCCTATACCTACACCGACGTAGTGACCAAAGACTCCAACTCGGCGGACGAAATCGGCCACAGCCCGGCGGGCATCCCGCGCCACGCGGCGTCCGCCTGGGGCAGCTACAGCTTCCTGAGCGGCGCGCTCAACGGCCTGACCGTCGGCAGCGGCGTGCGTTACATCGGCGATGCGCCGGCCGACGCCACCGGCCAGTACGACGTGCCGCACTACACGCTGTACGACGCCATGGTGAAGTATGACCTCGGTCAGGCTTCGTCGGCGCTGCGCGGCGCGGCGCTGCAGCTCAACGTGCAGAACCTGACGGACAAGAAATACGTTTCGTCGTGCAGCGGCGAGTACGCCTGCTTCTACGGCAGCGGCCGCAGCATTATCGCTTCGGTCAACTACCGCTGGTAACGACAAGGGGCGGCCATCGCCGCCCCTTTCTTCCGCCTTTCTCGCCGCCTTTACTCCTGCTTCAATTCCCGCAGGTGCTTGTACACCGTGGCGCGCCCCATCGACAGCACGTTGGCGATGTAATCCGCCGCGCTTTTGGCCTTGAACGCCCCCTGATGATAGAGATCGCTGACCAGCCGCCGTTTCTGCTCGCGGCTCAGCGCGCCGAGCGCAGCGTTCTCGTGCCGCAGCCAGTCATGCAGGAAGGTGTTGATCTTCTCCTGCCAGTCGTCTTTGAACAGCTGTTGCGGCTGCGGCTGCAATCGCGTGACCGATAAAAACATGTCCAGCGCATTGCGGGCGTCCTCGAACATCGCGGTGCTCAGGTTGATGCACAGCAGATAGCTGGGCTTGCCCTGCTCGTCGCGCGCGGCGATGCTCACCGAACGCATTTTTTTGCCGTCCCAGTTCAGCTTTTCATAGGGGCCGGTCACGCCGGCGCCGCCATCGAGCTCGAAGTCTTCCAGCCCGGCGTCATCGCCCGGTTTGCGCTTCGACAGGTTGTTCGCCAGATAGGCAATCTTGTTGGTGGCCAGATCGTGGATCACCACTTCCGCATTCGGGAAAAACAGCGCGGCGATGCCGTCGGCGACCGATCGCAAAAGGTCGAGTTGAGATGAAGAGTTCGGCACGCTGGGGGTCTCCGTATAGCCCGGTTTGGTTTGCGGTTCAGCCGCTTAGCATACCGCAGTTGCCGCCGCTTGCCGAGCGGAGCGGCGGCAAGCGGCGTATCCTTCGCCGGTTATTCCGCCTCGGCGCCGCGCCGATAAAACACGTAGCTCTCGCGCGCCACGCTGTCGCGGACCCGATAGCGCCAGATCAGGCCGAGCGTGGTAAACCACAGCGGCATGCTGCACAACGCGATCAGCGTATCGCGATCGAACACCATCAGCACCAGCGTAAAGGCGAAAAATGCCAGCGTCAGCCAGGCCATCGCTACCCCGCCCGGCATTTTGAAGTGGGAAGCGGCGTGCAGATCCGGCCGCTTCTGGCGATATACCAGGTAGGCGACCAAAATCATGCCCCAGCTGTAAACCACCAGGATCGCCGCCACGGTAGAGACAATGGTGAACAGCGTCATGACGTTCGGCACCAGTACCAGCAGCAAGGTGCCGGCCACCATGCAGAAGCAGGAAAACAGCAGGCTGCGGATCGGAATGGCCGTGGTGCGCGACAGAATGCGGAACTGACCGTGGGCATGCTTTTCCATCGACAGGCTGTACAGCATGCGGGTGCTGGAATACACCCCGCTGTTGGCCGAGGACATCGCCGAAGTCAGCACCACGAAGTTGATCACTGCGGCGGCGGCCGGCAGCCCCGCCCGATCGAACAGCATCACGAACGGGCTGCTGTCCGGCGAGATGTGGCTCCATGAGGTGACGGCGATAATGGTCAGCATCGAGCACACGTAGAAGACGATGATGCGGGCCGGGATCGCGTTGATCGCCTTCGGCAGCACCTTCTCGGGGTTTTTGGTCTCCGCCGACATCGTGCCCAGCAGCTCGATGCCGGTGCAGGAGAAAATGGCGATCTGGAAACCGGCGAAAAAGCCGAAGATGCCGTGCGGCATGAAAATGGCGGGATCGGTGACGTTATGCAGCGAAGCGGTCACGCCGTCCGGCGAAGTCCAGCCGCTGAACACCATCCAGGCGCCGGTAGCGATCAACGCGACGATCGCCACCACCTTGATCATCGCGAACCAGAATTCGGCCTCGCCGAACATCTTGACCGACAGCATGTTGAACAGACACAGAAACCCCAGCGTCAGCAGCGCCGGCAGCCAGGGCGAAACGTTCGGCAGCCAATATTGCACGTAGCCGCCGCACACCACCACGTCGGCAATGCAGGTCACGACCCAGCTCAGCCAGTAGGACCAGCCGAGAAAAAAGCTGGCGCGCGGCCCCAGGTATTCTGAGACAAAATCGGCGAACGAGCGGTAATCGAGCCGCGTGAGCAGCAGCTCCCCCATCGCTCTCATCACCATGAACATGAAAAAACCGACGATGGCGTAAGTCAGTACGATGGAGGTGCCCGATAGCGCGAGGGTTTTCCCGGCGCCCATAAACAGCCCGGTGCCGATGGCGCCGCCGATCGAAATCAGTTGAATGTGGCGCGCACTCAGCCCGCGCTGCAAGGTTTGGGCACAGTGAGGCCCCTCGGCTGAACCTGGGTTCAGCCGATCGCAGTGGTTTTTTGTCATGGTGTTACCTGTCCGTCGTTAAGGCGATTAAGCAACCGATGCGCGGTTGCAGCAGGAATGAAACGCCCGCGGGCGCTCTAACCGGCAAAAAAATTGAGACCAAACGCTGCCCGCCCCGTTATGACAGGGAGGTAATAATAATGGGTACCAAGAAAATGCTCTCGTGAGCCGTCGTATCGCCCACGTTTGGCGTACAAAGCCTGAGCGTGGTGGGTAAACACTACAATATCAAATGGTTATACTTTCCCTTGTGCAACAAAAAAACGACGCCGGAGCCGTTTTAACATTAATTTAACTCTGGCGAGGGGAAATGCCATTGTCAACATGGCAGTTAAATAAAATGAAACTTTTTGATCACATTCAAGCTTCTGAAAAATAGATAAAAAGGGTTTTTATGCGCTTTATATGCATAAATTATGCATGTGATCGCTCACCGCCGACAAAAAGTAATTAACTATTCATTTACCGCTCTGCAGGCGGCGAAAAACCGTCCGCTGGCCCGATGAGAGGGGGGCTAACAACCGGCATAATTAGTGGTAAATTTAGCGTCGCAAAGTGTTATGCGCTTGCTAATCCACGGTTAAACGAAATAAATACCTCTAATATATAAAGGTTGGTTATGGAAAAGCTATCCTACGCTTCAGACAGCAGCACCACCGCTTGGGCTACATATCTGCAACAAATCGATCGCGTCGCCCCTTACCTCGGTGACCTGTCACGCTGGGTTGATACGCTGCGTCACCCTAAGCGCGCTTTGATTGTCGATATCCCGCTGCAGATGGACGATGGCACCATCCGTCACTTCGAAGGTTTCCGCGTACAGCACAACCTGTCGCGCGGGCCGGGCAAAGGCGGCATCCGCTTCCACCCTGACGTCGATCTGAACGAAGTGATGGCCCTGTCCGCCTGGATGACCATCAAGTGTGCCGCGGTCAACCTGCCGTACGGCGGCGCCAAGGGCGGTATCCGCGTCGACCCGTTCAAACTGTCTGAAGGTGAACTGGAGCGACTGACCCGCCGCTACACCAGTGAAATCGGCTTCATCATCGGGCCACAGAAAGACATTCCTGCGCCGGACGTCGGCACCAACGCCAAAGTGATGGCCTGGATGATGGACACCTACTCCATGAACCACGGCACCACCATCACCGGCGTGGTCACCGGCAAACCCATCCACCTCGGCGGCTCCCTGGGCCGTGAGAAAGCGACCGGCCGCGGCGTGTTCGTCACCGGCAGCGAAGTGGCCAAGCGTCTGGGCGTGCAGATCGAAGGCGCCAAAGTGGCGGTACAAGGCTTCGGTAACGTGGGCAGCGAAGCGGCCCGTCTGTTCGTCGGCGTCGGCGCGCGCGTCGTCACCATCCAGGACCACTCCGCTACCCTGTTCAACGCCGACGGCATCGACCTGGCCGCGCTGACCGAATACCAGGCCAAGCACAAGCAGATCGCCGGCTTCCCTGGCGCCAGCGAGATCGAGAGCGAAGCGTTCTGGTCGGTCGACATGGACATCCTGATCCCTGCGGCGCTGGAAGGCCAGATCACCCGCCAGCGCGCCGAAATCCTCAGCGCCAAACTGGTGCTGGAAGGGGCTAACGGCCCAACCTTCCCAGAAGCGGACGACATTCTGCGTTCCCGCAACATCACCGTGGTTCCGGACGTTATCTGTAACGCCGGCGGCGTAACGGTCAGTTACTTCGAGTGGGTGCAGGACATGGCGAGCTACTTCTGGAGCGAGTCCGAGATCAACGAGCGTATGGACAAGATCATGACCGACGCGATGGTCCACGTCTGGAACAAGGCCGCCGAGAAAGAGTGCAGCCTGCGCACCGCCGCTTACATCGTGGCCTGTGAGCGCATCCTGACCGCACGTAAAGAGCGCGGCATCTACCCAGGTTGATGCCCGTATTCCGGCCTGCCCCGGCAGGCCGGATTTTCCTCAGCGCAAACAGCGTTTCAACACCTTACCGGTACTGGTCATCGGCAAGCGTTCGACAAACTCGACGATACGCGGATACTTGAACGCCGCCAGCCGCTCCCGGCTCCAGGCGATCAACGCTTCTTCCTCGATCGGTTCTTCCGTTTCCTTCAATACCACCACCGCTTTGATCTCTTCGCCCAGCGAAGGATGCTCGACACCGATCACCGCCACCAACGACACCGCCGGATGGCGAATCAACGCCTCTTCAATCTCGCGCGGATAGACGTTGAACCCGCCGCGAATGATCATGTCCTTGGCCCGATCGACGATGAAATAGAAGCCGTCGGCGTCGCGGCGCGCCAGATCGCCGGTGCGAAACCAGCCGTTTTCCAGCACCTCCGCCGTCGCTTCGGGGCGATTCAGATAGCCTTTCATGATGTTGTAACCGCGCACCGCGATCTCCCCCACCTGATCGACACCGTCGATCGGCTGCCCGGTGACGTCGAGCAAGCGAACCTCCACGCCCCAGATCGGTTGGCCGATGGAGCCGGGTTTGGTCACGCGGTGCGGATGGTTAAAGGTGGCGACCGGGCTGGTTTCCGACAGCCCATACCCTTCGAGAATATTGACGCCGAAGCGGCGCGAGAAATCCTCCAGGATCTGCACCGGCAGGCTGGCCCCGCCGGACACCGCCATACGCAGCGTGCTGCGCAAGCGTTCGATATCCGTGTGCTCATCCAGCGCATTCAACAGCGCCCAATACATGGTCGGCACCCCGGCGAAAAAGGTGATGCCGTGCCGTTGCATCAGCGCGATGGCCTGTGCGGCGTCGAAGCGCTCGACCAGCACCAGGGTGGCGGCGGCGGCAAATCCGGCGTTCATCTGCACCGTCGAACCAAACGTGTGGAACAGCGGCAAGGTTACCAGGTGACGATCGGGATTCGCCTCTGAGCCGTCGAACAGCCGCACCGATCCCAATGCGTTGAGCACCAGATTGGCGTGGGTCAACTCCGCACCCTTGGCCCGGCCGGTGGTGCCGCTGGTATAGAGCACCACCGCCGTGTCGCTTTCGAGCGTTGCGGCAGACGCGAACTCAGTGGACTGTGCGGCTATCGCCTGGTTGAAACGCTCCCCCTCGAGCGGCAGCCGATCGCCGATAATAAACACCTCGCGGCATTGTTCCGCCTTCGCCGCCGCCCGCAGCGCCTCTTCCCCCAGCGGCAGAGTGCTGCTGCCTTCGAAACAGAACAGCGCCACCGCCGCCGAATCCGCCAGGTAATAGTCGAATTCGGCGCTTTTAAGCAAAATATTCAGCGGCATCACCACGGCGCCGCTTTTGAGAATGCCGTAGTAGATAGCCGGAAACTCCGGCCGGTTTGTGCAGGCCAGCGCCACCCGTTCACCGGGCTGCACGCCGCGCGCGACCAGCAAATTCGCCACCCGGTTGGCCATTTCATTCAGCGCCCGATAGCTGAGCGGGATATCGTCCTGTATCACCGCCGGCCGCTCCGGCCAGGTACGCGCACTTTCTTCAAGCAAGGCAGCCAAATTCAGCATCGGGGATCCTCCCTGGGGTTGAGCGACGAGAAAAGCGCCGCAGTATCACGAGTATAGATAGGCGCTTTGCGGTTCGCATTCCCAGGGGGGCTGGGCTATACCTTAGGCATTCCCCCTCCTGCAGGAGTTGTGATCATGAGCAAGAAAAAGATCCTGATGCTGGTCGGCGACTACGCCGAAGATTATGAAACCATGGTGCCGTTTCAGGCATTGCAGATGATCGGCCATTGGGTGGACGCCGTGTGCCCCGGCAAAGCCGTCGGCGACTATATCCAGACCGCGATCCACGATTTTGACGGCGCGCAGACCTACAGCGAGAAACCCGGCCACCGTTTCACCCTGAACGCCGACTTCGCCGCCGCCAAAGAAGAGCACTACGATGCGCTCTTGATCCCCGGCGGTCGGGCGCCGGAATACCTGCGTCTGAACCCCGACGTGATCGCGCTGGTACAGGCGTTTGACGCCGCGAAAAAACCGATCGCCGCCGTTTGCCACGGCCCGCAGCTGCTGGCGGCGGCCGGAGTGTTGAAAGGCCGCACCTGCAGCGCCTACCCGGCCTGCGCGCCGGAGGTGCGGCTCGGCGGCGGTCATTATGCGGAGATCGGCATCGATCAGGCGCACGTCGACGGCAATCTGGTCACCGCCCCGGCCTGGCCGGCGCATCCGCAGTGGCTGGCGAAGTTCGCTGAGGTATTGGAGCAGTAATGCGGCGCTAACGGAGCTGCTCGATCAGAAAATGGATGTCGTACAGCCAGCGTTTGGCGCGCGCGGAGCGCACCAGCATAGACACACACAGCGGCCGGGTGTGTTCTTTACAGGCGGAGGGAGAAAACCAGCGCCCGGTATTGCTCGGCGGCTGGAAATACAGCTCGTGGTTATAGTTGCCGCTGTCGACGCCGAAGGTGTCGAAGTAGCGGCGCATCAGCGTGTTGGAGTCGCTGAACGACAGATTGAGCACGGTGTTAATCTCGGTTTCCGGGGTGATGGCCACGCCCTTCTGCAGCCGCCCTGATGCGTTGAAGGCGGCGATAAGCGCGATGACCTGTTGCTGAATGTCTTCTGCCATGACGACCTCGAGCCGATATGAAGAAAAAGTGAGTGCAATTACCTGTCTGACTCTGCCCGCCGCGGCGAGTTCGGGCCGCCGCGCGGGTTTTCCGTTTCTTTACACTTTCCATAAAAAACGCGCGCAGCCAAACGCCCGGCGCGCGCGGTCGAAGGTTAGCGGCTAAGCGTCGTCTTGTCGGCGATGACGCCATCCCCCTGCCGCTCGGCGGCAACCCCGCCGCCCAACACTTTATACAGGGTCGCCTGATTATCGTACGCGGTCTGCTGCGCGGCGATCAGCGACTGCTGCGCCGTATACAGCGTGCGCTGCGCGTCCAGCACGGTCAGATAGCTGTCCACGCCCTGGCGGTAGCGCAGTTCGGCCAGACGATAATATTGCTGCGCCGCCGCCACATAGCCGGTTTGCGCCGCCAGCTGTTCCCGCAGCGTGGCTTTGCGCGCCAGCGCGTCGGCGGTTTCCTGAAATGCCGTCTGCACCGCTTTCTCATAGGTGGCGACATACAGATCTCTCTGCGCTTTGCTGTAGTTCAGTTGCGACGTGTTATAGCCGCCGCTGAAGAGCGGCAGGCTGATGCTCGGGGCGAATGACCAAACGCCCGCGCCATGGCTGAACAGCGACGAGAGTTCACCGCTGCCCACCCCGCCGCTGGCGGTCAGGCTGATCGACGGGAAGAACGCCGCCCGCGCCGAGCCGATATTGGCGTTGGCGGATTTCAGGTTATGCTCCGCCTGCAGCACGTCCGGCCGCGTCAGCAGCACCTGCGAAGAAACCCCGGCCGGCAGGTCGCGCATGATCCCGCCCAGCGCGTCGATGCCGCCGGGCAGCAGGTTTTCCGGCACGCTTTGCCCCACCGCTAAATCCAGCGCGTTTTTCGCCTGCGCGGCGCTGGTCGCATAGCTGGCGGCGTCCGATCGCGCCTGTTGATAAACGGTCTCCGCCGACGCCACGTCGACCAGCGACGAGATGCCGTGCTGCTGGTTCTTGCGCGTCACCTCCAGCGACCGTTTGGCGCTTTCCATCGTCTGCTGCGCCACCGCCAGATTGCTGCGCTCGGCCGCCACCGCCACCCAGTCGGTGACGATGTCGGCGATCAACGTCAGGCGGGTGCTTTTCGCCGCCTCCGAGTTCGCCAGATAGGTTTCGAACGCCGCCCGCGACAGGCTGGCGTTTTTGCCGAACAGATCCAGCTCAAAGGCGCTGACGCCGGCCTGCGCTTCGTAACTCTGGCTGATGGCGGTGGCATTGCCGTTGCCGGTCAGCGAACGCCCGCGACTGCCGTCGGCGGTGGCGTTGATCGTCGGCAACAGCGCTGCCCGCTGCTCACCGTACAGCGCGCGCGCCGAGGCGATATTGGCGATCGCCTCGCGCAGATCGCGGCTGCTGCTCAGCCCCATCGCCACCACCTGGCGCAGCCTGGCGTCCTGCACATAGTCGCGCCAGGCGACGTCCGGGTAGCTCAACGCCTGCTTGCCGGCGGCCTCGCCCTGCGGCAGGTTGGCGGGCACCGGCGCCGCCGGGCGCTGGTAGTGCGGATCCAGCGACAGACACCCGCTCAGCAGCAGCGGTAAAGTTAACATCATGACTCGTTGCAACACGTTATTCTCCTGCCTGCGACGGCGAGTTGGCGGGCCGACGGGTAAACATGCGTCGCACCAGCACATAAAACAGCGGGACGAAAAAGATCGCCAATGCGGTGGCGGTGATCGTGCCGCCGATAATGCCGGTACCGATGGCGATGCGGCTGTTGGCGCCGGCGCCGCTGGATACCGCCAGCGGCAGCACCCCGGCGGTAAACGCCAGCGAGGTCATCAGGATCGGCCGCAGGCGCATGCGCGCCGCGTGAACCGCCGCGCCAATCAGCGTTTCACCGCGCTGGTGCATTTCCTCGGCGAACTCGACGATCAGAATGGCGTTTTTTGCCGACAAACCGACGATGGTCAGCAGCGCCACCTGGAAGTAGATATCGTTCTCCAGCCCGCGCAGCGTGATCGCAAGCAGCGAACCGACGATGCCCATCGGCACCACCAACATCACCGCAAACGGAATCGACCAGCTCTCATACAGCGCCGCCAGGCACAGGAACACCACGATGAGCGAAATGGCGTACAGCGACGATGCCTGGCCGCTGGTCAGCCGCTCCTGATAGGAGAGCCCGCTCCAGGAATAGCTGCTGCCGGCGGAGAACTTCGCCGCCAGTTTCTCCATCTCGCTCATCGCCGTGCCGGAACTGACGCCGGCGGCGCCCTGCCCGGTGATCTCGAACGACGACAGCCCGTTATAGCGCGACAGGTTTTCCGGGCCGTAGATCCAGTGTGAGGACGCAAAAGCGGAGAACGGCGTCATGCTGCTGTCGCCCGCTGCGTTGGTGCCGCGCACAAACCATTTGTCGAGATCTTCCGGCTTGGCGCGATACGCTACGTCGCCCTGCATATAGACTTTTTTCACCCGGTTGCGATCGATAAAGTCGTTGACGTAGGTGCTGCCGAACGCGCTGCTAAGCGTGCTGTTGACGTCGCCGGCGCTCAGGCCGAGCGCCTGCAGTTTGCCGCTGTCGATCTCCACCTGCAGCTGCGGCGTGTCCGGCAAGGTGTTGGCGCGCACCGCCAACAGCGACGGATTGCCGGCGGCGGCGGCGACGATCTGATCGCGCATCGCCTGCAGCTCGGCGCGGGTGGTCGCCCCTTTGGCCTGCAGTTCGAAGGTGAAGCCGTCGGACTGGCCGAAGCCGTCGATCGCCGGCGGGCTCATGGAGAACACCTGGGCGTCGCGCAGCGAGGCGAAATGCGCCATGGCGCGCTTGGCGATGGCGTCGGCGGTGTTTTCGCTGCCGCCGCGCTGGCTCCAGTCTTTGAGGCTGACGAACGCCATGCCGGCGTTTTGCCCGCTGCCGCTGAAGCCGAAACCGTTGATGGTGAAAATGGTGCTGACGTTGGCCTTTTCCTGGTTGAGGAAATAGGCGGTCACCGCTTCGCTCACCGCCGAGGTGCGCGCATTGGTGGCGCCGGCCGGCAAGGTGTACTGCACCATCACCGACCCCTGATCCTCATTGGGCAGGAAACCGGTCGGCAAACGCAGATACATCACGGCGGTGGCGATCAGCAGCAGGCCGTACAGCAGCAGATAGCGCGTCGGCCGGTGGATCACCCCGCCGACCTTGTCGGCGTACTTCTCCTGCAGCCGGTTATAACCGCGGTTGAATTTACCCAGCAGCCCTTTGTCGGTCTGTTCTTCATGCGACGCTTTCAGCAGCGTGGCGCACAGCGCCGGCGCCAGCGTCAACGCCAGCACCACCGACAGCACCATCGAGGAGACGACAGTGATCGAGAACTGGCGGTAGATCACCCCGGTGGAACCACCGAAGAACGCCATCGGCAGAAACACCGCCGACAGCACCAGCGCGATGCCGACCAGTGCGCCGGTGATCTCGCGCATCGATTTCTCCGTCGCCTCGCGCGGCGGCAGCTTATCTTCACGCATCACGCGTTCGACGTTTTCCACCACCACGATGGCGTCGTCCACCAACAGCCCGATCGCCAATACCATGCCGAACAGCGTCAGGGTATTGATCGAGTAGCCGAACGCCGCCAGCACGCCGAAGGTGCCCAGCAACACCACCGGCACGGTGATGGTCGGGATCAGCGTGGTGCGCAGGTTTTGCAGGAACACGAACATCACCACCACTACCAGGACCACCGCTTCGAACAGCGTTTTCACCACCTCCTCGATCGAGATGTTGATGAAGTCGGTGCTGTCTTTCGGGTAGGCCACCTTATAACCCTGCGGCATCGCGCTTTGGTATTCCGCCACTTTGGCCTTCACCAGTTTGGCGGTGTTGAGGGCGTTGGCGCCCGCCGCCAGCTTGACCGCGATCCCCGCCGCCGGGTGGCCGTTGAGGTGCGCGCTGGCGGAGTAGTCTTCGTTGCCCAGTTCAACCCGCGCCACGTCGCCCAGCCGCACCAGCGCCCCGCTGCTGTCGCTTTTCAGGATGATATTGCGGAACTGTTCCGGCGTTTGCAGCCGCGACTGCGCCTTCACCGTGGCGGTCAGCTGCTGGTCGGCGGCGGCCGGCAGATCGCCGATTTTACCGGCGGATACCTGGGTGTTTTGCGCCTCGATCGCCGTCTGCACGTCGGAAGGCATCAGCGCATAGCTCGCCAGCCTGGTCGGATCCAGCCAGATGCGCATCGCGTATTCCGAGCCGAACACCTGAACGTCCCCCACGCCCTCGATGCGCGACAGCGGATCCTGCAGGTTGCTGACCAGATAGTCGGAAATGTCGGCCATCGTCGCCTTGTCGGTCTCGTCATACAGCCCGACGATCAGCAAAAAGCTGCTCTGGGATTTCTTGACCGTCACGCCTTGGGCGGTGACCGCGCTCGGCAAGCGGCTTTCCGCCTGCTGAACTTTGTTTTGCACCTGCACCTGCGCGATATCCGGATCGGTGCCCTGATCAAAGGTGACGTCGATGCTGACCGAGCCGCTGGAGCTGCTGGTCGAAGAGAAATACAGCAGGCCATCCAGCCCGGTGAGCTGCTGCTCTATCACCTGGGTGACGCTGTTTTCCAGCGTTTCCGCGTCCGCGCCCGGGTAGGTGGCGGAGATGGAAATCTGCGGCGGTGACACGTCCGGGTACTGCGAGATGGGCAACGAATTGATCGACATCAGGCCGCACAGCATGATGATGATGGCGATCACCCAGGCGAACACCGGCCGCCGGATAAAGAACTGCGCCATATCACTGCTCCCCGCGTTGGTTTTTGTCGACCGAGACTTCAACCGGTTTCACTGCGGCGCCGATCGTCACCTTGCTGGTGCCTTCGACGATCAGGCGATCGCCTTCGTTCAGCCCGCTGCCGATCAGCCAGTTGCTGCCCACCACCCGTTCGGCGCTGACGGTGCGCTGCGCCACTTTGTTTTGCTCGTCGACCACCAACGCGGTGGCTTCGCCCTTGGCGTTGCGGGTGATGCCCTGCTGCGGCGCCAGAATGGCTTTGGGATCGACGCCGTTATCCACCGTGGCGTGGATATACATGCCGGGCAACAGCTCATGTTCGGGGTTGGGGAACACCGCGCGCAGCGTGACCGAACCGGTAGCCTCATCCACCGCCACCTCGGTCAGCTCCAGCTTGCCGGCATGGGCATAAGACGTGCCGTCCTCCAGCTTGATGGCGACCGGCGTGACCGCGCCGCGCTGTAACGCCGCCTGTTGGCGCCGCAGTTTAAGCAGCTGGGCGCTGGACTGGGTAAGGTCGACATAGATAGGATCCAGCGCGCGGATGGTGGTCAACGCATCGCTTTGGCCAGCGGTCACCAACGCGCCCGGCGTCACCGACGAAATACCGATGCGCCCGGCGATCGGCGCACGCACCTGGGTATAGCCGAGATTGATGCGCGCCGTCTCCAGCGCCGCCTGGTACTGCGCCACCGACGCCACGGCCTGCAGATACGCGGCTTTGGCGTCGTCTGCGTCCTGTTTGGAAACGCCGTTTTCTTTCACCAACGCCGCATAGCGCTGCGATTTGAGCCGGGTGGATTGCACCGTAGCCTGGGCGTTTTTCAACTGGGCGGCGGCCTGATCGTAGCTGGCCTGATAGCTGGCGGGGTCAATTTGATACAATACCTGCCCGGCTTTCACCTCGGCCCCTTCGGTAAACAGCCGCTGCTTGATGATACCGTCGACCTGCGGCCTCACGTCGGAGGTCATGGTGGCGTTGACCCGGCCGGTCAACTCGCTGCTCAGGGTCACTGACTGGCCGCGCAGCGTGACCACGCCGACCTCCCGCTCACCGCCCGCTCCCGCCGGCGCGTCGGCGTTTTGCCCATCGCAGCCGGCCAGCAACAGCGACAGCCCCAGCGCTAAAAGCGTTTTCCTCTGCATTGCAATACGATCCTGTTGAGAATGACTATTCTCAATATATCGAATGCCGCAATGCGCTTCTGAAAGGGTTGCGTAAGGATTGCGTAAAATCTTTTCGGGCTGGAAAACGCGCAGCGCGGTGGGTTTACCCTAATCTGCGCGCAAGCGTCAGCGCCAAAATCGTGGCGATGCTGATACCCGCCGCTCCCAGGAAAACGGCGGATGAACTGCCGGGAATGAACGCCATAAAGGATGACAAGAACTGGCCGGAGAAAATCGCCATCGATAAATAGGCCAGATTTCGCCCCCGGGTGCGGGGGGAGCTTTGTTCTACGGTCATATGATTAACCAACGGCACCGAGAAGCCGAACCCGCATCCCATCAGAATGCCGCCGGCAACAAATGCCGCAGTGCCGTGCGCAGAGGCGAAGAGCAGATGCGCTGCGGCATAACAGACAAACGCCGCGCCAAGCGCGCCGTTTTCTCTGAGTAAAGCCACCAACCTGGGCATCAGCGCGGCGGCAAAAACGGCGATAAGCGAGATAAACGACAGGAAGTATCCCGTTTGCGCCGCCCCGATATTCATGTGGTGGAAATGCTGCGGGATGACAATGATCCCGGTGAAGAAGCAGATCATGGAAAGCACAGCGGAAAAATAGACCGCGGTTAATCTGCCGGCGCCGGTGGAAATGGCATCACCGCGCTGAACGTTGTCTGATTCGCCCACATCGGACTGGGGTTTGGGCACAAACAGCAACTGCATCGCCAGCAACACCCAGGCGACAAGATACAACAGGAAGGGCCAGCGCCAGCCGAGCGTCGCCAACAGCCCGCCGATAAACAGAAAGATGACGCCGCCCAGCTCGATCGACATGCCTTGCGAAGCGATCATTTTCAAGCGCGCCTGCCCGCTGTAAAAAGCAGAAATCAGACCGGTGCCGGCTGACATCACGATCGCCGTGGCGCCGCCAAGCAGCAGGCGGTCGAGCATCACCGGCCAAAAGCCGCGAAGCAACAGCCCCCCCGCCCCAAGCAGGCCATACAACAACAGCCCCCAGCTGAGCGCCGCGTAAGCGCCCGCCTTGTCAATAAAACGTCCGGCGAAGGGGCCAAATATCACCACGCCCAACGACGGCACGGTGACCAGCCAACTGGCCGCGGAAGGCGTGCCCAACTGGCTCGCGATCTCCGTCAAACCGGGAACGATCACGCAACCGACCATGATCGTCAGACAGGCCACGGCCAAGAGCGTAAACGCCGCCATTTTTCTTAATTCACGCATAGAGTGCCTCACTGAAATATCCGATATATGGATATAGTATCCACAATTCGGACGGTATTCTTGAGGCTTCTGCCCAACATGTCAACGCGCGAACTGTAAATCGAATGTCAATCCTACCCTGCCAACGTCGGCAACCCCTCAGTTATTACCTGCAATGGCTGGCCGGCGCTTTTTGGCAATCCATGCGCTTTGTCACTCAATGAGCGTTGACATCGCCCACATCCAGCAACAGAATAATAACCATTATTCGGATGAATGATCCATCATTCGGATAATTCAGAGTCAATATCAACCACACCACATCTCGCTGCCGTCAAGTCGGCGACAACCTAAGTGAGGATCTCATGAGTAAAGAAATTTCACGTCGTAATATCATCAAACGCATTCCGCTGTTGGCTGGCGGCGCCTTGCTTTCTCAATCCCTGCTGTCTTCCGCCATGGCGGCGCCATCATCCGCCCTACCGGCGGCGACGCGGAAAGGCGCGTTTACTGATGCGGGCGCATCGCTCGATAAGTCATTGATTTCCTACTATCAGGTGCCGATGCAGAAACGCTTGAAGATCAATGAGAAAGGCATTCAGGGCAAGCCCTATGCCGAGTTCTTCGACAGCAATCTGGATGCGCCCGTAGAGATGATCCGCGCGCTGGAACAGGGGCCGTTGGCAAAAGAACACATTCTTCAACCCACGAAAGCGGGCCTGAAAACCCTATTGGAACGTTTTGACGAGTTTCCGGTATCGGGTTACGCCGTCGTTGAGGATGGCGGCCCCTGCGCCTATGCGCAAAGCCGCCATATTTTTCCGGGCGTGACCACGGAGATGTTCAAGTGGTGGTTCTGCTGGCACCCGATCGAGAGCGAACGCTATTATCTGTGGTTCCCGCATGCTCATATCCACAACTCGGTTGTCGATCCCAAGCGTCTGGCAGATACCCGTCTGTCCTACACTGAGCGGCTGTACGGCAACCCGAACCACATTACCGAGTACATTGGCGATAACTATCTTGACGGCGTTATCCATTTTAATGCGCCGGAAAGCTTCGGCATCGAGAGCGAGTTGCTCAAAAAGCATCGCTTTACCTTTAACGCCAGCGGCATCATCACGCCTTATGATGCGCAATCAACGCCGCTGGTGCTGATGATTCATCTGGGACGCGACACGCCGCAAGGGATGGAAATGGTCAACCGTTACTGGATCGGCACGCATGAATCCTGGGATAGATTCGACAAGTTCCCGGACGGCGGAAAACGCTCGCGCGAATACATCGCAAAAGCGGGAATGACGAAAGCGTCGCTGGAAGGCTTTGCCTATGAAATGGCCGTCCACGATATGACGGAGTTCTCTTCGCTCGGCCGTTTTCTGCCTGAGATTTATGCCCGGTTCGGCAACAGCTGACTGCCGCCTTCCCCTCGCCAACGCAGCGCCGGGGGCGAGGCATGCTTGCCCATGCGGCGTTTAGCGCCTGCCGGGCCAAACGCCCCGGCTTGTTATGCCAGCATCGCCTCGATTTCCGCTTTGCACTGCATCAGCGAACCGAGCAGATGGTCAAACTTTTCCTCGAAGCGCATGGCCGGAACCGCAATGGATATGGCGTAAAGCTCGTTGACGCCGATATTGAGGTAAACGCCGACGCCACAGACGCCGCGAGCGTGCTCTTCGCGATCGATGGCGTAACGACGGATCCTGGTTTCCCGAATGTCCTCCAGTACGGATGAGACGGTTCTGAGGGTATTATCCGTTCTGACATCCGGCTGGCCGCCAAGCAGATCCGCAATCTTTTCGTCAGGCAGCTCGGCCAGAATGGCTTTGCCATGCGCCGTGCAGTGACACGGAAAGGCGGTGCCAACGGCTGATACGACGCGAAGTTCCTGATCGGAAACAAACTGGCCTACCGATACTGCGTGGCTGCCGCGGTAAACGCACAAATCGACAGTTTCACGCGTGCGGCGGCCAAGCGTTTCCATCGCCGGTTTTGCAAGGGTGATCACATCCGTATGCGCGGAAGCCGCCAGGCGGGCGAGCGCCGGCCCTAATTGAACGCCGCCGCTGCCCATGATGAGCAGCTGTTGCGATTCAAGCGAGGTGACCAAACGGTGTACGGTGGTGCGCGGCAGCCCCGTTTCCCGGGACAATTGAGAGATGGTCATACCCTTCGGTTGAGTTTCCAGCGCCCGCAGCAGGGTGGCGGCCCGGGCAATCACCTGTGAGCCGCTATTATCCGCATCATTACTCATCGTGATGTTCCACATTGAATGGGGTCAGGGACGAAAGAATATCACAGGTTGTCCACATATTGGATAGGTGGACAAGATCCATGGAAAATCCCCCCGCCTACCTGCCTCATCACAGATACCAGGATTTTTTAGAGCAACACAGTGAGATAAAAGCAATAGCTCCCCCCCATGATATTCAGGATGGCAGTCTGCCCATGCTTCATCATCGCGCAGGCGCCTACGCCAACAGCCTCGCGTACCTACGGCTTTTTACGGCTTCGCCAATCTGAACACCGTTTTGGTGTGCCAATAGTAGTCGATCGCCGCCGCGATATTCGGCATCCAACCGTCCGGCTCATAGGGCACGAAGCCGGAAAAACCCAGCCTGCGGGCAGAGACCTGGAACCCCGCGCCGGAGAAAATGCGCGCATAGTCGTCCAGCGAGCGATCCTGCACCACGGTATGCGTCTGTTCAGCGACCCTTGCGCGCCATTGCGGCCACAGCGGGTTGTCGGTGTGGCAACCGGTCACCGCATAGTAAACGCCGCCCGGTTTCAGCGCCCGCAGCATATCGGCGGCATGCTGCGCGATATCTTCGATCAGGTAGATGACTTCATGGCTGAAGGCGATATCGAAATGGTCATCCCAGCCTGTCAGCCGCGTGTCGGTTTGATAATCGATCGGCAGGTTTCCTTTCAGGCGATTGGCGTGTTCGACGGACTGGCGGGCGATATCGACGCCGAGCCCTTCACGAAATGGCCGGATTTGGTGCAACAGACGCAGAAAACCGCCCTGATTGCAGCCGAAGTCCAGCACCCTGACGCCGGACAGTTCGTGTTCCGGCACCAGAGTTAGCAGATGCCGCCAGATAGGCGCATGGCCTTCGGCCATGGCCTGCTCTGCGTGCGGATCGCGATACCAGGTGGGAATGCTCAAGGATGAGTCGTTCATGATGGCCTCCTTATGTTTCCACTCAGCCAACCACAGCCTATGGCGACAAACAACCGTGCGCGCATTTTTTGAACATTCACTGCTCTGGTTTGCCATGCACCGGCAGCTGGCTGGTCACGCAGTGAATGCCGCCGCCGCCGGCCGCGATGGCGTCGATCTCCAACTGCACCACCTTGCGCTGCGGATAGAGCGCCGACAACAGCGTAAATGCCGCCTTATCCGCCTGCGGGTCGCCAAATTCAGGGGCGATCACCGCGCCGTTGATCACGAAATAGTTGATATAGCCCGCCGCAAAGTCCGGATTGTTACGGCTGAAACGGCTGTCGCGCGGCGCCAGCGGCGGCGAAAGCGTATGCACCTGCAGCTTGCGGCCGTCGGCGTCGGTCGCTGCCTTGAGGATCGCCAGATGCGCCTGGGTAACCGCATGATCATAAGAGGCCGGATCGGTGTCCAGGTTGGCCACCACCACGCCCGGCCGCACGAAACGGGCATAAAAATCGACGTGGGCGTCGGTGATGTCCCGGCCTTTAATGCCCGGCAGCCAGATAATTTTGCGCAGGCCGAGCATCGCCTTCAGCTCCTGCTCCACCCGATCGCGGTTCCAGCCTGGATTACGGTTTGCATTCACCCAACTGCTCTCGGTCATGATGCCGGTGCCGCGCCCATCCACCTCAATGCCGCCGCCTTCGCCTACCAGCGCGCTGCGGCGCGGCTGAGCGACGCCGTATTTTTTGGCGGCGAACGCCGCCAGACGCGCATCCCTGGCATGCTGCTGCTTATCGCCCCAGCCGTTGAAGTTGAAATCCACCGCGCCCAGCGCACCGGCGTCGTTGACGACGAAATTGGCGCCAATGTCACGCATCCAGATGTCATCCAGCTCGGTGACGACATAGCTGACGTTCTGACTGCCGCAGGTGGCCTCCGCCAGCTGCCGTTCGTGCGCGTGGCAAAATACCGTCAGCGGCTGAAACTCGGCGATGGCGCGGGCGATGCGCCCCTGCGCTGCCTGCACGTCCGCCGTGAACCCGCCCCAGATGGCCTTCTGGGCGCCGAAGGCGAGAAACGCCCGCAGCTGAGGTTCCCCTTCGTCGGGCATCCGCCAGGCCGGATTAAGCGCAGCTTCTGCGTGACCGCGTAATAGAAAGCCCAACGATGCCGTCAAGCCGACGCCGGCCACCGCCGAAAGCTGCTTGATGAAGGTGCGACGCGTTGACATAAACAACCTCTTTTAATTAATTTAAATTCAAATGGTTAGCCGAGATCTTTACGCTCCGGCACTTGAATCTCATGCTAGTCTTCCCTCGCCACCGCGACAAACGATATATTTAGCGGATATCTGATTAGACAGGCTTATCGATAATGTTAAAACACTGGCCCCCCTTGAGCGCCCTGCGCGGTTTCGAAGCGGCGGCGCGCCTGGGTAGTTTTCATCAGGCTGCCGAAGAGCTGCACCTGACCCAGTCGGCCATCAGCCAGCAGATCCGCAGCCTCGAGGCGTTTCTGGAGCAGCCGCTGTTCTTCCGCACCGGCCGCAGCGTAACGCTGACCGACGCCGGCCACGATCTGTTCAGCACTGCGCAGGTGATGCTGCAACAGTTGGCCGTCGGCATTCGCCGTTTGGATCAGTACCGCAAACCCAATCAGCTGATCGTCAATACCACCCCGGCCTTTGCCCGCCACTGGCTCGCGCCGCGGCTGGGCGAGTTCAACCGGCGACATCCGCAGATCGATCTGTGGCTGTTCACCAGCTTTGAACCGCCGGATATGGCGACGGACAGCATCGATCTGGCGATCCGCGACGATCTCAGCGCGCAGGCGGACTGCACCTTTAACGTTCTCTGTACCGACCGGCTCTATCCCGCCTGCCACCCCAGCCTGCTGGCGTTGGCGCCGGAGCAGCGCGTGACCTTGCATGGCGAACGCGAGATGGACTGGAGCCACTGGACGGTGGCGGGCGGCGCGCACGTCGGCCAACGCGACAGCGGGCTGAACTTCTCCGATCCAGGTCTGCTGCTGGACGCCGCCTGCAACGGCCTCGGCATCGCGTTGGTCAGCCAACTGCTGGCGCAACACGCGCGCGACGTCGGGCTGCTGCAGCCGTTAACCGAGCAACGCGTGCGCGGCGCCAACTGGGCGTGGCTGCTGCACCGCGACAGCGAACACAATCCGCTCGCCCGTCACTTCTGCCAATGGCTGCAGTCGGCGCTGCCCGCCGGCGCATAACGCGTCACGTCACGATTTGCTACTCTGGTCAGGCGGCCCCGCCTGACCGCTGCTACCTTCAATAAAGCGTCGCAACAACCCGAAGAAAACGCGCTAACCTGCTGTTTCAAAATAATTAGTTGAATTCACCTGATAACTGAACATCGCTAAAAGGATCTTCTATGTCTGCCGGTTTATTGAAAACGATAGCTCTGAGCGTGGCCCTTGCCTGCACCGTTCCCGCCGCCTTTGCCGCCGATCTGGCCGCCGGCGCGGTCGCCGCCCCGGATCAGTATGGCGCCAAGGTCGCCGCGCACATTCTGCAGGCCGGCGGCAACGCGGTCGACGCGGCGGTCGCCACCGCCTTTACCCTCGCGGTGACCTACCCTGAAGCCGGCAATATCGGCGGCGGCGGCTTTATGACGCTGTACGTCGACGGTAAGCCCTATTTTCTCGATTACCGCGAAGTGGCGCCCAAGGCCGCCAGCAAGACCATGTATCTGAACGAGAAAGGCGAAGTGATCGAAAATCTCAGCCTGGTGGGCAGCCGCGCCGCCGGCGTGCCGGGCACCGTGCTGGGGTTGTGGGAAGCCCACAAGCGTTTCGGCAAGCTGCCGTGGGCCGAACTGCTGACGCCGGCGATCGGCTACGCCCGGCAAGGTTTCACCGTAGCGGATCAGCAGTATCAGTACCGTGAAGACGCCAACAAGCTGTTCGCCGGTAAAACCAACTTCGGCGACTATTTCGGCGCCATGAAGCCCGGCACGGTGTTCAAACAGCCGGAGCTGGCCGCCACCCTTGAGCGCATCGCCAAATCGGGCGCCGACGATTTTTATCACGGCGAAACTGCCCGCCTGCTGGTGGCGCAAATGCAGCGCGACAACGGGCTGATCGGCGCGGCGGATCTGGCCGACTACCGGGTGAAATGGCGCGAACCGAT
Source organism: Serratia sp. CY40230 (assembly GCF_052168835.1). NCBI lineage: Bacteria > Pseudomonadati > Pseudomonadota > Gammaproteobacteria > Enterobacterales > Yersiniaceae > Serratia > Serratia sp. CY40230. The sequence goes on from NZ_JBJNLX010000001.1 coordinate 76,061, forward strand.
GCGCATCAGCTGGCGCGGCAACACCGTGTATACCGCCCCGCTGCCCAGCTCCGGCGGCATCGCGCTGGCGCAGCTGCTGGGGATAAAAGAAGATCGCGCCGCCGACTTCAAGGGCGTGCCGCTGAACTCGGCGCGCTATATCCACCTGTTGGCGGAGATCGAAAAACGCGTGTTCGCCGATCGCGCCGACTACCTCGGCGATCCGGATTTCACTAACGTGCCGGAAGCGCAGTTGATCGCCCCTGATTACCTGCAAAAACGCGCCGCCGAGATCAATCCGCAGGCGATCTCACCGACCGAGCAGGTACGGCCGGGGTTGGAAACCCACCAAACCACCCATTTCTCGATCGTCGATGCCGCCGGTAACGCCGTCAGCAACACCTATACGCTCAACTGGGACTTTGGCAGCGGCGTGGTGGTCAAAGGCGCCGGCTTCCTGCTCAACGACGAGATGGATGACTTCAGCGCCAAACCGGGCGTCGCCAATGCCTTTGGCGTGGTGGGCAGCGACGCCAACGCCATTGAGCCGGGCAAACGCATGCTCTCCTCGATGAGCCCGACCATCATCACCCGCGACGGCGACGTCACCCTGGTGATCGGCACCCCGGGCGGTTCGCGCATCTTCACCTCGATCTTCCAGGTGATCAACAACCTCTACGATTACCATCTGCCGCTGGCGCAGGCGGTGGCCGCCCAGCGCGTACACCATCAGCTGTTGCCGAAGGACACCGTCTACTATGACAGCTTTGCGCCGCTGACCGGCAAACCGGCGGACGAGCTGAAGGCCATGGGCTACACCCTCGAAGACCAGGGCTGGAACATGGGGGATATTCAGGTCATCCGCATCGATGGCCGCACGCCGGAAACCGCGTCCGATCCGCGCGGCCGCGGCGTGGGCCTGGTGGTGAAAAAGTAACGCCCCGGCGGCCCGCCTCAGGTTAGACGGGCCGCTACTTCCCCGCATTGACTGCCGCTGCGCCCTTTCTTACTCATCTATACTGAAGCGACAGGCTCGCGTTTGACGACGGCGGCGTCTGCCTTCCTTCTTAGACGATAACGACAATATTAATTTTAAATCAATCACCTGCATTTATCGTAAGCGGTGTCGGAGGCAATCAATAATGGCGAAAAGACGAGCAGTACCCGGTGTCCATCCCTACGATGGGCCCGCCGGCGGTTGGGGCGCGCTGAAAGCGACGGCCATCGCCGTGCGCACACAGATGGATACCCTGGAAGCGCCGGTGACGCTGATGCGTACCAACCAGCCCGACGGGTTTGACTGCCCGGGATGTGCGTGGCCGGATAAAGAGCATCGCTCCACCTTTCAGTTTTGCGAAAACGGCGCCAAAGCCGTGACCTGGGAAGCGACCAGCAAGCGCGTGACCCCTGAATTCCTAGCGCAAAATACCGTGACCTCACTGCTGCAAAAAACCGATTATCAGTTGGAGGACTACGGCCGTCTGACCACGCCCCTGTTTTATGACGCCGGGACGGACACCCTGCGCCCGCTGGCCTGGGACGAGGCGTTCCAACGCATCGCCGCCGTCTTGCAGACGCTGCCGCCGGAACAGGTGGAATTTTATACCTCCGGCCGGGCGTCCAATGAAGCGGCCTACCTGTTCCAGCTGTTTGCGCGTGAATTTGGCAGCAATAACTTTCCCGACTGCTCCAACATGTGCCATGAGCCGACCAGCGTTGGCCTGCCGCAGTCGATCGGCATCGGCAAAGGCACTGTCTCGCTGGACGACTTTGACAGCGCGGAGCTGGTTATTTCCATCGGGCACAACCCGGGCACCAACCACCCGCGCATGATGGGCACGCTGCATGAGCTGGCGCGCAAAAAAGTGCCGATCATTGTGTTTAACCCGCTGCGCGAGCGGGCGCTCGAACGTTTCACCGATCCGCAAAACGTCATCGAAATGGCGACCTACAGTTCGACCCCGATCGCTTCAACCTACTATCAGGTCAAAGCCGGCGGCGATGCCGCGGCGCTCAAAGGCATCGCCAAAGCGTTGCTGCAGTTGGATGATGAGCATGGCAATGCGCTGGATCACGCCTTTATTGCCGAGCACACTGAAGGGTTTACGGCTTTCGACGCCGATCTGCGGGCCACCCGTTGGGAAGCCATTGAGGCGGAAAGCGGTCTGACGCGTCAGGATCTGGAACAGGTCGCCGCCGCTTACGCGAAATCCAACGCCACCATCGTGACCTACGGCATGGGCATTACGCAGCACAATAAAGGGACGGCCAACGTGCGCCTGATCGCTGACCTGCTGCTGCTGCGCGGCAACATTGGCAAACCGGGCGCCGGCATTTGCCCGCTGCGCGGCCACTCTAACGTGCAGGGCAACCGCACCGTCGGCATCACCGAAAAACCCTCGGCCGAATTTTTGGCGAAGCTGGAAACGGTGTTTGGCTTCACGCCGCCCAAAGCCCACGGTCACGATGCCGTGAAATGCATGCAGGCGATGATCGACGGCGCTTCGAAAGCGTTGATTTGCCTGGGCGGCAACTTCGCCGTGGCGCTGCCGGACCCCGAGCAGAGCTTCCCGGCGATGAAAGCGCTGGAGTTAAGCGTGCATATCGGCACCAAACTCAATCGCAGCCATCTGTTGGTGGCGAAAGAAACTCTCATTCTGCCCTGCCTGGGCCGTACCGAGCTGGACCTGCAGGCCGGCGGACGGCAATCGGTGACGGTGGAGGATTCGATGTCGATGGTGCATGCCTCGTCCGGCAAATTAAAACCGGCGTCGGAACTCCTGCGTTCGGAACCCGCCATTGTGGCCGGCATGGCCAAAACGGTGATGCCCGCCAGCAAGGTGCCCTGGGATGAGTTGGTCGAGGATTACGACGTGATCCGCGATCTGATCGAAAAAACCATCCCCGGCTTCGACAATTACAACGCGCGCATTCGTCAACCCGGCGGTTTTCGCATGCCATTGCCGCCGACAGAACGCCAGTGGCCGACGGCGACGGGCAAAGCGATGTTCTCGGTGTTCAGCGGGTTGCACGAAGACCAGATTGCGGCGGAACAAGATACGCTGCGGCTGATCACCCTGCGCAGCCACGATCAGTACAACACCACCATCTATGCCCTGGATGACCGCTATCGCGGGGTTTTCGGCCGGCGCGACGTGCTGTTTATGAATGACAGCGATCTGCAACGTTTGGGGCTGGAGCATGGCGACGTGGTCGACCTGGAAACGGCGCTGCCCGGCAGCACCCAGCGCCTGGAAGGCATCACGGTGATCGCCTACAACATCTCGGCCGGATCGGTTGGCGCCTACTACCCGGAAGCCAACGTGCTGGTGCCGCTGCATTACATCGATGAGGAGAGCGGTACGCCTTCGTACAAATCGGTGCCAATCCGCGTGAAGCTAAGATCCAAAGAGGTGCGCGCGGTCGATATCGCCTGACGGAAGCGGTTTGAGCCTTTCTCCGCATGGAGAAAGGCTTCTCCCCTTTATACCTGCGCCACCAACACATTGACGTTGGCGGGGAAAACCAATCCTTCCAATGCATTACCGCTGTCGGAGGTCACCAGATAATCGACCTCGGGCCATTTGGCCACCAGCGTCATCGCATGCCCGCGCAGCTTGTTTTCATCCGCCAGCACGATGCATTTGCGGCTCTGCGCAATCATTTTGCGCGCGATAGCCGCCTCATTGACGTTTTGATCCATCACCCCGGTCTGCACATTAACCGCACCGGCGCCGATAATGGCGTAATCGGCGAAAAACGCTTCGATATTATTCAACGCGATCGCGCCCAGGCACGCCATTTTGGAGTCGATGAACTGCCCGCCGATCAGCACCACGTCGATGGAGTCATTTTCCAGACAGACGTTGGCGATCAGCGGCGAGTTGGTGATGACCGTCAACTGATCCACCGTCGCCAACTGCCGAGCGAACTCCAGCGTGGTGGAGCCGAAATCCACGAACACCGTATCGCCCGGTTGGATCAGCGTCACCGCTTTCTCCGCGATGGCGCGCTTCTCAGCCTCGGCGATTTTGGCCCGCTCATTGAATTCATGCTCGAACTTGAACTGGCTGCTGACCGCGCCACCGTGGATCTTCTTGATCAGCCGATAGTCTTCCAGCTTGTTCAGATCGCGCCGAATGGTTTCCTGCGAAACCTGGAATTTATCCGCCAGCTCATTCACGTAAACCCGGCCATTGGCCTGGATCAGCGCCAGTATTTCATTGCGCCTTTCCACGGAATTAGAGATATCCATTCACATTACACTCGCTGCCTTAAGTAAGAGTGACTGCTTCCGCCGAGACTCGCGGCGTTAACTGACGGAATACTACGGGTTTCATGGCGTTAGACGCAAGCCGTAGCCGCCGTTCATCCGGCGGGTTCGATGCTGATGTGCAGCGCGTCACGCTCGCCGCCGGGCGGCAAGGCGATATTGCGCAGCAGGATCCGCCGTTCCGGCAGGCAGCGATGCGTTTTGCGGTACAGCACTTTCTCCCCCAGCCGCACCACCACTGAACCGGACACCGGCTGTTCCACGCGCATATTGATCGTGACCTTGGCGGGTTTGCCGATCAGCGCCACGTTGGCAGGCGCGGTTAGGCGGATCCGCTCGTCATGCCGCACCGGGAGGATTTGCCGCGCCGGCGGCAGCGTGCGCTGCAGCGAACGGGCAACGGCTTCGCCGACGTGCAGCCCTTCCTGATAACACTGGTCGCCCATGTCCGCCGGATGCAGCATGTTACCGACGGCGAAATAGGCGGCGTCGGAACAGCGGCCGAACTGATCGGTCAGCGGGCAGCCGCTCTCCGGCCGCTGCGCCAGGTGGCTCTGGCGGATCAGCGTATACTCCCCGGTGAAGCGGCCGGTGAAGATCAGGCTGTCGCAGGCGATGCGCCGTTTCTCCCCCTGGCGATTCTCCACCTCGATGGATTCGACCCGATCGCGGCCGGCAATGTCGGTCACCCGCGAATAATAGTGAATCGGCACCCCCATCAGGCGCGCATAGAGCGCGCTCAGCCGCCAGGCGACGGGCCTGCCGCCGCTTTCAATCATGGCGACGGCGCGCACGCCGGCGTTGCGCAGCGTCCACAGCGCGGAGAAACTGACCAGCTCGGTGCCGACCACCACCGGCGCCTTGCCCGGCTGCAGCCCGCGCAAATAGACGAACTGCTGCAGCGCGCCGGCGGTCAGCACGCCCTGCGGCCGCAGGCCGCTCACCAGGCGCGGATGACGCGGCGTCTCGCGCACGCCGGTCGCCAGGATCACCCGCTGCGCTTTCAAGGTGCTGACGCCACGGCGGTCCGTGATGGTCAGCTCACCGTCTGGTTTGATGGCGAGCACCGTCACGCCGGTACGGATCTCCACCTGCCCGGCGCGCGCCAGTATTTTATCGACATAGGTGGACCCCAGCATCGGCCTATAAAACGTTTGCAGCCCAAAGGTGGGGTGCCGACAGTGCCTGGGCACGCCGCCCGCCTGCTGTTCCCGCTCCAGGATCACCACATCCTCGATGCCCGCCTGCCGCAGCGCGGTCGCCGCCGCAATCCCGGCCGGCCCGGCGCCGACAATCGCCACCTGATACTCAGTTTTCATCAATGCTCCCTACGGCCAGCGTTTGGCCAAAACGATCGCCCACCATTTCCGCCACCCGGCTGCTGCAATAGAAACCGTTGCAGCGCCCCATCATCACGCGCGTGCGGCGCCGCAGCCCGCCGATGCATTCCGGCGGCACGGCGGAATCGAACGCCGCCTCTATCTCCCGCTGGGTCACCAGCTCACAATGGCAAACGATGCCGCCGTTGTCCGGGCGCGCATAATCGCGCAGCGCATAGTCGGCAAGCATCGGCATCTGCGGCCAATGCACGGTCTGCGGCGTTGTCGGCGTGAAGCACGGCGTAAAGTGGTCACGATAGAGCTGTTCCACATATTGCGCGATGCCGAGCGCCGCCGTCAGGCCGGTGGAGCGAATGCCCGCCACGCAGATCCACTGCCGGTCGGGATAGTGCTGGATGCGGTAGTGTTTCTGTTCGGTCGCCGGGCGTAATCCGGCATAGCTGGCGGTCACGCTGTAATTCGCCAGCGTGGGCAGCAGCCGGGTGCCCTGTTCGATCAGCTCGCGCATTTTGGTTTCGTCCACCGTCGCCGTCTCGCGATCCTGCTGCTCTTCGGCGGTCGGCCCGAGCAGCAAATTGCCGAAGATGGTTTTCGACAGCAGCACCCCTTTGGTGATCGCCGTCGGCACCGGCAAGATGATGGCGTTGACCTGACCGGCGGCGGCCTTGTCGAACACCAGGAACTGCCCTTTGCGCGGGCGGATTTCAAACTCGGGCTGATGGCAGAAACTTTCTACCCGGTCGCCCTGATTGCCGGCGCAGTTGATGACGATTTTGCCGTGAAACTCGCCCCGGTTGCTGGTTAGCCGCCAGCCGGTCGGCAAGCGTTCGGCGCCGGTCACCTCGGTATTGAAGCGATAGTCGCCGCCGTGTTTGACACCTTGCGTCAGGTACGCCAGCGGCGTGCTCCAGGGATCGATCACGCTCTCTCCCGGTACCTCTACCGCCGCCAACGCGCCGGGCGCCAGCTGCGGCTCACGGCGATACAGTTCGGCGGCGTCGATCTGCGCCACGTCCAGCACGCCGTTGTCATGCGCCTGCTGCACGATCGCGGGCAGCGCCGCCAGCTGCTGCTCGTCCCACGCCACCACCAACGCGCCGGTAGGCAACAGCGGCAAATTCATCCGTTCACGGATAGCGATAAACTCCCGGTAGCCGGCCTGCATGCAATGCAGTTCCAGGCTGCCGCTCGGCGCATCGAAGCCGGTATGCAGCAGCGCGCTGTTGGCTTTGCTGGCGCCGGACAGGATATCGCCCCCCTTTTCCAACAGCAGCGTACGGGCGCCCATCAGGCAGAATTTGCGGAATACCGCACACCCGACCACACCGCCGCCAATCACGACAATGTCCCAATCCGTTTGTTCTTCCATCATGCTGATGTCCCGTTTTGATGTGATAACCACAATAAAACCACACAATAAACGCATTTGAAATGGTAAAAACAACACAACTCCCAAAAAAAGGCCGCATAAGGCGGGGGATAAGCAAAAAGTATGAGGTCGATCACGCGGGGTTATTTTATCTTGTGATTTATGTTGCTTTAATGTGTGAAATTGAAGATAGATTATTAAAACAGTCACACAACCAACACCAGGCACAATAAAAAAACAAAACCTATAAGAGAGCGAAGCAATGATGAATCAACGTTATGCCGCGATTGATCAGGGAACCACCGGCACCCGGGTCGTGGTGTTCGGCGAAGACGGCAGGCACCATTCGCCGGCCAGCATGCCGCACAAGCAGATCACTCCCAATCCGGGCTGGGTGGAACACGACGCCCTGGAGATTTTGGCGAATATCCGCCGCTGTCTCAGCCAGTGCGACATGGTGGATGCCATCGGTTTAGGGCATCAGGGCGAAAGCCTGCTGGCCTGGGACGCCGACAGCGGCCTGCCGCTGTACAACGCCATCGTTTGGCAAGATCAGCGCACCGAGCCGGAGATCCAGCGCCTGAAACGCGAAGGCGTCGAGCCGCTGGTGATGGCGAAAACCGGCCTGCCGCTCGATACCTACTTCTCCGCCAGCAAGATGGGCTGGCTGATGAACAACGCGCCGGGGGCCAGGCAGCTGGCGCAACGCGGCCGCCTGCGGCTCGGCACCATGGACGCTTTCTTCCTGTTCCACCTGTGCGGTCGGCACCTCACCGACTATAACTCGGCCTCGCGCACCTCGTTGTTCAACATTCATACCCTGCAGTGGGACGAGGAGCTGTGCCGTTTGTTCGGCGTGCCGATCGACAGCCTGCCCGAGGTCAGAGACAACATCGGCCACTTCGGCGACGTCGCGCTCAACGGCAAGCCGGTGCCGTTGACGGCCTGCATCGTCGACCAGTTTGCCGGCACTTACGGCCACGGCTGCCATCAACCGGGGCAGATGAAGATCACCTTCGGTACCGGCGCCTTTTTACAGGCGATCACCGGGCCGCGCCCGATCGATGCCGGCGAGTCCGGCCTGTTGCCCACGCTGTGCTGGAAGCTGCCCGGCAGCGAGCCGGTGTATGGCCTGGACGGCGGCGTTTATAACGCGGCCTCCGCCATTAACTGGGCAAGAAAGATAGGTCTGTTCAACGATTTCGATGAATTCGGCGATTTTCCGGCCCAGCCGGCCATCGCGCGCGGCCTGGCCTTTGTGCCCGCGCTCTCTGGGCTGGCCTGCCCGTACTGGGATCGCTCCGCCGCCGGGATGTGGGCCGGCCTGTCGCTGGAAACCGAACGCAAGGATCTGCTGCAGTCGATCCTCGAAGGCATCGCCATGCGTTCCGCCGAGGTAATCAACGCCATGGATAAACTGAAACCGATCGGCGACAGCATTTCGGTGGACGGCGGTCTGTCCGCCAACCGTTACTTCACGCAGTTTCTCGCCAACCTGATCCAAAAGCGCATCGTCTCTCCCGCTAATAAGGAGATCACCGCCCTGGGCGTGGCGCTGCTGGCGCGTAAAGGATTGGGGATGGAACATCCGCTCAAGGTGCTCAACCGTTATGAAGTGACGGAACCCGCCGAGGTCGATATGAGGGTCTGGTTTACCCGCTATCAGGAAATCATCGCGCGCTCGCGCGGCTTACGTTCACCGCAGGAGGAACACCATGGCTGAGTTCGGTAATGTCATCATCTATATCATCATGGCCGGCACCCTGATCGGCGCGCTGGCGTCGATCGTCAAGCCGGAAGGCGAGCTGGGGCGTGAGTTCGTCAACGGCATTCATGCCATCGGCCCGGTGTTTCTCGCCCAGGCGGGCATCATGGCCGCGATCCCGATCATCTCTTACCTGATCATGTACAGCATCGGCCCCTTCTTCTCGGCGCTCGGCTCCGACGCCTCGATCGCGGCGCTGGCGGTGATCGCCGTGGACATGGGCGGCTACCAGTTGGCCGACGCCATCGCCGCCAACCGCGATATGTGGATCGTCGCCATGCTGGTGGGTTACACCTCCGGCGCCAGCATCGTCTACCTGATCCCGGTCGGGCTTATCATGCTGAACCGCGACGACCATAAGTATCTGGCGTTAGGGGCCATGGCGGGTTTGATCAGCATTCCGTTCGCCGTGCTGATCGCCCTGGTGACCATCACCTTCAACAACCTGCCGGTCAGGGAGATCATCTCCACCACCTCGCCCGCCGCGCACTATCTGCAGCTGGACTTGCTGCAGGCGCTGCGGCTGCTGTCGCCGCTGTTCGCCCTGTGCTTCCTGTTGGCGCTGGGGCTGAAGCTGCGGCCGGCGGCGATGGTGAAAGGATTCCTGATCTTCGGCAAGGCGGCGGATGCCTTTATCAAGCTGGTGTTGGCGCTGTGCATCATCGAGCATTTCACCGGTGTGTTTAAAAAGGTGTTCGGCGGCTGGGTGTTCGATCCGTTATTTGCCGACAAAGACGAATTATTCCGCGCTATCGAGATTGCCGGTTACATCGGCATTATGTTGGCGGGCACATTCCCCATTTGTTATTTATTCCAGCGCTATTGCCGCAAGCCGATGCATTTCATCGGTAAAAAGCTCGGTTTATCGGATACCGGCGCGCTGGGCTTTATTATGGTATTGGCCAATATCATCGCCGTTTATCACCTGTTCAAAGGCATGCGGGCGCGCGATAAGGTGCTGTGCGTGGCCTTCGGCATCTGCGCGCAGGCCACGTTGGGCGATCACCTGGCGTTTACCGCCAACTTCCAACCTTCGCTGGTGTTGCCGATCATGATGGGCAAATTCCTCGGCGGCATGATCGCCGTGCTGATCGCCATAAAAATTTCAGTGCCGGAGGCTGAATTGCTGGAAAAAGAACAGACGCAAAGGCAATCGACGGCCATCGCCGCCGCCGCTCGCTAAATTTATCCCTAAGCCATAAAAATAAACGGGGCGCCGCCTCACGGGGAAGCTGCGCCCTTTTTTCGTCCCTGACAACAATTATTGAGAGAACAAACGCTAATGAGAAAAATATTTTTAGCCTGCCCCTACAACCACGCCGACGCCAACGTCGTGCATCAACGCTTTATCGCCTGCAACGACGTCGCCGCCGCTATCGTGCGCGCCGGCAACGCCGTTTTTAGTCAGGTCAGCATGTCGCATCCGATCAATCTCTGTCTGCAAGATCTCGACAAAACTGCCATCGGCAAGCTGTGGGCGCCGATCGACGCGCTGTTCATGGCGGCGATGGATGAATTGATCGTGCTCGACTTGCCGGGTTGGCAAGAGAGCGGCGGCATCAAGCGCGAGATGGATTCTTTCGCGGCGCGCGGTTGCCGCGTCAGCCTGTGGTCCGAGGTCGCTAGCGAGTTCAACTGAGGCGTGCGCCCCGCCGCTTCGCGCGACGGGGCAGCGGCCTATTTGCCGTTGGCCAATTCACCGTACACCACCTGGCCGCGGAAACCGCGCCGCACCTGCTGGAACAGCTCGCGGAACGCCGGGTAATCCTGCGCCTGGCACAGCGCTTCCTTGCCGCGAATGGCATTCACCTGCAGGCGGTGATTGACGGTCACCTGCTGCCCGTCGCGCCGCCATGCGACGCGATAGTCGCCCGCCGCATTGCGGAACTGCCTGTCTTGCGGAATGGCGATAATCGGCACGTTGGCCGGCAGCTGCAGACGGTAGGTTTCGTCGTAGCGCTGCGCGCTGCAGTAGAACGGGGTTTCGTTGCCCGGCGCCGCCGTGGTGGTATACAGCGTGCGGAACGATTTGCCGCCGGGCGGGTTGGGCAACGTCATGCCGCCCACCACGCCGAAATCGACGTAGTCGTCCGCCTTGAAGCGGAAGCGATAGCCGAACTGCTTTTTGAGATCCAGCGGATCGCTGTTCATCGCCACTTCGCCGTTGCCGTCGATGCCGGAAGCGGACATGATCGTCGCTTCGGCCTGCGCCCGATTCTGACGGTTGATCTGCGAGAAGTAGCCCCGCAGGTCAATCTCTTCCACTTCGCTCAGCCGGCGCTCGGTCTGTCCGCGCAGATTGCCCGCCTTGTCGAACACGAAATCGACGTTCAGCGCGCTCTTGACCGGCTGCTCATCGCTGCCCGGGGTGCGCGCCAGCCTGGCGTCGCGCGTCAGCAGCACCGGCGCGCCCAAATCGCCCTCCGGCAATTGCCCGAAACGCGCCCAGGGATTGGTGGAATCGAGGTACAGTTTGAATTCCGGCACGTAGGTGATGGCGTGATTGAAGCGGCCAAGCAGCGGCACGTTAGGCAGTATCGGGCCTTCATCCATGCCGATCAGCACCGGCGAGCTTTCGATGCCCTTGGCGGCGAGCAGCGCCTCCAGGATCACCACGTGATCCTTACAGTCGCCGTAATGGTTATCGAGAATGCTCTGCGCCGAATTCGGCTCCAGCCCGCCGTTGCCCAGGTACACCGCCACGTAGCGAATGTTTTGCGCCACCCAGCGATAGAGCGCCTCCGCCTGCTCGCGCCGATCGCTGATGCCGGCGGTAATGTTGTCCGCCAGCGCCTGAATGCCCGGCGTCACCTTCGCCGCCGCACCGGCCTTCAACTGGTAGGCCTTGGCCAACTGCGGCCACTCGCGGTAGGTGCTGGCCATGATGGTCGGGCTGAAGGTCCAGCTGTCCGCCGCCCAGTTTTGTGCCTTCATCGGCGCGCTGCGCGAATAATGCCAGCGCCAGTGCGCCTGGCCGTTACGGATCTGCGGCTGGTCCCCGCCTTCAACGCCGCGGGTGAAAATATGCATCGGCAGCTTGGCCGGCGCCTGCAGGGTCACTTCGGCGTCGTCGAACTGATCGAAAACGCTGAACGTCTCCCACAGGCCGAAATAGTCGGGGAAATACGGGGTGTTTTGCGTGCGGCGCAGCTCATACACCACGCGCGATCCCGGCGCCAGGTTGGAGAACACGATGACGCGCACTTTGCGGTCGGCATACAGCGGCGCCGTGGCGCTGGAGTAGCTCTCCTGGGTGTAGATGCGGTCGGGTGCCACGTCGTGGCGCTGGCCGTCGGCGGTCAGCGTATAGGCGGCGACCACCTCCAGCGTTTCCATTTTTTCGCTGTAGCTCAGGCGGATCTGGCTGAATTTCTCGATCGCCGCCTTGGTCTTCAGCAGCACTTCGTAGCTTTCCGTCTTCACGTTGGTGGCGTTGGCGTTAACGCGATAATCCGCGCGATAGCGCACGAAGCTGAAATCGTTGTTGGCCGTGTCGTTCTGGCCCTGATCCGCCGCGGCGGGCGGTGCAGCGGCCAACACGGTGGCCGGGTGCGTCGCCGTCAAACCGGCGAGTAACAGTATGGAAGGAATAGCGATTTTCATCTTCGGTCCTTGAAGGGCGTTAAGCAGCGACACCGGGCCATACGTCCGTCCCGGCGTCAAAACAGGCGGGCACACTAATATAATTGAGAATCATTTTCAATAAACGAACCGTCAACGCCGTGCTAGCCCTGCTCGATCAACATGACGGCGGTGGTCTCCGGCTCCAGCGCTTCGAAAATATGCTCGCGATCGGCCGAGTAACTGATGTAATCCCCGGCGCTCAGCTCCAGCGGCTGATCCGCCGGCCCCAGGCGCGCGCGCCCGCTGCTGATGATCACATGCTCGACGGTGCCCGGCGGATGCGGCCGCGAGCATTTCGTTTCACCGGGTTGCACCCGCAGCCGGTAAATGTCGCGCTGCGCGCCCGGTGGACAAGTGGCCAACAGCGTGGCGGCGTAGTTGCCCTGCTCCGACAGCGCCGGCGTTCCCTCATGGGCGCGGATCACTTGCACCGGCCTGCTCGGCTGTGAAATCAGCCGGCTGACCGGCACATCCAGCGCCATCGCCAGCGCCCACAGCGTTTCCAGGCTGGGATTGCCGCTGCCGGCTTCGAGCTGCGACAGCGTGGACTTGGCGATACCCGCGCGCTTCGCCAGTTCGGTAACGGACAGGTTCAATCGCTCCCGCTCACGGCGGATTGCCGCCGACAAGAGGCCAATCGGCGTGATGTTCTGCATTAGGCTCTCGCTCATTGTTCGTTATACCATTCAGTTGTTCGACTTGACGAACAGCATCAACCGTGTTCATCATAATGTCCGATTGTTCATTTTAATGATTAAGCGACTTCACCACAAGCACGGTCAGGCCGCGAGGGAAACAATATGAAAACGAAAACGCGCGGCGCAGTGCAAATGATCCTCGCCATGACGATCTCCGGCACCGTCGGTTGGCCGGTACTCGTTTTAGGGCAGCCGCCCGCCACGGTGGTGTTTTGGCGCTGCGCGTTCGGCGCGCTGGCGATGCTGGCCACCTGCGCCGCGCTTGGGCAACTGAAATCAGGCGCCATCAACTGGCGGCAGCTGGCTTTCGCCGTCCTGGGAGGCCTCGCGCTGGTGCTCAACTGGACGCTATTGTTTGCCGCCTATGCGCATGCCTCGATCGCTGTCGCCACCGTGACCTACCATGTTCAACCGTTTATGTTGGTGGCGCTGGGAGCGCTGCTGTTCGGCGAAAAACTGACGGCTAATCGGCTGGGCTGGCTTCTGCTGGCGTTCGCGGGGATGGTGTTGATCGTCACCGGCCGGCAAAGCGGTGGCGGCGATGGCGACTATCTGTTCGGCGTGGCGCTGGCGCTGGGGGCGGCCCTGATGTACGCCCTGGCGGCGGCGATCGTCAAACAGCTGGCTGCGTTGCCGCCGCAGCTGATCGTGTTGATTCAGCTGACCGTCGGCGCGCTGGCGCTGGCCCCGTTCGCCGGGCTGGCCCACCTTCCCGCAGATTCGTTCGACTGGCTGCTGCTGGCGACCCTCGGTTTGGTGCATACCGGGTTGATGTCCACGTTGCTCTATGGCGCGATCCAGAAAATCCCCACCGCTCTGGTCGGCGCGCTGTCGTTTATCTACCCGGCAGTGGCGATCGTGGTGGACTGGGCGGCGTTCGGGCACCGTCTCAGCCTGTTGCAACTGCTGGGCACGCTGGCCATTCTCGGCGCGGCGGCGGGCATGAACTTCGGCTGGCGATGGCCGCCCGCCGCGCACCGGGCCGGTAAAATCGGTTAATCCCGCCTGACGGGCAAGCTATGCACAATAAGGCATTCGCCTTGTGTCCGGCGCGGTGCTATTTATTTAAACCGTGTAGGGTAGAAGGAGTGTTCTATGTGGCATCACCGCCTGCAACGGCGCATCCGTTTCAGCTACTGGAACGAACTGTGCGTCACAAAAAAATAAGGGAAGGCGCAAGCCTTCCCTTTTGTCATTCACCGCTCGGGTCAAAAACTGTCGGTTTTCACCACCTCGTCGAACGGCAGCTTGCCGATGCGCGGGTAAGGTTGCCCCGCCGCCTTGCCGATAGCGACCATCAGCGCGATCTGATAATGCGCCGGCTTATTGATAATCTCGCCCACCGCGTCGAAATCAAAACCGTCCATCGGGCAAGAGTCGTAGCCCTGCGCCTTGGCCGCCAGCATCAGCGTCTGGGCGAAGATGCCGCTGCTGCGCATCACCTCGTCGCGCTGCACCTGCGGCTTACCGCGATAATACTGATCGACGGCCGGGATCATGAATTGCTGCACCGGCTCCGCGGCCTCGGCCCAGACGGTTTTTACCTGTGACTCCCAGCTCGACAGATCGCCGCACAGCACGACCAGCATCGACGCGTCGGTCACCTGCGCCTGCCCCCACGCCGCCTCGCGAATTTTCTCGCGCTGCGCGCGATCTTCGATCAGCAGCGGGCGCCAGTGCTGCAGGTTAAACGCGCTGGGCGCGCCCTGCAGCGCGATAGTCAGCAACGCTTTTTTCTCTTCGAGCGTCATCACGTGCTGCGCATCGAACTGCTTGGTGGCGCGGCGCTGGCGGATTGCGTCTAACGTATTCATTTTACTGCCTCTGTCCATGTGAAAAGCTCTATTGTCGCCAACGCGGCGTGGCTGTCCAGCCCCCGGCGGCTATTTCTGCGCGGTTTCGGCGCGCAAGCGGCCGACCTGCGCCGCCAGGTCCGGCCACGGCGCCTGACCGGCGTAATGCTGCCGCAGGTAGTTGAGCAGGATGGCGATCTGCGCGTCATTCAGGTTATGGCGAAAGCCTGGCATATAGCCCAGCTCGGCGTTCGCCGGCCGCTGTATGCCGTCCAGCACCACGCGAATGGCGTTGTCCGGCGCCTCGGCGAACAGGTTGGTATTCAGCGCCAGAGACGGGCGCACCCCCGCCATCTGCGCGCCTTTTTCCTGCGCATGGCACGCCATGCAGGCACCGGAAAACAGCCGCGCCCCTTGCGAACTCAGGGGCTCGACCTGGCGCTCCGCCTGAGCGTTCAAAGTTGCCGCCGCGGCCTGCGCCGCCGCTTCCGGATGATAGCTGCGCAGATAGACGGCGATCGCCTGCAGGTCGGCCTGCGGCAAGCGCGACAGCCCTTCTTCGATCACCGGCGCCATCGGGCCGGCGGCGACGCCGTGGTTGGCCGAGTAGCCGGTGCGCATGAAATCGACCAGATCCTGCTGTGACCAGGCGAGCGGCGCGGGCGAGCGGCCGCTCAACGCCGGCGCCGTCCAGCCTTCCGCCACGCCGCCGGCCAGGTGCTCGCCGCCGGTTTTCTCGCCGAACAGCACGTTGCGCGGTGAGTGGCAGGCGCTGCAGTGCCCCAACCCTTCGACCAGGTACGCGCCGCGGTTCCAGTCGGCGCTTTGGGCTGACTGTTCCGGCAACGCCCCCGGCGTCAGGAACAGCAGGTTCCAGGCGAAGATGCCCTGGCGAATGTTGAACGGAAAGTGCAGATCGGTGGCCGGCGGCCGGTACTTGACCGGCGGCTGCGACATCAGATAGGCATACAGCGCCTGCAGATCGTCGTCGCGGGTGCGGGTAAAGGCGGTATAGGGAAACGCCGGATAGAGATAGCGGCCCTGGCGATCGACGCCGTGGCGCATGGCGCGTTCGAACGCCGCGTAGCTCCAGCTGCCGATGCCGGTTTCCACGTCCGGCGTGATGTTGGTGGTGTAAATGGTGCCGAAGGGGATCTCCATCGCCAGCCCGCCGGCGTTGCGCTCGCCGCCCGCACGGGTGTGGCACACCGCGCAGTCGCCGAGATCGGCCAACGTTTTGCCGCGCGCGATCTGCGCCTCGCTGAAACTGTGGGTCGCATCGGCGGCGAGCGGCGCAATCTCCGGCTGCCAACTGGCGACCACGCCGGCGACCACCACGGCGATCACCGTGACGCCACCCCACCCGACGATTTTTTTCATCTTACTCATCTTTGCTGTCCTTGTTCGTTACGGGGGGTTAATGGCCGGCCTGAGCGCGCAGCGCGGCGAGCACCCGCGCCGGTGTGAACGGCACCTCGCGCAGGCGCACGCCGAGGGCGTCAAACAGCGCGTTGCCGATCGCCGCCGCACTCGGCACCGAGGCGGACTCTCCTGCGCCCATCGGCGCTTCGTCCGGGCGGTCGATCAGCTGGATATCGACCTGCGGCAATTCGTCGAAGCGCAGGATCGGATAGCCGCCCCAGTCCAATGACGTCACGCCCGACGCGTTGAAGGTCACAAACTCTTTCAGCACCCGGCTGGCGGACTGGATAATGTTGCCGTGCACCTGATGGCGCACCCCGGCCGGATTGATCATCCGGCCGCAATCATGCGCCACGAAGATTTTATCGAGCGTGATCTGCCCGGAAAGGCGATTGACGCTGAGATCGCACACCCAGGCCGCCCAGGCGGCGCCAAAGCCGGGAAATTTGCTGTGGAAATAGCGCGCATAGGCGAAGCCGCGGCCGCTCACCACTTCGGCGCCGGCGGCGCGTGACCGGTGCGCCGGGCCGTCTTGCCAGTTCGCCTGGCGCTTCAGGGCCTCAATCAAGGCCACCGCGCGCGGATCGTTCAGGTAACGCAGGCGAAACGCGATCGGATCCTCGCCGGCACGCCAGGCCAGCTCGTCGATCCAGGACTCATGGGCGAACACGTTGGGCAGCGCCGAAACCCCGCGCATCCACGAGGCCCGCACGATCGGCGCGGCGTCCTGGCAAATCACCCGCATGTGCGGATACTCGTATTGCGGAATGGCGGTGCGATCGCCCATCTGTTGCACGTCAGCCCGGTTGGCCACCTTGCCGGTCAACACCAGCGGCAAGGTCACCGCATTGTTGGAGGGATAGCTGGTTTTCAACTCGTAGGCCGCCACTCGGTTTTGCGCGTCGAGGCCGCCGCGCACCCGGATCAACTGACCGGTGCCCTTCGGCTCCCAGCCGGATTCCTGTTCGCGCATCAGCTGCACCCGCACCGGGCGGCCGGTCGCCCGCGCCAACAGCGCCGCGTCCGCCGAGACGTCGTCGGCGCAGTTGCGGCCATAGCAGCCGGAGGCCTCCATGCGGGTGATATGCACCTGCTCAGACGGCAACTCGAGCAGCGTGGCGATATCTTTACGCAGATCGTGCGGGTTTTGCGTGCCGGACCACACCTGCGCCCGCCCGTCTTTAACCTCCGCCACTGCGCAGGAAGGGCCGATCGAGGCGTGCTGATGGTAAGGCCAGACATAGTCCGCCCGCACTTCGGTATGCAGCAATGCCAGCGCGTCGTCCGTGCCCGCATCGTCGCGCAGCACGCGGTCGGTTTTCGGGTTGGCTTCCAGCGCGGCGGGCAGCGCCTCCGGCGACAGGTCCGGCAGGCCGGCCCAGGGTTTCCATTCGGTTTTCAGCCGGCGCATGGCGGCGATCGCCTGCTCTTCGCGCTCGGCCACAATGCCGATGAAATCGTTGATCACCACCAGTTTCACGATGCCCGGCAGATGCGCGATCGAACTTTCATCCACCGACAACAGGCCGCCGCCCAGCGGCGCGCTGCTGTCGGCGCCTGCGTAAGGCGGGCGCACCACCCGGCCATGCAGCATGCCGGGCAAACGCAGATCGTGCACGTAGGTCAGCGCGCCGCTCACTTTGGCCGGAATATCGACCCGGGCGACGGTGCGGCCGACATAGCGGTTCTGCTGTTCACCGTTCAGCGGCACGTTTTTATCCAGCGCCACGTGCAGATTCTGCCCGCTCGCCAGCTGCGCATAGCTCAAGGCGCGCCCCGGATTCTTGGTCACAAACACCTGCCCCGCCGCCGCCGTCAGCTGGTCGGCCGGTAGTTCGAATGCTTTGGCCGCCAGCGCCGTCAGCATATGCCGCACCTGCGCCGCCGCCTGGCGCAGCGGCACCGACGTCACCTGAAGGGTGGCGCTGGCGATAGTTGGCCCCTGATCCGGCGTGCGTTGCGTATCGCCGAGGATCATCGTGACGTGCTCGAACGGCACGCAAATTTCGTCGGCGACGATCTGCGCCAGCGCGGTGCGAATGCCGGTGCCAAGATCGACGTGGCCGTTGAAGGCCGTCACCCGGCCGTCGGCGGTGAGGCTGATAAAACTGTCTACCCTGTCCAGCGGCAGATCGGCGGGCGTTGAGGCGGGTTCGGCGGCGAAGGCGTTAAACGGCGCGGGCAGCAGGCTGCTGACCATCACCACACCGCCGGCCTGCAGCAGCTGGCGGCGGGTCAGTTCGAGGCGGCTCATGCTTGCCTCCGTGCAGCCAGCAGCGCGCGGGCGCGTTCGGCGGCGCGCAAGATCTCAAGATGAGTGCCGCAGCGGCACAGGTTGTAGGCCAGCTCTTTCTTGATCGCCTGTTCGTCCGCCTCGGGTTCACGTTCGAACAGCGCGACCAGCGTCATGATCATGCCGCTGACGCAGTAGCCGCATTGCGCCGCCTGCTCATCGATAAATCCTTGCTGCACCGGGTGCGGCGTTTCCGGCGTGCCCAGGCCTTCCAGCGTGGTGACGGACTTGCTTCCTACCGCGGCCAGCGGCATTGAGCAGGAGCGAGCGGCGACGCCGTCGATAAGAACGGTGCAGGCGCCGCACTCCCCCAGGCCGCAGCCGTATTTGGGGCCATTCAAGTGCAGATCGTTGCGTAACACGTACAACAGCGGGGTCTCGGGCGAGATATCGCCGAGTGGAACCACCCGGCCATTAACATTGATTTCCATGGTGAAACTATCCCTTAAACAAACGGATTTAATCCGTAACATCACTGCGTCGAATAATTGAGCAGCATGCTAATAATTATCATCAAAAGACTTGATAATGTTAAGGGAATGTAGCCGCCATGGCTTTAACGAAAAGTGGGTATTTTCTATAAATTTCCGATAGATAAGCCCGGTTTTATGATTGCGTCCCGTGATTATTGGCGTTCGTCAACGCGGCCTCGGCACCGTCGACCAACAGCCGCACGCTGGCTTCGAACAGCGCGTCTGCGCCCTTATCCTGTAAAGTTTCCCAGCCTTCGCACAGCAGCGGGTAACGCTGGCGATCGGCGTCATTCAGCGTATCGTCCGGCTGCATTTGCTGCTCTTCCAGCACCCAGCCTACGACGAAGCGCCCGACGGCGAACAGCAAATTCACCGCGCGTTCAGGCGTCAAGCCCGCCCGGCACAGCAGCGCCACCTTGGCCTCGATAATGGCGAATTGCGGCTCCTGCGGCCGGGTGCCGGCATGCAGACGCGCGCCGTCGCGGTAAGCCAGCAGAGCCCGACGGAAATTGCTCGCATTGGTGACGACCCAATCCTGCCAGGCCATATCGGCGGGCAGTTCTTCACGGTGATCCAACATGATGGTTTCCGCCATCGCTTTCAACAGCTCGGCTTTGTTCTTGAAATGCCAATAGAGCGTGGGAGATTGCACGCCGAGATGTTGCGCCAGGCGACGGGTGCTCAGAGCATCGATGCCGATTTCATTCAGCAGCGCCAGCGCTCCGCGCAGGACGGTTTCACGCGTTAAACGTATCGCAGTATTTTTTTCGCTCATCTCTCTATCACTGATAGGGTAACTGTGGAATACTCAATACTCTATCACTGTTAGAGTCACAATCTTGAAAAAACCTATGCTGGTTATTTTGTTGACGGTGTTGCTGGATGCGGTGGGCATCGGTCTGATCATGCCGATCCTGCCGGCGCTGTTGCGCTCGCTGGGCGGTCTTGACGCCGGCAGCCTGCATTACGGTGCCCTGCTGGCGGCCTATGCGCTGATGCAATTCCTGTTTTCACCGATCCTCGGCGCGTTGAGCGATCGCTTCGGCCGGCGGCCGGTGCTGTTAATTTCACTCGCCGGCGCCGCGGCCGACTACCTGCTGATGGCGTTCGCGCCGACGCTGGCCTGGCTCTATCTGGGCCGGTTGCTGGCGGGCATCACCGGCGCCAACATGGCGGTCGCCACCGCTTACGTTACCGATATTACTCCTGCCGGCCAGCGCGCGCGGCGTTTCGGCCTGGTGGGCGCGGTGTTCGGCGTCGGCTTTATCGTCGGCCCGCTGCTCGGCGGTTCGCTGGGCGAGTGGCATCTGCATGCGCCCTTCCTGGCGGCGGCGGCGATGAATGCCCTCAACCTGGCGCTGGCATTTTTCCTGCTGCCGGAATCGCGTAAACCCCGCACCCGCGCCGCCGAGAAAATCCGCCTCAATCCCTTTTCGGCATTGCGACGGCTGCACGGCAAACCGGGCCTGCTGCCGCTGGCCGGCATTTACCTGATCATGGCGCTGGTTTCACAGGCGCCGGCCACGCTGTGGATTTTATACGGCCAGGATCGTTTCGGCTGGAGCATGATGGTGGCGGGCCTGTCGCTGGCCGGTTACGGCGCTTGCCACGCGCTGTCGCAGGCCTTCGCCATCGGCCCGCTGGTCGCGCGGCTCGGCGAACGCAAGGCGCTGCTGATCGGCCTGACCGCCGACGCGCTGGGCCTGGTGCTGTTATCGATCGCCACGCGCGGCTGGGCGCCCTTTGCGCTGCTGCCGTTCTTCGCCGCGGGCGGTATGGCGCTGCCCGCGCTGCAGGCGTTAATGGCGCAAAAGGTGGACGACGACCATCAGGGCGAACTGCAAGGGACGCTGGCCAGCATGGGCAGCCTGATCGGCGTCGCGGGGCCGCTGATGGCGACGGCGCTGTATGCCGCCACGCGCGATGTCTGGCCCGGCCTGGTCTGGGCGTTGGCCGCCGCCCTCTATCTGCTGGTGCCGCCGTTGCTGGCGCGTTCGCGCGAGCGTGACGCGGCATAGCGTAGAGATCCCCTTCTCCCGCTTAAGCTGATTTATGGCTAAGCAAGGCATTATTCAGCATAAGCGGGCGCTTTACACGCCAGTGCGCCGCTCATTATCATCGCCCTTATCCCGCCGCAGGAAAATTTAAATGCCGTTTCATGGCGTTACGCCCAGCGCGTATCGCTATTGTTCACTTCGCCTATCGGAAAATCAGGATGAGAAAACTCACAACGCCGCTGATCGCCGCCCTGCTGCTCGGCCTGCTTAGCCTGCCGGCCGGCGCGCAGGAGAAACCGCAACAAATCACCATCGGTTACCAGAAAGCCAACATTTTTGCGCTGCTGAAATACCGCGGCACGCTGGAGAAAACCCTGGAGCCGCAGGGCGTCAAGGTTCGCTGGATAGAATTCCCCGCCGGCCCGCAGATGTTAGAGGGGTTGAACGTCGGCAGCATCGATCTGGCGGCGACCGGCGACGCGCCGCCGGCCTTCGCGCAAGCCGCCAAGGCCGATCTGGTTTATTTGGCGCATTCGCCGCCCAGCCCGAAAACCGAAGCCATCGTGGTGCCGCAGGATTCGCCGATCCGCTCCGTGGCCGATCTGAAAGGCAAACGCGTGGCGTTGAACAAAGGGTCTGACGTCAATTACCTGCTGGTGAGCGCGCTGGAACAGGCCGGCTTGAGCTACAAGGACATCACGCCGGTCTATCTGCCGCCGAGCGATGCCCGCGCCGCCTTCCAGCGCGGCAGCGTCGACGCCTGGGTGATTTGGGATCCCTACTACGCCGAGGTGGAAACCCGCGCCAACGCCCGCCTGCTGAAAGACGCGGAGGGCCTGGTGCCGCACTATACCTTCTATCTCGCCAGCCGCCGCTTTGCCGAAACCTACCCGGACAGCGCCAAACAGGTGATTCAACAGCTCGGCGCGCTGAGCGACTGGGCCAACGAGCATCCACAGGAAGCGGCGGCGATCCTCGCTCAGAGCACCGGTCTGGATCAGGCCATTTGGGCCAGAGCCATCGCCCGCATGCCGTTCGGCAGCCAGCGCATGTCGCCGGAGGTGTTCAGACAGCAACAGCAGTTGGCGGATAAATTCACCGCCATCGGGCTGCTGCCGGTTAAGGTGGATGTCAACGCCGCCCGCTGGTCCGAAGATAAGCCCGAGGCGCCGTAGCCTTTGCCGCGCTTTGGCTTTAGAAAGCAGAAACCGGCATTTTGCCGCCGGCATCAGCTGGCCTATGCTAACCCTGTGTGATGAAACGCGTTTTCATGGCATGTCTTCCGGAACGTTTTGCTTTATTTGTTCGTCGTGAACCCTGGGCCGCCCCTGACTGGTGCGGCTTTTCTTTTTGTTCGGCAGTGTCGGCGGCGGCGAATTTTGCTATGGTAACCCGCAGATAAATGTCCCGTTTTCAGCCGCCGGATCGACCCATGTTTACCCATAAAGCAATCGCCGAGCTCAACGCCCTGGAGCTGATGGTTTATAACTACGTCAGCAAACACAAAAATCAAGTGATGTACATGACCATCCGCGAGCTGGCCGAGGCCGCCGGCGTATCCACCACTACCGTGCTGCGATTTTGCAAAAAAATGGGTTGCGACGGTTATTCAGAATTTCGCATCCGTTTCAAACTGTATCTGGAGCAAAGCGATGCGCCGCCGGTCGATTCCGGCATCGGCGAAATTCTCAGTTTTTTTAAAAGCGTCAGCAACGACGAATTTAATCAGTTACTCGATGAAGCGGCGCATCATATCGCCGCCGCCGAGCGGATTATTTTCGTCGGCATCAGCACCTCTGGCGCCTTGGGGAAATATGGCGCGCGTTTCTTTTCCAACGTCGGGAAATTCAGCACCCATATCGACGATCCTTATTATCCCGTCAACAGCGATATGTATAAAAACGCGGTGGCGATCATGCTGTCGGTTTCCGGCGAAACCGAAGAGATCCTGCGGCTGGCCAGCCAATTCAGTCTGCACCACTGCAAGATCATCAGCATCACCAATAACGAAACCTCTTCGCTGGCGCGGCTGGCGGACTTTAATCTCTCCTACCACGTGCCGCAGCATTTGATCGGCGGCCATCACAATATCACCACGCAGATCCCCGTGCTTTACATTATTGAAACCATCGGCAAACGGCTTGGGCATATTAATTCGGCAAAATAAAACAGGCTGTTTTTTTATTGTGACAAATCACTTTGTCCGGCGATTTGTTATATCGTGACATTTCTTTTGGTCTTGTTACTCTATTGGCAATGCGAACGTTATTATCCTTCATTAAATAAGATGAGACATTGACGATGAAACAGTTGCCGAAAGATTTTCTGTGGGGAGGCGCGGTCGCCGCGCACCAGGTTGAAGGCGGTTGGGATCGGGGCGGCAAAGGCCCAAGCATCGCCGACGTGCTGTCCGGCGGTTCGCACGGCGTCGATCGCGTTATGACCGACGGCGTGCTCGACGGCTACCGTTACCCCAACCATGAAGCGGTGGACTTCTACGGCCGCTACAAACAGGACGTGGCGCTGTTCGCCGAGATGGGCTTCAAGTGTTTTCGCACCTCGATCGCCTGGACGCGCATCTTCCCGAACGGCGACGAAGCAACGCCAAACGAGGCCGGCCTGCAGTTTTACGACGATCTGTTCGACGAGTTGCTGAAATACGGCATCCAGCCGGTGATCACCCTGTCGCACTTCGAAATGCCTTACCATTTGGTGAAAACCTACGGCGGCTGGAAAAACCGCCGGGTGGTGGAATTTTTCGTGCGCTTTAGCGAAGTGGTGATGCGCCGCTACCGCGAGAAGGTGAAGTACTGGATGACCTTCAACGAGATCAACAACCAGAGCAACTACCGCTACCCGCTGTTCGGCTACTGCTGTTCCGGCGTGGACTACACCCAGGAAGACAACCCGGAGCAGGCGCTGTACCAGGTATTACACCACCAGTTCGTCGCCAGCGCGCAGGTGGTCAAACTCGGCCATCAGATCAACCCGGAGTTCAAGATCGGCTGCATGCTGGCCTGCGTGCCGTTCTACCCTTATTCCTGCAAGCCGGACGACGTGATGTACGCCGTGGAGGCGATGCACCAGCGCTATCTGTACACCGACGTGCAGATGCGTGGCTACTACCCAAGCTATCTGCTGCGCGACTGGGAACGCAAAGGGCTGAAGATCGAGATGCAGCCGCAGGACGCACAGATCCTGCGCGAGGGCTGCACCGACTACATCGGCTTCAGCTATTACATGAGCAACGCGCTGCAGGCCAACGCAGTGGAAGGCAGCGACGGCATGTTCGGCTTCCCGGGCAACGTGCCGAACCCGCACGTCAAGGCTTCCGACTGGGGCTGGCAGATCGATCCGGTCGGGCTGCGCTACTCGCTGAACGTATTGTATGAACGTTACCAGAAACCGCTGTTTATCGTGGAGAACGGCTTCGGCGCCTTCGACAAGGTGGAAGCGGACGGCCAGATCAACGATGACTATCGCATCGACTATCTGCGCGCCCATATCGAAGAGATGAAAAAAGCGGTGATTGAAGACGGCGTAGACCTGATCGGCTATACGCCGTGGGGCTGCATTGACTGCGTATCGTTCACCACCGGCGAGTACAGCAAGCGCTACGGCTTTATCTACGTCGATAAACACGACGACGGCACCGGCACGCTCGAACGTTCGCGCAAGAAAAGCTTCGACTGGTATCGCCGGGTGATCGCCAGCAACGGCGAACAGCTTTAACCGCACGGCAGACCAATCAGGGGCGATGTTCGCCCCTTTTTACTTTATTGCGCCTTACTCCGCCGTCTGCCCGGCGGCGAGGTACTTCGCCATTTCCGGCGGCGGCACCATGCCGCCGCCGGTCGCCCACACCAGATGCGTCGCCTGCGCCAGGCTTTCCGCGCTCACCCCTTGCCCGCTAAGCTGTTGCGCATTGGCCTCCATGCGCCACGGCCCGGCCATGCCCGCCAGGGCGGAGGGTTCCAGCTGGATATGCTCGTGCCTGTCCAACAACCCGAGCAATGCGAACATCTCTTCGTCGCTCAGCGTGTAAAATGCGCTCAGCAGGCGCTCCATCGCCCGGCCGACAAAACCCGAGGCGCGCCCCACCGCCAGCCCATCCGCCGCCGTGCGGTTGTCGATGCCGAGATCTTGCACCGCAATGCCGTCATGCAACCCGCTGTAGACGCCGAGCAGCATGCAGGGGGAATGGGTCGGTTCGGCGAAAATGCAGTGAACGTGATCGCCGAACGCCAGCTTGAGGCCAAAGGCCACACCGCCCGGCCCGCCGCCGACGCCGCACGGCAGATACACGAACAGCGGATGCTGCGCGTCCACCACAATACCCTGTTCAGCAAACTGCCGCTTCAGGCGGCCACCCGCCACCGCGTAGCCGAGGAACAGGGTTTGCGAATTTTCATCGTCGATAAAGAAGCAATTCGGATCGTTCGCCGCCTGTTGGCGCCCTTGCTCGACCGCCACGCCGTAATCGTCAGCGTATTCCACCACCGTCACGCCATTGTCGCGCAGCTTCTGTTTTTTCCACTCTCGCGCATCCGCCGACATGTGCACGCTGACATCAAATCCCAGGCGGGCGCTGATGATACCGATGGATAATCCCAGATTGCCGGTTGATCCGACGGCGATGCGGTACTGGCGGAAGAACTGACGAAACGCGTCGGAACACAGCCGGGCGTAGTCGTCGCCGATCTGTAGCAGCCCCGCCTCCAGCGCCAGCTTCTCCGCGTGCGTCAGCACCTCATAGATGCCGCCGCGCGCTTTGATTGAACCGGAAATCGGCAGATGGCTGTCCTTTTTCAATAGCAGACGCCCGCCCAACGCCTGCCCATAGCGCCGATCCAACGCGAGCTGCATGGCCGGGATCGCCACCAGTTCGGATTCGATGATCCCCTTTGTCGGTTGGGTTTCCGAGAAGGCCGCGGCAAGATAAGGCGCGAAACGCGCCAGGCGCTGCTCGGCTTCGGCCACGTCGGCGGCGGTCAGGCCGACATGGGGCAAGCCGGCGGCCAGCGTTGTCGCGCGCGGATTGAACCAGGTGATCGGCGCGAGGGCGACCATTCGTTGCAACAGCGGATGCTGCGCAACCCGCGGTTGGATCTGTGATTTTTGCATAAGAGTCCCTGACTGATTTGGCGTTGCCGTCACCATGCCGTGAACGCCGGCGGCTGACAAATGATAAATTCTGAGTTTGAGGTGCAATAGATTGATGCAAACGCGGCGTTAGCCTGCCGTCACGCCAAACAGCATGCCCACGCCTGAGGAGACCGCCATCGCCAGCGCGCTCCAGATCAGAATACGCGCCACCCCCGGCAAGATCGGCGCCCCGCCGGTTTTCGCGGCGATGCCGCCGAGAACGCCGAGGGAAATCAGCGCCGACGCCACCAGCGCCGGTCGCGTCCAGGCAACCGGCACCCACAGCGCCACCAGCAGCGGCAACAGCGCGCCGAGGGAGAAACTCAGGGCCGACGCCAACGCAGCCTGCAGCGGCCGGGCGCGGGTGGCGGAGGAAATGCCCAGCTCGTCGCGCGCGTGCGCCTCCAGCGCATCATGCGCCATCAGCTTTTCCGCCACCTGCCGGGCCAGCGCCGGATCCAGCCCGCGATGCACGTAGATTGACGTCAGTTCGCGAAACTCCCCCGGATAGTCTTCGAGCAACTCCGCCTGCTCTTCCGCCAGCGCGGCCTTTTCGGTATCCGCCTGCGACGAGACCGACACATACTCACCGGTCGCCATCGACATCGCCCCGGCCACCCACCCGGCGACGCCGGCGATCATCAGCGCGGAATGCGAGGCGCTGGCCGCCGCGACGCCCAGCAGCAGGCTGGCCGTTGAAACGATGCCGTCGTTGGCGCCGAGCACCGCCGCCCGCAGCCAGCCGATGCGTTCAATACTGTGCCGTTCTCGGTGCATCCGTTCTCTCCCTCTGTGACTGTTGCGCTACTCGCGCGCCGCCGCTTCCAGCCCGGCGATGTCGATTTTGCCCATCAGCAGCATCGCTTCCGTGACCCGCCGCACGCGGGCGGCGTCGGGATCGTTCATCAACTCCGTCAGCCGCCGCGGCACAATTTGCCAGCACAGCCCCCAGCGATCGCGCAGCCAGCCGCACTGCTCCGCCTCGCCGCCTTCGCTCAAGGCATCCCATAGCCGGTCGACTTCCGCCTGATCGTCACATTCCACCATCACGGAGAAACTGTGGTTGAACGGATCCAGCGGCCCGGCTTCGATCGCCGCGTAGCGCTGGTCCCCCAGCGTGAAAGAAGCCAGTTTCACGCTGCCGGCCGGGCCGCTCGGCGTATCCGCCGGCAGGTCGGAAAACCAGTTCACGGACGAACCGGGGATCAGCGCGACATAGCAATTCAGCGCCGCTTCCATGTCCTTTTCAAACCACAGATGTTGCGTAATTCTGGCCATTTGCGCCTCCTTTACGCATCGAGGATCGGCGCGAACCCGCCAAAGATCATGCGTTTGCCGTCGAACGGCATCTCACCCAGCGCCTTCATGCGCGGATCGTTCATCATTTTCTCGTTGGCGGCGTCGCGCACCGCTTTGGAGGGGTACTCTATCCAGCTGAACACCACCACTTCACCTTCTTGCGCCTTCACCGCGCCACGAAAGTCGGTGAGCTTGCCGTCGGGCACGTCATCGCCCCAGCACTCCACGATGCGCGTGGCGCCAAACTCTTTGAACAGCGGCGCTGCCGCCGCCGCCAACCGGTGATAAGCCTCCTTATTGGCGGCCGGCACTGCCACCACAAACCCGTCTACGTATTTCATCCTGGTATCCTCTTGTCTGATTAAGGACAGTCGGTTCAGCGCGGGCGACGTTGCCTGCGCCCCCTACCAGTTTAGACGGCGGGCGCGCAACCCGGATCGGAAGTTCAGCGCTCAGGATCGTTCGGAGGGTAAGAGTCCGGCGTGGCGACCCGGTTACGGCCGGCGTTTTTCGCTTTGTATACCGCCAGATCCGCCAGTTTGAGCAGGTCGGCCAGGCTGTGGCCAGAACCGCCCGGGCAGGTCACCATGCCGATGCTGACGGTGATCTGCAGCGGATGGCCGGCCGGCATGGTGATCGATTCCGCCTCAATGCGTTGCCGCAGCCGTTCGGCCAGCTGCAACCCTTGCTGTGGCTGGCCGAGCGTCGAGACGATAGCGAACTCTTCGCCGCCCATGCGGCCGAACAGATCATCGACGCGCAAATCGGCGGCGATCGCACGGGTAAAGGCCATCAGCGCCTGATCGCCGCCGGCATGGCCGAAACGGTCATTAATCGACTTGAAATAGTCGATATCGAGCATCATGACGCACACCAGCTCGCCCTTTTGGTCTATCAACCGTTCGCCGCGCTGCATAAACGCATTGCGCGTCAGCACGTGCGTCAACGCATCGTGATTCGCCACGTGCTCCAGCGTGCGCAGCAGCGCATTGCGCGCATAGTTCATGCTGGCCACGGCGATGGGGCCCAGCGCCAGCAGCGCGATGCCCAAACGCATCGATACCGCGTTTTGCAACACCTTCATGTCGAGCGTCGAACTCAACAGCCCGAAATCGATAGCCAGATGGCACCAAAGCACATAGATCAGCACCGCAATCATGGTGCAGAACAGTGAGAAGGACATCGCCAGCCACAGCAGCACCGGCATGGGAAAGATCACCGCCCCGGGGCCGCCGATCAGCACGCTGCACACCGCCGCCAGCAACAGCAGCGCCAACACCGTGAGTTTTCGCCCCGCCCGCGGCCATTGGCTGCGCTGGGTGAACATGGCGCCGGCCGCCGCAAGGCGACGTCGCCAATCGCCGGGAAACGCCAGAATAAACGGCATCAGCGTGACGTAATTGGTGAACTCGGACGAGAACCACAGCGCCAGCGAGGTCAGATAGGGTCTGCCGAACAGCCACTGCGAAGTTGCGGCGCCCACCGCGCCGGTCGCGGCGGCGGCGGCCAGGCAGATGCCGAACAGGTACATGCTGGACGTGCCGCGTTGCAACATGCGCGCCGGCGGCGACAGCCGCATGAACAACAGATACCCCACCACGACGCCGGTCAGATTGGCGACGTTCAGCAGCAGCGTCTTTTGCAGCGAACTGCCGGTCAACAGATCCGCCGCCAGATAGCCCAGCACCGCCATGCCCCAGCCGGCCCGCGTAGCCCACTGTGGCCGACGCACCAAAACGGCCAGCAGTACGGCGTTCACCGGCCAGAATATCGCCAGAAAGCTGCCGGGACGACTCACGATGCCCAGCAGACACAGGGTGAACACCAACAAAAAAATGATGAGCGCGGGCCAGATTTTCCGGGTATCAGACAACGAGGTGGTTTGCATCTTGGATCCAGAGACTTCTGCTGCGTAAGGTGACAATCTGTTCGTGTCACAACCGTCGGCGGTGAGGCGAAGATAAACGGCCGACCCGCCTATTATTGCCAGTTTTGCCTGCCCGGACACCTGTTTATTCATCAAGGGAAAATATATTTGTGTATCAATATATTGACAGAAATAACCCTTCCGGCGAACAAACTGCCACGCCCCTCCCGTCACTTCGATCGTTATTGCCATCCATCCGACTTTTTACCGGCAAAATCGCCGCCTTTTTCCCTAATGGCAAAATTAAATCGCGCAATGAAGGGATACCGGCATTCCCTCTCTATTCAAAACCTATAAATGATAATTATAATGATAATCGTTACTATTTATTATTTTTTCATGGAATTATATGCACCAGTCAGTTCTTCGCCACCCCACTAAAAGAAATAAAAATCACGTTCTTCGCACGCTGCCCCTGATTGCCGGTTTGTTCCCCGCGCTGGCGATCGCCGCCGTGCCCGGCGCAAAAACGGAGGAATCCATTACGGTGACCGCCGCGGCCCAGCCTTCCGGCAGCTATAGCGCCGACACCGCCTCGACCGCCGGCAAGACCGCCGCGCCGATCGCCGAGGTGCCGCAATCGGTCAGCGTCGTCACCTCTCAGGTCATTGACGACTTCCAGGTCAAAAGCGTCAATGAGGCGATGAAGTTCGTCAGCGGCGTCACCCAGGGCAACACGCTCGGCGGCACGGAGGATGGCTTCGTCAAGCGCGGGTTCGGGGTTAACTCCGACGGCTCGATCTTCATCGACGGCGTGCGCAGTAACCAAGGGCTGAGCATGGACGCCACCACCGATCGCGTCGAGGTCCTGAAAGGTTCCGCGTCGCTGCTGTATGGCATCCTCAGCCCCGGCGGCGTCATCAATCTGATCGGTAAAAAACCGCAGTATGACTGGAACACCCGTATCAGCGGCGCCACCAACAGTTTTGGCGGCGGCAGCGGCAGCGTCGATGTGACCGGCCCGCTGGGCGGCGGCTTCGCCTTTCGCCTGATCGCCGAACGCCAGCACGCAGATTACTGGCGCAATTTCGGCAGCGACGAACACACGCTGATCGCCCCCTCGCTCAGTTGGTTCGGCGACCAGGCTTCCTTTAACATCGCCTACAGCGAATACAAGTACGACATTCCTTACGATCGCGGCACCGCATTTATCGACGGGAAACCGGTCGATGTACCCTATGACCGCCGCTTGGATGACTACGCGAACCATGCCTGGGGCAAGAACAAACGTCTGAACGCCCATTATGAGTACGCGCTCGATCCGATCTGGACGACCCGGTTCAACTACGCCTGGCTGCAACGCCGTTACGACAGCAACGAAGTGCGCGCCACCGCGGTCGACACCACGACCGGCATCGTCTCGCGCCGCGCCGACGCCAACCGCGGTTTCAATCATCAAACCCACTATTACTCCTGGGATCTGACCGGTTCGCCGCAGCTGTTCGGCATGCAGCACGATCTGCTGCTGGGCGTGGACTACGAGAAAAATCAGACCTACAAGGCCTATTCCTACCGCGGCAAGGTCTCGAAGACCTTCAACATGTACGATCCGGTGTATGGCGAAACGCCGGTCACCGACAGCACCACCTACAGCGACGCGTCAAGCAACCTGCGCGCCACGCTGTTCAGCCGTTCGCTGTACGCCAAGGACAGCATTCATCTCACCGATCAATGGATCGCGGTGCTGGGCGCGCGCTATCAGTCGTATTACCAGAACAACAGCAACGGTTTCCAGAAACCGAAAAATACGCTCAATGACAAAGACGACCAGTTTTTGCCACAGGCGGGGTTGGTGTATAAGCTAACGCCGAGCCTGTCGCTGTACGGCAACTACAGCCGTTCGTTCACGCCGTCCACCGCCATCGACGACAATGGCGACGTCGCCACGCCGGAAACCGGCACCACCTATGAGGTGGGCGGAAAATGGCAGATCACCCCGGCGTTTGACGCCACGCTGGCGCTCTATCGCATTGATGAAAGCAACATGTCGATCTTTATCAACGGCGTGACCCGCAGCATCCCCAAAGCGCGCTCCACCGGCGTCGAACTGGAGTTGAACGGGGAAGTGGCGCGCAACTGGGATCTCACCGCCAACTACAGCTACGACAAGACCGAAATTGTCGAAGACAACCTCAACCCGGACAACGTCGGCAATCGGCTGGTCAACGCCCCAACCCACATGGGCGGCCTGTACCTCAGCCGCCGCATGACATTGCCGGTGGTGCCCGGCGAAGTGCGCATTGGCGGCGGCGCGCGCTACGTCGGTCGCCGCGCCGGCGATCCGGAGAACAGTTTCACCATGCCGGCCTATACCGTGGCGGATGCCTTTGTCGCCTGGGACAGCAAGCTGCTTGGGAAACATACCCAGCTGAAACTGAATGTGAAAAACCTGTTCAACCGCGAGTACTATGCCTCCAGCGCCGGTAATTTACGCGTGATTGAGGGTGAACCGCGCAGCCTGAGCCTGCAGGCGACGGTCGATTTCTAACCTGTCATGCCTTGGGCGCCGTTTGGC
Organism: Serratia sp. CY40230; assembly: GCF_052168835.1. Lineage (NCBI taxonomy): Bacteria > Pseudomonadati > Pseudomonadota > Gammaproteobacteria > Enterobacterales > Yersiniaceae > Serratia > Serratia sp. CY40230. The sequence goes on from NZ_JBJNLX010000001.1 coordinate 107,973, forward strand.
GCCCATTTTCTTTGCGTCGGCTGCGGCACATCACATCGGCGAGAAAATCCAGCAACGCGCGGTTGAACAGCGCGGGCCGCTGCAGCGGCGCGAAATGGCTGACGCCCGGCAGCGTCGTCAAACGGGCGCCGGGAATGCTGCGGCTAAGATAGGCGGCATGTTCGGCGCGGATAAACTCATCGTGTTCGCTGTGAACGATCGTCACCGGCACGCGAATGGTCGCCAATTCCTGCGCGGTATAGTTCGGCTGGCTGCTCATCATCAGGCTTACGGCGGAGACGAAGGGAGCGAAATCCTCTGGCGTCGGTGACAAGGCGGCATAGTCCTGCGCATGGCGCGCAAAGCAACGCTCGACGAGCAGACTGGACGGCGGCGGTTTAACCCCGCTGGCATCCATATTGCAGCCGAAGAAAAAGACGCCGTCCACCCGCTCGGGCGCCCGATGGGCGGCGATGAGCGCGACGCAGGCACCGTCGCTCCAGCCCGCCAGCGCGGCGTGGGGGATTTGCAGCGCCGCCATCACCGCCAACAGATCATCGGCCATCCGATCGTAACGATACGGCCGGGCGTCGCGCGTGCTGCGCCCGTGCCCGCGGCTGTCGATGACCAGCACGCCATACCCGGCGGCCAGCAGCGCCGGCAGCTGATACCCCCAGTTGCCGCTGTGGCCCAGGCCGCCGTGCAACAGGATCAGCGTCGGATCAGCGCCATAGGCCGCATACCAGATGTGCGCGCCATCGTGTTCGACAAAGCCCTGCCTGGAACCGGGCGGCAACGGCGGCGCGCCCTGCGCGGCAAAGCGGGTCAAATCGTCGTCGGTTTGCATCTTTCTCCCCTCATTCGCCGAGGTTGAGCATCAATACGGCATCCAGGGAGTATAGTTCGCAGCGGCAAGCGGTGCCGTTCGCTTTCCCGGCATATACTTAAAGGAGGAATCGCAATGGAGGACGGTGAGATGAAGAAGATAATTCTCGTGTTTTTGACGTTGATGCTGAGCGGTTGTATCGGCGGAGGCGGCGGCCCATCGAATGCGCCTTCGGCATCGCCAAATGAACCTTACACCTGCACCAAATCCAGCGCCAACAGCGACTGCTCGCAATCGGTGGAACCATCGATGTACTAGCCGCGTTCGGCGGGCCGTTGATAAACGACCCGCCGCCTCATGGCAGAACTAGGAAGAGTGTTCCTCTTCGTTAGCCTGATATCGTGTCGCCTGCTGCTTCATGAACACCACCTCCTGCGGGCTGGACAGGCTCACTTCCTGTGCGCGCAACAGCTTGAGGATATTGAACAGCAGTTCACTCTTGGTAGCGCCGACCATGCGCGGGCTCGGCACATAGCCAGTCACGCTCAGGATAATGCCGTCCGGCCCCAACTGGCTGAAGCGCACGTAAGGTGCCGGCGTCTCCAGAATGGTTTCGTACTCGTTGTAAGCGCTCAGCAGGATATTGCGCACCTGCTCCGGATCGATCGAGGTCGGGAACGTCAGCGCAATGGTCACCACGCCTTGCGCGTTGCCCATGGTGGCGTTACGCACATTCTGTGAGATCAGCTGCGAGTTCGGTACGATCATGGTGGAGCGGTCGCTGAGCTGAATTTCGGTGGCGCGTACGTTGATGCGCCGCACGTCGCCTTCCACGCCGCCGATGCCGATCATATCCCCGACCTTCACCGGGCGTTCGGTCAGCAGGATCAGGCCGGAAATAAAGTTCTTCACAATCTCCTGCAAACCGAAACCGATACCGACCGACAGGGCGCTGACGATCCACGCCAGGTTGCTCCACTGGATGCCCAGCGCCGCCAGGGTGATCAGAATGACCAGCACATAGCCGATATTGCTGAACAGCGTCACCAGCGAGGCGCGAATGCCGACGTCCGAAATGGTCTTCGGCAGCAGCTCAGAGCCCAGCCAGCGCCGCACCGCCCGCAGGATGTAGATGCCGATCGCCAGGCAGATCACGGCGTTGAGCAGGTTGCCGGGCACGATGTTGAAACGCTGCAAGCCTTCGCCGGTCAGGATGGAGACGATTTTCTCCATCAGCGAGCCCGGCGTGGTGCTGCCAAACGAGCCGTTGAACAACGCGACGATCATCAACAGCAACAGTGAACATTTGGCCAGCGCGGTGGTGATGATCGCCACCTGCTCCAGATGGCGATCCTTGAAGCTGAGCGTTTTCTTCAGCATCTTGCCGCTGACGGTCTGCGGCGAAAACAGCGCGGCGCACAGGTCAGTGGCGAACAGCACCATGAAGTAGAACGCCATCAGCACCAGCACCACCCAGATCAGCTGGTAGGTCAGGAAACGGGCGAAGGCGATGTAGCCGATAAGCAGGGAAAGCAGGATCACCACCGAACACACCAGGGTGACGATGTGCACCAGCCCGCCGACCAGCGTGCGTTTTTCCAGGTGCGCGCCCTGCTGCTCCAGACGGCGACGAATGCGCTGGCCGCGCAGCGGCGCCGCCAGCAGCACCATGCCGATCAGCCCCGCCACCAGGCCGTTGCCGAAGATGGTGGTGGCCAATGAGGCGCTGACGACGTTGTTGATCAGCTCCACGGTGCCGAACGCCAGTGCCAGGCCGGCCAGCAGCGGCGAGAAGTAACGCAGCCCGGCGGCCACTTCATTGTCCAGCGCAGCCAAACGCCAGGACGGGCGATTCAGCGACAGCGCCGCACGCCCCAGCCCGGCGATCAGCGCGCAGAAAATCCCCAGACGGTTAAAGCCTTCGGCGAAGTCTTCCAGCATCACCGGCAGCGGCTGCACGCGGATAAAGACGTAATACAGCAGGTTCAGCGCAATCGAGGTGGTGATCACCGTCACCGCCACGGTAATGATGGCCATAAAGCTGCGGCGCAGGCGCCCGTCCGGCAGGAAGCGAATGCTGACCCAGGCGAGGAAACGCTCGGACAAATAGCGCCCCCAGGACCAGACGATCACCGCCAGCGCCAGCAACGCCAGCGAGCCGTACCGCCATTCGTCCTGCCAACTGGCGTCCCAGGCCGCTTTCATCTCGGCGTTGAACTGGTCCAGCCGCTGCACGTCATCCGCTGACGGCTGCACGACCGGCGTCCAGAATTTGACGCCCAAAATGCTGCCGGTGTTCAGCGCCAGCTGGGTTTTGAACGCCACCCGGCGCAGATCGCTGATCTGCTGGCCCAGATCGAATGCGCTGGTCTTGATGGCCTGCGCGCGTTTTACCGCATCGTCCAACTGCTTCTTGCTGCTGTTCAGCGCATTGCGCTGCTGGGCGACGGCCGGGGTTTCCGGCAGCGCGCCGGCCGCCGGGGCCGGCCCCAGCACGTCCAACTGCGCCTGCAGTTTTTCCTGCACCGGCTGCAGATCGGCGGACAATTTATCCATGCTGGCGACCAGATCGTCCGTCGCCAACCGCAGCTTGCTGAGCTGGGTGTCGGTCGTCGCTTTGGAAACCAGCTGCTTCATGCTGTCCAACTGCTTTTGCGCGGCTTTCAGCTGCGTAGCGGGATCGGGCGCGCTTTCGGCGGCGGGATCATCCTGGGGGGCGGCGACGGCGGCGAACGGCGTCAGTTGCATACCCAACAGCAATAATAACAACAGCAGGAACGGGCGAGGCTTTAACATAAATTCAGTGCTCAGCATCATTATCTGATAGACAGACGAACGGGCGGCGGATGAACCGTCGCTTAACCATAAACGCTAATTATAATAGCTGCTTAATGTCGGCCGAAATACAGTAATTATTCCCATTGTGTGCCACGCGCCCGCGCTCGCCTTAGCTTGCTGATTATTCAGGCGCTTTTACACTGGCGATACGGCATAAAGCGCTCTATAATCCAGCCACCGATTAACCTGCAACCAACAAAAGGAGACTTACTATGCTGACGTGTGAATTGGTTTTTCACTCACACTTCTTTGGTAATCGTCGCCGCTCAAGCATTACCGGTATCGCGCTGCGATAACCCAGCTTGAGCGAAGCTTACTAAATCCAGGATCTTCCCTCCGGCTTACCGGGTTGTCGTCAGCAATGTTTGACGATAGGCATTGTCATGCCTGTAACTCTTGAGTAAGCAATGAGCACATTACTGTCTGCACAATCTGTCGGTTACGACAACGCGTTCGGCGTCCTGCTGAGCGAGATTTCCTTCAGCCTGAAAAAAGGCGACCGCATCGGTTTGATCGGCGATAACGGCTGCGGCAAAAGCACCCTGCTGCAAATTCTCAGCGGCGACCTGCCTGCGCACACCGGAACGGTGACATTGTCACATCAATGTCTGATGGCGCGCATCGAGCAGCACCTGCCGTCGGAGCTGCACGCCAGCACCCTGCTGGATGCGGTACTGGCGCGGCTGCCTGCGGGCCAACACCTCAGCGAACGCTGGCGCTGCGAAGCGCTACTGGCCGAGCTGGGGTTTGAACCGGCGAGCTGGACGTTGACCGCCGGGACCCTCAGCGGCGGCCAGCATACGCGGCTGCTGTTGGCGCGCGCGCTGATCCGCCAACCCGATCTGCTGCTGCTCGACGAACCCAGCAACCACCTGGACCTGCCCACGCTGCTGTGGCTGGAACAGTTCTTGCGTAACTGGACCGGCAGTTTCGTGCTGGTGTCGCACGATCGCTACCTGCTCGACCAGGTAACCAACTGCACCTGGATCCTGCGCGACAAAACGCTGCAGTTCTTCCGTTTGCCCTGCTCTGCGGCGCGCACCGCGCTGGCGGAACAGGACGCCGCGGACGAACAGCGGCGCCACGCCGAGCAAAAGGAAATCGACCGGGTGGAAAAAAGCGCCAAGCGCCTGGCGACCTGGGGCAAGGTCTACGACAACGAAGATCTGGCGCGCAAGGCCAAGCAAATGGAGAAGCGCGTCGATCGGTTGAAGGAAGAACAGACCACCCTGACCGCCGGCAGCCCGTGGCGGCTGCGGCTGCAGGGAGAAGCGCTGGACGCCGATCGCCTGCTGGCGCTGCCGCACTGGGCGGTGCGCCCGGCGCCTGATGCGCCGGTGCTGTTCAGCCTGGAACATCTGCGCGTGAAAAGCGGCGATCGCATCGCCATCGTCGGGCGCAACGGCTGCGGCAAATCGTCGCTGTTGCGCCTGCTGTGGCGCGAGTATCAGCAACAAACGCAGCGCCCGGCGCTGTTCCATCCGCGCGTGCGCATCGGCTATTACGATCAGAGCCTGCAACAGCTGCGCGATGAAGACACGTTGAGCGAAGCGCTGGCGCAGTTTGCGCCGCTGACCGAGGAACAGCGGAAAATGGCGCTGATCGGCGCCGGGTTCCCTTACCTGCGCCACCATCAGCAAATCCGTTCGCTGAGCGGCGGCGAGCGTTCACGGTTGCTGTTTGTCGGCCTGACGCTGGCCAACCATTCGTTGCTGCTGCTGGACGAGCCCACCAACCACCTGGATATGGCGGGCAAAGAGGAGTTGGCGGAAACGCTGCGTCAGTTCCCCGGCGCCGTCATGCTGGTCACCCACGATCGGATGCTGATCGAACAGAGCTGCAACCGCTTTTGGCTGATAGACCAGCAAAAACTGGAGGAGTGGCACGATCTGGCGCCGGTGTACCAGCGTCTGGCGGGTGAAACGCCGGCGCTGGCGCACGAGGCCAACGCAGACGCCCCGACGCCAACCCCGCAGTTGGAAGGCGAAGAGGCGTTGCTGACCGCCCTGTTTGCCCTCGAAAGCAAACTGGAGGCCGACCTGGCGCGTAAACCGAAGCATCAAAAACCGGAGCTTCAGGCGCGTTGGCGCCGCGAGATTGCCGACATCACCGCCCGGTTGAGTCTGGGTTAATCTTGACAGGCCGCCATCCGGCGGCCTGTTTTTTGACGGAGTGCGACATGGCATTTTCCCTTGAGCAAGCCTCACTCGCGCAGCGCCCGCTGCTGGCGGCCATGCTGTCCGATTGCCTTCGCGAGCTGGGCGTCGATGGGGATTACCCCTATTTGCCGCTCTACTGGCGCGAGGCCGGCCGCTACCCCTATTTGATGTTGAGCGATCGGCAAACGGCCGGGTTCGCGTTGGTCAGGCGTCTCGATAGCGCCACCGTCGAAATGGCGGAGTTCTACATCAAGCCCGAATGGCGACGCAACGGGCTTGGACAACAGGCTGCCCGCGCCTTGTTCGCGCAGCATCCCGGCGGTTGGTCGCTGTCGGTCAGCCAGGATAATCCGCGCGGGCTGGCGTTTTGGCGGGCGGCGATACCAGCCGAGGCTCTACATATGCAACAAAGCACCAGGCTCACGTTCTCTTTCGTTATTCGGTAATGGCAGACGGCGAATATTGCCAGGCCAAAAGAAACGCGGTGATAGCCGCTTCGGTCATTTGTTGCAATTGTTCCGGCGTCGGCCACTGGTCGGATAGCAAAACCGCGGGCAACGGATACCCCATAACCGCGCCCAGAAATGCCATCGCCTGCGGCTGCGCATGGACAAATTGGATTTGCCCATGCTGCCGCGCCTGTTCCAATATCCTCGCTAACGCCTGAAGCACTCGCCCGGCATTGCGTTCGCGCAACGTGGCGTACAACTCAGGTTTCTGCAACAGCAGTTGCACCAGCAACCGCTGAAAATGCACGTTCTCAACGCTGAAAAAATGCGCCTGAACCACCGAGGCGAAACGTGCCAACACCTGCGGTAAATCCACACTCTCCTGTGTCAGAATGGTGGCAATTGGCGGCTGCATCTTTTCGATAAGATGGTTGAACGTCTCCAACACCAAGGCATCCTTGCTCGGGAAATGATTGTATAAGGTTTGACGGGTGGTTCCCGCCTCGTTGGCTATCTCGTCCAAAGAGATGTCCAAGCCCTGCTGCAAAAACAGAACGCTGGCGGTTTCCAGTATCCGGGGCCTGGCCTTCATCGGCCTTCCCGGTTGACGGTTGATCATATTATCTCCCCTGCCCAGAGGCTCATTTTCGCGCTTTAAGTCGTGCCAACCCTTGTTTAGTCAGAACAAAAAACAGCGGTACGAACAATAATGTCAGCAGTGTGCCAGAAATCATGCCGCCTATCACAGCAATACCGATTTCGCGCCGGCTGGCGGCCCCGGCACCGACAGAAAGCGCCAGCGGGATTACACCAGCGACAAACGCCAATGAAGTCATCACGATGGGCCGCAGACGCAATCGCGCCCCTTCCAATGTCGCCTGCAACAAAGCGGATCCCGTTTTTAGCTGTGTTTCAACAAACTCGACGATCAGGATCGCGTTTTTCGCCGCCAGACCAATCGTCGTCAACATTCCCACCTGGAAGTAAATATTGTTTTCATACCCCGCAAGGCGTGCGGCAACAACGGCTCCGATAATCCCGAGGGGAATGATCAGCATCACAGACAACGGAATAGACCAACTCTCATACAGCGCGGCAAGACAGAGGAAAATGAACAACACCGAGGCTAGATACACCACCAGTGTTTGCCCGGCGGCCAATTGCTCCTGATATGAGAGCCCACTCCACTCAAGGCGGTAGCCGTCTATATCGCCGATGATACTCTGCATACGCGCCATCGCGGTGCCGGAGCTTTCTCCCTCGGCTGCCGCCCCCTGTAACTGCGTGGCCGACAGCCCGTTAAAGCGCTGAAGCATTTGTGGGCCTGAGAGCCAACGCGTAGTCGCGAAGCTGGCAAAGGACGCCATGCTGCCGCTTTCACCACGTACAAACCAACTATCGATATCATCCGGCGCCGAGCGCCAGGCCGCATCCCCCTGCATGTAGACCCGCTTCACGCGGCCGCGATCGATAAAATCGTTAATATAAGCGCCTCCCCATGCGGCAGAAAGCGTGTTGGTGATGTCAGCCTGCTGCAGCCCTTGTGCGCTAGCTTTTTGCTGGTCGATATCGACCTGCAATTGCGCTTTATCTTCGAGGCCGTTTATGCGCACCGCCGTTAACAACGGATCTTCGGTAGCGGCGGCGATCACCTGCCTCTGAGCAGCTTGCAGCGCGTCATGCCCGACGCCGTTTTGATCTTGTAACCACAATTCAAATCCACTGGACTGCCCCAACCCGCGCACCGCCGGCGGCGACAACACATTGATCTGCGCGTCACGATAGCTTTTGAAATGGCGATTGGCGCGGCTAATAATCGCCTGCGCGTTATTTTCATCACCGCTGCGTAGCGACCAATGTTTCAGTTCGGCAAACGCCATACCGACATTCTGACCACTGCCGGCGTTATTGCGCCCGACAACCATGAAGATTACATTCAGGTTGTCCCGCTCGGCGGTCATGAAATAGTCGGCGATAGCGTCAGCAGTCTGTTGCGTTCTGGCCATCGGGGCACCTGGCGGCAGAGAAAACTGGACCATTACCGAGCCCTGATCCTCAACCGGGAGAAAACCGGTAGGCATACGCAGATATTGCCAGATCATGAAACTAACCAGCAGCAGCGCCAACAGGCAAAAACGCCCCTTGCGCGCCATCACATGGTTCAATCCCAGTCCATAACGCCGCTGCCCGTATTCCACCAGGCGGTTAAAGCCGCGAAAAAAACGGCTGCGCGGCCGGTGCACCGGCGGTTTCAGCAAACCGGCACACAGTGCCGGCGTCAAGGTCAACGCAACTAAAACCGACAGCACCATAGCCGCGACCAGCGTGATGGAAAACTGTCGGTAGATCATCCCGGTTGAACCGCCGAAAAATGCCATTGGAATAAATACCGCCGAAAGTACCAGCGCGATGCCGATCAGAGCGCCATTGATCTCCCGCATCGAAAGCAACGTCGCCTCGCGCGGTGACAATTGCGCCTCCTCCATCACGCGCTCAACATTTTCAACCACCACAATCGCGTCATCTACCAACAGGCCGATCGCGAGCACCATGGCGAACAGTGTCAAGGTGTTTACGCTGTAACCCAACAGCGCCAAAACACCGAAAGTGCCGAGCAACACTACGGGTACCGTAATGGTGGGGATCAGCGTGGCGCGCCAATTTTGCAAAAACAGATACATCACCACAATCACTAGCGCGATCGCTTCCAACAGCGTTTGTACGACGCCTTCAATGGAAACCAGTACGAACGGCGTGCTGTCTCGGGGATAAGCCACCTGCAACCCCGGTGGAAACTGCGGGGCCCTGCGATTCACTTCGGCCCGTACCCGCTCTGCCACCTCCAGCGCATTGGCGCCGGAAGCCAACTGAATCGAAATACCCGCCGCCGGGTGACCATTGAGGCGCGTTTGGTTTTGATAGTTTTCCGCCCCGATTTCAACACGAGCAACATCGCGCAAATACACCGCCGAACCGTCGGTATTGGTACGCAGAATAATATCCTCAAACTGTTCCGGCGTTTCCAGCCGCGATTGTGCGGTCACGGTCGCGTTCAACGACTGGCCTTCTATCGTAGGCAAGGCTCCGATCTCACCGCTGGTGACCTGGGCATTTTGCGCTTCTATGGCGACCTGCACGTCAGACGGCATCAAACCATAGCCGCTCAGTTTGATCGGATTGAGCCAAATGCGCATAGCATATTGGGCACCAAACACCGTCGTCTCCCCGACGCCATCCACCCGGCTCAGCGGATCTTGCAGCGAACTGACCAGAAAATCATTGATATCAACGCTGTCCATACGGCCTTGCGTGTCGTACAAGGCAACCACCATTAGGCTATCACCCTGCGATTTAGTCACAGTGATGCCTTGCTGCTGCACTTCTTGCGGCAATCGCGACGTTGCTTGATTGACCGCATTTTGCACTTGAACCTGAGCAATGTCCGGATCGGTTTGTTGTTCGAAGCTAAGGCTGATGCGAGCCTGGCCCGCCGAACTGCTGGTTGATGAGAAATACAACAGGCCATCGATGCCTTTAATTTGTTGTTCGATAATCTGAGTCACGCTGTCCTCTACCGTTTTGGCCGAAGCACCGGGGTAATTGGCTGTCACCGTGACACCAGGTGGCGCGATGTCGGGATATTGCTCAATCGGCAATGTCCAGAGCGCCAGAACACCCGCTGCCATAATGCAGATGGCCAGCACGGCCGCAAACACCGGTCGAAAGATGAAAAAATGCGCTAGCATGCCTGACCCCTCTGATTATCTTGCTGACGGATGCTTTGATGGTACGTTTAATAATTAAATTTACTTTACAGTAAAGTAAATAAATTAAATCAAACCTGAAATCAAGCAGGAATAGACACCGTATTGTCATCTGACTATGGCACCCTGCACACTAAACTTTGTTTGGAATACTGCCTGCCATGACGTCACTCTCTCCACGGGACATCGAGGCGCGCTACCGCTTCGCGCGTGAGATCGCCCGCGCCGCCGCCGATCTCGCCTTCAGCTTTTATCAGCGCCGGCAAAGTCTGGCCGTCGAGTTTAAACAGGGCCTGCAGGACGTGGTCAGCGAAGCCGATCGCCGCGTCGAGGCGCTGATCCGCCGTATGATCAACCGCCGATTTCCCCAGGACGGGTTTCTCGGCGAAGAGAGCGGCGGCAGCGGTGATAACGCCGCCTGTATTTGGGTGGTCGATCCGATTGACGGCACCGCCTGCTTCCTGAACGGGTTGCATACCTGGTGTATCGCGATAGGCGTGGTGATCGACGGCGAGCCAACGATCGGCGTGGTCTACGATCCCAACCACCGCGAGATGTTCCGCGCCTGCCGCGGCCAAGGCGCTTTCCTCAACGGGGAACCGATCGGCGTGCATGCCGGGCGCAGCGTCGCGGATGGCGTGATGGGCGTCGGGATATCACCGCGCGCCTCTGCGGCGGAATTCAGCGGTTTTCTCTGTCGCCTGCTGCAGGCGGGCGGCATGTTTGTGCGCAGCGGCTCCGGCGCGTTGATGACCGCCCAGGTGGCCGCCGGGCGCCTGCTGGGCTATTACGAACCGCATATGAACGCCTGGGACAGCCTGCCTGGGCTGGTGCTGACGCGCGAAGCCGGCGGCGTGGCGAACGACTTCATGAACAATAACGGGCTGCGGCGCGGCAACCCGCTGCTGCTGGCCAACGCGGCGCTCTATCCGCAATTGGCCGAGCTGATTCAAACGCCGGGCTTGATCGGCTCGACGTGCCCTATCGCGCGTGAGATGGCCGGATAAAGCGCGCGCAGCCGCCGCTCGACCCGATCGACCGCATCGTGCGCGGCGGCGATGGTTACCGCCGGCGACACCCGGCAGTGGAAGTTGACGATGATGCCACCGTCGGTTCTGCGCGCCCGGATGTTATGGACGTCTTGCACCTTATCCCCCTGCTCCAGCGCCGACTGCAAAATCAGCCGGATATCGGCCAGCTCGGCGGCGGAAACATCCTCGCTGGCCAGCCAGTGCGGCGTCTGCGGTTCCAGATGGGTCTCTATCTCGGTGTCCTCGCCGATCGTCTGACGCAGGATCCCTTCTATCTCCGTGGCGATATCATGCGCCTGCGCCACGCTGGCGTTGGCCGGCACCGCCAGATCCATGCCGATCGCCATGTGCGTCGGCAACTGCTGCAAGGTGACGTTCTGCACCTGCGCGCCGTGATTGGCGGCGATCGCCCGAATGCGCGTCGCCATGTCTTCGTCGCTGCGGGTCTGCGGCACCGCGATGACGGTAAACTCCGCCTTGGCATACTGCTCCCGCAGTCGTTCGACGATTTCTCGCTTCAACGCATCGATGCGCTCCAGCGGCAAGGTGCGGCACACCGCCACCGTGATCTCGACAAACAGTACGGCGCCGGCGTTGCGAATGCGCACGCTGTCGCAGGCCAGCACCGCCGGGAAGCTGTCCAGCGTGGCGCGAATCGCCTCGGTGGCTCCGGCCGGCGCGGCATCCATCAGCGAGTCGAAGGAGCGTTTACCCAGTTTGATTGCCGCGACAAAGATAAAACCGGCGACGATCAGCGCGGCGATGGCGTCCGCACGGCCAAAGCCCAGCAGCACAAACACCATGCCCAGCAGCACCACGCCGGACGAAAGCATGTCGGAGAAGAAATGCAGCGCATCCGCCTCCAGCGCCGCGCTGTCGGTCGCCTTGGCGACGCGGTTGAGCGCCCGCACGCGGAAAAAATCGACGCAGATGGAAATCAGCAGCACCGCGATCACCACCGGCGCCGCGACGATCTCATGCGGTTGTCCGAGCAGGCTGCTGCCCGCCTCGTAGACGATCCAACCGGCGGCGCCGAGCAACAGCAACACCTCGAACAGCGCCGCCAGGTTTTCCACCTTGCCGTGGCCGAAGTGGTGATCGTCATCGGCGGGTTTATCGCTGATGCGCACCGCCAGCCAGGTGATGCTGGTGGAGATAAAATCGGTGAAAGAGTGGATCCCTTCGGATATCAGGCCAATACTGCCGGTAAAAATGCCGGCGACGAATTTGCCCGTGGCCAGCAACCCGCTGGCGATCATCGAGTTTCTGGCCACGGCCTGTTTTTCATTTTGCATGATGCTGCTCACATTCGGACGGTGATTTATTTTTTTACTTTAGAGGATAATTGCCAGACAAAGGCGATCAGCAGCATACTGCCAGAGAAAGTCAGCATGAGGCTAGTAAGAAAATTGGATTTCCCGGTGGAATAAAAATAAATCTCATTCACCCCCACCGAAATCATTAAAATGGCGTAGAGCAATCCCAGAATAAGAATCGTCATTATTATCAACTCCCGTATCAGGCCGCGCGTTCAGCGCGCCGCTAAATCCTCCCCATAATAAATAGCGGTTACGGGGAGGATGCATCTAGGCGGATCTTTAGCGTTCATCAATCATCCCATTTGGTACTCATATAGGCCGCCAACAGGCCCAGCGAGCTGATCATTGCCAGGAATCCCATAAAAATAGTCATGTTTCCCATTATTTTGTCCTCAGGTTAAATGTTATCGATAAAATCCCCTTGCGTTAAATGTCGGGGTTGGTCGGCGTCCATGGTTTTTAACGTCCTCCTCAGGTTTGTCACATTTCCGCCCTTTACGGGCGGAGCGGTTTAAATACCCAAAACGTGCTGGGCGATTTTGAAATAAATAATCAGGCCGGTGCCATCGATAAAGGTGGCGATAAACGGCGCCGACACCACGGCAGGATCGATGCCGAGACGTTTCAGCAGCATCGGGATGATCGACGAAACAATGGCGCTCCACACGGTGATCGCCACCAGCGACAGGCTGACCACCAGCGTCACCTCCATGCCGACGCCCATGATCCAGGCGCGCACCCAGGCCGCCAGGCCGATGGTGACGGCGATCAGCAGCGAGGTCGTGACCTCCTTGCGGATCACCGCGCCCAGGTTGCGCAGGCTGACCTCGCCCAGCGCCATGGCGCGCACCAGCGTCGAGGTGATCTGGGTGCCGCTGTTGCCGCCGGTGCCGATCAGCAGCGGGATAAAGAACGCCAGCGCAATCGCCGCTTCGAGCTGATCTTCAAACGCTTTCAGCACGTTGCCGGTGTAGGCTTCAGCGACGAACAACATCAGCAGCCACACCGAGCGTTTACGCCACAGCGCCCACGGGCTGGTCTCCAGATAAGGCTTGTCCAGCGGCAGGCTCGCGCCCTGGCGTTGTGCATCCTCGGTGTTTTCATCCTCGACCAGCTGGGCGATCTCACGCTCGCCCAGTACGCCGACCAGCGTGTTATTGGCCACCACCGGCACCACGTCCAGCCCCCCTTTGCCCAGCAGATGCGCCACGTCGTTGCGGTCATCGTCGGGCGAAACCTGGAAATAGCTGTAATCCATCATTACGCCGACGGCTTTATCCTGTTCTTCGCACTGCAACAGTTTTTTCACCGACAGTGTGCCGCGCAGATGATAATCGTCCGCGGTAATAAATACCCGGCTGGGAATTTCGTCCGTTTTGAGCTGCGAAAGTAAATATTCCCGGGCATGATTGACCGTCATCGTTGCGGGAACGGTAATAAAATCGGCGTTCATATAACCGGCGACCGAAGTCTCGTCGAGAGTTTCAGTCGCGTTCAGCGCCGGAGAAGAATAGTGTTGATGTGACTTGATCATTTTGTCAGTCCCTATTTCTGTTGTGAACTTCAACAGCGAATCGCATAGGGGCGTAACCACAGAGGGAGTGCAGACTGCCTATCTCCGCGTCCAGGTTTTAGCACTATACAACGTATCCGAGTTGTTGCTCGGAAGTTACTTTGGGCTAAACCTTAATCCGATAAAGCCTGTCTTAACCTTGGGCATCTCTCGATGTCGTCAGATCAGTAACCTGTGTTTGTATAGGAGCCTCGCCAAACGAGATACTGCATATAAACTACCGGCGCAGTATAGGCGTTGTTTTATCCGGCGGGAAGAAAAGATTGCCCGTCGTTTATGGAGTATTTAGGATAATTTTAATTAAACGGCCATTTATAAAAACGGCTGATATAAATCAGCCGTTTTTTATTTTTCAGTGTTCGAGAATGTAGACGTTTTTATCGTATAAGGCGCCCTGACGAGTAAAGTCGATCCCCTTCACGTAAGGTTTGATGAGCGTGGCGTTGGCTTCGTAGTACACCGGCGCGACCGGCGTATCGACGGCCAGCACCGCCTCGGCCTGCTGGAAATACTGCTGCACCTGCTGCGGTGTCGGCGCCGCCGTCGCCTGATGCAGAATGCGATCGTACTCCGGATTGCGGTATTTGGGGCTGTTCTCGCTGCTGTCGGAACGGAACACGTTCAGGAAAGTAGACGGATCGTTGTAATCCGCCAGCCAGCGGGTAAAGGCCACGCCGTACTGCCCGCGGTTGATATTGTCCAGCGTGACTTTGCGCTCCTGGCTTTGCAAGGTGGCCTCTGCGCCGAGGTTCTTTTTCCACATGGCGGCGGCGGCGATGACGATCTTCTTGATGGTGGCGTCATTGCTGTACAACACGGTAAAGCGCAGCGGATGCTCGGCGTTGAATCCGGCCTGCGCCAGCAGTTGCTTCGCCTGGGCGTGGCGTTGTTCCGGCGTCAAACCGGCCGCGGCGCCGGGCTGCAGGCTATAGCCGCCCGCCCCGGTTGGGGTAAAGGTCCAGGCCGGCTGCTGGCCGTATCCCAACACTTTGCCGGCGATAATCTCTTTGTCCAGCGCCAGGTTCAGCGCCTGGCGCACCCGCACGTCGTTAAACGGCGCCTGGCGGTTGTTGAAGGCGAAATAGCTGGTGGAGAGCAGTGGATAGGTCACCAGCTGTTGCTCGCCGAGCGTTTTTTTCAGCTGCTGATACAGCTCCGGCGGCGTGGTATACCCCAGCTCAACCTCACCGGCGCGAAAACGCGCCACTTCCGGGAAGCCCTGGATCGGCAAGAAGGTGACCTTGTTGAGCACGGTATTGGCGTTATCCCAATACTGCGGGTTACGTTCCACCACCACCTTTTCGTTGACCACCCACTGGCTGAGGCGGAACGCCCCGTTGCCGACAAAGTGCGCCGGCTGCGTCCAGTTTTTGCCGTACTGCTCCACCACCTTGCGGTTAACCGGCAAAACCGGGAAATGCACCAGTTGCTTGAGCAGATAGGAATTAGGCTCCGACAGCGTCACCTGCAGAGTGTGCGCATTCAGCGCCTTAACGCCCAGCTCGCTCGGCGGTTTGCTGCCGGCGTTGATCGCCGACGCATTCAGCACGTAGGCCGAAGCCAGATAGCTACCGTACGGCGAGGCGGTTTTCGGATCGGTGAGGCGCCGCCAGCTGTAAACGAAATCGTCGGCGGTCACCGGATCGCCGTTCGACCATTTGGCCTGCGGCCGCAGATGGAAAGTCCAGACGTTGCCCTGATGCTCCCACGTCTGCGCCAGTGCCGGGATCACTTCACCGTCTTTTCCGACGCGCAGCAAGCCTTCGAACAGATCGTTGAAGATGTAGAACTCCACATTGCTTTCGGCCAGGTTTGGATCCAGCGTCGCCGGTTCATACCCGTTGGCGCGCACCAGTTCTTGCACCGCCGCCAGTTTAACGCCTGCCGGCACCTCGGCGGCATGGGCAGCCGTAGCGTTAAAAGCCAGGAGGATTAAACCAGCCAGTTTCTTGCCATTAAATGAATATTTCACGTCGATATCCCTGATTAGTGTTTTATCGCGTTTAATATGCAATGAGGCAGTGGAATAAATTAAATCATTAATCGCTATGAGTCATAACCAAAAGCGGTGTTGAATTTCTTTCATTATCAAAGAAGTACTGGCGACAGAACGATGAAAAACACGAGGATAAACGCGGAGACCGGCATTGCCGTCAGGAACGCCGTGAACCGGCGGTGACATAAATTCAGGCAATCAATACAGATTATTCCAGCCGAAGCTTAACTTATCCTTAGGGCAATTCATTTTGTGAGCGATCGTCAAAAATAATTTAATACGAATCGTTTTCACTATCATTATTGATGTTCTTGGCTAAAATCGGCCTGCTTGCGCTCGCCAGGCGATATTCGTTTTCTTCATTCGAACGCTAAAAAGGATAACTGCATGAAGCTGCGTATTTCATCTCTCGGCCCCGTCGCCCTGCTCGCCTCCTCGATGATGCTGGCCTTTGGCGCTCAGGCGGCCTCCGCCGACCAGGGCATCGTTATTTATAACGCCCAGCATGAAAATCTGGTGAAATCCTGGGTCGACGGATTTACCAAAGACACCGGCATCAAGGTGACGCTGCGCAACGGCGGCGACAGCGAACTGGGCAACCAACTGGTACAGGAAGGCAGCGCTTCACCTGCCGACGTGTTCCTGACGGAAAACTCCCCGGCAATGGTGTTGGTGGATAACGCCAAGCTGTTCGCCCCGCTGGACGCTGCCACGCTGGCGCAGGTGGAACCACAATATCGCCCAAGCCACGGCCGCTGGATCGGCATCGCCGCCCGCTCTACCGTATTTGTTTATAACCCGGCCAAACTGAGCGACGCGCAGCTGCCGAAATCACTGCTGGATCTGGCCAAGCCGGAATGGAAAGGCCGCTGGGCCGCTTCGCCGTCGGGCGCCGATTTCCAGGCGATCGTCAGCGCGCTGCTGGAGCTGAAAGGCGAGAAAGCCACGCTGGCGTGGCTGAAAGCGATGAAAACCAACTTTACCGCCTATAAAGGCAACAGCACGGTGATGAAAGCGGTCAATGCCGGCCAGATCGACAGCGGCGTGATCTATCACTACTACCCGTTCGTGGACGGCGCGAAAACCGGCGAGAACAGCAACAACATCAAGCTGTATTACTTCAAACATCAGGATCCGGGCGCATTCGTCAGCATCTCCGGCGGCGGCGTGCTGGCTTCCAGCAAGCATCAGCAGCAGGCGCAGGCGTTCATCAAGTGGATCACCGGCAAACAGGGCCAGGAGATCCTGCGCACCAACAATGCCTTCGAA
Organism: Serratia sp. CY40230; assembly: GCF_052168835.1. Classification (NCBI taxonomy): domain Bacteria; kingdom Pseudomonadati; phylum Pseudomonadota; class Gammaproteobacteria; order Enterobacterales; family Yersiniaceae; genus Serratia; species Serratia sp. CY40230. The sequence goes on from NZ_JBJNLX010000001.1 coordinate 125,176, forward strand.
TACGCCGTCGGCGTCGGCGCGGCCTCCAACCCGAAACTGGTGCCGCTGAAAGATCTGGACGCGCCGAAGGTAGACGCCGCGCAGTTGAACAGTAAGAAAGTTGTCGAACTGATGACCGAGGCCGGCCTGCTGTAAGGCCCGCCGGCAAACCGAGAGTTTTTGATCGTTATGTCAAACCTGAGTACCCACGCCGCGCAGACCGCGCGGCGTTATTCTGTTGTCCCCCGTCACCCGCGGCCAGGGGCGATCGTGGTGGTCAGCGCCGTGTTGCTGTCGCTGCTGGCGCTGTTGCCGCTGGGATTCGTTATCGGCGTGGCGTTTGAAACCGGCTGGCAAACGGTCAAAGCTCTGGTTTTCCGCCCGCGCGTGGCGGAACTGCTGTTGAATACCCTGCTGTTGGTGGTACTGACGCTGCCGATCTGCGCCGTGCTGGGGGTGGCCCTGGCCTGGTTGACCGAACGCACCACGCTGCCGGGCCGGCGTCTCTGGGCGGTATTGGCGACCGCGCCGCTGGCGGTGCCGGCCTTTGTGCAAAGCTATGCCTGGATCAGTCTGGTGCCGTCGATGCACGGCCTGGGCGCCGGCGTTTTCATCTCGGTGCTCGCCTATTTTCCGTTTATCTACCTGCCGGCCGCCGCCGTGCTGCGCCGCCTGGATCCCGGTATCGAGGACGTCGCCACCTCACTCGGCTCCCGGCCGCCGGCGGTGTTTTTCCGCGTGGTATTGCCTCAACTGAAACTGGCGGTCTGGGGCGGCTCGCTGCTGATCGCGTTGCACTTGCTGGCGGAGTATGGCCTGTACGCCATGATCCGTTTCGATACCTTCACCACCGCGATCTTCGATCAGTTCCAGTCGACCTTCAACGGCCCGGCGGCCAACATGCTGGCCGGCGTGTTGGTGCTGTGCTGCCTGGGGCTGCTGTTGCTTGAGGCCATAAGCCGTGGCCGCGCACGCTATGCCCGCGTCGGTTCCGGCAGCGCCCGCAGCCAAACGCCGCGCCGCCTTTCGCCGCCGCTCGCCGCGCTGGCGCTGCTGCTGCCGATCGCGCTGACTGCGCTGGCGTTGGGCGTGCCTTTCATCACCCTGGCCCGCTGGCTGTGGCTGGGTGGATTCGAGGTGTGGCGCAACGCCGAGCTGTGGCCCGCGCTGTGGCAAACGCTGTCGCTGTCCGCCGCCGGCGCGCTGCTGATCACGCTGTGCGCCATTCCGATGGCCTGGCTGTCGGTACGCTATCCGGCCCGGCTGTATCGGGTGCTGGAAGGCTGCAACTACGTGACCAGCTCGCTGCCCGGCATCGTGGTGGCGCTGGCGCTGGTGACCATCACCATTCACAGCTTCCGGCCGATTTACCAGACCGAAATCACCCTGCTGCTGGCGTATCTGCTGATGTTTATGCCGCGGGCGCTGATCAATCTGCGCGCCGGTATCGCGCAGGCGCCGGTGGAATTGGAAAACGTGGCGCGCAGCCTGGGTAAATCGCCGGCGCAGGCGTTGTGGAGCACCACGCTGCGGCTGGCGGCGCCGGGCGCCGCTGCGGGCGCGGCGCTGGTATTCCTGGCGATCGCCAATGAACTGACCGCCACGCTGCTGCTGGCGCCGAACGGCACCCGCACGCTGGCCACCGGCTTCTGGGCGCTGACCAGCGAGATAGACTACGTCGCCGCCGCGCCTTATGCGCTGATTATGGTGGCGCTGTCGCTGCCGCTCACCTGGCTTCTTTATTCTCAATCTAAACGCACGGCGGGACTATGAGCACGCTCGAACTGCACGGTATCGGAAAATCTTACAACGCCATCAGAGTGCTGGAACACATTGACCTGCAGGTTACCGCCGGCAGCCGCACGGCGATCGTCGGCCCTTCCGGCTCCGGCAAAACCACTCTGCTGCGCATCATCGCCGGCTTTGAAATCCCCGACGGCGGCCAGATCCTGCTGCAGGGGCAAGCCATGGGCAACGGCGGCGGCTGGGTACCTGCGCATCTGCGCGGCATCGGCTTCGTTCCGCAGGATGGCGCGCTGTTCCCGCACTTTACCGTCGCCGGCAACATCGGTTTTGGTCTCAAGGGCAGCAAACGCGAGAAACAGCATCGCATCGAGGCGTTAATGGAGATGGTGGCGCTGGATCGCCGTCTGGCGGCCCTGTGGCCGCATGAACTGTCCGGCGGGCAGCAGCAGCGGGTCGCGCTGGCGCGCGCTCTGTCGCAGCAACCCCGGCTGATGCTGCTGGACGAGCCGTTCTCGGCGCTGGATACCGGCCTGCGCGCCGCCACCCGAAAAGCGGTGGCCGAACTGCTGACGGAGGCCAAAGTAGCGTCGATCCTGGTCACCCACGATCAGAGCGAGGCGCTGTCGTTCGCCGATCAGGTGGCGGTGATGCGCAATGGCCGGCTGGCGCAGGTGGGCGCGCCGCAGGATCTTTATCTGCGCCCGGTCGATGAACCGACCGCCAGCTTCCTTGGCGAAACGCTGGTGTTGACCGCCGAACTGGCGCACGGCTGGGCCGACTGCGCACTGGGGCGCATCGCCGTCGACGATCGCCAACGCAGCGGCCCGGCGCGCATCATGCTGCGCCCGGAGCAGATTCAAATCGGCTTGTCCGATCCGGCGCAGCGCGGCCAGGCGGTGATCACCGACATTGATTTCGCCGGCTTCGTCTCTACGCTCAACCTGCGGATGGTCGCCGGCGGCGCGCAAATCGAGATCAAAACCGTCAGCCGCGAAGGCCTGCTGCCCGGTTCTCAGGTCACTCTCAACGTGATGGGCCAGGCGCATATTTTCGCCGGCTGACTCACTTAAGGCCGGGCTGCTCCCCGGCCTTCTCAGCGGCAAATCTTGTCACGGCGCGGCTTTTTCGGCGCCAGCAGATAATCCACCACGCTTTCGTCAACGCAGCTGTCGATGCCGTTCAGCGCCAGCGTATGCCCGTCGCGTTCGCGGGTGATCAGCGGGCTTTTAAAGGCGGCGGCCATCACTTGCGCATTGCGGTACGGGGTGGTCGGATCGTAGCGCTGGGCGACGAACAGCAGCGGCGGCAGCGCGGCGGACGCCGCCGGGGTGTGCGGCCGATCTTTGCCGCGGTACGGCCACAGATCGCACATTTCCAGCGGGTATTCGTGCAGCGGCAGATAGTGGGCATACAAAGCGGCGGTATTGATCTCCTGCCGCTGCCGGCGCAACTGCTGCGGATCGGCCGTCGGGTTGGCGACGTCGGCGCAGGTGATGACGTTCAGGGCGTCATCGGCATCCGGCGAATAGCTTTCGTCGATCAGATCGGAAACCTGCTGCCCGGCGATGCCGGCATCGAGCTGGCGCAGCACGGTGGCCAGCTCATGCCAGCGCTCCGGCCACAATAACAGCGAACGCGTGACCGTCAGCACGTCGTCGGCGGAGATTTCATAGCCTGCCGCAGTGACGAACGGCTGCTCGTGCAGCTTGCGCAGCAAGGCGTGATAGCGCTGCAGCGCCTGATTGGCGCCGCCGCCCAGCTGACAGCTGTCGGTTTTACCGCAGTAGGCGGCGAAGCGCAGGAAGCTTTGCTGGAAACCCCGTTCCTGGTTCAACCGCTGGGTGAAATCGTCCTCAGCCAGATCCACCACCCCGTCCAGCACCAGCGCGCGCGTTTTCTTCGGAAAACGCTCGGCATACAGCGCCGCCACCTTGGTGCCGTAAGAGTACGCCACCGCCGTCAGCCCTGGCTCGCCCAGCGCGTGGCGGATCGCATTCAGATCGTTGACCGCTTCGTCGGTGCCGATATGTTGCAGCACGTCCGCGCCGGTCTGTTTGATGCAGGCGGCAATCAGGGCGCGCGTCTGGTTCTCCGCGCCGGCCACGTCGTTGTCGTCCGGTTCAGGGAGTTCGTCACCTTCGGCCAGCTGGCAGGAGATTTTCGGCGTCGATTGGCCGACGCCGCGCGGATCGTAACCGATGATGTCGTAGGATTTACGCAGCCTGGCGACGTGGGCGTCGTTGCCTAAATAGGGGTTGATGCCCGGCAGGCCCGGCCCGCCGCTGATCGTCACCACGCTGCCCTTTTTCGGCCCGGTGGCGGGCAGCAGGGTCAGCGCCAGGCGCACGGTCTGTTCGCCCGCCTGCGCCGCATGAGCGGGCGGCGTGGCGTACGCCAGCGGCACCTCGAGATAGCCGCAGCGCAGCCCCGGCGGCGGCGCCTCATCGAACCAGCGCTGAAAGCCGCTGTTGAGACAAGATTGCCAACGAATGCCGTTTCCGGCCGCCGCCCCGTGGAGCGCAGGCTTAGCCTGAGCGGGCAACGCGGCGGCAGTCGCGGCGAGCAGCGCCAGAATACGCAGTACTGACATGGGGAGTCCTTTCAACTCAACGAATCGGTCAAAGGTTAACGGTACCCGGTTAAACCGCTAGCCAATAGAACACAAAAAGCCGCGCGGGTGAAGCCGCCACCGCGCGCCCGGCAAGACTTTTCTCTGCTCGGATTGCTCTTATAACGCACAGAATGCTGCAAAAAACGTCGTTTGCCTGCTAGGCTTAGGGTTCATTATCCCACAAGGAACAGGAGAGCAGCATGTTTGGAAAAGCGGAAGACAAAGCCAATGAAGCCGCAGGCGCGGTAGAAGAAGCGTTCGGCAAAGCCGTTGATTCGCCGGAGCATCAGGTGCGCGGCGCGGCGCGCAAATACGCCTCCCAGGCCAGCTATGCCGCCCGAGACGCCGCGGACAGCGTAAGAACGCAGGTGGAAGCCAACCCGCTGGCCGGCGTGGCCGTTGCGGCAGCGGTCGGCATCGTTTTCGGCTTCCTGCTGGGACGCAAATAAGCGGCGAACGCGCCGCTCGACAACAGGCCCGTTACGGGCCTTTTTTTCGCCTGCGTGCAAACTTTCATCTATCACAGCCATCGCTTAAAAAAACCAACGCCTTCAACTACGATTAGTTTGTGACCAGAGCGAGGCTCTGCGATCCGACGGATAACCCTATGAGGATTATCACCATTATCCATGCTGTTTAAGCCGCTCTCCTTCACGCGGCTAAGAAAGGTTGATTATGGCTCGCACCACCCCTATCGAACGTTACCGCAATATCGGCATCTCCGCGCATATCGATGCCGGCAAGACCACCACCACCGAGCGGATTCTGTTTTACACCGGGGTCAGCCACAAGCTGGGTGAAGTGCATGACGGCGCGGCGACCATGGACTGGATGGCGCAGGAACAGGAGCGCGGCATCACCATCACCTCGGCGGCCACCACCTGCTTCTGGAACGGCATGCAGCATAACTATCCGCAGCACCGCATCAATATCATCGACACCCCCGGGCACGTCGATTTCACCATTGAAGTGGAACGCTCGATGCGCGTGCTGGACGGCGCCGTGATGGTCTATGACTCGGTGGGCGGCGTGCAGCCGCAGTCGGAAACCGTCTGGCGCCAGGCCAACAAGTACAAGGTGCCGCGGCTGGCGTTCGTCAACAAGATGGACCGCATCGGCGCGGATTTTTTCCGCGTGCGCAAAATGATGATCGAGCGCCTGAAAGCCAACCCGGTGCCGATCGTTATCCCTATCGGCGCCGAAGACCGCTTCAGCGGCGTGGTGGATCTGGTGCGGATGAAGGCCATTCTGTGGGACGAAGCCTCGCAGGGCATGAACTTCAGCTTCGAAGAGATCCCGGCCGACCTGCGCGAATCGGCGCAGGAGTGGCGTGAAAACATGATTGAGGCCGCCGCCGAAGCCTCGGAAGAACTGATGGAGAAATACCTCAACCAGGTGCCGCTGAGCGAAGAGGAGATCGTCCACGGGCTGCGGGTGCGCACCGTCGCCGGTGAAATCCAGCCGATGCTGTGCGGATCGGCGTTCCGCAACAAAGGCGTGCAACGCATGCTGGACGCGGTGATCGAGCTGATGCCCTCGCCGCTCGATGTGCCGCCGATGGAAGGCCACGGCGAACACGATGAAATCATCACCCGCAAAGCAGACGACAACGAAAAGTTCTCGGCGCTGGCGTTCAAGCTGATGACCGATCCGTTCGTCGGCCAGCTGACCTTCGTGCGCGTCTACTCCGGGGTGCTGGCCAAAGGCAGCAGCGTTTACAACCCGATCAAAGGCAAAAAGGAGCGCATCGGCCGGATCGTGCAAATGCACGCCAACGATCGTAATGACATCGACGAGCTGCACGCCGGCGACATCGCCGCCTGCGTCGGCCTGAAGGACGTCACCACCGGCGATACGCTGTGCGATCCCGGCGCCATCATCACGCTGGAGCGCATGACCTTCCCCGAGCCGGTGATCGCCCAGGCGATCGAGCCGAAAACCAAGGGCGACCAGGAGAAAATGGGCATCGCGCTGCAGCGCCTCTCTTCGGAAGATCCGTCGTTCCGGGTGCGCACCGATGAAGAATCCGGCCAGACCATTATCTACGGCATGGGCGAGCTGCACCTGGAGATTATCGTCGATCGCATGCGCCGTGAATTCGGGGTGGAGACCACCACCGGCAAGCCGCAGGTGTCGTACCGCGAAACCATCCGCAAACGGGTGGCCGACGTGGAAGGCAAGTTCGTGCGCCAGTCCGGCGGTAAAGGGCAATACGGCCACGTGGTGCTGACCGTCGAGCCGAACGAACCCGGCAAAGGCTTCGAGTTCTTCGATGAAATCAAGGGCGGCGTCATTCCCGGCGAGTTTATCCCGGCGGTGAAAAAAGGCGTGCTCGAGGCGCTGAACAACGGCGTGCTGGCCGGTTACCAGGTAGTGGACGTCAAGGTGCACCTGACCTTCGGTTCTTACCATGACGTCGACTCGTCGGAACAGGCGTTTCGCATGGCGGCGATCTTCGGCTTCAAGGAAGCCTGCCGTCTGGCGGATCCGGTGATCCTGGAACCCATCATGTCGGTGGAGGTGGAAACGCCGGAGGATTACGCCGGCAACGTGATGGGCGATCTCTCCTCACGCCGCGGCCTGGTGCAGGGCATGGAAGAGATCCCGGGCGGCGGCGGCAAGGAAATTCGCGCCAAGGTGCCGCTGTCCGAGATGTTCGGCTACTCGACCACCCTGCGTTCGATGTCCCAGGGCCGCGCCACCTACACTATGGAATTCAGCCACTACGCCGAAGCGCCGCGCAACGTGGCCGAAGAGATCATTCACCACAGCAAGCGTTAACCCTCGCGCCCGCCTTCGCGGCGGGCGTCACCTCGGCTTGTCCTCCAGCGCCACCACTACCGGCTGCGGCTTGATGCGCATGGCGTACACCACGCCGGCCATCAGGCAGAAGATGCCGGCCAATGTCAGCAGTGGCGGCCAGGCCTGACGCAGCAGAAAGGTATACGCCAGCCCCGCCAGAATTTCGAACACGATGAGCGGCCCCACCAACACCGTCGGCAGCCGCTGGCTGGCTTCGTTCCAGCACAGCGCCCCCAGCCAGGAACAGAACACGCCGATGACCAGCATCAGAGGGATAAACACCTCAGGGCGCGGGCCGAACGGCAAGGTGAACGCCGGCTCGCTCAGCGCCAGCTGGCCGCAGACCGCCAGATAGCCCAGCAGCGCCAGCGGCAGCGTCACCAGCCCTTGGGCCGTGGCCCAGGTGGCCGGACGCTGCGTCGGATTCTCCCGCAGCCAGCGTGAATTGCGCAGCGGGAACCAGGTCCAGCACGCCACCGCCAACACGGCCAGCCCAAGACCGCTGAGATAGCGCCAGCCGTCGATCGATACCGCATTGCCGCGCAGCTCGGCGACGTTCACGCACGCCAATCCACAGACGATCAGCAGCAGCGCCGGCGCCAGCTTGCCCCAGGCCAGGCGCCCGTCGTGCCGGCCGTAAAACAGGTTGGCGCAGATGGCGATCACCACCGGCAAAGTGCCGATGATCATGGTCGAGACCGGTGCGCCGGTGCGCTGAATGGCGCTGGCCAAACACAGGTAGTACAGCAGATTGCCGATGGCCGTCAGCTTGAGCGCTTCCAGCCAATCCTGACGCCGCAGCTTGCGCAGACGGCGACGATCAAACCACGCCAGCGGCAAGGTAATCAGCCCAAAGGCCAGATAGCGCCCGGTGGACTGCAGCGCGGCGGGATAGTCCGGTACCAGCAGCGGGCCGACGAAAATCAGTCCCCACATCAGCCCGGCGGCCAGGGCAAACACAACGCCAATGAACATAACGACTCCGACAAACGGCCGGCGCGGCCAACCCGCCCGACAAGACAGCGGCAGAGTAGCGAAAACGCGGGGAGGAATTATTGTAGCAGGTTGCTGTTTTAGCCCAATTTCACCTGTTTCTGGAAACGCACCGGCGTGACGCCGTAACGGTTAGCGAACGCGCGCGTCAGATGTGCCTGATCGGTCAGCCCCGCCGCCGCCGCCACCTGTGCGGCGGGTATGCCGCGCTCCAGCATGCGTTTAGCCTGCGACAGCCGGATCGCCATCAGCATCTGCTGCGGCGAGACGTGATATTCGGCCTTGAACTTGCGCTGGAAATGGTACGGGCTGAGCGAGACCAGATCGGCCAGTTGGTGGAGGGTTACGGCCTCGGCATAATTATCGTGCAGGTGGCTTTTCACCACCTCGAAACGGTGCGCCGCCTCGGCTTTCTCTCGTTGCCCGGTGCGGATATGCGGTTGCAGCAACTCGACGGCCTCCAGCAGCAGGCCGTCGAGCGTAAGCGGATCCTCGGTTTGCCACAGCATGGCGAGAATGGCGGACAGGCGGTGCGCCGCCCGCGGATCGTGGCGCACCGCCTCGGTAAACCACTGGCTCCGATCGCCGGACAGCTGCTCCAGCGCCTCGGGCGCCAGATAGAGCATGCGGTAACACCAACCGCCCGGCGTTTCGGCTTCGCCGGTGTGCAGCTCGTCCGGGTTCATCAATACCAGCGCGCCCGGCGCCGCTAAATGCTGCGCCCCGCGATAGCGAAAACGCTCCGCCCCGGTGTCCACGGTGCCGATGGCGAAGGCGTCATGGGTATGCGGCTCGAAGGCATAGCGCTCAATGTGCGCCTGATAGAGTTCGACGCCGGGCAGATGCGACAAATGCCGGAACTGCGCGCAATCCTTCTCGAACGGAAACTGTTGTGGAACCCCTTGCACCCGACCTCCTCATCCGTGCTGACAATCTGCTCAGCATAGCCAAAACATCGCCGATTGAGTAGCCGCCCTGGTCCTTTCGTGCCCCTCGCCTGGACGATCGCCGCCATTCGGCGTAGGGTTAAGGTCCCTGTCCCATTCAGGCGCGCCGCATCGCAAAACTCAGCGGCCCCTGACCACTCCGTAAACAAGAGGCAACAATGTATCCGGATACTCAACTGTATATCGATGGACAATGGCGCAACGCGCTGGCCGGGAAAACCCTGCCTGTCACCAACCCCGCCAGCGACGAGGTCATCGGTCAGGTGGCGCACGCCGCCACAGAGGATCTCGATCTGGCGCTGGCCGCCACCGAGCGCGGATTTAACCTCTGGCGCAACACCGCCGCACACCAGCGCGCCAACCTGATGCGCAAAGCCGCTGCGCTGCTGCGCGAACGCGCCGACGCCATCGCCGCCATCATGACGCAGGAACAGGGCAAACCGGTGGCGCAGGCCAAGATTGAAATTCTCAACGCCGCCGACGTTATCGACTGGTTCGCCGGCGAAGCCACCCGCACCTACGGGCAGATCATTCCGTCCCGCGCCCGCGACGTGCAGCAGCAAACCCTGAAACTACCGGTCGGCCCGGTGGCCGCCTTCACGCCGTGGAACTTCCCGATTAACCAGATCGTGCGCAAGCTGTCCGCCGCGCTGGCGGCAGGTTGTTCCATCATCGTCAAAGGTCCGGAAGAAACCCCGGCCTCACCGGCAGAGCTGATCAAAGCCTTCGCCGACGCCGGTATCCCAGCCGGGGTGATCGCACTGGTGTACGGCACCCCGGCGGAAATCTCGGAATACCTGATCCCGCATCCGACCATTCGCAAGATCTCCTTCACCGGCTCCACCCGCGTGGGCAAACATCTGGCGGCGCTGGCCGGCCAGCATATGAAAAAGGCCACCATGGAGCTGGGCGGCCACGCGCCGGTGCTGATCTTTGACGACGCCGATCTCGACGCGGCAGCCAAAGAGCTGGCGCAGTCGAAGTTCCGCAACGCCGGCCAGGTCTGTATCGCCCCGACCCGCTTCCTGATCCAGCAAGGCGTTTACGAGGCCTTCGTGGAGAAATTCACCGCCGCGGTGCGTGAGCTCAAGCTCGGCAACGGGCTGGAAGACGGCGTGACGATGGGCCCGATGGTGCTGGGCCGCAGCGTCGACAATATCGAGGCGCTGGTGCAGGACGCTATCGCCCACGGAGCGAAGGCCAGCACAGGCGGCAAACGCGTGGCGGGCAAAGGCAACTTCTTCGAGCCGACGGTGCTGCGCGACGTGCCGCTGAGCGCGCGCGCCATGTCGGAAGAGCCGTTTGGCCCGGTAGCCCTGCTGCGCCCGTTCGCCACCTACGACGAGGCGATCGCCGAAGCCAACCGTCTGCCGTACGGGCTGGCCGCCTACGCCTACAGCCGCAACATCGCCACCGTCAATGCGCTGGGGCGCGACGTGGAGAGCGGCATGCTGAGCATCAACCACATCGGTTTTGGCCTGCCGGAAACGCCATTTGGCGGCGTGAAAGACTCCGGTCACGGCACCGAAGGCGGCAGCGAAGCGATCGAATCCTACCTGGAAACCCGCTTCGTCACCGTCGCCGGCCGTTAATCACGTGTCTGATGAATAGCCAAACGCCCCGCAATGCGGGGCTTTTTTTTACTCGCCGGCCAGCTCGAACAGCCGTCGCGCCGCCGGGGTCAGCCCCAGCATGTGTATGCAGGCATGCACCATGCCCGGCAACCGTTCGCAGCGTACCGCCACGCCCGCCTCGCGCAGCCGCTGCGCATACTCCTCGGCCTCATCGCGCAGCGGATCATATTCGCAGCTCAGAATGGTGGCCGGCGGTAACCCGCGCAGCGTGGCGGCGTGCAGCGGTTCGCCGTAGGGTTCGCGCCGCTGAGCCAGATACTGCTGCCAACAAAATACCATCGCGTCGCGCGTCAGAAAGTGCCCCTCGGCAAACTCGCGATAGCTCTCCGTCGCCATTTCGCGGCTGAGCGCCGGGTACAGCAGCAGCTGGCGCTCGATATGCGGGCCGCCGCGATCCCGCGCCAGCAGCGCGACCGCCGCCGCCAGATTGCCCCCGGCGCTGTCGCCCCCCACCGCCAGACGGTCAGCGTCAATCCCTAACTGCGGCGCCTGTTGCGCAGCCCAACAGAGCGCCTGATAGACATCTTCCAGCGGCTGCGGAAACGGATACTCTGGCGCCAGACGATAGTCGACCGACAGGATCACCCGGCCGGTGGCGTTAGCCAGCGCCTGGCAGGGCTGGTCATACAGCGCCAGCGAACCGAGGCACCAGCCGCCGCCGTGGGCGAACAGCATCGCCGGTTGTGCGGCAGCGCGCCTTTCCCCCGCCGGTAGATAGACGCGCAGCGCAATCCGGTGCCCATCGGTGGCGACCACCGTATAGTCCCTGACGCCGCCGCTCGGTGCCGCTTCGCCCTGCAGCAAGCGCAAACCGGTTTCCGTGGCCGCGCGCATTTCCGCCAGCGACGCGGGTGGCGGCACATCGGCCGATGCCGTCAAAAAGGCGGCGATGCGTTCATCAAGCGGCATGCTGTTCTCCCGCAAGGAACGGCGTAATCAGTGCGATAAACGCCTCATGACACTCCTCGGTGATGAAATGGCCGCAGCCGGCGACCGTTTCGCCCCGCAGATCGCGCGCATTGCCCTGCAGCGTCGTCAGCGGCGCGTCGCCGGTGGCGTGTTCCGCCCCCACGGTCAGCACCGGCATCGTCAATGGCGTGGCGGCGCGCACTCGGTTCTGGCGAACGGTCTCCGGGATCGCCCGGTAATAGTCGAATCCGGCGCGCAAGCCGCCCGGCGCCGAATAGGCGGTGATATAGACCTCAGCCGCCACCCGGTCGCGCCGATAGGACCAGCGGTTGAAGATATAGCCAAGATACTCCCGCTCGCGCCCCTGGGTCAGGGTCTCCGGCAAATCCGCCAACTGGTTGAACATGAAATGCCACAGGAAGATGTTCTCCTCCGGCGCGACGAAAATCGGCGGCGGCGGCGCCAGACCGGGGATCACCGCCTCCGTCAGCACCAGGCGCTCCACCGCCTGCGGGAAATCGCTCGCCATGGCGTAACCGACCCACATGCCGATGTCGTGGCCGACCAGTTGGTAACGTTCGTGGCCCAGTTGCGCCATCATCGCGTGCAACGCCGCACCGATGCTGCCGGTGTCGTAACCGCCGACGGGCTTGTCAGAGTCGCCGATGCCCGGCGGATCGACGGCGATCGCCTGAAAACCGGCCGCCGCCAGGGCGCGCATCACATGGCGCCAGGTGTACCAGGTTTGCGGCCAGCCGGGGATCAGCAACACCGGCCGCCCTTCACCGGCTATCACGCAGTGGATACGTTGGCCATTGACCTGGGTATAGACGTGTTCCGCCCCGAGATCCTGCAACAGGATCTCGTTCTCTTGTTGTTTCATGGGGTGACTCCCTGTGATGGACTGGCTCAGCGAATGCCGAGCAAGGCATTGATCTGCTGTGGGTTAACCGGCGCGCCGGCGAAGTCATCGAACACTTTGTCGGTGACACGGATAATGCGATCGCGAATGAAGGCCGCGCCCTCGCGCGCGCCGTCCTGCGGATTTTTCAGGCAGCATTCCCACTCCAGCGTCGCCCAGCCCGAATAGCCGTACTGCGTCAAACGGGAAAAAATGCCGTTGAAATCGACCTGACCGTCGCCCAGCGAGCGGAAGCGGCCGGCGCGATCGATCCATGACTGATAACCGCCGTAAATGCCCTGGCGGCCGGTCGGATTGAACTCGGCGTCCTTAACGTGGAACATGCCGATAACCTCTTTATAGATATCGATAAACTCCAGATAGTTGAGCTGCTGCAGCACCATATGGCTCGGATCGAACAGCACCCGGCAACGCGGGTGGTGGCCGACGCGTTCCAGAAACATCTCGTAGGTCACGCCGTCATGCAGATCTTCACTCGGGTGAATTTCATAACATAGATTGATGCCCTGCTCGTCGCAGGCGTTGAGCACCGGCAGCCAGCGTTTGGCCAGCTCGTCGAACGCGGCGTCGATCAATCCTTCCGGGCGCTGCGGGAACGGGAACAGATAGGGCCAGGCCAGTGAACCGGAAAAGGTGCCCAGCTCGCTGAGCCCGAGCCGCGCCGAGGCTTTTACCGCCAGCAGCATTTGCTGCAGCGCCCACTCGCCGCGCGCTTTGGCATCGCCGTGCAGCGCCGGTGGCACGAAGCTGTCGCACAGCGCATCGTAAGCCGGGTGCACCGCCATCAGTTGGCCGAAAATATGGCTGGTCAGTTCGCTGACCACCAACCCATGCTCCGCCAACATACCGGTCAGATCGTCGCAGTAGGTTTGGCTTTGCGCAGCGGTAGCCACGTCGAATAAACGCCGATCCCAGGCCGGGATCTGCAACGCGCTAAAACCGGTCTGCGCCGCCCACTCGGCAATGGCGGGCAGGCTGTTGAACGGCGCTGTCTCATCGCTGAACTGCGCGAGATGCAGGCTTGGACCTTTGAGGGTTTTCATCGTAAACTCCTATTGGTTGTCAATTGACAAACAATAGGAGCAAAGCGCGGCGACCGCAAGCGAAATTTATAAAGGCATTGGTATTCCCGCCGATTTAAGCGATCCTATGTCGCTGAATGGCAGGTAAATTGGAGCAGCGAATGGCAGGCAGACCGCGCGAGTTCGATCGCGAACAGGCGCTCTTGAAGGCGCGAAACTTATTCTGGCGGCAAGGTTACGAAGGTACTTCGATGTCGGATCTGGTGGCGGAGTTGGGCATCGCTTCCGCACGCATCTACAAAGCGTTTGGTTCCAAAGAGCAGCTGTTCCGCGAGGCGATCGCCAGTTACGAAACCAAGGAAGGCGGCTTTGCCGATCGCGCCTTCGCGCAGGAAAGCGGCATTCGCCCGGCGATCAAACGCCTGCTGGAAGATGCCGTGCGGCTCTATAGCAGGCCGGATCTGCCGCAGGGCTGCATGGTGGTCTACTCCGCCGCCAGCGTCAGCGCGGAAAACGACGGGCTCAAAGTCTGGCTGGCAGAGCACCGGCTGCAGCGCACGCAGCAGATCGTCGAACGGCTGCGCCAGGCGGTGCAAACCGGCGAATTGCCGGCCGACACCGACGCCGACAGCCTGGGTGACTATTTCGCCGTCTTCCTGCACGGCCTGTCGATTCAGGCGCGTGACGGCGTCACCGAGGCGCGGTTATTGGCGGCGGTAAACGTGGCACTGACGGTCCTGGGCGACCGTGCCTAATCGATTCTTGAATGCGGTTCAAACTCATGCGCGTTTTACCTATGGCCGTGGAGGAACTGCGTTTTTGACAAAATCCGCGACGTGGGGATTGATATTTTCCGCCTTGTGAATCAGAGCAACCTGATACGGGATCTGTTCTCCATTAAGCCGACAAAAAGAAACGTTTACCCAGCCGCTTTTTTGCATGAATTCAGGGACCAGACTGACTCCTAATCCCGAAGCAACAAGGCCGACTATCGTTTCCATCTGCACGGCTCGCTGAACAACCTCAGGAATAAATCCTGCCTTTTCGCAGGCTTCAATAATAGAGCGATAAAGACCAGGCCCTTCCTGCTCTGGGAACAATACCCACGGCTCCCTGGCCAGGGCAGAAAGCGAAAGAACGCCGCTTGTTCCGGCAGGATGTTTACTCGGCAAAACGGCAATCAGCGGGCAGCTAAAAAATGGATGGCAAGACAGTTTCGGTATGGCGTATTCAGGAACAGGTAAAACCGCAATGCCAATATCAAGCGTGTCTTCCAAAAGGCTCGCAACCTGTCGCGCTGTCGTCATTTCTTTCAATTCAAGCACCACCTGCGGACAGGAAAAGTGAAAACGGGCGACCATTTCGGGAAGCAGATGTCTGACGGCGGAAGCGACAAAACCGATGCGCAAAGCCCCCGTCATTCCCTGGCCGGCGCGTCGTGTCAGTAACATCGACCTTTCCATCTGCATCAGCGTCGCAACCGCTTCCTTCTGCAACACTTTGCCTGCCGGGGTCAGTGCCGTTATACGATTGGTTCGTTCAAAAAGCCGGGTGCCCAACGCCTCTTCCATTTGACGGATCGCGTTTGTCAGCGGGGGTTGAGCCATATGCAAACGCTCAGCCGCTTTACGGATATTCATTGTTTCTGCAACCACAAGAAATTGACGGAGCTGACGCAGGGTGAGCATATCGCGATACCTTCAACGTATTAAGAAAGCCCCTCGATAGTATTAGACACACTAGCCAGGTAGCCTGAAGATGCTTCCTGTATATATTCGCGGAGCAGAAATAACAATGAACATACTCAGATCGTTGTCACTGACTTATCGAAACCTAAATACGTTGCTGGCCCTCCTTATCATGTCAGCGTCGTCAACGCTGGCTGCATCAAAAGAAAATGAAATCCCCACACCTGTAAGTCGAACAGACAGATACATTTTGCTTGCGGGCGGAGAGCAACTGCACGTCAGGGAAGTCAGCCTGAAATCTGAGGGCAAACCTGTACTGCTGATTCATGGCGCACGGGTTCCCGGCCTGGCCTCTTTTGATTTGCCCGTCAAGGGCGGCTCTTTGGCTGCAGATCTGGCATTAGCCGGTTTTCGGGTATATATCCTCGATCTGCGGGGATACGGGTTATCCAGCCGGCCGGCCGCGATGGATAGCCCCCCTGACCGGTCGACGCCTTTGATCCGCACGGCGGATGCCGTGACCGATATCGCTCACGCCGTGCAGGCTATTCAGGCGTGGAGCGGCTCCCCTCGTGTTAGTCTCTTGGGATGGGCGACAGGAGGACACTGGGCTGGCGCTTATGCAACCCAATATCCACAGAATGTGGAACGGCTGGTGCTCTATAACACGCTTTATGGCGGAACCGCCCACCACCCGCTGCTGGGCCAGGGATCGCCGCTGGACGATCCTCAAAATCCCGGGCATTTCAACGCCGCCAAATTTGGCGGCTGGAGCCTCAACACGCGGGACAGTCTGTTTGTCGCCTGGGATAACAGCATTCCCGTGGCGGATAAAACACAGTGGCGTGATGAAACAGTGAAACGCGCTTACGGCGATGCCGCACTGGCATCGGACAACACCTCGCAGCGCAGAACGCCACACAGTTTCAGGGCGCCAACCGGTGCCATGGCAGACAGCTTTGAGCTGGCGACGGGCAGAAAACAGTGGTCGGCAACCGCCTTAACCACCGTTCCCGTGTTGGTTATTCGCTCAGAACGGGATTTTTGGAGCCGCCCTGAAGATATGGACGCCATCATGAAAGATGCCCCTTCAGCCGAAAAGCTGGTCATTCCTGAAGCGACACATTTTGTCCATCTCGATAGAGATAACGCCGGCAGACAACGCTTTCTCCAGGGCGTTGTCAGATTTCTGGCGCAGCCTCAGCCCAACGACGGCACTTAATCCTCCGGCAAATCGACAATCACCAGCGTGCCTTCGCTGCCCGGCAACACGCGGTGCGGTACGCCGGCCGCGGCCTGATACAGCTGCCCGGCTCGCACCACCACTTCTTCCCCCGCCACCTGCAGCCGCAGGTGGCCGCTGATCACCAGCAACCCTTCGCTGTAATCATGCACTTCATCCGCAATGCTGCGCGCATCCATACGCAGCACTTTGATGTTGGCCGCACCGACGCGGCCCAGCACGGCAGAGCGCCAGGCCTCGGGCAGTTCGGCCGCCTGCTGGTTTAAATCGAACAGCATCGTCATACCTTATCGCTACAGAGGAACCGGCACTCTACTGCAAAGCCGTCACCTGCTGAAAGACGCGTTGGTTGTAGATTATGCCCCGGCGTTCTGAGCCGCCGCCTCCCGGCGCAGCCACTGCCGCAGATTTTCGCCTTCCTGCGACAGTTCACTGTCCAGCCGAGCGCACAGGTAATAATCGCGGCCGTCATCGATCGGCAGATCGAACATTTTGATCAACTCACCGCTCTCAAGGTACTGGGCGATTAACGGTTCACGCATCAACGCGCACCCTAACCCCGCCTGCACCGCCGCCAACGTCAACAATCCATCCTCGAACATCGGGCCGATACTGCGCAGCGGGCGCTTGACGCCGGCCTGCTGAAACCATTGCATCCAGGTATTGCGCTCCTCGTCGTGCAGCAGCGGCAGCGTCGCCAGCTGATCCGGCGTATCGAGCAGACCGTGCAGTTTACTGAATGCCCGGCTGCACACCGGCACCATTTTTCCGGACATCAGCTTCTCGCTGCGATAGCCGGTCCACTGCCCGACCCCGAAGCGGATCGACAGATCGGCGGCGTCGCTCAGGTAATTGCGGTGGTTGGCGTAAACCACATTGATGTCGATATCCGGATTTTCACGCAGAAAACCGCGCAGCCGCGGAATGAACCAGCCCATGCCGAACAGCGGGATCAGGCTGATGGTCACCTGCCGCGACGCGGATTGTTCACGCACGTGTTCGGTCGCCTGCCGCAGCACGTTGAACGCCGAGCGAATCGAGCGGTAGTACTCCCGCCCCTCGCTGCGCAGCACCAGGTTGCGCCCCTGCCGTTCGGTCAACGGCATCTGCAAAAATGCCTCCAGCGTTTTGAGTTGATGACTGACCGCCGAAGGCGAAATCATCAGCTCGTTAGCCGCCGCGCTGATGCCACCCAGGCGCGCGATGGCTTCGAACGCCCGCACGGCGCGCAGCGGCGGATCGTTCGGCAGCATCGGCAATGGCTCATCGTACTGTTCTGTTTTTTTCATATATTGACTGTTTTTGGGAAATCGACACTGAAGGAATGGATTCAATATACATAAAAATCAATACATTAAAATCACTCGTTTTTTGTATAAGAAAGTATTTTTCCGTATTTTACAATTTTTTTAAATTCTCTACTGTGAGCCTCTGACTCATTATCTCCGGACTCTCCTTATGGATACGCTGGTACAGCAAACCGTCAACGGTTTGATGCTCGGCAGCATTTATGCGCTGATCGCGCTCGGCTACACCATGGTGTACGGCATCCTGCGCATCATCAACTTCGCGCACGGCGACGTGCTGATGGTCGGGGCGCTGAGCGCGCTGTCGGCGATAAACGTGTTGCAACACCACTTTCCCGCGTTATCGCCCTACGCCACGCTGCTGCTGGCAGCCCTGTGCGCCATGGCGGTCTGCGCCATCACCTCGATGGCGATCGAGCGTCTGGCCTATCGCCGGTTGCGTAATGCACCGCGCCTGGCCCCGCTGATCAGCGGCATCGGCGTCTCGCTGCTGTTGCAAACCCTGGCGATGCTGATCTGGTCACGCAATCCCCTGATGTTTCCGCAGCTGTTGCCGATGACGCCCATCGCCCTGACCGCAGGCAGCGCCGAACATGCGCCGGCGGTGATCACCGGCACGGCGATCGTCACGCTGGCGGTGGCCGTCGCGGTGATGGCCGGTCTCTGGCTGCTGGTCGAACACAGTCGTTTCGGCCGCGCCATGCGCGCCACGGCGGAAAACCCGCAGGTCGCCGGCCTGATGGGCATCAGTCCTGACCGCATCATCGTTCTGACCTTCGCGCTCGGCGGCGCGCTGGCGGCGGTCGCCGGCATCATGATGGCCAGCAACTACGGCAATGCCGGTTTCTCGATGGGCTTTCTGCCCGGCATCAAGGCGTTTACCGCCGCCGTGCTCGGCGGCATCGGCAACCTGCGCGGCGCGATGCTCGGCGGATTGCTGCTGGGCCTGTTCGAATCGCTGGGCACCGGCTATCTCGGCGAGCTGACCGGCGGCGTATTCGGCAGCAACTACCAGGACGTGTTCGCGTTTCTGGTGCTGATCGCCGTGCTGGTTTTCCGCCCCTCCGGGCTGTTGGGCGAACGCATCGCCACGCGCGCATAAGGACATCACGATGACCGTTTTGACTCCCCCCGCTCCTCTGGCCACGCCGCGTCGCGCCGGGCTGGGGCTGACGTTGTTCATTCTCGCCCTGCTGCTGGCGCCCTGGGTGGCGGGCGCCGCCGGCGGCAACTATTGGGTGCGCGTTGTCGACTTCGCCTTGCTGTACCTGATGCTGGCACTCGGGCTGAACATCGTGGTGGGCATGACCGGATTGCTGGACATGGGCTTTATCGCTTTTTACGCCGTTGGCGCCTATCTGGCCGCGCTGCTGTCGTCACCGCATCTGACGCAGCAGTTCCCGCTGCTGCTGCAGTGGTTCCCCGACGGACTGCACCTGTCGATGCTGTGGCTGATCCCGCTGGCGGCGCTGCTGGCGGCCGCGTGCGGCATCCTGCTCGGCGCGCCGACGCTGCGGCTGCGCGGCGATTATCTGGCGATCGTCACGCTGGGCTTCGGCGAGATCGTGCGCATTCTGATGCGCAACCTGGATCGCCCGGTCAACCTCACCAACGGCCCCAAAGGCATTTCCGGCGTCGATCCGGTCAGCCTGTTCGGCCTGAAGTTTTCCGGCATGCATGAGTGGTTCGGCGTGCGTTTTTCCGGCCTGTACCTGTATTACTACCTGTTCGCCGCGCTGCTTCTGGCGATCCTGTTTATCAGCCTGCGGCTGCAGAATTCGCGCATTGGCCGCGCATGGACGGCAATCCGCGAAGACGAGGACGCCGCGCGGGCGATGGGCATCAACACCCGCAACTTCAAGCTGCTGGCCTTCGCCATCGGCGCCACCTTCGGCGGCGTGGCCGGCGCGCTGTTCGCCGCGTTTCAAGGCTTCGTGTCGCCGGAATCCTTCACCCTGCAGGAATCGATCGCCGTACTCGCGATGGTGGTGCTCGGCGGCATGGGGCACATTCCCGGCGTGATCCTGGGCGCGCTGCTGCTGGCCGCCCTGCCGGAGCTGCTGCGCAGCAGCATGGGGCCGCTGCAGCAGGCGCTGTTCGGCCAGGTGCTGATCGACCCGGAAATCATCCGCCAACTGTTCTACGGCCTGGCGCTGATCCTGGTGATGCTGTATCGCCCGGCGGGCCTATGGCCGGCTCGCCATGCCGGGAGGAACGCCGCATGACGCCGCTGCTCGCTTTAAATCACGTCAGCAAACGTTTCGGCGGCCTGACGGCGGTGGATGACGTCAGCATGAGCATCCGCCAGGGGGAAATCTACGGCCTGATCGGGCCGAACGGCGCCGGCAAAACCACCTGCTTCAACCTGATCACCGGCCTGTATCGCGCCGACGAGGGCGAGTTCAGCCTGTTGGGCCAGCGCTATAAACCGCAGGCCATCGACAAAGTGGCGCAGGCCGGCATCGCCCGCACCTTCCAGAACCTGCGGTTGTTCAACGAAATGAGCGTGCTGGAAAACGTGATGGTCGGCTGCCATGTGCGCACCCGCAACGGCCTGTGGGCGGCGATCGCTCGCCACGGGCGCGCGAAAGAGGAGGAACAGGCGGTGCGCGATAAATCTCATGCGCTGCTGGAGTACGTCGGCATCAGCCAATTCGCCCATTACCGCGCCGGCGATCTCGCCTATGGCCATCAGCGGCGGCTGGAGATCGCCCGCGCGCTGGCGACCGAGCCCCGGCTGCTGGCGCTGGACGAACCGGCGGCGGGCATGAACGCCGGAGAAAAAGTGGCGCTGCGCGAACTGCTGCTGCGCATCCGCGACAGCGGCAAAACGCTGCTGCTGATCGAACACGACGTCAAGCTGGTGATGGGCCTGTGCGATCGGCTGACGGTGCTGGATTACGGCAAAGCGATCGCCGAAGGCGAGCCGGCGCAGGTGCGGCGCGAACCGGCGGTCATTCAGGCCTATCTGGGAGGCGGCGCGCATGTCTGAAGCCCTGCTGAGCGTTAAACGACTCAAAGTGTCTTATGGCGGCATTCATGCGGTCAAAGGCATCGATTTTATGGTCAACGCCGGCGAACAGGTGACGCTGATCGGCGCCAATGGCGCGGGCAAGACCTCCAGCCTGCGAGCGCTGACCGGCCTGCAGCCGTTCGAAGGCGACATCCTGTTCGACGGTTGCTCGATTCGCGGCGTGCCGCCGCACCGGTTGCTGCAACGGGGGCTGGTGATGGTGCCGGAGGGACGCGGCATTTTCACCCGTTTGACGGTGCGGGAGAACCTGCAGCTCGGCGCCTATGCGCGGCGCGACAAATCGGCGGTGCGGCAAGATTTCGAACAGGTGTGCGCCACCTTCCCGCGGCTGAGCGAGCGCCTGCACCAACCGGCTGGGCTACTTTCGGGCGGTGAACAGCAGATGGTGGCGATGGGCCGCGCGCTGCTCAGCCGCCCGCGATTGCTGATATTGGACGAGCCCTCGATGGGGCTGGCGCCGATTGTGGTGGAAGCCATTTTCACGGTCATCAAGCAGTTAGCCCGTGACGGCGTCACGCTACTATTGGTCGAGCAGAACGCCCGCCTGGCGCTGGAGTCCACCGATCGCGCCTACGTGTTGGACAGCGGCAGCCTGAGCCACAGCGGCCGTTCCGCCGACATGCTGGACGATGAAAAAATCAAACAGATCTATTTGGGTGAATAACCGTTGTTTCTTTTAACCGCACCAGGAG
This sequence comes from Serratia sp. CY40230, assembly GCF_052168835.1. Taxonomy (NCBI): domain Bacteria; kingdom Pseudomonadati; phylum Pseudomonadota; class Gammaproteobacteria; order Enterobacterales; family Yersiniaceae; genus Serratia; species Serratia sp. CY40230. The sequence continues at coordinate 146,705 of NZ_JBJNLX010000001.1, forward strand.
TATGACATGCAACAGAACATTCGCATCAAACCGTTGGCGCTGGCTGCCATGACAATGATTCTTAGCCTCCCGGCGCTGGCGGCCGACACCGTGCTGATCGGCCTGGCCGGGCCGCTGACCGGCCCTTCCGCGCGCATCGGCAAAGATCTCGAAAACGGCGCGCAACTGGCGATCGCCGACGCTAACGCGCAGAAACCGACGCTGAACGGCAAACCGGTCACCTTCAAACTGGTGTCCGAGGACGACCAGTCCGATCCGCGCACCGCCGTGGCCGTGGCGCAGCGTTTGGTCGACGAAGGCGTCGCCGGCGTGGTCGGCCACTGGAACACCGGCACCAGCATCCCGGCGGCGCGCATCTATCACGACGCCGGCATCGCCCAGGTGGCACCGGTCGCCACCGGTCATGGCTATACGCAACAAGGTTTTGACACCAGCTTTCGCGTGATGGGCCACGACGACGACGGCGGCAACTACGCCGGGCAATATGCGGTCAAGACGCTGAAAGCCAAGCGCATCGCAGTGATCGACGATCGCACCGCTTTCGGCCAGGGGCTGGCGGACGAATTCATCAAATCGCTGCAGGCCCAGGGCGTGCAGCCGGTCGCCCGTGAATACGTCGATGACAAGACCGTCGATTTCAGCGCCGTGCTGACCACCGTGCGCAGCAAAAACGCCGATCTGATCTTCTTCGGCGGCGTAGATTCCCAGGCGGCGCCGCTGGCGCGCAAACTGAAACAGTTAGGCATGAACGCGCAGCTGATGGGCGCCGGCGGCTTTGTCAGCCAAACCTTCCTGACGCTGGCGCAGCAGGAAGGTGAAGGCGTGGTGGCGCTGGAGCCGGGGCTGCCGCTGGAACAGATGCCGGGCGGCAAGGCGTTTGAGCAAGCCTACCGCGATCGTTACCACACCCACATCGAACTGCATGCGCCCTTCGCCTACGACGCCACCCGAGTGCTGATCGCCGCCATCGAACAGGCCGGCTCAGCCGACCCGGCCGATTATCTGCCGAAACTGCGCGCCATACATTATCAGGGCGTGACCGGCGCCATTGCCTTCGATGCGCAGGGCAACCTGCAACAGCCGAGCTTCACCCTGTATCGGGTGGTTGACGGCAAATGGCAGCCGCAAACCGTGTTGGGCGGCGCCACACCACAATAAATCAAGAGGAGCAAGGCGATGAGCTGTGCAAACAACGAGTTGGGCATTTTGGCCCGCAGAAAAATCGAGGCGGAGATCATCAAACCGATCTACCAGATCCTGGTGCGTGAAATCGGCAAGGCGCGCGCCCAGGCGGTGATCGGCGAGGCCATCGAGAATGCCGCCATCGAGGCGGGCAAACAGTTCGCCGCCCAGGAACCGAACGGCGCGGATCTGCGCAGCTTCGCCGCCTTGCAGTACCTGTGGGAAAAAGACGATGCGCTGCGCGTCGAGGTGATCAATCAGGACGAACAGCACTTCGACTATAACGTCACCCGCTGCCGCTACGCCGAGATGTATCACGAGATGGGGCTGGGGGAGATCGGCCACCTGCTCTCCTGCGCTCGCGACAGCCAGTTTATCGTCGGCTATGCGCCTGACGTTGAACTGCAGCGCAGCCAGACCATCATGTCCGGCGCCCCCTGCTGCGATTTCCGCTACGCCGCTAAAACGCCGGGAGAAGATCAATGACGTATCGAGTCAACGGCGAGCGCCTGTGGCAAAGCCTGCAGACGATGGCGCAGTTCGGCGCCATCGCTGACAACGGCGTCACCCGCCTGGCGCTCAGCGAAGAGGATCGTCAGGCGCGCGACCAGCTGCGCCGATGGGCGCTGGAGGCCGGTTGCAGCGTGCGCGTCGATCGGATGGGCAACATGTTCCTGCGCCGTGAAGGCACGCGGCCCGAGCTGGCGCCGGTCGTCACCGGTTCTCACGGCGACTCGCAGCCCCGCGGCGGCCGTTTCGACGGCATCTACGGCGTGCTGGCCGGATTGGAGGTTATTCGTACCCTTAACGATCGGCAGATCGTCACCGAACGCGCGATTGAAGTGATCAACTGGACCAACGAAGAAGGCGCGCGCTTCGCGCCGGCGATGATCGCCTCGGGCGTGTTCGCCGGGGTATTCGACCTGGAATACGGCCTGACGCGCCACGACGAGCACGGCGTCAGCCTCGGCGAGGCGCTGGAGCGAATCGGCTACGCCGGCGAGTATCCGGTGGGCGGCACGCCGATCCATGCCGCCTTCGAGTTGCACATCGAACAGGGGCCTATTCTGGAAGCGGAGCATCTCGACATCGGCGTAGTCACTGCCGCACAAGGGCAGCGCTGGTATGAACTGGAGGTCGTCGGCTTTAGCGCCCATGCCGGCACCACGCCGATGGACCGCCGCCGCGACGCCCTGCTGGGCTTTGCGACGCTGGTCACGGCGGTCAATCGCATCGGCTGGGATTTCGCGCCCGACGCGCGCGCCACGGTGGGCATGGCGCAAATTACCCCCAATTCACGCAACGTGGTGCCGGGGCGCGTCTTTTTCAGCGTCGAATTCCGCCATCCAGAGGAGTCAATTCTGGAGCAGATGGAGCAGCGCCTGCTGGCGGCTGTGAACGCCGTCAACGACGGCAGCCTGACCGCGCGCGCCGAGCGCATCTTCCAGTATCCCCCGGTCGCTTTCGATCGGAGCTGCATCGACAGCGTACGTCATGCCGCGCAAGCGTTGGACTATCGCCATCGCGACATGATTTCCGGCGCCGGCCACGATGCCTGTTACCTTAACCGCGTCGCTCCGACCGCCATGATTTTCATTCCCTGCGTGGACGGCATCAGCCACAACGAACGGGAAGATATCACCCCCGCCTGGGCCACCGCCGGCGCCGACGTATTGCTGAACGCCCTGCTGGCGCACGCCGGCGCCTGATCCTTGCCCCGGTTTCTCGCCGGGGCAAAAAATATTCAACAAAACGGTTGAATATTAGCCCGTCTGTTCTATATTCAACCATATGGTTGAATTATCTTCCTCACAGCTGGACGCCATTTTTCATGCGCTGGCCGACCCGACCCGCCGCTCGATGTTACGCGCGCTGGCCGGCGGTGAGCGCAGCATCGGCGAACTGGCCGCGCCGCTGCAGATGTCGTTCGCCGGCGCCTCCAAGCACGTGAAAGCACTGGAACATGCGGGCCTGGTGCAACGCACCGTGCAAGGAAGAAACCATATCTGCCGGCTCGAACCCGAGCCTATGGCGCAGGCCATGCACTGGCTGCAAACCTATGAACATTTCTGGACTGAACGGCTGGATGCGCTCGAACAGGCGCTGCTGCAGCCCGAACAGCTTCCTCCCAAGGAGTGAACCATGAATGATTACGGCATGATTATCGAACCCGGCACGCTGCGCATCCAGCGGCTGCTGCCCGGCCCCATCGAGCGGGTGTGGGCTTACCTGACCGAATCCGACAAGCGCGCCACCTGGCTGGCGGCCGGCGCCATGAAGTTGGAAAACGGCGCGCCGCTGGAGCTGGAGTTTCGCAACTCCGATCTGGCGGGCGAACACGAGCCACCGCCGGCCAAGTACAAACAGCACGGCGGCTGCGTCAGCAACCGCGGCCACATCACCTGCCTGTTCCCGCCGCGCCTGCTGAGCTTTACCTGGGCCGAACAAGATCAGGGCCGCCCTTCCGAGGTGACCTTCGAGCTGACGGAACAGGGAAACGCGGTGCTGCTGACGGTCACCCACCGGCGCCTGGCCAACCGCGACGAGATGCTCAGCGTCGCCGGCGGCTGGCACACCCATCTGGATATCCTGCTGGATCGTCTGCACGATCGGGCGCCGCAGCCGTTCTGGAGCACCCATGCCCGGCTGGAAGAAGAGTACCGCGCCCGCCTGTAATTACGACTCGTCCCTGCGCCTGAACGCCAGATAACCGGCGATCAGCGTAAAACTGCCGACCAGCAACACCAGCAGGATAAAACCGTGGTGATTGCTGGCCAGCGGTATCCCTCCGACGTTCATGCCGAAGAAACCGGCGACGATGTTGATCGGCAACGCCAGCACGGTGATCACCGTCAGGGTGTAGAGCGTGCGGTTATTCTGCTCCATCAGCTTGGCGCCCAGTTCTTCCTGCAGCAGCCGGATGCGTTCGGTCAGGCTGGCGAGATCGTTCAACACCACGGTGAACTCTTCGGTAAACTGCCGCAGATCCTGCACCACCTCACGGCTCAGCCAGGCCGGCGGCCGGTTCAACAGGCGAAACAGCGCGGCCGGTTCCGGCGCCAACAGGCGCTGAAAGCGCAATAACATGCGGCGCATGCGCCCCAGTTCGGCGCGGTTGCGCTTGACGCGGCGGGTCAGCAGGCGATCCTCGATGGTATCGACATACTGGTTAGCCTGCCGCACCACCTGCTCCAGCACGTCCTCCTGCTCTTCCAGCAGGTGCGCCAGCAGCTCGGTAGACGATGCCAGCTCCAGCGCCGTCAGGCGGCCAAGCAGCCGTTCAATCAATCGCACCGGTTTGTGACGCACGGTGACCACCAGCCCACGGCAGCAATAGAGCCACAGCGTCGCCGTTTCCGGGTTGCTGTCCTCAGGGTGGAAAATCACGTCGTTGAGCACCGCGAACAGATCGTCGCCCTGGCGCTCGATGCGCGTGGTGTGGGAACCATGCCGGATTTCATGGAAGAAAAAATCGGAAATGGCGAAATGGTTTTTCAGCCACTTCTCCGCCGCCGCGTGGTTGAGATTGAGGTGCAGCCAGACAAAGCCGTCGCCGGACGGCAAAGCCTGGTAGGCCTGACAGATCTGCTGCGAGTTCAGGCGCACCGGCGGCTCACCGGAACGAAACACATGGCCGTAGATCAGCCCGGTCACTTCATCATCGAAATCAAGCTTGTGCATCTTTTCCGCTAACCGTTGCACCATAACGCCTTATCCTGCCTATTGCCGTTAGCCCAGATCGTCCACGCTGTTATAACAATCTTTATCGCTCGGCGTTAATGATTTTCAACGCTCTTGCTCATTAATATTTTCGTCATAAAAACGTCATTTCATTTTAAAAAGTTTTCATCCCTTGCCCGTTCAGCAACCGCACAATGGCTAAATGAATATAGCGGCTGATACCCTCCACCATGCAAGACACATTCATTTAAGGAACACGCTCAATAAGGAGATAACGACAATGAACAAGTTTATTACGGGCGGATGGAGCCAGTCTCTGGCTGGCCAACCGCATAAAGCGTTCGATGTCATGATGTACGGCATGGTAACCAACCTTGATGGCTTAACCACAGGCACCTCATCCCAGCCAGGATGGAGTCCGGAAAAACAAAACAAACCCGATACGCTTCCCGGCTTTAACGGAAAGACGCTATGGGTTTACGGCGGCGGCGGATGCTCCCCGCAGCAAAAGCCGGCCAATGAGGATGAAGTGTTGAGGATCGTCGCGGCCACGGTCGATCGGGGCTGGGATGGCGTCGATTTTGATGACGAATGCAATATGAACACCGAACGGGTCATCGAAGCCATGAAACAGCTAAAAGAGGCCGGGAAAGAGACCAGCTTTGGTTTTATTGCCGGTTATTCTTACAACCACCCCAATACGGAAAATGGCAACAAGCTCAACGAGAAAGTCAGAAAAATCATTCAATCAGACCAATGCGACCGCTTTATCCATTACTGTTATGCGGCAGCGATGTGGAGCAATGACGATATTCTCGCTAATGTGATCCCGGCATTAAAACAATCGTTGGCGAACGGGGCCGAAAATAAAAAATGCATTCTGGCCCTGACGACCAAAGGATTGACCGACTGGAATTTAAATTACTTTATCGATCAGGTTTTGGACTTTAACCTTGGCGGATTATTTATTTGGAATTACGCTAACCTGACGGATGAGCACGATAAAATTATCCAGCGCCGGCTAGGCAATTAGCGCAGTTCGATTTGTCGCCGCACAAAAAGCGGCCGCATTCGCGGTCGCTTTATCAGCTAAAGAATGGGCTATTCAATAAATCCCAGTTTGAACTGCGCCTTGCCCGCCAGCGACATCAGGCTCGCATCTTCAGGATAGGTCGCCAGCAGCGGGAAAAAGACTGCGCCGCCGATAATGCTGCGGCGCTTTGAATCTGCCGGGCGCAGCCCCCAGATATTCTGGTACGTCATCGGCACGACCTGGCCGTCAACGAGCGCATTGCCGATATACAGCATGATATGGCCCGGAATGTAAACCAGCGTGGTGAAGGGTTTGCCGTGATCTTTGAGATAGCGCAGCCGTTCACTGGTGTTCGCTTGAGCAAGATCAACCACCCGGGTGGCGGCCTGTATCTGCGCGGCGGAATTTCTGGGAAGAAAGAGGCCAAAAGGCATCAACAGACTGCGCAGTTCGGCGGAGCAGTCATTATTGAAGTTATAGTTCCCCCAGCCATAAGGCCTGCCGCTCATTGACCGCATCAGTACGGCAAAATGTTCGGGCGTCATTTTCCACGGCATGGCGGCAAATTCCCCCTTCTTGACAACGATCCGGCGCATCTGTGCGCGGCCATCCTCTCGGCGTACCGGCACGGCGACCACAAAAAGACCCTGTCGGTGACGGTAAAATGGCAGGATCGTGCCGTGGCGCGCCGTAAAATAAAATTGGCCGCCGGCTTGCACCGAGACCGGCTGTTTAATGAATGCCCCCAGATTTTTCTCCGCCAGCGCCAGCCATTCGGTGACAAACTGCCGATCCACCGCCGCGATGTCTTCGCTATGCACCCATCCGATCACCGTTGGCGACGCGACGTAGTTCCAGCGTTTATCGCGGCTTTGCGTAATAACGTATACAGGCGTACCGGGACGGATAGATGAATCCTGTAAATTATCAAACGGATAACCCTGTCCAGCCAGGCGAGGATCGTCATAAGCCGGATCGGCCGTCGGCAGGATCCTGACCAGCGTTTCCCTGACTGCAATGCCCCTGCCCGCAGGATGGAACGCCTTATCCATGTCGGTCGACGCGTTATCTCTGACTTGCTGTTTCCAGCGGTCAGTGTGAGTCCTGAAGTTTTCCCCCCAGGAGACACTTTCACTTCCCAGGTATTTATCCATTGCGGCATCACGGCGGCTTTGCGCTTCACGGTTCAGGACGGAAGCGATGTAATGCGGATTCCAGGGGGATTGATCATTCGGCCCCATGCCAAAATAGTGGGATTTGAGGGCGGAGAAATGGCGCTGCTGCGCGGCGGCATCCATCACGGGCACCCACCGTTGCGGGCCATAGGGGATCCATTTATCGACAGATTGCGAGTAGTTACCCAGCGGGAATAGCGATTTGGTCGCATCGATAGGGGTTGTCGCTACGGCGTCTTGAGGTGGCTCTCTGACCGGCGCACTATGGCAGGCCGACAGCAACAGAAGCATCATCAATACAAAGGGTTTTATTCCATTAGGCATTTTTTATCATCTCCGTGACAGGTGAAAATTTCTTCTTCATCCTGACCAGAAGTGATTGCAAATGATACTCAATAACACTATCGATTGACGCCCGGTTGAGGAACAAAACGCAAAAGCAAGCCCGCCCGCTTGCTCCTGCGCCCTCACATTCTCACCACGCCAACAGACGTTCCAGCGCCGCCGCCGGCCCTTTACGGCCGATAAGCGCCGCCCGATGCCAGATAGAGCCGCTGTCGCTCACCCACTGCTCGCTTACCCACTGGCGCCGGGCCAGGCTGCGCAGTGCCTGGATGCTGTCGACGGTGTTATACACCAGCCAGGCGCCGAACAATACGCCGGCCAAGGCGATCCACAGATTGACCGTTGCCGCCAGCTGCGCGATCAACAACAGCAACAGCGCCATCTGCAGTAAGGTTTTAGCGGTGAAAGCGCACAGAAAGAAGGTCCGCATTCGGTTTTCCAGCGCAAAACAGGGGTTGGTTAACACCTGGCGGGTTTCCTGTACCGGAATGCCTTGCACATAGACCATCCATTGCGAAGCCCGTCGGGGATTCATCGCCACGCCCTTTTCCGCCAGCTGGTGTAACCGCATCGAAACGGCGACCGGCCAGACGAGCGCGAGCAGCAGGCAATAGAAGAACGCCGCACTGACGCCGCACACGCCCAATCCGATCGCGGCCAGCACCGCCAGCAGAGCCTTGCCGGAGTAAAACCAAAACGGCACCACTTGGTAATTCATAAAGTTCCCTTTTAAGTCCATTAACCAGTCCGATAGATTACGCCCTTATCAAGGCGTTAAACGCGAGGGAACAAAAAATTTTTGCTGTTACGCTGAACGCGATCGGCCCCTCTATCCTGCGCCGCCAAACCTGCTAACCTGCGCATTTTGATTTTTGACAGGAGTCTTCCATGCGCCAACGCATCATTGTCTGCCCGCTGATTGAAAACGATAACGCCTTCCTGCTGTGCAAAATGGCGGCGCACAAGGGCGTGTTTCCCGGCCAGTGGGCGCTGTCCGGCGGCGGCGTCGAGCCGGGTGAACAAATAGAACAGGCGCTGCGACGCGAAGTGCGCGAAGAGTTGGGCGCCGCGCTGATCCTCGACAACATCACGCCCTGGACTTTCCGCGATGACGTGCGCATCAAAACTTACGCCGACGGCAGCCGGGAGCAAATCTACATGATTTACCTGATTTTCGACTGCCATGCCGCCAACCGCGACGTGACGATCAACGACGAGTTCGATGACTACGCCTGGGTGCCGCGCGAGCGCCTCGCGGACTACGATTTGAACGAGGCCACCCGCTTCACCCTGCGGCAAAAGGGATTGTTGTAACAGTTTGAGCGATTATCGCCCTATTTCCTTCACATTTGCCCGGCAGACTCTTTTGATATTTTTTAATCACTTAGGGTCACTATTGCCGCCGTTATGCTTTTATCTCACGCTTTTCTCCGTCTGCCTGTCCGGCGCTTCGGCGCCGCCCTGCTGTTCAGCCTGCTGTTCGTTTTGGCGCCCGTGCATGCCGCTGCACCGCCGCTGGTGCTGAATGCCAAATCGGTGCTGGTCGTCAATCAACGCACCGGAAAGACCCTTTATCAGAAGCAGCCGAACCGCGTGCTGCCGATCGCCTCGCTCACCAAACTGATGACCGCCATGGTCGCCCTGGACAGCAAACGCCCGATGGGCAGCAAGCTCAAAGTCACCGCCGCCGATCGCGATCTGCTGAAGAAAACCCATTCGCGGCTGACCATCGGCTCGGTGCTCAGCCGCCGCGACATGCTGCACATCGCCCTGATGTCTTCGGAGAACCGCGCCGCCGCCGCGCTGAGCCGCAGTTATCCCGGCGGGCGCAAGGCCTTCGTGGCGAAAATGAATCAGAAAGCGCGCGCCATCGGCATGAAACGCGCCCGCTTCTACGATCCGACCGGGCTGACGCCGCGCAATGTGGCGACCGCCAACGATCTGCTGAAGATGGTCAATCACGCCTATCGCTATCAGTCGATTCGCCGCTTCAGCACCGACAAGCAGCAGATCGTGCGCCCCGGCCGCGGCCAGTTGGTTTACCGCAGCTCCAACGGCCTGATCAACAACCCCGCCTGGAAGATCCAGCTGCAGAAAACCGGCTTTACCGACGAGGCCGGTCACTGCCTGGTGATGCGCACCACCATCAAAGGGCAGCCGGTGGTGATGATCCTGCTCGGCGCACAGCCGCGCTACGGTCACTACCGTGACGCCATTCGTCTGAAGGCCTGGCTCGAGGGGTAACATCGCGGCGCTTTACCGTTCTGCGCATATTCAAATCCGTTTTGGATCAATGGAATATCCTATCGCCAATCAGTATTAAGGCGTGCGCCGCCCGCATGGTATTTGTCAGGCATATCTGATGAGGAAAGGAGCGGGAAAATGGCTTATGCCTTGAGCATATTGGAAAAGAGTCCGATCGCCGAAGGGGAAAGCGCCGCGCAGGCGCTGGCGCGCACGCTGCATCTGGCGCAACAGGCGGAACGCTGGGGATATCGGCGTTTCTGGTTAGCGGAGCACCACAATACGCCGCAGCTCGCCTGCCCGTCGCCGGAGGTGCTGATCGGTTATCTGCTCGGCCAAACGTCGCGCATTCGCATCGGCTCCGGCGGCGTGATGCTGCAGCACTACAGCGCCTACAAGGTAGCCGAAAACTTCAACCTGCTGGCGGCGCTGGCGCCAGGGCGCGTCGATCTCGGGGTGGGCAAAGCGCCCGGCGGGCTGCCGCTCGCCACCCAGGCGCTGCAGGCCGCCCATGACCGGCAAAATAAACCGGCCTTCCCGCAGCAGCTGTCGCAGCTGACCGCTTACCTGAACGACGACGCCGAACCGGGCCTGAGCGCCACGCCGTTGCCGCCGCACGCCGCCCAGCGCTTTTTGCTCGGCGCCAGTAAAGAGAGCGCGACGCTGGCGGCTGAATCCGGCTGGGCCTTCGTGTTCGCCGCGCATCTGAACGGCAATCCGCAAGACATTAGAGAAGCGCTGGAGCACTACACCGCACACAGCGGCGGCCGCAAGGGGCTGCTGGCGGTGGCGGCGATCGTGGCGCAGAGCCCGGAGCAGGCCGCGACGCTGGCGGCGGAGATTCAGCAATACCGCGTGCACGTCGCCGGTGAGCAGAGCGTGACCGTCGGCAGCCTGGCGCAGGCCGAGAGTTTCGTGCAACAGGCCGGCGCCACCGACTACCGCATCGAGCCGCGAGAAAGTCATGTTCTGCTCGGCACCGCGCAGCAGGTGCATCAGCAACTGGCGCAGCTGCAGCTGCAGTACGGCGTGGACGAGTTCATCATCGACACGCCGATCGCCGAACCGACCGCCCGGTTAACCTCGCTACAGCGGCTGGCGGAGGAAAACCTGACGCCGGCTTAGTTGATCGCCGCCTCGGCCCGCATGGCTTCGGACAGATCCTGCGCCAGCGGCGCCAGCTGTGCCGGTACCACGTTGGCCAGGCTAACGCGGAGTGCCGGGCCGCCCTTCAGGCGGAAAGGCTCACCGCCCTGCACCAACCACCCCCGCTGCGCCATCAGCTGCGCGGCGGCGCTTTCCGACCTCACCGGCAGCCACAGATGCAACCCTTCACCTACCGCCAGCGCCGTGTGATTCAATGCATTGAGCCGCTGCACCAGTTCATCCCTTCTGGCCTGATATGCCTGTTGCGCCCGCGGCAGTTGCCCTTCCTGCAAGGCCTGTCTCCACAGCCTGGCGGCGATCTGTTGCAAGATATGGCTGACCCAGCGTTCGCTGATGTACTGATCGGCGCGCATCGCCTGCAGCAACGTCGGGTTGCCGCAGGCCAGCGCGATGCGCAGATCCGGGCTGAGAAACTTGCTCAGCGACAACACGTACAGGCCGCGATCGCCGTCGAACGGCAGATGCAGCGGCTGCTGCGACAGCGGCCCCCAGAAGTCGTCGACGATCGCCAGACACTGCGGGTTGTCGCGCAGAAAACGCCGCCACTGTTGCGCGCGCTGCGCAGAGAGCGAAGCGCCGGTCGGATTGTGAGCGCGCGGCGTCAGGATCACCGCGCCGGCGGCCCCGCTTTCCGGCAGCCGACAGCCCTGTTCATCTACCGCCAGCGGCAGCGGCCGTAGACGCAGATGGCGCAACAGCGTCAATAGCGGCGGCCAGCAAGGATCTTCCACCCACACCGCCGCACCCGGCTGCACATGGCAGCGCAGCGCCTTTTCCATCGCGTCCAGCGCGCCGGAGAACACCGCCGGTTCCCCCAGCGTGACGCCCTGGCGGCTGAGCCACTCGCGTCCCAGACCGGTCAATACCGGCAGATCGCCACTGATGTCATAACCATTTTGCTGCGGGAACACCTCCGTCGCGCCAAGCGCCAATGCCGGCAACAATGCGGCATCCAGATTGCCGCTGGCCAGATCGCACATTCCCGCCGGCACCTGACGCGGCGTATAGGCCGCACTCACCGCCGCCAGCGGCGGCTCCAGCACCACCGTTCCCGCCCGCCCGCGCGTCGCCACCAGGCCGGCATCGCGCAATCGGGCATAAGCGCTGGCGACGGTATTCGGATTGACCTCCAGCTCCGCCGCCAGTTGGCGTACCGGTGGCAACAGCTCGCCCGGCCGCAGCGCGCCGTCTTTGATGCGTGCGGCGATCTGCTCGGCAATCTGGACAGCGCCGCCGCCTTTTGCATACAATAAACTCATACATAAATCCTTTTGTACTAGTTCAAATAAGATTAGCAGCTTCCGCGGCCAAAAGTAAGGGGGTTCCATGGATAAACATTACGTGCTCGACATTCAGTATGCAGGAAAAGCCTTTGCCCGCCTGGAGATGTTCACCCCCTGGGCTGCCGATCAGCTGGAGCAGGCGTGCGCGCTGTTCCCGGCCGCGCAGGGTTATCAGGTGCAGCTCAGCCAGGTCAGCGAACGCCGCATCGTCTATCAGAGCGGCGCGCAGGGCATCACGGTGCTGGGCGAGTCGCTGGCGCTGACGCCGTTCACCCACGCTCACGAGGTTAAACAATGAAAAAAGCCGTCGCCATTCGACACGTCAATTTTGAAAACCTGGGTATTCTCGGTTCCCTGCTCTCGCTGCGCGGCTATCAGATCGACTATTACGATGCCGGTCGCGATGATATTCGTGCTATCAATAATGAAGAGACAGATCTGTTGGTGGTGCTCGGCGGGCCGATCAGCGCCGCCCGGCACTTTTCCGGTGAGCAACGCTATGATTTTCTCGACCATGAATTGGCGCTGGTCAAACAGCGCCTGGCGCAGCGGCGGCCGACCCTCGGGGTGTGTCTCGGCGCGCAGGTGATCGCCCAGGCGCTGGGCGCCGACGTGATTTCGCTCGGCGTTAAAGAGATCGGCTTCGCTCCGCTGACCACGCTCGCGGCCCAAGACGACTCGGTGCTGGCGCCGCTGGCCGATACGCCGGTGCTGCATTGGCACGGCGATATGTTCATGATCCCGGACGGCGCCCGCTGCCTGGCCGGCACGGCGATTTGCCCGCATCAGGCTTTCGACTATCAGGGGTTCGCGCTCGGTCTGCAGTTCCATCTGGAGGCGGATCACCGCGATATCGAACGCTGGTTGATTGGCCATGCCTGCGAGCTGGAGCTGGCCGGCGTCGCGCCCCAGAGCCTGCGCGAACAGGCGGCGCGCCACGGCGCACAGCTGGAACAGCGCGCGCGGCAGGTGTTCGCCCGCTGGCTGGATAATAACGAACCAAGGATGTAACTCATGCAACAGGCTTCACCCTTGCGATCACCGTCCATCGACGTGATCAGCATTCAATCTCAGGTGGTTTACGGCAGCGTCGGCAACGGTATCGCCTACCGTGCCCTGCTGAAAAAGGGGCTGGAAGCGCTGCAGGTGCCCAGCGTGCTGTTCGGCTGCCCGCCCTATTACGGCAAGCCGCATGGCGGCGTCATCTCCGGCGAGTGGTTCGGCGGCTTTCTCGACGATCTGATCGCCCGCGGCGTGATGAAACGCACCCGGGCGGTGATCGTCGGTTACCTGGGCGACGTGATGCAGTGCCATATTCTGGCCAACTGGCTGCAGCGGGTGCGCGCCCTCAATCCGCAGATAAGGATCTATATCGATCCGGTGATGGGCGATTACGGCGAAGGGATCTACGTGGATGAGCGCATCGTCAATTGCTATCGTTCACCGTTCCTGCGGCTGGCCAACGGCCTGACGCCGAACGGCTTCGAACTGGAGCAGCTGTGCGGCCGCTCTTTGAGCAGCCGGGAGCAGACGCAACGCGCCGCGCAGGCGCTGTTGAACGACACCACCGAATGGGTGCTGGTCACCAGCGCGCCGGGCGTGGCACAGCACGAAGACGAAGTGGGTTTAATGTTGGTCACCCGGCAGGAAGCGCAGTGCTTTACCCATCCGAAGGTCAAATCGGCGGTCAAAGGCACCGGCGATCTGTTCACCGCACTGCTGGTGAGCCATCTGCTGCGCGGCGCCGCGCTCGACGCGGCCGTGGTTGCCGCCGGCGGCGAAGTGTGCGACGTGCTGGCCGAAGCGGCGCATTTCGGTTGGGAAGAGATCGGCAGCCTGCGGGCGTTAAAACCGTAAGACCTGTGGGGAGTCAGGGGCAGCATGCCCGCCCCTGATAAATATCAGCGTTTTTTCTTTTTGTTGAAATCCAGCTCGAAGGCGAACACCGCGCTCTGAATTTTGCGCTCCATCGCCAGCCCCAGCTTGAGGAAACGGCACGACAGGCGCGAGAAGTGCACCACCTGGTCGTTATCGTCGGTTTCCTGATCGTCGTTGACCACCACCAGCTCCATATTGACCTTGAAGCTGCCGTAGCTGCCCAGATCCAGCTCCGCTTTTTTGAACTGCAGGCCAGGCTGGAAGAAATCCGGCAGCGGGCCGTCGAAACGCAAACCGACGCCGCCGGCGGAGAGATCGTGGATACGCAGCTCATAAGGCGTGCCGTCCGGGTACTCGCCGGTGCAGAAGAATTGGCGCCAGTGCGGCGTGGTGATGCGGAATTGGCGACGGCGCTGGATATAGACCAACTCCTGCGGCAGCCGGGTCGAGCAGGCCTGGACGCCCTGATGTTCGGTCAGTTCTGCCTGGCCGACGGAAAACTCGATTTTGGCGTCGTGGCTTTCAATCACGATGGTGCAGGCGCCGTCGATGGCGTTTTCCGCTTCCTCACCGCTAAACACGATATTGTCCGGCCCGACGCTCAATAACAGACTTTGAAACCGGTGCTGCTGATTTTCTACGCGCAGCGGCGTGCGTTGTTTGCAAATTTCACGCAGAATCGCCAGAACTTCAAAACGCTCCCGTTTGATAAACAGTCCGTTATCGCTGTGCTCCACACGTCTCTCCTGACTTTTTTTCTAATGACGTCTTATGTATTCCTTATGGTTATCATCTCTGGGAATATTCCTAAAGTCAAATTTGCCAGCGTTGCCAGGCCTGCGGCAGCAGGCGCGCGAAACGTTTCGCCCATGCCTGTTGCCCGCGTTCGTCGGCGATCAGATCCTGGCGAATTTCGATGCCGACGTAAGGCAATCCGCGCCGTTCCGCGTGCACCGGCAACGTGTAGTCGGTGGCGTCGGTCATTGCATAGGGCTCGTTGATCCCCACCTGCAAATCCCCCTCTTCGCGCAGCAGCTCGGCCAACAGATGGGCAAATTCCGGGTAGCGGTTAAACAGCAACCCCACCTGCCAGGGGCGCGATTCCCCTTTGAACACCGGTGTGAAACTGTGCATGGCGATCACCGCTGTCGGCAGTTCGCGCAGCTGACGTTGCCCCAAATGATCGTCGATGGCGTGGTGATACGGCAAAAACACCTCACGCTCGCGCGCCAGCGCGTGCTCGGCGTCAATACCGATATTGCCGGGTATCGGCGTCAGTTCGGACAAATGCGGGATCGAGCTGGCGATGCCTGGCGCCCGGTTGCAGTCGATCACCAGCCGTGAATAACGCTGGTGGATCAGGGTGGCGTCCAGCTGACGGCTCAGATGGCGCGACACGTTCAACGCGCCGATGTCCCAGCCGATGTGGCGTTCGATCTCCCCCGGCGGCAAACCAAGGTCGCCAAGGGATTGCGGTATCGCCTTACCGGCGTGATCGCACAGCAGCAAAAAGGGCGCTTTGCCGCGCGGGATTTCCACGGCGGCGGCAGAGGGTTCATCGGCGGACAATAACGGCGGGATAAACGAATGGGGCATGACGGGCTCCGGCGGTGGAAAGCAAAACGTTTATCGTAGCGCTATCCCGTCGCCGGCCCCAAGGTCGTGCTTAGATCAAAAAGGCATGAGTCAGACTGTAGTCATGCCGTCTCGGCCGGCTGCGGCTGGTGCACCGCGATGTAACGCTGATACCGCGATGGCTTGAGCCGCGTGGTATCCACCAACACCAGCCCGTCGATACAGTTGTTGAACGCCGGATCGGTGCCGAAATCGATAAACTGTACCCCGCCCGGCTCGCACAGTTCGGTGTACTGCTTGTACAGCGTTGGGATCGAGCAGCCGATATTGCTGAGCAGGCTCTTCAGCCGCACCAGATCTTCCTGATAGTTGTCCCCGGCAAACTGCGCCAGCACCTGCGGCAGCGACGCCGGATAAGGCCGCCGCGACTGGCCGAACGCGTGATCCGGCGAGAAATAGAGCCGATAGAAGGCGATCAGCAAATCACGTGCTGCCAGCGGCATGCCGCCGGAGATCGACACCGGGCCGAACAGATAGCGGTACTGCGGGTATTTCGACAGATAGGCGCCGATGCCCAGCCACAAATAGTCCAGCCCGCGCTTGCCCCAATAGGCCGGCTGAATAAAGCTGCGCCCCAGCTCGATGCCCTGCGCCAGGATCGGTTCCATATCGCGGTCATAATGGAACAGGCTGTTGCTGTAGATGCTTTCCAGCCCTTTGCGCGCAATTTGTTCGGCGGTAGGGATAAAGCGATAGGCGCCGACGATCTCCAGCTCCTCCTCGTCCCACAGCACCAGGTGGTAGTAATCGTCGTCGTAGCTGTCCAGATCGCGGCGGCGGCCGGATCCTTCCCCCACCGCGCGGAAGGCGATCTCGCGCAGGCGCCCCAGCTCGCGCAGGATTGGCGTACGCGCTTCGTCATGGCGACGATAGAGATAGATGGTTTTACCGTCCGGCGTTACCCCCAAGCGTTCGCAGTTCGCCAGCGCCTTTTTCAGCTCCAGACGATCTTCCGGCAGCGCGATCGGCGATTCGCTGGCGAACAGCCCCGGCTTGCCCTGGCCCAGACGATAGACGTGGCGGCGAAAACGCTCCGCCAGATCCTTGGCGCTGGTGTGGCCGTCGTGCCAGTTGGCGAACGGCACGCGGCCGCCGACGCGGATCTTGATGCGCCCGCCCCGCTGCTGGAACATTTCGCGCACCAGCAGCAAGGTCGACAGCGGCCGGTAGACCAGAGAGGTAAAGTAAAACAGGTTGCTGTTGCGTGCGCTGATGTGGATCGGCACGATCGGCGCGCGCGCTTTGGCGGCCAGGCGCAGAAAACCGGTATGCCAGTGGCCGTCGCGGATGCCTTTCGGGCTCATGCGCGACACTTCGCCTGCCGGGAACAGGATCAGCGCACCCTGGTTGTCCAGCTGCTGCTGCATGCCTTCAATCTGTTTGCGGCTGGTTTTATAAGCGACGTTATCCACCGGCACGAACAGGCTGCGCAGCGGTTCAATGTAGGTCAGCAGCTGGTTGGCCACCACTTTCACGTCCGGGCGCACCGCGGCAACGGCGCGCAGCAATACCAAGCCGTCGAGCGAGCCGATCGGGTGATTGGCCACGAGCACCACCGGCCCCTGGCTCGGGATGTTTTCCAGATCGCCGTCCACCAGCTCGCAGCTGAGGTTAAAGTAGTCCACCACCTGCTCGATCAGATCGAGCCCTTTCAGATGGGGATAATCGGCGGCGAACTGTTTGAATTCTTTTTCGAAGAGAAGGGTTCTTAGCAGGCTGCGCTGCCAGGCGGGGGTATTGCGGTGTGGAAATGCATCTTGCAACAGAGAATCCAGGCTGAACATCGCGTTATCTCCTGACGTAGTCGCTGCAAACTTAAGCCAGAGCCGTGACTCTGACATGTCAGTTACATGACAATAAAGTGAATCCATCGACTATCAGGTATAGCAAAGTAATGGCGAATTGGGAGCGAAAGACGCATTTTCGCCCCCACTTGCCTTCACATCGGCGCCAGCAACGCTTCGATGCGGCGGTTTACCGCGTCGCGCAGGCGCAGCAGCGGCCCGGCCTGGTGCGGATAACGCTTGAAGGTGATGCGCATGCCCAGCTCACTTTCTATAAGCGCTTCCACCGTCGCCCGATCGGTCAAACTCTCCAGCAGCTGCAGCGCGCGCATGTCCTGCAGCCCCTGGTGCAGCACCCGCAGGCGCAGCGACTCCACCGGCTGCAGATCCTCACCGGGGTAGACCACGAACGGATCGCCGGAGGGAAATGCATGGCCGCTGTCGGTCACCGCGTACGGATTGATGCGTTCACGCGAATGGGCGCTGTTATAGAAGTTGAATCCCCAGTGCAGAAAGCCGGCGATGCGGTACAGATACAGCTGCACGCCCAATATGCGGTTGCGCGCCGAAGGCTGAGCGAAGAAGCGATTGGCGACCTCAGTCTTCTGCACGCAGCAGTAATAGGCCCACAGGCCGGGGACCTGGTGTTCGATAAAAGGTTCGAGGTGGTCGGTCGCAACGACCGGGGTTTCCACCAGGCCTTGCTGATAAAACGCGAAATCCGACAGCGCATCGAAGGTGCGGAAGCCATCCAGCAGCGCGGCGCTGGCGCGCCGGTAGGCCGCCAGGTTGTCCAACGTCGGCTCATCGGAAACATGGAACCATACCTGCCGTTCCAGCCCCCGTTCGCGGAACCAGGCGGTCAACGCCGGCAGCAGCGCCTGTAGGAAACGCTGATACGCTTCGCCCTGCGCATCGGTGTGCCAGCCGAACGGCGTTCGCGTCTCGCCCTGCTCCTCCACCACGATCTTCGGCGCATGCGCCGCGCCCCATTGGGTAAACAGCGGCGCGATTTCGAAGTGCTCGATGCCCTCTTCCTGCGCCAACGCCACCCACTGCGCCAGACGGCTGAAATCGAAGCCATACCCGTGCGCCGAATGTGTCACCCTCACCAACTGTACCGTGGTGCGTTCGCCGCCAACGGCGGTATCCAGCGGCGGCGTGAACAGCGGCGTCAGCAGCATATTGACGCCGGCCTGCACCGCGCAGCGCACAAAGTTGCGCACCGCGCGCCAGTACGCCGGGCTGAACACCGCCAAACGGTAGTAATCCGCCAGGCAGTCGGTGTGCAGCCATTCGGTGTGCAACAGCGTTTGCGGCGGCAACGCCGCGGGCACCAGATGCAGCGTCAGTGTGGCCTCGGCCAGCGCCTCGCCGCTCTGGGCATCCAGCAGCCGCAGGGTCAACGGAAAGTCGCCGGCCAGTTGCGCGTCGGCCGGCGGCGTCAGGGTCAACCACAGGCTGCCATAATAGCGGCAGGCGGCAAAAAAACGCCGTTGCGGCAGCGGCATCAGCGGATCGGGAAATAAGCCCGGCTCGGTGGTCAGGTAATTCTCATCGGTCTCGCGATAACAGGGAAAACCGCTCGGCACCGATTGCACCTGGCGCACGCTGATATACTCCGCCAGCGGCCCGTCGAGTTGATAACACAGCTCATGGCGAGTCTCGTTGCCCGGAGTTTGCAAACAGTACACCGCCTGCCAGGACAGCACCTCGTTATTTAACCCGCTCAGCCGATTTTCCACGGCAATGGGCGGCATATTTTGGCGATGAAATACTTTTTCCAGGCAATGCGTAAATACCAGAGACAGGCGCATGATATTTCGCCCTCTTTATTTTGGATGAATAAATGTTGTGAGATTCAGGCTAGCGTCTTTTATCGCCACAAACAATAGCCGGCAATAAAAAACGTTCAAGCGCCCTCCTCGGACAGCCCCAGCAAGATTTTTTTGTTTATTTGCATCACAAAAATGAAAGAAGCTGAAGCTTGCACAATAAAAATATTTTTAATCCCCATTATGGTGCAAGGGTTATCAGTTATTCCTATGCCTGCGAAGGCCGCTAAATGCCGCGCCACCGGGGAAAAACCCCGTCAAAAGGTTAATGAAATGTGAACAGAAACCCCTTTCACTTGGCCGTAAAAGCCTTTCGATTTTAACAACAATGAAACATTGTCGCCCCATTTTTGGGCGTTTGGGGGTGTATTGACACATTGAAAGTTAAGGGATAGAAAGAATTTACGTTGCGAAAAACGCTATTCGTCGCTCACCGAGGGGAAAGCAATGTCACCGATAAAAAATACCGGCCGCCTGCTGGCGCATTCTATTCTTGCCAGCGCATTATTATTACCCACACTGCTCCATGCAGCAGATAAAATAACTTTACGCTATGCCGTTTGGGACAGAAACCAATTACCCGCCGAACAGGAGATTGCCAAGCGCTTTGAACAGGCTAATCCGGATATAAAAATAGAAATAGAATTAACTCCCTCGGCGCAATATTTCGTTAAATTAGATTCCGCCGCCGCCGGCGGCGTAGCGCCAGATATATTCTGGATCAATATGCCTTATTTTGTGCAGTACGCCAAAAACGGCATTATGGAGCCGCTGGCGCCCTATATTAAGGACAGCGGCCTTAAGCTGGACGACGTGGTCGCCAGCTCGGTGAAAGCCTATCAGTACGACGGCCAACAGATGGCCATCCCGCGCGACGTCGATTCCATCGCCGTGTGGTACAACAAAAAACTGTTCGATCAGGCCGGCGTCAGCTATCCCACCAGCGACTGGAGCTGGGACGATCTGAAGAGCAAGGCCGCCGCGCTGAAAAACGGGCTGAAAGGCGCCGCCTTCCCGCTGGTGATGGATCTCAGCATCGACGGTCAGGACAGTTACATGAACCTGCTGTTCCAAAACGGCAATCACATCGTGCCGAAAGATGGCCAGCCCACCGACATCGCCAACGACAAATCCCTCTGGGTCTATCAGCAGCTGCAGGGCATGATGAAAGACGGCCTGATGCCAAGCGCCCAGCAGATGAGCGAAGTCAAAACCGAGAACATCTTCCAGTCCAACCGCGCCGCGATGGTCTATGCCGGTTCCTGGCTGGCTGCGCCGTTCGCCAATAACCCGCTGATCAACGACCACATCGGCGTGGTGATGATGCCCAAAATTGAACGCCAGTCCGGCGTGGCCCACAGTTTGGCCTTCGCCATGTCGGCGAAAAGCGCCCACAAGCAGGCCGCCTGGAAATATATCGCCTTCATGAGCAGCGAGGCCTCACAGGCGGAGCTGGCCAAGGTGGTGATCCCGGCCAACAAGACGGCGGCCAAGGTCTGGGCGCAGCAGATTCAGAAAGTCGACGTCTCGCCTTACATCCAGACTCTGGAAGTGACCCAGGCTTACCCCACCGCCGGCACCAATACGCCGAAGTGGCAAAACATGTGGATCGCCAGCCTGAAGAAGATCTTTATGGGCGCGGACGCCAAACAGGAAATGGACAAATCGGTCAAGAAGATCGCGCGCGTCATGGAGCAGTAATCGCCCCACCGCGGCGCGCTGCCCCGAGCGCGCGCCGCGGTGGACCCACGCTGAACGTCATAGGTGAGGAATGGCAACATGTCGCTGGCAGAAACGGCTACGGTCACCCTGAAACCATCCCGGCGCATCGCCCGCCCCGCGCTCAATCGGCTCGAACGCGCCGAACGCTTCTGGGGCTGGGTGATGATCCTGCCGCTGCTGTTGGGGGTGACGGTGTTTTACCTGATCCCCTTTTTGCAGAACATTTTCTACAGCTTTACCGATCTGAACCAATTCATGCGCTGGAGCAGCATCAGCGTCGATAACTATCTCAACCTGTTTGAAGACGACGACTTCTACACTGCCGCCGCCAACACCCTGTTTTACGTGGTGGTCTGCGTGCCGATCAGCCTGAGCCTGTCGCTGCTGCTGGCGATTGGCCTCAACCAGAACATCCGCGGCAAAGGCCTGCTGCGCACCCTGCTGTTCCTGCCGGCGGTCACCATGCCCGCGGCGGTGGCCATGGTGTGGCAATGGCTGTTCAACAAGGATTTCGGCCTGATCAATCAGGCGTTGGGCCTGCTGCACATTGCGCCGGTCGCCTGGCTGTCCGATCCGGACGTGGTCCGCATCAGCGTGTCCATCATCATCATCTGGTCGTCGCTGGCGCTGAAGATCATCATTTTGCTGGCCGGGCTGCAGAGCATTCCGCGCCAGCTGTACGAAGCGGCGGATATCGACGGCATCCCCACCCTGCGGCGCTTCTTCTGCATCACGCTGCCGATGATGGTGCCGACGCTGTTCTTCGTGTCGGTGATGAGCTTTATCGAGATCCTGCAAGTCTTTGACGTGGTGTTTCTGATGTTCGACCGCGCACTGGTGGAAAACGACGTGATGACCGTCACCAACCTGTTCTACAAGTACGCGTTTTACCTGCAGGAAAAAGGTTACGCCTCCGCCATCACCGTGGTGCTGTTCGCCGTCACGCTGGTGATCACCCTGATTCAAATGGCGATCGGCAAGCGCCTGAAAGTCAGCTGAGGAGCTGCACATGAACGCAAGCAAGAAAACGCTGGTGTACCTGTTTATGGGGCTGGCGGCGCTGGCCTCGGTGGTGCCTTTTATCTGGATGCTGGTGACCTCGCTGAAAACCCAGGCCGAGAGCATTCAGATCCCGCTGACGCTGCTGCCGGCGCATCCCAGCCTGCAGGCCTACGGCCGGGTGATGCACGAAATCCCGTTCGCCGGTTTTTATCTCAACTCGCTGCTGGCGACCTTCTTCACCGTCACCCTGCAGATGGCGATCGCCACCCTGGCCGCCTATGGCTTCTCGCGCCTGCATTTTCGCGGCCGCGACGCGGTGTTTCTGGTGTGCGTGTCGATCCTGATGGTGCCCGGCCAGGCGTTTCTGATCCCGCAATTCCTGGTGGTGCAGAAGCTGGGGCTGGTCAACAGCATCACCGGGCTGGTGCTGCCGGGCATTTTCAGCGTTTACGCCACCTTTCTGCTGCGCCAGTTCTTCCTGGCGGTGCCGAAGGAGATGGAGGAAGCGGCGTTGATCGACGGTTACAGCTACTTCGCCATCTTCTGGCGCATCATGCTGCCGCTGATCCGGCCCGGCATTATCGCCTGCGTCATCATCAACGGCCTGTGGAGCTGGAACAACCTGATGTGGCCGCTGATCGTCAATACCACCACCGAGAAGCTGACGCTGCCGGTTGGGCTGGCCTCGCTCTCCAGCCGCGCCGGGGTGGAATACCCGTTGCTGATGGCCGGGGCGCTGATGGCGGTGATCCCGATGCTGATGCTGTTCATTATTTTCCAACGCTATTTCATCCAGGGCATCGCCAGCGCCGGGGTGAAAGGCTAACGCGCAGACAAGGTAAACGACATGGCCGGAATTCAGTTAAACAGCGTTAAAAAAGTGTACCCCAACGGTTTCCACGCGCTGCACGGCGTCGATCTGGACATTGAGGATGGGGAATTTATGGTGTTCGTCGGCCCGTCCGGCTGCGCCAAATCCACCCTGCTGCGGATGATCGCCGGGCTGGAGAGCGTCAGCGAGGGGCAGATCCTGATCCACGATCGCTGCGTCAACGACAGCATGCCGAAGGATCGCGGCGTCGCCATGGTGTTCCAGAACTATGCGCTGTACCCGCACATGACGGTGTACAAGAACATGGCGTTCGGCCTGATCGGCAAAGAGAGCAAGGCCGAGATCGACCGCCGGGTGCGCGACGCGGCGGAAAAGCTGGAGATCACCAATCTGCTGCAGCGCAAGCCGGGCCAGCTCTCCGGCGGCCAGTGCCAGCGGGTGGCGGTCGGCCGCGCCATCGTGCGCAAACCCAAGGTGTTCCTGTTCGATGAACCGCTGTCCAACCTCGACGCCAAGCTGCGGGTGTCGATGCGCGTGCAACTGATCGAACTGCACAATCAGCTGAAGCAGGAAGGCGCCGCCGCCACCATGGTGTACGTCACCCACGATCAGGTCGAGGCGATGACCATGGGCGATCGCATTTGCGTGATGAACCGCGGCGCCATCATGCAGGTGGATAAACCGATCAACCTGTACCACCACCCCGCCAACCGTTTCGTCGCCGAGTTTATCGGCAGCCCGTCGATGAATTTGCACGATCTGGCGATCGTGCGCGACGGCCAAACGGTGCGGCTGCGTATCGGCCTGCAGCACCAGCTCGATCTGCCGCCTGCGCTGCAACGGCAATTGGCGGACTACCCGCATGCGCGGGTGTGTCTCGGCATCCGGCCGGAGTCCTTGCGGCTGTGCGCGCCCGGCAGCGCCAACTGTTTCCCGGCGCAGATCGTCACTATCGAGCGCATGGGCAACGAAGAGCTGCTGCACTGCGAACTGGCCGATCTGCGCTTCGTGCTGCGCATGGCGTCGCTGCCGGATTGGGAGCCGCGCCTCGGCGAAAACATTCATCTGGCATTCGATCTGACGCGCGCGCATTTGTTCGACGAGCTCAGCGGCCAAAACCTCAAATAACAACAGCGGAGTATCCAGCAATGTCGTCAACACAACCCAACAGCTTTGCCCATCGCCCGGTGCGGGTGCTGGTGGTCGGCGCCGGGGCGCGCGGTGAGATCTACTCGCGCTATGCGCTGGCGCATCCCGATTTGATGCAGGTGGTGGCGGTAGCGGAACCGCGCGACGCCTACCGCGAGCCGTTCGTGGCGCAGCATGCCATCGCGCCGGAAAACGTCTTCACCGACTGGCGTCAGGCCGCCGACGCCGGCAAGCTGGCCGACGCGGTGCTGATCTGCACCCAGGATCAGATGCACCTCGAACCGGCGCTGGCCTTCGCCCGCCAGGGCTACGCCATGCTGCTGGAAAAACCGCTGTCGCCGGACGCCGACGAGTGCCGCGCCATCGTCGCCGAGGTGACGCGCCAAAAGCTGATCTTCTCGGTCGGCCACGTGCTGCGTTACACCCGCTATACCCAAAAGCTCAAGCAGCTGCTGCGCGACGGCGCGATCGGCGATATCGTCAGCCTGCAACATTTGGAACCGGTCGGCTACTGGCATCAGGCCCACTCCTTCGTGCGCGGCAACTGGCGCAACGATCGGCAGGCTGCCTTTATGCTGCTGCAGAAATCCTGCCACGACATCGACTGGATCCGCTACGTGATGGAGCAGCCCTGCGAGCAGATCAGCTCCTTCGGCAACCTGCGCCACTTCCGCCAGGAAAACCAACCGGCCGGCGCGGCGGACAACTGCCTGGATTGCGCAGTAGAGGCAAATTGCCCCTATTCCGCCAAACGCATCTATCTGGGCGACAATCACAAGGCCACGCCCGGTTTTCTGCGGGTGCTGACGCCAGAGCCCGACCAGACGACGCTGCGGGCGGCGCTGCGCGACGGGCCTTACGGCCGCTGCGTCTACCGCTGCGACAATAACGTGGTCGACCATCAGGTGGTCAATATGCAGTTCGCCGGCGGCCGCACCGCGTCGTTCACCATGACAGCCTTTACCCGCCACGAAGATCGGCACACCCGCATCTTCGGCAGCCGCGGCTGCCTGGAAGGCGACGGCCGCCATATCCGCATCACCTCGTTCCTCGACGACGGTGAAACGCATTACGACACCGATGCCGGCCAGGATCTGCACGCCATGGCCGGCCACGGCGGCGGCGACTACTACCTGATGCAGCACTTTATCGCGGCCATTCGCGCCAACGATCCGAGCCAGGTGCTGGCCGGCCCGGCGGAAGCGCTGGAGAGCCACCTGATGGTGTTCGCCGCCGAACGCGCACGCCGCGAGGCGGCGGTGATCGCCCTGAGCGGAGCCTAAAGCATGGCGATGAGAGAGATGCGTTACGGCTTCGACATCGGCGGCACCAAAATTGAAATGGCCGCTTACGATCGCCGGCTCAATCAGGTGCTGCTCCAGCGGGTGCGCACCCCAACCGGCGATTACGGCGAGTTCGTGGCCTGCATCGCCGGGCTGGCCGAGCAGGCGGATCGCGAACTGCACACGCGCGGCAGCATCGGCATCGGTTTACCGGGGATCACCGATCCCGTCAGCCGCCGCCAGTTAGCGGTCAACGTGCCCTGCCTGACCGGCCATTGCCTGGCGGATGATCTGACGCAGGCGTTGGCGCGACCTATCGCCATCGAGAACGACTGCCGCTGCTTCGCGCTGTCGGAAGCCAGCACGCCGCAAACCGCGCACCTGCCGCTGGTGTTCGGCGCCATCATCGGCACCGGGGCCGGCGGCGGCCTGGTGGTGAACCGGCAACTGCACAAAGGGCGCAGCGGCGTGGCGGGCGAATGGGGCCATATGCCGATATCGGCCCAGCTGGCGCAGCGTTACGATCTGCCGCTGTTCAGCTGCAACTGCGGGCTGACCGGCTGCTTTGAACGCTACGTCTCCGGCAGCGGGCTGCTGGCGCTGAGCCGCCATTTCTCCCATCCGGCCGCCGACGTGCCGGCGCTGGTCGCCTGCTATCGTGCCGGTGATGCGCTCGCACAACGGCTGATGACCATGTACGTCGACATCCTGGCCAGCGCGCTGGCCGGCTTACAGCTGCTGTTGGACGTCGATGCTTTCGTGCTGGGCGGCGGGTTGTCGAACGTCGGCGAGCTGTACCGGCTGTTGCCGCCGGCGATGCGGCGCTGGCTGCTGCCGGGCGTGGAACCGGCGGCGGTGTTCCCGCCGGTGCACGGTGACAGCAGCGGCGTGCGCGGCGCAGCGCTTTTAAGCGCGCCGGCATAAAAAAAACAGTGAAAGCCCGGCGGTTGTCGAGCGATCGCTGCGGCTTTCGGCATCGATGGACTGAATGAATAAGCGCTGGAAATTGGCGACTGAAAAATAACGAATTTGCCGTTTTCACTTTGCGTTAACACCGCTTTCGGTTGCTGCTCAACCGAAAGCAAAATCAAATATAACCAACTGATAGATATAGATATTTTAAAATTAATCGATTGCATTTCAGTGTTTCGTTTGCTGTAATTCGCCACGAACAACTGAAAGCGCTCCGGTCGGTATCGCTGCGGCTTATTAAGCCGCGGTCGGGCACGGCTACAGGTAAATCAGGAGTCTGCATTAATGATCAATACCGCAAAACGCCGGGAATTAATTATCGACCAGCTGTGCCGCGAGGGCACGGTGCGCGTGGAGCAGCTTAGCCAGCAGTTTTCGGTGTCCAGCGTCACCATCCGCAGCGATCTGCGCCAGCTGGAAAAACACGGCTGCGCGGTGCGTGCCTACGGCGGCGCCATGTTGAACAAACAGTTCGCCTTCGACCGCCCGCTGCAGGACAAGGGCCGCATCAATCGCGACGTAAAACACGCCATCGCCTGCGCGGCGGCGGCGCTGATTGAAGACGGCGACGCCGTCATCCTCGACTCCGGCTCCACCACCAGCCAAATGGCGCCGCAGCTGGCGGGGAAAAAGGATCTGGTGGTGATGACCAACGCGCTCAACATCGCTTTCGAACTGGCCAACAACGAGCAGATCGACCTGATGGTGGTCGGCGGCAGCGTGCGCCGCAAAGCCTGGTCGCTGTACGGCCCCGCCGCCGAACAACAGCTGCGCCAGTATCGGTTCGACAAACTGTTTCTCGGCGTCGACGGCTTCGATCTCGCGAGCGGCATCACCACGCCGGATCCGGGCGAAGCGCAGCTGAACCGGGTGATGTGCGAGGTGGCGCGCGAAGTGATCGCCATCGCCGACGCCAGCAAATTCGGCCGCACCAGCTTTTGCATGATCCGCGACATCGGCCAGATCCACCGCCTGGTCACCGACAGCCGCATTCCTGAACACTATCTGCAGGCGCTGCACCATTTAGGGATCGACGTGATTATCGCCGACCGTTAACCGAGGCTTTTTAAGGAGCTGTCATCATGAACGCGTATTTCTCTTACGAGACGAATTGGCTGAAGCAGCGCAACGCCTGGCATACCGCTGCAGAAATTTGGCAACAGCCGGATTTGTGGGCGACGCTGCATCGCCAACTGCAGGATCAACAGGCGCAGTGGCAGCCGTTCCTGGCGCCGCTGCTGGCCAATCCGCGCCTGCAGATCGTGCTGTGCGGCGCCGGCAGCTCGGCGTTCGCCGGCCGCGCCCTGGCCCCCTGGCTGCGCGAACGCACCGGCCGCGACGTGGTGGCCTACGGCACTACCGATATCGTCGCCAACCCGCTGCAGTATCTCGACCCTGACCGGCCGACGCTGCTGGTCTCCTTCGCCCGCTCGGGCAACAGCCCGGAAAGCGTGGCGACGGTGGAGCTGGCCGATCAATTGCTGCCGGAAAGCTATCATCTGATGCTGGTGTGCAACCCGGACAGCCGGCTGGCGCAGTACGCGCATCAGCGTGGCAACGTCTGCTCGCTGGTAATGCCGCAGGGCGCCAACGATCAGAGCTTCGCCATGACCTCCAGCTTCAGCTGCATGATGCTGAGCGCCGCGCTGCTGCTTGGCCCGGCTTCACTCGAGGCCGCCCAGGCACCGTTGAACGCCATGGTGCAGCGCTGCCGCACACTGCGCGAAACGCTGCAGCCGCAGGTGAAGGCGCTGGCCGCCAGCGGTTTCCGCCGTTATATCACCCTCGGCGGCAGCTGCTTTACCGGCCTCGCCGAAGAGGCTTCGCTCAAGATGCTGGAGCTGACCGCCGGCCGCATCGTTACGCGCTACGACTCGCCGCTCGGCCTGCGCCATGGCCCGAAATTTATGGTCGACGGCCAGACATTGGTGGTGCTGATGTTCTCCCACCACGACTACGCCCGTCAGTATGACCGCGACCTGTGGAACGAACTGCAGCGCGACGGACTGGCAATGCAGCTGGTCGGATTGACCGGCGAACGCCAACCTCTCGCCGATGCCCTGCTGCATATGCACGATGCCGCTGACGATATCTGGCTGCTGTTCCCGTACCTGCTGTTCAGCCAAATGCTGGCCTTCGAGAGTTCGCTGGCGCTGGGGCTGCCCCCGGACAACCCTTGCCCGACCGGCGAGGTTAACCGGGTGGTGAAAGGCGTGACGATTTACCGTTTTCCTTCCCTCGAGCTGTAAGGAGATCCCATGTATCTGATAGCCAACCGAGACATGCTGCTCAAGGCGCAGCGCCAGGGTTACGCCGTGCCGGCGTTTAACGTCCACAATCTGGAAACCGTGCAGGTGGTGGCGGAGACCGCCGCCGAGCTGCGCTCGCCGGTGATCATGGCCGGCACGCCCGGCACCTTCAGCTATGCCGGCACCGACTACCTGATCGGCATCTGCCAGGCGGCCGCGCACCGCTACGATCTGCCGCTGGCGCTGCATCTCGATCATCACGAAGAGCTCGATGACATCGAGCACAAGGTAAAAAGCGGCATCCGCTCGGTGATGATCGACGGCTCCCATTTGCCGTTCGAGCAGAATATCGCCAAGGTGGCCGCCGCAGTGGCCCTGTGCCACCGCTACGGCGCCAGCGTGGAGGCGGAGCTGGGCCGCCTGGGCGGGCAGGAAGACGATTTGATCGTCGATACGGCGGACAGCTTCTATACCGACCCGGTGGCGGCACGCGAGTTCGTCGCCGCCACCGGCATCGATTCGCTGGCGGTGGCGATCGGTTCCGCCCACGGCCTGTACCACGGCGAACCGAAGCTGGACTTCGAGCGCCTGGCGCTGATCCGCGAGCAGGTGGACGTCCCCCTGGTACTGCACGGCGCTTCCGGCATTCCGGAAGCGATGGTCAAGCGCGCGATCTCGCTCGGCGTTTGCAAGGTCAACGTCGCCACCGAATTGAAAATCGCCTTCGCCGATGCGGTAAAAAGCTACTTTTCACAGCACCCGGATGCCAACGATCCGCGCAAATACATCGTCCCCGGCAAGCTGGCGATGAAAGAAGTGGTGGCGGAAAAGATCCGCATCTGCGGCAGCAGCGGCATGCTGTAACCCCGCTCTCGCCCCCGTTGCTGCCGCCGCGCAACGGGGACGAAACAGCCCGCCCTTGTCCGACTTTCCTGAGAGAACGATCACAGCCTGTTATCCCGCCTGCGCCTGAAATCATTAACCGGTCTTCACTATGATCCAAATCATGGTTTTACTCATCCTACCTCCCTATTATCAAATTCATTGAATGCGGGCAGTAGGATTTTTGCCCATTCGTTTTTATTTCTCCAAGCGAAATAGCTTATTTGATGAAAACAAGCGCGCTTGTTTTTTAATTGGCAGTGTTTTTACTCTGAAAGGAACAGCATATGAACCATTACTTAGCCGTATTAAGCGCATTGGTCATTCTGCCCTTCGCTCTGCAAGCAAAACCGCTTTCCGGCAGCCAGGTCGCCTCCGGCGTCGTGCGCTTCACCGGCGCCATTACCATGCCGGCCTGCACCGTCAAACATCAGGATGAAAAGCTTATCTCCAGCTGCTTCGGTAAAGTGACGGAATATCAGAACGGGTATATATCCTCTTCGTTAAAAGAGATGCCAAAAGAATTAGTTTCTGCCGTCAGCAGTGAGTTGGTGAATAACGATCCCCATTTAAAGCGCGTGACTATCAGCTATAAGTAAGCACAAAGCGTTACTGCCTGCTTAAATAATAAACAAGACACAACTTGTCTTGATGACTTATAAATTTATTTTATAAATTTATCGCACAATAACTCCCCGCCTTACCGTAAGCCGGCTATTCGGGCAACCCTGCGGTTGCCCATCAGCATGTCCGAAATCCGCCATCGCACCCTCCCATTTCATGCGATAATCGCCACACTAAACTGAGGAGTGAGCCAGATGCAGACTTTTTTGATTGATCGTACCGCCACGCCGGTGGGAGAACTGGTGCTGATTGCCGATGAACAGGGGCGCCTGCGGGCGATCGACTGGACCGATCACGAAGCGCGCCTGATGAAGCTGCTGAACACCCACTACCGCGCCGATCGGTTCACCCTGCGCGAGCAGCGCGATCCCAGCGGGCTGACCGACGCCATGCAGCGCTATTTCGCCGGGGAACTGAGCATTATCGATCGGTTGCCGGTGATGACCGCCGGCACCGAGTTCCAGCGCACCGTCTGGCAACAGCTGCGCCAAATCCCCTGTGGCGAGATCCTGACCTACGGCCAGCTGGCGCAACGCATCGGCCGTCCGACCGCCTCGCGCGCCGTCGGCATGGCCAACGGTTCAAATCCGATCAGCATCGTGGTGCCCTGCCATCGAGTGATCGGTTCGCAGGGCGCGCTGACCGGCTATGCCGGCGGCGTACAGCGCAAGCAGTGGCTGCTGCAGCATGAAGGCTACCTGCCGAAAAGTTTGCTGTAGCCGCTGCGATCGGCTTATCCAGCGCCATTGTTTGGCGCTGCTTAATAAAGCACAGTGCCCAACGCCGCGCTCGTGCCCGCAGGGCACTATTAATAACTTGTGTGAATAGAACACATAAGTCACAAATAATACTCATAACTTCAGTCCGATACAGAATAATCGGCGGCATGTGTGCGCAAAATTCGCACACAATACCCCTATTCATGCTAATGCCACCCTTATCAGCTGCAGCAAAAGATGTTAAAATTGACTCATATCAATTATTGAATGAGCGTAATCTATGATCCCGGAAAAACGCGTGATTCGTCGTATCCAGTCTGGTGGTTGTGCGATCCATTGCCAGGACTGCAGCATCAGCCAACTGTGCATTCCTTTCACCCTCAATGCTCACGAGCTGGACCAGCTCGACAACATTATCGAGAGGAAGAAGCCCATCCAGAAAGGCCAGACCTTGTTCAAGGCCGGCGACGAGCTGAAATCGCTGTACGCGATCCGTTCCGGGACCATCAAAAGCTACACCATCACCGAGCAAGGTGATGAGCAGATCACCGGCTTCCACCTGGCGGGCGACCTGGTAGGCTTCGACGCCATCGGCGGCCTGAAGCACCCGAGCTTCGCTCAGGCGCTGGAAACTTCGATGGTGTGCGAGATCCCGTTCGAGACCCTCGACGATCTGTCCGGCAAAATGCCGAACCTGCGTCAGCAAATCATGCGGTTGATGAGCGGCGAGATCAAAGGCGACCAGGACATGATCCTGCTGCTGTCGAAGAAAAACGCCGAAGAGCGCCTGGCGGCGTTCGTTTACAACCTGTCGCGCCGCTTTGCGGAGCGCGGCTTCTCACCGCGTGAGTTCCGGTTGACCATGACCCGCGGCGACATCGGCAACTACCTTGGGCTGACGGTGGAAACCATCAGCCGCCTGCTGGGGCGCTTCCAGAAAAGCGAAATCCTCAGCGTGAAAGGCAAATACATCACCATCGAAAACGCCGACGCGCTGTCGGTGCTGGCCGGTACGCCGCGCATCAACGTGACCGTCAACGCCTGATCCCCCCGCCGGATCAACATTTCACCGAAATTGTTGATCCGGCACGCTTCCGTTGTTGTTCTGTTTTTCAATGTTGGGTTACTCTGTAAATTAACAGACTGTTGATTTCAGCTGTAAGGAGGCCCTATGGCGAAGTATCAGAATCTTCTGGTGGCTATTGACCCCAATCAGGACGATCAGCCGGCATTGCGCCGCGCCGTGTACCTGGTAAAACGGAACGGCGGGCGCATCAAGGCCTTCCTGCCCATCTATGACTTCTCTTACGAAATGACGACCCTGCTCTCCCCGGATGAAAGAACGGCGATGCGGCAAGGTGTGATCAGCCAACGCGCCGCCTGGATCAACGAGCAGTGCCGCTTCTATCTCAACGACGGCGTGCCGATCGAAATCAAAGTGGTTTGGCATAACCGCCCCTTCGAAGCCATCATTCAGGAAGTGCTTTCCGGTCAACATGACCTGCTGTTGAAAATGGCACACCAGCACGACCGGTTGGAGTCGGTGATCTTTACCCCCACCGACTGGCACCTGCTGCGCAAATGCCCTTGCCCGGTGTGGATGGTGAAAGACCAGCCCTGGCCGGAAGGCGGCAAGGCGCTGGTGGCGGTCAATCTGGCCAGCGAAGAACCCTATCACGACCCGCTCAATATCAAACTGGTGCAAGAAACCGTCGAACTGGCGCAAAACGTCAACCAGACCGAGGTTCATCTGGTCGGCGCCTATCCCGTAACCCCGATCAACATCGCCATCGAATTGCCCGACTTCGACCCGAGCGTCTACAACGACGCCATTCGCGGCCAGCATCTGATCGCCATGAAGGCGCTGCGGCAGAAATTCTGCATTAAGGAAGAGTTCACCCACGTGGAAAAAGGCCTGCCGGAAGAGGTCATCCCCGATCTGGCCGAACATCTGCAGGCCGGCGTGGTGGTGCTGGGCACCCTGGGCCGCACAGGCATTTCAGCCGCCTTTATCGGCAACACCGCGGAACATGTGATCGATCATCTGAAATGCGACCTGCTGGTGATTAAACCGGAAGACTTCAACTGCCCGATCGAGGCGGATGAAGATGACGAGCATGACGACGAAGATTAACCTTCGTGCATAAAAAACGGGCCGCTAAGCGGCCCGTTTTTTTGGTTGCCCAATTCTACTTCTGCAGCGCCCGCAGAATCGCTTCCACGCTGTCTTTGGCGTCGCCGAACAGCATCTGGGTGTTCTCCTTGAAGAACAGCGGGTTCTGCACGCCGGCGTAGCCGGTGTTCATCGAGCGTTTGAACGCGATCACGTTCTGCGCTTTCCACACTTCCAATACCGGCATGCCGGCGATCGGGCTGCGCGGATCCTCCAGCGCCGCCGGGTTCACCGTGTCGTTGGCGCCAATTACCAGCACGGTATCGGTATCCGGGAAATCGTCGTTGATTTCATCCATCTCCAGCACCACGTCGTACGGCACCTTCGCTTCCGCCAGCAGCACGTTCATGTGGCCCGGCAAGCGCCCCGCGACCGGGTGAATGCCGAAACGCACCTTCACGCCGCGCGCCCGCAGTTTTTCGGTGATTTCCGCCACCGGATACTGCGCCTGCGCCACCGCCATGCCGTAGCCCGGGGTGATGATCACCGAGGTGGAGTTCTTCAGCTGCTCGGCCACCTCTTCCGCCGTGGTTTCACGGTATTCGCCCATCTCTTCGGCGTCGCCGGTGGATGAACCGTCACTGCCGAAACCGCCGGCGATCACGCTGATAAACGAACGGTTCATCGCCTTGCACATGATGTAAGACAGGATGGCCCCCGAAGAGCCCACCAGCGCGCCGGTGACGATCAGCAGATCGTTACTCAGCATGAAGCCCGCAGCGGCCGCCGCCCACCCCGAGTAAGAGTTGAGCATCGACACCACCACCGGCATGTCGGCGCCGCCGATCGAGGCGACCAGATGCCAGCCGAACGCCAGCGCGATCGCCGTCATCAGCAGCAGCGCTATCACCTGCCAGCCCACGCTGTCGGTGCGCACGAACGCCACCAGCAACAGGAACGAGATCACCAGCGCCGCCAGGTTCAGCTTGTGGCGATTCGGCAGCATCAGCGGTTTGGAAGAAATGATGCCGCGCAGCTTGCCGAAAGCGACGATCGACCCGGTGAAGGTCACTGCACCGATAAAGATGCCGAGGAACACTTCGGTCAGATGGATATTCGCCATCACCGGCTCCATCGGCGCGCCGTGATCCAGGTAGCTGTTGAAGCCAACCAGCACCGCCGCCAGGCCAACGAAGCTGTGCAGCACCGCCACCAGCTCCGGCATTTCGGTCATCTCGACCTTCTTGGCCAGATAGACGCCGATCGAGCCGCCGATGATCATGGCGATGATGATCCAGCCGACGTTGCCGGAATCCGGCCCCAAGATGGTGGCAATCAGCGCGATCGCCATGCCGGCGACGCCGAACAGGTTGCCCTGCTTCGACGTTTCATGACGCGACAGGCCCGCCAGGCTGAAAATAAACAAAATAGCGGCAACAATGTATGCAGCTGTAACCAATCCTCCAGACATTTGTTACCCCTTAGTTCTTGCGGAACATCTTCAGCATGCGCTGAGTGACGGTGAACCCACCGAAAATATTGATGCTGGCGATCAGCACGGCGATAAAGGAGAGGAAACTCACCCAGCCGCCGTGGCCAATTTGCAGCAGCGCACCGACCACGATAATCCCTGAGATCGCGTTGGTAACCGACATCAGCGGGGTATGCAGCGCGTGGCTGACGTTCCAGACCACGTAGTAACCGACCACGCAGGCCAGCGCGAACACGGTAAAGTGCGACAGGAACTCTTTCGGCGCCGCGTCCGCCAGCCAGCCGAACAGCAGGATCGCCAGGGCCATCAGGCCATACTTCAGCCACGGCGAGGTCGGTTTGGCTTCGGGTTTGGCGGCCGGTGCGGCGGCGGGCGCCGCTTTCGGTTGGGCCGAGACCTGGATCGGCGGCGCCGGCCAGGTGATTTCACCGCTGCGTACCACGGTAACGCCGCGGATCACCGTATCGTCGAAATCGATATCGATCTCACCGTTTTTCTCTTTCGACAGCAGCTTCAGCAGGTTGACCAGGTTGGTGCCGTACAGCTGCGAAGATTGGGTCGGCAAGCGGCTCGGCAGATCGGTATAGCCGATGATTTTCACGCCGTTGTCGGTCACGGTAATGGTGTCGGCCACGGTCAGTTCGCAGTTGCCGCCGGTTTGCGCCGCCAAATCGACGATCACGCTGCCCGGCTTCA
Organism: Serratia sp. CY40230; assembly: GCF_052168835.1. Taxonomy (NCBI): domain Bacteria; kingdom Pseudomonadati; phylum Pseudomonadota; class Gammaproteobacteria; order Enterobacterales; family Yersiniaceae; genus Serratia; species Serratia sp. CY40230. Next base: position 181,682 of record NZ_JBJNLX010000001.1, read on the forward strand.
TCGACGCCACCATCTCTTTGGTGATCAGCTTCGGCGCCGGTTTACCCGGGATCAGCGCGGTGGTGACGATGATGTCAACCTCCGCCGCCTGCGCGGCGAACAGCGCCATCTCGGCCTTGATAAAGGCTTCGGACATCACTTTGGCGTAGCCGTCGCCGCTGCCCGCTTCCTCTTCAAAATCCAGCTCGAGGAACTCCGCCCCCATGCTCTGCACCTGCTCTTTCACTTCCGGGCGGGTGTCGAAGGCGCGCACGATGGCGCCGAGGCTGCCCGCAGCGCCGATCGCCGCCAGGCCGGCCACGCCGGCGCCGATGATCATCACCTTGGCCGGCGGCACTTTGCCGGCGGCGGTGATCTGGCCGGTGAAGAAACGGCCGAACTCATGCGCCGCTTCGACGATCGCGCGGTAGCCGGCGATGTTGGCCATCGAGCTCAGCGCGTCCATCGACTGGGCGCGCGAGATGCGCGGCACCGAGTCCATCGCCAGCGCGGTGACGTTGCGCGCCGCCAGCTTGGCCATCAATTCGGGGTTTTGCGCCGGCCAGATAAAGCTGACCAGCGTGCTGCCTTCGCGCATCAAGGCGATCTCGTCGTCTTGCGGCGCGTTGACTTTCAGGATCAGATCCGACTGCCACACTTCGCTTTCGTCCACCAGCGCCGCGCCGGCGGCTTCGTAAGCGACGTCTTCAAAACTGGCCAGTTTGCCCGCCCCGCGTTCAATCGCGACGGTAAAACCCAGCTTCAGCAGTTGTTCCACCGTTTTCGGCGTGGCTGCGACCCGGGCTTCATTGGCCAACCGCTCTCTTGGTACACCAATACGCATAATGTTCCCTTCTCACCTGTCTTGGATGATGTTTATTATTTTCCTGCCCATAGCACGGCGCCGTCGGCGAGCGTTGCGTTAACTTGCCCGCACTGATTTCAGGCGCCAACTATAACCTACTGAAAATAAGGTCGATGATCCATAATTGCTTACGCATTCATCCCTGTTTTTACATAAAAACGCCGCGCGCGATATGACAAATCGCAATTTACAGTGAAAAAATCCATACAGAACAGCATATTCTGCGTGACAAGAGGTTTACGCCTGGCGTAACGATTTATGGCCGCGCGCGACGTAAAAGCATAAAAGTTATCATTTTGTGAATAATTAACATTAATGACACCAAAGCCGTTATTATGGAAACTTATGACGGCGGTGCCATCCGTGCGCCCCGCGTCGCCATCGGCGATTTGTCGCACGGGATAACATAAAATGCTGAGACAGTTTTCAGAATTACATGTAATAATCGACGGCTGAATTACACTTAAACAGTTCAGTACGTTATAAACGTTAATGCGCTAGGCGAAAGGATTTTTTATGAAGCTGAAGACCACGATCATCGCGTCAGCCTTGTTATCACTCACCGCGCTGTCTGCTCATGCGGCGCAAGAGTTAACTCCTGAGAAAGCAGCGGCGCTGAAGCCGTTTGATCGCATCACGATTACCGGCCGCTTCAATGCCATCAATGAAGCCGTCGACGCCGTATCCCGCCGTGCAGACAAACTGGGTGCCGATTCCTTCTATATCCAGGACAGCAACAACAGCAACAACGGCGGCAACTGGCGCGTCACCGCAGACCTTTATCATAAAGATGCGCCAGAAGTGAGCAAAACACCAAAATACCGCGTATTTAACGGCGTGAACGAACTGCCTAAAGAGGAAGCCTACCTGCTGGAGCCTTACGATACCGTGAGCGTCAGCGGCTTCTACCGCAGCCAGCCGGACATCAACGACGCCATCTCCAAAGAAGCGAAGAAAAAAGGCGCCGCTTCGTTCTTCATCGTACGCCAGGTTGACGCCAACTCCGGCGGCAACCAGTTCGTCACCGCCTACATCTATAAGGCCGATGCGCCGAAACGCCGCGTGCAGAGCCCGGACGCCATTCCGGCCGATTCTGACGCCGGCCGCGCCGCCCTGGCCGCCGGCGGCGCCGCAGCCGCGAAAGTCGAAATTCCTGGCGTCGCGTCTTCCGGTTCGCCAAGCCGCGAAGTGGGCCGTTTCTTCGAAACCCAGTCCTCTACCGGCCAACGCTATACCGTCACGCTGCCTAACGGCACCAAGATCCAGGAAGTGAACAACGTGACCGCTGCGCAGATGGTGCCGTTCGATTCCGTCACCTTCACCGGCCACTTCAACAGCATGACCGATGTCTCCACCGAAGTGGCGAAACGCGCGGCCGAGAAAGGCGCCAAGTACTACCACGTCACCCGCCAGTGGCAGAACAAGAGCGGCGGCAACCTGACCGTCAGCGCCGATCTGTTCAAATAAAACCCGTTTTTAGGTTTACCATCGGGCAGCCCTTGAGCTGCCCGTTTTTATTGCCGCTTTTTCCATCGCGTGTTGAATAGTTTTTTGTAAATTCCGCATATTCAATCATTGCATCTCTAATCATCCCTCCGTAGAATTTGCGCCAATTTTTAGGGCTATTGTCTATTCGCGCAGTGGTTGTTAATACATTGTTGCCGCCAAGCAGTTCCCTTCCAGTTGTTTATTCTGCGTTCAGGATCCGTCATTGGAAAAAAAACTCGGTCTTACCGCGCTAACCGCTTTGGTGCTCAGCTCGATGCTGGGCGCCGGCGTGTTCAGTCTGCCGCAAAACATGGCGCAGGTCGCCAGCCCCGCCGCGCTGTTGCTGGGTTGGGGGATCACCGGCGTCGGCATTCTGTTTTTGGCATTCGCCATGCTGTTGCTTACGCGTTTGCGTCCGGATCTGGACGGCGGCATCTTCACCTACGCCAAAGAAGGATTCGGCGAACTGGTGGGCTTCTGCTCCGCCTGGGGTTACTGGCTGTGCGCCGTGATCGCCAACGTCTCGTATCTGGTGATCGTGTTCGCGGCGCTGAGCATTTTTACCGATCGCGGTGGCAACGTTATCCTCGGTGACGGCAATACCTGGCAGGCGCTGATCGCCGAATCCGCCCTGCTGTGGATCGTGCACGCGCTGGTGCTGCGCGGCGTGCAAACCGCCGCCAGCATCAATCTGGCGGCCACCCTCGCCAAGCTGTTGCCGCTGGGGATGTTCGCCGTTCTGGCGGCGATCGCCTTTAAAATGGACGTGTTCACACTGGATTTCAACGGCATCGCCCTCGGCAAACCGGTGTGGGAACAGGTCAAGGACACCATGCTGATCACCCTGTGGGTGTTTATCGGCGTGGAGGGCGCGGTGGTGGTTTCCGCCCGCGCCCGCAATAAGAAAGACGTGGGCCGCGCCACTATGCTGGCGGTGCTGTCGGCGCTGGCGGTGTATCTGATGGTCACGCTGCTGTCGCTGGGCGTGGTGCCGCGCAGCGAATTGGCAGAGATGCGCAATCCGTCGATGGCAGTGCTGATGGTAGAACTGATCGGCCCGTGGGGAGACGTGCTCATCGCCGCCGGCCTGATCGTTTCCGTGTGCGGCGCCTACCTGAGCTGGACCATCATGGCGGCGGAAGTGCCGCTGCTGGCCGCGCAGCACGGCGCGTTTCCGCGCGTGTTCGGCAAGCAGAACCGCCATCACGCCCCGTCCTCTTCGCTGTGGCTGACCAACATCGCGGTGCAACTGGCGCTGGTGCTGATTTGGCTGACCGGCAGCAACTACAACTCGCTGTTGACCATCGCGTCAGAGATGATCCTGGTGCCTTACTTCCTGGTTGGCGCGTTTCTGTTCAAGGTGGCTTACCGCCGCCGCGACAAACGCCTGATCTTCGCCGCCACCGGCGCCTGCGTCTATGGCCTGTGGCTGCTGTATGCTTCCGGGCTGATGCACTTGCTGATGTCGGTGCTGCTGTATGCGCCTGGGCTGTTGGTGTTCATGTATGCCCGCCGCGGCCATCGAGATATCAATCTGCTCAATCGCCTGGAAAAAAGCAGCATCTTCTTGCTGCTGGTGGCCACGCTGCCTGCCGGCTGGTTTATGTTGCACTAAAATCGCCTGCCCATGCGGCTGCCCGTCAGCCGCATTTCATTTGCTCGTCCTTCCTCTTACCCCGCTCCCCGTGATTAAGCCGTCAGTGGCTCCTCTTGCGATCTCAAATGCAATTAATTATCATTATCAATTGTGATTGACGGTATGGCTCGAGCGCCCCCTGCCGAGAGGCGTCAGGCGGCGGGTTTAGACAGGCTGAAAATGGAAGGCATTTCATGGCTGAGAAACTGCTGCACGCATTACCTTTGTTTACCGCCTGGGAGGCGCTGATCGCTGAGGGCAACACGGCATTCAATCAGCGGCGCGATCGCCTGGCGATGGCGCGCTATCAACAGGCGCTGGAGGGGGCTCAGGCGATCATCGCCGAGAAGCCCTGGCTGAATGCGGAATATACCGCCAGATTTGAAGCGCTGAATATTTTCGAGTCTGCCCTGGCCGCGCTGATCGTCACGTTCAACAACATTACCCATCTGCGCCTGCGGCAGAAGCCTCTTCGCGGCGTCGAGCTGCATGTTCATCAGGCCCGAGTCGCTATCGAGCAACTGTTGGACGATACGTCGCTGTGCGAACAGATGCAGCAGATCGCCGAACGGCACCTGCTGCGTTTCAGGATTGAAACCCTGCACTTGCTGCGCGAACACCGGCTGCCGGAAACCAGCGTCGGCGCGCCGGCGGCCAACGCTTCCGCTACCTTGCATTAAAAGTGACACACCAATCTGAGGGTCATCTGTAATGAATGAATTGAATAACGAGATGAAGAAGATGCTGGCTAAACAGCTGCCTGTGCAGGCGACCAGCAGCCCGAACGGCGTTCCCGATATCGGCCCCAAGCGCTCTTTGCGCCTCTATGATGACCGTACGCTGATTTACAACGAAAATACCGGTGGCCAAACGCTGAAAAACATCAAGGCCGGCTCGAAAATGGCCGTGGTGATCATCGATCGCGAGGCGCTGGACGGTTACCGCTTCGTTGGCACGCCCGAACTGTTTCTGGCGGGCAAGCCGTTTGACGATGCGTTGACGTTTGCGGAAAAAAATGGGATGAAGCCGCCGAAGTACGCGGTGTTAATTCATATAGACAGTATTTATACCCTGCGCTCCGGCCCGAATGCCGGGACCCAGCTCTAGACGCCGGCCGTCATGCGGCTTGAGGCATCACGTTCATGGTTAGGCCATCGCGGTAAGTCAATTGCCTAACCATGAACGGGCGGCCGGGTCGGTACACCCGGTCAGCTTTTAGGGGGAATGGTGATGGTCATACGCTCACCTACCAGGGCGATCGCAATGCCTTCCTCGCACTCTTTTTGAATGGCCGCCAGCTGTTGCGCTTCCAGCGCATAGGGCAACTGAATATCAAACACCGTCAGGCCCTGCTGCTGCGCCAGGTCAATCAGGCGCACGATATTGGTTTCATCGCTGACCTGTGTCGACACCACTTGCAGCGCCAGCTCTTTCAACTGCTCTTTGCGCGTTTGTGACGTGGTCACGCGCGATTTCAACACCATGCCGAAGATCGGCATCACACCATAAATAGCATCAACAAAGCGCCAGTGCTTCCTGCACGATGCGGACAGAAAATCCATATAGTCGAAACAGATTTTCTCACTGCGCGCGATGGATGCAAGGTGATTGCTGTTCATCCCCTCATTCCTCTCATGGCCAGTGTTAACCCGTGGTCTTTCAAGCCGCCGCCGGGCGGCAACCTGAAACGCATTGGGGATCTTACATCCAGAAATGGATAATCATGCGAAGCTTTAACGACTTTCCGCCGTATGATGGCATAATTCCCCTATTGTTTGCCAGTCTGTCCAGGAGCTTTAATCAATGGAACACCCCAACTCTGCCCCGGTGCTGATTACCGGCGGTGCGCGGCGCATCGGGCTGGCGCTCGCCAGAGCGTTTCTCCAGCGCGGCGTTCCGGTCATCATCGCCTATCGCAGCGAATATCCGGCGATGACCGAGTTGAAAGCCTTGGGCGCCAGTTGTATTCAAGGCGATTTTTCCACGCACGAAGGTATCTACCGTTTCGCCGACCAGGTGCGGCAGGTGGCGCCCAAATTGCGCGCGGTGATCCACAACGCCAGCGCCTGGCAGGCCGAGTCGGCAGAAGTGCCGCCGGAGCAAGTGATGGCGGCGATGCTGCAAATTCACGTCTATACGCCCTATTTGCTCAACCAACTGCTCGAATCTTGCCTGACCGGCCAGGGCCAGGCAGGCGCTGACATTATCCATCTGACCGACTACGTGGTGGAAAAAGGCAGCGACAAACATATCGCCTACGCCGCCAGCAAGGCCGCGCTGGACAATATGACCCGATCGTTCGCCCGCAAGCTGGCGCCGGAGGTGAAAGTCAACGCCATCGCGCCGGCGCTGATCATCTTCAATCCGGGCGACGATGAAGCCTACCGCCAACAAGCGCTGGCGAAATCGCTGATGAAGGTCGCGCCGGGCGAGAGCGAAGTGGTCAATCTGGTGAACTACCTGCTGGAGAGCCGTTACGTGACCGGCCGCACCCACGGCGTCGACGGCGGGCGGCCGCTGCGCTGAGGCAAAGATCCGCATGGCGCATCGCTGTAGGCCGCGCTATGCTGAAATCCGCTTTTCTTATTAAAACACGGGCATATGCATAAAATTGTTTTTGTGGAAGACGATCCTGAAGTCGGCAAGCTGATCGCCGCCTATCTGGGCAAACACGACATCGAGGTGCTGATCGAACCGCGCGGCGACAGCGCGCAGGCGCGCATTGAGCGCGAGCAACCCGATTTGGTGCTGCTGGACATCATGCTGCCCGGCAAAGACGGCATGACGCTGTGCCGCGATCTGCGCCCTACCTTCCCCGGCCCGATCGTGCTGCTCACCTCGCTCGACAGCGACATGAACCATATTCTGTCGCTGGAGATGGGCGCCAACGACTATATCCTGAAAACCACGCCGCCGGCGGTGTTGCTGGCCCGCCTGCGTTTGCACCTGCGCCAACACAGCCAGCAGCCGAAAGAAGAGTCGGTTCAGCCGCTCACCCAGCACAACGCGCTGCATTTCGGGCTGTTGTGCATCGATCCGGTCAACCGGCAGGTCACGCTGGGCGAAGAAACGATCACCCTGTCCACCTCGGATTTCGATTTGTTGTGGGAATTGGCGACCCACGCCGGGCAGATCATGGATCGTGAGGCGTTGCTGCAAAACCTGCGCGGCGTAAGCTATGACGGCATGGATCGCAGCATCGACGTGGCGATCTCCCGCCTGCGCCGCAAGCTGTACGATAACGCGCTGGAACCGTTCCGCATCAAGACCGTGCGCAATAAAGGCTATCTGTTCGCCCCTAACGCCTGGGCATCGGTGCAACAATGAGAAAACTTTTCGTCCAGTTCTTCCTGTTGCTGTTCGTCTGTTTTCTGGTGATGGCGATGCTGGTTGGCCTGGTGTACAAGGTGACCGCCGAGCGCGCCGGCCGCCAGTCGATGGACGATCTGATGAAAAGTTCGCTGTACCTGATGCGCAGCGAGCTGCGTGAAATCCCGTTGAAGGACTGGAACAAGACCATCGCCACGCTGGATCTCAATCTGTCGTTCAAACTGCATATCGAACCGCTCGGCAAACAGGCGCTGAGCGAGGATCTGAAAAAACGGCTGCGGCTGGGGGAAATCATCGCCCTCGACGATCAGTACACCTTTATGCAGCGCATTCCGCGCAGCCACTACGTGTTAGTGGTCGGCCCCATTCCTTATCTGTTCTACCTGCACCAGATGCGCCTGCTGGATCTGGTATTGCTGGTGTTTATCGGCATGTCGCTGGCGCTGCCGGTGTTTCTGTGGATGCGGCCGCACTGGCAAGACCTGCTCAAATTGGAAAACGCCGCCCAGCGGCTCGGCGCCGGGCATCTGGATGAGCGCACCCACTTCGATCCCACCTCCAGCCTGAGCCGGCTCGGCGTGGCGTTCAACCAGATGGCCGACAGCGTCAACACCCTGATCGCCAGCAAGAAACAGCTGATCGACGGCATCGCGCACGAGCTGCGAACGCCGCTGGTGCGCCTGCGTTACCGGCTTGAAATGAGCGATAATCTGTCCGAAAGCGAGCAGCAGGCGCTGAACCGCGATATCGGCCAGCTGGAGTCGCTGATCGACGAGCTGCTGACCTATGCCCGTTTGGACCGCCCGCAGGTTGCGTTAAACATTGAACCCATCGATCTGCCAAAATGGCTTGAGGACAAGGTCGATGATATCCGTCTTATTCATCAGGAACGTGACATCCAGCTCGATATCCCACACGTCGGCGACTTCGGCGGCGTCGATCTGCGCCTGATGGAGCGCGTTCTCGACAACCTGGTCAACAACGCGCTGCGCTATTCCGAACAGCGTCTGCGCGTCGGCCTGTGGTTTGACGGCGACCTCGCCTGCTTGCAGGTCGAGGATGACGGGCCGGGTATACCGCCGGAAGAGCGTGAACGGGTGTTTGAACCTTTCGTCCGTCTCGACCCCAGCCGCGATCGCGCTACCGGCGGCTGCGGGTTGGGACTGGCCATCGTCCATTCCATCGCCGTCGCCTACCAGGGGCAGGTGTTCGTCGAAGGCAGTTCGCTCGGCGGCGCCAGTTTCCGTTTCTGCTGGCCGGTAAAGCCGACATTCAGTTTAAAAGCCGATCTGGCATAATGCCGCCAGACCTTCTCATTGGAGCCGAATAATAATGACATCTGCACATTCCAACACGTCTGCTTACGATCACCTGCGCGCCCTGTTCAGCCGGTTGTCGCGTTTCGGCCACCTGTCCGCCATCGCCGGTTGGGACATGCAAACCATGATGCCACCAGGCGGCAGCAAGGCGCGCTCCGAAGCGCTGGCCGAGCTGAGCGTACTGCAGCACCAGATTTTAACCGCACAAAGCACCGGCGCGCTGTTGGATCGCGCGCAGCAAGAGACGCTGGACGAACTCGACCGCGCCAACCTGCGCGAAATGCGCCGCCAATATGAGGACGCCGTGCTGCTGCCGGCGTCGCTGGTCGAGGCCAAGTCGCTCGCGGGTGCGCGCTGCGAACACGCCTGGCGCGCCCAGCGCCCGGCCAACGATTGGGACGGCTTCGCCGACAACCTGCGCGAGGTGGTCAAGCTCAGCCGGGAAGAGGCGCAGATCCGCGCGCAGGCGGCAGGCACAAGCCGTTATGATGCCCTGCTCAACCTGTATGAGCCGGGCATGCGCAGCAGCGATCTCGACCGCATCTTCGGCGATCTGAAAACCTGGCTGCCGGATCTGCTGCAACGCGTGGTGGCCAAACAAGCTAATGAGCCCTGCCAGGCGCCACAAGGCCCGTTCAATGTGGACACCCAACGCCAGCTGAGCCTGAGCGTGATGAAACTGCTCGGTTTCAACTTCGACAATGGCCGCGTCGACGTCAGCGCCCACCCGTTCTGCGGCGGCGTGCCGGAAGATGTACGCATCACCACGCGTTACAACGAGAAAGAGTTTCTGACCGCGCTGCTCGGCATCGTGCACGAGACCGGTCACGCCCGTTACGAGCAAAACCTGCCGCGCGATCTGCTTGGCCAGCCGGTCGCCCTGGCCCGTTCTACCGCTATCCACGAATCGCAGAGCCTGCTGTTCGAAATGCAGCTGGCGCGCGGCAATGAATTCCTGAAAATCTTGCGTCCGTTGGTCACCGCGCAGTTTGGCGAGCAGCCGGCGCTGGAAGAGGCCAACTTCATTCGCCTCAATCAGCGCGTTAAACCGGGCCTGATCCGCGTCGACGCCGACGAGGTGAGCTATCCCGCTCACGTCATCCTGCGCTACGAAATTGAAAAGGCGCTGATCGAAGGCGACATTGAAGTGGAAGACATTCCGGCGCTGTGGAATGAGAAGATGAGTGCTTACCTCGGCCTCGACACCATCGGCAACTACCGCAACGGCTGCATGCAGGATATTCACTGGACCGACGGTGCCTTCGGCTACTTCCCGACTTACACCCTCGGCGCGATGTACGCCGCGCAGCTGTTCCACAGCGTGCGTCAGGCCCTGCCTTCGCTGAACGAAGATATCGCCGCCGGCAACCTGCAGCCGCTGTTCCACTGGTTGCAGCACAACATCTGGCGCCACGGCAGCCGTTTCCCGACCGAGACGCTGATCGCCAACGCAACCGGCGAAGCGCTCAACCCACGCTATTTCCGTCAGCATTTGGAAAACCGCTACCTGTAATCTCCCCTGGCGCGGCCCTGCCGCGCCCTTTTCCCGCCTGCAAGACCGGATAATGCTTCATAACGCACGTTCTGTGCCGACATCGCCTTGGCTACAGAGTGGCGGGTGGCCACCCACCATTAGTATGTTGTAACTAAAATAGCAAGAAACGCCGACATTCCGGCCTCTCATCCCAGTGCATGACGGGCGATCATCGCCGCCAGCTGCGGCCTCAACGAGGCCGGCAGGTCATGCCCCATGCCTGGCATGATATGCAATTTGGCGTTGACGACGGCCCGAGCGATCGCCACCCCACCCGCCTTGCGTACCAGCCGATCGCGATCGCCGTGAATGACCAGCGTCGGCGCGGCTATGCGCCGGCTGTAGCGACGCAGATCGCCGCTGCCGAGCAACGCGGAAAGTTGCCGCTGCACGCCTTCGGGATCCACGCCCCGCTTCAACAACCGATTCACCAATGCATCCAGCTCCGCCTCCTCCGGCGGATAAAACCGGGTACCGAGCGCGCGCAGGAAGGCCTTCATTCCCTCGTGGCGCTGCTGCAGCGTCAAATCGGCCGCCGGCCGGCGCACCAACAGCCACAGCAGCGAAGGCGCCGGCGGTGGCAACAGCGGCTGATTGGTGCTGGAGAACAAGATGCATAACGAGGCGACGCGCTGCGGGTATTCGGCGGCCAGCACCTGGGCGATCATCCCCCCCATCGAAGCGCCCAGTACGTGAGCCTGCGGGATGCGTAAATGATCGAGCAGATGCGCCGCGTCCGTCGCCATGTCCGCCAGGGTATAAGGCACCGGCGTTTGCCAACCGAGCTGGGCGCGCAGCATCAGCAGCCACAACGGCTGCGTGCGTTGCGCCTGCGTTTTGCCGGAAAGGCCGACGTCGCGGTTGTCATAACGGATCACCCGAAACCCCTGAGCCACCAGGGCGCGGCAGAAGTCGTCAGGCCACAGCAACAGCTGCGCGCCGATGCCCATGATGAGCAGCAGCGGCGGATGCGCCTCATCGCCCCAGTCCTCATAGGCCAGCGGCACCTCGCCCTGTTCGGTTACGCCACAACGAATCACTATCTCGTTCATTTTAAATCCCTTTTATCGCGCCTGGCGGTCATTATAGCAGCAATCCCCTCGCCGCCGTCGCCCTGTACATTAGGTTACATGCCGAAACCAATCACTCACGGAAAGCCGGGCGCCGTTTGCCTACTATCATTTCAACGGCCCCGCAGTGGGGTTGATACCCAAAAGTCATGTTGAGGATTCTACGATGAAAAAAGTATTAGCTCTGGTTGTTGCCGCTGCAATGGGTCTGTCTTCCGTGGCTTTCGCTGCTGAGGCTGCCACCACCGCACCTGCGGCTACCGCAACCACCGCCACCGCTGCGCCGGCTAAAGCTCAGGTGAAACACCACGGCAAGAAAGCGCCGGTACAGAAAGCGCAGGCGGCCAAGAAGCATCACAAAAAAGCCGTGAAGAAAGCCCCGGCGCAAAAAGCCCAGGCGGCTAAAAAGCACCACAAGAAAACCAGCCACAAAAAAGCGTAATGACGTGAGGGTCCCCTCACCGCTTCAGGCTTGACGTGTACGACACCCGGTTCGCCGGGTGTTTTTTCATCGGGGGGTTCTCATTGATGCTGCGCCGCTACCTGTTCGAGATCGTTCTGACCGCCCTGATCCTTTGCGGACTGATCGCCGTCTTTTTTTACCTGTAGCCTGCCGCGTTGCCGGCGGGAAATTATTGAAAAATCAATTATTGCCCATCCACATGGCTGCTAAATCAGTCTATAGTTAGCATTCAGTGTGTTTATGGATGATCCGTATTTGTCAGGCAAGAGATCTATGCGCATATCCGTTTTACTGTTGCTGTGCTCACTCCCGCTCATCGCTGCTCAGGCGGCACGCGCCGACGGCCCGTCCAAGGCCGAGCAAACGCGTCTGTTTTTCGGCAAAGATGAACGAATCAAGGTCACGGATACCGCCGCCCAGCCGTGGCAAGCCATCGGCCAGGTCGAAACCGCCAGCGGCAATCTGTGTACCGCCACGCTGATCTCCCCGCACCTGGCGCTGACCGCCGGCCACTGCGTGCTGGCGCCGCCCGGGCAACTGGATAAAGCCATCGCTCTGCGCTTTGTGGCGGGCGATAAATCCTGGCAGTATCAAACCGGCAATATCGAGACCCTGGTCGACAGCAAGCTGGGCAAAAAGCTGAAGCCGGACGGCGATGGCTGGATCGTCCCGCCCGCTGCGGCCGCTTATGATTTTGCGCTGATCCGTCTGAAAGACAAAAAGCCGCTGCCGATCGCACCGTTGCCGCTGTGGCAAGGCGACAGCAAGGCGCTGACCCAGGCCCTGAAACAGGCCAAACGGCTGATCACTCAGGCGGGTTACCCGGAGGATCATCTGGATGACCTCTACAGCCACCAAAACTGCAAGGTCACCGGCTGGGCCCAGCAAGGCGTACTGTCGCACCAGTGTGATACCCTGCCCGGCGACAGCGGCTCACCGTTGCTGTTGAAAACCGCCGACGGCTGGCAGCTGATCGCCATCCAAAGCTCGGCACCGGCGGCGAAAGATCGCTATCGCGCCGATAACCGCGCCCTGGCGGTGCCCGGCATCCGCGACGCGCTGGACGCCCTGGCGGCGGGCAACTAACCCTCTCACAACGGCGCATAATGCGCCGTTGTGCTTTTTCAGCCCCCTTGCATATAGCGCCGCGGCGTGGTGCCGGTGAACTGGCGGAAAAAAGCGATAAACGCGCTGTCGCTGGAAAACCCCAACCGCTGTGCCACCGCGCTGACCGACGGCAACGACGCCAGCAGTTCGATCGCGCGCATCAGCCGCCACTGCTGGCACCACTGCTGATAGCTCAGACCGGTTTCCCGCTGAAACAGCCGCGTCAGCGTTTTGGCGTGCAGATGCAAACGCTGCGCCAACGCCGCCAACGCCGGCAACTCGTCGCTCTCCGGCAGCGTCGCCAGCCAGGCGGCAAGACGCTTATCCTGCGGCAGCCGCAACTGGGTATTCTCGCGCTGCGCCTCGCCCAACTCATTGATCAGCACCGCCAGCAAATCGCGCGCCTGGGGCTGCGCCAACGCATAGTCCAGCGGCCAGTGCGCGATGCGCTCAACGATCGCCGCCAACAGCGGGTTTACCGCCAGCACCGCTGCCTGTGGCGGCATGGCGGTCGTCAGCGCCGGATCGAAATACAGCGAGCGATACGCGACACGGCCACGCAACTGCACCCGATGCGCAATGCCGCCCGGTATCCAGACGCTGCGCGTCGGCGGCAGAATCAGCCACTGCTGCGCCAACGTGACCGTCATGCACCCCTGCGGCGCATACAGCAGCTGCGAACGCTGATGCCAATGCAGCCCGGAGTCGTGCTCCACCAGTTCCGCCGCGATGCCGAGAGCCGGTGCCGGCAGCCGATCCGGGTCGAACGGATGATGCTGTTGAATCAGCGCCATCAGATTGTCCTATACCTGTTGTTTTTTGTCCGGATGATTGTAATCGAACAAAACGCGACTCCCTATACTGACGCCTTAACATTTAGGGAGCCCCTGCATCATGCAACGCTTATCTTTACCGCTGCTCGTCACCGTCATCATGACGCCGCAGATCCTGGAAACGCTGTACAGCCCGGCGCTCACCGCCATCCGCAGCGACTTCGGCATCAGCGCCGCGCAGGCCGGGCAGACGTTATCCATCTATTTCTTCGCCTTCGCCCTCGGCGTCGCCTTTTGGGGAGCCTTCTGCGATCGGTTCGGCCGCCGTCCGGCGATGCTGGCCGGCCTGGCGCTCTATCTGGTCGGCGCCGGCCTCGCCCTGCTGAGCGGCAGTTTCACGCTGTTGCTGGCCGCCCGTGCGCTGATCGCCTTCGGCGCCGCGGTCGGCTCAATCGTCACGCAAACCATGCTGCGTGATGTCTATCAAGGCCCGGCGCTGGGGCGCATGTTCGCGCTGGTCGGCATCGCGCTCTCCATCAGCCCGCTGCTGGGAATGTTTGCCGGCGGCGCGCTGGTCGCCTGGGGCGGCAGCGCGGCGATTTTCACCGCGCAGGCGGCCTGGGCGCTGGTGCTGCTGCTGTGGAGTTACGGCACATTGCCGGAAACGCGGCCGTGGCAAACCGCAACGGCCGCCGCGCCGGGCATTACGCTGGCGACGATGTTGCGCGATCGGCACATCTGGTGTTCGGCGCTGCTGGTCGCCAGCTTCAATATTATGGTGTTCAGCTACTTCAGCCTGGCGCCGTTCATGTTCGAAAGGCTGGGGTTGAACAGCCAACAGTTTGGCTACTCGGGTGTGATGCTGGCGCTCGGCAGCCTGGCGGGGGCGCTGTTGAACCGCCACCTGCTGGCGCGCGGCGTCAGCGCCAAACGTCAGATCCTGCTGGGCGGTTTGCTGGCGGTGGCCAGCGGTGTGGCACTGTTCGGGTGGCAACACAGCCTGTGGATGCTGCTTCCCTGTGCGCTGGTGATGCTGGCGTTCGGGTTGGCTATCCCGAATGTGCTGAGCCAGGCGCTGAGCCGCTACCGACAGCAACTCGGCACCGCCGGCGCGTTATTCGGGCTGCTGTACTATCTGTTGATCGGCCTGGGGCTGACGATTGCGGCGCGCGGGCAGGATTTGGCCGCCACGCTGCTGCTGTGCGGCCTGTTGAGCCTGTGGTGCGCCGGCCGCTTGCCGGCCGGTGCGCCCGAGCTTAACCCGAAAGCTGCTCGATAGTTTGCAAAATGCGCTTGTCGGAGATCGGGTAAGGCGTGCCCAACTGCTGCGCGAACAGGCTGACGCGCAGCTCTTCGATCATCCAGCGCACCGCCTTCACCTCTTCCTCCTGCTGTCGCTTCGACGGCAGCTTGTTCAACCACTGCTGCCACGCCTGCTGTACCTGCTCCACCCGCAGCATCTGCGCCCGATCCCGGTGCGGATCGATAGCCAGTTTTTCCAACCGCCGCTCGATCGCCTGCAGGTAGCGCAGCGTGTCCGGCAGGCGTTTCCATCCGTTGCCGGTGACGAAACCGCGGTAGACCAGGCCGCTGAGCTGGGTCTTGATATCCGACAGCGCCAGCGCCAACGACATGTCCACCCGCCCCTTCAGCCGTTTGTTGATGTTGAAGACTGCCGTCAGGATCTGCTCAACCTGTTTGGCCACCTCGACCACCGTGTCGTTCAACTCGGCGCGGATCTGCTCCTGCAGGCGCGCAAAGCCTTCCTCTTGCCAGACCGGGCCGCCGTGTTCGGCGATCAGCTTGTCGATGCCGCACGAAATGCAGTCGTCGATCAGCTCCAGCACCTTGCCGTACGGGTTGAAATAGAGCCCCAGTTTGGCCTTGTTCGGCAGCTTTTCATGCAGATATTTGATCGGCGAAGGAATATTCAGCAACAGCAGGCGGCGCGTGCCCTGCCACATCGCCTGTTGCTGCTCGATTTCGCTGTCGAACAGGCGGATCGCCACGCTGTCCTTTTCATCTACCAGCGCCGGGTAAGCCTTCATCGAATAGCCGCCGCGCTTCTGCTCGTAAAAGGCAGGCAGTTGACCAAAGCTCCAGACATGCAGATTGCTCTGCTCCAGCCCATCGTCGGCCACCGCCGACAGCGTCTCCTGCACCTTCTCTTTCAGCTGCAGGCGCAACGCGGCCAGGTCTTTGCCTTCGCGCAGCGTCTGGTTTTTCTCGCCCACCACGCGGAAAGTCATCTTCAGGTGATCGGGCACCTGATCCCACTGCCAATCATCACGTGACACGGTCACGCCAGTCATGCGCCGCAGTTCACGCTCCAGCGCGTCCAGCAGCGGCAACTCCAGCGCCGTTACGCGGCCGAGGAACGCTTCGGCGTAGTTCGGCGCCGGCACAAAGTTGCGACGCACCGGTTTCGGCAGCGACTTGATCAGCGCGATCACCAGCTCACGGCGAATACCGGGGATCTGCCACTCGAAGCCCTGCTCCTCCACCTGATTGAGGATCGGCAGCGGGATGTGCACCGTCACGCCATCGGCGTCGGTGCCCGGTTCAAACTGGTAGCTCAGCCGCAGCTTGAGATTGCCCTGATGCCAGAAGTTCGGGTAGTCCAGCGCGCTGATCTTGTTGGCGCCGTCTTTGATCAGCATCTCTTTTTCGAAGTTCAGCAGATCCGGCTGCTGCTTGGCGGCATTCTTCCACCAGCTGTCGAAATGACGGCCGGAAACCACGTCGTTGGGAATGCGGCGATCGTAGAAGCCGAACAGCGTTTCGTCGTCCACCAGAATGTCGCGGCGGCGCGATTTATGCTCCAGCTCTTCCACTTCGGCGCGCAGCTTCTGGTTGTCGCGGAAGAAGGCGTGGCGCGTCTGCCAGTCCCCCTCCACCAGCGCATGGCGGATAAACAGCTCACGGCACAGCAATGGATCGATGGCGCCGTAATTGACCTGGCGCGCCGCGACGATCGGCAAACCGAACAGCGTGACCTTTTCGCTGGCCATCACCGCCCCTTGCGACTTCGACCAGTGCGGCTCGCTGTAGCTGTGTTTCACCAGATGCTGAGCCAGCGGCTCGATCCATTCCGGTTCGATGCGCGCGGCGATGCGCCCCCACAGGCGGCTGGTTTCCACCAGTTCGGCCACCATGGTCCACTTCGGCGGCTTCTTGAACAGGCCGGAGCCGGGGAAGATCGAGAAGCGGGCATTGCGCGCGCCGGTGTATTCCTGCTTGTCCGCATCCTTCTGGCCAATGTGCGACAGCAAGCCGGTCAGCAGCGCGGTGTGCACGCTGCGGTAGTCGGAAGGCGTGCTGTTGATCGGCAGCCCCAGCTCTTTCACCACCTGGCGCAGCTGGGTATAGATATCCTGCCACTCGCGCACCCGCAGGTAGTTGAGGAAATCGTTGCGGCACAGCCGGCGGAACTGGCTGGAAGAATTCGCCTTTTGCTGCTCCTGCAGATAATCCCACAGGTTGACGAACGCCAGGAAATCGGAGTCTTTGTCGGCGAAGCGGCGGTGTTTTTCGTCCGAGGCCTGCTGCTTGTCCATCGGGCGCTCACGCGGATCCTGAATCGACAGCGCGGCGGTGATGATCATCACCTCGCGCACGCTGCCGCTCTTCTGCGCTTCCAGCACCATGCGCGCCAGACGCGGGTCAATCGGCAACTGCGCCAGCTGACGGCCCTGCGGCGTCAGCTGATAGTGGCCGTTGTCGGCGGTGGCGATCGCCCCCAGCTCTTCCAGCAGGCGCACGCCATCTTGAATGTTGCGCTTGTCCGGCGCTTCGACGAACGGAAACGCGGCGATGTCGCCCAGCCCCAGCGAGGTCATCTGCAGAATGACCGACGCCAGGTTGGTGCGCAGGATCTCTGGATCGGTAAACGCCGGCCGCGACAGGAAGTCCTGTTCGGAATATAAACGGATGCACACCCCTTCCGACACGCGGCCGCAGCGCCCTTTACGCTGGTTGGCGGAAGCCTGGGACACCGGCTCGATCGGCAGGCGCTGCACCTTGGTGCGGAAGCTGTAGCGGCTGATGCGCGCGGTGCCCGGATCGATGACGTATTTGATGCCCGGCACCGTCAGCGAGGTTTCCGCCACGTTGGTGGCCAGCACGATGCGGCGACCGTGGTGCGACTGGAACACCCGGTTCTGCTCGCTGTTCGACAGGCGCGCATACAGCGGCAGCACTTCAGTGTGCGGCAAATTGAGGCGGTTCAGAGCGTCGGCGGTGTCGCGGATCTCGCGCTCGCCGCTCATGAAGATCAGAATGTCGCCCGGCCCTTCGTGCCCAAGCTCGTCCACCGCATCGAAAATCGCCTGCAGCTGGTCGCGGTCGGTATCGTCGCCGTCGTCGACCACCGGGCGGTAACGCACCTCCACCGGGTAAGTGCGGCCGGAAACCTCGATGATCGGCGCATTGTTGAAATGGCGCGAGAAGCGCTGCGGATCGATGGTCGCCGAGGTGATGATCACCTTGAGATCCGGGCGCTTCGGCAACAGTTCGCGCAGGTAGCCGAGAATAAAGTCGATGTTGAGGCTGCGCTCGTGCGCTTCATCGATGATCAGCGTGTCGTACTGCATCAGCAGGCGATCCTGCTGAATTTCCGCCAGCAAGATGCCGTCGGTCATCAGCTTGACCAGGGTGTTTTCCCCGACCTGATCGTTGAAGCGCACCTTGTAGCCCACGCTGCCGCCGAGCGGGGTTTCCAGCTCGTCGGCGATGCGGTTGGCGACGGTGCGCGCCGCCAGGCGGCGCGGCTGGGTGTGGCCGATCAGCCCTTTCACCCCACGCCCCAGCTCCAGACAGATCTTAGGCAACTGGGTGGTTTTCCCCGAACCGGTCTCCCCGGCAACGATCACCACCTGGTGATCGCGGACAGCGTTTAAAATGTCCTGCTTTTTCTGACTGACCGGCAGGCTTTCCGGATAGGTAATGCGCGGGCAAGACGCGGCCCGCGCCAGCACTTTTTGCCGCGCCGCCGCAATGTCGCTTTCCACTTCGGCGGCAACCGCCAGCTGGGCATCGGGATTTTTGATTTTTCGTGCGCCCTGCAGGCGACGACGCAGGCGTTGTTGATCGCGGAGCATCAGCTCGCCCAGTTGGGCCGGCAGTGCCTCGAGCGGAGATTTCACGTTCGGTGTTCCTTGTTTCTTCGGCGCCAAGACCAGGCTTAGCAACGGTTTAATGTTTTTTTAGCGATTTTTTTGCTTTAGCCGCACAGCCTATCACAAACGGCTTTTTCGCCCTACTTCCGCGAGCAAAACCTCGGCATGTCATTCAATAAAATCGAACGAAGATCTCGAAATATTGCGCTATCACTGTTGGAGGAATGTGAATAGCATGTACTTCATGCAAGGGACGCTGAGTCCTGATGTCACTGTCACAACGTAAGGAATTATCGATGAGCAACGTATTGGTTCTGAAATCAAGCATCCTGGCGACCTACTCTCAGTCTAACCAACTGGCCGATTTCTTCGTAGAGCAATGGAGCAACGCCCATAGCGGCGACACCATCACCGTACGCGATCTGGCCGCACAGCCAATCCCGGTGCTGGACGGCGAACTGGTTGGCGCGCTGCGTCCTTCCGATGCGCCGTTGACCCCGCGTCAACAAGAAGCGCTGGCGCTGTCGGACGAGCTGATCGCCGAGCTGCAGGCCAATGACGTCATCGTGATTGCCGCACCGATGTACAACTTCAACATCCCGACCCAGCTGAAAAACTATTTCGATCTGGTTGCTCGCGCCGGCGTGACCTTCCGCTACACCGAAAACGGTCCGGAAGGCCTGGTGAAAAACAAACGCGCCGTGATCCTGACCAGCCGCGGCGGCATCCATAAAGGCACCCCAACCGACCTGGTAGAACCTTACCTGCGTCTGTTCCTGGGCTTCATCGGCATTACCGACGTGGAGTTCGTCTTCGCGGAAGGCATCGCCTACGGCCCGGAAGTGGCCACCAAAGCACAGGAAGACGCCAAAGCGGCCCTGTCTCAGGTGGTTGCTGCCTAAGACCCTGCGCAGGGGCGCCGTGCCCCTGCCGAACAAAAGGCAAGTCCTGTCAAACCTGCACTACCCTCATAATAATCATCTATCCGTATCATTTAGCGCGCCAGACGGCGCGCTTTTTTTTATTTCTTCAGCCACTGGCCGTTGATGCCGCGCACATACTCGCCGCTCTGCGCACGCGTCACCAGCTTCTGCCCCGCCATGCGCGCCACTTCGTCGACGGCGATATGGTTGCCGTCCGCCACTTCCTGATACTTCTCGGCGCGGCCGGCGTTGATGCGCTTCACCAGCGCCAGCGTTTCCGCATCCTGTTTCACCGGCGCAATATAGCCGCTCAGGGTTTCGCCCACCCGCCCTTGCTGCTTCGCCTCATCCAGCGTCAGCGCCATCGCCACGCCGCTGAACAGCCAGACGGCGCCGGCCAGCCACACATAACGTTTTTTCATGTCGGCTCCTAGAACAGACCGCTTTGGGTTTTCAGCAGGTTTTCGACGTCCTTATCCACCTTGATATGAATCTCATGCTCGATCTTGACGTTCATATTGATGGTGATCGGATCCTTCGGCGTCGCCACCTCGATGCGCGGCACGCAGCCGCTCAGCAGCGAAACGCACAGCACCGCTGCCAGCGCCGACACACTCATGATTTTCATTGTTGCTCCCCAGGTTGTGAGAGGGCCTGCTCCAGCCACTCCTGTAAATTGTCGCCGAAGCGCAAACTGCGCCACAGCTGAAACACGTTTTCCTGATGGCGATAGTTCAGGATCACCTCGCGCTTGGCGCTCTTCTGCGGGTTGATGCCGTCGATGCGCGCGCTCAGCGTCAGCTCGCCCAGGTTGTCGAGATCGACCCGGGCGTGCGAACGGTTGATTTCCATGTAGCGCAGCCAGTCGATCGCCGCGCCGGTCGCCAGGTTATTGCTGCCGATGGCGTCGGCCATGTCTTTGTCCAGCCGCAGCGTCAACGTGCCGGCGTTGGCGAT
This sequence comes from Serratia sp. CY40230, assembly GCF_052168835.1. Taxonomy (NCBI): domain Bacteria; kingdom Pseudomonadati; phylum Pseudomonadota; class Gammaproteobacteria; order Enterobacterales; family Yersiniaceae; genus Serratia; species Serratia sp. CY40230. The sequence goes on from NZ_JBJNLX010000001.1 coordinate 202,243, forward strand.
CCAGCCGTTTTGCACCAGCCATTTCGGGTGATTCAGGAACAGCGGCAGTTCGCCGTCGACCCGGCCGGACATGGCGAACTGCTTCGGTTTCAGAGCGGTGAACAGCGCGCTGAGATCGACCTTGTCCAGCTTCAGCACCGCGGCGTCATGCTGCGGCAACCGCAGCGCCGACAGGCTGATATGCCCGTTGAGCATGTCCACGCCGACGTTGCTCAACGTCAGCGGCTGCCTTTCGCTATAAGGATAGGTGCCCTGCAGATCGGCGGAAATATTCTGCATCTCGAACAGGTTGGTGAAAGACTTAATGCGCAGCGACACTGGCTGTTTGGCCCCCAATTGCCACTGATGCTGCTTGAACCGGTACGACAGGATGAAATCCAGGCCGCTCATCTCGCCGTCCTTCAGCCACATGCCGCCGTTTTTCACCACCCAGTGGCCCCCGGCCTCGAACCCCTGTTCGCGAGCGGCGGAAAACGCCGACTGCGCGTAAAACTCGCCGTCGCGCAGCGTGAGATTGAGATCCGGCGCCAGCAGCGGTTGGAACACCTTCAGCGACTGTTTCGGCCACCAGGCTTCGCCGCGCAGACGTTCGCCGTCCCAACGGCCGCGCAGCGCGATCGGCCCAATCTGTTGCGCCTGCAGTTTGCCCTGCAGCTGGAAACTGTCCGGTGAACGGCCGTTTACCTGCAGCGCCAGCACCGGCGCCGGCAGATAGCCGCCGTCGCTGAAGCTGACCTTATCCGCCGCCAGCTGCAACTCGCCGTTGAACTGCGGACTTTGTTCATCACGCCGCCAGCGCAGCGGCTGATTGAGGCTCAGGCGCGGCGCGGCGACCGTCACCAGACCGTACTTCAACTTATCGAAGCCGGTGGAAAGTTTGTCGAGCACCAACTCACTGTCGCGCCAACGGCCGCTGCCGGCGACGTCCCAGGCGGCCTGCAGCGGCGGCAAGCGGCCATTGCCCCAGTAACGCCATTGCCAGTTGCCCTTGTCCGGCCAGAAATCCTGTGCCTGGCCGTCCAGGTGCAGCTTGAAGCGGCCCCAGTAACTGTCGCTGGCGCTCAAAATCGCCTGCAGGCGGCCGGTGATCCCGGCTGCGGTCACCTTCACGCCCGCCAGCGGCAAACGCGCCTCTTCCAGCGTCATTTCCGGCGTCACCTTGCCCCACAGGCGCAGCAGCGAACCGGGCTGTAGCACCAGCGTCGGGTTGAGAATACTGCCGCCGATCACACCCGGGATCGACGCGGTAGTGGAAAAGTCGGCCAGATTGGCCTGGCCGGTCAGTTGGAAGCGCAGATCGCTGTCGGTCAACCCCACCTTGCCCGGCCCGAGGGTGAGCACCGCATTGCCCTTGCCGTTGTGACCCGCGGTGATCACGTTCAGCCGCGCGCTGATCTCCGTTTCATCCAGCCCTTTGCTCCAATCGTGCAACGCGATGCTGAGCCCGCCGTTCAACGGCTGCTCGCTGTACGGCCAACGCCACTCGCCCTGCTTGATGCTGACCCGCTGCGGCGAGACTTCCCACGGCAACACCGCCAGCGGGCGATCGTCGCCTTTCTCGCTCACCGTCAATACGCCCTGCTGCTGTTGCCAGCGCATGTCCAGCAATACCGGTTTTTCCAGATAGGCGGTCTGCATTTCCCCCTGCAACGCGCCCTGCGTCGGCAGGCTGGCCAGATCCAACGGAATGGTTATCTTGCCGGCGAGGTGCAGCGGTTGTGCGCTGTTGGGCGGAACCACGGTCAGGCTCTGCAACGTCAGCTGCTGTTTTTCATCCAGCTGCGCCTCGGCGCTGAGATTCGGGCCCCGATAATGCAGACGTTGCCCGTCGGGGCCGGAGGAAAGCTGCAGCTTGCCGGCATAGCGCTGCCAGGGAATGAGCGTCAGGTCATTAATGGTGAAATCCAGCGGCGGCAGCTGTTGCTGCAGCTGATCGAGCGCCAGCGGCGCGCTGTTGGCGTCGCCGCTCGGCAGTTTTGACAAACAGGCGCTATCGATGCTGACCTTATCGCTCGACAGCTGCCAGCGGCCCTGGCGGTAAGCCAGCCGCGTCGGCCCGACGTTGGCCAACAGGCAATCTTGCGCAGTGAAACGCGCCCCCGCCAACGCCAGACCGCCTTGGCGCCAGTGCAATTTGCCCTGCAATTCCAGGCGGCTCCCCGCCGGCAACCAATGCGATAACACCCCCGGCAGCCAGCGCGGCAAGGTTTGCCACAACGTCAGCACCAGGATTGCGCAGCCCGCCACCGTCCCTATGAATACTTTCAATCGCCTGGTCATTAAATGATTGCTTCGTTCCTGAGTTAGGCATTGGTTAAGTCTATGCCTGAATTGACAATAATGATGGCACGAATTTGACATAGGGTGAAGCCGAGCGGGCTCGCAGAAGCGATTTGCACCTTTTTGGCGCAAACGTGTGCGGGGTTGTAGATTTTCGTTACATATACATCACATAAACAGGACAGTTTTCAGACTTTTGTTATTGTTGTTACCATTGATGATTAATAGTCTTGCAACCATTCTAATAAAAGTTTAGCTGCTAGCTAACTGTGTACTAGAGAAGCCATTCCCCACACCCCCGTGGGGATTTTTTTGCCGCCTGTCGCCACCGTCGCCTTCCCTTCACCGTACCAAGCCCCCAGCGCAGCCCGATAGCGGCGATTTTGACCATGTCGGAAATGGCTAACCAATTGTCGAATTTACTAAAATCTGTTAAATTGATCACAAAATCACGGTGGAGAAACCACGATGAAATTGGCGATATACAGTACCAAACAGTATGACCGTAAATACCTCGAATTGGTGAATCAGCAGTTTGGCTATGAGCTGGAATTCTTCGACTTTTTACTCAGTAAAAAAACCGCCAAAACGGCCGCCGGTTGCAAGGCGGTGTGTATCTTCGTCAACGACGACGGCAGCCGTGAAGTGCTCGAAGAACTGGCGGCGCTGGGCGTCGAAATTCTCGCCCTGCGCTGCGCCGGTTTCAATAACGTCGATCTGGACGCCGCCAAAGAACTGGGCATCAAGGTGGTGCGCGTGCCGGCCTACTCGCCGGAGGCCGTGGCAGAACACGCGGTCGGCATGATGATGTGCCTGAACCGCCGTATTCACCGCGCTTATCAGCGTACCCGCGACGCCAACTTCTCGCTGGAAGGGCTGATCGGTTTTAACATGCACAATCGCACCGCCGGCGTGATCGGCACCGGTAAAATCGGCGTGGCGACGATGCGCATTCTGAAAGGCTTCGGCATGAAACTGCTGGCCTACGATCCGTTCCCGAGCGAACAGGCGCTGGAACTGGGCGCGGAGTATGTCGATCTGAAGACGCTGTACGCGCAATCCGACGTGATCACCCTGCACTGCCCGCTGACGCCGGAGAACCACCACCTGCTGAATGCCGACGCCTTCACGATGATGAAAAACGGCGTAATGGTGATCAACACCAGCCGCGGCGCGCTGATCGATTCCACCGCCGCCATCGATGCGCTGAAGCAGCAAAAAATCGGCGCCCTCGGGATGGACGTCTACGAGAACGAACGCGATCTGTTCTTTGAGGACAAGTCTAACGATGTGATTCAGGACGACGTGTTCCGCCGCCTCTCGGCCTGCCACAACGTGCTGTTTACCGGCCATCAGGCTTTCCTGACCGAAGAGGCGCTGACCAGCATTTCGCAAACCACGCTGCAGAACATCAGCCAGTTGGATCGCGGCGAAACCTGCCCGAACCAGTTGAACGCCTGAGCGTAACCTCGGGGCACCCTTGCGGCGCCCTGTTTATTTGAGAGAACGCGATGAGAAAAACCACGGTAGCCGCCCTTGCGGCGCTGGCCTTAGCGGGGTGCAGCATGAAACCACACACGGCCGTCACGCCAGGCGATCTGTTGCATCACAACTTCGTGTTGCAAAGCGTGGATGGCGAGACGGCAAAATCACCGGCGGGCGGCGGCCTGCTCAATCTGGAGTTCGGCGAGAACCTGCATGTCTCCGGCACGATGTGCAACCGCTTTTTCGGCCAGGGGCAATTACGCGACGGCGTGCTGACGGTGAAATCGCTGGCCACCACGCGCAAGCTGTGCCCTGATGAGCCGCGCAACCGCTGGGATCGGGTGATTGGCACCGTGCTGGAAAACGGCGCCGAAGTGACGCTAAACGCACAGCAGCTGACGCTCACCGGCAGCGGCCACACGCTTATTTATACCCTGCGCGATTGGGTGTATTGATCCTGCAGGCCAGGCACCGCGGGCTTATCCGGCGCAGCTGCCCAGGGCCAGCGTACGTTCTTCGCACTGTTTGCCGTTCGGCATCTGGCACATGCGCAGCGCTTCACCGTTCAAGTTGTGCGCGATGGTGGTAACGCCGCCGACCGCCGCGCAACCGGCGCTGGTCTGCAACGTATTGATTCTGGCACTGTTGCCCTGCTGTACTGGCTCTTCGTTATTGCTGCTGCAGGCGGCTAAAAGCAGCACGGCGCTGGCAAGCAGCCATTTTGATGTCGTCATTATCCCACTCCTGAACCCGGAACTGCGCTGTGTAAAATCGCCATTGCTGATAACGCGCGTCACTTGGCGGACACGTTTCGCTATCTTTGATGCAAACTTGTTTAATCTAGCTCGATATATAAATAATGAAAATATATTCCAGCCATTATTTGTCGTTTTTTTGCGCCGGCCGAACATTTATTTTGTTTGCAGAATATTTCCGTGACGGCGCCACTCGCTGTCAGGCGCTGGCCGCACGCAAAAAAGTGATAACGTCACCGCGGCCATCGAGGAAGTTTTTCCCGCGACAGCGGTATTAATTATCTTCGTGTGCTTTCATTGCAGCGGCGCATTTTTTGCTACCGGAGAGAACGATATTTGTGTCTATGCTGGCGGCGCTAAGTAATTAGCATTCCACTATTTTCAGTGAATGATGACTGAATTCTTCAACCGGCGCGACTTGCTGTCACGCCGGCTTTTTTTACATCAAAATAACATTCAGTGCACCGAGGCTTTCGACAGTAAATTAATCACCAGCACGCCGGCAATAATTAACCCCATGCCGACGATCGCCGGCCAATCCAATTTTTGCTGATAAACGAACACCGCGGCGACCGACACCAGCACAATTCCCATGCCCGACCAAATCGCATACACGATGCCCAGCGGCATGCTCTTGACCACCATCGACAGCCCCCAAAACGCCACGCCGTAGCCCAGCACCACCAGCAGCGACGGCCACAGGCGGGTAAAGCCCTCAGAGGCTTTCAACATGGTGGTGGCGATCACTTCCGCGACTATCGCCATCGTCAAATACATAAATGCGCTCATGGTTTTCTTCTGTCAATTTGCCGATGCGCAATTATGACGCGCCGGAAATAAATTGTCTTTAAACGGTGAAAACAATTTATTGCCGCCGGCCGCTAATCGGCGAGGAAATATGCCTTTGACGATTTATCACCCGCCACACAAACGCGATAAAGCCACGTTCGCCCCCTCTGTTAGACTTTTTTCCATTACTGCGAAAGTGCGCTTTCGCGGCTTTGTGAGCAATGAAAAGGTAACGCCGATGATAACTACAGATGGTAATAATGCAGTCGCTTCCGTGGCCTATCGCACCAACGAAGTGATTGCCATCTACCCTATCACGCCAAGCTCCACCATGGCGGAGCAGGCTGATGCCTGGTCCGGCGATGGCCGGCAAAACATCTGGGGCGATATTCCGCGGGTGGTGGAAATGCAGTCGGAAGGCGGCGCGATCGCCACCGTACACGGCGCCTTGCAAACCGGCGCGCTGTCGACCTCGTTCACTTCATCGCAGGGTCTGCTGCTGATGATCCCCACGCTGTACAAACTGGCCGGCGAGCTGACGCCGTTCGTGCTGCACGTCGCCGCGCGCACCGTGGCCACGCACGCGCTGTCCATCTTCGGCGACCATTCGGACGTGATGGCGGTGCGCCAAACCGGCTGCGCCATGCTGTGTGCCGGCAACGTGCAGGAGGCGCAGGACTTCGCGCTGATCTCGCAGACCGCCACCCTCAACGCGCGCGTGCCGTTTATCCATTTCTTCGACGGTTTCCGCACCTCGCACGAGATCAACAAGATTGTGCCGCTGAGCGACGATACGCTGCGGCAGATGCTGCCGCAGGCGGCGATCGACGCGCACCGCAGCCGGGCGCTGTCGCCGGATCATCCGGTGGTGCGCGGCACTTCCGCCAACCCGGACACCTATTTCCAGTCGCGCGAAGCCACCAACCCGTGGTATGACGCCACCGGCCAACACGTGATCGACGCCATGGAAGCCTTCGCCGCCCTCACCGGCCGCCGCTATCGGCCGTTCGACTATTACGGCCACCCGCAGGCCGAACGCGTGGTGGTGGTGATGGGTTCCGCCGCCGGCACCTGCGAAGAAGTGATCGACACCCTGCTGACCCGCAGCGAGAAAGTCGGCGTGCTGAAGGTGCGGCTGTTCCGGCCGTTCTCCGCCCAGCATCTGCTCGGCGCGCTGCCGGACAGCGTGCGCAGCGTCGCGGTGCTCGATCGCACCAAAGAGCCGGGCGCGCTGGCCGAGCCGCTGTATCTGGACGTGATGACCGCGCTGGCGGAAGCCTACAGCCGGGGGGAGCGCGCCACGCTGCCGCGGGTGATCGGCGGCCGCTACGGCCTGTCGTCGAAAGAGTTCGGCCCGGACTGCGCGCTGGCGGTATTCCGCGAGCTGGCCCTGCCGCAGCCGCGACCACGCTTTACCGTCGGCATCTTCGATGACGTCACCGGCCTTTCGCTGCCGCTGAGCGACGAAATCCTGCCGCAGCGCGCCTCGCTGGAAGCGCTGTTCTACGGTTTGGGCAGCGACGGCTCGGTCTCGGCCACCAAGAACAACATCAAAATCATCGGCAACGCCACGCCGCTGTATGCCCAGGGCTATTTCGTCTATGACTCCAAAAAGGCCGGCGGCCTGACGGTGTCGCACCTGCGCGTCAGCGAACAGCCGATCAATTCGGCCTACCTGGTCAGCCACGCGGACTTCGTCGGCTGCCACCAACTGCAGTTTATCGATAAGTACCAGATGGTCGAACGCCTGAAGCCCGGCGGCACCTTCCTGCTCAATACCCCTTACGGCGCCGATGAGGTCTGGTCGCGCCTGCCGCAGGAGGTTCAGGCGCTGTTGCACCAACGCCAGGCGCGTTTCTATATCATCAACGCCGCCAAGCTGGCGCGTGAATGCCGGCTCGGCGCGCGCATCAACACCGTAATGCAGATGGCGTTCTTCCACCTGACGCAGATCCTGCCGAGCGACGTGGCGCTGCAACAGCTGCAGGACGCCATCGCGCGCAGCTACAGCAGCAAGGGCCAGGAGATCGTCGAGCGCAACTGGCAGGCGCTGGGCGCCACCCGCGCCGCGCTGACCGAGATCCCGCTGCAGCCGGTCGACGCCAGCAGCCCGATGCGCCCGCCGGTGGTGTCGGACGCCGCGCCGGACTTCGTCAAAACCGTTACCGCCGCGATGCTGGCCGGGCTGGGCGATGCGCTGCCGGTTTCCGCCTTCCCGCCGGACGGCACCTGGCCGGTGGGCACCACCCAGTGGGAAAAGCGCAACATCGCCGAAGCGATCCCGATCTGGCAGCCCGACCTGTGCACCCAGTGCAACCACTGCGTCGCCGCCTGCCCGCACTCCGCCATTCGCGCCAAGGTGGTGCAGCCGGCGGAGATGGAACACGCCCCCGCCTCTCTGCAGTCTCTGGATGTGAAAGCGCGCGATATGCGCGGCCAGAAATACGTGCTGCAGGTAGCGCCGGAAGATTGCACCGGCTGTAACCTGTGCGTCGAGGTCTGCCCGGCGAAAGATCGCCAGAACCCGGAAATCAAGGCCATCAACATGGCGTCACGCCTCGATAATCTGGTGGCGGAGAAAGACAACTATGACTTCTTCCTGCAGCTGCCGGAAATCGATCCGGCGCAGCTGGAGCGCATCGACATTCGCACCTCGCAGCTGATCACGCCGCTGTTCGAGTACTCCGGCGCCTGTTCCGGCTGCGGCGAAACGCCGTACATCAAGCTGTTGACCCAGCTCTATGGTGACCGCTTGCTGATCGCCAACGCCACCGGCTGTTCGTCGATCTATGGCGGCAACCTGCCGACCACGCCGTACACTACCAACGCCGAAGGGCGCGGGCCGGCGTGGGCCAACTCGCTGTTCGAAGACAACGCCGAATTCGGCCTGGGCTTCCGCCTGACGGTCGATCAACATCGCGCGCGAGTGCTGCGTCTGCTGAACGCACTGGCGCCGCAGCTACCGGAGCAATTGGTCAACGCCCTGCAGATGGCCGACGTGGCGCCGGAGCCGCGCCGTAAGCAAATCGCCGAACTGCGCACGCAACTTGCGAGTATTGAAGGCGCAGACGCGCGCCAGCTGGCGGCGGACGCCGACTACCTGGTGGATAAATCGATCTGGCTGATCGGCGGTGACGGCTGGGCCTACGACATCGGCTTTGGCGGTTTGGATCACGTGCTCAGCCTGACGGAGAACGTCAACGTGCTGGTGCTCGACACCCAGTGCTACTCCAACACCGGCGGCCAGCAGTCGAAAGCCACGCCGCTGGGCGCGGTGACCAAGTTCGGCGAGCACGGTAAGCGCAAGGCGCGCAAGGATTTAGGCGTCAGCATGATGATGTACGGCCATGTCTACGTCGCGCAGATCTCGCTGGGAGCGCAGCTTAACCAGACGGTGAAAGCGATTCAGGAGGCCGAGGCCTATCCGGGGCCGTCGCTGATCATCGCCTACAGCCCGTGCGAAGAGCACGGCTACGATCTGGCGCTCAGCCACGATCAGATGAAACAGCTGACCGCCACCGGTTTCTGGCCGCTGTACCGCTTCGATCCGCGCCGCAGCGCCGAGGGCAAGGCCGCATTGGCGCTGGACTCACGGCCGCCGAACAGCAGCCTGGCTGAAACACTGCTGAACGAGCAGCGTTTCCGCCGCCTGAACGCGCAGCAGCCGGAGGTGGCCAGCGCGCTGTATCAGGCCGCCGAGAAAGAGCTGAAGGAGAAGTACGATTTCCTCAGCCTGCTGGCCGGCAAGGCGGAAAAGTCCGCCGCTGAGTAACCTCCCTCAGGGCGCGAGCGATTCGCGCCCTGTTCTTTTACCGCCGACGTAAATCGCAGCAACAAAACCTGCTGGCATTCCGGCGCGCAATCCGTACCATACAGGCCTCGCGTCGGGTGCGTGGCGGCTGGATGATGAATAATGATCAAAATCGGCCGGTTGAATGGTAAACTCGCGGTCTATAACGCCATGCCCCTAGTGCCCCCCATTGAGAATGAGCACGATTTAAATGTCAGAAAAGCAATCCGTTAGCCAAAAAGAGCAGTACAACCTGAACAAATTGCAAAAGCGCCTGCGCCGCAACGTGGGCGAAGCGATCGCCGATTTCAATATGATTGAAGAAGGCGACCGCATCATGGTCTGCCTGTCCGGCGGCAAAGACAGCTACACCATGCTGGAGATCCTGCGCAATCTGCAGCAAAGCGCGCCGGTCAACTTCTCGCTGGTGGCGGTGAACCTCGATCAGAAACAGCCCGGCTTCCCGGAGCACATTCTGCCCGCCTATCTGGAAAGCCTGGGGGTGGAGTACAAGATCGTCGAAGAAAACACCTACAGCATCGTTAAAGACAAGATCCCGGAAGGGAAAACCACGTGTTCGCTGTGTTCGCGCCTGCGCCGTGGCATTCTGTACCGCACTGCCACCGAACTGGGCGCCACCAAGATCGCTCTGGGCCACCACCGCGACGACATTCTGCAGACGCTGTTCCTCAACATGTTCTACGGCGGCAAGATGAAAGGCATGCCGCCCAAGCTGATGAGCGACGACGGCAAACACGTGGTCATCCGCCCGCTGGCCTATTGCCGCGAGAAAGACATCGAGCGTTTCTCGATCGCCAAAGCGTTCCCGATCATTCCATGCAATCTGTGTGGCTCGCAGCCTAATCTGCAGCGCCAGGTGATCGGCGACATGCTGCGCGACTGGGACAAGCGTTACCCAGGCCGGTTGGAAACCATGTTCAGCGCCATGCAGAACGTGGTGCCTTCGCACCTGAGCGATATCAACCTGTTCGATTTCAAAGGCATTCACCACGGCAGCGCCGTGGTGGACGGTGGCGATTTGGCCTTCGATCGCGAAGACATCCCGATGCAGCCGGTCGGCTGGCAGCCGGAAGACTCGGACGACGCGGCGCCTGCGCCAGAGCGTTTGAACGTGCTGGAAATCAAATAAGCCCCCTCGCCGCTTGCCATCCTGCGAGCGGCGACATTTCCCTTTCCCGACGATCTCGATCCTGTTCACAGTTTGCGCAAAATTTACTGGGCAGTGCCGTTTTTACCCTATACTGTTTATCCATACAGTCATATGGAGATCGCGCAATGAATATCACCCCCTGCCTGTCCCACGTCTCGCTGGGCTCCAACGATTTCGAGGCCGCCGCCGCCTTTTACGATCGTGCGCTGGCCGCTTTGGGTTGCCGACGCGTGCTGGAGCATCCCGGCGCCATTGGCTACGGCCGCGACTACCCGGAGTTTTGGCTGCAGGTGCCGATCGACGGCCGGCCGGCCTCGCCCGGCAACGGCACGCACGTCGGTTTTTTCGCGACCAGCAAGCAACAGGTGGATGAATTCCATCGCCAGGCGCTGCTGGCCGGCGCCGTCGATGAAGGCGCGCCCGGTTCGCGGCCGCATTACGGTGAGGCTTACTACGGCTGCTTTGTCCGTGATTTGGATGGGCATAAGATTGAAGCCAGCTTCTGGGATGAAAGCGCGGCCTGAGGAAGAGAGAAATCGAATAAAAAAATGCCGGTGATTAAACCGGCATTGTACGAATCAAATGTGCTATGCAGTAATTCAAAAATAAGAAAGTAAGACAATTATGGAGCGCAACGCCCATCGCTTGACGTTGCATTCACCTGCGAGAGAGATCATGCCCCATTTACCCCGGCTAAATGTTGATATTGCTCAATGTTAACCGGGTTTTCGTCATTTTTGCCTACAGCCAGCGGCTGCGCTTCAGCCACCAGGCGACGCCAAGCACCAATCCGACCAGCATCAGGCAAAATGCCGCGAAACCGAAAGGATTACCGCCGCCCGGAATACCGCCAAGGTTGACCCCGAACAACCCGGTCAGGAAAGTGGTGGGCAGAAATACCATCGCCAACAATGACATGGTGTAAGTGCGGCGGTTCATCGCGTCGGCCATCACCGTGGTGATTTCGTCGGACAAGATGGCGGTGCGCGCGATGCTGCCGTCCAGATCGTCCAATCCCCGTCCCAGGCGATCGGCGATATCCTGCATGCGCCGACGATCGTCATCGCTCATCCACGGCAGGCGGTCGCTGGCCAGCCGCGCGAAGACGTCGCGCTGCGGCGCCATGTAACGGCGCAGCACGATCAGCTGTTTACGGATCAGCGCCAGCTGGCCGCGCTCCGGCACCTGCTGCTCCAGCAACGCGTCCTCCAGATCGATAATCTTGTCGTGCAGATCCTCGATAAATTCGCTGGTGTGATCGGTCAACGCATCGGAAATTTCCACCAGCCAGCTGCCGCTGTTGGTCGGCCCGGCGCCGCTTTGCAGATCGTTCACCACCTGATCGATGGAATACACCTTGCGGTGCCGGGTGGAGATAATCAGCTTATCGGTGATATATACGCGGATGGTGACCAGCTGATCCGGCCGGGAATTAGCGTTAAAGTTGATGCTGCGCAGGGTGATCATGGTGCCTTCGCCCTGGCGGCTGACGCGCGGCCGCGAGCTTTCGCCGGAGAGCGCTTCACGCACCGAGTCCGGCAGCAGCGGCGTTGTGCTCAGCCATTCGGCGCTGGCCGGGTGCGCGTAATCAAGATGCAGCCAGCACGGCGCATCGCAGGTGATCTTGTCATCCCGCTCGATCGGCGTGACGCCCCCCTTGCCGTCGAGCTGGTAGGCGTAAACCGCATCGGCGACCTGCAGCTCACTCCCCTCAATCACATCCATTCATTTATCCCCTCAGTCTTGCTTATGTTGCTGAGTCTAGCGTTAACGCCTTGGAGATCAAAGGCCAAGCTGTAACGCCAGTTTTCATGTTGTCCCATAAGCGTGGTCTATACTTCTGCTGCCAGGAACGCAAGACAGCCCGAGAGGAAACTCGCATGTTACAAATCAGCACCGCAGATATCTTGAAAATCGTCCTACCGACCGTCATTACGCTGTTTATCGCCGTGGTCAAAACGCCCTTCCGCATTCGGCGGGAAAACCACGATAAGCTGTTAAACCTGCTCGAATCCGTCGAGAAGCCCCAAAGCGCCCCCATACGCCTGTTGCGCTTTCGCGACTATATCGGCAACAGCAGCGCCAGCCTCACTACGCTGCAGTTGCTGTTGGCGTTACCGGACAGCGTAGCGGCGCTTGAACGCTATCGTTTCACCGGTGGCCGCCAGCAAATCTTGCGCGCCACGCCCGCAGGCTTCGTGTTGCGGCCAAGCGCCAATAACGCTTTCAAACGTTTCTTGCTTTCCTGCCGCTATTTTTTGCTGTATTTGGTGTTCGTTACGCTGCTGGTGCTGTTCCCCGCTTTGACTCAATGGGGACTGCAGCAGTTAGGGGTATTGATTACGCCCTATTCACTCCGCTATCTGCCTAATGCGCGCATCACCGACGGCTGGCAGCTGCTGTTCCCCGGCCTATTATTTATTATGATTATGTTCAGCCTGGCCTTCCTGACCTTCAGGCAGCTGGCACGCGCGGGTAACCTCAGTTCGGAACGTGCCTTTTATCGCTACTATCAACGCGCGCGTGAGGAACAACGATGCCGGGAAGTCCTGAGACAAATGCGCACGGTGCTGCGCCGAACCTGACGAGGCTGCGCCGCCTGCGCGGCATCGCCATGGCCACCCTGCTGCTGTTCGGCCAATCGGTTCGCGCAGAACCGGTGTTAGAACGTCTCGCCACGCCCTACCACGCGCCGACGGCGGCGGGTTCCCTGCCTTATTTTGTCGCTCGCGCTCGATCCCCCCAGCCGCGTACCGCGCTGGTGGTGATGCACGGGCATCCACGCGACGCCGCCAAGACATTGCAAGCGGCGATCGATGCCGCGCAGGGAGCGGGAGACAACAGCTTGCTGGTCGCCCCGTTGTTCCAGGTGCCGGAGACGCTCGCCGCACGCTGCCGTTCCGCCGGTCAGCCCCAGCCGCAAGACGGTGACGCTCTCTGGCGCTGCGGCTCGTGGATCGCAGGCGGTTTGGATAATGGCGGGAAAACCGGCTCGTTCAACGCCATGGATAACCTGCTGGCCGATCTGAAACGGCGTTGGCCTTCGCTGCAGTCGATCACCGTGGCCGGTTTTTCCGCCGGCGCCCAATTCGTGCAGCATTATGTCGGCTTTGCTCATCCGCCGAGCGGAGTGCGTCTGCGCTATGTGGTGGCCGATCCCGGCAGCTGGCTCTATTTTGATCGCCTGCGCCCTCTGCCCACAAGCTGGGGAAGCTGCGGCAGTGAAACAACCTGCCGCTTCCGCTGGCAAACGCTGGACGCCGGCCAGTGCCCACAGGCTAACCAGTGGAAATACGGTCCGGAAGCGCTTCCCGCTCACCTGCAACGCACCGCCGACGCAGCCCGCCAGCGCTATACGGCGGCCGATATCACCTATCTGGCCGCCGCCGATGATACCGGCACCGCGCCGGGCGCCTACTATCGGATACTCGACAAATCCTGCGCCGCCCAGCTACAGGGTCCCTATCGGCTGCAGCGCGCCCTGGCCTATGCCGACTATGACCGGCGCTATCTGGCGCCGGATAAGCCGCATCGGTTAACGATCGTACCCGGCTGTGGGCACAACGTCGCCTGCGTCTTTCCGGCTCCGGCGGCCAGGCACGCGCTGTTTCCCATTAATGCAGACTAATAATAACGGCAATGAAATAAACCCTTGCCGATAAATCAGACAATATCACCGATAAAGCGCTGGTAATGCCGTTATTATTATGACTTAACATATTGCTATCAATTTTAATTCAAAATGATAATAATAAATCAACACAAAGCTGTTTCAGCGCAAATTTTAGGGGCATATACTTTTCTCACTACGAGGAGGTAGTTATGTTACGCGACCATTTAAAAATAAACGCCAGCGATACGCTGGAAAAAATCAGCAATATTCATTTGCAAAACCAGGGCCAGGAAGAGATCAGTGAGTTCGTGGTGAAAAACGCCGCCGGCCTGCAGATTGGCAAGGTCTCCGTCCACGATCGTTTCAGTACCCGCCGTTCTTATCCCACCAGCTACCGCATTACTCAGACCGATATGAGCGGCCGCGTAGTGGTGGACGCCATGCGGGACTGTCTGTAAGCGTAACCGCGCTCTGAAATAGACAATATTAATGTGATGATGGCAACCCTGTTTATTATTAAACGGGGTTTATCGCGTGGGAAAATTAATTATCCTCGCGATTTAGCCGCCGAAAAAAAATAACGCCCCCGCATTGCGCGGGGGCGGTAAATAAACCCACTCAGTGTTTGATGATATACATCGTTTGGCTATAGGCCACGTCTTCCGGATTGGTGATCGGGTAGCCTTTTACCCACGGTTTGATCAGGCGGCCATTGGTGTATTGGTATATCGGCGCGATTGGCGCCTGATCGGCAATGATCTGTTCCATCTTGTTGTAATCGGCGGTCACCGCCGCCGGGTTGGTTTCCCGCCCCGCCTGCGCCAGCAGCTTGTCGTAGTCCGCATTCTTGAACTTGGCGATATTGCCGCTGTGGGTGGAGGTCAGCAGCGACAGGAAGGTCGACGCCTCGTTATAGTCACCCACCCAGGAGGCGCGGATCACATCGAAATTGCCGGTATTGCGGCTGTCGATGTAAGTTTTCCACTCCTGATTCTGCAGCTTGACGTCAATACCGAGCTTTTTCTTCCACATCGAGGCCACGGCGATGGCGATCTTCTGGTGGCTTTCCGAGGTGTTATACAGCAGCGTCAGCTTCAGCGGGTTGTTCGGACCGTAACCGGCCGCCTGCAGCAACGCCTTGGCCTGCGCGTCCAGCTCCGCCTGCGATTGCTGTTGCAGCAAGCTCGCTTCCGGTTTGAACCCGGCGGTCACGTCCGGCGTAAAGTGGTAGGCCGGTTTTTCGCCGGTGCCCAACACTTTTTCCGCGATAATCTTGCGATCGATGGCGTAGGACAAGGCCTGACGCACCCGCACGTCGTTGGTTGGCGCGCGCTGGGTGTTGAACGCGTAGTAATAGGTGCCAAGCTGATCCGGGGTGTACACCTGCCCCGGAATGTCTTTTAGCAGCTTCTGATACATGTTTTTCGGGAAGGATTCGGTGATGTCGATGTCACCCGCCAGGTAACGCTTGGTGGCGTTAGATTCCTGGTTGATCGGCACGAAGGTCACTTTGGTCAGCACGGTGCGCGCATGATCCCAGTAATGGTCGTTAGGCGTCAGCACCAGCTTCTCATTCACCACCCGTTCCTGCAGTTTGAACGCGCCGTTGCCCACCAAATTGCCGACCTTGGTCCAGTCGTTGCCGTATTTTTCCACCACCGCCTTGTTCACCGGGAACAGGCTGAAGTTGGCCGTCAGGCTGACGAAGTACGGCACCGGCTTGTCCAGCTGCACCTTGAGCGTGTAGTCATCCGGCGCCGATACGCCCAAGCGATCGGCAGGCAGTTTGCCGCTGATGATCTGCTCGGCGTTCTGGATCCCCGCCAGCTGCGCGAACCAGGCGAACGGCGACAAATTTTTCGGTTCTACCAGCCGCTGCCAGCTGTAGACGAAGTCTTTTGCCGTGACAGGGTCACCGTTTGACCAGCGCGCGTCTTTACGCAGATGGAAGATATAAGTCTGGTTGTCGCTGGTCTGCCAGCGGGTGGCGACGCCGGGGATCACTTTGCCGCTGGCGTCCTGATTGACCAGCCCTTCGAACAGATCGCGCGCCAGCTGAGCCTCCGGCAAGCCCACCGCTTTGATCGGATCGAGCGAGGCCGGTTCGTCTTTAATGTGGCGCACGATTTCCTGTTTGTCCGCCAGCGCGGTGCCCGGGGGAACCTGCGCCGCCATGGCGCTGCTCATACAGGCGCCGATCGCCGCCGCGCAAAGCGCCAAACGAAAACCCCGTTGCATTTTTTTTCCCGTCATTATGATTTGTCCCCCGTTAACCATCTGAATTTTTTATCATATAGCACAAGATCCATCCGGCCTAGCGCTCACGGGCGAGAAGTTGCAAAAAGTGCGATTCAGGCGATAAAAAACCCGTGCGGCGCAGGGCGGCACGGGTGGGATTGCAGCGGCGACCGTCAGTCGTACAGGTGGATGCTGTTGATGCGGTAGCTGAACTCTTCGCCCTCTTCTTCATCGAACACGGTGAAAAAGCCTTTCTCAGCCAGCGGACGTGCCGAGATATCGGTTTTTTGCAGCTGGCGCGCATCCGCGTCGTCGTAACCGTAGTCGAGGTAGAAGGCATCTTTCTGGTAATCGATATGCAGGGTGAACGGATAGTTCGATTCGTCCCCGCGCCCGTCGTCATTTTTCACCACGCCGAACCATTCCCCCTGGCGGATCTGGTTTTCAGCGTCTACGCCGCACAGCAGCGTGATGGTGTCATTTTCATTTTCGCTATAGCTGGCGATGATTCTGGCTACTGGCATGTTAAATCCTCTTGCGGGTGATTGGCTTAGCTCTGCCGTTAGTATAACAACAGCCTCAGGTCAGGTGCGGTTTAATTGGCGTTTTCGCCGCTACCGCATCACAGATCGCGCAAACGCCGCACAATTGCGATGGGAAAGATGTCTCAAAGCGTAATACACTGAATAAAATGACAATGACTCTCGGCCTTTAACTCAGGGACAACACCATGACCGAACATCGACCACGCAGTGAACGTGGCCAGTTGGCCATCGCAGGAGAGAACTACGGCAGCTCGCTGCTGGGCGCACCGCTGCTCTATTTCCCGGCGGCGGTCAGCGGCCCGCAGACCGGGCTGATCATCGCCGGCACCCACGGCGATGAGAGCGCCGCCATCGTAACCCTGTCCTGCGCGCTGCGCAGCATCGCCCCCGAACAGTTGCGACACCACGTGGTGCTGGCGGTCAACCCCGACGGCTGCCAGCTGGGGCTGCGCGCCAATGCCAACGGCGTCGATCTGAACCGCAATTTCCCGGCCGCCAACTGGCGCTCCGGCGACACCGTCTACCGCTGGAACAGCGCGGCGCCAGTGCGCGACGTCAGGCTCTCCACCGGCGGGCGTCCCGGCTCCGAACCGGAAACCCAGGCGCTGTGTCATCTGATCCATCGCCTGAAGCCGCATTGGGTGGTGTCGTTCCATGAGCCGCTGGCCTGCATCGAAGATCCCGCCAGCTCGCGGCTCGGCGTTTGGCTGTCGCACAAGTTCGAACTCCCGCTGGTGACCAGCGTCGGCTATGAAACGCCCGGTTCGTTCGGCAGTTGGTGCGCGGATCTGTCGCTGCCCTGCATCACCGCCGAATTCCCGCCGATCTCCGCCGATGCCGCCAGCGAGCGTTACATCGACGCGATGACCGAGCTGTTGACCTACCCGGATTAATCCCTACGGGGCGATATCGACGATCGCCCCGCATTCGAACGCCAGACCCGGTTCGACGTCTCGCGCCAGCCAGGTCGGGCCGTCCAGATCGACGAAGCGCGCCGCCGGCGCCAGCGGCAAGGCGGCGGATATCGCCCGCGACGTACACAACATGCAGCCGAGCATGATGGCGAACCCTTGTTCGCGCGCGGCCTGCGCCAGCGCCAACGCCTCGGTCAAGCCGCCGGTTTTGTCCAGTTTGATGTTGACCATCTGATAGCGCTGCGCCAGCTGCGGCAGATCGGCACGGGTGTGGCAGCTCTCATCGGCGCAGATCGGCAGCGGATGGATAAAGTGCTCCAGCGCGGCGTCGTCACCGGCCGGCAGCGGCTGCTCCAGCATCGCCACGCCAAGATCGGCCAGCAGCTGGCAGCGCGCCGCCAGCCCTTCCGCCTGCCAGGATTCATTGGCGTCGACGATCAGCGTCGCCTGCGGCACCGCGGCGCGGATCGCCACCAGCCGCTCGCTGATATAGTGATCGTCGAGTTTGATCTTCAGCAGCGTGGCGCCCTGCCGCTCCAGCTCACGCGCGGCGAAGGCCATCGCTTCCGGCGTGCCGATGCTGACGGTCTGCGCCATGCGGATCTGCGCCGGCGCCGTCACGCCGCTGCGCTGCCACAGGCTCTGCCCGTGCAGACGACACTCCAGATCCCACAGCGCCGAGTCCAACGCGTTGCGGGCCGCGCCCGCCGGCATCTGCGTCAGCAGCTGCTCGCGGGTGATGCCCTGCGCGATCGCCGGCGCCATCTCAGCCAGCTGCGCCATCACCGATTCCTCGCTCTCGCCATAGCGCGGATACGGCGTGCATTCGCCGACGCCGCGCATGCCCTGCTGTTCGATTTCGACCACCACCACCTTGGCTTCGGTGCGGCTGCCGCGCGCGATCACGAAGGCGGTGTGCAGCGGCCAGGCTTCCGGGTAAAAACGCATGTCTCTCATAACGGCTCCTGAGCGAAAACTGCGCATCCAGGCAGGCTGATGCGCCGGTGATGTTTTATAGAACAGCCTAATATATACAACTATTTAGCAAACTTTGATATCCAATCCGCCCCGCTTGTCATAAACTGGCGCCAGGGTGTGAACCTGATGTTAACAGCCGTCGCCGGCGCGCCGTTCCATCAGGTTCATACCCTTTGTATAAACACCTGTAAAAGGAATCTAGCAATGACTCAGACAGTACATTTTCAAGGCAATCCGGTCAGCGTAGCGGGCAAACTGCCACAGCAGGGCGAACAGGCCAAGGCCTTCTCGCTGGTTGCCAAAGACCTGTCAGACGTAGCGCTGAGCAGCTTCGCGGGTAAACGCAAAGTCCTGAACATCTTCCCAAGCATCGATACCGGCGTCTGCGCGACGTCGGTGCGTAAATTCAACCAGTTGGCCAGCGGCCTGGATAACACCGTGGTGCTGTGCATCTCCGCCGATCTGCCGTTCGCGCAGTCGCGTTTCTGCGGCGCGGAAGGCCTGAGCAACGTGGTTACCCTGTCTACCCTGCGCGGCGCCGAGTTCAAGCAGGCGTACGGCGTTGAAATCGCCGAAGGTCCATTGGCAGGCCTGACCGCGCGTGCGGTCGTGGTGCTGGATGGCCAGGACAACGTGCTGTACAGCGAGCTGGTGAACGAAATCACCACCGAGCCGGATTACGACGCGGCGCTGGCAGCGCTGAAATAACAAAGCCGGCGTTCGCCGGCTTTGGAAACACGCTAAAGGCGCCGCAAGGCGCCTTTCTTATTCTTCGCCCTCGGCGCCGCCTTTGCGGCTGCTCAGGCCATACTCGCGCAGCTTGTTGGCGATGGCGGTATGGGAAACGCCCAGGCGCTTCGCCAGCTTGCGGGTGCTGGGATAGGTGCGATACAGGCGCGTCAGCACCGAGCGCTCGAAACGCTTGCTGATGTCGTCCAGCGAGCCGTCCAGCACCTCGTCGCCCAACGACATTTCCACCTCGAACTCCGGCAACACGATATCCTGCGGCCGCAGCTCGTAGCCTTCGGTTTGCGTCAGCGCGCGGTAGATGGCGTTTTTCAGCTGGCGCACGTTGCCCGGCCAGCCGTATTTGCTGAGGAAGCCGCCCAGATCGTTCGCTAGCTTAGGCCGCGCCACGCCCTGCTCATCGGCGAAACGCGCCACGAACAGTTCGGTCAGCGGCATGATGTCCTGCGGACGTTCGCGCAGCGGCGGGATGGTGATGGTCAGCACGTTGAGGCGATAATAGAGGTCTTCACGGAATTCGCCGCGCTGCACCAGCTCGGTGAGGTTTTTCTGGGTGGCGCAGATCACGCGCACGTCGACGTGCACCTCATGCTCCTCGCCGACGCGGCGGAACGTGCCGTCGTTGAGGAAACGCAGCAGTTTGGTCTGCATGCGCGGCGACATTTCGCCAATCTCGTCCAGCAGCACCGAACCGCCGTTGGCCTGCTCGAAGAAGCCTTTTTTGCCTTCCAGCGCGTTGGGATAAGCGCCCGGCGCATGGCCGAACAGCTCGCTCTCCACCACGTCATCCGGCAGCGCGGCGCAGTTCAGCGCCAGGAACGGCTGCTTGCCGCGCGGGCTGCGCAGGTGGCAGGCGCGGGCCAGAATATCCTTGCCGGTGCCGGTATCGCCGACGATCAGCAGCGGCGCATCGAGCATCGCCAGCTTGCGCGCCTGCTCCAGCACGTGACGCATCTTGGCGCTCGCCGCGACGATGTGGTCGAATTCGGTATCGTCGTTCACCGACAGATTTTGCAGTTGGCGGCCCATGCGCGCGGTGGACTTCAACATCACCACCGCGCCGACCGCAGCCGGCTGTTGCTGTTCGTCCTCCAGATAGATAGGCGTAATGTCCATCAGGAAGTCCTGGCTGCGGATCACCACCCGTTCTGAGTGCGGCGCCGTATGCTCGCTCTCCAGCCAGCGGCTGAAGTTATAGCCGCCGATCAGCGCCCCGGCGGTCTGGTTGCGGATCTTGTCTTCGCTCAGGCTGAACAGCGCCTGCGCCGCCGGGTTGGCCAGCTCGACCTTGCCCTTCATATCGATAGAGAACACCGGCTCCGGCATCGACTCCAGCAGCGCACGCAGCGCGCGATGCTCGCGTTCAGAAGGCATAAAGCTGACGGTGCGCACGTCGGTTACGCCGGCGATGCGGCGGATCTCCGCCATCAGCGCGCGGAAAGTATCGAAGTCCAGCTGGGAGAAATTGAGGTAAATGCGGCCGATGGGATCGATCTCGATGCCACGTAAGTCAATGCTGCGCGATACCAAAAGATCGAGTAATTCTCGAGTGAGACCGAGGCGGTCTTCGCAAAATACTTCCAAACGCATCAGTGTTGGCCTTATCTCTGCAAGTGCGGGGATCGTTGACGATGATGATACTCCCTCGCACCGGGCGGTAGAAGCGATCTGTCAGCAAAAGTTGACAGAACTCTGATTTATTGCCGTGGTTGCTGATTTTAAACGCAAGTGAATAACAGCATCGGCGTCATTTTAGCCTACAAACAGAGAGTTATCACAATCATAATTAATTTCGCAGAGATTTATCACGCAAGCACAGGGGGATCGACTGTCGTCAAGTCTCGATTACGTCCGACGTTGGCGCCGGTGAAATAACGGCGCTGCCAGGAGCGCCGTCGCGGGGTTATTTGGCCTTGCCGTCGCTCTTTTTCAGCGTATCTTTCAACTGGCCGATCAGCTGGCTGCGGAAATCGCCAAGCTTCGGTTTTTCCCCTTCCAGCCACGGCAGCGGGCGGCACAGTTCCATCGCCTTGATGCCCAGCCGCGCGGTCAACAGCCCGGCGCCAATGCCCTGCGCCGCGCGCGCCGACAGCCGCGCCGCCAGATCCTGCGACATCCAGTCCATCCCCACTTCGCGCACCAGCTCGGAAGCGCCGGCGAAGGCGATATTGAGCAGTACCAGCCGGAACAGACGAATGCGGCTGAAGTAGCCCAGTTCGATGCCGTACAGCGCGGCGATGCGGTTAATCAAACGGATGTTGCGCCAGGCGATAAACGCCATATCCACCAGCGCCAACGGGCTGACGGCAATCATCAGCGTCGATTCGGCGGCGGAGCGGCTGATTTCGCGCCGCGCCTGATTGTCGAGCACCGGCTGCACCAGTTTGGCGTACAGCTCCACCACTTCACGATCGTTTTGCGTTTCATGCAGCGAGGCCTGCCAGCGCTGCAGCGCCGGATGCCCCTGATCCAGCCCGGCCTGGCGCGCCAGCTTCTCGCAGAATTCGCGCCCTTGCCCCAGCCCGTGGCTGTGCAACAGCTCGCGCGCCACGTCACGCTCTTCTGCGCGCTGGCGCAGCCGATACAAACGCCGCCACTCGGTGACCACCGAACCGACGCCAGCAAACACGATCAGGCCGCCGGCCACGCCGCCGCCCATGGCGATCCAGTCCTGCTGCACCCAGGCGGTATGCACCCACTGCACGCCCTGCGCCACCACGCTGACGCCGAACAGCGCCAGCCCGGCGGTCACCATTTTGCGCCACAGGCTGCGTTTAGGTTTCAGCGCGGCGTTAATGATGCCTTCGGCGCGCCCTTCTTCCTCCTCCTGCTGCAGCTCCGGCGCCGCCGGAAAGAAGCTTTCCGCCTGCTCGGCGTCGAAAGCGACGCCGGCGCGCAACGCCGGTTCCTGCGGCGGCTGCAGCGGCTCGTCAAAATCGATACGCGGTTTGATCGGCTCGCTCATCGCAATTTGTCTCCCAGTAAAAATTCCATCACCGCATCCAGACGGATATGCGGCAACGGGCTGTCCACGCTCATGGCGCGCGGGCGAAACTCATCGAAGTGGAATCCCTGGCTCTGCCAGAACGCCGGCCCCGGCAGGCGGGCGGGCACTTCGCCGGGGAACACCGTCAGCGGCGCGCCGTCGCTGAGGCGGTTGCCCTTCAGCGCCGGGATACGCTGCCCCTGATGATCGACGATGCCGCTCTCGGTCGCCTGCACCGAGGCCAGGCCGACGCAATCCATGCTGATGCCTTCGAACGCCGCATTCTGCCACGCCTCTTGCACCAGCTGTTGCAGCAAGGACACCAGATTGGCGTGCTGATCGGCGGTGATATGGTCCGCTTTGGTGGCGGCGAACATCAGTTTGTCGATGGTCGGCGAGAACAAGCGGCGAAACAGCGTGCGCTTGCCGTAATGGAAGCTCTGCATCAGTTGGGTCAACGCCAGACGCATGTCGTTGAACGCCTGCGGGCCGCTGTTGAGCGGCTGCAGGCAGTCGACCAGCACGATTTGCCGATCGAAACGGACGAAATGTTCTTTGTAGAAGTTTTTGACGATCGACTGGCAGTAGTAATTGAAGCGAGCGCGCAACATGCCGATGTTGGTGTGTTTGTCGGCCTGCGCCAGCTTCGACTCGCCGATCGCGGCCACGTCAGGCCACGGGAAAAACTGCAGCGCCGGCGCGCCGGCCATGTCGCCCGGCAGTACGAAACGCCCCGGCTGAATGAAGTGCAGCCCTTCGCTTTTGCAGCGCAGCAGATAATCGGTGTAGGCCTGGGCGATCGCCGCCAGCCGGTTTTCGTCGGCCGGCGCCAGCGGATCGCAGGTTTTGCATAGCTCAAGCCAGGGCTTAGCCCATTCGGCGCGTTCGCCCTGCAGCAGCCCGGTCATCTGGCGCGACCAGGCCAGGTAATCCTGTTCGAGCATCGGCAGATCCAGCAACCATTCGCCGGGATAATCGACGATCTCCAGGTACAGCGTGGAAGTGTCTTTGAAATGGCGCAGCAGCGAGTCGTTGGAGCGGTAGCGCAACGCCAGACGAATTTCGCTGACGCCGCGCGTCGGCGTCGGCCAGGCCGGCGGCGCACCGTACAGCTGCGCCAGCCCTTCGTCATAGGTGAAACGCTGGATGCCGAGATCGCGCTGCGGGATGCGTTTGACGCCCAGCAGGCGCTCTTCGCGCACCGGTGAAAACAGCGGCATGCGCGCGCCGCTGTGCACATGCAGCAGTTGGTTGACGAAGGCGGTGATAAAGGCGGTTTTGCCGCTGCGGCTCAGGCCGGTCACCGCCAGGCGCAGATGGCGATCCATTCCGCGGTTGACCAGCGAGGTTAACTCATTTTGCAGTCGTTTCATTGCTCTCCTTGACGTAACGCCCGAATGCCTTGTTCAGGCCTTTACGGAACAGCGGTTCCAGCACCAGCGCCAGCACGAAGCGCACCGGTTTGCGGCCAACGGTCTTCAACAGCCAGCCGGCGGCGCCCGCCGGGCCATAGTTCAATAACGCTATGATGATGACTTTAGCCAATGTCTTCAACATTGCCGCCGCTCCTCGTTTAAATCCACCCGTTCTGGCGGTGTTTGCGACATCGATTTTATTCATGACAATGCCCTCCGGCACTAGATGATTAAGGTTACATTCACGGGATAACGGCGGCGAAGATACCCGGCCTGTGCAGGCCGGGTATCGCAAGAAGGGTTACAGCTTGCGGAAACGGCTCTGTACGCCGAAGGTATCGGACGTCACGTAGCGCTCGACCTGACGCAGCTGCTGCTCGCCGCTGCCCAGCTCATACTCCAGCTGATCGAGCAGCTGGCGCGGCGTCTTCTGATGCTCGCCTTCGAAACGGCTGGCCGGCGCTTCGTCCAACACGAACACCAGCGCGATATAGGCCACCAGCGTGAAGAAGAACAGCCCGAAGAACAGCGACAGCACCACCATCACGCGGATCAGGCGAACCGGCACGTCGAAATAGTGGGCCAAACCGGCGCAGACGCCTTTCACCATGCCTTCTTCGGGAACGCGATAAAGCTTTTTACTGCCCAGCGTTGTGCTCATCAGGACTGTCTCCAGTTCGGGTGTTCCGCATCAAGGATCTCTTCCAGCGCCTGAATGCGTTCACGCATGCGTTTGGCGTCTTCCGCCAGCTGCGCCAGGCGCTGCATTTCTTGCTGACTCAGCTGGATGCCGGTCTGTTGCCGATTGCTGTAATGCAGCCAAAGCCAAATCGGCGCGACAAACAGCACGAAAATTGTCAGCGGAATGGCAAGTAATAAAGCACTCATTGTTATTCCTTCTTATCGGGTCCTGGATGGGCGGCCACCTCCGGCGTGTGGCCGCGGTTCGCCTTACTCTGAGCGGTTCATCTTGGCTTTCAGCGCCGCCAGTTGCTCACTGATGGCGTCGTCGGCTTTCAGCTCGGCAAACTCTTGGTCCAGCGACTTCTTTTTACCGATGCTGATGCTTTCCGCTTCGGCTTCCATGTGGTCGATGCGGCGCTCGAACTGTTCGAAACGCGCCATCGCCTCATCCAGCTTGCCGCTGTCGAGCTGACGGCGTACCTCGCGCGAGGAAGAGGCGGCCTGATGGCGCAGCGCCAGCGCCTGCTGCCGCGCGCGGGTTTCGGTCAGCTTGTTTTCCAGCTCACCGATTTCGCTCTTCATGCGCGCCAGCGTTTCTTCTACGGTCGCCACTTCCTGCGTCAGCGTGGCGATCAGGTCGGCAACCTTTTGTTTTTCGATCAGCGCCGCGCGGGCCAAGTCTTCTTTATCTTTGCGCAGCGCCAGTTCGGCTTTTTCCTGCCAGTCGCTGACCTGGTTTTCACCCTGCTCGATGCGACGCAGCAGCTGCTTTTTCTCCGCCAGCGCGCGCGCCGACGTAGAGCGGACTTCAACCAGCGTGTCTTCCATCTCTTGGATCATCAACCGCACCAGCTTCTGCGGATCTTCCGCCTTGTCCAGCAGGGTGTTGATGTTGGCGTTCACGATGTCGGCAAAACGAGAAAAAATACCCATAATTCACTTCCTCTTGGTTCTGATGGCGTCTGAAGCGCCGCGTTAAGTCGTACAGCTTGCCCAAAGATATAATCAAAACCCGTGCCAACTTTTATATCATTGAAAAACAACAACTCTTTATTTTTGACTCTCCGAGCACTTGCTGTAGAGTGATTATTTTCACCAAACATTGGCGAATTTCATCATGAACGAACAGCCAGAGAATTTGTTGGGCGAAGCAAACGCCTTCGTCGAAGTCTTGGAGCAAGTCTCCCAGGTGGCAAAGCTGAACAAACCGGTGCTGGTGATCGGCGAGCGCGGCACCGGCAAGGAGCTGATCGCCCACCGTCTGCACTACCTCTCCAACCGTTGGCAAGGGCCGTTCATCTCGCTCAACTGCGCGGCGCTGAATGAAAACCTGCTGGACTCCGAGCTGTTCGGCCACGAGGCCGGCGCCTTTACCGGCGCGCAGAAACGCCATCTGGGCCGCTTCGAGCGCGCCGACGGCGGCACGCTGTTCCTCGATGAGCTGGCGACTGCGCCGATGCTGGTGCAGGAGAAATTGCTGCGGGTGATCGAATACGGTCAGCTGGAACGCGTGGGCGGCAGCCAGCCGCTGCGGGTGGATGTGCGGTTGGTGTGCGCCACCAACGACGATCTGCCGGCGCTGGCAGCCGCGGGCAAGTTTCGCGCCGATCTGCTGGACCGGCTGGCGTTTGACGTGGTGCAGCTGCCGCCGCTGCGCCAACGCCGGCCCGATATCATGTTGCTGGCCGAGCACTTCGCCATTCAAATGTGCCGCGAGCTAGGGCTGCCGCTGTTTCCCGGCTTTACCGAACGCGCCAGGCAGACGTTGCTCGAGTATGGCTGGCCAGGCAACGTGCGCGAACTGAAAAACGTGGTGGAACGTTCGGTCTATCGTCACGGCGACAGCGACAGCCCGCTTGACAACATCGTCATCAACCCGTTTGCGCCGCGCGAGGCCACGCCGCTTGCGCCCGCACCTGAAAGCGCCGGCGCGTTGCCGGCGCTGCCGCTGGAGCTAAAACAATGGCAGATCGAGCAGGAGAAGGCGCTGATCGAGGCGGCGCTGCAGCAAGGCCGGTTCAATCAGCGCAAGGCGGCGCAGCTGCTGGGGCTCACTTACCATCAGCTACGCGGCATGCTGAAGAAACATGCGCTGCTGCAAAACGGCGAAACGGACGAGGAATAGCGGGCAAAAAAAAGCCAGCACCCGAGCTGGCTTAAAAAACACTGGAAGCAATGTGAGCAATGTCGTGCCTTCCACATCAGAGCCGCAAACTGTGGCCTTCCGTGAACTGCCAGGCGATGATAATAGTTATCAGTATCGTCTGTAAAGCACTTTGTTGAGAATTTTTCTCATTACCACACGAAGATTGCGCAATTACCACTCAGGGAACGGGTCCGCCATGTCCAGCCAATAGTCCACGCCGGCGGCCATTTCGTCGTCGTTCAGCAGGCAGTCGTCCAGCAGACGCACGATCGCCGCCTGTTGCAAGTGCTGGCCGATAAACACCAACTCCTGGCGCATGTCGCCGAACGGCTCCACCCATTTCTCCTGAATATGCGCCCGCGTTTGCGGATCCTGCGGCCAATTATCTTGCGGGATCGCGCGCCAAAAGGTGCCCGCCAGGCCGTAATGGGCGATGCCGCCGGCCTGACTCCACTGCCCGGCCTGCCGCGGCCGCGTCGCCAGCCAAAAGAAGCCTTTCGAGCGCAGCAGCTTGCCGCCGCCCCAATCGCCGTTGATCACGCGGTAGAACTTGTCCGGCGCAAACGGCCGCCGCGCCTGATAGACAAAGCTGCTGATGCCGTAGCTTTCCGTTTCCGGCACGTGTTCGCCGCGCAGCTCTTTCAGCCAGCCGGGCGCCTGCTGCGCCTTTTCAAAGCTGAAGCTGCCGGTATTCAGCACCGCTTCCAGCGGCAGTTTGCCCGGCGCGATCGGCACGATGCGGGCGTCGGGATTCAGGCTGGCCAGCAGCGCCATCACTTCGCCCTGCTGCGTTGGCGTCAACAGATCGGTCTTGCTGACCAGGATCACGTCGCAAAATTCAATTTGCTCAATCAACAGGTCCGCCACGCTGCGCAGATCGTCCTCACCCAGGCTTTGGCCGGCCTCCTGCAGGCTTTGCGCCTGCTGGTATTGCTGAATGAAATTCACCCCGTCGACCACCGTCACCAGCGTATCCAGCCGGGCGAATTGGGACAGGCTTTCGCCCGTTTCATCCTCAAAGGTAAAAGTTTCCGCCACCGGCAGCGGCTCCGAGATGCCGCTCGATTCGATCAACAGGTAATCGAAACGCCCCTCCTGCGCCAGTTCGCGCACCGACACCAGCAGGTCTTCGCGCAGCGTGCAGCAGATGCACCCGTTGCTCATCTCCACCAGCTTCTCTTCCTGGCGATCGAGATGCACTTCATTCTCCACCAGCGCGGCGTCAATGTTCACTTCGCTCATGTCGTTGACAATCACCGCCACGCGCATGCCCTGCCGGTTGTTCAGGATATGGTTCAGCACCGTGGTCTTGCCAGCGCCGAGAAAGCCGGAAAGCACGGTCACGGGAAGTTGTTTCATGGAAACCTCATTAAAATTCATTGCGTAATGCCTGATAACCGCGCACCAGTTCGACGTTGGTGGCGGCCACTTCTTCCGAAAACTGCAGCGCGCCGCGATCGACCTGGCGATAGCGCGACAGATCGCTGTCCGGCCCCACGCGTTCGGTCGAGGGGATATAGCGGTTTTCCGGCAGCGTCACGCCGTCCACCACCGCGTTGTAGCGCACCACGCAGCCGGACTGAACGTGGCAGTTGAACAGCACGCTGTTGAACCCGATAAACACCCGATCGCCGATGCGACACGGGCCATGGACGATGGCGCGGTGGGCGATAGAGCTGTAACGGCCGATGGTGACCGCCGCCCCGCTTTTGGAGTGGATCACCACGCCATCCTGAATATTGGAGTGCGAGCCGATGACGATCGGCTCCATGTCGCCGGCGGCGTTCAACTCGTCGGCGCGGATCACCGCATACGGGCCGACGTAAACGAAATCTTCAACGATCACCCGGCCGCAAATAATGGCGGTGGGATCGATGTAGGCCAGCGGCGAGACCTGCGGCAGATGGCCGCTGGGATTTTTACGCAGCATGGTGTTCTCCCCGCCAGCTCAGCTCCGCCACCGCATTGTGGGCATGCAGGCTCTCCTGATGTTCGACGCGCAGCGAGAAGGCGCGGTAGTCGCACTGGCTGCGCAGCATGCGATACAGGCGCCGCGCCGCATCCTCGCAAAACATCAGGTTCTGACCGTTGGCCAATGCGAAGGCCTGTTCGTCGCGGCGTTTCACCAGCGTTTGTACCGGCGTGCCCAGCGCGTGTTCGATGCGGTCAACCAGTTTCACCGGCTCAAACGCCCGTTCATTCTCGGGCGTTACGGTGATCCAGGCCCAGCTGCGCTGGCTGTGTGGCGTGGCCGGCATGCCCTGCTCCAGCAGCCACTCGCTCACCTGCCGTTGGCTGACCCGCTCCGCCGCCTGTTCAAAATCAAACTGGAACTGTTGCTGCGCCAGCTGGCGGCTGAGCGCCGCCGAACTCGGGCAGGTGGAGGAATAAGGCACGCCGACGGTCAGCGCCAGCGTCAGCGTATCCGTCAGAGTGGCCTCGATACGCAGCGGATAGGCTTTCCAGCCGCGCTGCGGCGACAGCAGCGCCGGGCGTGACAGCAACAGCTCGCCACTGATCGACAAGCTGGCGCGATCGCTGTGTTCCGGCTGCGAAGCCAAAAAGGCCTGCAGCGTTCGGCCGATGCGCTGCGGCGTCAGCTCGCCCTGCGTCAACTCGTCCAGCGCCAGATACAGCCGCGACATGTGAATGCCGCGCTCGCCCGCCGCTTCGGCGCGCAGGTTGATACCGGCGTCGACCTTCGCCATCAATGGCTTGCCGGCCAGCTCCAGCGGCAGCGCGATCCCTTGCATCCCGACCCAATCGAGCCCGACATCACTCATTTCGCCGCGCCATGCCTGAGCATCCGGCAGCGAACGGCGTGGTGGAAGTGCAACTTCGTTCATACATCCCCTTGCGTTATTGTGACTTTGCCGGGGAACGGTAACATGATTTTGTTATATTATAACATAACACAAAAAACTTTTTTCTTGCCGCTGAACGGGCTGATTAATCAAGTCGCAGAAAACTCAGCGATTTTGCTCAATGGATTGGGCTGCTGGTCAGAGTGCGATACACTAACGCTATTGCTGATTAACCCATGAGCCTCTATGCGTGGTTTACCCTTTTGGATACTGTCGTTGTGCCTGACGGGCTCTGCCCTGGCCGCGACAACACCGCCCGCGCCCGCCGCGGCGCCGCTGCCGGACATTCGCCAAAGCGGCTTTGTTTATTGCGTCAGCGGCATACTGAATACCTTCAACCCGCAAATGGCCAGCAGCGGCCTGACGGTGGATACCCTGGCCGCCCAGCTGTACGATCGCCTGCTGGACGTCGACCCGTACACCTATCGTCTGATCCCCGAGCTGGCGCAAAGCTGGGAAGTGCTGGACAACGGCGCCACCTACCGCTTCCATCTGCGTAAAGACGTGCCGTTTCAGACCACCGCCTGGTTCACGCCCACTCGCAAGATGAACGCCGACGACGTGGTGTTCAGCTTCGCGCGCGTATTTGACCAGAAACACCCGTATCACGACGTGAACGGCGGCGAATACCCCTATTTCGACAGCCTGCAGTTCGGCGATTCGGTACAGAGCGTGAGAAAGCTCGACGACTATACGGTGGAAATTCGCCTGCAGTCGCCCGACGCCTCGTTCCTGTGGCACCTGGCCACCCACTACGCGCCTGTGTTGTCCGCCGAATACGCCGACACGCTGACGCGCGAAGGCCATCAGGAGCTGATCGATCGCGAGCCGGTCGGCAGCGGCCCGTTCCTGCTCAACGAATACCGCTCTGGGCAATATATTCGCCTGGCGCGCAACGCCGCCTACTGGAAAGGCCTGCCGCGCATGCCGCAGGTGGTGATCGACCTGGGCGCCGGCGGCACCGGCCGCCTCTCCAAGCTGCTGACCGGCGAGTGCGACGTACTGGCCTATCCGGCGGCCAGCCAGCTGTCGATTCTGCGCGACGATCCGCGCCTGCGCCTGACGCTGCGCCCGGGGATGAACATCGCCTATCTGGCGTTCAACACCCGTAAACCGCCGCTCGACAACCTCAACGTGCGCCAGGCGATCTCCCTGGCGATCAACAACCAGCGGTTGATGCAGTCGATCTATTACGGCACGGCGGAAACCGCCGCCTCGATCCTGCCGCGCGCCTCCTGGGCCTACGACAACGATGCGCACGTCACCGAATACGATCCGGCCAAATCGCGCGAGATGCTGCGGCAGGCCGGCGTCAGCCAGCTGAACCTGAAGCTGTGGGTGCCGACCGCCTCGCAGTCTTACAACCCGAGCCCGCTGAAAACCGCCGAACTGATCCAGGCCGATCTCGGCCAGGTGGGCATCAACGTCACCATCGTGCCGGTGGAGGGCCGCTTCCAGGAAGCGCGCCTGATGGAGATGAACCACGATCTGACCTTGACCGGCTGGGCCACCGACAGCAACGATCCGGACAGCTTCTTCCGGCCGCTGCTGAGCTGCGCGGCAATCCGGTCGCAAACCAACTATGCTCACTGGTGTGATCCGGGCTTTGACGAAGTGCTGCAGAACGCGCTGCTGTCGCAGCAGCTGTCTCAGCGCATCGACAACTACCGCAAGGCGCAGAAAATCCTCGAGCAGCAACTGCCGGTGCTGCCGCTGGCGTCTTCCCTGCGCCTGCAGGCCTATCGTTACGACATCAAGGGATTGGTGCTGAGCCCGTTCGGCAACGCCTCGTTCGCCGGGGTGTACCGTGAATCCGCGCCGGAGGTGAAAAAGTGATTATCTTTACCCTGCGCCGCATTCTGCTGCTGCTGATCACGCTGTTCTTCCTGACGCTGGTCAGCTTCAGCCTGAGCTATTTCACGCCGCGCGCGCCGCTGAACGGCGCCGCCCTGCTGGACGCCTATCAGTTCTACTTCGTCAGCCTGCTGCACTGGGACTTCGGCGTCTCCAGCATCAACGGCCAGGCGATCAGCGAACAGCTGCGCGAAGTGTTCCCGGCCACCATGGAACTGTGCCTGCTGGCCTTCGCTCTGGCGCTGTTTATCGGCATTCCGCTGGGCATCATCGCCGGCGTGCTGCGCGGCAAGTGGCAGGACACCGCCATCAGCACCTTCGCGCTGCTGGGCTTTTCGATGCCGGTGTTCTGGCTGGCGCTGCTGCTGATGCTGTTCTTCTCGCTGCATCTCGGCTGGCTGCCGGTTTCCGGCCGTTTCGATCTGCTGTATCAGGTGAAGCCCATCACCGGTTTCGCGCTGATCGACGCCTGGCTGTCGGACTCGCCGTATCGCGCCGAGATGATTGGCAGCGCGCTGCGCCACATGATCCTGCCGATCGCCGCGCTGGCGGTGGCGCCCACCACCGAAGTGGTGCGGCTGATGCGCATCAGCACCGACGACGTGCTGAGCCAAAACTACATCAAGGCCGCCGCCACCCGCGGCCTGTCGCGCTTCACCATCATTCGTCGCCACGTGTTGCACAACGCGCTGCCGCCGATCGTGCCCAAGCTGGGGCTGCAGTTCTCCACCATGCTTACGCTGGCGATGATCACCGAAGTGGTCTTCAGCTGGCCGGGCCTCGGCCGGTGGCTGATCAACGCCATTCGCCAGCAGGACTATGCGGCGATCTCCGCCGGCGTGATGGTGGTCGGCACGCTGGTGATCACCATTAACGTTCTGGCCGACATTCTGGGTGCGGCAACCAACCCGCTGAAACATAAGGAATGGTATGCCCTTCGATAACGTATACCGCGAAAAAAAGATGCCGAGCCCGCTGCGCTACACCTGGCGGATTTTCTACGGCGACGCGCTGGCGATGATCGGTTTTTACGGCGTGATCGCCCTGCTGCTGCTGTCGCTGTTCGGCAGCCTGTTGGCGCCCTACGCGCTGGATCAGCAGTTCCTCGGCTATCAACTGCTGCCGCCGTCCTGGTCGCGCTACGGCAACGTGTCGTTCTTTCTCGGCACCGACGATCTCGGGCGCGACATCCTCAGCCGCCTGTTGACCGGCACTGCCGCTACCTTCGGTTCCGCGCTGGTGGTGACGCTGGCCGCGGCGTTCTGCGGGGTGATCCTCGGCGTGTTCGCCGGCGTCACCCACGGGCTGCGCTCGGCGGTGCTCAACCATATCCTCGATACCCTGCTGTCGATTCCGTCGCTGCTGCTGGCGATCGTGGTGGTGGCGTTTATCGGCCCCAAACTTGAACACGCCATGCTGGCAGTGTGGCTGGCTCTGCTGCCGCGCATGGTGCGCACCATCTACAGCGCGGTGCACGACGAACTGGAGAAAGAGTACGTGGTGGCGGCGCGGCTTGACGGCGCTTCCACGCTGCAGATCCTGTGGTATGCAGTCATGCCGAACATCGCGGCGGTGCTGGTGACCGAGTTCACCCGCGCGCTGTCGATGGCTATTTTGGATATCGCCGCACTCGGCTTCCTCGATCTCGGCGCGCAGTTGCCTTCGCCTGAATGGGGAGCGATGCTCGGCGATTCGCTCGAGCTGGTGTACGTCGCGCCCTGGACGGTGATGCTGCCCGGCGCGGCCATCCTCGTCAGCGTGCTGCTGGTTAACCTGTTGGGCGACGGTATGCGCCGCGCAATCAATGCCGGGGTGGAATAATGCCGTTACTCGATATCCGCAATCTGACGATTGAATTTATGACCGCCGAAGGGCCGGTCAAGGCGGTCGATCGCGTCAGCATGACGCTGACCGAAGGCGAGGTGCGCGGCCTGGTGGGCGAATCGGGCTCCGGCAAGAGCCTGATCGCCAAAGCCATCTGCGGCGTGACCAAAGACAACTGGCGCGTCACCGCCGATCGCTTTCGTTTCGACGACATCGATCTGCTGCAGCTGAGCCCGCGCGAGCGGCGCAAGCTGGTGGGCCACAACGTCTCAATGATCTTCCAGGAGCCGCAGTCCTGTCTCGACCCTTCCGAGAGCATCGGCCGTCAGCTGGCGCAGGCCATCCCGGGCTGGACCTACAAGGGCCACTGGTGGCAGCGCTTCAACTGGCGCAAACGCCGCGCCATCGAATTGCTGCACCGCGTCGGTATCAAGGATCATGACGACATCATGGGCAGCTTCCCGTACGAGCTGACGGAAGGCGAGTGCCAGAAAGTAATGATCGC
Organism: Serratia sp. CY40230; assembly: GCF_052168835.1. NCBI lineage: Bacteria > Pseudomonadati > Pseudomonadota > Gammaproteobacteria > Enterobacterales > Yersiniaceae > Serratia > Serratia sp. CY40230. Next base: position 235,826 of record NZ_JBJNLX010000001.1, read on the forward strand.
CATCGCGCTGGCCAACCAACCGCGCCTGCTGATCGCCGATGAGCCGACCAACGCCATGGAACCGACCACGCAGGCGCAGATTTTCCGCCTGTTGGCGCGTCTCAACCAGAACAACAACACCACCATTCTGCTGATCAGTCACGACCTGCAGATGATGAGCAAGTGGGCCGATCGGGTGAACGTCTTGTACTGCGGGCAAACGGTGGAAAGCGCCCAGTGCGAAGAGTTGCTGGCGGCACCGCACCACCCTTACACCCAGGCGCTGATCCGCGCCATGCCGGACTTCGGCCGCTCGCTGCCGCACAAAAGCCGGTTGAATACGCTGCCGGGTGCCATTCCTTCGCTGGAACACCTGCCGATCGGCTGCCGCCTGGGGCCGCGTTGCCCTTACGCGCAGAAGAAGTGCATCGAAACGCCGCGCCTGCGCCCAGTCAAAAACCACTTCTTCGCCTGCCACTTCCCGCTGAACATGGAGGAGCAATAACATGGAAACGCTGTTGGAAGTGCGCAACCTGAGCAAAACCTACCGCTATCGCACCGGGCTGTTCCGCCGCCAGCACGTCGAGGCGGTGAAATCGGTCAGCTTTACCCTGCGCGAAGGCCAGACGCTGGCGGTAATCGGCGAGAACGGCTCCGGCAAATCCACGCTGGCGAAGATGCTCTCCGGCATGGTAGAGCCGACCGCCGGCGAACTGTTGATCGACGATCATCCGCTGGCGTTCGGCGACTATCGCTACCGCAGCCAGCGCATTCGCATGATTTTTCAGGATCCGAGCACCTCGCTCAACCCGCGCCAGCGCATCGGCCAGCTGCTGGACGCGCCGCTGCGGCTGAACACCGATCTTGAGCCTGCCGAGCGCGAGCAGCGTATCAACCAGACGCTGCGCCAGGTCGGCATGCTGCCGGATCACGCCTACTACTATCCGCACATGCTGGCCTCCGGGCAAAAACAGCGCGTCGCGCTGGCCCGTGCGCTGATCCTGCAACCGAAGGTGATCGTCGCCGATGAGGCGCTGGCCTCGCTGGACATGTCGATGCGCTCGCAAATCATCAACCTGATGCTGGAGCTGCAGGAAAAACACGGTATTTCCTATATCTACGTCACCCAGCACCTCGGCATGATGAAGCATATCAGCGACCAGGTGCTGGTGATGCACGAAGGGGAAATCGTCGAACGCGGCAGCACCGCGGAGGTGTTGGCGGCGCCGCTGCACGAATTGACCAAGCGCCTTATCGCCAGCCACTTCGGCGAGGCGCTGACCGCCGATGCCTGGCGGCGCGACGGCGGCCGCTTCTGAGTCACACCTTCACCTACAAACCCGCTGCGGCGGGTTTTTTATCACCTTGCGCGCCTGCCGCTTAGCGAGAAAGCGCACATGCAAATTACATTCTTGTTATATATCCTTATATTTTATTCCTTTCAGTTATTGATTAGTCCGTAACATTATTTTATCTCGCCAGGGCGATCGGTGAGGATATCCCCTACGTTGCACTTCTCATACGACAGGATATCGCACTGATGAACAGCATTCGCCATCGCCGCCTTACGCAGTTTCTGCTCACGCTGGCAGCCGGTTTTTCTGTTTACGGCCACGCCCTCTGCTGTGATGAGCTGCGCTAAAACCGCCTTTCGCCCCGCCTGCGGGCATGTTGCCTCTTTGTCCAGCCGACGCTGCCGCGCGCAGCGGCGGCTGTTGATCATGATTAAGGATTGACCCTATGGAACGACTCCGTCGACAACATAATGCCCAGTGGTATCACGAAACCCAAAGCAGCGTGCGGGGCGATGCGCCGCTGGAACCGCAGGCGGCCACCCTTCGCGATCGCTTTCTGCTGGGGCTGGGCGCCTTCGCCGATGAAGCCTTAAACAATGCGCTCAGCGCTCGCGCCGGCGTGTTCCGCGCCTCGTTGGCCGGCTACCACGCGCTGTTTCCCGACCAGGTTTCGCTGTCACGATACGTGACATTGTCACCCTATGATCGCCTCAGCACCGCGCTGACCGTCGCTCAGGTGACGGGCGTGCAGTCGCTTTGTAGCCACTATGCCGCCCGCCTCGCCCCGCTGCACAGCCCGGACGCCTCCCGGGAAAGCAATATCCGCCTTGCTCAGATCACCCAATATGCCCGCCAGCTTGCCAGCCAGCCCACGCTGATTTGCCGCAAGGCGCTGCAACAGCTCGCCGACGTCGGGCTGAGCCCGGCGGATATCGTCACCTTTTCGCAGGTGATCGGTTTTGTCAGCTATCAGGCGCGCGTGGTCGCGGGTGTCGCGGCGTTGGCCGGCCGGCCGGCGGTGGTGGTGCCCGGCTTCCCTAACGTCGAAGACGCCGATGGCGTCGCGTTCAGTGCCGAAGAGTTAAGCTGGACCGCGCGTCTGCCGCCAATCGACACGGAAGCCGCCGCCGCCGAACAGCTTGATGTGCTGGATCAGAGCCACCCGCAGGCGCGCGCCGAATCTTATTATCTGCTGTTGGCGCACGATGCCGCCGCACTGCGCGAGCGTAACGGGGTGTTCAACGGCATCAATGCCGAAGGATATGGGTTATCGAGCCGCCTGAAGGCGCTGGCGACGCTGGCGGTCTCGCGCATCAACGGCAGCCATTACTGCGCGGCCACCGTCGCGCAAGAATTGCAGGATGAGGGATTGGTTCAGGCGCTGTTCGCCGGGCTGCCTCAGGGACTGGCGTATACCGAAGACTCGGTAAAACTCGCGGTGATGCGCACTGCCGCCGAGCTGACGCGCGCACCGGAGAAGTTCACCCCGCAGAGCGTGCAGCCGTTGTTCAACAGCGGCCTGAATCAGGCGCAGGCGCTGGAAGTGATCCTCACCGCCGCGCTCTACGCCTGGGAAAATCGCCTGCGCCAAACGCTGGGCGATGCGGAACCGGCACAACCGGCGCCGTGATCTGTCATCACTGAGTTGACGGCTAGCGTCCTTCGCCGTTAACTCACCCTTCTCTGTTTCGGCGAAAAACTTCACCAAAATATAAATTGATAAAGCAAAAATCCAAACACACTTCATTTATCAGGATTATGATTCGTTTTGTTCTAGCATCGGCGAAAAACAGGGTTCGTCAAAATTATGTCTGCAAACAAAGCAATAGGCAGATTGCGCCATCGCTCAATTCTGTAACCGTTCTCATCGCATAAGCAGTAAAACAAGGTTTTAACCCTGCTAATTAATAGATGAACTCATTAACACTCCTAACCTTTCAGCAGTGGTCGTCTTGCTATTTCGTTTCTATGATTAAGCCGATAGCGGCGTTGTGATGCCCCCTTTTAAATATTCAACAAAGATAAACGCTCGCCGTTATTCCCATTATTTTAATTTTCTATCACAGCAAAAAAATATTGTGAGGTAACCCTATGTCTGAACAAGAACTTAAATCCAGCAACAGTATCGTTAACGTGATTGTCGTCATCGATACCGATGCCCTGATAGAAGCATTCGAGAATAACAACCCCAGCCAGGACGCCGGCAACCCGACGGGCATTGGCCATCAATACGCCTATATGGTCGTCACCTCCGAACAGGTGATCGGCGGCTCCGGTACGGCGGACCTGAATTTTAAAGCCAATGTCGGCGACGTCATTCGCTGGACCGGCACCTCGGAATCCGCCAATTTCGACGCCAGCGTGTTGATCTACGGGCTGCCGCAGTTCGGCAGCGGCACCCAGGTTTTCTCCAACCCGACCTTCAAAATGTATACCCGCAGCTCGATGATGCCGGCGCAAAATACCGTATTCCCCGTCAGCTTCACCAACCAAACCTATTGGTTTATACAGGCGGACATTACCAATACCGGCACGGAAAACTATTGCATCCAATTTGGCCTTTATTATCGGCCAAACGGCGGCGATCAGAAATTACTGGGTTATTTCTATTGGGATCCGACCATTACCATCAGTAATTAACATGATTTCATCGGCCGTTAGAGAAAACATGATTATGGCCCCGTGGGGCCATAATCATGGGGGAACATCGGATAAACTTAAACGTCTCTATTCCTTTTGCCGACGCAGCCACTCGCTGGCGGCATCGAAGAATTTTTGCGCCAACGGCGTGGCGCGCTCCGCCATATCAACCACCACCGCCGCATGGCGCGGCATGGCGGCGATGGCCACCGGCCGCCGCTGCAGTTCCGGCATCAGCGGCGATTGCAACTGGCCGCGCGGGAACAACCCGCAACCCAGGCCGACGAAAATCCCTTCCAGCAGTTGGAAGATCGAAGCGGTTTCCAGCCGCGGGTGCAGCGTCAACCCGGCGTCGCGGAAATGCTGATCGAGATAGCGGCGAAAATACCGCGTCGGCTCGGCCAGGCACAGCGGCAAGGCGGCCACCGCCTCCAGCGGCAACGGTGTGTCGCCCACCAGCTTAGGGAAGTGTTGCGGATGAAATACCAGCTCAACGCCGGTTTCCACCAGCGGTTGTGATTGAAAATGCAGTTCCTTCAGCGTCGACAGCTCGAAAAAGCCGATGCCGATGTCGACGGTATGCGCCGTCAACGCCTCCAGCAGTTGATCGGCGCTCAGCACCGCCAGCCGGTAATCAAGATGCGGATAACGCTCGCTGACCGCCTTGAGCATTTCCGCCACCGAGATGCTGCACTGCGGCACCACGCCAAGGCGTAACGTACCGTGCAAACCGTGCTTGAGCGACTCCACCTCCAGCTTCAGCCCTTGGTAAACCGAGACGATCTCACGCGCCCACGCCAGCACCCGCTCGCCTTCGGCGGTAAAACCGCCGAAATGGTTGCCGCGGTTAATCAGCGAAACGCCCAGCTCTTTTTCCAGGTTTTTCAATCGCATGGACAACGTCGGCTGGCTGACGAAGCTGGCCTCCGCCGCCCGGCCGAAGTGGCGTTCCCGTTCTAAATTACACAAATAAATCAGTTGTTTAATATCCATAGCGCGGCTCAATGATCGGCATTCGCGCTCAGTATACCACCGGGCGTCGTCGCTCGCCCGGTGAGTCAGAGCTTCAGCTTCATGTAATCCATCAGGCGTGAGAACACGCCGCCCTGCGGCACCGCCTGCAGCGCCACCAGCGGCAGGGTTTTCACCACCTGGCCATTATCGCTGATGCGGATCTCGCCAACGGTTTGTCCTTTGTTGACCGGCGCTTCCAGCCGCGCAGCATTGATCACGTACTGCGCCTTCAGTTTGTCCGCCTCGCTTTTCGGCAGGCTGAGCGACTGGTCCTGCGCACTGCCGACCGGCAAGCGGTGGCTTTCGCCGTACCAGACCGGTTCTTCCCCCAGGCTCTGGCCGGCGCTGAACAGGTGCACCGTGGTAAAGTCGCGCAGCCCCCACGTCAACAGCTTACGCGCCTGTTCCTCGCGGCCTTTGGAACTTTTGCCGCCCATCACCACGGCGATCAGGCGGCGATCTCCTTCGGTGGCGGAGGCGATGATGTTGAAGCCGGCCGAGGCGGTGTGCCCGGTTTTCAGGCCGTCGACGTGCAGAGTCTTATCCCACAGCAGGCCGTTGCGGTTCTGCTGCGTGATGCCGTTCCAGGTCAGCGATTTCTCGCTGTACATGTGGTATTCCGCCGGCTCGCTCATGATGATGGCGCGCGCGATCACCGCCAGATCGCCGGCGGTGGTGAACTGCCCTGGCGCATCCAGCCCGTGCACCGTCTCAAAATGGGTGTTCTGCAATCCCAGCTGGGCGCTCTTTTCGTTCATCAGCTTGACGAAGTTGGCCTGGCTGCCCGCCACATAGTCCGCCATCGCCACGCAGGCGTCGTTGCCGGAATCAATGATGATGCCGCGGCTGAGATCGCGAACCGTGACCCTGTCACCGGGTTTCAGAAACATCAGCGAGGATCCTTTGAACACCGGGTTGCCCTGCGCCCAGGCGTCTTTCCCCACGGTGACGACATCGTCGAGGCCAATCTTATGCTGGTCGAGCGCGTGGTCGATCACCAACCCGGTCATCAGTTTGGTCAGGCTGGCCGGATTGCGCCGCTCGTCGGCATTGCCGGCGGCCAACACCTGGCCAGTGGTGTAATCCATCAAAACGTAAGAGGCGGCGTCTATCGCCGGCGGAGTCATGGCGGGAAAATGGGACGCCGTTTCCGCCGCCTGCGCCGCCAAAGGCAGTAACATACCGCCAATCACTACTGATACTGAACGCTTCACGCTGTGTTCCTCAGGCCCGCAGGCTAAATAAAATGCCAATATAATCCGCGAGATAGACTGCATGAATTCACTTTCAGGCGAAACCATTACTCTTTTGCAGCGGGTGTCTTTATGCAACCATTTGTTTAGGTCAACATCCATCTGCGATAGATATGCTCTATGCCGCCATTGCACCATTCGATTAGACGCCCGCCTGCCACGCTCCTAAACTTGTGACATAAATACGCAAAACGCATAAAAAAGCGTTTACTTTTTAGCTACAACCACCTGCGAAGTGTCACCATGAAATTCAAACCGTCAATCAAGCCTTATACCGGCCCGGCGGGCGGCTGGGGTTCGCTTGAAGCCACCACCCGCTTTGTCCTCGACAGTAAACAAACGCTAAAAAACATGCGCAACCTGATGCGCGTCAACAAGGCGCGCGGCTTCGACTGCCCCGGTTGCGCCTGGGGCGACGACAACCACAGCACCTTCAGCTTTTGCGAAAACGGCGCCAAAGCGGTCAGTTGGGAAGCGACGCGCAGCGCCGTGGAGCCCGAATTCTTCGCCGCCCACAGCGTCAGCACCCTGCAGCAGCAGAGCGACTATTTCCTCGAGTATCAGGGGCGCCTCACCCATCCGATGCGCTACAACGCCGAAACCGACCACTATGAGCCTATCCATTGGCCGGACGCGCTGGCGCTGATCGCCAAACACATCAACGGCATGGACAACCCGAACCAAATCGAGCTGTATACCTCGGGCCGCGCCAGCAACGAAGCGTCGTACCTTTATCAGCTGTTTGGCCGCATGCTCGGCACCAGCAACTTCCCCGACTGTTCCAATATGTGCCACGAGGCGAGCGGCGTTGGGCTGAAGCAGAGCATCGGCGTCGGCAAAGGCACCATCCGCATCGATGACTTCGAAAAGGCCGATGCCATCTTCGTGTTCGGTCAAAACCCCGGCACCAACCACCCGCGCATGCTGCACAGCCTGAAAAACGCTGCCCGACGCGGCGCGCGCATCGTCAGCTTTAACACTCTGCGCGAACGTGGGCTGGAAAGGTTCGCCGATCCGCAGGATCCGGTGCAGATGCTGACGCCAAAATCCTCGCCGATCAGCTCCTCCTATTACCAGCCGAATCTGGGCGGCGATATGGCGGCGGTGCGCGGCATGGTGAAAGCGCTGCTGGAAACCCACCGTCAGCGCCTCGCCGCCGGTGAGCCCCCCCTGTTTGACCTGGCGTTTATCGAACGGCACAGCGTCGGCGTAGAGGCTTATCTGGCGCAGGTGGACGCCACCGAGTGGCAGACCATCACCGCGCAATCGGGCCTGAGCGAAGCGCAATTGCGCCAGGCGGCGGCCACCTACCAGGGTGCTGAACGGGTGATCTGCACCTGGGCGATGGGCGTGACTCAGCATAAGCACTCTATTGCAACGGTGCGTGAAATCACCAACCTGCAGCTGCTGTTCGGGCAACTGGGCAAACCGGGCGCCGGTCTGTGCCCGGTACGCGGCCACAGCAACGTCCAGGGCAACCGCACCATGGGGATCGATGAGAAGTCGCCGAAGGCGCTGCTCGACAGCCTGGAACGCCACTTTAACTTCACCGCCAATCGCGCGCTGGGCCACAACACGGTGGAAGCGATCGAAGCGATGCTGCGCGGCGAAGTGAAAGTGCTGATCGCGCTGGGCGGCAATCTGGCCGCCGCGGCGCCGGACACCGAGCGCACCGCCCGCGCCCTGCGCAACTGCGATTTGACGGTGCACATCAGCACCAAACTTAACCGCAGCCACCTGGTGACCGGCAAAGACGCGTTGATCCTGCCGACGCTCGGCCGCACCGAACTGGACATGCAGGCCAGCGGCTCACAGTACATCACGGTCGAGGATTCGTTCAGCATGGTGCACGCCTCGGAAGGCATCGGCAAACCGCTGGCGGATACTCAACGTTCGGAGACGGCGATCGTCTGCGGCATCGCCGACGCCGTGCTGGGTACGCAGCAGCTGGACTGGCTGGAACTGGCCGATGACTACTCGCTGATCCGCGATCACATCGCCGCCACCATTCCCGGCTTCGAGGATTTCAACCGGCGCTGCGAGCAGCCCGGCGGTTTCTACCTGGGCAATGCCGCCGCCGAACTGCGTTTCGCCACGCCGAGCGGCAAGGCGGAATTCAGCGACGCCGCGCTGCCGACCACCCTGTTCCCGCAGCTGGGCGGCGAGCAAGCGCCGTTTACCCTGCAGACGCTGCGCTCGCACGATCAGTACAACACCACCATCTATGGTCTGGATGACCGCTACCGCGGCGTTTACGGTCAGCGCGAAGTGCTGTTCATCCATCCGGAAGATCTGGCGGCGCTGGGCCTGCAGGATGGCGAACGGGTAGAGATAGAAACCCTGTGGAACGACGGCGTGGTGCGTAAGGTAGATGGATTCAAGCTGGTGAGTTACGACATCCCGCGTGGCAATCTGGCGGCCTACTACCCGGAAACCAACCCGCTGGTGCCGCTGGCGAGCTTCGGCGACGGTACCGGCACCCCGACCTCGAAGTCGATTCCGGTGGCAATTCGCCGCAGCGAGCAGCAACCGTCGCTGCGCATCGCCTGAAAACGCGCGCCCGGTTCACGCCGGGCGCGCCAATATTTCCAGGATAGTCTGCAATTCCTCGGACAGCTGATGCCGCCGCCAGACGAAATAGAGATCGCTCACGCCCTCCTCGCCCATTTCCACCACCTTCAGCCCCGGCGCCGGCAAGATCAGCGGCAGCAACGAACCCGGCACGCAGGCGACACCGCAACCGGCCTGCACGCAGGCTGCCATCGCGGCATAAGATTCCATTTCCAGCGTCATGCGCGGTTTCAGCCCGCGCGATGCCAGCCAGTGATCGACCTTCAGCCGGAACGAGCACTCGCGGCTGAACGTGTAAAACTCCAGCGGCGCCAGCGTGGCGGCGTCGGGCTGCCCGACATCCGCCGGCATCAGCAGCACCAGCCGTTCGTCAAACGCCTTTTGGCTGGCCAGCAGCGGATGTTCAATTGGGCCGTCGGTGATCGCCAGATCGAGATCGCTGTCGATCAGCATGCGTTCCAGCACCAGCGAGTCGCGGCTCAGCACGTTGATGTGCAAATGAGGCTGTAAACGGCGCAGCCGGGCAATGCGCGCCGGCAAGTGACTGACCAGCGAAAAATCCAGCGCGCCGAGGTTTAACAGCCCATGCTGTTGCTCGCCGGCGAACAGCTGCTTGCTGCGCTCGGCCTGCGCCACGATGTCGCGCGCCTGCTGATAGAACAGTCGTCCTTTGGGATTCACGTACAGCCGGTTCTTGTCGCGGAAAAACAGCTCGCCGCCCAGCGACTCCTCCAGCTCGCGCAGCCGCAGCGTGACGTTGGAAGGCACGCAGTGCAGCTCGCGGGCGGCGGCGGCAATGGTTTTGTGTTCCACCACGGTGCAGAAAAACTTCAGCTGACTCAGCTTCATTAATCATTCACTTTTAGTTAGTGTTTTAGTTAAAAACAATCACTTTAGATTAGCATCGATTTCATCTACAGTCTGCCGACACCCTGAGGAGGATCTCTGATGCCACTGAATGACCTACTGACGCTGCCCGGCGTGGCGGCCCAACCGGACGCGGTAACCGACGGTTACGTGTTCAACCACACCATGATCCGCGTGAAAGACCTGACCAAGGCGCTGGATTTCTATACCCGCGTACTGGGCTTTACCCCGGTCTATCTGGAAACGTTCGAAGAAGCCGCTTTCACCATCTGCTACCTGACGCGCAGCCCGCGCGAGCAGATCCCGCAGGATGACGACGAACGCAAACGCTGGGCGCTGAGCCAACCGGGCATTCTCGAACTGACCCATAACCACGGCACCGAAAATCAGGCGGATTTCCACTACCACAACGGCAACGGCGAGCCGCGCGGCTTTGGCCACCTGTGCGTCACGGTGCCGGACGTACGCGCCGCCTGTGAGCGTTTTGAGCGCCTGGGCGTCACCTTCCAGAAACGCCTGCACGAAGGCCGCATGAACTACGTGGCGTTCATTCGCGATCCGGACGATTACTGGATAGAAATTCTGCAGCCGACGCCGCTGCAGGACTGATTGCCCCCCTCCTTCACCCCGGCCCTCACGCCGGGGTTTTTCATCTATCGCACTTCGATTGACCATTCTTGCGCAAAATCGCGCGGCAACGCGGGGTTCCGTGACGTTAGGCTTGCTCGCAGCGGGTGATTCGCGTAAAACTGTCAGCCGCAAATCTTGCCACTCACAACCCATTCACTGGACGATATGTTTCAAGATAACCCGCTGCTGGCGCAGCTTAAACAGCAACTTCACTCTCAGACCCCGCGCGTTGAAGGCGTCGTGAAAGGGACTGAGAAAGGCTTTGGCTTTCTTGAAGTAGACGGTCAAAAAAGTTACTTCATTCCACCGCCGTACATGAAGAAAGTCATGCACGGGGATCGCATTATCGCCACCCTGCACACCGAGAAAGAGCGCGAAATCGCCGAGCCGGAAACCCTGGTCGAGCCATTCCTGTCGCGCTTTGTCGGCCGCGTGCAAAAGCGCGACGATCGTCTGTCCATCGTTCCCGATCATCCGTTGCTGAAAGAGGCGATTCCGTGCCGCCCGGTGCGTGAATTGACCCACAACTTCCAGGCAGGCGACTGGGCGGTGGCGGAAATGCGCCGCCATCCGCTGAAAGGCGATCGCGGCTTCAACGCCGATCTGACCCAGTTTATCACCAACGGTGAAGACCATTTCGCCCCGTGGTGGGTGACGCTGGCACGCCACAATCTGGAAAAAGAGGCGCCGGAGATGCAGGCCCTCAGCGAGCCGGACGCCGCGCTGACGCGTGAAGACCTGACCGCGCTTGAATTCGTCACCATCGACAGCGCCAGCACCGAAGACATGGACGATGCGCTGTATGTGACCGACAACGCTGACGGTTCGCTGCAGTTGACCATCGCCATCGCCGATCCGACCGCCTACGTCGAACAAGGCAGCAAGCTGGACGATATCGCCCGCGTGCGCGCCTTCACCAACTACCTGCCGGGCTTCAATATCCCGATGCTGCCGCGCGATCTGTCGGACAACCTGTGCTCGCTGCGCCCTAACGAGCGCCGCCAGGTGCTGGCCTGCCGCGTGACCATCGCCGCCGACGGCGCGCTGGGCGACGATATTCAGTTCTTCGCCGCCGAGATCGAATCCAAAGCCAAACTGGTGTACGACGAAGTTTCCGACTGGCTGGAAGGCATTGCCGGCTGGCAGCCGCCGCGCGACGCCATCGCACAACAGATCACCCTGTTGAAACGCGTTTGCGACGCGCGCAACGCCTGGCGCCACCAGCATGCGCTGGTATTCAAAGATCGCCCGGACTACCGCTTCGTGCTGGGTGAAAAAGGCGACGTGCTGGAGATCGTCACCGAGCAGCGCCGCAGCGCCAACCGCATCGTTGAAGAGTGCATGATCGCCGCCAACGTCTGCGCCGCCATCGTGCTGCGCGATCGCCTGGGCTTCGGCGTGTACAACGTGCACACCGGTTTCGATCCTGCGCTGGTTGAGCAAGCGGTCACCGTATTGCAGGCTAACGGCGTGGAAGCCGAAGCCGAAAAACTGCTGACCCTTGACGGTTTCTGCGAACTGCGCCGCCATCTGGATGCGCAGCCGACTCAGTTCCTTGACAGTCGCATCCGCCGCTTCCAGACCTTCGCGGAGATCAGCACCACGCCGGGGCCGCACTTCGGTCTGGGGCTGGAGGCTTACGCCACCTGGACATCGCCGATCCGTAAATACGGCGACATGGTCAACCATCGCCTGCTGAAGGCAATCATCAACCAGCAATCGGCGGAAAAACCGCAGGATGACGTGACGGTGCAGCTGGCGGAGCGCCGCCGCCTGAACCGCATGGCGGAACGCGACGTCGGCGACTGGCTGTACGCCCGCTTCCTGCAGGACAAGGCCGGTACCGATACCCGCTTCAACGCCGAGATTATCGACGTGACACGCGGCGGCCTGCGCGTGCGCCTGCTGGACAACGGCGCGGTTGCCTTCATCCCGGCACCGTTCATTCACGCGGTGCGTGACGAGATGCAGTGCAGCCAGGAAACCGGCACCGTGCAGATCAAAGGTGAAGTGGTTTACCGCCAGAGCGACACCTTGCAGGTCACCATCGCTGAAGTGCGCATGGAAACCCGCAGCGTGATCGCCCGCCCTGTGGCCTGAACGCCAACCTGAAACGGTCGTAACGCAAAACGCCGGCGGTGAGAACCGCCGGCGTTTTTTTCGCCCCGCGTCTGCTAGCGCAGCGGATCGCCGCCGGTTTCACGCAACAGCGGCAGCGCGGCCAGCGAGATCAGCGTCGCCAACATCAGATAGCCGGCGGGCGCCAGCAGCGAACCGCTGAGTGCGATCGACTGTGAAGCGATGTATTGGGCAAAGCCGCCGAAGATTGCGACGCCAAGGCTATAAACCAACGCAAACCCCAGCGCGCGCACCCGCTGCGGAAACAGCTCGGAAATCACCAACAGCGTAGGAACAGACCCCAACGTCGTTAGCCCAACCATCAGCGCAACCACGCTCAGCAACACCGCCGGATACGGCGCCACCGTCAGCAGCCAGAAAACCGGCAACGCCAGCAACAAAATGGCGATCCGCGCCCAGCGGATCAGCGGCAGACGGCCATAGCGATCGCACCAGCTCCCAACCAGCAAACTGCCGCCGAAAGTGATGATCCCGGCCAGCAGCATCGCGGCATAGCCGTAAGTCTGCGCCATGCCCAGATACTTCACCGCAAAGGTACCGAAATAATACATAGAGATGTAAGTGGCGACCGTGGCGCCGATGGTCAACATCACGCCGAGTACCACCGCACGCGAGTGCCGGCGCAGCTGCACAGGCGGCTCCTGAGTGCGCGGCATCGGCGGACGGTCGCTTTCCAGCCCGAGGCGCAGCCAGCAACCGAGCGGAGCAAGCGCCACGCCGATAAAGAAAGGAATGCGCCAGCCCCATTCAGCCATCGCGTTCGGCTCGCCGGAGATCGCCGGCAACGCTGCGCTGAGCGCCAGCGCGGTGACGCCGCCAACCACGGTGGCGATGCCCTGCGTCGCCAGCGACCAGCTGGAATAGAAGCCGCGCCGGTTAGGTGGCGCCGACTCCACCAGCAACGACATCGATGCGCCCACCTCGCCGCCCGCCGCCACGCCCTGGATCAAACGCGCCACCACCAGCGTGATGGTTCCCCAATAGCCGGCGCTGGCGTAGGTCGGCGCAAAACCGATCATCGCCGTACCCAGGCTCATCAGTGAAATCGTCAGGATCATCGCCGGTTTGCGCCCGCGGCGATCGGCATAGGCGCCGATCAAAATACCGCCCAGAGGCCGCATAATAAAACTGACGCCGAACGTGGCGAACGCCAGCAGCAACGCCAGATTGGAATCGCTCGACGGCGGAAAGAACAGCACACTAATATAAATGACGAAGAAGTTATAAATGCCGAAGTCGAAAAATTCCAACGCATTACCGAAGGAGGCGGCAAATATCACTTTCTTGCCGCCCGTCTTCGACGGCGCGTTTATTTCTGATTGCGTCACCGCCGTATTTTCACTCATTATTATCTTCCCTGTTATTATTTTTCTGACTTATTTTAAATACGCTTCCGCCAGCGCGCCCCAATAATGGCTGCCCGCCGCCAGGCATTCATCGTTAAAGTCATATCCCGGGTTATGCACCATACAGCTGCCTTCACCGTCGCCATTGCCGATCAGCAGATAGCAGCCCCGCGGCTGCGCCTCAAGCATGAAGGTGAAATCTTCGCTGCCCATCAGCGGCTTAGCGCCGTAGTGCGCGCGCGCGGCACCAAACTGCTGTTCCGCCACCTGATGCGCGAAACGCGTCATGGCTTCGTCGTTGACCAATACCGGAGCACTGTTGACATGAGTCACGACCGCGCTGGCACCGAAACTTTGCGCCTGCGCCTGAATCAGCGCGGGAATGCGCGATAACAGCGTTGTTCGCCATTCGCGCCCCAGCGATCGCACGCTGAGCTTCATTTCCGCACTATCAGGGATCACATTGGCCGCCTCACCGGCTTTAATGCTGCCGACGGTGATCACCGCCGCTTCAAGCGGATTGGTATTGCGCGATACGATGCTCTGCAGCGCAATGACAATGTGCGACGCCACCAGCACCGGATCGACCGTCAAATGCGGCATGGCGCCGTGGCCGCCACGCCCCTGTATCGTGACCACAATCTGATCCGAAGAGGCCATAAAGGGACCGTGCTGGAAAAAGAACTCGCCGGCGGGTAACCCAGGCATATTGTGCATGGCGAAAATGGCGTCGCAGGGGAAGCGTTCGAACAGCCCCTGTTCCACCATGCGCGCACCGCCGTCCAGCGTCTCTTCCGCCGGCTGGAAAATCACATGCAACGTGCCGTTGAAATTGTGCGTTTGCGCCAGATAGCGTGCGGCGCCAAGCAACATGGTGGTATGCCCGTCGTGGCCGCAGCCATGCATACGGTTGGCTACGCTGCTGCTCCAGGGTTTGCCGTTGTTTTCCTCGAGCGGCAAGGCGTCCATATCGGCGCGCAGCCCGAGGCTTTTCACGCCGTCACCCACCCGCAGCGTCCCCACCACGCCGGTGCCGGCCAAACCGCGGTGCACCTCATAGCCCCACGAACTCAAATAGTCCGCCACCAAATCGCTGGTGCGGAACTCTTCAAATCCCAGCTCCGGGTGCTGGTGAATATCGTGCCGAATCGCCGTGAGCTGCGGTAAATACCCTGCAATAACTTTATTTATCATAATTAAATCCCTTTCCTTTCCATATTATTTATTTAATGAATGAATAAACGGGCGGATGAAAATAAAGGTATAACACGACGCGTGCCATTTTATTCCGGCACACCTCTACAGGTGAAATAATAAGCCGGCAAACGCCGCGCCCAGATAAAAAACGGCGATGATTCGCTGCATGCGCAGTAAAAGTGCAGAATGAAAGTCTGTTCGGAAATGCGTAGGCGGCAGCCTGCGCCAACGGCGTTTCATCGCCTTGTTTTTACACTAAAACCCCACCTGCTTCACATTTCTCATCCGACCTGCCGCGGTTCAGCGGCAAAACTTCTACTGTTAAAACGTCACCCCTAATAACAACGTCAATTTCTACCTCTGTACGCCAAGGAGTTATTTCATGAGAAACATCAGGTCCGGACTTATCTGGCTGCTGGTGGCGTTGGTCGGCGCTTTCGCCTTCGCCATGCTGGCGCTCAGCCGCGGCGAACACGTCAACGCCGTCTGGCTGGTGGTCGCCGCCGTCGCCTGCTACAGCATCGCCTACCGCTTCTACAGCCGGTTCATCGCCGACAAGGTTTTTGAACTGGATGACCGCCGTCTGACCCCGGCCGAACGCCATAACGACGGCCTGGATTACGTGCCCACCAACAAATGGGTGCTGTTCGGCCACCACTTCGCCGCCATCGCCGGCGCCGGGCCGCTGGTGGGGCCGATCCTGGCCGCACAAATGGGATTCCTGCCGGGGACCATCTGGATCCTGGTCGGCGTCATGCTGGCCGGCGCGGTGCAGGACTTCCTGGTGTTGTTCATTTCCACCCGCCGCGACGGGCGTTCGCTGGGGGAGATGGCCAAACAGGAACTGGGGGCGTTTGCCGGGGTGATCACCATGCTCGGCGCGCTGGGGGTGATGATCATCATCCTGTCGGCACTGGCGCTGGTGGTGGTGAAGGCGCTGGCCGACAGCCCGTGGGGGCTGTTCACTATCGCCGCCACCATCCCGATCGCGCTGTTAATGGGCATCTACATGCGCTTTATCCGGCCGGGCAAAATCGCTGAAATCTCAGTGATCGGCTTCGTGCTGATGCTGCTGGCGATCGTTTACGGCGGCAACGTGGCGCAAGATCCCTACTGGGGGCCGTTCTTCACGCTACACGGCACCACCCTGACCTGGGTGCTGGTGATCTACGGCTTCGTCGCCTCGGTGCTGCCGGTGTGGCTGCTGCTGGCGCCGCGCGACTACCTTTCGACCTTTATGAAGATCGGCGTCATCATCGGCCTGGCCATCGGCATCGTTTTCGCCATGCCGGAGATGAAAATGCCGGCGGTTTCGCGCTTTATCGACGGCAGCGGCCCAGTGTTCGCCGGCGCCCTGTTCCCGTTCCTGTTCATCACCATCGCCTGCGGCGCCATTTCCGGCTTCCACGCGCTGGTCTCCAGCGGCACCACGCCCAAACTGGTGGAGCGCGAAAGCCACATTCGCTTTATCGGTTACGGCGCCATGCTGATGGAGTCTTTCGTCGCCATCATGGCGTTGATCTGTGCCTCGGTGCTGGATCCGGGCGTTTACTTCGCCATGAACTCACCGGCGGCGCTGATCGGCACCACGGTGGAAAATGCTTCGCAGGTGATTAACAGCTGGGGCTTTATCGTCACGCCGGAGACGCTGGCGCTGATCGCCAAAGAGGTGGGCGAGAACTCCATCCTGTCGCGCGCCGGCGGCGCCCCGACCTTCGCCGTGGGCATGGCGCACATCATCAGCGAGGTGTTCAACAGCCGGGCGATGATGGCGTTCTGGTATCACTTCGCCATTCTGTTCGAAGCGCTGTTCATCCTGACCGCCGTCGACGCCGGTACCCGCGCCTGCCGCTTTATGGTGCAGGATCTGGTGGGCGTGGCGGTGCCGCAGCTGGCCAACAACCGCTCCTGGTTCGGCAACCTGGCGGGCACCACGGTGGCGGTGGCCGGCTGGGGCTTCTTCGTGTATCAGGGGGTGGTCGATCCGCTCGGCGGCATCAATACCCTGTGGCCGCTGTTCGGCATCGGCAACCAGATGCTGGCGTCGATGGCGCTGATCCTCGGCACCGTGGTGCTGTTCAAGATGAAAAAGCAGCGCTATGCCTGGGTCACCATTCTGCCGACCGCCTGGCTGTTCGTGACCTCCATGACCGCCGGCTGGCAGAAGATCTTCCATGAGAAACCGAGTATCGGTTTCCTGGCGCAGGCGAAGAAGTTCTCCACCGGCATCGAGCAAGGCACGATCATTGCGCCGGCCAAGTCGCTGAAGGACATGGAGACCATCGTGTTCAGCAACCAGATCAACGCCGCGCTGTGCGGGTTCTTTATGCTGGTGGCGGTGACCATGCTGATCGCCGCCTTCTTCGCGATCCGCCGGGCGCTGCGTTCCGAACAACCGACGGCGCACGAGGTCAGCGCCGCGCTTAGGGAAGAGGCCGGCCGCAGCTAAACGAACCGAGCATCAAGCAAGGGCGCCGCGGCGCCCTTTTTACTGGCTTTAGCCTAACAGCGTCGAGCCGAACGCACCCTGCCAATCCTGTTCGAATTTCTCGACCGCGGCCTGCACTGCCGGCGCGTTCAGGAACTGCTCCGCGACGTCCACCGGCAGCGTGATGGCCTGACAGCCCGCGAGCAGACACTCCAGCGCCTGGCGCGGCGTTTTGAAGCTGGCGGCCAGCACCTGCGCCGACGGCGCATGCAGGCTCAACAGCTGCTGCAGCTCGTGCACCATTTCGATGCCGTCGCCGCCCTGCGCGTCCACCCGGTTGACGTAAGGCGCCACATATTCCGCCCCGGCCAAGGCCGCCAACAGCCCTTGCCCGGCGCCGTACACTGCGGTGCCCAGTGTCGGGATGGACATCGTTTTAAGCTTCTTGATCGCCGCCAACCCTTCGGCGGTCGCCGGGATCTTCACTACCAGCCCCGGTACCCGCTGGCTGAGCAGCGCCGCCTCCGCCACCATACGTTCCGCATCGGTCGCCATCACCTGCGCAAACAGCTTGCCGGTGCCGCCGAGGGCGTCGCGCAGCGCGGGCAGCACTTCCCAGATCGGCTTGCCTTCCTTCGCCACGATGCTCGGGTTGGTGGTGACGCCGTGCAGCGGCAGAATGCGCGCCAGGCGTTTTACCGCGGTCACATCGGCGGTATCGAGATAAAGCTCCATCACGGACTCCTGTGTCATGCTCTGTGGGCGGATTCAAACTCTGATCATGATAGGGCAAAAAAACCGCCAACCTTTGATCAAAATCAACTCAACTTTCATTCGAAACACCTTTAATGGCGAAAGATTCAGCAACGCCAAACGGGTGACTCATGTTCTTCAATCTGCAGCGCTACTCGACCCATGACGGCCCCGGCATCCGCAGCGTGGTCTTTTTAAAAGGCTGCCCGCTGAGCTGCCGCTGGTGTCAGAACCCGGAAAGCCGTTCGCGCCACGCAGACCTGCTGTTTGACGAGCGCCTGTGCCTGAGCGGCTGCACGCTGTGCGCCGAGCGTTGTCCACAAGGGCTGCAGCGCACCGACGGGCCGCTGACGCTGCAACGCGAGCTGATTAGCGCAGACGATTATGCCGCCCTCGCCGCCACCTGCCCGACCGGCGCGCTCAGCCTGTGCGGCAGCCCGGTCAACCCCGACGATATCATGGCCGAGGTGATGCGGGATAAGCCTTTCTACCTGCGCAGCGGCGGCGGTTTAACGCTGTCCGGCGGCGAGCCCTTTATGCAGCCGGAGGTCGCAGCGGAACTGCTGCGGCGCGGCCGCGAGGCCGGTATCCACACCGCCGTCGAATCCTGCCTGCACGTTCCCTGGCGTTACATCGCGCCTTCATTGCCGTGGCTGGATCTGCTGTTGGCCGATCTCAAGCACACCGACGAAGCGCGCTTCAGAGCCTGGACCGGCGGCTCCGCACGCCGGGTGATGAACAATTTCCGCCGGCTGGCGGCGCATAGCGTGCCAATGACCGTGCGCGTGCCGCTGATCCCCGATTTCAACGCCGATCGCCGCTCTGTCCGCGCGATCGTCGACTTCGCCGCCGACGAGATCGGCGTATCGGAGATCCACTTTCTGCCTTACCACACGCTGGGCATCAACAAGTATCACCTGCTCGGCGAGCCCTACCGCGCCGCCCGCACGCCGCTGGACGCGCCGGATTTACTGGCCTTCGCCGAAGCCTATGCCGGCGCCAAAGGCCTGACCGCCATTTTGCGAGGATAACGCCATGACCACATTGGATTTGACCACCCTAAGCGCCCGCATCCAGGCGCACAAGAACGCGCTGATCCACATCGTCAAACCGCCGGTGTGCACCGAACGCGCACAGCACTATACCGAAGCCTATCAACAGCATCAGGACAAGCCGCTGCCGGTGCGCCGCGCGCTGGCGCTGGCTAACCACCTGGCGAAACGCAGCATCTGGATCGCCAACGACGAGCTGATCGTCGGCAACCAGGCCAGCGAACTGCGCGCCGCGCCGATCTTCCCCGAATACACCGTCGGCTGGATAGAAAACGAAATAGACCAGCTAGCCGACCGGCCGGGCGCCGGTTTTTCGGTCAGCGAAGAGAACAAGGCGATTTTGCATCGCCTGTGCCCCTGGTGGCGTGGCCAAACGGTGCAGGATCGCTGCTACGGCATGTTCACCGACGAGCAAAAAGCGCTGCTGGCCACCGGCATCATCAAGGCCGAGGGCAACATGACCTCCGGCGATGCTCACCTGGCGGTCAACTTCCCGCTGTTGCTGGAGCTAGGTCTCGACGGCCTGCGTGAAAAAGTGAACGCGCGCCGCAGTCGCCTGCGCCTGACCGAGTGGGAAGACCTGCACAAAGCGCAGTTTCTCAACGCTATCGACATCGTGCTGGCGGCGCTGAGCGAACACATCCTGCGCTTCGCCCGCCTGGCGCGCGACATGGCGCAAAACGTAGCCCGCGACTGGCGGCGCGCCGAGCTGCTGGCCATCGCGGACAACTGCGACCGGATCGCCCATCGCCCGCCGCAAACCTTCTGGCAGGCGCTGCAGCTGTGCTATTTCATCCAGCTGACGTTACAGATCGAATCCAACGGCCATTCGGTTTCCTTTGGCCGCCTCGATCAATACCTCTATCCTTGGTATCGGCGTGACGTGGAGCTGGAGCAAAAGCTGGCGCGGGAAGACGCCATCGAGCTGTTGCACAGTTGCTGGCTGAAGCTGCTGGAGGTCAACAAGATCCGCTCCGGCTCGCATTCCAAGGCTTCCGCCGGCAGCCCGCTGTACCAGAACGTCACCATCGGCGGACAGAAGCTGATCGACGGCCAGCCGGTCGATGCGGTCAACCCGCTGTCCTACGCCATTCTTGAGTCCTGCGGCCGCCTGCGCTCCACTCAGCCCAACCTCAGCGTGCGTTACCATGCCGGGATGAGCGCCGACTTCCTCGACGCCTGCGTGCAGGTGATCCGCTGCGGTTTCGGCATGCCGGCATTCAACAACGACGAAATCGTCATTCCCGAGTTCATCAAGCTGGGGGTTGAGCCGCAAGACGCCTACGACTACGCCGCCATCGGCTGCATCGAGACCGCCGTCGGCGGCAAATGGGGCTATCGCTGCACCGGCATGAGCTTCATCAACTTCGCCCGCGTGCTGCTGGCAGCGCTGGAACAGGGCCGCGACGCGACCTCCGGGCAGATCTTCCTGCCGCAGGAACAGGCGCTATCCAAAGGAAACTTCGCCGATTTCGAGCAGGTCTTAGCCGCCTGGGATCGGCAAATCCGCTACTACACGCGCAAGTCGATCGAGATCGAATGCGTGGTGGACAGCGTGCTGGAAGAGAATGCCCACGATATCCTTTGTTCCGCGCTGGTGGATGACTGCATCGAACGCGGTAAAAGCATCAAGCAAGGCGGCGCCAAATACGATTGGGTTTCCGGCCTGCAGGTCGGCATCGCCAACCTGGGCAACAGCCTCGCGGCGGTACGCAAACTGGTGTTTGACCAGGGGGCGATCGGCCAGCAGCAGTTGGCGACGGCGCTGGCCGAAGACTTCGCCGGACTGGATGGCGAGCAGCTGCGCCAGCGGCTGCTCAACGCCGCGCCCAAATACGGCAACGACGTGGACGAGGTCGATCGGCTACTGGTGCGCGCCTACCAAACCTATATCGAAGAACTGAAGCAGTATCGCAACACCCGCTTCGGCCGCGGGCCGATCGGCGGCGGTTACTACGCCGGCACCTCATCGATTTCGGCCAACGTGCCCTTCGGCGCCGCCACTCTGGCCACGCCCGATGGTCGTAAGGCGCACGTCCCCCTTGCGGAAGGCGCCAGCCCGGCGTCCGGCACCGACCATCTGGGGCCGACGGCGGTGTTCAATTCGCTCGCCAAGTTGCCGACCGAGGCGATCCTCGGCGGCGTGCTGCTCAACCAAAAGCTGAACCCGGCGACGCTGGACAACCCGCGCGATCGGGAAAAGCTGATGCTGATGTTGCGCACCTTCTTCGAGAGCTACCGCGGCTGGCATGTGCAGTACAACATCGTGTCGCGCGAAACGCTGCTGGCGGCGAAGCAACACCCTGACCAATATCGTGATTTAGTGGTTCGCGTAGCTGGCTATTCCGCCTTCTTTACCGCATTATCCCCTGAGGCGCAGGATGATATTATTGCGCGCACAGAACATACTCTTTAAACCTTTGACTCTTAGCGGCCGCGCCTTGGCGGCCGCATCATCAGGCCGATATGAATTTACGACAACAGACCATATTGCAGTTGGTTAACGATCGCCGGCGGATCAGCGTCAATGAGCTGGCGCGCGCCTCGGGCGTCTCGGAAGTCACTATCCGGCAGGATCTCAACCTGCTGGAAAAGCGCAGTTATCTGAAGCGGGTGCACGGTTCCGCCGTGGCGTTGGAGAGCGACGACGTCGACGCCCGCATGATGTCCAATTTCACCCTCAAGCAGCGGCTGGCGCAATACGCCGCCGCGCAGGTCAACGACGGCGAGACGATCTTTATCGAGAGCGGCAGCGCCAACGCCCTGCTGGCGCGCTACATCGCCGAACGCAAGCGCATTACGCTGATCACCGTCAGCCACTACATCGCCAACCTGCTGAAAGAAACCGACTGCGACGTGATTGTGCTGGGTGGCATGTACCAGAAGAAAAGCGAGACCGTGGTCGGCCCGCTGACGCGGCTGTGCATTCAGCAGGTGCATTTCAATAAGGCGTTTATCGGCATTGACGGCTTTCAGGCCGAAACCGGCTTTACCGGCCGCGACATGATGCGCGCCGATGTGGTCAGCGCGGTACTGGCCAAGGGCGTGGAGAATATCGTGCTGACGGACTCCAGCAAATTCGGCCAGATCCAGCCCAATCCGCTGGCGCAGCCGGGGCAAATCAGCCGGGTGATCACCGATTCGCGTTTGGCGCTGGAGTATCAGCATCAGCTGAAACGCCAGGGCGTACAGGTGGAATTGGTCAACGAATAACGCAGACCACCGCCGCACCGCGCGGGCCACGCCGCGCGTCTTTCCCCTTGCACCGCAGGATTTTAAGACTATTTACCTGTTTATCCTTCCCGAGAAACCTATACTCAGTTTCGGCGACTTTTGGGCCGTAACCTGCTAATTATTCGGCCGTTAACAAAAAATGCCATTTTTTATATCGATATCGCATGGGAATCAACAGCAGGCCTGATTTATGGTTAACGCCTATACTTATAGGGCACTTCCATATAGCCAATGCTAAGGAGAAGTCATTATGATGATTATCAATAAACGTTTCGCCACCGCCGCTCTGGCTCTAACTCTGGCGTTTTCACTGAGCGCCTGTTCCAACATGTCCAAACGCGATCGCAACACCGCTATCGGCGCCGGCGCCGGTGCAGTCGGCGGCGCAGTGCTGACCAACGGCAGCGCTTTGGGCACGCTGGGTGGGGCTGCGGTGGGCGGCATTATCGGTCACCAGGTAGGTAAATAATCTGACCGAGAGCCCTCCGCCGACAGGCGGGCAAAAGCGCCTTGGCGCTTTGACGTATTAACCAATAACGATGATTTCAGGTCTGTTTTACGTTAAGTCTATAGTTCTTTCGCCGTTAACGGGTTAACCCCCGGCAGCAACAACCTCTAGCCATGCCGCAGCATTGCACCGCGGCATGGCGATTCACCTCAACCGCCCGCCAGTTTGACCTTCATGCCTTTGGCTTCCAGCAGCTGTTTGAGCAGATCGCGTTTATCGCCCTGGATCTCGATGACCCCGTCTTTCACCGAGCCGCCGCAGCCGCATTTCTTTTTCAGCTCGGCCGCCAGTTTGTCGAGCGCGGCATCATCCAGATCGACGCCGGTAATCAGGCACACGCCCTTCCCCTTACGGCCGCTGGTCTGGCGCTGGATGCGCACGACGCCATCGCCCTTGGCGCGTTGCGGTTTAACCTCTTCCTGCTTGATGCGACCGGTGTCCGTGGAATACACCAGACGGCTGTTATCGTCATTCATCATCGCTTCCTCAGGCCAAAGAGGCGCGGATCGCGCGCAGCGTCGCGGCCGGATCGGCAGATTGGGTGATCGGACGCCCAATCACCATATAGTCCACGCCGGCGGCCTGCGCTTGCACCGGCGTCATGATACGACGCTGATCGCCCGCCGCGCTGCCTTCAGGGCGGATCCCCGGCGTCACCAGTTGGAAAGCCTGCCCGCAGGCCGCCTTCAGCCGCTGCGCTTCGTGTGCCGAACACACCACACCGTCCAGCCCGCAGTCGCGGGTCAGGCGCGCCAGGCGCTCGGCGTGTTCCGCCGGGCTGGCCTCGATGCCGATGCCGCGCAGGTCTTCCGCTTCCATGCTGGTCAGCACGGTTACGGCGATCAACAGCGGCGCATCCGTCCCGAATGACGCCAGCGCTTCTTTAGCGGCAGTCATCATGCGCGCGCCGCCGCTGGCGTGGACGTTAACCATCCAAACGCCCAGTTCGGCCGCCGCCGCTACCGCATGCGCAGTGGTATTGGGAATATCGTGGAATTTCAGGTCGAGAAACACGTCGAAACCGCGCCCATGCAGATCGCGCACCAGTTGCGGCCCAAACAGCGTGAACATTTCTTTGCCCACTTTCAGCCGGCAGTCTTGCGGATCGATACGGTCGGCGAACGCCAGCGCAGCGTTCTTATCGGCGTAATCTAACGCCACAACGATTGGAGATGATTTTAAGTCATTGTTATTAGCGTTATTTTCAGACTTCATTTCTTCTACCTTTTGTAAAATGGAGATAATCAGGGACTCACCCGCGAAACTGACCGCCGCATTCTACATGTCGGGGGCCCGAAATCCCAGCCGCAGCGCGCACCTACGCTCTGTCATGTTACCTCCCGCCTTTGTCATGGCGCGTCAATGAACGCCCGTCAGCAATAAACCACGCAGCGTAAAACGCCGTAAAGATGCGTAAATTGTTAATCAGATATTTTGAATTACTTGCTCAGCATTATCAGATTTTCAATCGGCACGGATGCTTTATTATTCACCCCATCGGAAGCGAATGGCTTCCTTCCTAAATAAACAGACTGGAGTCACCCATGAAAACCATCAAATATTTTGCAGCCGCAGCCGCTATCGCACTGACCTCTTTCGCCACCTTCGCCGCTGAACCGATCAGCAGCCAGCAGGCCGATAACCTGACCGCCGCCGGCATCGTTTCCGCAGGCCACGCGACCACCCTCAGCAGCCTGGAGAAAAAGCTGGCCGCTAAAGCGGATGCCCAGGGCGCCAGCAGCTACCGCATCATCTCCGCCGGCGGTAACAACATGCTGAGCGGCACCGCGATCATCTACAAATAATGTTTCCGGTACAGGGCCCGAACGTTCGGGCCCTGCCTCTGTTTGCCGCCTGAAAAAACCGCATTTGCCCCGCCCTGCTTTGTTACAAAAATATTAAATTTTTATTACACACTAGACACCCGATCGCCAGTGGCTTAGCTTGAAGGCATCTTCCTGCAGAAAGGCTTTCAAAATGAGCGAGATATCGACACTTACCATTAAAATTCCTCTGGAACTGAAGGAAAAAATCCGCGCCGCCGCCGCTGAAAACGAATTTTCGTTGAGCGTAGAAGTGTGCCAACGCCTGGAAAGCAGCTTCAGCGCGCCCGCCGCCAAGGCTGAAAAACCCATCAAGAAAGCGGATGAGCTGCACCACGGCGAAATCGACAATCAAAGCACCGAAGAAGAAATTGAACAGCCGCTGAGCCAGAAAGAGCTGAAGAAACTCCGCCAGCTGTTAAAAACCGGCGCCAAAGGCGGCAAGAAAAAGTAAGTATGAACATAAAAAAACGGGGCGATAAATCGCCCCGTTTTATTTTGTCGCTCCGCCGCGTTATTGCCCGTCCAGACCGCGGATCGGTTTGACCGATGACCAGGCGCGGCACGACGGGCAATGCCAATAGAGCGAGTGCGCGGTGAAGCCACATTTGTGGCAGCGGTATCGCGGCTTGGTGCGAATTTGCTCGCCGACCATATCGCGCAACAGCAGCAGACTCTCTTTCGCCCGGCCGTCTTCAGCGTCCGCCAGGTGATAATCCATCAGCCGATAAAACACCCGCATGGTGGGATGACGCTGCAGCTGACGGTTGATATAGACCTGCACCACGTCGCGCCCTTCGTGCTGCTCGATGATCTCGGCCAGCATCAGATCGGCGGTAGCGCCGGTGTTCTCTTCCACGCAGCGCTTAAGAAAATCGACCCAGTTGTGCTGTTGTTCCGGCAGATGCGTGTAGCATTCCTGCAGCATCGGCAGCGTTTCGCTGACCAACTCTTTATCCTGGCTCAGTACGCGTTGCAGCGACTCTGCCGCTTTGGCGTAGTCGTTTTGCGCCATGTAGATGCGCCCGAACATGATGGACACGCGCGCACACTGTTTATCGGCGGCGTCCGCCCGCTTGAGCAGGTTCATCGCCCGATCGAGATCGTCGCTGCCCATTGCCTGCAGCGCCAACTCACAGTAAAAGTGCGCGATCTCGACGCGTTGCTTCTCTTTGCCCAGCTTGACCAGCTTTTCCGCCACGTCGATCGCTTTCTGCCAGTCGCTGGTCGCCTGATGGATCACCAGCAGCTGCTGCAGCGCCGAGACGCGAAAATCCGCTTCGTCAGTCAACTGGCTGAACATGTCTTCCGCGCGGTCATACAGCCCGGCCGCCATATAGTCGCGGCCCAGCTGCTGCACCGCCAGCAGGCGCTGTTCGAAGGTCAGGGAGGCGCTTTCCATCAAGGCCTGATGGATGCGGATGGCGCGGTCGACTTCACCGCGCGAACGGAACAGGTTACCCAGCGTCAGGTGGGCTTCAACGGTGTTACTGTCCTCTTTCAACATGTCGAGGAACAGATCGACCGCCTTGTCCTGCTGGTTGGAGAGCAGAAAGTTCACCCCTGCCACGTATTCGCGCGACAGGCGGTTGGCTTCTTGCTGTTTATCCTGCTGAGCGCTTCTGCGCCCCATGTACCAACCGTACGCGGCAGCCACGGGCAGCAACAGAAACAGCAGTTCTAACATAGAGGATTATTCCTTGCTGACAACAGGCTGAGCCGCCGGTTCAGCGGGCTGCTCAAGCTGCAGCTCCAGCCTTTTGATCTTGCGCTCGGCGCGGCCCAGCGCAATACGCGTGCGCAGGTAGAACAGGCCGCAAATGATCCAGCCGAGAACGAAACCGGCACCAAACAGCGTGGCCAACAGGGTCGATACGCGATAGTCGCCCTGCGCAACCAGATAGTTAAAATTGACCACCTGATCGTTATGCGCACCCAAGGTGACGGAAATCACGAAGATCACCAGAACCAACAAAAAAATCAGCAAATATTTCACATTCTTTCCCGCGATGCCGAGTGAATCGGATGAACGATGCCAAAATGTGGCGTCCCTAACCCTTAAGTTAGCATTTCCCGCTGCGGCAGGGAAACCCTGCCGCACGATAAAACCACATATCTGCTGGCATATTCGGCAGTAAACGGTCTTAGCGAACAAATTGATGAGAAAGCTTCTCAAAACGTCGAATTTATAAGGATATGGGGGCAACCGGGCGAATTGCAATGGCGGGAAAATGTAAGCGGTTAATGCGGCACCGATCCGATGCCGCCTATTTTGTGACATAGTCACGTCAGGACATGATTAACCCACCATCCACATTGATGGTTTGGCCGGTGATATAGTCGGCATCGTCTGAGGCAAGGAAGGTCACCAGACCCGCCACATCTTCGGGTTGACCGGCACGCTTGAGCGGAATGCCCGCCACCCACTCGGCCATCAACTCCCCTTTGCCGTAAGTTTTTTTCGGGCCGCTGAGAATTTCTCCCCAAACGCGGTCGTTATATTCCCACATCTCGCTTTCAATGATGCCGGGGCAGAATGCATTGACGGTGATGCCATGTGGCGCCAGCTCAAGCGCTAAACTCTGCGTAATGCCGATCACCCCCATTTTGCTGGCGGCGTAATGCGGTGTGTAAATGAACCCGTTACGTCCTTGGCCAGAAGACGTGTTGATCAACCTCCCTCGGCGTTGGCCAACCATATATTTGGCCGCCTCCCGGCAGCAGAGCCAGACCGCCGTGGTATTTACCGCCAACACTTTCTCAAAATCGCTTTTGGGCATCTGGTCAAAACGATCGATAGTGATCACCCCGGCGTTCTGAATGGAAACGTCGATCGCACCAAATCGCTCCCAGACCTGACGATAAAAATCAACCACCTGTGTTTCATCGGTGACGTCGAGGATGACCGACAGCACCTCCGCCCGATAACGCTGGCGCAGCGTTTCCGCCGTGGTCAGGATGCGATCCGCATTCGACGCGATCACTAAATTGGCGCCCAAACTGGCGAAACGTTCGGCGATACCGGCCCCAATGCCGCGGCATGCGCCGGTAATCACCACGGTTTTCCCCGTGAAGTCACGATTCATGATTGTTCTCCTGTCATCAATGAGGCCGTCTGCGGCCGCCACAAGGTGCGCTGTACCGCCTGCCGCCACGCGCTGTAGTTTTCCTGCAACTGCCGGTGGCGCTGCATATCGGGTTTAAACTCATCATGTTGAGGCAACAGTGCCGCCAGTTGCCGATCGGTAGCTCCCCACAGGCTGCGCATCGCCATCAAAGCCGTCCCCAGGGCCGACAGTTCCGCCGTGTTGCTGCGCCACACCGGGCAACCCAGCAGATCGGCCTGAAACTGCATCAGCCAGTCATTGCGGCTGGGGCCGCCGTCAGCCATCAGCCCCTGCAGCGCAAAACCCGGTTGTTGCCGCAGTACGCCGATCACATCGGCGATTTGATAAGCCACCGATTCAAAAGCGGCCCGCACCAAATGTTCTCGCCGCGTGCCGCGGCTGAGCCCGCAAATCACGCCGCGCGCCTGCTCATCCCACCAGGGTGCGCCGGCACCGGTCAGCGCCGGTACAAAATAGACGCCACCGCTGTCGGGCACGCGAACGGGCAGTTCACTCAACGGCGCTTCACCCTCCGACGGCATGGCGGCGATATCCAGCATCCAGGCAATAGCGTCGCCGGTGTGGGGAATATTGCCCTCCAGTGCGTACTGCATGCGTCCACCGTCATGCCAGGCGATGGTCGTTGCCAGAGCGCTCGTGTCGCATTGCGCTTTGACGATTGGCGCCATTACCGATGAGCCGGTGCCATAGGTGGCTTTAACCTGCCCAGCCTGACCCAGCGCATGGCCATAAAGCGCCGCATGTGAATCCCCCACCATCGCAGCAATTGGAATGCCGTCGGCAATGCCTTCCAATCCCAACGTTGTGCCGAACAGATGGCTGGAAGGATGGATCGTCGGCAGCGCCTGACGGGGAATATTGAACAGCGCCAGCATCTGCTCGTCCCACTCCCCGGATGCGAGATTCAGCAGTTGAGTTCGGGCGGCATTGGAAACATCACAGCCGAATGCCCGCCCCCCGCTCAACTGCCACAGCAGCCAGGCATCGATGGTGCCCAGGCACAGCTCGCCGTTCTCCGCCAACCGTTGTCCCTCTTCGCAGTGATCGAGCAACCAGCGCATTTTCGACGCCGAGAACAACGGTGAAAGCGGCAAGCCGGTAGCGCGGCGCACCGCTTCCTCCTGCCGATCGCGCCTCAGCCGTTCGCAGAAATCGGCGGAACGCGCGCATTGCCAAGTTAAGGCTGGCCCGATAGGCTGGCCGTTGGAACGCCGCCAGCCGATGGCGGTTTCACGCTGGTTGCTGATGGCGATACCGGCAATGCGGGATGATCCGGCCAGCGCAATAGCCTCCCGCAATACCGCCAGAGAGGCGGCCAGCAAGGCCTCGCCCCGTTGCTCCACCCAACCGGGCTTTGGCGTCTGCAGCGTCAGTGGTCTGCTGGCTTTGGCGACGATCGTACCCCGCGCATCCACCACCACGGCCTTGGCGTTGCTGGTGCCCTCGTCCAACGCGACAATGCAATCCGCTTTAACCATGGCTCACCTCTGCCAGCGGCTGCACCGCTTTTTTTTCCAGGCGCTGCATCAGAATGACCTTGCTCTGCAAACGCTGCTGAAACTGGTCAATCACCACGGCGGTGACGATCACCAGCCCTTTAATCACCATTTGCCAGAACTCGCTGACGCCCAACATCACCAAGCCGTCCGCCAGAAAAACGATCACAAAGGCGCCGATGATCGAACCGAATACCCTGCCGCGGCCACCGCTGAGCGCCGTACCGCCCAGCACCGTCGCGCCGATGGCGTCCATCTCGAACATATTGCCGGTCATCGGGTGCGCAGTTTGCAATTGAGAAGCGATGACCAGCCCCACCAGCGCCGCACACAGCCCGGAAAACGCATAGACGAACATTTTTACGCTGGCAATCGGCACCCCCGACAGCCGCGCCGCCGGCTCATTGCCGCCAATCGCATAGATATAACGACCCAGCGGCGTTTTCTTGGTGAGATAGATCCCTAACAACACGATGGCCAACATCAGCCAAATCGGGTTGTAAATCCCCAGAAAGGTGCCGGATCCCAGGGCCGCGAAACCGGTGTTGCCCAGCGCTTCCAGGCCCACCAGATTGGGATAGGTTTTGCCGTCCGCCGTCAGCAACGCCGCCCCACGCGCCACGTACATTGCACCCAGGGTGCAAATGAACGGCGCAACGCCGAGCCGTGTAATCAGCGTGCCGTTGATCAAACCCAACAGCACGCCCAACAACGCCACCGCGCCGATCACTTCAAAGACGTTGAGAAACAGCCGATTGCCATCCCACAGCGGGATACCGACGGTCAACAGCGCACCGGCAACCATCCCGCACAACCCCGCCACCGCGCCGACCGACAAGTCGATGCCGCCGGTAAGGATCACCAGCGTCATGCCAACCGCCAGCAGCCCGGTGATCGCTACGTGCTGCGTCATGATCAGCAAATTGGAGACGGTCAGAAAATTCGGCACCATGCTGCTGAAGAACAGCACCACCAGCAACAGGGCGATAAAGGTACGCGCCTGCAGCAAATACATATACAACCGATACTTGGTTTGCATTGCCTTATCCTTATGCGTGAGGGGTGGAGGCGCGGATCAGCGTTTCACGATCGGCCCGTTCGCGTGGCAGATCGGCCGTCAACTGCCCGTCCGCCATCACCATCACCCGGTCGGCCAGCGAGACCACCTCATCCAGCTCCGACGAAGAGAACATCACCGCCAACCCCTGACGCGCCAGCGCGCCGATCAGGTGGTAAACGTCCGTTTTGGCACCGACGTCGATTCCGCGCGTCGGCTCATCGAGAAACACCACCTGCGGCCCGGTCAGCAGCGCCTTGCCCAACACCACTTTCTGCTGATTGCCGCCGCTCAGGCTGGTGATTGGCAGCTCCCGGTCACTCACCTTGATCGCCAGTTTTTCGATCATGCCATCGACCAACGCGCACTCCCCGGCCGACGCCAACGGCCGTAGCGCATTACGCCCCAGGCTGGCCAGGGTCATGTTGGCCTTAATCGACATCATCTGCACCAGCCCCTCCGCCTGCCTGTCTTCCGGCACCAGCGCCATGCCCAACGCCATGCGTTGACGGAATCCCAGCCGCTCCACGCTTTTGCCGTTGAGCAAAATGCGGCCTGCAGTCTGGCGCATCACGCCGTTGAGCACTTTGAACAGTTCGGTACGGCCGGCACCCAACAGGCCATAAATGCCGATCACTTCCCCTTTGCGCAGTGAAAAACTGACGTCGTTAAGGCAATAGCCGCCGTTTTCACGCGGCAGCGTCAGCTGTTCGACCTTCAGCACTTCATCCCCTTGCTCTGCCGCGCAATAATCAAAGTGCTTGCTCTTTTCCCCCACCATCTTTTCGATGATCCACGGAATGCTGACGTTACTGACCGGCTCGGCGGCGACAAAACGCCCGTCGCGAAACACCGTGATGCGATCGCCAATCTCCATCAGCTCTTCCAGTCGGTGAGAAATGTAGATGAGTGTGACGCCGCGTTTCTTCAGATCGGCGATCACCCGAAACAGCGTGCGCACTTCGGCCTGACTCAGCGCCGACGTCGGCTCATCCATGATCAGCACCCGGGTGTCCTTCGCCAGGGCACGGGCAATTTCAACCAGTTGCTGATGACCGATACCGAGGCTGCCCAACGGCGTATGCGGATCGATATCCAACTCCAGCCGCTGCAGCAAGGACTTGGCCAGCTGATACTGATAGTCCACATTGATACGGCCGCGCTGGAAGAACTCGTTGGCCATAAAAATGTTGTCCATGACCGACATGTTGGGGAACAGATTGAGCTCCTGAAAAATAATGCTGATCCCGAGCCGCTCCGCCTGCTGCGTGGAGGTTAACGTCACCGCTTTCCCCTCCAGCTCGATGGTGCCCGAAGACGGGGTTTCCACCCCCGCCAACAGCTTCATCATGGTCGACTTGCCGGCGCCGTTTTCGCCGATCAGCACGTTGACCTGATTGCGAAACACTTGATAACTCACGCTATCCAACGCGGTGACGCCAGGATAGAGACGCGAAACGTTGCGCGTTTGAATAATGATCGAATCGCTCATCACGCCCCCTTAAGGTTGAATGCGCACCGGCGTGATCAACAGCGGCTCGGCAGGCGCCTGCCAGCTGCTGAATACGCCATACACGGTAATGTGGTCACCCACCTTGGGTTGGAAGCCGGTCAGTTCGTCGATCGAAGCCTGGTTAATTGCCCTGGCAAAATCGCCGAACAGCGCCTGGTCATTGAAATCGCTGTAACTCAGGCCGCGATAGCTGTCGCGCAACGCCGTGCCGCGATAAACCGGCCCGATCTGCACCTCTACGCTGCTGAGCGGCTCATCGGTCAGTTTGAGCGTTACTTTTCCGCTGCGTGAACGGGTGTTGACCGCCGCAATTTCACCGCTGACCTTAACGTTGAAATAACAAGGAAACTCCGGTTGAGCGCGGTACCCCAGCTGGCCGCAGGCGCTGTCAAAATCCTTGGCCTGGGCGATCCGGGCGATCAGCTCGCCCAGCGGCTGCGCCGTTTTGACCACTTGCGGGGCGATTTGGCTGCGGTAAATCTCCGCCGCCTGCGCCACATGGGGATTCACCGGGGAGTGAAGCTCCGCCAGCTTTTTCTCCGAGACGATACGACAACCGCTCAACGCCAGGACGACGATGACGGTCAACGCAATGCGCATCGACATAACAACACCTCCGATCGCACCCCGCCGCCAAGACGGGGTGGTGAAAGACGCCGCTCAGCACGGGTTACGGTTTGAAGTTGAAGTCACTGACTCGTTGTGCATTGTCTTTGCCGATCAGGATGCCGCGGAACATCACGCGCTCCTTGCCGGTATAGTTGCCGGATTGGAAATAGCCGTCCAGGATCTCAACACCCTGCGCGGCGATCGCCTGCGCCTGCAGCATCACGCTGGCGTAGAGGTTGCCGTTGAGAATGGCGTCGCGTTCATCGTTGCTGCCGTCGATGCCCACCACGGTGACATCCTGCCGGCCGGCGGCCTTCAGCGCCGCCACTGCGCCCAGCGCCACCGGGCCGTTGCCGCAAATCACGCCTTTGATGTCCGGATGCGCCTGCAAGATGCTGTCCATAATGCGTTTCCCCTCCAGCAGATTGCCCTTGGCATCCTGACGCGCCACGCTGACCATCTCGGGATATTGGTCGATCACGTTGTGGAACGACTGCGAACGCGTAACGCAGTTATTGTCCGCCAGATTGCAGGTCAGCTCGGCGTACTTGCCGGTTTCCCCCATTTTTTCCACAAACTGGTTGGCGACGTCCGAGCCGGCCTGGAAATTGTTATGGGTGATCTGTGCCAACGCCACGCCATCGACCGGGATCTCGCGGTTGATCAGCACCACCGGAATACCGGCGTTTTTCGCCTGCTGCACGGCGGCGACGCTGGCTTGGGAATCGGCGTTATCCAAAATGATGCCCTGAACCTTGCGGCCGATAACCAGGCTGATGAGCTCCCCCTGGCGCTTGACGTCTTCACCGTGCGACAGCACCAGCGTCTGGTAGCCGAGAGACTTGGCTTTGGCCTCGGCCCCCTTGGCTTCCGCGGAGTAATAAGGATTGTCCAACGAGTTGACGAGGATGGCGATCGTGCCCTTTTCCGCCGCCATGGCAGAGGTGCAGGCAAAACCGGTGAGCAGGGTAAGGTAAGTGGCTATTTTTCTCATGATGGTGTTCTCTTATCGTTGTGTTGAACATCGTCTGGTGTTGGCGATCGCTGCGGTTGCCGCTTACCAAATGGTAAAACCGCCGTCGATCATCAGATCCGCGCCGGTGATCATGTCGCTGCCGTTGCTGGCAAAAAACAGGATCGCCGCTGCGATTTCATCGGTATAGGCAAAGCGCCCCAGCGGGATCAGCTTTTTCATCGCCTCGCCCTTCTCGCCGCGCCAGGCTTTCTCTCCCATAGGCGTCAGCACTACGGTGGGCGATAAGGTGTTGACGGTGATGCCGTGTGGCGCCCACTCTTTGGCCATCACCTTGGTCATGCCCAGCAGCCCCGCCTTGGCAGAGGTATAGGCACAGTGATCGTCAATGGCGATAGAGGCCGCCTGCGACGCGATGTTGATGATTTTCCCGCCGTGGCCGGCGGTTATCGCGCGGCGCGCCAATTCTTGCGAGCACAGGAAAGGCCCGGTGAGGTTGACCGCCAGATGGCGCTGCCACTCCTCGAGCGTGACCTCCGTCGCTGGCTGCAAATTAACGTAGCCGGCGCAGTTGACCAGGATATCGAGCCGGCCAAAGCGCCGCTCAGCCGCGTTGAAGGCGGCAACTACCGAGTCGGGGTCGGTCACGTCACACACCTGACAGAACACCTGTTCTTCGCCCAACTCTCGTAGCGCCGCCGCGGCCTTGTCCTGTTCAAAGGGCGGATACATCAACACCAGGCGCGCGCCCTTTTCCAACAGCAGGCGATTGGCGGCCATCGCGATGCCGCCCAAACCGCCGGTGATGACCGCAACCTTCCCTGCCAGCGACATCCGGCTATCGACACCGTAGCGTAAATTAACGTCGTATTCGTTCCGCTCCATCGCATTCCCCCTATTGCGTTAACTGAGCGTGCAATCCTGCCGCATCGATGGCGTATTGCCGCCGCAGCGCCGCCCGGCTGCTGCTGTGGGTAAACTCGTAAGCCGGCATGCCCAGTGCAGTAAACGGCTGCGGCAGCTGGTGCCGCAGCAACAATTCACCGATGATGGTGCCTAAACCACCGCTGAGCGCATGTTCCTCCATGGTCAACACCCGGCGGTGCGAGCGTATCAACGCCACTACCGCCGCTTCATTGAGTGGCCAGAGCGAAGGGAGAGAAACGATGGTCGGGTTGTCGCCCAATGCCAGTACCTTCATCGCCTCATGCGCCACCGTCCCCAGACAAAACACCAGGCTGTCGCCCCCCTGATGCAACACCTCCGGTTCTCCGGGACGGAAGTGATAGTCCGCGTTCAATACCGGCAACTTGTCGCTGTCCATGCGGATATAGGCTGGGCCAGGTTGTGCGATAACATAACGGACAATCTCTGCCGCTTGCCGCGCATCCGCCGGCGCATAGATGCAGAGATTGCCCAGCGTGCGGGCGATGGCGATATCGTTCATGCAGTGGTGCGTCGCCCCCAGCGGCCCATAGCCGAATCCGGCATTCAGGCCGAGCATTTTCACGTTGGTCCCCGTGTAGCAAACATCATTTTTCATCTGTTCGTTAGAGCGAGCGAACAGGAAGGGTGCCGCGTTGGCGGTAAAGACCGTGCGGCCACTGAGCGCCATGCCGGCGGCCATGCCCACCATATTTTGTTCGGCAATACCGACGTTCACCACCCGCTCCGGATAAGCCTGTTCAAAAGGCGCGATTTTCGACGTGGACGTGGAATCCGCCACCATCACGCTCAGATCTGCCCCCGCTCGTTGCTGTTCGATCAACGCCGTCACCACGGCATCGCGTAAATCCTGCATATTTACCCCTCCAGTTCCGCCAGCGCCTGCGCCAACTGTTGCTCGTCCGGTACCGCGTGATGCCAGGCGGCAACGTTAGCCATAAACGACACACCGTGCCCCTTTTCCGTATTGGCCAAGATCACTCGCGGCTTGTCCTGGCTCGGACGTTGGATCGCCGCCACCAGCGCCGCCGGATCGTGGCCGTCGCACTCCAGAGTTTCAAAACCGAAAGCGCGCCATTTTTCCGCCAGCGGTTCCAGCGGCATGATGGCCTCCGTCTTGCCAGCCAGCTGCAGCCGGTTGCGATCGACGATGGCGATCAGGTTGTCCAGTTTGAATTTACTGGCCGCCATCGCCGCCTCCCAATTGGACCCCTCCGCC
This sequence comes from Serratia sp. CY40230, assembly GCF_052168835.1. Classification (NCBI taxonomy): domain Bacteria; kingdom Pseudomonadati; phylum Pseudomonadota; class Gammaproteobacteria; order Enterobacterales; family Yersiniaceae; genus Serratia; species Serratia sp. CY40230. The sequence continues at coordinate 271,495 of NZ_JBJNLX010000001.1, forward strand.
AGTTCGCCGTCGCCCAGCAACACAAAAGCGCGGCGATGCGCACGCCCCGCCAGCTTGTTGCCCAGCGCCAGCCCCACGGCGATCGGCAGCCCATGCCCCAAACCGCCGGAGTTAATCTCCACCAGCTCCGGCAGCTTTTGCCGCACCGGATGCCCGGCCAACAGGGTGTCGTCGCCCATGAACTGATCGAGCACCGCCGGATCGAGCAAGCCCATTGCCGCACAACTGCAGTAAAAACCGCCGGCGCCATGCCCTTTAGACAAAATGAACCGATCCTGATCGGGCCGGGCATTGCTGCGATCCATCACCGCCATATACAAGGTGCAGATGATGTCGATTTCCGACAGATCGGCGCCGGTATGGCCCTTGCCTGCCTTATGGTTCATGGTCACCACATATCGGCGCGCCTGGCGTGCCGTGTTTTTAATCGCCTGAAAGTCCATCGTCACCTCTGCATAAACGCCTTGATTATCGTTATCGCATCGAAAGCGATCCGTTAACTCGCTGTTGGTTTTCGAATGGAAATCATATGCAGCAAAAACGATAATTAATGTGGGCAAGATCAAATTTCAAACAAAAGCGCTTAACAGACAACACCAAAACTCACATAAATCCATATATAACAATAAAATAAAAACAACCAAGCTGCTTTTTCTTAGTTTTTATCGTTGAGAATCGCCGACGAAAAAGACTTTCGAATAAAAATTAATAGGGATTGGCCGGGTTTATCCATAGCTTTATCAATAATCGCAAGCTAAAATTCAGCGCATCAATAAGGAGTTGCCGTGGCAAGCCGCGCGGCGGAAACTGACAGGTGCAGGAGTCTTTCGATTGAAAAGCAAAAGCGAACAGCTGGCGGAAATGCAGCAACGGCGCGAAAAGATCCTCGACATGATCCGCGAAGACGGCTCGGCGACGGTCAAAATGCTTACCGATACCTTCAAGCTAACCGAGGCGACCATTCGTACCGACCTGCGGATCCTGCAGCAACAAGGCTATGTGCAGCGTTTCCACGGTGGCGCCACCCTGGTTGATGGCAAGCAAAATACCCACGCCATGCTGCTGGAACGCCAGGTTAACCTGACCGCCAAAGATCGCATCGGCAAGCTCGCCGCCGGTTTTATCGAACCGGGCGACACCATCATTCTTGATTCGGGCACCACCACCACGGCTATCGCCAATCACCTGAATCACATAAAGAAATTGTCCGTTATCACCACCGGCGTCAATATTGCGCTGCAGCTGGGTGGCGAACCGGGCGTGAATATTTTGCTGACCGGGGGCTCATTCAAATTTCCCACGCTCTCCACTTCCGGGGACAAGGCCGCCAGCTTCTTCGAAAACGTGCTGGCGCAGAAACTGTTCCTCGCGACGGCCTGCATCTCGCCCCGTCACGGCCTCAGTTTCCCAAGCGAAACCGACATCAAACTGAAAATGGCGATGATCAATGCGGCCAACACGGTGTATGTGGTGGCCGACTCCAGCAAGATCGATAAGGTTTCAATGTTTGCGCTGCCTTGTGACTGGCAACATATCGACTATTTGATTACCGATAACGGAATTGGCGATGCCGCCAGGCAGGCATTTGAACAAGTAGGCGTTAAGGTGTTGGTGGCAGACGCCTGACTGGCGCCTGCGAGAAGAATGCTTATTCCGGCTTGCGCGCCGCGATTTCCTGCTGCTCTTGTGGCGGCGGCGTCAGCGGGCCGAGCCAGCGCTGCGCCAGCCAGCAGGTGACCACCACCAGCAGCCAACTGATCAGCGTAGCCATCGCCAGATCGCGCGGCCAGTGCATGCCCAGCAGCAGACGGCTGCCCATCACCCCCGTTGCCCACACCATCAGCAGCGCAACGGTTTTATAATGGCGGCGCGGCCATAGCAGCCCTACGCCCAACAGTGCCCAGGTGGCGGCGAACATCGTATGCCCCGACGGGAAAGCGAAGCCGGTTTCAAACTGCCAGTGCTTGCGCAGCCAGTTCGGCACCAGCGTCTGGTCTTGCAGTTGCTCGCGCACCAGCGCGCTGCGCTCTTTGCGATGCAGCGAATAGAAATATTTTCCGTCCACGCCGTGGGTTTGCTCGAGCCATACCACAAACGGCCGCGGTTCTTGCACCCGATCCTTGATCAACGACTTGACCCCCTGCCCAATCACCAACGCGGCGGAAAGCAGGATCGCCAGACCGATGGCCGCCTTCAGCCGAAAGCGCAGGCACCACAAAAACCAACCGCAAAGGACAGCGCTGGTCAGAATGCCCCACGGCGAGGTAACGGTTTCGGTCACCCAGAACAGCGCTTTGAGCAGCCGATCATTGCCGCCGGGCTGCCAATGCCAGCCGGATGCCCATACGACCAGCGGCATCAACAGCAGCAGCAGCGCGCCGCCCGCCGTACGTTTTGCTATCTCATACATTCCCGTTTTCCTCTGCGTGAATCAGGCTGCAGTGTAACAAGAGTGCAATATTGATAACACGCGAAAAATTAAACAGATAGAAAACCTATCGCAATAATAGGTGGCCAGAAAACGCCATCTGCTGGTTTGCTGAGCACCGCCCGGCAAGAAGTTGTGGCAAAATAGCCGATAATTAACGAAATAGAGATCGGCGTAGCACGTTTTAGTCTTGGTCAATTTACTGAACCGGACTTAGGATGCGCGACAATGATTGAATCGTAGGTTTTTGTGGAGAGTGACATGCAGCTGAAACGGGTGGCAGAGGCTAAACTGCCGACACCTTGGGGCGATTTCCTGATGGTAGGATTCGAAGAACTGGCGACCGGACATGACCATCTGGCACTGGTATTCGGTGATATTTCCGGCGAAGCGCCGGTGCTCGCACGCGTGCATTCCGAATGCCTGACCGGCGACGCGTTGTTCAGCCTGCGCTGCGACTGTGGTTTTCAACTGGAAGCCGCACTGGAGCAGATTGCGGAAGAAGGCCGCGGCATCCTGCTTTATCATCGCCAGGAGGGCCGCAATATCGGCCTGTTGAACAAGATCCGCGCCTACGCCCTGCAGGATAAGGGCGCAGACACCGTGGAAGCCAATCACCAGCTCGGCTTCGCCGCCGACGAGCGCGACTTCACCCTGTGTGCCGACATGTTCAAACTGCTGGGCGTCGACGCGGTGCGTTTGCTGACCAACAACCCGAAAAAGGTCGAGATCCTGACCGAAGCCGGTATCAACATCAGCGAACGCGTGCCGTTGATCGTCGGCCGCAACCCGAAGAACGAACGCTATCTGGCCACCAAGGCCGCCAAAATGGGCCATTTGCTCGACCAGAAGTGATCGCCACCGCCGCGGAAACAATCAGGGCGCCTTACGGCGCCCTTTTTATTGATTAATTACAGCATTTTCCTGATCACATAGTGCAGGATGCCGTCGTTTTCGTAGTAAGTCAGCTCATTGCCGGTATCGATGCGGCAACGGGTGTCGACCACTTCCTTGCGCCCGTCGGCATAGGTGATGTGCACCGGCACCGTCTGGCCCGGCTGCAGCTGTTGCAGGCCGCCAACGCTGATTTGCTCATCCCCGGTCAGCCCCAGCGTTTTACGCGTCACCCCTTGCGGGAACTCCAGCGGCAAAATCCCCATGCCGATCAGGTTAGAGCGGTGAATACGCTCGAAGGATTCGGCAATCACCACCCGCACGCCCAGCAGGCGCGGCCCCTTCGCCGCCCAGTCGCGGCTGGAGCCGGAACCGTACTCTTTACCGGCGATCACCGCCAGCGGCACCTTCTCCTGCTGATACTGCATGGCGGCGTCGTAGATAGACAGCTGCTGTTGCGAAGGAATATGGCGGGTATAGCCGCCTTCCACGCCCGGCACCATTTCGTTGCGGATGCGAATGTTGGCGAAGGTGCCGCGCATCATCACTTCGTGGTTGCCACGGCGTGAACCGTAGGAGTTGAAATCCTGCGGCGCTACGCCATGCTCGCTCAGGTAACGCCCCGCCGGGCTGTCGCGCTTGATGTTACCCGCCGGCGAGATGTGATCGGTGGTCACCGAGTCGGCCAGAATCGCCAGAATGCGCGCCTCTTTGATGTCCTGCACCGGATCCGGCTTCACCTTCATGGTGCTGAAGAACGGCGGATGGCGGATATAGGTAGAATCCTCCTGCCACTGATAGGTCGCCGAACCGGTCACCTGGATCGCCTGCCAGTTGGCATCACCGTCGAACACTTCGCCGTACTCCTTGTGGAACATCTCGGTGCGCACTTCTTCCACCGCCTGAGCGATGTCCCGGCTGCTCGGCCAGATGTCCTTCAGGTAGACCGGCTGGCCATCGTTGCCCTCGCCCAGCGGCTCTTTGGTCAGATCGATCTTCATGCTGCCCGCCAGCGCATAAGCCACCACCAGCGGCGGCGAGGCCAGCCAGTTGGTTTTCACCAGCGGGTGGATGCGCCCTTCGAAGTTACGGTTGCCCGACAGCACCGCGCCCACGGTCAGATCGCCCTCTTTGATCGCCTGCTCGATCGGATCCGGCAGCGGGCCGGAGTTACCGATGCAGGTGGTACAGCCATACCCCACCAGGTTGAACCCCAACTCTTCCAGATAAGCGGTGAGTTTGGCGCTGTCGAAGTAGTCGGTCACCACTTTGGAACCCGGCGCCAGCGAGGTTTTTACCCAGGGTTTGCTGCGCAGCCCTTTCTTGACGGCGTTTTTCGCCAGCAGGCCGGCCGCCATCATCACGCTCGGGTTGGAGGTGTTGGTGCAGGAGGTGATCGCCGCGATCACCACTGCGCCGTCGCGCAGTTCGTGCTGCTGCCCGTCCAGCGTAAAGGTTTTGCTGTCTGTTTTGGCCTTGTGACCGCCGATATCCAGCTCGGTAGCAGCCTTGAATGCCTGCGGCACATTCGGCAGCGCCACGCGATCCTGCGGGCGTTTCGGCCCGGCGAGGCTCGCCTCCACCGTCGACATATCCAGCGCCAGCGAGCTGGTGAATACCGGCTCATCCCCCGGGTTGCGCCACATGCCCTGCGCCTTGGCGTAGGCTTCCACCAGCGCGATTTGTTCGGCGCTGCGGCCGCTGAGTTTCATGTAGCCGAGCGTAACGTCATCCACCGGGAAGAAGCCGCAGGTGGCGCCGAACTCCGGCGACATGTTGGCGATGGTCGCCCGATCGGCCAGCGGCAGATCGGCCAGGCCGTCGCCGTAAAACTCGACGAACTTGCCGACAACGCCGTGTTTGCGCAGCATTTGGGTGACGGTCAGCACCAGATCGGTGGCGGTAATGCCCTCGCGGAGCTTGCCGGTCAGCTTGAAGCCGACCACGTCCGGGATCAGCATCGACACCGGCTGGCCCAGCATCGCGGCTTCCGCTTCGATGCCGCCCACGCCCCAGCCCAGGATGCCCAGGCCGTTAATCATGGTGGTGTGGGAATCGGTGCCCACCAGCGTATCCGGATAGGCCACGCGGCGGCCGCTTTCGTCGCTGTGCCACACCGTTTGGCCAAGGTATTCGAGGTTAACCTGGTGACAAATGCCGGTGCCCGGCGGCACCACGCGGAAACGGTTGAAGGCTTTCTGCCCCCAGCGCAGGAAGGTGTAGCGCTCGTGGTTGCGCTGCATTTCGATACGCACGTTGTCTTCGAAGGCGTTGTCATCGCCAAATTCATCGACGGTGACCGAGTGGTCAATCACCAGATCCACCGGCGACAGCGGGTTCACCTGGTCGACATTGCCGCCCAGTCGCCGTACCGCTTCGCGCATCGCCGCCAGATCCACCACCGCCGGCACGCCGGTAAAGTCCTGCATCAGCACGCGCGCCGGACGGTAGGCGATCTCACGGTCAGCATGGCCGGTTTGCAACCAGGCGACGATGGCCTTGAGGTCGTCAACCTGCACGGTATCGCCATCCACATGGCGCAGCAGGTTCTCCAACAGCACTTTCATTGATTTCGGCAACCGGTCGATATCACCCAGTTGCTTCGCCGCCAGCGGCAGACTGTAGTAGTAATATTCGCTATTCAGCGCAACCAGCTTATCCAGACTTGTTTCACGAAGATCGGACGACATAGCTCCTCCATTTCTTATTGTGATTAAAACAGGGTAATCAGTGAGGTCTTGTTTAAAGATACCACAAAGATAAGTTAACGTTTTGATAACAACACGATTTGATCACAACGATAGGCGGGAACAATCAAGAGGAAGGAAGTGCGAGCGCAGCCAAGGGGTTAGGCCACACGTCAACGAAAACGCCGCAACGAGGCGGCGTTTTTGCAGGGAAAATCTCGCGGCTTTAGCGGGATTTGCGCACCAGGCGGCGACAGACTGTGAGCACAACTGCAGCAATGATGGCAGAGACACCCAATTTAATGGCAATGACAGCCGAGTCGAAATTATTCATCCCTATTTCACCATCACCGCTAATTTCTATGTTGTTGGAAACGAAGCTGTCGAAAATGCCGTCTGGCAGGTAGCGCAACAACAAAAGGGTTAGCAACAAGAACAGAACAATCCAGAGGCTTTTTTTCATTGTGATACCACGCATTTACTGTAATCAGGCTTGCCTTGAACATCTATACGACCGTACGCCATCAGCCCTCGACCTCCAGGCACTCTCACCTTTCTACGCCTTTGCAGCGCATCCCGAAGGATCTGAAAGTCAGATGCCTGATAAAGAGTAATGCATCCCCAAGAAACACCAGTACCATCTGTGTTGAGTGGATGCAGTCTAAAACTGTTTCGAATGGCGCCATTTACGACGAGGTAGTCACTCATCGTTTCATTGCTGAAGAGACCAAACCACTCAGAGTGGCGATTCTTGTAGAGATGATACAGGTCAACCAACTCAGAGCGAATTTGATTTGCGATACTGCCCTTTGGTCTGTCGACGATCCAGTATGTTCCTGGAGGAATGGCAGCCTTCTCACGATCCGAACAGTTTGGGTTGTTAATGTAATGCTCGATACCCGATAACACGTCGAATGTCCCCACTCCATAGCACCGCAATTTCACTATCTTGCCATCACTTGATAAATCAGCGTAGTTAAGCCTGCATATCTGCATAACGTTGAATTTCCTTATTCAATTATCTGAACGTTTTGCAGTCTACTTAGAGGCTAACGGGTTGAAAAGAGGACGGCGGCTTTTCAGGATGATCCTGAGAAACAAGGAAGGTGCGGGTTTCCGGGCTAAAAAAACCGGTTAGGCAGGCACCTAACCGGGTTTGATTTGATATCGTCAACGATTACTTAATCGGCAGCTTGATGTCCTTGAACATCGCCTCGATCTCTTCGTTGGAGCGCAGCGCCACCGCGCTGTCGACCACGTCGCGCGTCAGGTGCGGCGCGAAGCGCTGAATGAAGTCGTACATGTAGCTGCGCAGGAAAGTGCTGCGGCGGAAGCCGATTTTGGTGGTGCTGTAGGTGAAGATATCGCGCGCATCCACCGTCACCAGATCCGGATCCTGCACCGGATCCACCGCCATGCTGGCGATCACCCCCACCCCCAATCCCAGACGCACATAGGTTTTGATGACGTCAGCGTCGGTGGCGGTGAAGACGATGCGCGGCGTCAGGCCGGCGCGGTTGAAGGCGGTGTCCAGCTCCGACCGGCCGGTAAAGCCGAAGGTGTAAGTGACGATGGGGTAAGCCGCCAGCTCTTCAATGCTGATGCTGCTTTTGCCCGCCAAAGGATGATCGGGCTTCACCACCACCGCACGGTTCCAGTGGTAGCACGGCAACATGATGAGATCGTCGTACAGGTGCAGCGCCTCGGTGGCGATGGCAAAATCGGCGGTGCCCTTGGAGACCGCTTCGGCGATCTGCGTCGGCGAGCCCTGATGCATGTGCAGCGAGACGCGCGGGTAACGCTCGATAAAGCCCTTGATCACGTTTGGCAAGGCGTAGCGAGCCTGGGTATGCGTGGTGGCGACGTACAGCGAGCCTTTGTCCGGGTAGGTGTGTTCACCGGCAACGGCTTTGATGGCGTCTACTTTGGACAACACTTCACGCGCGATGCGAATGATTTCCTGGCCGGCGGGGGTGACCTGGGTCAGGTGCTTGCCGCTGCGGGCGAAAATCTGGATGCCCAGCTCATCTTCGAGCATGCGCACCTGTTTGCTGATGCCGGGTTGAGAGGTATAGAGCCCTTCTGCCGTCGAGGAGACATTCAGGTTGTGGTTAACCACTTCCACAATGTAACGAAGCTGCTGCAATTTCATATCTTATACCATCCTAGGTTAAACACTGCGGCTTACCCGCAGCCAGGTATATCGGTGTCGCCCCGGTATGCTGAAACTCACAAGCCATAAACCCCGTGTTCTACCCTGATGGTGAAGAAAACGCCGTTGTTAATAAGCTTTAATAATAAAAAAACTTTTTATATAACCACTATACCACGATGCAGCTTCAAGTATAGATCCGCGTCACACTATGATAACGATTATTTTGCATGGGTATCAATGTGAAACGGCGATGTCGGAGGGATAAAAACAGCAAAGGATAGATCCGTTTGCCCCTTTTCACCAATAAAAAAACCAGCCGCAGGGGCTGGTTTTTCATCTTGCAGGCAGGGCATCGCCCTTACTTCTTGCCTTCGACCCACTTGCCGTCCACGTAGAACGCAGACCAACCGGTCGCCTTGCCGTCTTTTTCAGAGGAGACGTACTGCTGCTTGGTTTTGCGGCTGAAACGCACCAGCGTTTTGTTGCCTTCGGCATCCGCCACCGGCGCATCGGCCAGATAGCGCAGTTTCTCCGGCAGACGATCCTTGAAGCGAGCCAGCTCTTCCACCAGCGGCGCGCGGGTCTCGCGCGATTTAGGGAAGGTGTTGGCCGCCAGGAACACGCCGGCAGCGCCGTCACGCAGCACGAAATAGGCGTCGGACTTCTCGCACGGCAGCTCCGGCAACGGCACCGGATCTTCCTTCGGCGGCGCGACATCGCCGTTACGCAGGATCTTGCGGGTGTTTTTGCAGTTCTCGTTGGTGCAGCCCATGTACTTGCCGAAACGCCCCATTTTCAGGTGCATTTCCGAACCGCACTTGTCGCACTCCACCACCGGGCCGTCATAGCCTTTCAGGCGGAACTCGCCCTCTTCGATCTCATAGCCGTCACACGCCGGGTTGTTACCGCAGACGTGCAGCTTACGCTGGTTGTCGATCAGATAGCTGTCCATCGCCGTACCGCATTTCTGGCAGCGGCGGCGGGCGCGCAACGCGTTGGTTTCCGCGTCGTCGCCTTCGAGGATGTTGAGCACTTCCGCTTCCGGCACCAGGTTGATGGTGGTTTTGCAACGTTCCTTCGGCGGCAGCGCGTAGCCGGAACAGCCGAGGAACACGCCGGTGCTGGCGGTACGGATGCCCATCTTGCGGCCGCAGGTCGGGCAGTCGATGCTGGTCATCACCATCTGGTTAGGCCGCATGCCGCCTTCTTCCGGATCCTTCTCCGCCGTTTCCAGCTGCTCGCTGAAATCGACAAAGAACTCGTCCAGTACCGCTTTCCACTCGGCCTGGTTGTTGGCGACCTCATCGAGGCCGTCTTCCATGCGCGCGGTGAAATCATAGTTCATCAGCTCGCGGAAATTTTCTTCCAGACGATCGGTGACGATCTCACCCATTTTCTCGGCATAGAAGCGGCGGCTTTCCACCCGCACGTAACCGCGATCCTGAATGGTCGAGATGATGGAGGCGTAGGTGGACGGGCGGCCGATGCCGCGTTTTTCCAGCTCTTTCACCAGCGAGGCTTCGCTGTAGCGCGCCGGCGGCTTTGTGAAGTGCTGGCTCGGGATCAGTTTCTGCAGATCCAGCTCGCTGCCGATTTCGACGTATGGCAGGGTGCGATCTTCATCGCCCTTGCGTAACGCCGGCATCACCTTGGTCCAGCCATCAAAGCGCAGCGTACGGCCCTTGGCGCGCAGCTGATAATCGCCGGCTTTCACCGTCAGCGTAGTGGAATCGTATTGCGCCGGCGTCATCTGACAGGCAACGAACTGACGCCAGATCAACTGATACAGCTTCTGCGCGTCCGCTTCCATGTCTTTGAGCTGCTCGGCGAGCACGTTCACGTCCGAAGGACGGATCGCTTCGTGCGCTTCCTGCGAATTCTCTTTGCTGCTGTACTGATTCGGCGCCTTCGGCAGGTATTTATCGCCGAAGTTGTCGCCGATATAGCCACGCACCATGTTGAGCGCATCCTGGCTCAGGTTGGTGGAATCGGTACGCATATAGGTGATGTGGCCGGCTTCATACAGCCGTTGCGCCATCATCATGGTTTTCTTCACGCCGAAGCTCAGGCGGGTGCTGGCGGCCTGTTGCAGCGTGGAGGTAATGAAAGGCGCGCCCGGCTTGCTGCTGGTCGGTTTGTCTTCGCGATCCAGCACCGTGTAGCGGGCTTTTTCCAGCAACTTGACCGCGGCGTGCGTCTGCTCGCGGTTGACCGGCTTGAACGGTTTATCGTGCGCGTGGGTCACTTCCATCTGCAGCGCGGTTTCACCCTTCGCCAGCAGATCGGCATGCAGCTCCCAGTACTCTTCCGGCACGAACGCCTTGATGTCGCGTTCGCGCTCAACCACCAGACGCACCGCCACCGACTGCACACGGCCGGCGGACAGGCCGCGGGCGATTTTCTTCCACAGCAGCGGCGAGACCATATAACCCACCACGCGGTCCATAAACCGGCGCGCCTGCTGCGCGTTGACGCGATCAATGTTCAGCTCGCCCGGCTGTTTGAACGCCTGTTGGATCGCGTTTTTGGTGATTTCGTTAAACACCACGCGGCTAAAGCGTTTGTCATCGCCACCGATCACTTCCCGCAGGTGCCAGGCGATGGCCTCCCCTTCGCGGTCAAGGTCGGTTGCGAGATAAATGTGGTCGGCGTTTTCCGCCAACGATTTTAACTCGGCGACCACTTTTTCTTTACCCGGCAGGATTTCATAATGCGCTTTCCAGCCGTGGTAAGGGTCGACGCCCATGCGATTTACCAGCGCCGCCTTCTCATCTTTTTTAACTTTTTTCTTGGCTTTGTCTTCGGTTGAGTCAGCGCTCTTTTTGCTGGCTGAGCCACTGGTCGGCAAATCACGGATGTGACCGACGCTGGACTTCACCACGTAGTCACTTCCTAAATATTTATTAATAGTTTTGGCTTTTGCCGGGGACTCAACTATTACGAGAGCTTTACCCATATTTACCTTTACCTAATTTATTTCTTCTAAAAAGAAGTCTTTTATCTCGCCGTGCCGCGGCAATTCGTGTCTCTTTTTTTATATTGCGGCAGTCTGGCAAGAGATCAACAGATTTTTTTCTTTTGGTTGCCCAACTGCTCAACCTGAACGCAAGTTGTTGATCCTGCCTGCTATTCACCCATGCCCCAGAAGTATGGCTGTGTGAGTTTTATTCATGGCGTAAACAAAACCTTCCACCCGACGCCGCAAAATCCCACACTGTACCTGATAAAAAGCGTCACGCAACCTAATTAGCATGGAAAGTCCGATTTCGCCAACCGGCGGCCGCCCATGGCCATCCAGACGGCAAATAAACCTTAGTCGGTTTGCGGATAAAAGCGAACCGGCGTTAGAATATGCGCAGAGTTTTTAGTTTGGAGTCTAATAAATGCGCACGAATACTGCACCTATCGGCCGCGAGGCCCTGCTGGCGGAAGCAAATAACATCATCCGCCAACACGAAGATTATCTGCACGGCATGATCGCCACCGACGTTGAACAAAAAAGCGGCGTTTTAGTTTTTCGCGGCGAATACTTTTTGGATGCCGATGGATTGCCCACCGCCAAAACCACCGCGGTATTTAATATGTTTAAACATTTGGCTCACCTGCTTTCGGAAAAATACCACCTGGTCGATTAAGACAAGAAAACGGGGGCGCCTGGCCCCCGTTGATTCTCGCTCTCGTTGCCGTTACAACAACGGCTTTTCCCCACGCTGCCACCAGCGCAGCAGCAAACGATCGACGCTTTCCGCCGCGCTGCCGGTGAAGCGATCCATCAGGCGTTTGCGGCGCGTATAGCGCACGGCGATCACTTCGTGGTTATCCAGCTCGGCGATCAGCAAATCATCGCTGGTGCCGATGGCGTCGATCAGGCCCTTCTCTTTCGCCTGTGAACCGAACCAGTGCTCACCGGTGGCGACGCTGTCGATGTCGAGCGACGGGCGCTGCTCATGCACAAAGCGCTTGAACAGCTCGTGCGTTTCGTTCAGATCTTCTCGGAACTTCTCGCGCCCTTGTTCGGTGTTTTCGCCAAACAGCGTCAGCGTGCGTTTAAATTGCCCGGCGGTGTGCAACTCCACGTCGATATCGTTCTTTTTCAACAGACGGTGGAAGTTCGGGATCTGCGCCACCACGCCGATGGAACCGATAATGGCGAACGGCGCCGCCACGATGCGATCCGCAACGCAAGCCATCATGTAGCCGCCGCTGGCCGCCACTTTATCCACCGCGACCGTCAGACGAATGCCGCCTTTGCGCAGGCGCTCCAACTGCGAAGCCGCCAGGCCGTAGCCGTGCACCACCCCGCCTGGGCTTTCCAGGCGCAACAGAACTTCATCCTGCGCCGACGCCACCGCCAACACCGCCGAGATCTCTTCGCGCAGCGAGGTGACCTCGTGCGCGTCCATGCTGCCCTTGAAGTCCAGCACATACAGGCACGGCTTGGCCACTTCCACCGCGCCGGACTTGGCGCGCTGTTTCTTCAATTTGTCATCAGATTTGGTCTGCTTTTTGAACTGTTTCAGCCAAACCTTCTGCTCGGCGGCATCCATGCGTGCCAGGCGCATATCGCGCTGCATCTCGCGATACTGTTCGCCGAGATCGGTCAGCTGCAGCTCCCCTTTCTGGCGGCTCTTGCGTTGCCCCAAACTGACCGCCAGGATGGCCAACGCGGCGATGGCGAGCACCACCGTGGCGACCTTGGCCAGAAACAGGCCATAAACAGATATAAACTCCACAGATTCCGCCTTTATTTACAGGTTGTTAGTATGCTTATTTCCATTTTAGCCAACCGCAGCGGCTGCTGTCGCGGCTAAATGAAAATTCATTGCGCACAGAGCATCACTATGGGGACGATTTACGGCCGAACCAAGCCGCCACCGCCGCGCTTTTGTTACAAAAGAATGCCATTTCAGCCTGCTACGCATTGAAAATGCCCGCGGATTAAGGCATATAACACCCATTATTCATCAATATGATGAGACGGATTCGCTGCGCGGCCCGCAGACGGTCGAGCCTTCGCTCCCGCCCCGGCCGCGCGTTTCACCCTTGCTCCCCGATATCTGCGGGAGAACAGCCACCCAGGCGAGGATTTATCGTGCATTACCAACCCAAACAAGATCTGCTCGAACAACGTATCATTTTGGTCACCGGCGCCGGCGACGGCATCGGCCGTGAAGCGGCGCTGACCTACGCGCGCTTCGGCGCCCAGTTGGTGCTGCTGGGGCGCACCGAGAGCAAACTGCTGGCGGTACAACAAGAGATCGCAGCCCAGGGCGGTGCCCCGGCCCTTGTGGTCACGCTCGACTTGCTGCACGCCACTCAGGAGCAATGCCGGCAGATAGCCGACGATCTGGCGCGCCAGATCCCCCGCCTTGACGGCGTGCTGCACAACGCCGGCCTGCTCGGCGACATCGCGCCGATGGCCGACCTGTCGATGACCATGTGGCAAGAAGTGATGCAGGTTAACGTCAACGCCACCTTTATGCTGACTCAGGCGCTGCTGCCGCTGCTGCTGAAATCCCACGCCGGGTCGCTGGTGTTCACCAGCTCCAGCGTCGGGCGGACCGGCCGCGCAGACTGGGGTGCCTATGCGGTGTCGAAGTTCGCCACCGAGGGCATGATGCAGGTGTTGGCCGACGAGTACAAAAACCGCAATCTGCGGGTGAACTGCATCAATCCGGGCGGCACTCGCACCAAAATGCGCGCATCTGCCTTCCCGCACGAAGACAAGAACAAGCTGAAAACCCCGGCCGATATCATGCCGCTGTATCTGTATTTGATGGGCGAAGACAGCCGCCGCAAAACCGGCATGAGCTTCGACGCGCAGCCGAACCGCAAACCCGGCGCAGCCGAATAATCAGGAGCGTTTCATGGCGGAAGATCGTCATCAACAGCGCCAGCAGCGCCTGAAAGAACAGGTCGATGCGCGCATCGCCGCGGCGCAGGACACCCGCGGCTTGCTGCTGGTGTTTACCGGCAACGGCAAAGGCAAGACCACCGCCGCCTTCGGCACCGTCACCCGCGCGGTCGGCCACGGCATGCGCGCCGGGGTGATCCAGTTCATCAAGGGCGAATGGCCCAATGGCGAAAAGAATCTGCTGCAGCAACACGGCGTTGAATTTCAGGTGATGGCCACCGGTTTCACCTGGGAAACGCAGAACAAGGCCGGCGACACCGTCGCCTGCCAGGCGGTGTGGCAGCACGGCAAACGCATGCTGGCCGACAGCAGCCTGGATCTGGTGCTGCTGGACGAAGTGACCTACATGCTGACCTACGGCTATCTGGAACTGGAAGAGCTGAAGGAAGCGCTCCTGCAACGCCCTGCGCATCAAACGGTGATCCTGACCGGGCGCGGCTGCCATCGCGATCTGTTGGAACTGGCGGATACGGTCACGGAGATGCGGCCGGTGAAACACGCGTTCGACGCGGGCGTGAAGGCGCAACAAGGGATCGATTGGTAACAAAACGTTCTGGCCCCGAACGGGGCCAGAACGGCGGGATTAGCTGCGTTTGCTTGGCTTGCCTGGTTTGCTGCCTGGCGCACTGCGGCGGCCGCTGCCGGCCACCTGCGAGTGGCGCTTGACCGCCCGGCGGATCTGGTTGGCCTTCACGCGGCGGCGCTCACGCTCCACCGGCATTTTGCTGACCGTTTCCGGTTTCAACTCCACCAGCTCGCGCAGGTAGTTGATCGCCGGCAGATCCAGTTCGGCCCAACCGCCGCGCGGCAGGCCTTTCGGCAGATCGATGTCGCCGTAACGCACGCGGATCAGTCGGCTCACCTGCACGCCCACCGCTTCCCACAGGCGACGCACTTCACGGTTGCGGCCTTCGGTCAGGGTCACGTTGTACCACTGATTGAGGCCTTCACCGCCCTGGAAGCTGATGGTACGGAAGGCGGCCGGGCCGTCTTCCAATTGCACGCCTTTGCTCAGTTGCTTCACTTTCGCATCGTCGACCTGGCCGAACACGCGCACCGCGTATTCGCGCTCCACTTCACGGCTCGGGTGCATCAGACGGTTGGCCAGTTCACCATCGGTAGTGAACAGCAGCAGACCAGAGGTGTTGACGTCCAGGCGCCCTACCGCCACCCAGCGCGAACCACGCAGCTTCGGCAGGCGATCGAACACCGTCGGGCGGCCTTCAGGATCGCTGCGGGTACACAGCTCGCCTTCCGGTTTGTAGTAAGCCAGTACCCGGCAAACCACCTCTTCGGACTCTTTGATCGACAGGACATGACCGTCCAGACGAATTTTCATCGCCGGGGTCACTTCAACGCGATCGCCCAGCTTGGCGACCTTGCCGTCGACGCTGACGCGCCCGGCTTCAATCATGGTTTCGATTTCACGACGCGAGCCATGCCCGGCGCGCGCTAAAACTTTCTGTAACTTTTCGCTCATTGAGCAACCTCTAATGTCGCCTTCACAGGCGTCGGGGGGATACCGCCGCGGCCAACCGCCGCCACGGTCATAATACGTTTATCAGGATCGAACCGCGTATTATACAGGCTTTCTAAGGTGTTGAAACCCACTTTATCGGCGGTGGCCCCCACAGGCGGCGTTCACGGCGCCAAAAAATCCTCCACCGCCCACAGCACCGCGTCAGGCCGTTCCAGAATACCGAGGTGAGTGCGGGCCTCCCCTAGACGCACCACGGAGAAGAACGGCTGCTCGGCGGCAAATGCCTGCTGTTGCCGCAGGTAGTCGTCGCGGCGATCCAACGAGTAGATGTGCCGGCACGGCGGCGGCGCGCTCATGCCCGCCAGGCGTTGCAGCGGCGAGCCGAATTGCCGGTAGGCCTCTTCGATGGCCACCCCGGCGGCACGCCAAAGCCGGTAATCCTCCTGCGCCATCTCGACCTCCAGATGGCGTTTGACCCGATCGTGGCGGATGCCGCCCTGCCAAAAGTCGAACAAGGCGTCGCGTGCCGCCAGCCACTGCTGCGGCTGCTGCATGCGGCTCACCGCCGTAAAGAACGCCGGCTCCGGCTGCGTCATGATCCAGTCGAGAAACACCATGCCCCGTACCCGTTGCGGCAACGCTTCGGCCAACGCTACCGCCAGCCAGCTGGCGTGCGCCACCGACAGAGTGACCGCGTTATCCAAACGCAGCGCCGTCAGAAATTGGCGCACATCCTCCAGCAAGTCGTCCGCCGTCAGCGACATCTCCGTGGCTTTTGACGACAGGCCATGGCCGCGCCAGTCGATGCTGATCACCCGATAGCGTTCGGCCGCCAGAGCGATGAACGGCTCAAACACGGTTTTCGGTTCGCACCAGCCGGGCAGCAACACCAACGTGAGCGGCCCTGAGCCGACATCCTGATAGTCGAGTATCATGTTGGCACTGTGAAATGCGGTCATATTACCTCCTGCGCGTCTCTCCCCGACCCGTTCGGGGAATACCGACGGGGATAAGGTGACAGCGCAGCAGGTATTGATCTATTGAAGTTCGTGCGGAAAGCCCCCTGGGCGCACCTTATGAAAAAATGCGCACTAATTGGAATGGGAACTTAATGGCGCACGCAGGGATAGGCGGCGCTTAACGCCAGCATGATCACCGAGGGTGCGGAATAATGCAGTTGCTCAGGATGCTCGTTCAAATACTGCATCACCGCGTCGGCGGCTACGCCGATGCTCATCCCGGCTTCCGGGCAGATATTGCGATTGCCCTGCATGGAATAAGTATCGAATACGCCGGCGACGTATCCCATGAACATGCCGCCATTCAGCGCTTCGGCCACGGTGGCTTCACCGCTTTTATTTTTTACGTAACCGCTGGACTCCGCCAGCAGACCACTGCCCGAATAAAACCCCGCATTTGCCATTGAGGAAAATAATAAGGCCGCTAAAAAAGAAACCTGTTTAATCATTGCTGCGCATCCTGCCCATTATCAATTCTGAAGTCTTCAAGAATAGCGGCTTTCACGCGAAATAGCGTCGCTTCAGCCGACTTTCAGACAATGGGCAAGGTGGCAACAATTGACATCAACGGAAAGGCGCCGCGTCGCCCGCCCCCTCACGCACCACTTCCGGCGAGGATTCGGTCAGATCGATCACCGTGGTCGGCTGTTGGCCGAGGAAGCCGCCGTGGATCACCAGATCGACCACCTTGCCCAAATGATCGTTGATCTCTTCCGGATCGGACTCGGCAAAATCATTGCCCGGCAGCATCAGGGTGGTGGACATCATCGGTTCGTTCAGCGCCTCCAGCAGCGCCAATGCGATCGGGTTCGACGGCACGCGCAGGCCGATGGTTTTGCGCTTTTCATTCATCAGGCGGCGCGGCACTTCTTTGGTCGCTTTCAGAATGAAGGTGTAGTTGCCCGGCGTATTGTTTTTAATCAGGCGGAACGCCGTATTATCGACGTGCGCATAAGTCGACAACTCGGACAGATCGCGGCACATCAGGGTGAAATTGTGGTTGCCGTCCAACTGACGGATGCGGCAAATGCGTTCCATCGCCGCCTTTTCTTCCAGCATGCAACCCAGCGCATAGCCGGAATCGGTGGGATAAACGATCACCCCGCCCTTGCGCAGCACCTCAACCGCCTGGTTAATCAAACGCGGCTGTGGGTTGTCCGGGTGAATATAAAAAAGCTGACTCATGACTTGCTCCTAAAATGATGCCCGCGCGCGTTGCCACGCGCGAAAAATCAGACCGCCTCGCCAGGCTGCGGCCAATCGCGCCACACCGGCTCGACCCCGCCCGGCAGCCACAGTTTGCGGCCCAGTTCGATCCACGAACAAGGCTGATGAAAATCAGATCCTTGCGAGGCCAACAGGCGGTAGTCCTGGGCGTATTTCGCCAACTGCGAGCGCTCATGCGGCGCCTGCTGACACTGCGCCACTTCCATGGCGTCGCCGCCGTGTTCGGCGAAATGCGCCAGCAAACGTTTCAACCACTTCGCGGTCAGATCGTAACGGCCGGGATGCGCTATCACCGCCTGGCCGCCCGATTGATGAATCGCATCAATGGCTTGTTCTATTGTACACCACTGCGGCGGCACGTAGCCGGTTTTGCCTTTGGCCAGATATTTCTTGAACACCTGCGCAATGTTGTCCGCCACGCCAATCTCCACCAGGTAACGGGCGAAATGGCCGCGGGTCACCGCACCGGCCCCCGCCAACCGCTGGGCGCCGGCATAGGCGTCGGGAATGCGCGCTTTACCCAGACGCGCGCCGATCTCCTGTGCCCGCCGGTTGCGACGTTCGGTTTGTTCCGCCAATAGCGCCACCAGCGCCGGGTGCGCGACGTCCATGCCCAACCCAACGATATGAATTTCATGGTTTTCCCACAGCGTCGAGATTTCCACCCCGTTGACCAGCCGCAGCGGCAACGCCTGCTCCGCAATGGCGGCGGCGGCCTCGGCCAGCCCGGCGGTGGTATCGTGATCGGTGATAGCCAGCACGCCCACGCGCATCTCTACCGCCCGCAGCACCAGCTGCGTCGGCGTCAGGTAGCCATCGGAGGCGGTCGTGTGGCTGTGGAGATCGTACAGAGTAAAAGCGGTGGATGGGGGGTTACTGTCTGTCAAAACGGCTATCCGGCAATGGCTTGGCTTTCTATCATACCCGCGATCGGCGGCCGGACGGAAATCTATTCTGCGCCAGGCAGACGATGAATAGAATTCACGCTGATCGCTAAAACATTGTGCAAAAAGAGGGTTGACTTTGCCTTCGCGAACCAGTTAACTAGTACACAAGTTCACGGCAACAGCCGTGTCGGATGAGAGTTAACAAAGAGAGTCTGCAAATGAACACATACATTTCTCTTCACGGTTGGTGGCGTACCTCCCTCTTGCGGGCGGTGTAATCGCGCATAGCTGTCATCTGACAATGCAGATTTCCTGAGCCCGCACCTGATGCGGGCTTTTTTATGGACAGAATTCACTGGAACCACCGATGATGAACACCAAACCACAATTGACACTACTGAAGGCGCAAGCCAGCTACCGGGGCGATCCCACCACCCTTTTCCACCAGCTGTGCGGCACCCGTCCGGCCACCCTGCTGCTGGAGTCGGCGGAAATCAACAGCAAACAGAATCTGCAGAGCCTGCTGGTGATCGACAGCGCGCTGCGCATTACCGCACTGGGCCACACCGTCAGCGTGCAGGCGCTGACCGCCAACGGCGCGGCGCTGCTGCCGCTGCTGGACGAAGCGCTGCCGCCCGAGGTGCGCAATCAGGCACGCCCTAACGGCCGCGAACTGACCTTCCCGGCGATCGACGCGGTGCAGGACGAAGACGCCCGCCTGCGTTCACTGTCGGTGTTCGACGCGCTGCGCACGCTGCTGACGCTGGTCGACTCTCCGGCGGACGAGCGCGAAGCCGTGATGCTGGGCGGCCTGTTCGCCTATGATTTGGTCGCCGGTTTTGAAAACCTGCCGGCGCTGCGCCAGGATCAACGCTGCCCGGACTTCTGCTTCTATCTGGCGGAAACCCTGCTGGTGCTCGATCACCAACGCGGCTCGGCCCGTCTGCAGGCCAGCGTCTTCAGTGAGCAGGCGAGTGAAGCGCAGCGTTTGCAGCATCGCCTGGAACAGCTGCAGGCTGAGTTGCAACAACCCCCGCAGCCAATCCCGCACCAAAAGCTGGAAAACATGCAGCTGAGCTGTAACCAGAGTGACGAAGAGTACGGCGCGGTGGTCAGCGAGCTGCAGGAAGCGATCCGCCAGGGCGAAATCTTCCAGGTGGTGCCGTCGCGCCGCTTCACCCTGCCGTGCCCGGCGCCGCTGGCGGCCTACCAAACCTTAAAAGACAACAACCCCAGCCCGTACATGTTCTTCATGCAGGATGATGACTTCACCCTGTTCGGCGCTTCGCCGGAGAGCGCGTTGAAATACGACGCGGGCAATCGCCAAATCGAAATCTACCCGATCGCCGGCACCCGCCCGCGCGGCCGCCGTGCCGATGGGTCGCTGGATTTGGATCTCGACAGCCGCATCGAGCTGGAAATGCGCACCGACCACAAAGAGCTGGCCGAGCACCTGATGTTGGTCGATCTGGCGCGCAACGATCTGGCGCGCATCTGCCAGGCCGGCAGCCGCTACGTGGCCGACCTGACCAAAGTAGACCGCTATTCGTTCGTCATGCATCTGGTTTCCCGGGTGGTGGGCACCCTGCGCGCCGATCTCGACG
The DNA here is from genome assembly GCF_052168835.1 of Serratia sp. CY40230. Lineage (NCBI taxonomy): Bacteria > Pseudomonadati > Pseudomonadota > Gammaproteobacteria > Enterobacterales > Yersiniaceae > Serratia > Serratia sp. CY40230. The sequence continues at coordinate 291,790 of NZ_JBJNLX010000001.1, forward strand.
TGCTGCACGCCTACCAGGCCTGCATGAACATGGGCACCCTCAGCGGCGCGCCGAAAGTGCGGGCGATGCAGCTGATCGCCGCCTCCGAAGGCACGCGCCGCGGCAGCTACGGCGGCGCAGTGGGCTACTTCACCGCCACCGGCGATCTGGATACCTGCATCGTCATTCGCTCCGCCTACGTTGAAGACGGCATCGCCACCGTGCAGGCCGGCGCCGGCGTGGTGCTGGACTCCATCCCGCAGGCGGAAGCCGACGAGACCCGTAATAAAGCCCGTGCCGTGCTGCGCGCCATCGCCACTGCGCACCATGCCAAGGAGGTGTTCTGATGGCCGATATCCTGCTGCTCGACAACGTCGACTCCTTTACCTACAACCTGGTCGATCAGCTGCGCGCCAGCGGCCACCAGGTGGTGATTTACCGTAATCAGATCGCCGCCGAGGTGATCATCGAGCGTCTGCAACAGATGGAACAGCCGGTGCTGATGCTGTCGCCCGGCCCTGGCGCCCCTTCCGAAGCGGGCTGTATGCCGGAACTGCTGCAGCGTCTGCGCGGCCAACTGCCGATCATCGGCATCTGCCTCGGCCACCAGGCGATCGTCGAAGCCTATGGCGGCCAGGTCGGCCAGGCGGGCGAGATCCTGCACGGCAAAGCCTCGGCGATCGCTCACGATGGCGAAGGCATGTTCGCCGGCATGGCCAATCCGCTGCCGGTGGCGCGCTACCACTCGCTGGTCGGCAGCAATATCCCGGCCGATCTCACCGTCAACGCCCGTTTCGGCGAAATGGTGATGGCGGTGCGCGACGACCGCCGCCGCGTGTGCGGCTTCCAGTTCCACCCGGAATCGATTCTGACCACCCACGGCGCGCGCCTGCTTGAGCAGACCCTGGCCTGGGCGCTGGCGAAGTAATATAAGGAACACGACGATGCAACCTATTCTTGAGAAACTGTACCGCGCCGAGTCGATGAGCCAGCAGGAAAGCCAACAGCTGTTCAGCGCCATCGTGCGCGGCGAGCTGGAGCCGAGCCAACTGGCGGCGGCGTTGATCAGCATGAAAGTCCGCGGCGAGCGCCCGGAAGAGATCGCCGGCGCCGCCAAAGCGCTGCTGGACGACGCTCAGCCGTTCCCGCGCCCTGACTATCTGTTCGCCGATATCGTTGGCACCGGCGGCGACGGCACCAACAGCATCAATATTTCCACCGCCAGCGCCTTCGTGGCGGCGGCGTGCGGCGCGAAGATCGCCAAACACGGCAACCGCAGCGTCTCCAGCCGTTCCGGCTCTTCGGATCTGCTGGCGGCGTTCGGCATCCGCCTGGATCTGCCGGCGGAAGAAGCGCGCAAGGCGCTGGACGATCTCGGCGTGTGCTTCCTGTTCGCGCCGCAGTACCACACCGGTTTTCGTCACGCCATGCCGGTGCGCCAGCAGCTGAAAACCCGCACGCTGTTCAACGTGCTGGGCCCGCTGATCAACCCGGCGCGCCCGCCGCTGGCGCTGATCGGCGTTTACAGCCCGGAACTGGTGCTGCCGATTGCCGAAACCCTGCGCGTGCTGGGTTATCAGCGTGCGGCGGTGGTTCACGGCGGCGGCATGGACGAGGTGGCGATCCACGCCCCGACGCACGTGGCGGAATTGAACAACGGCGAAATCAGCAGCTACCAGCTCACGCCGCAGTCCTTCGGATTGGAAACCTATCCGCTGGAAGCCTTGCTGGGCGGCACGCCGGAAGAAAACCGTGACATTTTGGCGCGGCTGTTACAAGGTAAAGGCGAGCCGGCGCACGCCGCGGCGGTCGCGGCCAACGTCGCGTTGCTTCTGAAGTTATTCGGACATGAAGACCTGCGCCAAAATGCGCGGCAGGCACTGGATATGATCAACAGCGGGCAGGCTTATGAGCGTGTCATCGCACTGGCGGCAAGAGGATAAATGATGCAGGAAACCGTGCTACACAAGATTGTCCGCGACAAAGCGCAATGGATCGCGGCGCGACAACAGCAACAGCCCCTGGCCGGCTTTCAGAACGACATCGTGCCGAGTGAACGCAGTTTCTATCACGCGCTGCAGGGCACCCGGACGGCTTTCATTCTCGAATGCAAGAAGGCCTCGCCTTCCAAAGGGCTGATTCGCGAGAACTTTGATCCGGTGGAGATCGCCACGGTGTATAAAGATTTCGCCTCGGCGATCTCGGTGCTGACCGACGAGAAATACTTCCAGGGCAGCTTCGATTTCCTGCCGCTGGTCAGTAAAGCCGTCAGCCAACCGGTGTTGTGCAAAGACTTTATCATCGATCCGTATCAGATTTACCTGGCGCGCTACTATCAGGCCGATGCCGTCCTGCTGATGCTGTCGGTGTTGACCGACGACCAGTATCGCCAACTGGCGGCGGTAGCCCACAGCCTGAATATGGGCGTGCTGACCGAAGTGATCAGTGAAGAAGAACTGCAGCGCGCGATCGCGCTGGAAGCGCGCGTGGTCGGCATCAACAACCGCGATCTGCGCGATCTGAGCATCGATCTGAACCGCACCCGCCAGCTGGCGCCGCGCGTGCCGCATGGCGTGACGGTGATCAGCGAGTCAGGCATCAACAACTATGGGCAGATCCGCGAGCTGAGCCATTACGCCAACGGCTTCCTGATCGGCAGCGCGCTGATGTCGGAACCCGATCTGCGCGCCGCCGTGCGCCGCGTGATCCTCGGCGACAACAAAGTGTGCGGCCTGACCCGTCCGCAGGACGCCGCCGCCGCCTATCAGGCCGGCGCCATCTACGGCGGGCTAATCTTCGTCGGCCGTTCACCGCGCTATGTGGACATCACCCGCGCCCGCGAAGTGATCTCCGGCGCGCCGCTGAAGTATGTCGGCGTGTTCTGCGACGCCCAGCTCGATACCGTGGCGTTGACCGTTGAGCGCCTCGGGCTGCACGCGGTGCAACTGCACGGCGCGGAAGACCAGGCCTATATCAGCGCCCTGCGCGCCCGTTTGCCGGCCGATTGCCGCATCTGGAAAGCGCTGAGCGTGAAAGATCGGGTGCCGGCGCGCGATCTGCAGCATGTCGATCGCTACCTGCTCGACAACGGCGCCGGCGGCACCGGCCAACGCTTCGACTGGTCGGTATTGCAAGGCGAAGATCTGACTAACGTGATGCTGGCGGGCGGCCTGCGCGCCGACAACTGCGTCGAAGCGGCCAAGCTCGGCTGCGCCGGGCTGGACTTCAACTCCGGTGTGGAAAGCGAACCGGGCATCAAAGATCCCGCGCGCCTGGCCTCGGTCTTCCAGACCCTGCGCGCCTACTGAATACGGCTCTATATTAATAACGGATAATAACGGGAACTCTCATGACGCTGCTTAACCCCTACTTCGGCGAATTTGGTGGCCAATACGTGCCGCAAATTCTGATGCCGGCCCTGAAACAACTGGAAGAAGCCTTTGTCAGCGCCCAGCGCGATCCGGCGTTTCAGGCGGAATTTATCGATCTGCTGAAGAACTACGCGGGCCGCCCGACGGCGCTGACGCTGTGCAAAAACCTCACCGCCGGCAGCAACACCAAGCTTTATCTGAAGCGTGAAGACCTGCTGCACGGCGGCGCACACAAGACCAACCAGGTGCTGGGTCAGGCCTTGTTGGCCAAGCGCATGGGCAAAACCGAGATCATCGCGGAAACCGGCGCCGGCCAGCACGGCGTCGCGTCGGCGCTGGCCTGCGCGCTGCTCGGCCTGAAATGCCGCATCTATATGGGCGCCAAAGACGTTGAGCGCCAGTCGCCGAACGTCTTCCGCATGCGGCTGATGGGCGCGGAAGTGATCCCGGTGCACAGCGGCTCCGCTACGCTGAAAGACGCCTGCAACGAAGCGCTGCGCGACTGGTCCGGCAGCTATGAAACCGCCCACTATATGCTCGGCACCGCCGCAGGCCCGCACCCGTACCCCACCATCGTGCGTGAATTCCAGCGCATGATCGGCGAAGAAACCAAAGCGCAGGTGCTGGAGCGCGAAGGCCGCCTGCCGGATGCCGTCATCGCCTGCGTCGGCGGCGGCTCCAACGCCATCGGCATGTTCGCCGATTTTATCGATGATGCCGACGTTGGGCTTATCGGCGTGGAACCCGCCGGCCTGGGCATCGAGACCGGCCAGCACGGCGCGCCGCTCAAGCACGGCCACGTCGGCATCTACTTCGGCATGAAAGCGCCGATGATGCAGACCGCCGAAGGCCAGATTGAAGAATCCTATTCGATCTCCGCCGGGTTGGACTTCCCGTCCGTCGGGCCGCAGCACGCCTTCCTGAACAGTATCGGCCGCGCCGAATACGTGTCGATCACCGACGACGAAGCGCTGGAAGCGTTCAAGGCGCTGTCGCGCCATGAAGGCATCATCCCGGCGCTGGAATCCTCTCACGCCCTGGCGCACGCGCTGAAAATGATCCGTGAAACGCCGCAGAAAGAACAGATCCTGGTGGTCAACCTGTCCGGCCGCGGCGACAAAGACATATTTACCGTTCACGACATTTTGAAAGCACGGGGAGAAATCTGATGGAACGTTATCAGCAACTGTTCAAACGCCTGGAAAGCAACAAGGAAGGCGCCTTCGTCCCGTTCGTGACGCTGGGCGATCCTAATCCGACGCTGTCGCTGCAGATTATCGACACCCTGATCGAAGCCGGCGCGGACGCGCTGGAGCTGGGCATCCCCTTCTCCGATCCGCTGGCGGATGGCCCAACCATCCAGAGCGCGACGCTGCGCGCTTTCGCCGCCGGCGTCACGCCAACCCAGTGCTTCGAGATGCTGGCGGCCATCCGCCAGAAGCACCCGACCATTCCCATCGGCCTGCTGATGTACGCTAATCTGGTGTTCCATAAAGGCATCGATGGGTTTTACCAACGCTGCGCCGAAGTGGGCGTGGATTCGGTGCTGGTCGCCGACGTGCCGTTTGAAGAATCTGCGCCGTTCCGCGCCGCCGCCGCTCGTCACGGTATCGCACCAATCTTCATCTGCCCGCCGAACGCCGATGACGATCTGCTGCGCGAAATCGCTTCGCACGGCCGCGGCTATACCTACCTGCTGTCGCGCGCCGGCGTCACCGGCACCGAAAGCCGGGCGCAGCTGCCGCTGCATCACCTGGTGAACAAGCTGCGCGAGTATCACGCCGCGCCGCCGCTGCAGGGCTTCGGCATCTCCGAGCCCGAGCAGGTGAAGGCCGCGCTGCAGGCCGGGGCCGCCGGCGCGATCTCCGGCTCGGCCATCGTCAAAATCATCGAACAGCACCATGCCAACCCGACGGAGATGCTGACCAGGCTGGCGGCCTTCGTCAGCAATATGAAGCGCGCCACCCGGGCGTGATCCTCTCCAGCGAGCGCCCCGCCGGCGCTCGCTTTAACAGCTTGTTTCCCCTCAAAGTTTGTTCCATTTATTTACAGCAAAAATTTGAACAAACGCAGGTCTTGTCTCACAATGAACTTTGTTCGCTATGCATTTCTTCGTTTGATTTGGGGAATGCGCTCGCTGCGGCGAAAAACCGTACGAGTTTCAACCATAACATTGCATGGAGAGTAATTTATGAAGCTTTTTAAAACCCTTTCGGCCTTGTGCATGGCAGCCGTTGTGGCGGTCGCGGTGAGCGCTTGCGCGCCGACGGCGAAATCTGAGGGAACGGGCGGTTATATCGATGACACGGTGATCACCACCAAAGTGAAATCGGCACTGCTGGCGGATAAAAACATCAAGTCACGTGAGATCAGCGTGGAAACCTTTAAAGGGCGCGTTCAGCTGAGCGGTTTCGTGACGTCCAGCGATGACGCCAATCGTGCGGTGCAGGTCACTCGCGGCGTTGCCGGCGTGAAATCCGTTGAAAACGTGATGCAACTTAAATAATACCGACACAGGGAGGCGCAACGCCTCCCTGTTTGTGGCCTTCATCAGAAGCGGTAACCCGCCCCGAACATGAACACCCACGGATCCAGACGCGTATCGAAGCTGTGGTGCCCACCGTTCGCATCGTTGAAGCGAGTTTTGGTTTCGATGTTCATCCACCACACCGACATGTTCAGCATCCAGTGCTCATCCAGGTTGTAATCCAGGCCGGCCTGCGCCGCCACGCCCCAGGAATCTTTCAGATCGAGGTTGCTCAACCCGGCGCTTTTGCCGTAGTCGTTGAACTTCTCGTCAAAGAAAGTGGTGTAGTTAACGCCGACGCCCAGGTAAGGACGCAGCTTATCCTGCTTGTCGCCGAAATAGTATTGCGCCATCAGCGTAGGCGGCAGTTGGTGAACGGTCGCCAAATCAGTGCCGCCCAGCGTAACCTTGTGGCGGAATGGCGTTGCGGCCAACAACTCAACGCCGATGTTGTCCGTCACCATGTAACCGAAGGTCAGACCGAGCTGGGTGTTGTTTTTCGCATCCAGCGAACCCAACCCCAGCACGTTGTCCGAACCTGCATTTGGACGCACCGTCGCGGTGCCCGCGCGGAACAGGAAATCACCGGCCTGATGCGCACTTGCCAACATAGGCGCCATCATCGTCGCCAATACCATCAGAGTTGTCTTTTTCATTATCCATTCCATTTGTGTGGTTAATCGCTCGAGGGGGAATATACCTACTTTCGGGTATTTGTGATCCCATCGAGATCACATCTTATGTGTAAAAATTTAAAATCCTACTAAAAACAAGGTTACCTAACCGTCTAATAAATCAAGGATTGATCTGCATCAAAAAATCGATTTTGTTGCAAATTATCTGCATGTTCAAATTTCTGTTGCGGAGAAAAATGCGGCTGAGGTAATTTCATTTTCCGTGTTGGTTTTGGTTGGTGCCGTGAGGAGTCGGTGGGCAATCAAGATGAGCGAAATCCTTAATCCCTGTGTCAGCTGCGGCGCATGCTGCGGTTATTTTCGAGTGTCATTCTATTGGGCCGAAGCCGAAGACGGCGGCGGCACCGTTCCCCTTTCCTTAACAGAGCCTTTGACCCCGTTCCTGCGCTGCATGCAGGGGACCAACAGCAAGTCCCCCCGCTGCAGCGCGCTGGACGGTGAAATAGGTAAAGCCGTTTCCTGCTCGATCTACCTGAATCGGCCCAGCCCGTGCAGGGAGTTCGATCAGTCCGGTGAAAACGGCCTGCGCAACGAAGCCTGCGATCGCGCCCGGGAACGCTACGGCCTGCCGCCGTTGCCGGTGCCCTTGCCGCTTTCGCTGCCTGAGACGACGATCGTTGAAGAAATAGGCGTAGTGCAATTCGCGGGGTGCCACAGCGGCGTGGAACAGGGTACAATCACCCACTGATTTATCTCTGTTTTCCCGACGCCAAGGAGTCTGCATGCCTATCACGGCCAACGCTTTGTACCGTGACAGTTTTAACTTTTTACGCAACCAACTGGCCAGCATCCTGATGCTGGCGCTGTTGACGGCGTTTATCTCCGTGCTGCTGAATCAGGCCTTCAGCCCTGATGCCGAACAGTTGGCGACGCTCGCTGCCACCACCAGCGATTTCGCCTCGTCTACCGGCATGGGCATTCAGGAAGTGATCCAGCAGATGACGCCGGAACAGCAGATGGTGTTGCTGAAAGTGTCGGCGGCCGCCACCTTCTCTGCGCTGGTCGGCAACGTGCTGCTGGTCGGCGGGATGCTGACGCTGATCCGTCTGGTGTCGCAAGGGCAACGCACCAGCGCCCTGCGCGCGCTTGGCGCCTCGGCGCCCGACTTGCCGCGCCTGCTGCTGCTGCTGTTTATCTGCACCCTGCTGATCCAGCTCGGCCTGACGCTGTTTGTGGTGCCGGGCGTGCTGATGGCTATCGCCTTCGCGCTGGCGCCGGTGATCGCCTCCGTCGATAAAAAAGGCGTGTTCGCTTCGCTCAAGCTGAGCAGCAAATTGGCCTTCGCCAATGCGCGCGTGATTGTGCCGGCGATGATGCTGTGGCTGGCGGCCAAGCTGCTGGTGCTGTTCCTGGTGAGCCATCTGTCGGTGCTGACGCCGAACGTCGCCAGCGTGGTGCTGACCGCGTTGAGCAACCTGGTCTCCGCCCTGCTGCTGATCTACCTGTTCCGGCTGTATATGCTGCTGCGCGGCTAACGCCGGCGTAAGCAAAAACCAAGGGGCACGCTTCGGCGCGCCCCTTTTTTGTTTACTCCACCACGGCGGCTTCCGCCTGCTCTTTACTCTGAATCAGCTTCAGCGCCAGGTACAGATCCGGCACCAAAATCAACTCTTTATCGCGTCCTAAGCGGTTGATGCGGAACCAACGCGTCAGTTCGGTGCGACGCCCCGCCAGCACCAGCCTTACGTTACGCTGTAACAGATCGCGTTTCAGTTCATCGATGGCCGCCAGCACGCTGATATCGGCATGGGTAAAACTGGCCACCGCATCCACCACCACCCAACGCGGCTGGAACGGCGTGCCGTCGACCAAATTGAGGATACGGCGTTTGAAATACGCCACGTTGAAATAGGTCAGCGGCGAATTGAAGCGATACATCATGACGCCAGGTACCGCCTTCACCCCATTGTTATTGCCCATGGAATGGATCATACCTTCATCGTTGACGCCCAGCAGTTGTTCCGTCGGCCGGAAGACGGTGCGCAGAAACTGCATCAGCCCCAGCAACACCGCCAGCCCGATGCCGCTGATCACGCCCACCAGCAGCACGCTGAGGAAGGTAAACAGCGCCAGGCGAAACGCCTGTGCGTTGCGACGGCGCAAGATCCAGATGCCGCGGATGTCCAGCAGCGACCAGGCCGCATACATCAGCACCACACCCAATCCCGCCACAGGAATAAACTGCAGCGGCGCCATCAGGAACAGCAAGACAAAGGCGATGACAGCGGCGGCGATGATCGACACCAACTGGCTCTTGCCGCCGTTGGCGTCATTCACCGCGGTGCGAGAATCTGCGCCGCTGATGGCGAAACCTTGCGACAGCGCAGAGACGATATTCACCAGTCCCAGCGCGCGAAACTCAGCGTCGGCGTTCACCTCATAACCGTTTTTGGCGGCGAAGCTGCGGGCGGTGAGCATCATGCTGACAAAACTCACGACCGCCAGGTTAAGCGCCGGGATCACCATATCGCGCAGCAAACCGGGCTGGAAGTCCGGCCACTGGACGATCGGCAGCACGCCACTGAAACCGCCCACCGTCACCACGCCATGCTGCTGCAGGCCGCCCGCCCAGGTCACGAACGCCGCCAGCACGATAGCAAACAGCGGCGCCGGCCAATTAGGCCGCCATTTTTTAAATCCAAGCAGCGTCACCAGCGTCAGCAACGACACCGCCATCGTCAGCCAGTCGCTGTGCAGCAGGTTACCGGGCAGCGCGTAGATGCGCTCGATCAACTGTGCCGGGCGCATCGTAAACCCCAACACCTTGCCGATCTGATCGACGATAATGGTGATCGCCACCCCGTTCAGCAGCCCGCTGAGGATCGGCCGCGACAGCAGATCCGCCAGCGCCCCCAGCTTGAACCGGCTGGCCAGCAGGCACCAACCGCCCATCATGGCGGTCATCATGATGGTCAATTGCCAATGGCGTTCCATATTGCCCGCCGCCAGCGGCGTCACCACCGCGGCGATCACCGCACAGGTGGCGGCATCGGGCCCGACGATCAGCTGGCGTGACGAGCCGAACAGCGCATAGGCCACCATCGGCAAGACGCAGGAATAGAGCCCCACCACCGGGCTGACCCCGGCCAACTCTGCGTAGGCGATAGCCACCGGCAACGCCACGGCGGCGACGGAAAGACCGGCGCGAATATCCGGCTTGAGCCAGCTGCGTTGATAGCCCAATAAATGCGTCAAACCAGGCGTCAGGGCCTGGAGAGATTTCCACTGCATGCTGTTTTCCGCGGTAAATTATCTGGTTATTATGATGCTTACTATGCGGCCTGCGGCCCGCGCTGGCAATGCGCCCGCGCTTTCTTGCGTAAGTTTATGCAAATTCCTGCTTTCGCGGCAGAAATCCGCCGGCCAAACGCCGATAATCGGCAACGCCCGGCGGTACACAGAGCTCGCCGAATCCGGTATAGTCGGCCGATGAACAGATGATGGATTGATTTATGAAGCAGTTTCTTGATTTCCTCCCGCTAATTGTCTTTTTCGCTTTTTACAAGCTGTACGACATTTACGTCGCTTCCGGCGCGTTGATTGTCGCCACCGCGCTGGCGCTGGTGTTCACCTGGGTGAAATACCGCAAGGTCGAGAAGATGACGCTGATCACCTTCCTGATGGTGCTGGTGTTCGGCACCCTGACGCTGGTGTTCCACAACGATTTGTTCATCAAATGGAAGGTCACGGTGATTTACGCGCTGTTCGCGCTGGCGCTGCTGATCAGCCAATGGGTGCTCAAAAAACCGCTGGTTCAGCGCATGCTGGGTAAAGAGCTGACGCTGCCGGACAAAGTGTGGAGCAACCTTAACCTGGCCTGGGCGGTCTTCTTCCTGGCCTGCGGCCTGGCGAATATCTATGTCGCCTTCTGGCTGCCGCAAAGCGTCTGGGTCAATTTCAAAGTCTTTGGCCTGACGGTGCTGACATTGGTCTTCACCCTCCTCAGCGGTATCTATATTTACCGGCACATGCCGGAAGAACAGAAAAAATAGTTACAAAATTGTTAATGCCTGCGGCACTTGCCGCGGGCAGTATGATGTTATTCCCTCCTTTTAAAAGCAGACTGCTATGACACAACAACGACCTTTACCCAGCGGCGAGCTGGTGCTGCGCACGCTGGCGATGCCGGCCGATACCAATGCCAACGGTGATATCTTCGGCGGCTGGCTGATGTCGCAAATGGACATCGGCGGCGCCATCCAGGCAAAAGAGATCGCCGAAGGGCGCGTAGTTACGGTACGCGTAGACGGCATGACCTTCCTGAAACCGGTGGCGGTAGGCGACGTGGTTTGCTGCTATGCGCACTGCATCCGCACCGGACGCAGCTCGATCACCATCAATATCGAAGTGTGGGTCAAAAAAGTCTCTTCCGCCCCGATCGGCCAGCGCTACCGGGCGACCGAAGCGGTGTTCACCTATGTAGCGGTCGATGCGGAAGGCAACTCGCGCGCGCTGCCTGAGGGCAAAATGAATTTCCGCGTCGGCTTCGAAGAATAAACTGACGCTACACTGCAAATGCAAATGCAAAAAGGGTCGCCGAGGCGACCCTTTCTTTTTGGTATGACCGAACTCAGTTCAATTCGGTGGTGCCGTTCAGCTTGAAGCGGATAGTGACGGTGCGATCTTTGGCTTCTTTGGCTTCATAGCGCCATTTGCGCATCGCCTGCTTCACTTCACGCTCAAACATGTTGCGCGGTTCGGCCGACAAGATACGCACGTTGCTGACGCGCCCGTCGCTGTCGATATCAAACTGCACCCGCACGCTGCCTTCGATCTGTAAAGCCTGGGCCCGCGGCGGATAGAGCGGATTGGCGCGGCTGATCGGCCTTGGCCCAACCTCGCGCGAGTTGCCCTGCACCGGCGCGGCAGGCGCCTGTTTCACCGGCGCTTTGTCGATCGGCTTGGCCGGCGAGTCGTTGTTGAACGGCGACGGTTCGCGCGGCTCGACCTTTTTCGGCTCCGGTTTCACCTGTTTTTCGACCTTCGGCTTCGGCTTGGGTTTCGGTTTCGGCTTGACCGGCTCCGGCTTCACAATCGCCTTCGGCGGCGGCTCCACAATAGGTTCCGGTTCTGGCTCCGGCTCAGGTTCGACCTGCGGCGGCTCCGGTTCGGCCGGTGCCGGCGGCGGCGGCGGCGGTTCGGCCATCGCGGCGGTATTGACCATCATGACGCTGATCGGCGCGTCCTCTGGCTTCGGCAGCTCCACCACTTCTTTTACCGAAGCGTAAAGCAAACCCGCCACCAGGGCGCTGTGCAGGCCTACGGACAAGACGAAAGGCACGGATATACGGCGATTAAGGAACATCTTTTTTAGCGGCATAATGATTCTGTTTCCTCTGGTTCGCCAAGTTTAAATGCAAATAGCAATCATATTCAATAACGAAAGGCAAACTATCGCTTTAATCGTCAGGATGCGCCGTTAAAACCAGCAAACTCATAAGGATATTAACCTGGCCGTTGCTTTTTTACCGCCGGGGCGACACGCTTTATTAACGTTTGGCCAGGCGTCAAAAAGTAAAAAACCCGCCGGAGCGGGTTAATTGTGGTGAGTCAGCGTTATTCTTCATCGCCATAGTAAAGCACGCCCAGCTTGATCAGCGGCCGCCCTTGCGCCTTACGGTGCAGGTTGGTGTCGCGCAGCGAATAGACGCAGCCGCAGTATTCCTGCTGATAGAAGCGTTCGCGCTTGCTGATCTCTATCATGCGCGACGAACCGCCCTTCTTGCGCCAGTTGTAATCCCAGTACACCAGATCGGGGTACTTTTCCGCCGCGCGGATGCCGCAGTCGGTGATCTGCTGCATGTTCTTCCAGCGCGAGATGCCCAGCGAGCTGGAGATAGTGTCGTAACCATGCTCATGCGCATACAGCGCCGTGCGCTCGAAACGCATATCAAAACACATGGTGCAACGAATGCCGCGCTCCGGCTCATTCTCCATCCCCTTGGCGCGGGCGAACCAGTTGTCGGTGTCGTAATCGACATCGATAATCGGCACCCCGTGCTGCTCAGCGAAACGGATATTCTCTTCTTTACGCAGCAGATACTCTTTTTGCGGGTGAATGTTGGGGTTATAGAAGAAAATGGCATACTCGATCCCGGACGCCTGAATCGCTTCCATCACCTCGCCGGAACAGGGCGCGCAGCACGAATGCAGCAGCAGTTTGTTTTTGCCCGCCGGCAAATCGAGTTTTTCCCTTACCAGTTCCGTCATATCCTCACCTCAATGGCATATCAGTTTAAGCGCGCCGCACTATACGAATAAAAAGTAGCGGCTTCAAGGCATAAGCGCCAATCCGCCGGGAAATTCGCCCTATGCCGTTCCCCTGCCGCGCCTTTTGCGCTACCTTGGTAGCACCGTTTTATAGCCATGATTTTAAAGGTGAAACATGCTTTATCTGATCTACGCGCAAGACGTCCCCAATTCGCTGGAAAACCGTCTGGCGGTGCGCCCGGCACACCTGGCGCGCCTGCAGGCGCTGCGCGACGCCGGCCGTCTGGTGGTCGCCGGCCCTAACCCGGCCATCGACAGCAACGATCCCGGCGCCGCCGGCTTTACCGGTTCGACGGTGATCGCCGAATTCGCCTCGTTGGCGGAAGCCCAGGCCTGGGCGCAGCAGGATCCCTATATCGCCGCCGGCGTCTACGCCGACGTGACGGTGAAACCGTTCAAACAGGTGTTCTGATATCCAGACCGCCCAATACCGGGAACGCCCCGCGATACAGCGTTCCCGGATCCAGCCACCTCTCTCCGTCACCTTCGTGCTCGATTCGTCTTGCCGATATTCATGTTCCCCACCGTAAATACTCACCGATGACGCTTTCCAGCATCGCCACCGCCGGTTGGCTGGCGGCCGTGGCAGAACGGAGCAGTTGCACTTCATGTGGTGTGACCGACGGCAATTCGTCGAGTATCCGCATCGCCGCCGAAATCCGTGCGCGATCGAGCAGCGTGACGGCCAATCCTGCCTCAACGGCAGCCGCCACCACGCTGGCCGAAGGGCTGCTCACAACCACACGCCAATGCCTTCCCGCCCTGGTCAATGCATCGATCATAGCCTCACGATAAGGGCAATCGGCGGCATGCAACGCCAGCGGCAGTGGCCGGTTAGCCTGCAGCGCCAGCGAACGGCCTCCGGCCCACACCGGCGCAGTCACCGCGAGCGGTGTCTGGCACGGTTTCCCCGAGGGTTGAACCACCAGCGCGAGATGCAGCCGATTACGGCCAACTTGTTCCGCCAGCGCCTGACTGGCAGCGGTAGAGACCTCCAGTTCCACCGCGGGAAAACTGTCGGCAAACCGCGGCAAAATATGGCGTATCACATGGGAAGCGTACTCATCAGGCAACCCCAATTTGATATGGCCGCTTAGCGGCGCGCCCTGCAGTTCCCGCAGAATATCGTCATGGGCGCTCAGCAGCCCGAGCGTCGAAGCCAGCAGCTTGTGGCCCAGCGGCGTCAACGCCACGGACTGATTGTCACGCTCCAGCAAGCGGCCGCCCGCCACCTGTTCCAGGCGCCGGATATGCACGCTCACGGCGGCGGGGCTGCGATTGACAAATGCCGCCGCCGCGCGAAATTGCCCCAAACGCGCAATAGCGTGAAAAGTGCGCAAGAGATCGATATCCAATGTCGGCCGCATGATTTAACCCCATTAAACAACTGAACGAAAATTATTCGATTTATTAAATTATAGCCACTCACTACCATCGGGCAGAAAGGAGGTGACCATCATGTCCCTGCCACCATTTCGCCCCTCTTCTCACCGCGGCAAAGCCGCCCTCTGGCTGGCTGCGGCCGAGGTCCTGCTGATCGTGGCCTGGAGCTCCGGCTTCGTCGGCATCCGCTTCGCCGCCGATTACGCGCCGGTGTTGCTGGTGGCGTTCTGGCGCTGCGTGGTGGTCGCGTTCGCGTTGCTGCCGCTTAGTGTGCGCGCCATCAGGCGCGCATCTCCGCTGACGATAGCTGTTCACGCCGGGATTGGGTTGCTCGCCATGACCGGTTACCTGACCGGCGTCAGCAAAGGCATCGAATATGGCGTGCCGGCCGGGTTGGCCGCGCTCATTGCCGATTTGCTCCCGCTCGGCACCGCGCTGCTGAGCATGCTGTTGCAACGCCGCTTGGCCGATGGCCGCGTTTGGTCCGGGTTAGCCTTGGGGGTTAGCGGGGTAACGCTGGCGACCGGCAGCGCCATCTCATGGGGAGACGCCCCATTGTGGAGTTACCTGTTGCCGCTGGCGGGGATGTTGGCGCTGGCGCTGGCAACGCTGTGGCAGGAACGGCTGCCGCAGACGAAAGCAATGAGTTTGCCAGCCTCGCTGGGGATACAAAGCGCGGTTTCCTCGCTGGCTTTCGCCGCCATGGCCGGCGCGGAAGGCCCGCTGCTGCCAACGGTAACGACGGGGTTTGTGATCGGCGTGCTTTGGACCGCGCTACTGGCGACGCTGGCCGGCTACGGTCTGTACTGGTTTTGTCTAAGGCTCACTTCTGCGCTGCGCGTGACGAGCCTGCTGTTTCTCAGCCCCTTCGTCACCTTCTGCTGGGCAGGGTTAATGTTCAATGAACCCCTTTCCTGGCCCATGCTGCTAGGCGCGGCGGTGGCAGGGAGCGGTTTATGGCTGCTAATCCGTCCCGCCGGGCGGGATGAGCCCAAAACAGCGCAACGCGCTGAAAAATGACGGATAAGGCGAAAGGCGGCGCCGTTATGCGACGAGTTTTCCCCGCACCACCACCTTGCCCGGCTTGATCTCGGGGTCGGCAATACGACGGATCGCCAGATTCAACGCTTGCCAGGCGATCTCTTGCAAGTCGTGTGACACGCACGGGAAATGAAAACCGTAGATCTCGGCATGTGAAACCTCATCGATGCTGAACAGCGACACCTCCTGCATCAACGGCAGCCGGTGTTCAATGCAGGCTTTGATAATGCCCAGGGAGATCTGGTTATTGCAGCCAACGAAAAAGTCCGGGGCGCAGTGATTGGCCAGCCAACGGCTCGTCTCTTGCCAGGCGACATCCATAAAGAAATCGGCGTACAGCACTTCAAACGACGCCACTTTCCCTTGCAGCGCCGCCTGCAGCCCTGTGACCCTGTCCCGTGCAACGTTGGAGTTCTCCGGCCCGGACACCACCACCACCCGCTGCGCTTTCTGTTCCAGCAGCCAGCGCCCCGCCTGAAGGCCGCAGTCCAGGTTATCGATATACACCCCGCTGCAGTGGCGATTGTCCAGCTCACGGTCGATCAATACCACCGGGATATTCAATGTTTCCAACCGCTTTAGATAGGAAGGCTGGTACAGATGATCGTTGGAAATGACCGAGAGAATGATCGCATCGACGTTGTAACCAATCAGTTTGTCGATGATTCTGTCTTCGCTTTCCTGTGACTCATAGGAATCGAACACCAGGGTGTCATATCCCATTTTTTGCGCTTCAAGCGTCATCAACCGCGTCAGGCCGCCAAAGAACGGGTTGGCCATATCAGGGTTGACGATGCCGATGGTTCTGCTGCTTTTCGCCCGCAGGTTGCGCGCCGCAGCATTGACCACATAACCGAGTTCGGCAGCGGTCTCCCGAATGCGGCGCAGCGTTTCCGGATGAACCTTGTCCGGCTGTGAAAATGCCCGCGACGCGGTGATTTTACTGACGTTTGCCTGTGCGGCCACGCTAGCCAGCGTCGCTTTCCGTCCTCGCCCCACCGCCAAATGCAGCTCCTTAGCTTAAAGTTATCATTTTGTACCATTAACAACATCATGACAGAACTTTCATCGTGGCGCTAATGGTTTACGCCTGCCAGCCGGTTAATCCGGGGATCGGTAAAGATATCCAGCTCGTCACGGCTCTCGGAAGAGAACTCGGACACCACCGCCCCCCGCTTTCCAGCCTGAAACCAGTGCCGGGTATTGGGCGCGATGGTGTATTGTTCGCCAGGCCGCAAGAGGATATAGCGATTGCAGGTATACCAATGCTCCGCGCCTTCCGGCACCCGGCATACCGGTTCACCGCCGGCGTCATTAAGCGTCAGGTTTTCATCGTCGACAAACAGAAACACCTCGCCCCAACGGCAGCGAAACGTCTCTTGCTTGCCGGGCGTGCCGGCAAAAGGAGGATGCAAATGCTCTGGGCAAGTCTGCTCAGGAAACAGCACCAACTCTTTCGCACAATACCGAGGCGAGTTGACATAGGTCAGCAGCTGCAGCCCTGAGACAGGATAGTCGGCCAAGCCAAACGTCGCAATTTCAATACGTTGCTGCTCTTCTTCGGTCAGAACGATGTCCGCCTCGCGCAAATATTCCAGCGTAGCGGCTATGGCACGTTGTTGTTTGTTCATCATTTCCCCTGCAAAGTAACGGTATCGATATCAGAATGCTGATATTAAAACCGTCATTACATCGCCGATTTTGTGATCTTCATCCCCATATTGAATAACAACCCACCAGCAAAATTAACTCCCATCGAGTAATTCCAACATCGATCACAGTTTAACCACCCGCTTTAGCCCACTATCGCCGCATTGAAATGATATCGTTACCATAAAAATGATTCACCAGGAGGCAATATGAAAGCATTAGTGTTGGCCAAGGCGGGGGAAATCGCTATCGAGGACGTCCAGCTTGCCGAAACGCTGGGGCCCGATGATGTGCAGATAAAAATTCATTCCGTGGGCATCTGCGGCAGTGATGTGCACTATTACCAACATGGCCGCATTGGCCCGTTCGTGGTTAACGCCCCGATGGTGCTCGGCCATGAAGCTTCTGGCGTGGTGCTCGCGACAGGTAAAAACGTCACTCACCTCAGTATCGGCGATCGCGTTTGCATGGAACCCGGTATTCCGGATCTCAACTCGGCGCAGACGCGCGCCGGCATTTACAACCTTGATCCGGCCGTGCGCTTCTGGGCGACGCCGCCGGTGCACGGCTGCCTGCGCGAAACCGTCATCCACCCCGCCGCCTTCACGTTCAAATTGCCGGACAACGTCAGTTTCGCCGAAGGCGCCATGGTGGAACCCTTAGCCATCGGCATGCAAGCAGCCACCAAAGCCGGTATCAAACCCGGCGATATCGCGCTGGTGATCGGCGCCGGGCCGATCGGCGTGGTCACCGCTCTCGCGGCGCTGGCGGGCGGCTGCTCGGACGTCATTATTTGCGACCTGTTTGACGAAAAGCTCGCCGTTGCGGCCAGTTATGAGGGGCTGCACGCCGTCAATATCAAAACCGGCGACCTGGCGGGGAAAGTGGCCGCGCTCACCAGCGGCAATGGCGCCGATGTCGTGTTTGAATGCAGCGGCGCAAAACCGGCCATCGCTACGCTGGCCGAACATGCGGCGCCAGGAGCGACCGCCGTGCTGGTCGGCATGCCGATCGATGCCGCGCCGATGGATATCGTCGCCGCGCAGGCCAAGGAAATCACCTTCAAGACCATTTTCCGCTACGCCAACATGTACCCGCGCACGCTGCGGCTGTTGAGCAGCGGCAAATTGCGCGTCCAGCCGTTGATAAGCCAAACCTACAAGTTCTCCGACAGCGTGGCCGCCTTCGAGCGCGCGGCGGCGGGACATTCCTCGGACATCAAAATCATGCTGGAAATGGAGTGATCCTATGGCGCTCTATGCTGGCATAGACTGCGGTACGCAAGGCACGAAAGTCGTGATTGTCGACAGCACACAGGGCGTGATCCTCGGTGAGGGCAACGCCCCTCACCGTCTCATCAGCCAAGCCAATGGCCGGCGCGAACAGGAGGCCGACTGGTGGATCGAGGCGCTGGTCATCGCTTTTCGCCAAGCCGTGACTAACGCCGGTATTGATGCCGGGGAAATTCATGCTCTGGGGGTCTCGGGCCAACAACATGGGTTTGTACCGCTGGACGCAGACGGCAACGTGCTGCACAGCGTCAAGCTGTGGTGCGATACCGAAACCGCAGAGGAAAACGAACGGCTCCTGCAGCAGCTCGGCGGTGCCAACGGCTCGCTGGAAACACTCGGCCTGCGGATCGCCACCGGTTATACCGCGTCAAAAATCCTTTGGTTCAAGACACACCATCCGGCGTTGTGGGCAAAACTGCACACCGTATTGTTGCCTCATGATTATTTGAACTTCTGGCTGACCGGAGAGCGCGTAGCGGAATACGGTGACGCTTCCGGCACCGGGTTGTTCGATGTGCGCACCCGTAGCTGGAGCAAGGCCGCCGTCGATCTCATCGACGACAGCGGTCGTCTGTGGCAAGCCCTGCCGCCGCTCAAAAACGCGGAGTGCTGCATCGGCACGGTGCGCCCCGCCGCGGCGGAAAAACTCGGCCTCGGCCCAACGGTGCGGGTATCGACCGGCGGCGGCGACAACATGATGGCGGCCATCGGTTCCGGCAACATCGAGGCCGGCACCCTCACCCTGAGCCTGGGCACCTCCGGCACGCTATTCGCCTGGTCTGCCGCCCCCGTCGCGGCGGAATCAGACATGATTGCCGGCTTCTGCTCCAGCACCAACGGGTGGCTGCCATTGATTTGCACCATGAATGTCACCTCGGCCACCACCGCGGTACAAACGCTGCTGGACGAAGACCTTGCCGGCTTTAACAGTTTATTGGCGCAGGCCTCACCCGGCGCAGGCGGTGTCGAGATGCTGCCGTTCTTCAATGGCGAGCGCGTTCCGCCGTTGCCTCACGCGCGCGCCAGTCTGCATAACCTCGATAGCGACAATTTTACCCGCGCCAATCTCTGCCTGGCGGTGGTCGAAAGCGCCACCTATGGCCTGCGCTATGGCATCGAACTGTTTCGCCGTCAGGGCATTGAAGCGCGCGAGATCCGCCTCACCGGCGGCGGCGCTCGCAGCGCCGCCTGGCGACAAATCGTCGCGGACGTGATGGGGTGCCCGGTGGTCTGTCTGAAAGCCAAAGAGACCGCTGCGCTAGGCGGCGCCATTCAGGCGATGTGGGCGACGACGTTGGCCGACGATCCGCTGCGGAATGCCGGCGCGTTGCTGTCCGAGCTGTGCCAACGTTTCGTTGCGCTGGATGAGGCCACACGCGCACGGCCACATGCCGGCAGACGGGCGCAATACGAGACGCTTTATCAACGGTACCTGCAACGCTTGCAGCAGACCTACCCGGAGGTGCAACTGTGACGCGAGATCCCCATACGCAAGCGCCCGCCTACCTGCTGGAGGTCAGCGGCGTCAGAAAAGCCTTTGGCCCGGTCGTGGCGCTCAAGAATGCGGAGTTTTGCCTGCGGCGTGGTTCCATCCATGCCCTGTGCGGCGGCAACGGCGCGGGTAAATCCACCTTTCTCAGCATTCTGATGGGCTTTATTCAACCCGATGGCGGCGACATTTTTATCAATGGCCAACGCTGTGAATTTCATCATCCCCGGGAAGCCCTCAACGCCGGCATCGCCATCGTGCAGCAGGAACTGAGCGCGATCCCGGATCTGACGGTGGCCGAAAACATTTGGCTGGGCCGTGAGCCGAGACGCCTGGGGTTCGTCGATTTCGCCACGCTCAATCAACGCACCACCAGCCTGCTCAAGGAACTCGATTTCAAGATCGACGCCCGAGAGAAAATGCGCAACCTGAGCGTCGCCGAGCAGCAGCTGGTCGAGATCGCCAAAGCGCTGTCGCATGCCAATGCCGACATCATCATCATGGATGAACCCACCTCGGCGATTGGCGAGGAGGATGCGCAAAAAATCTTTCAGACGCTTCAGCAATTGGCGGCGAAAGGTAAAGGCATTATTTACGTCTCTCACCGTTTGTCAGAGATATTTCAAATTGCGGACAGCTACACCATTTTCCGCGACGGCGCCTATATCCATGAAGGCTATATCGCCGACATTACCCGTGAGCAGTTGATCGAACACATTATCGGCGGCGAGTACGACAGCGAGTTCGCCAAATTCAATCAGCCCGGCGAAGAAGTCTTGCTGGAGGTCAACGGCCTGTGTTGGCGCAGCAAGATAAAGGATATCAGCCTGCAGCTTAAGCACGGTGAAATCCTGGGCATCTACGGGCTGGTGGGATCGGGCCGCAGCGAATTTCTCGATCTTATCTTCGGCATTCAGCATGCCGACAGCGGCACGATCCGTTTGGGCGACAAGACGCTGAACCGCCATTCCCCGCGAGAGGCCATCGACAGCGGCATTGCCTACGTGACGGAAGATCGCAAGGAAACCGGCCTGGTGCTGTGCCGTTCCGTCAGTGAAAACATCAATATCGCCTCTTTTGCCGGCATCAGCCGAATGGGGTTCGTCAGCGAGAAACGGGAGCAAGCGCGAACCCGCGACATGATCCAGCGCTTCAACGTTAAAACCCACGATGGCGAGCAGCCCGTGGGCAACCTGAGCGGCGGCAACCAGCAAAAAGTGGTGCTGGGCCGCTGGGCGCTGCTGGATCCGGAGGTGTTGTTGCTCGACGAGCCGACGCGCGGCATCGACGTCGGCGCCAAGAAAGAGATCTATCGATTTATGTCGGAGTTCGCCTTGCAAAACAAGGGGATCATCATGGTTTCCTCCGAGCTTTCGGAAATTATCGGCATGAGCGATCGCATATTGGTGTTTCGTGACGGGCAGTTGGCCGGTGAGCTTTCGGCAGCCGATGCGACCCAGGCAGCACTGATGAAACTTGCGGTTTAACAGAGAGAGAAAAAAAATGAGCAGCGCCCACTCCTTATCACCAGGAATTTCATTTTTCACCCGCAATAAGCGCCGTATGCACAAATACGGCATTATCATCGCCTTCTTCGCGCTGTGCCTGATCGTGGCGCTGATTGGCGAATATCAGGTCGCCCAGGGGGCCTGGAGCAGCAATTATTTTCTCAGCAATGAAAACACCCTGATCGTCCTGCGCCAGGTCTCGATCAACGGCATTCTGGCGATCGGCATGACCTTCGTCATCATTACGGCCGGCGTCGATCTCTCCGTGGGCTCGGTGCTGGCGCTAAGCGGGATCGTCGCCGCCCGCTTCGCCACCAACAACAGCGGATTGGCTATCGGCGACACCGCGACCGCCGTCATGGCGCCGCTGATCGTGGCGCTGGGCATCGGGATCGTCTGCGGCCTGGTGAACGGCACCGTGTTGGCTCGCTACCGGCTGCAACCCTTTATCGTCACCATGGGCATGCTCTCTGCGGCGCGCGGTTTAACCATGTTGACCACCAACGGCAATCCGGTTTCGCAATTGAACAGCGATTTCCGCTGGTTGGGCAATGGTTATGTCGGCGGCGTTCCGGTGCCGGTCATCATCTTCATCGTGCTGTTCGCCCTCGCCTGGCTGGTGCTGAATAAAACCCTCTTCGGGCGCTACATCTACGCCGTCGGCGGCAACCCGAAAAGCGCGCGCACCTCGGGGATTAGCGTCACGCGCATCAAAATACTGGTGTATACGCTGTGCGGCGCGCTGGCCGGCATCGCCGGCCTGATCCTCACCGCACGCACCGGTTCGGCGCAGACCAACGCCGGCGCAGGGTATGAGCTGGACGCCATCGCAGCGGTGGTGATCGGTGGCACCAGCATGGCCGGCGGCGTCGGTACGCTGGTCGGCACCTTCTTCGGCGTGCTGATTATCGGGGTGATGAATAACGGCCTCGATCTGCTCGGCGTGCAATCGTATTACCAACAAATTATCAAAGGCGCATTGATCGTTCTTGCCGTATTGCTCGACCCATCGCGTAAGCAACAGCGCGATTAATAACATCAGACCCAACTCTACCAGGAGAAAACCATGAATAAGACCAAGATAGCGTTGTTTGCCTCTGCCATGATGCTCGGTAGCCTGTCGGCTGCTCAGGCCGCCCCGGTTAAAATCGCGGTATTGATGTACGGCAACAAGGCCGAGTTCGTGCAATTGATGGAAAGGTTCGGCAAGGAGCACCCGGCGGTGAAAAGCGGCGAAGCCGTGCTGACCTTCTACGATGGGCGTTATGATGCCTCGGTGCAAAACGATCAGGCCGCCACCGCTATCCAGACGCGCGCCGATGCCATTATCGTCAACCCGATGGATTTTGAGGCCAATATCGATATCGTCACTAATGCCAACGAAGCCAAAATCCCGATGGTGGTCACCAACGCGCGCCTGAACACGGACGCGATGACGTCTGAAGTGGTGTCTAATGACGAGTTGGGCGGGTATCTGGAAGCCAAAGCCGTCCTGGACAAACTCGACTGCAAGAACCGAAAGGTGAACGTGGTGATTATCGAAGGCCCGAAAGGCGGCAGCGGCGAGATCCAGCGCGGCAAGGGCAATGATAAAGCGATTGCCGAGTGCGGCGTCGGCCAGGTGACCGTGCTTGAACGTAAAACGGCCAACTGGTCACGCGCGGAAGCGCAGCCGCTGATGGAAAACTGGCTGCAGAAACACCGGGGCAAAATCAACGGCGTGATTGGCCAAAACGACGAGATGGCGCTGGGCGCTATCGAGGCGATCAAAGGCGCCGGCCTGAATGTGAAGGACTTCGCGATTGCCGGCGTTGACGGCGTCTCCGACGCGATTCATGCGGTGCAGGCCGGTGAAATGGTCTCTATTCTGCAAGATGCCAAAGGCCAGATGCAGGGTTCCATCGACGTCGCGCTGCGCGCCGTGAAAGGGGAAAGCTATCAACCGCAGTCGGAGATCTGGAAGCAATACGCCAAGGATCTGAAATGGGAGGGCGGCACGCAAAAGCATTACTACATTCCGTGGACCGTCGTTACCGCAGAGAACGCCCAGTCGCTGTTGGACGCCCGTAAATAATTTCCCCCGCCCCCTGCCTTCAGGGGGCCCCGCTGGGGCGCTTGCCTGCAAACAAAAAAAAAGCCAGCACGGAGTGGCTGGCTAAAAAGTTCTTCGAGGGAATATCTTGTGCGATAAACATACGCCTTTCACTGCGGGCTTTACTAGCTATCAGTGCGATAGGCACCCTCAGTTAAAATCAACGCCTGCATATCGGTGAACATCGCTTCCCATTCCGCCTGATCGATATCCATCAAACCAAAGTAACGCAGCATAAAGGCGCCTTCCGTGGCGAGAAACGCCAGGCGCGCGCGCTTGCCTTCTTCCGTCGTCAAATCCAAACCGGCGATGCGGCTGCGATACCATTCGCGCGTGCTCGCCAGATGCTCCGGCGTTTGAATCAGCGTCGCCATCAGCCCGGCGGCCTTGGCGCTGGCGGTCTGATCCGAGCTTTGCGTCGCCAGCATATGCGCCCGCACGCCGGTCTGCGGTGAAGGATCGTCACCGGCGATAGCGGCGAACAGCGTCTCGTAGGCACTGCCCCAGCGATCGAACATGGCGTCAATCAGGGCGTCTTTGCTGCCGAAACAGTACTGCACCCCGCCCTTGGAGATCCCCATCGCTTTGGCGACGGCGTCGATGGTCAAACCGGCGGCCCCCTGAGTGGCGACGATCTCTTCGGCGATGTCCAAAACCTTGTCGCGATCGATGCTGCGTTGACGTCCCATTAAGAAACCCTTCTTTTCAATACGAACGTATGGATATATATTATTACCAGTATATCACCCGGCATCGCCGGAGGGTTACCCGAATGGCGGCGCCTTCGCGCCGCCCACTTTAACTGGATTATGACTTATGTACGCCAAGAACCGCTGGTTGATCCTGACGATGGTCGCCAGCGCCCTGTTCCTGATCGTCATCGATATGACGGTGTTATATACCGCTCTGCCGCGTTTAACCCAGGCGCTGGACGCCAGCGCCTCGCAAAAACTCTGGATCGTCAACGCCTACCCGTTGGTGGTGGCCGGTCTGTTGCCTGGCGCCGGCATGCTGAGCGATCGCATCGGCCATAAACGGCTGTTTCTCGCCGGGCTGCCGGTGTTTGCCGTCGCGTCGCTGTGCGCCGCTTTCTCGCCTACCGCCGAGTGGCTGATCGCCGCGCGGGTATTCCTCGCCGTTGGCGCGGCAATGATGATGCCCGCCACGCTGTCCATCGTACGCCACGTCTTTACCGATGAACGCGAACGGGCGCTGGCGATCGGCATCTGGGCGTCGGTGGCCTCCGGCGGCGCGGCCATCGGCCCGGTGGTCGGCGGCCTGCTGTTGGAGTATTTCTGGTGGGGCTCGGTGTTCCTGATCAATGTGCCGGTGGTGTTGCTGGTCTGGCCGTTGGCATGGAAACTGATCCCGCGCTGCGGCGGCGATAACCCGCGCCCCGCCGACATCGTCGGCTCGATACAGATCATGATAGGCCTGGTCGGCGCTATCTATGCGCTGAAAGAATTGAGCAAGCCGGCGCCTGACGTCAGCGCCTTGCTCGCGGCGGCTGCGATCGGCGTGTTGTTCCTGGTGCTGTTCGTGCGTCGTCAGCAGCGCAGCGCCCACCCGATGATCGATTTCTCTCTGTTCCGCAACCGGCTGTTCGCCGGCGGCATCGGCGTGGCATTGCTGTCGATGGTGGCGCTGATCGGCGTCGAGCTGGTGCTCAGCCAACGCTTGCAACTGGTGCTTGGCCTCAGTCCGCTGCAGGCGGCGCTGTTCATCTTGCCGATCCCGCTGGCCTCGGCGTTGGCGGGGCCGATGGCCGGTTTGCTGCTGCCGCGCTACGGCGAACGCAGCATCATCCTCGGCGGTTTCGCCCTGACCGCCTTCGGCATTGCCGCCCTCGCCCTGCTGTCTCAGAGCGGCATAGCGCCGCAGCTGGTGAGCCTGGCGCTGGTGGGCTTTGGCCTCGGCGGCGTGATCACCGCCGCTTCCACCGCCATCATGCTGAACGCGCCGGAGGAGAAATCCGGCATGGCGGCGTCCATCGAAGACGTCTCCTACGAGCTGGGCGGCGTGCTGGGCGTGACGTTGCTCGGCGGGCTGATGACGGCGGTTTACAGCCACACTCTGGCGCTGCCGGCGGAGCTGCCGGTCAGCGATTTAGCCTACGACAGCATCGACGAAGCGTTGCGCCTGGCGGCCGGAATGGCGGCCGATCGCGCGCAGCAGTTGACGCTGCTGGCGCGTCTGGCCTTTGATCGCGCCTTTATTTCGGTATTGATCGCCGCCGCGCTGTTAATGGCGCTGGGCGCAGGTGTGGTAAAACTGGCGCTGCGCAAGTAACCGAGAAAAGCGGCTTTTTTCGCCTGCGGAACCTGCGTAAACTGATTCGGCAATTTGCTCGACGGATTTATCGTCATCGGTTTGAGCGATGGCAATAATGCCTGTTATCGTATTTAACCCTGCGATAAATCCGGTTACTGTAACAGCTATGGAAATTGATTCTGTCTACTATCGGAACAAATAATCAGGAGAAGATTATTATGGCAACGGCAAAGAAAGCAGCGAAAACCCATATCGGCCTTGACAGTAAACAATCGGCAAAACTCGCCGAAGCGCTCAATGCGCTGTTGGCAAACTATCAGGTGCTGTATATGAACGTGCGCGGCTATCATTGGAACATTACCGGCCCGCAGTTCTTTGAACTGCACGCGAAATTCGAAGAGACATATAACGATCTGCTGACCAAGGTGGATGAGCTGGCGGAACGTATTCTGACGTTAGGCTCGCAACCGCGTCACGCTTTCAGCGATTATCTGAAAACCGCCGACATCAAGGAACACACCAACGTGACCGATGATAAGGGTACGCTGCGCGGCCTGTTGGAAGGGTATTCAATCTTGCTGCAACAGCAGCGTGAGCTGCTGACGGTGGCGGCAGACGCCGGCGACGAAGGCACCGCGTCGCTGATGAGCGATTACATCAAAGAGCAGGAAAAACAGGTCTGGATGCTCAACGCCTATTTGGGCAAATAACTCAGACGCCATAACAAAACAGTCCCTTACGGGACTGTTTTCGTTTTACCACTCGCAGGATACCGCAAACAGCAGCGCGCGCCGATGCTGATCGTCCAGGCGGCGCCGCACTCGGATAATATGGCGATTGCTGCACGACTGGCGTTCCAGCCAGCGATGCCGCCGACGTTGGCTCTGCCGCAACATGCGCCAGCGGCCCACTTCATTTCTACTGCGTCTCATAATTCCGTCACTCGTTCGTCTAATGCCAACCGCGGGCATTATAGCCCTTTCCGCCCGCGATCCAAGCCGCCGTTATCGGCGGCACAGCGGACGCCACGCGGGCAAAAGCCGCTCTTTCAATTTCGGCAAGTGCCTTAACTTCATCATATTTATGTAACATAAGCGCCGATAAAAGGTTTCGCCTTGCCCGATCTGTGCGTACACTCATCATTGGTGGTTTGCGAACGGGATTTTTCGCCTTTATGACAACATTTTATACCGTAATCAGTTGGCTCATGGTGTTCGGCTACTGGCTGCTGATCGCCGGCGTGACAATGCGCATTTTGATGAAACGCCGTGCGGTTCCCTCTGCCATGGCCTGGCTGCTGGTTATCTATATTCTGCCGCTGTTCGGCATCGTCGCCTATTTATCGTTCGGCGAACTGCACCTGGGCAAGCGCCGTGCCGAGCGCGCCAAGGCCATGTGGCCGTCGACCGCGCGCTGGCTGAAAGAATTGAAAGAGAGCCGCCGCATCTTCGCCACCGAATACAGTGAAGTCGCCGAACCGCTGTTCCAGCTGTGCAACCGCCGCCAGGGCATCGACGGCGTCAAGGGCAACCAGCTGCAGCTGCTCACCACTACCGACGACACGTTGAAAGCGCTGATCCGCGACATCGAGCTGGCGCGCCACAACATCGAAATGGTGTTCTATATCTGGCAGCCCGGCGGCCTGGTCGATCAGGTGGCCGAATCGCTGATGGCCGCCGCGCGGCGCGGCGTACACTGCCGCCTGATGCTGGACTCCGCCGGCAGCCTGCCATTTTTCCGCAGCCCCTACCCGGCGATGATGCGCAACGCAGGCATCGAAGTGGTCGAAGCGCTGAAGGTCAACCTGCTGCGCGTATTCCTGCGCCGCATGGATCTGCGCCAGCACCGCAAGGTGGTGCTGATCGACAACTACATCGCCTATACCGGCAGCATGAACATGGTCGACCCGCGCTATTTCAAGCAGGATGCGGGCGTCGGCCAATGGATCGATCTGATGGCGCGCATGGAAGGCCCGGTGGCCACTACGATGGGCATCGTCTATGCCTGCGACTGGGAGATTGAAACCGGCAAGCGCATTCTGCCGCCGCCGCCGGACGTCAACATCATGCCGTTCGAGCAGGAAAGCGGCCATACCATTCAGGTGATCGCCTCCGGCCCCGGCTTCCCCGAGGAGATGATCCACCAGGCGCTGCTGACCGCGGTTTATTCCGCGCGCGAACAGCTGATCATGACCACGCCGTACTTCGTGCCGAGCGACGATCTGCTGCACGCCATCTGCACCGCCGCTCTGCGCGGCGTTGAGGTCAGCATCATCGTGCCGCGCGACAACGATTCGATGATGGTGCGCTGGGCCAGCCGGGCGTTCTTCTCCGAGCTGCTGGAAGCCGGCGTGAAAATCTATCAGTTCGAAGGCGGTCTGTTGCACACCAAGAGCGTGCTGGTCGACGGCCAGCTCAGCCTGGTCGGCACCGTCAATCTCGATATGCGCAGCCTGTGGCTCAACTTCGAGATCACCCTGGTGATCGATGACGACGGCTTCGGCAGCGATCTGGCCTGCGTGCAGGAAGATTACATCGCCCGCTCCAAGCTGCTGAACGCCAAAGAGTGGTTGAAGCGGCCATTCTGGCATCGCCTGGTCGAGCGCCTGTTCTACTTTTTCAGCCCGTTGCTGTAAAAGCCGCGGCGAGCGTGCTTTAATAGCGCCAAATCATTTGTTATCAGGATTTTTTTATGGATTTGAATAACCGCCTTACCGAAGACGAAACGCTGGAACAGGCCTACGACATCTTCCTCGAATTGGCCGGCGACAATCTGGATCCGGCGGATATTCTGCTGTTCAATCTGCAGTTTGAAGAGCGCGGCGGCGCAGAACTGTACGACCCCTCCGAAGACTGGAGCGAGCACGTGGATTACGACCTGAATCCGGACTTCTTCGCCGAAGTGGTGATCGGTCTGGCGGACAGCGACGGCGAGCCGATCAACGACGTGTTCGCCCGCGTGCTGATCTGCCGCGAGAAAGACCACAAGCTGTGCCACATCCTGTGGAAAGAGTGATTCGCCGCTCATATTTCGGATAAAAAAAGCCCCGCTGAGTCAGCGGGGCTTTTTGTTGCCGGCTAGCGGCGCATTACAGCGGATCGACCTTCAGACATGAAACCGCATGACGGAAACTGCCCTCCAGCAGCGGACGCGTCTTGGCGCACTCCGGCCCGGCGATCGGGCAGCGGGTGCGGAACACGCAGCCGGACGGCGGGTTGATCGGCGAAGGCAGCTCCCCTTCCAACAGCTGGATCTGCTTTTCCTTCTCCTTGTCCGGATCCGGAATAGGCACCGCCGACATCAGCGCCTTGGTGTAAGGGTGCTGCGGATTGTGGTACACCTCGTCATAGGTGCCCAGCTCCACCGCATGGCCCAGATACATCACCAGCACGCGATCGGAAATGTGCTTCACCACCGCCAAATCGTGGGCGATAAAGATCAATGACAGCCCCATTTCGCGCTGCAGCTGCTGCAACAGGTTTACCACCTGCGCCTGAATCGACACGTCCAACGCGGAAACCGGCTCGTCGCAGATCACCAGCTTCGGTTCGAGGATCAGCGCGCGCGCGATGCCGATGCGCTGGCATTGGCCGCCGGAGAACTCGTGCGGATAACGGTTGATCAGGTTAGGCAGCAGGCCGACCTTCAGCATCATCGCCTTGACCTTGTCCTTCACTTCCTGACGCGGCATTTTCGGGTAGTAAGTGCGCAGCGGCTCGGCGATGATTTCGCCGATGGTCATGCGCGGATTGAGCGAAGCCAGCGGATCCTGGAAGATCATCTGGATATCGCTGCGGGTTTTGCGCCAGTCGGCGTCGTTCATGCCCAGCAGATCTTTACCCAGCCAGGCGACGCGCCCGCTGGTGGCCTTCACCAGGCCGATGATGGCGCGCGCGAAGGTGGATTTGCCGCAGCCGGATTCGCCGACCACGCCCAGGGTTTCCCCCTCGAACAGCCGCAGCGTAACGCCATCGACCGCCTTCAGGGTTTTCGGCGGCTGCCAGAACCACTGCTTGTCGTCATGAATGTCGAAGTGCACTTTCAGATCGGCCACTTCGAGCAGCACTTTCTTGTCGGTTACCGCTGTCATACCAACGCCTCCACCGGTTTAAAGCAGGCGCGCAGGCGCCCTTCCCCAAATTGCTCCAATGGCGGAGCGCTCGCGCACTGTTCCATGGCGTACGGGCAGCGCGGCTGGAACGGGCAACCTTTCGGCAGCCGCAGCAGGTTCGGCGGGTTGCCGGGAATGGTCAGCAACGCTTCGCCTTCGGCGTCGAGGCGCGGCACCGCGTTCAACAACCCGATGGAGTACGGGTGGCTCGGCTGGTAGAACACCTCGCGCGCGCTGCCGTATTCCATGGTGCGGCCGGCGTACATCACCAGCACCTTGTTGCAGATGCCGGCCACCACGCCCAGATCGTGGGTGATCATGATGATGGCGGTGTTGAACTCGCGCTTGAGCTCGTTGAGCAGCGTCATGATCTGCGCCTGGACGGTCACGTCCAGCGCGGTAGTCGGCTCGTCGGCGATCAGCAGCTTCGGCCGGCACAGCAGCGCCATGGCGATCATCACGCGCTGGCGCATGCCGCCGGAAAACTCATGCGGATACATGCGCATGCGCTTGCGCGCTTCCGGCATTTTCACCGCGTCGAGCATGCGCACCGACTCTTCGAAGGCTTCGCTTTTGCTCATTTTCTTATGCAGCATCAGCACTTCCATCAGCTGTTCGCCAACGCGCATATACGGGTTGAGCGAGGTCATCGGGTCCTGGAAGATCATCGAGATCTCTTCGGCCCGCAGCTTGTTGAGCTGGTTTTCCGGCAGGTTGAGGATTTCGCGGCCGTTGAATTTGGCCGAGCCGCCGATGCGGCCATTGCTGGCCAGCAACCCCATCAGGGCGAACGCGGTCTGCGATTTGCCGGAGCCGGATTCGCCGACGATGCCCAGCGTTTCACCGGCGCGCAGATCGAAGTTCAGATCGTTCACCGCCGTCACGTCGCCGTCCGGGGTGGAAAACGTGACGCGCAGGTCTTTCACGTCCAGCAGCGGCGACGCTTTAACGCCGACGGCGGTTTGCAGCTCAGGATGTTCAATGGTGCTCATGGTGGCACTCCTTAACGATCTTTCGGGTCGAGGGCGTCACGCAGGCCATCGCCGATGAAGTTGAAACAGAACAGAGTGACAACCAGGAAACCCGCCGGGAACAGCAGCAACCACGGTGAAACTTCCATTGAGTTGGCGCCGTCGCTGAGCAATGCGCCCCAGCTGCTCAGCGGCTCCTGCGTACCCAGCCCCAGGAAGCTGAGGAAGGATTCGAACAGGATCATGCTCGGCACCAGCAACGAGGCATACACCACCACCACGCCGAGCACGTTCGGCACGATATGCCGTAGCACGATGTTGCGCGTGGAGACGCCGCACACCAGCGCCGCTTCGATGAACTCCTTGCGCTTCAGACCGAGGGTTTGGCCGCGCACGATACGCGCCATGTCCAACCACGACACCATGCCGATCGCCACGAAGATCAGCAGGATATTCTGGCCGAAGAAGGTCACCAGCAGGATCACGAAGAACATGAACGGGAAGGAGTTGAGGATCTCCAGCAGGCGCATCATCACCGAGTCGATCTTGCCGCCCAGATAGCCGGACATCGCGCCGTACAGGGTGCCGACGATCACCGCCACCAGCGCCGCCGCCACGCCGACCATCAGCGAGATGCGCCCGCCGATCGCCACGCGCACCAGCAGATCGCGCCCGGAGGAGTCGGTGCCGAAATAGTGCCCCGATTCAACGCTGGGTGCGGCGGACATCATCGCCCAATCGGTATCGTCGTAGGCGAATTGCGACAGCATCGGCGCCAGCACCACAAACAGTGTGATCAGCGCCAGTATGAACAGGCTGCTGACCGCCGCGCGGTTATGCATAAAACGCCGACGCGCGTCTTGCCACAGGCTGCGCCCTTCCACTTCCAGCTTCTCGCTGAAGTGTTCCAGAGCTTCGCTGTTCTTTTTAGTCAACATCATTCGCGTGCTCCAGATTAATAACGGATTTTCGGATCGATGACCGCATACAGCACATCGACGATCGCGTTGAACAGAATGGTCAGAGCGCCCACCAGAATGGTCAGGCTCAACACCAGGGAGTAGTCGCGGTTCAGCGCGCCGTTAACGAACAGCTGGCCGATCCCCGGCAGACCGTAGATGGTTTCGATCACCATTGAACCGGTGATGATCCCGACGAACGCCGGGCCCATGTAGGACAGCACCGGCAACAGCGCCGGCTTCAGCGCGTGGCGGAAAATGATGCGACGCATCGGCAAGCCTTTGGCGCGCGCGGTGCGGATGAAGTTGGAGTGCAACACTTCAATCATCGAGCCGCGCGTGATACGGGCGATGCTGGCGATATAGGCCAGCGACAACGCCACCATCGGCAAGATGATGAACTTAGGCGCACCGCCGTTCCAGCCGCCGCCCGGCAGCCATTTCAACGTGATGGCGAAGATCAGCACCAACAGCGGCGCCACCACGAAACTGGGTATCACCACCCCGGTCATGGCGAACCCCATCACCGTATAGTCCCATTTGGTGTTCTGGTTCAGCGCGGCGATCACACCGGCGCTCACGCCCAGCACCACCGCCAGCAGAAACGCGGCCAGACCGAGTTTGGCGGAGACCGGGAAAGAGCTGGCCACCAAATCGTTGACCGAATAATCCTTGTATTTAAAGGACGGGCCGAAGTCTCCCTGCGCAAGCTGCGCCAGATAATGACCGTACTGTTTCCAGATCGGGTCGTTCAAATGATATTTGGCTTCGATATTCGCCATGACTTCCGGCGGCAATGCGCGTTCCCCGGTAAATGGACTGCCGGGCGCCAGGCGCATCATGAAGAATGAGATGGTGATAAGGATAAATAGTGTCGGGATCGCTTCCAACAAGCGACGAAGTATAAATTTAAGCATTGCCCTAACCCTGTGCGACAGCCTGATAACGGCTTATTATTCTCAACATGGGCCGGCGGCCAGGCCGCCGGCTCTTACCGTATCAATGCTTGATGATGTACAGGTTTTTGTCGTACACGTTATCAAGCGGGTCTTTGCCGGTGTAGCCACCAACGTAAGGTTTCACCAGACGGGCGTTCACGTAGTAATACAGCGGAACGATGGCGGAATCTTTATCCAGCTGAACTTCCGCTTTCTGATACAGATCGGCGCGCTCGTCTTTGCTCTTCGCGGTCAACACGTTGGCCATCAGCTTATCGAACTCGGCGCTTTTGTAGTGCGGGGTGTTACTGCTGCTGTCGGACAGCATCATGTTCAGGAACGAACTCGGTTCGTTGTAGTCGGCGCACCAGCCGGCGCGCGCCACGTCATAGGTGCCCTGATGGCGGGTATCCAGGAAGGTTTTCCACTCCTGGTTCACCAGCTTCACGTCCACGCCCAGATTTTTCTTCCAGATGGAGGCGGCGGCGATCGCCAGCTTCTTGTGCAGGTCTGACGTGTTGTACAACAGGGAGAAGGTCAGCGGTTTACCCGGGCCGTAGCCGGCTTCCGCCAGCAGTTTCTTCGCCACTTCGTTGCGTTTTTCCTGCGTCCAGCCGAACCACTCCGGCGGGGTCAGCTTGGCGCCGTCGGTGTATGGCGGCGTAAAGCTGTAGGCCGGCAGATCGCCCTGGTTTTTCACCTTGTTGACGATGATGTCGCGATCCATACCCAGCTTCAGCGCTTCACGCACGCGCGCATCGGTGAACGGCGCCTTCTGGTTGTTGATTTCGTAGTAATAGGTGCACAGATAAGGATCGACGTGCACCTCTTTCGGGATCTCTTTCTTCAGCTTCTGGAACAGTTCGATCGGCATGTTGTTATAAGTCATGTCGATTTCGCCGGTGCGGTAGCGGTTAACGTCGGTCACTTCCGACGAAATAGGCAGGAACGTCACTTTATTGATGATGGTTTTGGCGTTATCCCAATATTCCGGGTTGCGTTCCAGTACGATGCGTTCGTTGACAATCCAGTCTTTCAGTTTGTAGGCGCCGTTGCTGACGTAGTTGGCCGGCAGCGTCCACTTCTCGCCGAATTTCTCCACCGCCTCTTTATAAACCGGCTTCATGGCGTAGTGCGGGGTCATTTCAACCAGATAAGGCACCGGCTCGCTCAGGGTCACCTGGAAAGTGTGGTCGTCGATGGCCTTCACGCCCAGCGTCGACTTGTCTTTTTTACCGGCGATGATGTCATCGACGTTTTCCACATGGGCGTACTGCAGGTAGCTGGCGTAAGGCGACGCGGTTTTCGGATCCACTACGCGCTGCCAGCTGTAGACGAAATCTTGCGCCGTCACCGGCTTGCCGTTGGACCATTTGGCGTCTTTGCGCAGGTGGAAGGTCCAGACTTTGAAATCCTTGTTATCCCAGCTTTCCGCGACGCCCGGCACGATGGAACCGTCCGGGCTGTTGTTCGCCAGGCCTTCCATCAGATCGCGGGTCACGTTGTTTTCCGGCACGCCCTCGATTTTATGCGGATCCAGCGACTGCACTTCGGAACCGTTGTTTTTGACGATTTCTTGCTTATCCGCCAGCTGCACCCCCGCAGGAACGTCGGCGGCGAACGCGCCGGTGGTTGCTGTGATGCCGAGCGCGGCGATGACGCCGGCGGCAATGAGGGTTTTCTTCGTGATGTTGGTCATACTTATCGACTCCAGTTTTTATTATCACAGGCTCTTCGTGGAACCTGCGTTGCCCGTAAGCGGACTCTGTTTTCCCGCCGCCGCGGAACGAATGCGGCGGCCGGCCTTCCCTATATTCCCCAGCGCCTCGGCGTGAGGAATACCCCTTTACTGCTTGATAATGTAAAGATTTTTAACGTCGGTATAGTCCAGCGGATCTTTGCCGGTGAACCCGCCTACCGTCGGCTTAATCAACCGCGCGCTGACGCGGTAATACACCGGGATCAACGCGGAGTCTTTGTCCAGCTGCGCTTCTGCCTGCTGATAGAGCGCGGCGCGCGCGGCCTCATCCGGCGCCTTCAGGGTGGCGGCCATGATGGCGTCGAACGCCGGGCTCTTATAAAACACGGTATTGATGCTGCTGTTGGACAGCACCAGGTTCAGGAACGCGCTGGGCTCGTTGTAATCCCCGCACCAGGTGGCGCGCGCCACGTCGTATTGCCCCTGATGGCGGCTTTCCAGCGAGGTCTTCCACTCCTGATTGCGCAGCGTGACGTCGGCGCCGAGATTCTTTTTCCACATCGACGCGGCGGCGATCGCCTGCTGTTTGTTTTGATCGGAGGTGTTGTACAGCAGCGAGAATTTCAGCGGCTTGGCGTCGCTGTAACCCGCTTCCGCCAGCAGTTTCTTGGCTTCGGCGTTGCGCTGTTCCTGGCTCCAGCCGGCCCAGGCGGGCTGCGTGAAGTTGGCGCCTTCGGTGAAGGTTGGCGTGAAACTGTAGGCCGGGATCTGCCCCTGGCCCATGATCTTGTTGGCGATGATGTCGCGATCCAGCGTCATCTTCACCGCCGCACGCACCCGCGGATCGGTGA
Organism: Serratia sp. CY40230; assembly: GCF_052168835.1. NCBI lineage: Bacteria > Pseudomonadati > Pseudomonadota > Gammaproteobacteria > Enterobacterales > Yersiniaceae > Serratia > Serratia sp. CY40230. Next base: position 326,887 of record NZ_JBJNLX010000001.1, read on the forward strand.
ACGGCGCCCGCTGGTTATTGAGTTCGTAATAGAAAGTGCACAGATAAGGGTTAACGTGCAGTTGCTCGGGCACTTCACGCTTCATTTTGACGTACAGGTACGGCGGAATGGCGCTGTTGGTGATGTCGATCTCGCCGCTGCGGAAACGGTTGACGTCGCTGACTTCGGAAGCGATCGGCAGGAAGGTCGCCTGATTGATCACCGTCTGCTTGTTGTTCCAGTAGCTCGGGCTGCGCTCCAGCACAATGCGCTCGTTCACCACCCACTCTTTCAGACGGTAAGCGCCGTTGCCGACATAGTTGGCGGGCAGCGTCCATTTGTCGCCGAATTTCTCCACTACCGCGCGCTTCACCGGTTTGAGCGACGTGTGGCTCAGCATGCTGATGAAATACGGCACCGGTTCGCTCAGCGTCACCTGCAGCGTCTGGTCGTCCAGCGCCTTGACGCCGAGGGCCTGTGGAGGCTTCTTACCGGTCAGGATATCGTCGATATTGTCGACTTTGGTGTACTGCAGGTAGCTGGCATAGGGCGAGGCGATTTTCGGATCGGCCAGGCGCTGCCAGCTGTAGACGAAGTCTTGCGCGGTCACCGGGCTGCCGTCGCTCCACACCGCGCCGGGGCGCAGGTGGAAGGTCCATTGCTGATAATTCTGGTTTTCCCAGCTCGCCGCCGCCGCCGGTACCACATGCCCGTTGGCGTCGGTGCTCACCAGCCCTTCCAGCAGGTTAAGAATGATATTGCTTTCCGGTACGCCCTCGACCTTATGCGGATCCAATGAAGCCACTTCGCTGCCGTTGTTGATCACAATATTCTGCTGCTGCGCCAACTGAACGCCGGCCGGCACTTCCGCCGCCAAACTGCTATTTATGGCGCCGACGCTCAGCGCGCCGCTAATCAACAAGGTCAAAGAAGTGCACTTCAGGGTTTGCTGCATAATCGAGGCTCCTTTTCACCGACAAGCATCGCTTATCGAAGTTTGTGAAGTGTTTATAAGAATTCTAAATAAACGGATACCAGCAAAAATCATTCCCGTTTTTATGGCGCATTTCAGTTAATTGACCACGGGAAAGTTGCTCGGAAATTAGCAGAAGCCAAATTCCATAGCCAATAAATTTTACGAAAATGTTAAGCAATTCTCTTTTATCGCACGAAGCCCGATCCGGCCCCCAAGATCGAGGACGCGGAGAAACAAAATCATCGCTATGATTTTAAAGAAAAAAAAGACGAAATCATTTCATTTGAAACCATCAACGCAATCTCATTACCGCACAAAGAAACATTCAGTTAACAATCCGGGCATTCAAAGAACAAACACCTGCCTATGGTCGGTTAATCACTAATAACACCTGGATGAAAGTGAGACAAGCCCCACAGAATGATGTGATTAATTTAACAACAGCTTTACCGTTGAGCGGGGGCAAAACGCGCGGAAATGGGGGAAGAAAAGTGTCTGAAATAACGCTTAGCGTTTTTTTTGCACAGCAACATGAGATTTATGCAACATAAGAGTGCAACCGCATAAATTTTATTCATCCTGTGCACTATAATAATGCGAACCAATAAATAATTTAAACTTTAAAATTAATTTTAGCCGCGCCAAGGCGAAAGGTGCGCGGCTAAACAAAGGGTATTACAACAGGCCGGGGAATATCGCCTTAATGCCGGTAACGATAAACTCGATCCCGAGCGCCATCAGCAACAGACCCATGATACGGGTGATCACGTTGATGCCGGTCTGCCCAAGCAAACGCACCAACAGCGGCGCGGCGCGGAACAACAACCAACAGCAAAAGGCGAACAAGGCGATCGCGACCGTAAAGCCGAGCAGGCTTTGCCAGTTGTGATAACGGGAACTCCACACGATGGTGGAACTGATCGCCCCCGGCCCCGCCATCAGCGGCAGTGCTAACGGCACCACGCCGATGCTCTCGCGGATCGCGCTCTCCGATTTTTCCTGTTTGTTCTGTTTGTCTTCTCCCAGCTTGCCGCTGATCATCGACATGGCGATGGTCACCACCAGAATACCGCCGGCGATGCGGAACGAATCGATGGAGATGCCGAACATCCGCAAGATCCCTTCGCCCAGGAACAGCGATGTCCACAGAATAATGGCGACCGACAGGTTGGCGGTCAGGTTGGTTTTATTGCGCCCTGCTTCCGCCTGGTAGCTGGTCATGCTGATAAACACCGGCAAGATGCCCACCGGGTTGACCAGTGCAAACAGACCGACAAAGAACTTGATAAAGCCGGAAAGATCCAACAGAGATTGGCCCACAGATGGCTCCGCGTTAAGTGCTATAAAAAGGTGTGCTGCCTATGTGCGCTAATGTAATGGAATTGCCGCGGGTAATCCATCCGGCCAGAGCAGCATTTTTGACTGCCAGCAAGTTAGGCAACAAAACAAATGCCCTTTGTTAAAGTGATGTATGGCCTTTTGATTTTTTATGTTGAAAAAAGAGTCATCGATCACAGTTATTGATAACCACTCTCAACACCGTCAAGCTGAAAGGTGTCAGCTTGCACTTTTCATGATTTAGATCACAAATCAACTACCCAACAGTGGGTAAGCTCTTAGTCGTAGTCAGGGAGTAGAACAAAGTCGGTGGCAATCCAGCCGGTTCCGTTCTCTTCACTGCCTGCCCCTCCGGTTGGCGCAGGGTAAAGCTCTTTAAGCAAATCAGCAGCATGCGAAGAAATAACGCGGGAAACCCCCGGTATTCGAATCACCGTTTATTCCCGTTATGACTATACTAGTGGCTCGCACGGCTTATTTACTGAAAGAGTTTAACATTATCAGGAGAGCATTATGGCTGTAACGAATGTCGCTGAACTGAACGAGCTTGTCGCACGTGTCAAAAAAGCCCAGCGCGAATATGCCAACTTCACTCAAGAGCAAGTGGATAAAATCTTCCGCGCTGCCGCCCTCGCCGCTGCTGATGCCCGTATCCCGTTGGCCAAAATGGCCGTGGAAGAATCCGGAATGGGTATCGTCGAAGACAAAGTGATCAAAAACCACTTCGCTTCCGAGTACATCTACAACGCCTATAAAGATGAAAAAACCTGTGGCATCCTGTCTGAAGATGACACTTTCGGTACCATCACCATCGCCGAACCTATCGGCCTGATTTGCGGTATCGTCCCTACCACCAACCCAACTTCTACCGCGATCTTCAAAGCGCTGATCAGCCTGAAAACCCGTAACGGCATCATCTTCTCGCCGCACCCGCGTGCGAAGAATGCCACCAATAAAGCCGCCGATATCGTGCTGCAAGCCGCTATCGCCGCCGGCGCGCCAAAAGACATCATCGGTTGGATCGACCAACCTACCGTCGAGCTGTCCAACCAGCTGATGCACCACCCTGACATCAACCTGATCCTGGCCACCGGTGGCCCGGGTATGGTGAAAGCCGCCTACAGCTCCGGCAAACCGGCCATCGGCGTCGGCGCCGGTAATACGCCGGTCGTGGTAGACGAAACCGCAGACATCAAGCGCGTGGTCGCCTCAATCCTGATGTCCAAAACCTTCGACAGCGGCGTTATCTGCGCTTCCGAACAGTCGGTCATCGTCGTTGACGCTATCTATGATGCGGTACGCGAACGCTTCGCTTCCCACGGCGGCTATCTGCTGCAGGGTAAAGAACTGAAAGCGGTGCAGGACATCATCCTGAAAAACGGCGGTCTGAATGCGGCCATCGTCGGGCAGTCAGCACCGAAAATCGCCGAAATGGCAGGCATCAAAGTGCCGGCCAACACCAAAGTGCTGATCGGTGAAGTGAAGCTGGTCGACGAGTCCGAACCTTTCGCACATGAAAAACTGTCGCCTACCCTGGCGATGTACCGTGCCAAAGACTTCGAAGACGCCGTCGCCAAAGCCGAAAAACTGGTCGCCATGGGTGGTATCGGCCACACCTCCTGCCTGTACACCGACCAGGATAACCAAACGGCTCGCATCGCCTACTTCGGCGATAAAATGAAAACGGCTCGCATCCTGATCAACACCCCGGCTTCTCAGGGCGGTATCGGCGACCTGTATAACTTCAAACTCGCGCCTTCGCTGACGCTGGGTTGCGGTTCCTGGGGTGGCAACTCCATCTCTGAAAACGTCGGACCTAAACACCTGATCAACAAGAAAACTGTAGCGAAGCGAGCAGAAAACATGTTGTGGCACAAACTTCCGAAATCGATCTACTTCCGCCGTGGCTCGCTGCCTATCGCGCTGGAAGAAGTGGCGACCGACGGGGCGAAACGCGCCTTCATCGTGACCGACCGTTTCCTGTTCAACAACGGCTATGCTGACCAGATCACCAAGGTTCTGAAGTCTCACGGCATCGAAACCGAAGTGTTCTTCGAAGTGGAAGCCGATCCGACGCTGAGCATCGTGCGCAAAGGCGCCGAGCAGATGAACTCCTTCAAACCGGACGTCATCATCGCGCTGGGCGGCGGTTCGCCGATGGACGCCGCGAAAATCATGTGGGTGCTGTACGAACATCCTGAAACCCACTTCGAGGATCTGGCGCTGCGCTTCATGGACATCCGCAAGCGTATCTACAAATTCCCGAAAATGGGCGTGAAAGCGAAAATGATCGCCATCACCACAACCTCAGGCACCGGTTCAGAAGTCACGCCGTTCGCGGTCGTGACCGACGACGCCACCGGGCAGAAATACCCGCTGGCCGACTATGCGCTGACCCCGGACATGGCGATTGTCGACGCCAACCTGGTGATGAACATGCCGAAATCCCTGTGCGCCTTCGGTGGCCTGGATGCGGTGACCCACGCGCTGGAAGCCTACGTCTCGGTGCTGGCGAACGAATACTCCGACGGCCAGGCGCTGCAGGCGCTGAAACTGTTGAAAGAGTATCTGCCGGCCAGCTACAAAGAAGGCGCGAAAAACCCGGTTGCCCGTGAACGCGTGCACAACGCCGCCACCATCGCCGGTATCGCTTTCGCCAACGCCTTCCTCGGGGTTTGTCACTCCATGGCGCACAAACTGGGTTCGGAGTTCCACATTCCGCACGGCCTGGCCAACGCGATGCTGATTTCCAACGTCATTCGCTACAACGCGAACGACAACCCGACCAAGCAGACGGCCTTCAGCCAGTACGACCGCCCTCAGGCGCGCCGCCGCTACGCTGAAATCGCCGACCACCTCGGCCTGAGCGCACCGGGCGACCGCACCGCGCAGAAGATTGAGAAACTGCTGGCCTGGCTGGACGAGCTGAAAACCGAGCTGGGCATCCCAACCTCCATCCGTGAGGCGGGTGTGCAGGAGGCGGACTTCCTGGCGAAAGTCGACAAGCTGTCGGAAGACGCGTTCGACGACCAATGCACCGGCGCCAACCCGCGCTATCCGCTGATTGCCGAACTGAAGCAAATCATGCTGGATACCTTCTACGGCCGCGAATTCAACGAAGCAGTCGAAGAGGAAGCGGCAGCTCCGGCTGCAGCCAAAGCCGCGGTAAAGAAGCCCAAGAAATAACGGTTTCGTGAACCGATAAAAAAACCCGCCAAACGGCGGGTTTTTTATTGCGCCGGAGGCGCTGCATTTCGACTCACGCCGCCAAAACGCCTCAGCGGGCTTTGGCGGCGTTTTCTCCCCTACTCCTGGGAGTGAATCGCCTCTTTATAATGCTTGCGGCAGACGGAGACATAGCTCTCGTTACCGCCAATCACCACCTGCTCACCGGCGTGCATCGCCTGGCCGTTTTCATCCAACCGCAACACCATATTGGCTTTGCGCCCACAGTGACAGATGGTTTTCAATTCCACCAGCTTATCGGCCCAGGCCAGCAAATATTGGCTGCCGGTAAACAGCTCACCGAGAAAATCGGTACGCAGGCCGTAGCACAATACGGGAATGTCCAGTTGGTCCACCACATCGCACAATTGCTCAACCTGCGCCTTGGTCAGGAACTGGCTTTCATCCAGCAGTACACAATGCACCGGCTGCTGTTGATGCTCTTGCTGAATCATGGCGTACAGCATCGAGTCGTTGTTATAGAGTTGGGCCTGCGAGGATAAACCGATGCGCGAGCTGACCTTACCTACGCCAAAGCGGTGATCGATCTCCGCAGTGAACACCAGCGTGCGCATACCACGTTCTTGATAGTTATATGAAGACTGTAGCAGCGCGGTGGACTTGCCGGCATTCATCGCAGAGTAATAAAAATAAAGTTGAGCCATGGCCCCGCAACTCCGATGGTATAAGAAATATTCAAATGTCGATTAGGACGGTAAGTGTACCATAAGCCGCCCCCAGGCTCAGCCCAAAGCGAACGAATATTGCGTTCGCCGTAATAATGCGCTTTCAAGCGAAACATATCGTTCTGTCGGCCCGTTCTTTTTACAGCTATTTACAGGATAATGTATGCCTGTCATCACTATTAATTCTTGCTAATGGTTAACCGCGATCATTTGCCCATTAATGCATAATCACCCTTTCGCCGCGGCGGGTGCCGCAACCGCAACGGCGCGCCAGTCTATTATACACGGGGCCAATACAGGGCATTTAATCACCTCCGCTGTCCCCGAGGTTTCCTGACGCAATCTTTACCTATATACCCCTATTGTTTACAATGTCTGCCTTGCCATGACGTGATTAAGCCCACAGAACCCATTGTAATATTGATATAAATTACGGCGATAACTTATCGATGAAAGCCTTGCGACACGCGCCTTTTAAAGCATGCCTGCTGAAATTTTGACTTAAGTGCGACAAGGGTAATAGTTAACAGCCCTTCCTATATTAGTCGGACAGATCCGATTAACGGTTTTTTAAAAGGTAAATTTGAGTATTCAAGTCAATTTGGCTATTGCAGAAAAGAAAATAGCGCTCTATTATTATCGAGACGCCCCCCACCAATATAATTTGAGACTAGGACAATGAGCGAAGCATTAAAGATTTTGAACAACATCCGCACTCTGCGCGCCCAGGCAAGAGAATGCACACTGGAAACGCTGGAAGAAATGCTCGAGAAACTGGAAGTTGTTGTGAACGAACGTCGCGAAGAAGACAGCCAGGCTCAAGCAGAAATCGAAGAACGCACCCGTAAACTGCAGCAATACCGCGAAATGCTGATTGCTGACGGTATCGATCCGAATGAACTGCTGCAAACCATGGCCGCCAACAAGGCTGCCGGTAAAGCAAAACGCGCAGCACGTCCTGCTAAATACCAATATAAAGACGAAAACGGCGAATTGAAAACCTGGACCGGCCAAGGCCGTACTCCAGCGGTGATTAAGAAAGCTATCGAAGAGCAAGGTAAATCTCTGGACGATTTCCTGCTGTAATAGCGATTCAGCCCGTATCTGAAAGGCTCCCTGCGGGGGGCCTTTTCATTTTAAAGCTTATCGCCGCGATCCTGCCTCATCCCTTTCCTTTTAGTAAATATCCTAATTCGCATTTTGTTCCTTGCATGAGGTTCCAGCGATAAAAAAGGGCCCTAAGGCCCCTTTGTCGCATATACCCTCGTTCAATTATTGAACCTGGTAGAATGCCTTATACCAATCAACAAAGCGCTTCACACCCTCTTCAACGCTGGTTTCCGGCTTAAAACCAATGTCACGATAAAGCTCCGCGGTATCCGCGCTGGTATCCATCACGTCGCCAGGCTGCATTGGCAGCATATTCTTGCGGGCAGTTAGCCCCAAAGCCTGCTCCAACGCCGTGATATATTCCATCAGTTTAACGGGGGTGTTATTGCCGATATTATAAACATGATACGGCGCGGAACTGGTCGCCGGCGATCCCTGTTCAACGGTCCATGACGGATCTGCCTGCGGAATAACCGCCTGCAGCCGCACAATCGCCTCGGTGATATCATCAATGTAAGTAAAGTCACGGTGCATTTCACCGTGGTTATATACATCGATACTCTCCCCCGCCAATATGGCCTTGGTAAACTTGAACAGCGCCATATCCGGACGCCCCCAGGGACCATATACGGTAAAGAAGCGTAGCCCCGTCGTCGGGAGACCGTATAAATGAGCGTAACTGTGTGACATCAGCTCATTGGCTTTTTTGGTTGCCGCATACAGTGACACAGGGTGGTCGACCGAATCTTCGGTAGCAAACGGCAACTTGCGATTGAGGCCATAAACAGAGCTGGAGGAGGCGTAAAGTAAATGCTCGACCTTATTATGACGGCAGCCTTCCAGAACGTTCAAATGACCGATCAGGTTAGCGTCCGCATAAGCCAACGGGTTGACCAGCGAATAACGCACGCCGGCTTGGGCACCCAAATGAATGACTCGTTGGAACTGATGCTCGGCGAACAATGTCGCCATGCCTTCACGATCGGCCAAATCCAACTTGATGAAGCGGAATCCCGGCTTATCCGCCAGTCTGTCCAGACGGGCCATTTTCAGGCCCACGTCATAATAGTCATTCAGGTTATCGATGCCGACAACCTGATGCCCGGCGGTCAACAAACGCTCTGCAACGTGATAACCAATAAACCCTGCGGCGCCTGTAACCAGGAATTTCATGCCCACTCCTTAAATAACCGGTTTAATCGAGGCACCGCGGCCAATCGCATAGTAGGTAAAGCCGCGATTCGCCAAACGCTCAGGATCGTACAGGTTACGTCCATCGAAGATCACCGGCTGCTTCAACGCGCCCTTGATCACATCAAAGTCCGGCGCGCGGAAATTCTGCCATTCGGTGCAGATCACCAGAGCATCGGCGCCGTGCAACGCAGCCTCTTTGGTACCCATCAGCTTCAAGTCGTCGCGCTGGCCATAGATGCGCTGAACTTCGTTCATCGCTTCCGGATCGTAGGCCTGAACGGTGGCGCCGGCAGCCCACAGCTGCTCCATCAGCACACGGCTGGACGCTTCACGCATGTCATCGGTATTCGGCTTGAACGCCAGACCCCACAGTGCGAAGGTTTTGCCCTTCAAATCGCTGCCGAAATAGTCTTTGATAAAGCTGTTCAGCTTGTCTTTTTGTTGGTAGTTGACCTGCTCTACCGCCTGCAACAGCTTCGGTTGGTAACCGATCTGCTCCGCCGTGCGGATCAGCGCCTGAACATCTTTCGGGAAGCAAGAACCACCGTAGCCACAGCCAGGATAGATGAAGTGATAACCGATGCGTGAATCGGAACCGATGCCCTGACGCACTTTCTCGATGTCCGCGCCCAACATTTCCGCCAGGTTGGACATTTCGTTCATAAAGCTGATTTTGGTCGCCAGCATGCAGTTGGCGGCATATTTGGTCAGCTCCGCGCTGCGGATATCCATCATGATCATACGATCGTGATTGCGGTTAAACGGCTCGTACAGCTCGCGAATAGGTTCGATCACCTCTTTATTATCGGTGCCGATCACGATGCGCTCAGGGCGCATGCAGTCAGCCACCGCAGCGCCTTCCTTCAGGAATTCAGGGTTGGACACCACGTCGAACGGCACGTTGCTGCCGCGTTTTGCCAGCGTTTCCGCCATCACCTGACGCACTTTGTCCGCCGTACCGACCGGCACGGTAGATTTGTCGATCACCACTTTGCGATCGGTCATGTGCTCGGCGATGGTGCGCGCCACTGCGGTGACATATTTCAGATCGGCGGAACCGTCCTCATCCGGCGGCGTACCGACGGCGATAAACTGGATATTCCCGTGCGCCACGCCCGCTTTGGCATCGGTGGTGAAATGCAGACGGCCGGCCTCATAGTTTTGCTGTACCAGCGGCGTCAGGCCCGGTTCAAAAATCGGGATATTCCCTTTTTTCAGGTTCTCGACTTTTCGTTCGTCAACATCGATGCACATAACGTCATGGCCAACTTCAGCCAGCACGGCGGCCTGTACCAGCCCCACATAACCAATACCAAAAACTGTTACTTTCATGTGAAAATCCTAGTTTTTCAAATTAAGACGAAAGATCAAATTACTTCTTGTCAGCGGCAACAACCTGTTGCAGCCACTGAGAAAACTCTTTGCCCAGGCTGGCATGACGCATGCCGTACTCCACAAAGGCCTGCATGTAACCCAGTTTGTTACCGCAGTCATGGCTCACGCCTTTCAGGTGATACGCTTCCACCGTTTCCTGCTGCATCAGCATTTCGATGCTGTCAGTCAGCTGAATTTCATCGCCGGCGCCTGGAGGCGTTTTCGCCAACAGCGGCCAAATATCGGCGGACAACACATAACGACCGACAATCGCCAGGTTGGAAGGGGCTTTATCCGGTGACGGTTTCTCAACCACGCTGACCATCGGCGCGCTCTCGCCCGGTTGCAAATCAACGCCCTTACAGTCGGCTACGCCGTAGTTTCCGACATCCTTATGCGGCACGGGTTCAACCATGATCTGGCTGACGCCGGTGGTTTCGAAGCGCTGCAGCATTTCGTGCAGGTTGTCTTTTTGCGGATCGGCGCTGTATTCGTCGAGGATCACGTCCGGAAGCACCACCGCGACCGGTTCATCGCCCACCATCGGGTAGGCACACATAATCGCGTGCCCCAGGCCTTTGGCATTACCCTGACGAACCTGCATCACGGTAACGCCTTTCGGGCAGATCGACTGCACTTCGTCCAGCAATTGGCGCTTGACGCGTTTTTCCAGCATCGCTTCGAGTTCGAAACTGGTATCAAAATGGTTTTCGATCGAGTTCTTGGAGGAGTGGGTGACCAGCACAATCTCGTTAATCCCCGCCGCAATGCACTCATTGACGACGTATTGGATCAGAGGTTTATCAACCAGCGGCAGCATTTCTTTCGGAATGGCTTTGGTGGCCGGCAACATCCGCGTACCCAAGCCTGCAACCGGGATCACGGCTTTTCTGACTTTGCGATTTACAGCAGGCATTATTTCCTCTCTTAAAGCTAAAGCGCTCATTTTATGAGCTTGGGCTCGATATAAAAAAACCTTCGGAGTATACCAGCTTATGCGCGCCGAGCATTAACCAGAACACAAATAGAAAACATTTAGGACTATTACCCGTTCGGATAATCCGGAGAATAAATAAACGGTTTAATTACAGATAAGTAAATAGCTTAAGATCGCGCCGATCGCTGCCTGCTATTCAGCGCTGAGCATCAGTCGCAATCGGCCACCGCTGCCCCATACCTGACATTGCCAGGCGGTACAACGCTGGCTGATCTGATTCATGTAGGTTGCCCCCAGCGTCCCCAGTGGCACGCCGTTGCTCAGCTGGATTTGATTGTCACCGGTATTGACGTTGGCATGCAGCCCGGCGGAAACCAGAATCAGGTTTTTATTTTCGGCGTGATAATATCCCAACAACAGAGGGAATTGACCGTCTAATTTCCCCTGCCGCAATAATTGATTAACCTGCTTTAACAATGCCGACATTTGCGGCAAACGATGCTGTTGATTAGCCAGATGGTCCTGCAGCAGCCCATTAAATAATGCGCGCAACAGCAGTGCAGCCAATACGCCATTATCGCCGGCGCGCGTGACGTCCAGACAATAGAATGCCAGATCCTTTTCTGACAAGGCGGCGATATCCAGCACCAGGCCAGGATTTTCGCCGGTGGTTAACTGCCGATAGTTGATCCGGCAATGCGCAATGGTCTGCTGTACCGGCGGCTGCAGTTGCTTAAGCAGTTTGACGGCTTCGGAAGGATTTTTGCTCAACGCATCCCAATCCTGAAACAGTTCAACCTCTTCAATCGCCTGGGAGGTGAACATATTGGGGTATAAGCACGCCAGCACCGCTTCACGCAGGCGATTGAGATCGGTCAGCGGCTTGAGCAGCACATCCTGCACGCCCAACCGCAGCACCTTGGCGATGTCCGCCATCTTGTCGGTGGCCGAGATCACCAGCACCGGGATCTGCAGCCCCTGCAAACGCAGGTGTTCAACGAATTCGATACCGCCCATTTCCGGCATCGCGAGATCGCACAGAATCAGATCCGGCTTGAAGTCATCGACGGCACTCAGCGCCTGTAAACCGTTGGTCGCCTCGCCGGTTTCAGCGCCCAGCGAGGTCAGATAACCGACCAGCACGGAACGAAAAACCTGTTCGTCCTCAACGATCAAGATGCGCTTGTGAGTGAGTGGTAATGCCATCAGCCGAGCCTCGTCCCTTTCCATAGTGTAATAGTGGCTCAAAAAGGTCACTTATGCTCGTCTGAAACAGACCAACTGCGCATTGCCAACCAAGAACCGAGAATTATCTATTTTTTATCAACGGCAACAACCGATCCAGTTGTTTTTCAACCGCCAGCAACCCCGCCTCGATCGCTTCATCGGCGCGATGGAAATCCAGCGTTGAGATTTGCGGGCAAAAAGGCTGGATCAAGACATCCGGCGGATCGCTCGCCATCCGGTTGCGCTTCAGGCGATTCTCCAGCATTTGAATCGATGTGCTCATAATCTCCATCGCCGTCGGCGCCGTCGCCGGTTTGCGCTTGCGCATTCTGCCGACGCGTTCCCGCAGACGCCCGCGCCAGGTAGCCGCAGGCGCATCGTCCGGGCTTTCTTCCTCGATACGTATCGAGAACAGATCCTGCTGCATCAGGTGCGCGTCATGCTGCAGATCGACCGCAATGACGATATCGGCACCCATGGCGCGGCAAAGCGACACCGGCACCGGATTGACCACCGCGCCATCCACCAGCCAATAGCCGTCGGCCCATACCGGCGCCAACAGGCCGGGCATGCTGCAGGAGGCGCGTATCGCCTGATGAATATCGCCTTCGGTCAGCCACAGCTCACGCCCGGTGCTGAGATTGGTCGTCACGGCACCGAACTTCAACGCACAATCGGCGATATCATTGATCTTCAGCAGCTGTCCAACGGCGTTAAACACCCGCTCGCCGCGCAACAGGCCGCCGCGCTGCCAGGAAAAATCCATCAGGCGAATCACGTCCCAATAGCTGAACGATCGCACCCACTGCTCCATCGCCGGCAGGCGATGGCTGGCGAACGCGGCGCCCACCAACGCGCCGACAGAGCAGCCGGCAACGATATCGACCTCAATCCCCAGCTTCTTTAACGCATTGATCACGCCGATGTGCGCCCAGCCTTTAGCCGAGCCCGCTCCCAACGCCAGTCCGATCTTGATTTGCCGCATCGCGTCATCCTCTCGGTAAACGGTGTTCTCTGCTTTCAGGGTAGATTGTCACTGACGAATATTGTTAGGTAACATATGCGCTAAATTCATTTTCAGCCTCGTTTTCTCAGGAGTCATTTTGCCCGAATCATGCCCATGCGGCAGCGGACTGGCGTATAACACGTGCTGCGCCCCTTTTATCAGCGGCAGTCAGCTGGCGCCAACGCCCGGCCAACTGATGCGTTCACGCTTCACCGCCTACGTGAATCATAACGTCGACTATCTGATCGCCACCTGGCACCCCGACTGCGGCGCCGAAGCGTGGCGCAATGCCATCGTCGACAGTTTTAAGAATACCGAATGGCTGGGCCTGACGATCGTGGAAGAGAAAGCCGGTCATGAGCCGGATGAAGGCTTCGTCGAATTCATCGCCCGTTTCACCGATGGCGAAAGCGGCGAGCCGCAGGCGATGCATGAGCGCTCGCGCTTCCTTCGTCGCGATCAACGTTGGTATTATATCGATGGCACCAAACCCCAGCCCGGCCGAAATGCGATGTGTCCCTGTGGCTCAGGGAAAAAATACAAGAAGTGCTGCGGGCGCTAACCGGCCGGCGCTTCACGTTTACGCCTGCGCAGACAGGCCGTTCAGTATCAGACAGGATCCTCAAACCCATGCCACACCAAAATGTACAACGGAAAGTGTTACGCACCATCTGCCCGGACGCCAAAGGGCTGATCGCCAAGATCACCAACATCTGTTACAAGCACGAACTCAATATCGTCCAGAACAATGAGTTCGTCGATCACCGCACCGGGCGTTTCTTCATGCGCACCGAGCTGGAAGGCATTTTCAACGACAACACGCTGCTGGCCGATCTGGACAGCGCCCTGCCGGAAGGTTCGCTGCGTGAACTGCACAGCACCGGGCGCCGACGCATCGTGGTGCTGGTCACCAAAGAGGCGCACTGCCTGGGCGATCTGTTGATGAAAAGCGCCTATGGCGGCCTCGACGTTGAGATCGCCGCCGTAATCGGCAACCACGACACGCTGCAATCGCTGGTGGAGCGTTTCGATATTCCTTTCCATCTGGTGAGCCACGAAGGCTTGACGCGCGAACAGCACGACCGCGAAATGACGGCCAAGATCGATCAATATCAGCCGGATTACGTGGTGCTGGCCAAATATATGCGCGTGCTGACCCCGGCCTTCGTGCAACATTATCCGAATCAGATAATCAACATTCACCATTCGTTCCTGCCGGCGTTTATCGGCGCACGGCCTTATCACCAGGCCTACGAGCGCGGGGTAAAAATCATCGGCGCCACCGCCCATTACGTTAACGACAATCTCGACGAAGGCCCGATCATCATGCAGGACGTGATCCATGTCGATCACACCTATTCCGCCGAGGATATGATGCGCGCCGGCCGCGACGTGGAGAAAAACGTGCTCAGCCGGGCCCTGTATCAGGTGCTGGCGCAGCGCGTCTTCGTCTACGGCAACCGCACCGTTATTCTGTAATCGTTCAATAAATCGGTGCATTTCGTTCAGGGATGCACCGCCAAGAATAAAAAAACGGCAAACGATTCATTTTCTGCATTTCAATACTTTACACATCCGCTTCATTTGATATGATGCGCCCCGCTTACCGAGACAGCGCTCTCGCAAGCAAGGCCAGTTAAATAGCCATGTATATGGTGGGGTTCCCGAGCGGCCAAAGGGAGCAGACTGTAAATCTGCCGTCACTGACTTCGAAGGTTCGAATCCTTCCCCCACCACCATCTTCTCTTTGTTGATGAACTTGAAGCGAAAGCTGAAATATCATTAAACATCGAAGGGGAGGATGAGAAGCTTCGACAAGGTTCGAGCCGAGCGCAGCGAGACAACGCGCTTTAGCGCGGTAATCCTTAGAAGTGCACAATAGGAATTTAGCCGATTCCTTAAAAAATCAGCAAATCCATGAATACCATGGTGGGGTTCCCGAGCGGCCAAAGGGAGCAGACTGTAAATCTGCCGTCACTGACTTCGAAGGTTCGAATCCTTCCCCCACCACCATCTCTTGCAGAAAATCCCAAAACCCACTTAAAGCACATCGCACCCAACACGTGCATCCAATGTTCTCGTATCAATAAATCAAGTTATCTCCCCTTATTAACCGCTTTCATCCAGCCGTTTTGTTCCTCACTCCCAGCCGTAACTTGAACTCCGGCCGACAATTCGCTATACCACTGGCTTCTTTAGTGCAGTAAGGAACAGGTGGATGCGAAACAATATTTGCGTTTTTTGTGGCGCCAGCGAAGGTGTCAATCCCGCTTATGCCGAGCAGGCTCGTCAACTGGGGCAACTGCTGGCCGCACAGGGGCGCCGTTTAATCTACGGCGGCGGCAAAAAAGGATTGATGGGGATCGTGGCGGACGCGGTGTTGGCCGCAGGCGGTGAAGCGGTCGGCATTATCCCCGAGCGCCTGGTTGAAGCGGAAACGGCGCATCGCGGCCTGACTGAATTGGAAGTGGTGCCAGACATGCATACGCGCAAAGCCCGTATGGCAGCGCTGGCGGACAGTTTTATCGCCCTGCCCGGCGGCATCGGCACGCTGGAAGAGCTGTTTGAAATCTGGACCTGGGGGCAAATCGGCTATCACAACAAGCCGGTCGGCCTGCTGAACGTCAACGGATTCTACCGCCCGCTGAGCCAGTTCCTCGAGCACGTCGCCGATCAGGGCTTTATGCGTCACGACTATCTCGGCACCCTTCACATCAGCGAATCGGCACAGACGCTGCTGCAACAGTTTGACGACTATCAACCTAAAAATTACGACCGCTGGGCGAAATAAACCCGCTGCGCAGTCAGCGGTCCTGCCGCTGTCTGCGTTACATTTCCCGCCAAACTCTGCTACTATCACAGCACATTTTTCTCGTGAAAACGGCACCGCTCATGAAGTTTGTCTCTTTTAATATCAATGGACTGCGCGCGCGTCCGCATCAGCTGGCGGCAATTATCGAACAGCACCAGCCCGACGTGATCGGTCTGCAGGAAACCAAAGTTCACGATGACATGTTCCCATTGGAAGAAGTCAGCCAGCACGGCTATCACGTGTTCTATCACGGGCAAAAAGGCCATTACGGCGTGGCGCTGCTGACCAAAGCGGAGCCCCTGGCCGTGCGCCGCGGTTTCCCAACCGATGAAGAAGACGCGCAGCGTCGCATCATCATGGCCGATCTGGCTACGCCGCAGGGCACACTGACGGTGATCAACGGCTACTTCCCGCAAGGTGAAAGCCGCGACCATCCGATCAAATTCCCGGCTAAAACACGCTTTTATCAGGATCTGCAAAACTACCTGGAGCAGCACCTGTCGGCGGAATCCCCGGTGCTGATCATGGGCGACATGAATATCAGCCCGAGTGATTACGATATCGGCATCGGCGAAGACAACCGCAAACGCTGGCTGCGCACCGGCAAGTGCTCCTTCCTGCCGGAAGAGCGCGAATGGATGGATCGCCTGCTGAACTGGGGCCTGGTGGATACCTATCGCCACGCCAACCCGGGGCGCAACGACGAGTTTTCATGGTTCGACTACCGCTCCAAAGGGTTCGACGACAACCGCGGCCTGCGTATCGATCTGCTGCTGGCCAGCACCCCGCTGGCTTCTCGCTGCATCGCCACCGGCATTGATTACCAAACCCGCGGCATGGAGAAACCTTCCGACCATGCGCCGGTCTGGGCGGAATTCACGCTGTAACCCCATCCCCCGGCGCTCGCCGGGGTTTTATTCTGTGAAGCCAATGAAAATTATCGACGTAGTAGCCGCCATTCTGGAACAAAATGGGCGTATTTTGCTGGCCCAGCGCAGCGCAGGCAGCGATCAAGCCGGCCTGTGGGAGTTTCCCGGCGGCAAGGTTGAAACCGGCGAAAGCCAGCCGGAGGCGCTGACGCGCGAGCTGGATGAAGAATTGGGGATTAGCGCCCGTATCGGCAACTATGTGGGCAGCAATCAGTGGCGGCAAGGCGAACGCATCATCCGACTGCATGCCTGGCGAGTCGCGGAGTTCTCCGGTGAACTGCAACAGCGCTGCCATTCGGCGCTGGTCTGGGTCACGCCGCAACAGGCGCAGGAATACCCCCTGGCGCCCGCTGACGTTCCACTGCTGGCGGATTATCTCGCCGCGCAAGGCGAGGCGCGCTGAGCGCGGTGACAGGTTACATCGTCACTTCTTTAATCGTACCCAAATCAAGGGGTTGGTGCCGATAGTATTAGGCTCACGTACGCACTGCAGCACTTCCCCTTCGACTTTGAGCACCGCCCCCTCGGAATAGTTCTGATTCTGGTAGACGCAACAACGGCTGCAGGGCTGCGCCGGCGGCGGATTATCGCCGCTTTTGGCCGCGCCCCAGATCTCCGGCGAAACCGGTAGCACCACGTCCACATCGCCGCGATTGGCGGCGGCCAGGCCGGAAAACATCAGGGCCGCGGCAGCCAATACACCAGTGAGTCCACGCTTCATTCACTCTTCTCCTGCGCCTTGCCGGCGCTTTTCCTGCGTTTTTTGCCTCCGCTGGAGGGCGGCGGCGGCAATCCACGAAACGCCATGCTCGCCCGGCTCTGCTTGGCCTGATAAATCAGCTCTTGCAGCGTGCCGACCAACGGCTGCATAAAGTCCTGATAGCGGCAGGATTTCTCGCTGATTTGCGTCAGCGTGGCTTCCCAGTTGGCCGTCATATCAGGGCGTGCAGCAAGATCCGGCAGCGAGTGAATCAATGCGCGCCCGGTTTCGCTGGAGTGAATATAGCGTCCCTTCTTGTACAGAAACGCCCGCTTGAACAGCAATTCGATGATCCCCGCTCGCGTCGCTTCCGTACCTAAACCATCGGTCGCCCGCAGGATTTTCTTTAGCGCTTTATCTTGTACGAACCGCGCGATGCCGGTCATGGCCGACAACAGGCTGGCGTCAGTAAACGGCCGCGGCGGCTGAGTCTGGCGCTCCACCACTTCACCGCGCTCGCACAACAGCTCATCATCTTTAGCCACCACCGGCAGCGGCGCACCTTCGTTCTCCTCGTCGCGCTCCTTGCTGCCCAGCAGCGTACGCCAGCCGGCTTCCGCCAGGAATCGCGCCTTGGCGATAAATTTGCCGCCGGCGATATCCAGCTCGATCACGCATTTGCGGAATACCGCATCCGGACAGAACTGCATCAGATACTGGCGCGCCACCAGCCCATACACGTTCCGCTCATCCTGCGTCAGATTAATCTTGCCGGCGCGGGCGGTGGGAATGATGGCGTGGTGCGCGTCGACCTTTTTATCGTCCCAGCAACGGTTGCGGCGATCGCTGTCGATCACCGGCTGCGGATACAGCTCGGGCTGGTGCACGCTGATGGCGTTCAGCACCGCGTGGCGGCCGGCGAAATGCTCTTCCGGCAGGTAGCGACAGTCGGAACGCGGATAGGTAATCAACTTGTGGGTTTCGTACAGCCGCTGGCAAACGTCCAGCACCTGTTGCGCGCTGAGGTTATAACGCCGGGCCGCTTCGATTTGCAGCGTGGAGAGCGAAAACGGCAGCGGCGCGGTATCCGATTCCCGTTTATCGTTATAAGACGTGACCAGAGCCGGCTGGCCTTCAATGCGCTTGACCACATGCTCCGCCAACGGCCGGTGCAGCAAACGCCCCTCTTCGTCCTGATAAGGCTCACAGGACTCACTGGGCTGCCACAGCGCCACGAAGCGTTCTTCTTTCGGCGTGACGATGTGCGCCTTGACCTCAAAGAAGTCTTTTGGCACGAAGTTTTCGATCTCTTCATCACGCCGTACCACCAATCCGAGCACCGGCGTCTGCACCCTGCCTACCGACAGCACGCCGTCGTAACCGGCGTTGCGGCCCAGCAGCGTGTAGGCGCGGGTCATATTGATGCCGTACAGCCAGTCGGCGCGCGAACGCGCCAGCGCAGACACGCACAGCGGGATGAAGTCACGGTTGTCGCGCAGGCGTTCAACCGCGCGCTCCACCGCCTGCGGGTTGAGATCGTTGATCAGACAGCGGCGCACGTTCTGGCGCTTTTCCGCCGTCAAATCCAGGTAGTCCAGCACCTCATCCACCAGCAGTTGCCCTTCGCGATCCGGGTCGCCGGCGTGAACCACTTCATCGGCTTCGAGCAGCAACTTTTTAATGGCGTTGAGCTGTTTGCTGACCGAAGGCCGCGGCTGCAACCGCCATTTTTCGGGAATGATCGGCAGGTCTGCCAACGACCAGCGCGCATAGCGGCTGTCATAGGCGTCAGGCTGGGCCTGCTCCAACAGGTGGCCGACGCACCAGGTCACCACGTCGTTGTTGCCACAGGCGATATAACCGTCGCCGCGGCGATGCGGCTTGGGCAAGACGTCGGCAATGGCGCGCGCCAAACTCGGTTTCTCGGCTATGAACAGTCGCATTAATCACCGTTTTTCTGGCTGAACGTCATCAAGAATTCTCTTACTTCTGCATAGTTCCCACGGAAGACGATCCGCTGGGCTTTCTTTTCCAACTGATAGCAATACATCGGATCGTAGTACTGCTGCAACAAGGGCGCCAACCACTCGCGGTGCGCGTCACCCTGGCCGCTGAGACGCTGTGCCCGCAACGCTGCTTCCAGCCGCTGCGTCAGCTGCTGGAAGCGCTCCAGGCCCAACCGGCGGCGAATGGCGAACAGGCCGTGATGCAGATAGTCGTCGTACTGCCGCCAGCCTTCTTCCACACCATAGGCCTGTTCGAACTGTTCGCGCATCCCGTCGATATATTCGGCCTGCAGGCGTGCCAGGCGAATATCAAACGGATCGTCGATCACCGCCACCGGCGCCTGCTGCATGCCGTTGAACAACGGCAACGGCAGATTGTTGCTGCCGATGATCCGCCCTTCGTCTTCCAGCACCCAACGGCGGCTGCCACCATGCTGTTTTTTCAGCAATAACACAGCCAGACGATTCTCAAAATCGATCTGTGAGCTTTGCCCCGCCAGCGTTCGGCCAAAAGATGAACCGCGATGGCGTGCCGCGCCTTCCAGATCGACGCCGTCGGCCAGTTCGTTGACCAGCAACGTCTTGCCGCTGCCGGTATTGCCGCCCACCAGGGCCATCGGCAATGCCGCGCTTTGCGCCAACACGCCGAGCAGATAATTGCGCAGCGCCTTATAACCGCCAGTGATACGCGGGTACTCGACGCCGGCCTCATGCAGCCATTGCTGCACCAGCTGTGAGCGCAGCCCGCCACGGAAGCAGTAAATATAACCTTCGGGTCGCTGCGCACAGGCCGCCAGCCAGGCGGCGGTGCGCTGTTCGCGCAGTTTGCCGTTCACCAGGCTGTGGCCGAGCGCAATCGCCGCTTGCTGACCATGCTGCTTATAGCAAGTGCCCACCGCCTGCCGCTCGCTGTCGACCATCAGCGGCAGGTTCACCGCCTGAGCGAAGGCGCCTTGCTGAAACTCGATCGGCGCACGCACGTCAATCAGCGGCACGTCCTGCAGAAAAATGCGTTGATAATCGGCGCTGTCCGGCCTGCCTTGCATCTTGGACACTACACAACCTCGATCAGCGGTTTACCTGCCTGTGCGGCATGCAGCTCACCGATAGGATTGAGCGTGATGCCGTGCTGCTCGGCAATCGCCAGCACCTGCGCCTGCGCCTCCGGCAATACCGCCAACAGCAAACCGCCGGAGGTTTGCGGATCGCACAGCAGCTGACGCTGCAAATCGCTCATCTCGCCCACCAGATGGCCGTAACTGTCGAAGTTGCGCCCGGTGCCGCCCGGCACGCAGCCCTCGGCGATGTACGCCTCGACATCCGGCAGTTTCGGCACCCGATCGAACCAGACCGTCGCCTGCAGACCGGAGCCCTGACAAACCTCGCTCAGGTGGCCCAACAGGCCAAAGCCGGTGATGTCGGTCATCGCCGTGACGCCAGCCACTTCGGCAAAGTCGGCGCCCGGCTTGTTAAGACGGCACATCACGTCCGTCGCCAGCCCTTGATGTTCAGAGCGCAGCTTGCTTTGCTTCTCGGCGGTCGTCAGCACGCCAATGCCCAGCGGCTTGGTCAGATAGAGTTGCGCCCCGGCCTGTGCGGCGCTGTTCTTTTTCACTCGCTCGGTATTGACCACGCCAGTGACCGCCAGGCCGAAGATAGGTTCCGGTGCATCGATGGAATGGCCGCCGGCCAGCGCGATCCCCGCCTGCTGGCAGGCGAAACGTCCGCCGTCGATCACCTGCTGCGCCACCTCCGGCGGCAGTTTGGCGATTGGCCAGCCGAGAATGGCGATCGCCATGATCGGTTTGCCGCCCATGGCGTACACGTCGCTGATGGCGTTAGCGGCGGCGATACGACCGAAATCGAACGGATCGTCGACGATCGGCATGAAGAAGTCGGTAGTGCTGATGATGCCGACGCCGTTGCCGATGTCATACACCGCCGCGTCGTCGCGGGTTTCATTGCCGACCAACAGACGCGGATCGACAAATTTCTCCCGCTCGCTGTGCAGGATGGTTTCGAGAACTTTCGGTGAGATTTTGCAGCCGCAGCCAGCGCCATGGCTGTACTGGGTTAAACGGATCGCTGGCGATGTCATAGTCCACTCCCTTCGGTAACGGCACTCAAGATAACATAGGGTAGCGCTTGCCGAGGGGATTGATAAGAGCGCGCCGCGGATAAGCGAGCGGCCTGCTCAGAAACCATGCAACTTTGCGGGGTTTGGCGCATTTTCGCCGCGCCCCGTTGGAAAAAACCTAGAAATAGCTGACGAAAGGCGTGCTGTCCGGCGGCGTCACTTTGGTGGCGGCCTTCAGCTGCGGCGTGCCCAGGTAGAGGAAACCGACGATCTCATCCTGCTCGCGGCAGCCGAAGGCTTCGCGCACCAGCGCATGCTCGGTCCAGGCGCCGGTGCGCCAGATGCCGTTAAAGCCCTGCGCCAGCGCCGCCATCTGCATCGCCTGCACGGCGCAACCGGCGGAAACCACCTGCTCCCAGCGCGGCACCTTGGTTTCCTCAGTGCAATGCGCGATGACGGTGATGATCAGCGGCGCGCGGAACGGCGCCTTGGTGGCTTTTTCAATCGCCGCTTCGTCCAGCTGATCCTGCTTCGCCGCCGCCTGAAGCAGCTGGCTGAAGCGCTCCAGACCCTGATTCTCGATCATCACGAAACGCCACGGTTGCAGCGCGCCGTGATCGGGCGCACGCAGGCCCGCGTTGATGATATTTTGGCGCACTTCCCCCGCCGGCGCCGGTTCCGCCAGACGCGAAGCCGAGCGGCGATTCAATAAAAGATCCAGAGCATCCATCGTAAACTCCTGATAACAATTTTCATTCCGGCCACGTTAACATAGCTAAACGACGAGTTACAGCCTCGACGATAGCGTGTGTGAGTCGCGATTTAAAGCTGACATTTACCCGGCCGCTCATTAGGATAGCGGAACATTCTCGACTCTTGTTGGAGAGCACATGCGCACATTGTGGCAAATTTTTGCCGGCATTTTCCGGTGGACATGGCGTCTGCTGAATTTTATCAGGGAACTGATCCTTAACCTGTTCCTGGTCTTGCTGATCCTGGTTGGGGTTGGCATCTATCTGTCCTTCCAAAGTTCCTCCACCTCGACGGCCCCGGCGCGCGGTGCGCTGCTGGTCGATTTAAGCGGCGTGGTGGTCGATCAGCCTTCGGTAAACAACCGGGTGCGGCAATGGGGCCGCGAACTGTTGGGCGCCTCCAGTAGCCGCCTGCAGGAAAACTCGCTGTTCGATGTAGTCGACAGCATCCGCAAGGCCAAAGACGACAAAAACATTACCGGCATGGTGTTGCAGTTGAATGACTTCGCCGGCGCCGATCAGCCGTCGCTGCGCTATATCGGCAAAGCGCTGCGCGAGTTCCGCGACAGCGGCAAACCGATCTTCGCCATCGGCGACAGCTACAACCAAACGCAATACTACCTGGCCAGCTACGCCAACAAGGTCTTCCTGTCGCCGCAGGGCGCGGTCGATCTGCACGGTTTCGCCACCAACAACCTGTACTACAAATCGTTGCTGGACATGCTCAAGGTCACCACCAATATCTTCCGCGTCGGCACCTATAAATCGGCGGTCGAACCGCTGATCCGCGACGATATGTCCCCGGCGGCGCGCGAAGCGGACAGCCGTTGGATCGGCGGCCTGTGGCAGAACTACCTGGAGACCGTGGCCGCCAACCGCCAACTGACGCCGCAGCAGCTGTTCCCGGGCGCAGCCGGCGTGCTGAGCGGCCTGCAGGCGGCCGGTGGCGACACCGCCCGCTACGCGCTGGACAATAAGCTGGTGGATGAGCTGGCGTCGCGCACCGCGATCGAAAATCAGTTGGTCAAGACCTTCGGCTGGGACAAACAGGCGAACGATTTCAACGCCATCAGCATCTACGACTATCAGCCGAAGCCGGACGCCAACCAGGGCGGCAAGATCGCCGTGGTGTTCGCCAACGGCGCCATCATGGACGGCCAGCAGACGCCGGGCAACGTCGGGGGGGACACCACCGCCGCCGAGCTGCGCCAGGCGCGTCTGGATCCGGCCGTCAAGGCCGTGGTGTTCCGCGTCAACAGCCCAGGCGGCAGCGTCAGCGCGTCCGAAGTGATCCGCTCCGAGCTGGCCGCCGTGCGCGCCGCCGGCAAACCGGTGGTGGTGTCGATGGGCGGCATGGCCGCGTCGGGCGGCTACTGGGTCTCGACGCCGGCCGACTATATCATCGCCAGCCCGAGCACCCTGACCGGTTCTATCGGCATTTTCGGCATCATCAATACCTACGAGAAAACCCTGGATACGCTGGGTGTGCACACCGACGGCGTGGCGACCTCGCCGCTGGCCGATATCGCGGTCACCAAGGCGCTGCCGCAGGAGTTCTCGCAGATGATGCAGCTGAATATCGAAAACGGGTATAAGAACTTCCTCGATCTGGTCGCCAAATCACGCAAGATGACCCCGCAGCAGGTTGACCAAATCGCACAGGGCCACGTCTGGCTCGGCAGCGACGCCAAGGCCAACGGCCTGGTCGATCAGTTGGGCGATTTCGACGACGCGGTGAAGAAAGCCGCCGAGCTGGCAAAGCTGCAGCAGTGGCAGCTCGACTGGTTCGTCGATACCCCAAGCCTGAGCGATATGGTGCTCAGCCAGTTTGGCGTTTCCATTCACGCCATGCTGCCGGCCGCGATTCAGGCCATGCTGCCCGCCCCGCTGGCTTCGGTCGCCAACGCGGTGAAAGAACAACCGGGCTTGTTCAATAACCTGAACGATCCGCAAAACCGTTATGCGATCTGTCTCACCTGCGGAGAAGTCCGCTAACAAATAATTCTGCAGCCCGGCCACCGCCGGGCTTTTTTTCTGCCGCCATGTCCCTATAATTCAGCCCATCTTATCTTTGTTAAAATCATAACCATGCAAAAGAAATCCATTTACGTCGCCTACACCGGCGGCACCATCGGCATGCAGCGTTCCGATCACGGCTACATCCCGGTTTCCGGCCACCTGCAGCGCCAGCTGGCGCTGATGCCCGAATTCCATCGGCCGGAGATGCCGGATTTCACCATTCATGAATACGCGCCATTGATTGACTCTTCAGACATGACGCCGGAAGACTGGCAGCACATCGCCGACGACATCAAGCAGAACTACGATCGCTACGACGGCTTCGTGATCCTGCACGGCACTGACACCATGGCGTTCACCGCCTCTGCGCTTTCCTTCATGCTGGAAAACCTGGCCAAACCGGTGATCGTCACCGGCTCGCAGATCCCGCTGGCGGAGCTGCGCTCCGATGGCCAAACCAACCTGCTCAACGCGCTGTATCTGGCGGCCAACCATCCGGTGAACGAAGTCAGCCTGTTCTTCAACAACAAGCTGTTCCGCGGCAACCGCACCACCAAAGCGCACGCCGACGGCTTCGACGCCTTCGCCTCCCCGAATTTGCCGCCGCTGCTGGAAGCCGGCATCCACATTCGCCGCCAGCAAGGCATCGACAGTCCGGCTTGCAACGGCGCGTTGCAGGTGCATGACATCACGCCGCAGCCGATCGGCGTGGTCACCATCTATCCGGGCATTTCCGGCGCGGTGGTGCGCAACTTCCTGCTGCAGCCGGTCAAAGCGCTGATCCTGCGCTCCTACGGCGTCGGCAACGCGCCACAGAAGGCCGAGCTGATCGACGAGTTGCGTGCGGCCTCTGAACGCGGCATCGTGGTGGTCAACCTGACGCAGTGCATCTCCGGGCGCGTCAATATGGAAGGCTACGCCACCGGCAACGCGCTGGCGCATGCCGGGGTGATCAGCGGTTTCGACATGACGGTGGAAGCCGCCCTGACCAAGCTGCACTATCTGTTGAGCCAGCCGCTGACGCCGGAACAAATCCGCACGCTGATGCAGCAAGATCTGCGCGGCGAGCTGAGCATCAACGGTTAACCTACTGAACTCTGGAGCGGCGATGAAAACGGCCCTGTTGTTGATCGATCTGCAAAACGATTTCTGCCCCGGCGGCGCGCTGGGGGTCACGGAGGGCGACGCCGTCATCCCGGTAGCCAATCAGGCGATCGCCGCCTGCCTGGCGCGGGGCGAGCCGGTGGTGGCCAGCCAGGACTGGCATCCCGCCAATCACCGCAGCTTTGCGATGAACTCCCATGCGCAGGTCGGTACCCTCGGCGAGCTGGAAGGCCTGCCGCAGGTGTGGTGGCCGGTGCACTGCGTGCAAGGCAGCCACGGCGCCGATTTTCATCCTCAATTGCAGCGGCAACACATCCATGCCGTTTTTCGCAAAGGGCAGGATACGAGCATCGACAGCTACAGCGCGTTCTTCGATAACGGCCACCGGGCGCAGACCGAACTGCACGATTGGCTGCAATCGCAGGGCGTCCGGCGGCTGGCGATCATGGGCCTGGCGACCGACTACTGCGTGAAGTTCAGCGTGCTGGATGCACTGGCTGCCGGCTATCCGACGCAGGTGATCGTCGACGGCTGCCGCGGCGTGAATCTGCAGCCGGGCGACAGTGAGCAAGCGCTGCAGGACATGGCGCGCGCCGGCGCACAGCTAGTTACCCTGTCACAGTTCCTCGCCAACTAAATCCTCTCGGGCGCCACCGGCGCCCTCTCTACGCAGCGGCGAAATTATCGACGCCGCTCACAATACCACCTTTCTTCTTCCCCAACGGCTTGTGACCGGCAGGCGCTTTTGCTGTTATGGCTGCGACGCGTTTGGCGTCAATCGGTTATACGCATCCGGGGCCCACTGAGCCCGGCTTTATTGTGCCCGCCCCTGGCGGTACGGTCGGCCTTGCCGACCACGAGGAGACAGACATGAAAATAACCCGAAAACTGCTGCCTTTGCTGGCGGCGGTGCAATTGGCTACGGCCGGCGTAAGCACGGCCCAGGCGGCCTATCTCTCCGTCGGCTACTTCAACGGCGGCGGCGATGTCACCGCCGGCCCCGGTGGTGACATCGACAAGCTGGACGTGACGCAAATCACCCATCTCAACTATTCGTTTGGCCTGATCTACAACGACGAGAAAGACGAAACCAATGCGGCGCTGAAAGACCCCGCTCGCCGCCACCAGATCTACCTGTCGCCGAAAGTCACGGCCGATCTGCAACGTCTGCCGGTGCTGCGCAAACAGAACCCCGAGCTGAAAGTGCTGTTGTCGGTCGGCGGCTGGGGTGCACGCGGTTTCTCCGGCACCGCCGCCACCGCGGAAAACCGGGCAATTTTCATTCGCTCCGCGCTGCAGGTGATCGCACAGTACCGGCTGGATGGGATCGATCTGGACTGGGAATACCCGGTAAACGGCGCCTGGGGTTTGGTGGAAAGCCAACCGGCAGACCGCGACAACTTCACCCTGCTGCTGAGAGAGCTTCATCAGGCGCTGGGTAAAGGCAAGCTGTTAACCATCGCCGTCGGGGCCAACGTCAAAAGCCCGCAGGAATGGGTCGATGTGAAAAGCATTGCCCCTTACCTCAACTACATCAATCTGATGACCTACGATATGGCTTACGGCACACAGTACTTCAATGCCAACCTGTACGATTCAAAGCGCTGGCCAACCGTAGCCGCCGCCGACCGCTACAGCGCCGATTCCGTGGTAAAACATTATCTTGCCGCCGGATTAAAACCGGCGCAGATGAACCTGGGTCTCGGTTTCTACGGCCGGGTGCCGAAACGAGCGACCGAAGCGGGCATCGACTGGGACAAGCCGGACGCCGCCAAACATCCGGTGACGCAACCTTATTTCAGTGCGCGAGAAACCGCTCTGTTCCGCACGCTGGGGTTGGATCTCAGCAAAGACACTTACTTTAAATACCACGATATCGTCAGCAAATTGCTCAACGATCCGCAGCAGCGTTTCCGCGAGCACTGGGATGACGACGCCAAAGTGCCATACCTGACGCTGCAATCCGCCGAAGGCAAACCGCTGTTCGCCATCTCCTACGAGAACCCGCGTTCGGTGGCTATCAAAGCCGAGTACATCAAAAGCCAGGGATTGGGGGGAGCGATGTTCTGGGAGTACGGCGCGGACGACAATAACCGGCTGGCGCAACAGCTGGCGGAGTCGCTGGGAATAAAAGGCGAGAAACGGTAAATCGACGGGGCGATGGCGACATCGCCCCGCTTTAGGGACAGCTTACTGCGGTTTAAGTTTGACCAGCGGCTCGGCAACAAACTGCTGCTTCAGTTCTTGCTTGCTCTTCATCACGATCTGCCCGTCGGTGCCGATGCTCATGTGCTGCGGATCGACGTTGTTCATCGACTGCCACAGCATCACCGCCTGCAGGCTGTTTTCCTTCTGCTCAGGCGTCAGCGCCACGCCGTCCGGCCACTTGCCCAGCTCAACCGCCTGCACCAGGCGCTGGTATATCTCGGGCGTCATCGCCGCAATCAGATCTTTCACGTCCATCAGAGCCCTTCTCGCTTACAGATGAATAATTAGCTGAATCGATTTTGTTGATTAAATTACCACTTAACCGGCCGTTTGGTCGCCATTTTCGCCATCGGTGAAACTCAGCGAGGCGGAGTTGACGCAGTAGCGGTCGCCAGTCGGCTGCGGGCCATCAGGGAAAACGTGCCCCAGATGCGCGTCGCAGTGGCCGCAGCGGATTTCAACACGATGCATATTATGTGAATTATCATCAAGATAACGGATTGCATCGGCGGAAACCGGCTCATAAAAGCTCGGCCAGCCGCAGCCGGAATCGTATTTGGTTTCGGAATAGAACAGCGGCTGGTTACAGCACAGGCAATGGTACACGCCCTCGCGCTTGTTGTGCAGCAATTTGCCACTGAACGGCGCTTCGGTGCCACGCTGTTGCGTCACATAACGTTGGATTTCATTCAGTTCCGTGAACGGATGACCGGGGGTTGTCTCTTTAGCCATTTGTGCTTATCTCTGAATGTGGATAATGTCAACGAAAACAATGATTAATAATAACAAAAAATTAACACCACTGCAGGGGTTTTTGGCCTAAACTGTAGCCCATAAAGGCCACGTCACGATGATATGTGATAACGATCACACATCTTGCGTATGCTGACTTTATACTTGGCGGCTTGTCCCCATATAACGGATGAGGCCGAGCGCAAATGGACTGTGCAATAAGCGTGCAAAACCACCCTTCCGGTTTGACTTGCCGCAAGTATTGACACGATTCCGCTTGACGCTGGGTAAGGTTTTTGTAATTTTACAACCAACCTTTTATTCACTAACAAATAGCTGGTGGAATATATGACTATCAAAGTAGGTATCAACGGTTTTGGCCGTATCGGTCGCATTGTTTTCCGTGCTGCTCAAGAGCGTTCTGACATCGAGATCGTTGCAATCAACGACCTGTTGGACGCAGAGTACATGGCTTACATGCTGAAGTATGACTCTACTCACGGCCGTTTCAACGGTACGGTAGAAGTTAAAGACGGCCACCTGGTTGTTAATGGCAAAACCATCCGTGTTACCGCAGAGAAAGACCCGGCTAACCTGAAGTGGAACGAAGTGGGTGTTGATGTGGTTGCTGAAGCGACCGGTATCTTCCTGACCGACGAAACCGCGCGTAAACACATCACCGCCGGCGCTAAAAAAGTGGTTCTGACTGGCCCATCCAAAGATGCGACCCCAATGTTCGTTCGCGGCGCCAACTTTGACAAATATGCCGGCCAGGACATCGTGTCCAACGCCTCTTGCACCACCAACTGCCTGGCGCCACTGGCTAAAGTCATCAACGACAACTTCGGTATCGTTGAAGGCCTGATGACCACCGTTCACGCCACCACCGCTACTCAAAAAACCGTTGATGGCCCGTCTCACAAAGACTGGCGCGGCGGCCGCGGCGCATCCCAGAACATCATCCCTTCTTCTACCGGCGCAGCGAAAGCGGTTGGCGTGGTTCTGCCAGAGCTGAAAGGCAAACTGACCGGCATGGCGTTCCGC
Organism: Serratia sp. CY40230; assembly: GCF_052168835.1. Taxonomy (NCBI): domain Bacteria; kingdom Pseudomonadati; phylum Pseudomonadota; class Gammaproteobacteria; order Enterobacterales; family Yersiniaceae; genus Serratia; species Serratia sp. CY40230. Next base: position 356,322 of record NZ_JBJNLX010000001.1, read on the forward strand.
GTACCGACCCCTAACGTGTCCGTTGTTGACCTGACCGTGCGTCTGGAAAAAGCGGCTACCTACGAAGAAATCAAGAAAGCCATCAAAGACGCCGCTGAAGGCTCTATGAAAGGCGTTCTGGGCTATGTTGAAGACGACGTGGTTTCCACCGATTTCAACGGCGAAGTGCTGACCTCCGTGTTCGATGCCAAAGCCGGTATCGCACTGAACGACAACTTCGTGAAACTGGTTTCCTGGTACGACAACGAAACCGGCTACTCCAACAAGGTTCTGGATCTGATCGCTCACATCTCCAAGTAATGGCATGATGTTAAGCTGATAATGAGGGCGACATTTTTTTGTCGCCCTTTTTTTACCCGTCATCTTTCGAGTCACAGCGTTGTTCGCTGCACACACTCACCTCAGTCACTGTCTAAGCATGCGCCTGAGGGCCTGGTTGTGACCCGAAAGCTAATAGGGTCCATTTCTATCTCCGGCAAACAATAGGTCATGAAATGAACGAGAAAATTTTCACCCTGCCCGTTTCCGAACAAATTTCTCCTTATATCAGCCAGCGGCAACTCGATGAGCTGGGCGTGGTTGTGGTGTCGCACCCGAAAGTGCGCGCGGCCGTCGCGCTGCAAGGCGCGCATTTGCTGGCCTGGCAGCCCAGCGGTGAGCAGCCGGTGATTTGGCTCAGCAACAACACGCCTTTCGCCACAGGCAAGGCCATCCGCGGTGGCGTGCCGATCTGCTGGCCGTGGTTCGGCCCGGTGGCGCAACCCTCCCACGGCTTTGCCCGCAACCAGCCCTGGAGTCTGACGGCGCACGATGAAGATGAGAACGGCGTCATCCTGACCTTTACGCTGAAAGACAATGAGCAGACCCGCAAACTGTGGCAGCACGCCTTCACGCTGATTGCTCGCTTCAAGCTGGGTGAAGAGTGCGAGATCGAGCTGGAATCGCACGGCGATTATCAAGCCACGGCGGCGCTGCACAGTTACTTCCAGGTCGGCGACATCGATCGGGTCAGCGTGGCGGGCCTGGGCGAGCCTTATATCGACAAGGTGGCGGGCGGCGCAGAGGCGCATCAGACGGGCGAAGTGACATTCATCGGCCAAACCGACCGCGTCTATACCCGCCCGGAAGCTTTCAGCCAGATCCGCGATCCGGCACTCGCTCGCACCATCGAGGTTCACCACCATCATATGAGCGACGTCATCGCCTGGAACCCCGGCGTGGAACTCTCCTGCAGCATGGGGGATATGCCGAACGACGGTTACAAGACCATGGTCTGCATCGAGACCGGGCGCGTCAGCAAACCGCTGGTCGCTGCCGGCGAGCAACCCGCCCGTTTGGGTGTCACCTTCCGCAGTCGTAAGAAGGCCTGAGGAACCGTGCGCGGAAGCGCACCACAGATGTGCAAAAGGGGCGCCAGCGCCCCTTTTTGATGCACGACATGCACGATAGTTGTGCAATGCGTGATTAGAAGGTGTAGCTCACACCCGTCATCAACAAACCGGTGTAAGATTTATCCACCATCGGGCTGTCTTTCACTTCATCCGACAATTTCACATAGCGGCCGACGAAGAAGGCGTTCCAGCTTTTGTTGATCTGATAATTGGCGCTCAGCTCGAGATACGGAGCCCAGCTATCGCCAGGGGTGTAGCTGTCCAGGCCGCTGCGGCGTGATTCATTGGCGCTGACGCCGTAGTAATATTTGTTCTGGTTCTTGCTGTTCCACATCACGCCCACGCCCGGGACCAGCGTCAGCGCGTCCAGATCAAACTTGTACAGATAAGCGACATCGCCCACCAGCCCGTTGCTGTTGTTCAGCGTGTCGCCGGTGAACGTGGTACGAAGGGTGCCCCATTCCGCGTTGTGCGAATAGGCCAGGCCGGCCATCAGCGTGCCGCGACGCTTGTCGAGGCGCTTCATGCGATCGTCGTCGCTGTCGCCCGGACGGTAGCCCCATGGCGTGTAGTAACCCATGATGCTCAGCTGGTTTTCTTGATCTTTCCACAGGTAGTAACCGGCGGTCAGAGTACGGAAGTAGAAGTCGTCACCTTCATAGTCGATGACGGGCACCGGATAAACGCGGTCCTGATAACCGCGATACGCGTCCGGACTAACCAGCGCGGCAGCACCGAGTGACCAGGTCCCCGCCTGAGCACTTTGCGCACAAACCATTGCGGAAGCGATAATTGCTAGCGTTTTGAGTTTTGAAATCTTCACTGGTTCTTTTTCCATAAATTACAGGGTTAATAGCCGCGATAGTTTATGTGAAAATTTAGTTGCGCGCCTAATCTTTACAAAGGAAAACGACCAAGATCGAATAACTTATAGCGGAATTATGAATTAATCATGGCGGAACGATGACGTTTTATCCCGCAGGCCGCGCCAGACAAGGCATTTGGTTATCCCGGCAATAACTGAGTCATTGATATGACTTAAAAAAAGCTTTTTCTGCGGCAGGAAATTTTCCGGCAAGCAAACTAAGCTTAAATCAGAAGGTGAATTTATCCTGGGCCCAGTGGCATACAGCGCAACTCGCGATAATAAGCGCACCAAGTTGGCATACGGGTTGCTGTACTCAGGCGTATTCTCATCTTTCGGGAGCCAGAACACTATCACACGCTCTCTTTAACCTGTGCTAATAACGAAAGGACGGGCATCATGAACATATTTGACCACTATCGCCAGCGCTACGAAGCTGCCAAGGACGAAGAGTTCACACTGCAGGAATTTCTTACCATTTGCCGGCAAGATCGCAGTGCCTATGCCAACGCGGCCGAACGTCTGCTGATGGCTATCGGTGAACCTGTGATGGTCGACACTGCGCTAGAATCACGCCTGTCGCGCCTGTTCTCCAACCGCGTGATCGCACGCTATCCGGCCTTCGAAGAATTCTACGGTATGGAAGAGGCCATCGAACAGATCGTCTCTTACCTGAAGCACGCCGCGCAGGGCCTGGAAGAGAAGAAACAGATCCTTTACCTGCTGGGCCCGGTGGGCGGCGGTAAATCCTCGCTGGCAGAACGCCTTAAAGCGTTGATGCAGCGCGTGCCCATCTACACCCTCAGCGCCAACGGCGAACGCAGCCCGGTCAACGATCATCCGCTGTGCTTGTTCAACCCTCAGGAAGATGCCTCAATCCTGGAAAAAGAGTTCAACATCCCAAGTCGCTATCTCGGCACCATCATGTCGCCGTGGGCGGCGAAGCGCCTGCACGAGTTCGGCGGCGATATCACCAAGTTTAAAGTCGTGAAGGTGCGCCCTTCCATCCTGGAGCAGATCGCCATCGCCAAAACCGAACCGGGCGATGAGAACAACCAGGACATCTCGGCGCTGGTCGGTAAAGTGGACATCCGTAAGCTGGAGAACCACGCGCAGAACGATCCGGACGCCTACGGCTATTCCGGCGCACTGTGCCGCGCAAACCAGGGGATTATGGAATTCGTCGAGATGTTCAAAGCGCCGATCAAAGTGCTGCATCCGCTGCTGACGGCGACTCAGGAAGGTAACTACAACGGCACCGAGGGCATCTCCGCCCTGCCGTTCAACGGCATTATTCTGGCGCACTCCAACGAATCCGAGTGGGTGACCTTCCGTAACAACAAGAACAACGAAGCGTTCCTCGACCGCGTGTACATCGTCAAGGTGCCTTACTGCCTGCGCGTGTCGGAAGAGATCAAGATTTACGACAAGCTGCTGGACCACAGCGAGCTGACTCACGCGCCCTGCGCGCCGGGCACCCTCGAAACGCTGGCGCGCTTTAGCGTGCTGTCGCGGCTGAAAGAGCCGGAAAACTCGAGCATTTACTCGAAAATGCGCGTGTATGACGGCGAAAGCCTCAAGGATACCGATCCGAAAGCCAAGTCCTATCAGGAGTACCGCGACTACGCCGGGGTTGACGAAGGCATGAACGGCCTCTCCACCCGTTTCGCCTTTAAAATCCTCTCGCGGGTATTCAACTTCGATCACGCCGAGGTGGCAGCCAACCCGGTGCACCTGTTCTATGTGCTGGAGCAGCAGATCGAACGCGAACAGTTCCCGCAGGATTTGGCCGAGAAATACCTCGAACACCTGAAAGGCTATCTGATCCCGAAATACGCCGAGTTTATCGGCAAAGAGATCCAGACCGCCTATCTGGAATCCTACTCGGAATACGGACAGAACATTTTTGACCGTTACGTGACCTACGCGGACTTCTGGATCCAGGATCAGGAGTATCGCGACCCCGACACCGGTCAGCTGTTCGACCGCGAGTCTTTGAACGCCGAACTGGAAAAAATTGAAAAACCGGCCGGCATCAGCAACCCGAAAGATTTCCGCAACGAAATCGTGAACTTCGTGCTGCGCGCCCGCGCCAACAACAACGGCCGCAATCCGAACTGGACCAGCTACGAGAAGCTGCGCACCGTGATCGAGAAGAAAATGTTCTCCAATACCGAAGAGCTGTTGCCGGTGATTTCGTTTAACGCCAAAACCTCGACGGACGAGCAGAAAAAACACGACGACTTCGTCGACCGCATGATGGAGAAAGGCTATACCCGCAAGCAGGTGCGCCTGTTGTGTGAATGGTATCTGCGGGTCAGAAAATCCTCATAACGCCTCAGGTAAGCGGCATTATCAGGGCCATGTCCACAGTCATGGACGTTGCAGCGCAGCCCAAGGAGGGGCTTACACATTGCGCTGTCGCGACCGGGACATGAAGAGTTGGCAACGTCGTTTGGGGGAAGTATGGCCTATTTCATTGACCGACGGCTGAACGGCAAAAACAAGAGCATGGTGAACCGCCAGCGCTTCTTGCGCCGTTACAAGTCGCAAATCAAACAGTCGATTGCCGAAGCCATCAACAAGCGTTCGGTCACCGACGTAGACAGCGGGGAGTCGGTCTCCATCCCCACTGACGATATCAACGAACCGATGTTTCATCAGGGGCGCGGCGGCACACGCCATCGCGTTCACCCAGGCAATGACCACTTCGTGCAGAACGATCGCGTTGAGCGGCCTCAGGGCGGCGCAGGCGGTGGCGGCGGCCAGGGCAACGCCAGCCAGGACGGTGAAGGCCAGGATGAATTCGTCTTCCAGATCTCCAAAGACGAGTACCTCGATCTTTTGTTCGAGGATCTCGCCCTGCCCAATCTGAAAAAGAATCAGTACAAGCAGTTGACCGAGTTCAAAACCCATCGTGCCGGCTATACCGCCAATGGCGTGCCGGCCAACATCAGCGTCGTGCGTTCGCTGCAGAACTCGCTGGCGCGACGAACCGCCATGACCGCCGGTAAAAGACGCGCGTTGCACGAGCTGGAAGATGCGCTGACCCAGTTGGAAAATACCGAGCCGGTGCAATTGCTGGAAGAGGAGCGGCTGCGCAAGGAAATTGCCGAACTGCGCAAGAAAATCGAAAGCGTGCCGTTTATCGATACCTTCGACCTGCGCTACAAAAACTATGAGCGCCGGCCGGAGCCCTCCAGCCAGGCGGTGATGTTCTGCCTGATGGACGTGTCCGGCTCGATGGACCAGGCGACCAAAGACATGGCCAAGCGTTTTTACATTCTGCTCTATTTGTTCCTGAGCCGAACCTATAAAAACGTCGAGGTGGTCTATATTCGCCATCACACCCAGGCGAAAGAGGTGGACGAACAGGAGTTCTTCTATTCGCAGGAAACCGGTGGCACCATCGTTTCCAGCGCGCTGAAGTTAATGAATGACGTAGTCGAAGAGCGTTATGACCCGGCGCAATGGAATATCTATGCCGCGCAAGCGTCGGACGGCGACAACTGGGCCGACGATTCACCGCTGTGTCATGAGCTGTTGGCGAAAAAGATCCTGCCGATGGTGCGTTATTACAGCTACATAGAAATCACTCGCCGCGCTCACCAAACGCTGTGGCGCGAATACGAGGATCTGCAGGCGAAATTCGACAACTTCGCCATGCAGCATATCCGCGAACCGGACGATATCTATCCGGTATTCCGCGAACTGTTCCGTAAGCAGACCGTGTGAATAACGCCGCGTGAATGTCACCACAGCCGGAAAGCACCGTTTTCCGGCTGTTTCTTTTCGCATTATATATTTGCAAAACCCATGTTTATTTTTTAAACAATGACAACAACAATAATAAGTCAGATTCCCCAGAACGGTCCTCTCTATTATTTGTTCTTCTGAGGTTATTCCTAAACATCCGCCGCTCCCCTCCGCACGGCTTGATAGGAATATTCCCATTCAGTTATCGTTACCCCATCGCTTAAGTCTCTTCCTAAGCGAAATTTGCCTCATTTTATTTTTCTATGGCTTCTCAGCCCGCTGCGGCGGGCATTTACCTGTCAGCAGGTTAGACATCATGATCGACTACACCCTCTATGGCCTCAACAAGCACGATGTTGATGAATACCATAAGCAAATATGTTGCCTGCTCGGCAAAAACGTGCTGCTGGTGTTGACCGCCAACAAGCCGATAACCAAACAGAACCTGCTCGCCAGCCTTATCCAGGAGATAGAAAAGCAGCCCGATGATTATTTTCAGCGGCTGCATCGCGCGGCAATAGAAATGATCGGCGTTAACGGGCGCTAAGGCGATATGCGTAAGGCAGACCTCTACGCCATTATTGCCGTCGCCGTCGTGTTGATGATGCTGTTATAGCGATATCAGCGAAGGAATAATCTGCCGCAGAATGTCGAGCCTTCCTGCCCCTGCATTATTTCAAACCGGCCGCTTCGTCAATCAAACCCGCCACCTCATCGGCATGGGAAACCAGCGAGGCATGGCTGGCATTCAGCACCATCACTTTCTTGGCCTGCAGCCGCTGCGCCATGCGCCGCTGATTCTCCGGCGCTATCATGCGATCGTCGCTGGAAAGTTGATACCATGACGGCTTATGTTTCCAGGCGGGCTCGCCGATGGTGTTGCCAAAGGTATCGGCCAGCGGGGCCTTCTGCGCCACCGCCATCACCAATGCCTCGTCGGCGGTCAGATCCTGGCAAAAGCTTTCGTGAAACTTGTCGGTTTTAATCCACAGATAACCGTCGCTGTCCGGGGCCAGATTCTCGACTGCCGCAGGAGGATGCGCTTGCGTAATACCGCCGGCACTTTCACCGGCATCAGGCGCAAACGCGGCGATGTAGACCAGGCCAACCACGTTAGGCTGGTTGCCCATTTCCGTGATCACGGCACCGCCGTAAGAGTGCCCGACCAACAATACCGGTCCCGCTTGCTGCGCGACCATCTTACGCGTACGTTCCGCATCCTCAGCCAGCGACGTCAACGGCATTTCCACCGCATGAATCGCCGTATATCCCCTGCGCGACAACTCGATGATGACCTTACTCCAGTGCGCGGCGCCGCCCCAGAATCCGTGTACCAGCACGATAGTTGGTTTTGTGCTCATTGCCGACTCCTTCATCTCATAGGAAAGCGCCGCAGGCAGATGAACGCCCCCGCAAGGGGCGAGCCTGGCTGCCTTCGACGCCACGCAGTCCCCCTTTTATATAGTCAGCCTCATGGCGTTCAGCAATAGCTACGACGAGTTAACGTCTCCGATTTTCCACCGCCGCCACGGCTTATCGAAGCGGCTTACGCCGCAAGGCCGGGAAAAAAAAGGATTAAAACTAGGATTTTTACCCATACCGATCTAAAATTTCGCGCAAAAACAAAGAGAAGTAAATTTGGCTCACCGGGAAAAGGAATGAAGTTGTGAAGGAAATGATCTCCATCGTTTTTATGGCATGCCTGCTGGCGCTGCTGTTTTCGTGGCTGTTCGTCTACGGTCTTAACATTCATTAAACCCGTAACGACAACCATCCCCCTCCCTGGCGGGCAAGCGGCGCATCGCGACTGATGCGCTAAAACCGGCGCCTGAAGGATTCACGTACCGCTAAACCCGACGCCACCTCACCTTAGCCTTGCCGTCCGCAAATACATCATTAATTTTTATGAGTCATAACCCCACCGCGTTTCCCCCTTCACCGACTCTTTAACTGCTCAGCGGAGTTCACTCCAGAAGGATGGCTTGCCTGACGCAAAATGTTACCGGTAACTATGCTGTTGATTTCTTTTGGCAATAAACATAAAGCCGCTAATAACCCTACGTTCTTTATAGAAATAAATTATGCATACTTATGGATAAAGGTTTGAATAAAGGGCCTTTGGTCATTGATTATCACCCGCCAAGCTCCTAGAATTCGCGCGTAAAAATACAACTGGGATCGGGTTTCATGTCACCGCTGTGGGTTGCAACGCAATACTGTTATTTTATTGGTCTGTTAGTTTCTATGGTTTTCACCTACCTGGTTAGCCGGGACACCGTCAAAATTCGCTGTATCAGCGCACTGACCATCGGGTTAACCTGGCCGTTGAGCCTGCCGGTGGTGTTGCTGTTTTCGCTGTTCTAACGCCCCAATGCCGCGTGCTGGCTTTTAAACAGGCATATTAATGAAAAGAGGCTGACCACCGGCGTCATGGTTTTTGGCGTGGGATAAAAAAGTGCCAGCGCAAGGCTGGCATGAAAACGGGAAGCAATGTGAGCAATGTCGTGCCGGATCGGGGGGCACAGAAGGAGACAACCCTTTTCCCCTCACCGGCGAATAAAATGATAATACGTCTCATTATTGAATACAAAGTCATTTCCCCAGGCAACTTTACCCTTTGAGAAACTATCAGCCGCGCGGCGATCGCCAGCGCTGATACAATCGCCCCGCTCCCCATACCAGCAGCCAGAGCAAAGCATTCAACCCCAACCATAGCATCAGCAAGTAGAAGAAAGTCTGATAACCGGGTATGCCCCGATCGGCCAAAAACGGGTTGAAGTGAAAAAATTTGACGATCGCGAACGGATTAAGATTGAAACGGTTGAACACGACCGCCGTCAGCAACGGTGGCAACAGCGTATAAAACGCCAGGCTGAACAGCAGCAGGATTTTTGTGCCCGAAGTGTTTTTATAATCTTTCATATCAATAAATTATATCTGTCATCATAGTGCAAAAACCGCCAGGCATTCGTACGCCAATCGACCCCGCGGGCGCAAAAGAGTTCCAGGCCAACGCGGAAATAAAGCCGATCCCGCGTTTAATTGTCATTTAGCGCTCGGGTGATATATACCCTGTGGATTTTAAATTACGATGTCGCCGCGCCGTCTTCAAGCACAGCGTTTACATGGCATCATCAGGAGGCATTAATGAAACCGGACGCACTCTCCCTGCCGCCGACCCCGAAAAAGCTCAAGGTCATCTACGGCTGGTATATTTATGTGATCTATATCCTGCTGGTTTTCAACATTTATATGGCGGTCTACAACGTCTGCGTTCGGCACCCGATCGAGGCCCCGCTGTTGTCGCTGTTTCACAGCCTGTTTCTCGCGTTGATGCTGCAGCAGGTGCTCAAGAAGAACGTCGTTTTCGCCTGGATCTTGCTGAGCTATTTTATTCTGATGCGCCTGTATTACGCCAATGTGCTGCATGTTGAGTTCACGCTGGTGAGCCGTTGCCTGGTGCTGCTGATTCTGACGCTGCTGCTGACCGGCGCCGTAGCCGTCGGGCAACTGTCCACACCGCCGCAGCGGCATGACTGGCTGGCGCGGCTGGGCTGGCGGCAATGGGGGGCACTCACGGCGCTGGCGGCCATCCTGACGCCGCTGATTACCACCGACTATCTGGGATAAACTGGGGGCTATTTGGGAATATGAGGTTCGGAAATGTCTACGACGCGGCATATTTTGGTGTAGTTACCCGCCTTCTCACAGATCTTGTCCGTGACGAACATGCTAAGGTAGCCCAGCAACAGCAAGTAGCCGGCCATGCACAGAATAAAGATAAGCGTTCTCACCGATAGCGACCAACCTGACAAGAGTATCACGAGCATCATAACCTGAACGAGGCGCTTTAAAAGGATTTCATGTGCGTACCGGCCGCATCGGCGCACGTTCTGTAGTAACATTAAGCCACCACGCCCACCACCGGAAACGCCGATGCACCATCTGATGTTAGACATTGAAACCCTGGATATAAAACCCAGCGCCGTCATTCTGGTGGTTGCGGCGGTGTTTTTCGATCCCCGGACCGGGGAACTCGGCGCCGAATTCGAGGCCGCCGTCAGCAGCCAGAAAGATCAGCCGGGGCGAACCATCAGTCTGGACACGGTCGCCTGGTGGGCGAAACAGTCCGATGAAGCGCGCAAGCTGGCCTTCGGCGGCACCGAGAGCCTCAAGCGCGTGCTGAGCAGCCTCAGCCGTTTTATCCATATGAACAGCACCGATACGGTAAAGGTCTGGGGGAACGGTAAAGAGTTCGACTGCGCGATCCTCGAACACGCCTTCCAGCAGTTGGAAATGCCCTGCCCGTGGAAGTTTTGGGATACTCAGGACGTGCGCACGGTGATCACGCTGGCGGAACTGCATGGCTTTAACCCGAAAAAGGCTCGCCCGTTCGAAGGTATGCCGCATCGTGCGCTGGATGATGCTCGCCACCAGGCCCGTTATGTGGCCGATACCGTCTCGGCGCTCTATTATCGTCAGGGGGCGCAGCGCTGACCCGCTTTGCCCCTTTTCATTTGCCGCCAGAGTCTCTACTCTAGCCCTCTTTGTCACTCGGACGTGCCTTTTCTGTTATGCAAAAGTTTCTGTTTATGCTTCTCAGCCTGGTGCTGCTCGGCCCATTAGGCATCGATCTTTATCTGCCGACTATTCCCGCTATTGCCGTCGGTCTGGGCAGCAGCGAAGCGTTGATCCAATCCACCATATCGCTATTTATTCTGGTGCTTGGCCTCGGCCAGGTCATCGCCGGCCCGCTGGTGGATAACTATGGCCGCAAACCGGTGGCGCTGGCCGGCATTATCCTCTACATGATCGGCGCCGCGATGGCGGCGCTGGCCACCAGCCCGACGATTTTCATCGCTTCGCGTCTGCTGCAAGGGGTGGCGGTTTGCTGCACCGCCGTCGTCGCCTTCAGCGGCGTGCGCGATCGCCTGAATGGCGACGACGCCGCCCGCGCTTTCGGCTTTCTTAACGGCACGCTGAACATCATCCCGGCGCTGGCGCCGCTGCTCGGCGGCCTGCTCGCCGAAGCCTTCGGCTGGCGCGCGCCCTTCTGGTTCCTGGTCGGCTACGCGCTGCTGGTGTTGGCGCTCATCGCGCTGCGCCTGCCGGAAACTCGCCCCGCCGACACCGTGCCGGTCAAGGGGTTGCCGGTGCGTCAATACGCGCGCATCCTCAGCGAACGGCGTTTCCTCTCTTTTGCGGTGGTGAACTCCGGGGCGATGGGCATGGCGCTGACCTACGTTTCTCTGGCACCGAACGTGCTGATGGGCACCGCCGGCCTGACCCCGCTGCAATTCTCGCTGGTGTTCGGCGCCAACGGTTTCTGGATCATGCTGGTCAGCTTCTTCGCCAACCGCATCATCCACAAGGTCGGCCGCCCGGTTTGTCTGGCGACCGGCGGCATGTTGATGGGGCTGGGCTGTCTGGGCCTGCTGCTGGGCGTCATGCTGCTGCCCGCAACGGCGCAAACGCACTGGCTGGCATATATGCTGCCAGTCGCCAGCGCCTGCGCCGGGTTGGCATTCGTGATGGGCCCGGCCACCAGCTACGCGTTGGAACCCTACTCCAATGAGGCCGGCGTCGCGTCCGCGCTGGTCGGTTTCGTGCAGATGGCGGGCGGCGCCGCGCTGGGTCTGGTGGCGATGGCGTTGCCGCTGCAACCCAAGCTGTCGCTGGCGCTGGTGATGCTGGCGGGCTGCCTGCTGGCGCTGCACGCGCGGCGGCTCAGCAAGCAGATTAAAGGGCAGATCAGAAAAGTCGCCTGAGCCCCGGCTCAGGCTTCGATGGCGACCGGCACTCGCGCCGCTAACGCCGACAGCAGTTCATAGCCTAACGTCCCTGCCGCCGTGGCCACCTCATCCACCGGCAGACGTTTCCCCCACAGCTCGACTTCGGCGCCCAGTTCGACTTGCGGACAGGGCGTCAGATCCACCGCCAGCATATCCATCGATACCGTTCCCAGGGTGCGCGTCAGCACGCCGCCAACCCATACCGGCGTACCGGTCGGCGCATGACGCGGATAGCCGTCGGCGTAACCGCAGGCCACCACGCCGATACGCTGTGCGCCTGCGGCGCTGTAACGACCACCGTAACCCACACGATCGCCAGACTTCAGCTGCTGAATACCGATGATTTCACTGCTCAGCGTCATCGCCGGCTGCAGCCCCGTCGCCGCAACGTCATTCCAGCAACCGCTCGGCGAAGCGCCATAGAGAACGATCCCAGGACGGATCCAACTGCCGTGGGTCGAAGGGTGCCACAGCGTGGCGGCCGAGTTGGCCAGGCAGCGCGGCAGCGGTATATCGGTTGCCGCCGCCTCGATGGTGGCCATCTGCTGCGTCACGCCTTCGGGGCCGTCGGCGGTGGCGAAATGGCTCATCAGCGTAAGCTCGGCAATGTTGGCTACCGCCTGCGCCCTGCGCCACACCTCATGCAGCCGCTCGGGTGCGAACCCCAGCCGATTCATGCCACTGTTCACCTTCAGATAGACATTGAGCGGCGCGTTCAGCGTGGCGTCGGCGATCGCCGCCAGTTGCCAGTCGCTGTGCACCGCCGTCGTCAGGCGATAACGGTCAAGCAACGCCAGATCCTGCGGCTGGAAGAAGCCTTCCAACAACAGGATAGGCCCTTGCCAACCCGACTCGCGCAGCAGCACCGCTTCGGCCAGATCCAGCATGGCGAAGCCGTCGGTTTGCGCCATGCTGCGCCAAACGTGTTTGATGCCGTGGCCATAGGCGTTAGCCTTGACCACCGCCCAGACTTTGGCGCCGGGGGCGAAACGGCGCACCACCTGCAGGTTATTTTCAATCGCGCCGAGATGCATCGTGGCGGTTATGGGACGGGGCATCGCTTCTCCTTGGGGCAACGTACGGCGGCCACGCGCGCCTGCGCATGGCCGGGAAAGTCTATGACAGAGTCAACGATTAACGTGCGGGATGCACGTCGTTCAGCGGAACCGCATGTTGCTGACGAAACCCGGCGCTGTAACGCGCCACCGCCAGGTCATCGGAAGGGATAGCCGGCGTAATGCCGGACATCAGATCGGACAACAACTGCCCGGAGCCACAGGCCATCGTCCAGCCCAACGTGCCATGCCCGGTATTGAGATACAGGTTCTTCAGCGAGGTGCGGCCGACAATTGGCGTGCCGTCCGGCGTCATCGGCCGCAGGCCGGTCCAGAACGTTGCCTCTTCCACTCGGCCGCCGTTCGGGTAGAGATCGCGCACCACCATTTCCAGCGTTTCGCGCCGTTTTTGCTCCAGCTGCGTATTGAAACCGACGATCTCCGCCATGCCGCCAACGCGAATGCGCTGGTCGAAGCGTGTGATGGCGATTTTATACGTCTCATCCAATACTGTAGAGAACGGCGCCGCCGCTTCGTCGGTGATAGGAATGGTCAACGAATAGCCCTTCAGCGGGTAAACCGGAATGGACACCAGGCCGCGCAGCAGTGCCGTGGAGTACGAGCCGAACGCCACCACATAGCTGTCGGCCTTGAACACTTCCTCGCCGCACTGCACGCCGGCGATCTTGTCGCCCTCCACCAGCAGACGATCGACGCTGCGGTTGAACAGGAAGGTGACGCCCGCCTGCTCTGCCATCTTCGCCAACTGTTGCGTAAACAGCTGGCAATCGCCGGTTTCGTCGTTCGGCAACTGCAGGCCACCGGTCAGCTTGTGCGCCACCTGTGCCAGCGCCGGCTCGACGCTGCCGAGCTGGCCGGCTTCCAGCAATCTGTAAGGCACGCCGGCATCTTCCAATACCGCAATGTCTTTCGCGGCGTTTTCGAACTGTTGTTGAGTGCGAAACAGCTGCAGCGTGCCGCCCTGGCGACCTTCGTACTGAATGCCGGTTTCCTGACGCAGCGCCTTGATACAATCGCGGCTGTATTCCGCCAGGCGCACCATGCGGCCTTTGTTGGTCATGTAGTGTTCGGTGTTGCAGTTTTTCAACATCTGCCACATCCAGCTCAGCTGGAAGCTGCTGCCGTCGAGGCGGATGGCCAACGGCGCATGGCGCTGGAACATCCACTTGATGGCCTTCAGCGGCACGCCCGGCGCCGCCCAGGGGGCAGCATAACCCGGTGAAATCTGCCCGGCGTTCGCCGCGCTGGTTTCCAGTGCGGGGCCTGGCTGACGATCGATCACCGTCACCTCATGCCCCGCCTTCGCCAAATACCAGGCACTGGCTACGCCCACCACTCCACTACCTAAAATTACCACTCGCATCGCTGACTCCAGCCCAAGGCTTCACAAAGCATAATCTTCTGCTTACAGGAAATTAACTCAGTGAAAAAATCCGTCCAACAACTTCGTCATCAAACGTGACAATATTCACAATTAATTTATCGTCGATGGGCCATGTATTTGCAATAGCCGTCTGCAAATAGCGATAAGATGCGGTTTAGAGGGGATTATGGCGTCATACCGCCACTGAATTGATATCAACGCTATCAATGATAGCACTCAAAAAAGGCGTAATAAGCAACATTGATTTAACAGAATATAAAAATACCAGCCAACATTTAAACAGAATAAAAACCCAATAAAATAAAAAAATACCAACATAACAAACAAAGAGAACCCCCTCCCTCCGCAGCAGAAAAATCGCGCAAAATTTCAGCTGCCGTTAACCTTGCTTTCAGTGCCGGAATAAAACGCTCGAGCCCTTGGCCCGCCCGTTTATGTTGAACGCTGCAGCACGATATGAACGTTAAAGCCAGAAGCAGCGCCTAAAGTTCACACCGTCGCTATTGTGGAGAACGTCTTATGTTCATCGCCATCTACCAGTTTTCAGTCAAACCCGGACACGAACACGCCTTTCGCCAGGCTTGGCTAGCGTTGACCCAAGGTATCTATCTGCAGCGCGGCAGCCTTGGCTCGCGCCTGCATCGGGATGTGGGCGGGCAGTTTATCGGCTATGCGCAATGGCCAAGCCGAGTCGCATGGGAAAGCGCCGGTGATATTCAGTTGGATGAACGCTACCGGCAAGCCCGGGAACGAATGCGTGCGACCTTGTTGGCAGATAAAACGCTATTTGAAATGGAAGTGACGGACGATTACCTGCAAATCAGACCGTTTGACTGAGCACAAGCCCACACAGGCGGGCTTGTGGTTGCGGGAACGAGCAGCATCAATGATGCAGCATCTCGTCCACGACTTCTTTGGTTTGCAGTTGGAATGGGTAGTAAGTCGGCCAGTTATCCATCTCTTTCAGCAACGCTTCCTGCGACGTGTTGCCCATAAAGATATGGAAATGCGCCGATTTGCGCGGGCCGATAATGTGATCGCTGAACTGCACGAATTTCGGCGCCAGGCTGCCGGCATCCTGGCATTCAAACAGATAACGCACGCCCTTTTTACCGGAAACATACGTCAGGATCTTATGCCCGGCGTACTTATACTGACAGGCGCTGGATTGGTCACCGCGGTGAAATTCCATGACGCCGTTTTCAATGCCGATGGTATCCACATCGGTGGCATACCCTTTGCGGTAATACGCCTTCACTTCGGCGAAGGTCTTGCGCTTGTCCTGTGCCGCTTTCTTCTTGAATACCGGGTCAAGATCCCCATTGAGCAGATAGGGATACACGGATTGCCACACGCCCTCCCAGTCGGCCAGGTCGCGATCTTTGACGTCCTTATCGTCGAACACCCCCGCCTCCGCCTTTTTTTCCGCCTCCGTCAGCGGCTTGCCATGTGAATGATGCCCGTGGGCGCATGCCTGCCCGCTGATAAACAACGCGGCCAGCGCCACCGCCAGTTTGCCAAAATGCCTCGCCAAAATGCGCTCCTTGTCCGTTATCGGGAAAAATTAAAAGTTACAATATAACATAACAATTTTCAATCCTTGTCGTGCAACAGGCATTGTGTTGCGCCCCCCTGCCGCAGGGTTATACTCGAAGAGGAAGTGCGGTGCCGCACCGCCTTCTGCCGGGACGGGCGCCGGATTGACCGCCGTTCGCTCCTTTGCGTACCGGCATTTTTATTTCACTGATTTGCAATGGTTAATTATGACTTGAACTATGCTTGTTACAGGGTCTGCCGTTTGAGCAAGACCCGTGAATAATGAGGGTGCGCTGATGACTACTTCAACACATGAAAAGGTTAAGGATGATAAACGTCTGAGCGATGGACCGGACTGGACGTTCGAACTGCTGCAGGTGTATTTGGAGCAGATCGACCGCGTCGCCAAGCATTACCGGCTCGATACCTACCCACATCAGATCGAGGTGATCACCTCAGAACAGATGATGGACGCCTATTCGAGCGTCGGCATGCCGATCAACTATACCCATTGGTCCTTCGGCAAGAAGTTCATCGAAACCGAACAGCGCTACAAACAGGGCCAGCAAGGGCTGGCGTATGAAATCGTCATCAACTCCAATCCCTGCATCGCCTACCTGATGGAGGAGAACACCATCACCATGCAGGCGCTGGTGATGGCGCACGCCTGCTATGGCCACAACTCGTTCTTCAAGAATAACTATCTGTTCCGCAGCTGGACCGACGCCAGCTCCATCGTCGATTATCTGCTGTTCGCCCGCCACTACATCAGCCAGTGCGAAGAGCGCTACGGCGTCGATGAAGTGGAGCGACTGCTGGACTCTTGCCATGCGCTGATGAACTACGGGGTCGACAGGTACAAGCGCCCGCAGAAAATCTCCCTGGTGGAAGAGAAAGCGCGCCAGAAAAGCCGCGAAGAGTATCTGCAAAGCCAGGTGAATACGTTATGGAAGACCTTGCCACGCGTTGAACGCGAAGAGTCGCCGGAGCAGGCGCGCCGGTATCCGAGCGAACCGCAGGAAAATATCCTCTATTTTATTGAAAAGAATGCGCCGCTGCTGGAACCGTGGCAGCGTGAGGTGTTGCGCATCGTGCGCAAAGTCAGCCAATATTTCTACCCGCAAAAACAGACCCAGGTAATGAACGAGGGGTGGGCGACCTTCTGGCACTACACCATCCTCAACCATCTGTACGATGAGGGCCGAGTGACCGAGCGGTTTATGCTGGAGTTTTTGCACAGCCACACCAACGTGGTGTATCAGCCGCCGTACAACAGCCCGTACTATAACGGCATCAACCCTTATGCGCTGGGCTTCGCCATGTTCCAGGACATCAAGCGCATCTGCCAATCGCCGACCGAAGAAGACCGCTACTGGTTCCCGGACATCGCCGGAAAAGACTGGTTGGACACATTGCACTTCGCCATGCGCGACTTTAAGGATGAGAGCTTTATCAGCCAGTTCCTGTCGCCCAAAGTGATGCGCGACTTCCGCCTGTTTACCGTGCTGGACGACGATCGCAACAACTATCTGGAGATTGCCGCGATCCATAACGAAGCCGGTTACCGGGCGATCCGCCAGGAGCTGTCAGCGCAATACAACTTGAGCAACCATGAGCCGAACATTCAGATCTGGAACGTGGATCTGCGCGGTGACCGCTCGCTGACATTGCGCTACATCCCGCAGGAACGCGCACCACTGGATAAGAGCCGCCGCGACGTGTTGAAGCACCTGCATCGCCTGTGGGGCTTCGACGTGATCCTCGAGCAGCAAAATGAAGACGGCAGTGTAGAGCTGCTCGATCGCTGCCCACCGCGGCCTACGCCGCTGTAACCGCCACAACGACAAAGGGCGCCGCATGGCGCCCTTTCTTATTTCATTGACTCGCGATTAACGACGCGCTTCGGTCAGATCGCTCGGCATGGTGCCCTGCATGCTCTGCCAAATCGCTCCGCTGTCTTTACCGTAACTGCGCACGGTATCCATCACCTGGTCGTACAATTTCTCATGGCACAGCGTGGACAGCTTGCTGTAGAAGGCCAGCGCCAGCTTGCGCGCTTCCGGATTGGAGAAGTAGTAACGGCCCACGCGGGTGTACAGCCCTTTCAGACCGTTGAAGATCAGGCCGTAGATCGGGTTGCCGGAAGCGAACGCCAGACCGCGGAAGATCTCGTAATCGAGCAGATTGAAAGCGTCCGCCTGATCTTCGACCTCGGCGGCCTTCGCCAACACTTCCTGGGCTTGCTCCGGATGATTGCGCACCGCGGCGCGAATAAAGATCGACGCGATATTGGTGCGCACGGACAGCAGGTTATCGATCAGTTGAGGGACGCTTTTGTGATCGAGACGGGCCACCGTCTCAAGGATATTGAGGCCGGACGTTTCCCAAAAATTGTTCACTTTGGTCGGTTTGCCATGCTGAATGGTCAACCAGCCATCGCGGGCCAGACGTTGCAACACTTCACGTAACGTGGTGCGCGTGACGCCAATCAACTCCGAAAGCTCACGCTCCGCGGGCAAAATAGAGCCAGGGGGGAAGCGATTATTCCAAATACTCTCAATAATGTACTCTTCCGCGAAACCGGCAGGACTCTGCGCCTTTATGACCATGTGTTTGACGTTCCGTTGCGACGATAAAATCAGTAAAAGTAATCAGCTCATCATACCAGATCGTGCTGACATGACATAGCGTGAGCGAAAAACAATAAACGAAAGTGTGCATAACGTGGCAAAAAACGAGCAAAAATACCGGTCGTAGGAATTTTCTCATCGTAAAACAAGCTCAGGTTGCGCACGCCCCCGCCGCATTGTTAGGGTACGTGCTACGACTGATTGAAGGATGCATAGAGCACAATGGAAACAACCCTGCGCAGCGCCCTGCTCAAAAATTTTCTGGGGCAATCTCCCGACTGGTACAAACTGACCATTCTCATTTTTCTGGCGATCAACCCCCTGGTGTTCTTTTTCGCCAGCCCGTTTATCGCGGGTTGGCTGCTGGTGGTCGAGTTCATCTTTACCCTGGCGATGGCGCTGAAATGCTACCCGCTGCTGCCGGGCGGCCTGCTGGCGCTCGAGGCCGTGGCCATCGGTATGACCAGCCCGGCGCAGGTCTCGCAGGAAATCGAACATAATCTGGACGTGTTGCTGCTGCTGATCTTTATGGTGGCCGGCATCTACTTTATGAAGCAACTGCTGCTGTTCGTGTTCACCAAGCTGCTGCTCAACATCCGCTCGAAAACGCTGCTGTCGCTGGCGTTCTGCCTGGCCGCTGCCTTTCTTTCCGCCTTCCTCGACGCGCTGACGGTCGTGGCGGTGGTGATCAGCGTGGCCACCGGCTTCTATTCCATCTATCACAACGTGACGTCGAATCGCCCCGACGGCGACATCGGCGATGACAGCGATTTTACCGGCGAAGAGCGCAAACAGACGCTGGAGCAATTCCGCGCCTTTCTGCGCAGCCTGCTGATGCACGCCGGCGTCGGTACCGCGCTCGGCGGGGTCATGACCATGGTAGGCGAGCCGCAAAACCTGATCATCGCCAAAAACGCGGGCTGGGGTTTTATCGATTTCTTCCTGCGAATGGCGCCGGTCACGCTGCCGGTGTTGGTGTGCGGCCTGCTGGTTTGTTGGCTGGTAGAACGTTTTCGCCTGTTTGGTTACGGCGCGCAGCTACCGGAAGCGGTACGCGACGTGCTGAAAGAGTATGACCGCAAGGCCACTGCGGGCCGTAGCAAACAAGAACGGCTCAAACTGGTGATGCAAGCGCTGATCGGCGTTTGGCTGGTGCTGGCGCTGGCCTTCCACCTGGCTGAAGTGGGGCTGATTGGCCTGTCGGTCATCGTTCTCGCCACCTCCCTGTGCGGCGTGAACGACGAGCACGCCATCGGCAAAGCGTTCCAGGAAGCGCTGCCGTTCACCGCGCTGCTGACGGTGTTTTTCACCGTGGTCGCGGTCATCATCGAGCAGCACCTGTTCAGCCCGGTGATCCAGTTTGTGCTGCGCGCCGAGCCCGCCTCTCAGCTTTCGCTGTTCTACCTGTTCAACGGCCTGCTGTCGTCGGTTTCCGACAACGTGTTCGTCGGCACGGTTTACATCAACGAGGCGCGCACCGCGCTGGAAACCGGCGCTATCGGGCTGAAGCAGTTCGAGCTGCTGGCGGTCGCCATCAATACCGGCACCAACCTGCCCTCGGTCGCCACCCCTAACGGGCAGGCGGCGTTTCTGTTTCTGCTGACGTCTGCGCTGGCGCCGCTGGTGCGTTTGTCGTATGGCCGCATGGTATGGATGGCCCTGCCTTATACGGTGGTGCTGACGGTGGTTGGCCTGCTATGCGTCCAGTTCACCTTGGAACCGGCGACCGAGCTGTTGACGCAGTGGCATTGGCTGACGTTGCCGTCCATCGACGCCGTCGGCCACTGAGACGGCGCCGGCAGGGTGAACCGACTATTTTTACGCTGAATCCGGCCCAGGTGGCTGGCAGCGAAGAGGAATTGGTTTACACTGCCGGTTCAATTGCTTACTGCATGGAAGAATCTAGATATGTTGCAATTCTTTAACCGCTGTTCACAAGGACGCGGCGCCTGGCTGCTGATGGCCCTGACAGCGTTGGTGTTGGAACTGGTCGCGCTCTATTTCCAGCACGTTATGCTGCTGCAGCCGTGCGTGATGTGCATTTACGAGCGTTGCGCGCTGTTCGGTATCCTCGGCGCCTCGCTGGTGGGCGCCATCGCGCCGAAAACGCCGCTGCGCTACGCGGCGATCTTGCTGTGGATCTACAGCGCCTGGGAAGGCGTACAGCTGGCGTGGAAGCACACCATGATCCAGTTGCATCCTTCGCCATTCAATACCTGCGATTTCTTCGTCAGCTTCCCGTCCTGGCTGCCGCTGGACAAATGGCTGCCGGCGGTGTTCCACGCTTCCGGTGACTGCTCCGTGCGTCAATGGCAATTCCTGACGTTGGAAATGCCGCAATGGTTGGTCGGCATCTTCGGCGCCTATCTGCTGGTGGCGCTGATTGTGCTGATCGCGCAATTTGTTCGCCCACGCCGCCGCGACCTGTTCGGCCGCTGATCGGCAGACAAACAAAAAACGGCGCCGGAAGGCGCCGTTTTTTTTAGGTATTGCTGCCACATTCCGAGATAAAGCTACCTCAGGTATGTGTAAGGAAGTAAACGAGCACGATCAGCGCTCCAGCTACGGCAAACAGGCGGATCATTTTCATTGTTATACTCTCGAACTTGCGGGAGAGCGGCCAAATTACCCAACTTATCGTTTAAAAAGAAGCATCCCGGCACAATTAAGCGCGTAATTTACATAACATTAAACTTCTGCGATATCGGCGACTAAAAACTGGCCGCTCTGGCTCATTCCTTTCAGCCTTCGAGCATCAATAAATTACCGTTACTTATGAACGACTGCACCTTTGTCACATTCAGAGCACAATATTTTGGTGAAGTTTACCCATAAAATCCTTATAGTATCGGCAAAGTGAGTACTACCGATTTCCCTGGTGTTGTTGTGTGTCTTGCCCCTCATCTTTGCAGGGGCTTTTTTCCCCCTCCTCCCCCGCACAAGCCCTTACCATCCTTAAATAAATTGTTGGAATTTGCCTCTATCCGGCAGCAAGCATCAACGCCATTCGCGCACTAAAGATTAAAATCGTTCGCGATGCTTTCCCTATGCTAAATGACGTGTTGACTTTCACCCTTTCTTCCTGTGAGCCAGGTTTTGGCTGACTACAGCACATCATATGACATCAAGGACACGATACTATGCCGGATACCACATTGCCCCCTTCGTCTCAGCGCCCCTTCCTGCGGCGCATGCTGCTCAAAGCCGGGAAAAAATTCCTGCGCTGGAACGGCGAATTTCAGACTCGCCATTCGCTCATCTCCACCACACCGCGGATCGGTAATCATGAATTTCATTGGGTGACGGCGCTGGAAGCCCGTTGGCCGGCCATTCGCCAGGAGTTGGATCGGTTGCTGGAGCACCCGGAGGATATCCCAGCATTCCACCAAATATCGCCGGATCAGAAACGCATCTCTAAAGGAGATAACTGGAAAACCTTCGGGCTGTTTGTCTACGGGCAACGGGTTGATGAAAACTGCGCCATCTGCCCGCGCACAGCAGAGGCGGTCAGCGAGATCCCGGGCATGCGCACCGCCATGTTTTCAATCCTCAAACCGCACTATCACATCGTGCCCCACAAGGGCCCGACGCGAGCCGTCGTGCGCGCGCATCTGGGATTGATCGTGCCAAAGGATCGGGACAAGCTCTGGATCCGCGTTGACGACCAAATCCTGCACTGGGATGAAGGCAAGGTGATTTTGTTTGATGATTCTTATGAACACGAGGTCCGCAATGATACCGACGAGCTGCGTGCGGTGCTGTTTCTCGATATCGACCGGCCAATGGACAAAGTGGGCACGGCGGTGAATAAACTGCTGTTCAGCCTGATCAAAGCCAGCCCGTATGTGAAGCAGCCGCTGAAAAATCTGGCCAACTGGCATCGCCGAGATAAAAAAGCGTGAAGCAAGAGTCTCACGCGCGCAAGCTCAATAGCCAAGAGGGCGGAATGTCTTAACACGCCGCCCTCTGGCATTAAAACTCGTGTTGCCGAGCAACATCTGTCAAGGTATCCGCGTTATCTGGCCCAGTCCGGCTTGTTGAGGATATGATCCTGCCAGTCCACCACTTCACTCTCGCGCACCGCGATATGCCGCACCGTGATGCGCTCGCCGTGCATCGCCGCCTTGGAGCCGCTCAGCAACGGGTGCCAGGGGAACAGCGGCTTGCCTTCGCCAATCAGACGATAGGCGCAGGTAGGCGGCAGCCAATCGAAGGTGGTGAGATTTTCGCGCGTCAGTTTGATGCAGTCTTCTTCCAGCTCGAAGCGCCGCTCGTAGTTGCGGCATTGGCAGGATTTGATGTTGAGCTGGTTGCAGGCTACGTTGGTAAAATAAATCTCGTCGGTATCTTCGTCGATCAGCTTATTCAAACAGCATTGCCCGCACCCGTCGCATAGCGATTCCCACTCTTGTTCTGACATTTCCGCCAGCGTTTTCTGTTGCCAAAAAGCGAGTTGTGACATGTTAGCGTCCGGTTTCGGTAAATGGATAAGTCACCTGCGCGCAGGTTCGAGGGGGGACTATATAGACATTTTAGCCACAAGATGCAAGCTTTGCCGCCGACGATGCCGGCGGCAAGGAGAAATCAGATCACCCGGGTGCTGAGCGTTTTGCCGTTCAGGCTGATTTTCAGCATGTCGCCGGAAGCCATCGGGCCCACGCCCTGCGGCGTGCCGGTCAGGATGATGTCACCGGCGCGCAGCGTGAAGAAGCGGCTCATGTAGCTGATAAGCGGCAGGATTGGCGTGATCATGTCGCGCGTATTGCCCTGCTGGCGCAATTGATCGTTGACGGTCAACGACAGCTCGGCGTTTTGCGGATCGCCGAATTCCGCCACCGGGATAAATCCCGACATCGGGCAGGAACCGTCGAAGGCCTTGGCCTTTTCCCACGGCTGACCGGCCTTTTTAAAGCCCGCTTGCAGATCGCGCAGCGTCAGATCGAGCGCCACACCGTAACCGGCGATCGCCCGCGCAACGCGATCTTCGTTGGCCTGTTTCAGCGGCGTGCCGATCAATACCGCCAGCTCCACCTCATGATGCACCGCACCGAACTCTTTGGGAATGGCCACCGGTTGGCGAATATCACACAACGCCGTTTCCGGTTTGATAAACACCACCGGTTCGACGGATACCGCGCTGCCCATTTCCTTGATGTGATCGGCGTAGTTGCTGCCGACGCAGACCACCTTGTTCACCGGGAAATCGAGCAACGAACCCTGCCAGTCTCTATGTTGATACATACCGCTTCTCCCAAACTGTAGAGGCTTGGCGCGCCAAGCCGATTATTGGTGTGCCGGATCAATGCCCGATCGCGTCTGCCATCATACCCACGGCGAGAGCGAAATAGTAAGAGCGATTCCAGTGCATGAGGGTGCGGAAATTATCATAGACCAGGAACGTCCGCCCCTGCAGATCATCCGGCGCGATAATCCAACCGCGCTGCACGGCATGCGGCAACGCACTGCCATCCGCGCGGCGCACGCCGCGTTTTTGCCAGTCGTTGACGCTGCGCGCCTGCGCGTCTTTCAGGCCCAGTTCGGCCCGGTTGAAACCGGCGGGCAATTTGACCTCGCGCCCCCAACCGATGCCGGGCTGCCAACCCTCTTTGGACAAATAGCTGGCTGTAGACGCGAAAACGTCGTCAATGTTATTCCAGATATCGATGCGCCCATCGCCGTCGCCATCCGCA
This sequence comes from Serratia sp. CY40230, assembly GCF_052168835.1. Taxonomy (NCBI): domain Bacteria; kingdom Pseudomonadati; phylum Pseudomonadota; class Gammaproteobacteria; order Enterobacterales; family Yersiniaceae; genus Serratia; species Serratia sp. CY40230. The sequence goes on from NZ_JBJNLX010000001.1 coordinate 380,442, forward strand.
GCGTAGCGCAAGAAGGAGCTCGGCATAAACTGGCATTGCCCCATCGCGCCGGCCCAGGAGCCTTTCAGCGGCGTATCGCCGACGTGCCCCTGCTCGACTATCTGCAGCGCCGCCATCAGTTCCTGGCTGAAAAAAGCTTCACGGCGCCCTTCAAACGCCAAGGTCGCCAGCGCAGACACCACGTCTTCCCGCCCCTGAATCTTGCCGTAGGCGCTCTCCATCCCCCACAGCGCGATGATATAACGCCCTGGCACCCGATAGCGCTCGCTGGCCCGCAACCATTGCGCATGGCGCAGCCGATACAGTTCGCGCCCCTGGCGCACCTTGGCGGGCGACATCACCCGCCGTAGATAGTCGTCCAGGGTTACCTTCTGCTCCGGCTGATTGCGATCGGCCTTGATCACCCGATCGACGAAATGGATTTGCGCAAACGCGCGATCAAGGGTGGCCTGACTGATGCCCTGTTCCCGCGCCCGGCGCTTAAGTTGATCGACATACGCCGGGAACTGCGCCGGATCGCGGCCGCTCGCCGCCAGCGTCGTCTCCTGCGCCGCCTGCGATGCGCCGGGCATCAGCACCGCGCCCAGCGTCAACCAGGCGGCCAATACGGTCTTTCTCGCCGAACGTGTCATCGCGCCTCCCCTGGCCGTGGCGACTGTCTCAGGCCTTATCGCCCGCCAGATGCTGATTGAGCAGGTTTTCAACCGGCGGCGGGAACTGCAGATAATAGCCTTCGTCTTTCAACGCCTGCTTCACCTTTTCGATATCCGCCGAGGCCAATTTCTTGCGCTCATCGAGCGACAGCATCATGGCGAATTGCGGCACGCCGAAACTTTTCATCAGCTCTTCCGGCACACGAGAGAAATCGTCTTTTTTTTCGACATAAAGATAAGTTTGATCGCGTTTCGGGCTTCTATAGATCACACAAAGCATTTTTTTAACTCTATTTAATTGAGGGAGCGTCTTGCCTGGATATAACTCTGACTATAACATGCTTATAGTACATCGGAATATCGCACCCCGAGTGGTATTCCGGGGATTTAAAGTTGCTGAGACTGAGTCAGGATAGATGTCACAATCGCCAATTGAGCTAAAAGGCAGCAGTTTTACCCTATCGGTTGTTCATTTGCATAATTCGCAGCCCGAGGTAATACGCCAGGCGTTACAGGAAAAAGTTGAGCAAGCGCCCGCTTTTCTGAAAAACGCCCCTGTTGTTATCAACGTCGCAACGCTGGAAGGCGATGCGAACTGGAAAGAACTTCAACAGGCTGTCGCGGCGGCAGGTCTGCGCGTTGTGGGTATCAGCGGTTGCAGAGATGAGCGGCAAAAGCGCGCGATAGCCCGCGCCGGGCTGCCGCTGCTGAGCGAAGGCAAAGGCCAGAAAATGGCGGCGCCGGAGCCTGCACCAGCGCCCGTGGTGGCGGATAACGCCCCCGCCAAAACGCGCATCATCAGTACGCCTGTCCGCTCCGGCCAACAGATTTACGCCCGCAACAGCGATCTTATCGTGACCAGCAGCGTCAGCGCCGGCGCCGAATTGATTGCCGACGGCAATATTCATGTCTACGGCATGATGCGCGGTCGCGCACTGGCAGGCGCGTCAGGCGACACGCAATGTCAGATTTTTTGCACCCACCTGGCGGCTGAGCTAGTCTCTATCGCAGGGCAGTACTGGTTGAGCGACCAAATCCCGTCCGATTACGTCGGGCAGGCCGTACGACTCAGCCTGTTGGATAACGCTTTAACCATACAACCTTTAAATTAAGCCCTTTTGACAAGGAATCCATTTCATGGCACGCATTATTGTTGTTACATCGGGTAAAGGGGGCGTTGGCAAGACCACTTCGAGCGCGGCCATCGCTACCGGCCTGGCCCAGAAAGGCAAGAAAACCGTCGTGATCGATTTCGATATCGGTCTGCGTAATCTTGACCTGATCATGGGCTGCGAACGTCGGGTAGTTTATGATTTCGTGAACGTGATTCAGGGCGATGCCACGCTGAATCAGGCGTTGATCAAAGACAAACGCACTGAAAACCTCTATATCCTGCCGGCTTCGCAGACGCGCGACAAAGACGCGTTAACCCGTGAAGGCGTTGAAAAAGTCCTCAACGATCTCGGCGAGATGGATTTTGACTTCGTGGTCTGCGACTCACCGGCCGGTATCGAAACCGGTGCGCTGATGGCGCTGTATTTCGCCGACGAAGCTATCATCACCACCAACCCGGAAGTCTCTTCGGTACGCGACTCCGACCGTATCCTGGGCATTCTCTCTTCTAAATCACGCCGCGCTGAGAAAGGCGAATCGCCTATCAAGGAACACCTGCTGCTGACCCGTTATAACCCAGGCCGCGTCAGCCGTGGCGACATGCTGAGCATGGAAGACGTACTGGAAATCCTGCGCATTCCGCTGGTGGGCGTAATCCCGGAAGACCAGTCCGTACTGCGTGCTTCCAACCAGGGTGAGCCTGTCATTCTGGATGCCGAGTCAGACGCCGGTAAGGCATATGACGATACCGTTTGCCGCTTGTTGGGGGAAGAACGCCCATTCCGCTTCATTGAAGAAGAGAAGAAGGGTTTCCTGAAACGCCTTTTTGGGGGATAAACCATGGCCTTATTAGACTTCTTTCTGTCCCGCAAAAAACAGACAGCCAATATAGCCAAGGAACGGCTGCAGATTATCGTCGCAGAGCGTCGCCGCGGGGACAGTGAGCCCCCGTATCTGCCTGATTTGAAACGCGATATTCTGGCGGTTATTTGCAAATACATTCAGATCGATCCTGAAATGCTGCATGTGCAGTTCGAGCAGAAAGGGGACGATATTTCGGTACTTGAACTTAACGTGACATTACCGGAATCGGAAGAAGCAGCTAAATGATTGCGACGCATTAATTACCCCCTGTATATTTTATGCAGGGGGTAACTGTATGTGCATCCAGTCATTAAGCATTGTCGGCAGCAAAAAATCGATTTTTCCCTTTGGGACAATTCCCAATTAACTTTGCCGCCACCTCGTTTAAAGTAAATTCTGGCCAGATTTACCTTCAACGCATTATTTCCTGCCTATATTCACCCGAGCAGAGTTTCCCTACCCTGCCCTGGTGATAACCAGCGATTAATAATCTTTCAGGATGTCCTGCAACGGTGCCATTAATAAATCGCCGCGCCAGCCGCTGATTAATTCAGGGCGACTTTCGCCGTCCTTCAGTTTCCAATGCCAGTTCAGCAATTGGTTAATTTGGCGACGGGATGCCAGCAGCTCGCTGCTCAACCCGCTTTGCTCGCTGACGGTAGCGATCGCCGCCTTGATGTCTTTGAACACCTTCTTGTAGCCCGGCTGATCGATAAGGTTGGCCAACGGCGCCGGCAACTCGGACTCGTCCAGCGCTTCGGCCTCCGCCACCAGCGCCAGCAGCGTTTTACCGTGATAACGGATCTCCGGCCCGCTCAGACCCAGCGAATCCAGTTCTCCCAGCGAAGACGGCATATAGCGCGCCACCTGCCACAGGTTCTCCTCACGCACCACAAAGTTCACCGCCAGATCGCGCTCACGCGCCTGGCACAGCCGCCATTCCGCCAACTTCTGCAGACAACCGAGCTGACGCGGGCGCAGCTGCCAGGCGTTGCTGATTTCGCGGTAGGCCAATGCCGGCGCCAGCGTCTCGCTACGACGCTGGCACAGCAGCAGGCACTCGTTATTGGCCGCTGCGGTCCAACCGGCCTCTTCGGTCTCCTGCACCAACTGTTTAGCCATCGGCAGCAGATAGAACACGTCGGCGGCCGCGTACACGCATTGCCTTTCGGTCAGCGGGCGCGCCAGCCAGTCGGTGCGCGACTCGCTCTTGTCCAGCTCAACCTTCATGTACTCCGCCACCAGCGTCGCGAAGCCACAGGAGAGCGGCCGGCCGGTAAAGGCAGCCAGGATCTGAGTGTCGACCATCGGCGTCGGCAGCGTTTTAAAGGCGTTGAGAAACACTTCGAGATCTTCACTGCCGGCATGCAGGAACTTCACCACGGCGGTGTCGGCCAGCAGCTCGACAAACGGCTGCCATTGCTTGATCGGCAGAGGATCGATAAGGGAGAGTTGTTCACCGTCGTAGAGCTGGATCAGGCCCAGCTGCGGATAGTAGGTGCGCGTTCTGACAAACTCGGTGTCCAGCGCAATCTGGGCATGCTTTCTCGCCTGCTCGCAGACCTGCTGCAATCCGGCATCGGTAGTGATCAACTGATAATTCAAAACATCATTCTCTTGTAGGATTCAAACACAACAACGCCGGCATTCACCGGCGTTGTTGATAGTCAGGCGCGAGAGCGACACCTAGGCGGCATCGGCCGGCTTCGGCGTTTTTAGCTCATCGCGCAGTTCTCGCCGCAAAATCTTGCCGACGTTAGACTTCGGCAGTTCATCGCGGAACTCAACAATTTTAGGCACTTTATACCCGGTCAGGTGCCGACGGCAATGGGTCAACAGCTCTTCCTTGGTCAGCGAGGCGTCTTTCTTCACCACGCAGATCTTCACCGTTTCGCCGGAGACCTCGCTCGGCACACCGATCGCCGCACATTCCAGCACTTTCGGATGCTGGCTGACCACGTCCTCGATCTCGTTCGGGTAAACGTTGAAACCGGAGACCAGGATCATGTCTTTCTTGCGGTCGACGATGCGCACGAACCCCTGCTCGTCTACGGTCACCACATCGCCGGTCGCCAACCAGCCATCTTTCAGCACTTCGTCGGTGGCGTCCGGGCGCTGCCAATAGCCTAACATAACTTGCGGCCCTTTGACCCACAGTTCGCCCGGTTCGCCCGGCGGTACATCCTGGCCATTGTCGTCCACCAGACGAATGTCCGTCGACGGCACCGGCAGGCCGATGCTGCCGCTGTAGTGTTTCAGATCGTAAGGGTTACCGGCCACCAACGGCGCGCACTCCGTCAGGCCATAACCTTCCAGCAGGTGTTTACCGGTGGTTTTCTCCCACTTCTCGGCCACCGCTTTTTGCACCGACATGCCGCCGCCGACCGAGAAACGCAGCGTAGAGAAATCGAGCTTGTGGAACTCTTCGTTGTTCAGCAACGCGTTGAACAGCGTATTCACCCCGCTCATGGCGGTGAACGGATATTTGCCCAGTTCTTTCACCAGCCCTGGAATGTCGCGTGGGTTGGTGATCAGCAAATTGCGCCCGCCCAGATCGATAAACAGCAGGCAGTTCACCGTCAGCGCGAAAATGTGATACAGCGGCAACGCCGTCACCACCAGTTCCTGCCCTTCGCGGAACAGCGGCGAATAGGCGGCCTTGGCCTGCTCGAGGTTGGCCTGCATGTTGCGGTGCGTCAGCATCGCGCCCTTCGCCACCCCGGTGGTGCCGCCCGTATATTGCAGGAAGGCCAGATCGGCATTAATGATGTCCGGTTTTACATACTGCAGGCGGCGGCCGCGCTGCAGCGCGCTGCGGAATGAAATGGCATCCGGCAGGTTGTATTTCGGCACCAGACGCTTGACGTACTTGACCACGAAGTTGACCAGCGTACCTTTGGCGGCCGACAACTGATCGCCCATGCGCGTCAGGATCACGTGCTTGACCTGAGTGTTGAACACCACTTTTTCCAGCGTATGGGCGAAGTTGGACACGATGACGATGGCGCTGGTGCCGCTGTCGTTCAACTGGTGCTCCAGCTCACGCGGGGTATACAGCGGGTTGACGTTGACCACCACCATGCCGGCGCGCAGAATGCCGAACAGGGCGATGGGGTATTGCAACAGGTTAGGCATCATCAGTGCGACGCGGTCGCCCTTCTTCAGGCCCAGTTCATTTTGCAGGTAAGCCGCGAAAGCCCGGCTGCGTTCTTCCAGTTTGCGGAAGGTCATCACCTCGCCCATATTGATAAAGGCGGGCTGATCGGCATAGCGCTGCACGGCATGCTCAAACATTTCGATCAACGACGAATAGCGATCGGCATCAATCTCTGCGGGCACATCTGCCGGATACCGTTTTAACCAGACCTTATCCAAGGTATTACTCCTGAAATCATTACTAATTATCATCGCAGCCCTCAAACTCGCAGCCTAACCATAACAATATTTTAACTCAGCAGACCAGTTCGGGTTTTAAACATTATTCAGGTTGCGATGTACGTCACTAATTGTCGGATATTCCTTATCCCAAAAAACAAAAGGGCGGCCTGAGCCGCCCTGTCAAATGTGTTCACATCAAGCGTATGCTACTCGGTTACGATGGTTTGCACCTGTGCCGGGCCAGGGTTGTACCAGCCATAGCCTGCGCCCCAACCGGGTCCCCACGGACCTCCGCGCCAGCCCCAAGGGCCCATCGGCGCCGGCGGCATCACCACCTGCTGCACCAGATGCCAGCGTTTGAAACCGGTCACGTTCATCGTCACGAAGCGATACGGCGTCATGCCGATTCGCCCCTCTTTCAGACCGGTAATGGCGCCGACGACGGTCACCAGCTGGCCTTTGAAATCGACCGGTTCGAGGAAGCCGTTTACCGTGGCCAGCAAGCGGCCGCGCGACGGTTCGCCCAGTATCGGCCGCGCACCGCTGTCGAGCGGCACCGCCGCAATCTCCAGCACCGTGCGCCCTTGTTCGTTGGCGACGTTTACCACGGTGCCGCCGAAACGGGCTTCCGCGCCGGTAAACAGGTTGGGTGCATTTTGTACCGAGGAAAGCTGAGTCACCGGCGTAGGGCTGGAGCCTTTGATCGCATCCGGTACGGTGACGCACCCGGATAAAACCAGCGCGCCGCAGGCGACGGCCAGCAGCGACAGCTTTTTACTTGCAGTGCGGATTAACATGGTCGCAATCTCCTGAAATGGCTGTAACTTTGACCGCGTTTCATCGTTCAAGTTGCAACCCCTCATCGCCCGGCATCAACATCAGCACAATACGCCGCAATCAGTCGCGGCCCGGCAGTTTTTTCCAGGTGACTTCATTGCGCAGATAGGTCGGCTCGGCGTTTTCCACCGCTACCGCCAGCCCTTCTTGCCAGGCCTGCAGCGCCAGCGGCAGCATGTCTTCCGCCTGCGGCAACAGCATCTGGCCGTCGCGCACGCTCAGCGTGGAACCGTTGACCAGATCGGGATAGGTTTGCCACCCGGTGCCAACATGGGCCCATTCGCCCTGCAGGCGCTGCGCACGCTCCAGCGCCTGCGCCGGCGACAGCACCGCCTCGCCTTCGCTTTCCAACCAGCGGCCGTCCGCCTGGCGTTCGAACTGCCCCCAGTAAACTTCACCCATGCGCGCATCGATCGCCGCCAGCACACGCTCCGCGCCGCTGACGCGCCAGGCGCCCTGCGCCATGGTTTGCAGCGTGGAAACGCCGATCATCGGCAGATCGGCGCCCAGCGCCAGGCCTTGAGCGATGCCGATACCGATGCGCACCCCGGTAAAGCTGCCGGGGCCACGGCCGAAGGCCAGCGCATCGAGCTGGTTGAGCGCCAGACCGGATTCCGCCAGCACCTGCTGCACCATAGGTAAAATTCGTTGCGTATGCTCGCGTGGGCACAGCTCAAACAGGGCGTGGATTTCGCCTTGATTCCAGACGGCGACGGAACAGGCTTCCGTCGCGGTATCGATCGCTAAAATTCGCGTGGACATGCCAACCTCTGGCGGGAATAAAACTGGGTTTTTCATACAGGGCGCGCATTGTAGCACAGCCCCGTAAGCCCTTCATCTTTCACGTGGCCGACGTGTCGGCGGCCTGCAGGAAGGCGATTGCCTGCTTCAGATCGCGGGTGCGCGGCGTGGGCGGCAGGCTATTGAGGAACACCTCGCCGTAAGGGCGCATCACCAGACGGTTATCGCAAATCACCAGCACGCCGCGATCGTCGGTGTCGCGGATCAAACGGCCGACGCCCTGTTTCAGGGTGATGACCGCATCCGGCAACTGCACATCATTGAACGGATCGCCGCCACGCAGGCGGCAATCTTCAATACGCGCCTTCAGCAACGGATCGTCCGGTGAGGTAAACGGCAGTTTATCGATGATCACGCAGGACAGCGCATCGCCGCGCACGTCCACCCCTTCCCAGAAGCTGCTGGTCGCCACCAACAGCGCGTTACCGGCGGCGACGAACTGCGCCAACAGCTGCCCTTTGCTGGTTTCCCCCTGCAACAGCACCGGCAGCGTCATCGTGGCGCGAAACTCTTCCGCCAGCTCACGCATCATCTGGTGCGAGGTGCATAAGAAGAAGCAGCGGCCGTTGTTGGCTTCGATTAATGGCCGCAGCATGCGCGCCAGCTGGCGCGCCCCGCCGGGCTGATTCGGCGAAGGCAAAAAGCGCGGCACGCACAGCAACGCCTGTTTGGCATAGTCGAACGGGCTCGGCAGCAGCAGCGTTTTGGCCTTGGTCAGTCCCAAGCGTTCGGTGAAGTGGCCCAGTTGATCGTTGACCGACAGCGTGGCCGAGGTAAAGATCCAGCTGCCCGGCTTCTCGTCCAGCATTTCGCGGAACCGGTCGGCCACCGTCAACGGCGTCAGCGCCAACACGAAGTGGCGCGAATTGCACTCATACCAATAGCTGTAGCCCGGCTCCGTCACCGCCTTGAGGCGTTTGAGACGCGCGCGGTACAGCGTGGCGCGCTCAAAGGCGGCGTCCAGCAGCGCCGAACGCCCCAGAGACAGCTTCATCACGTCGTAACACAGCTCCAGCGCGTCATCGAGCAGCAATAAAGCGCGCTGCACGTTCGGTTCCCCGAGCACATCGCGCAGATTGCCGCGAAAACCCGGCTCTCCCAGATTAAGGCGAAAATCTTGCGTGCTCAGGCTGAGACGGTCGGCGCTTTTTTGCAGTTGGGCGGCATCGCGCACCTCGGTGCGGTAGGCGATGGTGATGTCCTTCGCCAGATCCAACAATTGGCGGCTGGTGAGCTGCTGGCCGAAATACTGGCTGGCGATGTCGGGGATTTGGTGCGCCTCATCAAAAATCATCACCTCGGCTTCCGGGATCAGCTCGGCGAAACCGCCCTCTTTCACCACCATATCCGCCAGGAACAGGTGATGGTTCACCACCACCACATCCGCATCCATCGCGCGGCGGCGCGCTTTGACCACGAAGCAATCCTGATACAGCGGGCAGTCGCTGCCGAGACAGTTATCATTGGTGCTGGTCACCAATGGCCAGACGAAACTGTCTTCCGCCACTTCGCTGCAGGTGCTGATGTCGCCTTCTTTGGTCTGCGACGACCACTTGCGCAGCTGCACCAAATCGATCAGCGTCTGCCCCGCCAGCTCCCCGCCGGCCATCGACTGTTGCTCCAGCCGCTCCAGACACAGGTAGTTGGAGCGTCCCTTCAGCAGCGCCAGCTTGCCTTTGTACTTCAGCGCCTTGGCGACGGTGGGCAGATCGCGCGCATACAGCTGATCCTGCAACGCTTTCGAACCGGTCGAGATGATCACTTTGCGATCGGCGCGCAACGCCGGCGCCAGATAAGCGAAGGTTTTGCCGGTGCCGGTGCCGGCTTCCACCACCAGCTCCTGCTTGAAATTGATCGCTTCGGTAACGGCTTGCGCCATCTGCCGCTGCGGCTCACGCGGTTTGAATCCCTTGATAGCCTGCGCCAATGCGCCGTCTGTTGCAAAATCGTCTGTCACGCTGTCTCTCTGCCGGTGTCATTCAGCGGTGATTATGCCAAGCCTGTCGCCCGGCTACCACCCACTTTATCGCCGCGCTTTTTCATCACCGGCTGTGCTACCCTTAGCGGGACTATGATATGGAGATAAGCAAATGAATATCGAAAGAATTGATCCCGATCAGCGCTGGTCCGAAGCCGTGGTGCACAACGAGACCGTTTACTACACCAGCGTGCCAGAGAATCTGGACGATGACGCAACCGCGCAGACCGCCAACGCTCTTGCCGCCATCGACGTGCTGCTGGCGCGCGTAGGCTCGGATAAAAGCCGCATTTTGGACGCCACCATCTTCCTGGCCAATACCGCCGACTTCGCCGCGATGAACGCCGCCTGGGACGCCTGGGTGGTTGCCGGCAGCGCGCCGGTGCGCTGCACCGTGCAGGCGCAGCTGATGAATCCGAAATATAAAGTGGAAATCAAAATCATCGCCGCGCTGTAAGCCTGAGCGCAGACGAAAAAAAACCGCAGACGGCAACGCCTGCGGTTTTTTATTGCCCGCTATCAGGACAGTTTAAGGATCACCATCCCCGCCAGCAACAACGCCAGGCCAATCCAACCTTTGGCGTTCAACCGCTGGCCGAACATGATCCAGCCTGCGGCGATGGTGGCGGCGATACCGAAACCGCCCCACAACGCGTAAGCGATCGACAGATCGATGCCCTTCACCGCCTGCGCCAGGGCGCTGAACGCGCCGAGCACCGACAGCAGCGACAACAGCCCCAGCCAAATTTTACGGAAGCCGTCCGACATCTTCAGGAAGATGTTGGCGATGATTTCCAGCACGATGGCCAGCCCCAGGAACCCAATGTGGTACAACTCAAACTGTTGCATGGTTGTCACCTCGCGGGCTGACCTGTTTTCGCTCTTTGCGGGTACCGGATTTCACCAGCATGATGCCGGCGATCAGCGTAGCCAGACCCAGTACCTTCAGCGCCGAAATGGGCTCGTCGAACCACAGCACGCTGAACAGGGTAATGAACAGAATGCCGATACCTTCCCACAGCGCATAGGCCACGCCCAACGCCACGCGTTTTACCGCCACCGACAGCAACACATAAGACGCGGTGATCATCACGTACATCACGATATGTCCGATCATGCCGCCATTGACGCTGGCGTATTTCATCGACAAGGTGCCGATGATTTCGGTCATGATGGCCAAACCTAAAAAGATCCAATAAATCATAATTTTTCTCCCAAACGGCGAATAACGCGCGCCAAGGCATATTTATCCCGATTTATCTCGTCGAACGGCCGCAGTACGGCGCGCAAGACGCAGAGATCCCTGGGGATAAACTGACCCAAACGCAAAAAGAATGTTTGCCCGGCTGAACGGTAGAATGAAGGCCTAAGCCCGCTACCCGCACCGGTTAAGGGAGAAAGACGCTATAGCTCGCTGCACCAGTGATGCTCACTGGCAAGGATCGCAGACAGGAAGAGTTGGCACGTAGAGGTTCTGAGGGTAGTTCCGTTAATAGTCATCATAATAGTTCTCTATTATCAGCCGCACACCGTGCGATTTGCCCAATATCCTCATAAAAGTAAAATTTTCAACTGAGATATTTTTACCACAGCCAAAATAAGAAAGCAAACTGCCGTTTTCATCAAAAAGCAGAAAAAAACGGGTTAAAAATAAGAAAGTTAATCGCGATAAAAATTAAAAAAGGCTCAACGGAGCGTTGAGCCTTGCGATATCCGCGGGTGAGCAAATAAGCGCCAACCCCAGGCCTGGCGCGGGTTACAACGCGGCGCCGCTGACGGCGCTGCGCGCCAGTTCAGTGATGCGCGCATAGTCGCCTTTTTCGAGCGCGTCCGCCGGCACCAGCCAGGAACCGCCGATGCAAAGCACGCTTTTCAGCGCCAGATAATCGCGGTAATTGTTTGGCGTAATGCCGCCGGTCGGGCAAAAACGCACCTGCGGGAACGGGCCGCCGATCGCCTGCAGCGCCTTCACGCCGCCGTTGGCTTCCGCCGGGAAGAATTTGAATTCCCGCAGACCGTGATCCATGCCCTGCATCAGTTCAGACACGGTGCTGATGCCCGGGATCAGCGGGATGGGTCCCGCCGTCGCCGCCTGCAGCAAGGCCTCGGTCAGCCCTGGGCTGATGGCGAACTGCGCCCCGGCTTCGGTCACCTGCCGCAACTGCTGCGGGTTGATCACCGTACCGGCGCCGATGATCGCCTCCGGCACCTCTTCGGCGATAGCGCGGATAGACTCCAGCCCGCAGGCGGTGCGCAGCGTCACCTCCAATACCCGCACGCCGCCGGCAACCAGCGCTTTCGCCAGCGGCACCGCCTGCTCCAGCTTGTTGATCACGATAACAGGCACCACCGGCCCCGCCGTCAGGATCTGCTCGGCGCTGGTTTTCCAGTTTTTCATCGTTATTTCTCCATTACTCGCGGTTAACAATGGCACGCCCCTGCCACAGGGCTCCGCACAAATGCGCGGACGTCCGGCCGTACCGTAAGTTATGAGGCCCACGCGCAGATCGCAGGCAAAAAAAAGCCGGCAGACAGGCTGCCGGCATTACGCATTATTCGAACTCGTTCCAGGAGCGGCCGTCACGGGTGATCATCGCCACCGAGGCCACCGGCCCCCAGGTGCCCGCCTGGTAAGGCTTAGGCGCCTCGTTGTCGGCTTTCCATGCGTCCATGATGGAGTCGACCCACTTCCAGGCTTCTTCCACTTCATCGCGGCGCACGAACAGCGCCTGAATGCCGCGCATGGTCTCCAGCAGCAGGCGCTCATAGGCGTCCGCCACGTGCTCCTGGTTGAAGGTTTCCGAGAAGCTCAGGTCCAGCTTGGTGGTCTGCAGACGGTGCTTGTGATCCAGCCCCGGCACCTTGTTCAGCACCTGAATTTCGATACCTTCGTCCGGCTGCAGGCGGATGGTCAGCTTGTTCTGCGGCAACTGCTGGTAAGAATCGCTGAACAGGTTAAGCGGCGGGTTTTTGAAGTACACCACCACTTCCGAACATTTGGTCGGCAGACGTTTACCGGTACGCAGGTAGAACGGCACGCCGGCCCACTGCCAGTTGTCGATATCCACGCGGATAGAGACGAAGGTTTCGGTGCTGCTGCTCTTGTTCGCCCCTTCCTCTTCCAGATAACCCGGCACTTTCTTGCCCTGGACGAAGCCGGCGGTGTACTGACCACGCACGGTGGTTTCCCGGACATTGGTCTGATCGATGCGGCGCAGCGAGCGCAGCACCTTCACCTTCTCGTCGCGGATGCGGTCGGTGGTCAGATCCGCCGGCGGCGACATGGCGATCATGGTCAGGATCTGCAGCAGGTGGTTCTGGATCATGTCGCGCATCTGGCCGGCCTGGTCGAAGTAACCCCAACGCCCTTCGATGCCCACCTCTTCCGCTACGGTGATCTGCACCGAATCGATGGTACGGTTATCCCAGTTGGAGGCGAACAGCGAGTTGGCGAAACGCAGCGCCAACAGGTTCAGCACTGTCTCTTTGCCGAGATAGTGGTCGATACGGTAAACCTGGGATTCGTTGAAGTACTCCGCCACCTGATCGTTGATCACGCGTGAGGACGCCAAATCGGTACCCAGCGGTTTCTCCATCACCACGCGAGCCGGCTCATGGTTCAGCTTGGCTTCGCCCAGCCCTTTGCAGATGGCGCCGAAGGTGCTTGGCGGCATGGCAAAGTAGTTGATGGTGGTGCGGTGCTTCTGATCCAGCATTTTACCCAGTTTGGTAAAGTTCTTGCTGTCGTTGACGTCCAGGTTGCAGAAGTCCAGGCGCGCGCTCAGCGTAGCCCAGAGTTCGTCATCCAGTTTTTCCTTCATGAAGGTGCCAAGCGCTTCCTTGACCACTTCGGTATAGGCTTGTTTATCCCACTCCGCGCGGCCGACGCCGATGATCCGCGTATCCGGGTGGATGTGTCCGGCTTTCTCTAACTGGTACAGGGAAGGCAGCAGCTTACGGCGCGCCAAATCACCTTTCGCGCCGAAAATAACCAGGTCACACGCCTGGGCTGTAGAGGTTACCGCCATGTTCATCTCCTCGTTGCAGGATATTTGTAATTTTCTTACATTACTAATGTACTCTGTTTGACTACGGCCAGCAAACCCGGAGCAAAGCAGAAAAAAAGGCCTCAAGATTCCAGTGGAAAGCGCCAATGTACGCCAACGCCCTCACCACGGGCAAAACTGTAATTTTTCGTCTTTTTTGACGCTCTGTTACCATTATGAAAGTTAGACACAGGTCATATTCTGGTGAAAAAACCCTGCATACGCCGTGTCGAGACTGCCAACGGTTACCAGCACGTAGTATATTTTCACTAAACCGGCATTGATTTCTCCTTTGTTTGAAATCGACATACCCTATCGATTCCAGGTTACAGCCGCTCGTTTGGCGTCTGCTTGCACGGCGAACACGGGCGAAATTCGACGCTGTTGCTTGAAAGCCACAGGGATAAAACCATGAGTGACTCTCGTTATATGAATACGCTGGACAAAATCCAGAGCCATCTGGAGCTCCTGAGCAAATCTGAAAGGAAAGTCGCCGAGGTGATCCTGGCCTCCCCGCAGACCGCCATTCACTCCAGCATCGCCACGCTGGCGCGCATGGCCGACGTCAGCGAACCTACCGTCAACCGTTTTTGCCGCCGCCTTGATACCAAAGGCTTTCCCGATTTCAAACTGCATCTCGCCCAAAGCCTGGCTAACGGCACGCCCTACGTAAACCGTAACGTTGAGGAAGATGACAGCGTCGATTCCTATACCAGCAAGATCTTCGAATCGGTGATGGCCAGCCTGGATACAGTAAAGGCAAATTTGGATATTGCCGCAATCAATCGTGCGGTTGACCTGCTCACCCAGGCAAAAAAGATCTCTTTCTTCGGGCTGGGCGCCTCCGCGGCGGTGGCGCACGATGCGATGAACAAATTTTTCCGCTTCAACATTCCGGTGGTCTACTTTGATGACATCGTCATGCAGCGCATGAGCTGCATGAACTCCAGCGAAGGCGACGTGGTGGTGCTGATCTCACACACCGGCCGCACCAAGAATCTGGTGGAGATGGCCCACCTGGCGCGGGAGAACGACGCCACGGTACTGGCTATCACCTCGCGCGACACCCCGCTCGCCCAGGCGGCGACCCTGGCCCTGCTGCTCGACGTGCCCGAAGACACCGACGTTTACATGCCGATGGTGTCGCGGATCGCGCAATTAACGCTCATTGACGTGCTCGCCACCGGATTTACCTTGCGCCGAGGGGCTAAATTCAGAGATAACTTGAAGCGGGTCAAAGAAGCGCTCAAAGAATCGCGCTTTGATAAAGGCGTGGTCATTCCCAACAGTTTTGATTCGTGACCCGACGAAGAAAAAATCGCCGTTCAACAGACATTTGAATGACGGCATCAGAGGCGGTACCCTGTTAACATGCTCATACGGGTAACCCGGGTGAAATATCAGTGTTGTAAAATTACATTTCACGCCTGGTTTCGTTATCCGACGTTATCGCAACACCAATATTTGCTTCACCAGTCAACGGAGTAATACATGTCCAGACGGCTCAGAAGAACCAAAATCGTTACCACCCTGGGTCCGGCTACAGACCGCGACAATAATCTGGAAAAGATCATTGCCGCCGGCGCCAACGTAGTTCGGCTTAACTTCTCCCACGGCAGCCCGGAAGATCACCAGGCTCGCGCTGACAAAGTACGCGAAATTGCTGCCAAGCTGGGGCGTCACGTCGCTATCCTCGGCGATCTGCAAGGGCCGAAAATTCGCGTATCCACCTTCAAGGAAGGCAAAATCTTCCTCAACGTGGGCGATAAATTCCTGCTGGACGCCAACCTGTCAAAAGGCGAAGGCGATAAAGAAAAAGTCGGTATCGACTATAAAGGCCTGCCAGCCGATGTGGTGCCGGGCGACGTCCTGCTGCTCGATGACGGCCGCGTTCAGCTGAAAGTGCTCGAAGTTCAGGGCATGAAAGTGTTTACCGAAGTGACCGTCGGCGGCCCGCTGTCCAACAACAAGGGCATCAACAAACTCGGCGGCGGCCTGTCGGCCGAAGCGCTGACCGAAAAAGACAAGGCGGACATCGTGACCGCCGCCAAGATTGGCGTCGACTACCTGGCGGTCTCCTTCCCGCGTACCGGTGAAGACCTGAATTATGCCCGCCGCCTGGCGCGCGATGCCGGCTGCAACGCCAAGATCGTGTCCAAGGTTGAGCGCGCCGAAGCGGTTTGCACCGACGAAGCGATGGACGACATTATTCTGGCCTCCGACGTGGTGATGGTGGCCCGTGGCGACCTGGGCGTCGAAATCGGCGATCCGGAACTGGTCGGCATTCAGAAGAAACTGATCCGCCGCGCCCGCACCCTGAACCGCGCGGTGATCACCGCGACCCAGATGATGGAGTCGATGATCACCAACCCGATGCCGACCCGCGCCGAAGTCATGGACGTGGCCAACGCCGTGCTGGACGGCACCGACGCCGTCATGCTGTCGGCGGAAACCGCCGCTGGCCAATACCCGGCGGAAACCGTGGCGGCGATGGCGCGCGTTTGTCTGGGTGCCGAGAAGATCCCGAGCATCAACGTTTCCAAACACCGCCTGGACGTACAGTTCGACAACATCGAAGAGGCGATCGCCATGTCTTCGATGTATGCCGCCAACCACCTGAAAGGCGTCACCGCGCTGATCGCCATGACCGAATCCGGCCGCACTGCGCTGATGATGTCGCGCATCAGCTCCGGCCTGCCGATCTTCGCCATGTCGCGTCATGAGCACACGCTGAACCTGACCGCACTGTATCGCGGCGTGACGCCGGTGTATTTCGACAGCCACAAAGACGGCGTGATCGCCGCTAATGAAGCCGTCAATCGCCTGCGTGATAAAGGCTTCCTGGTCTCCGGCGATCTGGTGATCGTCACCCAGGGCGACGTGATGGAAACCGTCGGCACCACCAATACCAGCCGTATCCTGCGCGTCGAGTAATCCACGCCGCAGACGACATGCCGGCCGGCTCACGTTGGCCGGCATTTTTTTTGCTCTGACACTGCCATAAACGACGGAGAACGCCATGCTCCACCAACGCAATCCAGCCTCGACCGGTGATGCGCTCGATCTCGATGGGCGCGGTCTGACGCAGCTCGACGAATCGCAGCTAACCGGCCACGCGCTGCGCAAAATCAGCCTGTACGACAATCAGCTGACGGCCTTCCCCGCCTCCATCTTGCAACACCGCAACCTGCAGGTGCTGAACATCTCCTGCAATCAGCTCGACCGCCTGCCGCCGGAGATTGGCCTGTTGCAACAGCTTGAGATGTTCGACTTCGGTCACAATCGCGCCAGCGAACTGCCTGAAACATTGGGGCAACTGCACCGGCTGAAATACCTCTACCTGAGCGATAACGGCTTTAGCGACCTGCCGCGTGCGCTGGCGCAACTGCAGCTGTTGGTTTACCTCAACGCGACCGATAACCAACTGACCGCCTTGCCGCAGGCAATACCGAATCTGGCGGCGTTGCAGGAGCTGCGTTTATACAACAACCGCATCGGCAGCCTGCCCGCCGAAATCGGGCAGCTGCGCGCGCTGCGCGAGTTGCATATCATGAAAAATGCCCTGACCACGCTGCCGGCGGAAATGGCTCTGCTCGGCGAGCTTGAGATACTCGACGCGGCCAGCAACGCCATCGCCGAACTGCCGGCAGCCTTCTGCCGGCTGCCGCGGTTGAGCGAGTTGAACCTGCGTTTCAACCAGCTGACGCGCCTGCCGGAAAATATCGGTGAGCTGACGGCGCTGAGAAGCCTGGATCTGCGCGCCAACCGCCTGAGCGACCTGCCGGAAAGCCTCGGTGAACTGAGCCGGCTGCGCAAGCTGGATCTGCGCTGGAATGATTTCACCCACATACCTAAAATCGTCGACATCCTGCGGGCTCGCGGCTGTAGGGTGCACATCTGAAGAGACGCCGGCCAGGTTGTGGCCCTGCCGGCGTTAGCGGTAGAAAGGATTAACGATACAGATCGTCGCGCGAGTAGGGTTCAATCTCCCCTTCTTTGCGCGTCTTCAACAGTTTGAGGATCCAGGTGTACTGCTCCGGGTTCGGGCCCACCAGATTCTCAACCTCTTCGTTCATGCGGCGGGCAATGCGCGGATCGTCCGCTTCGGCCAGATCGTCCATCGGCTCGCGAATATAAATATCCAGCATGCTGGTTTTGCCGTCGTACACCGGGAACAACGGCACGATCGCCGCACGACACACTTTCATCAACCGCCCGACCGCCGGCAACGTCGCCTTATAGGTGGCAAAGAAGTCGACAAACTCACTGTGCTCAGCGCCGTGGTCCTGATCGGGCAGATAGTAACCCCAATATCCCTGGCGAACCGAACTGATAAACGGTTTGATGCCGTCATTGCGTGCGTGCATGCGGCCGCCGAATTTACGACGCACGGCGTTCCACAGGTAGTCGATCAGCTGATTGCGCTGGTTGTGGAACATCGCCGCCATCGGTTGGCCGCGCGCGGCCATCAACATCGCCGGCACATCCACCGCCCAGCCGTGAGGCACCAGGAAAATCACGTTGCGCCCTTCCGCACGGATCTTGTCCAACACCTCTTCACCGTGCCAACGCACGCGCTTGAGCACTTTCTCGGGCTTGGTGCAGGCCAGCTCCGCCATCAGCACCATCGACTGTGGCGCGCAGGCGAACATCTGGTCGATAATGTGCTCACGGTCGCTTTCCGGCAATTCCGGCAAGCAATACAGCAGGTTGATGCGGGCACGACGGCGCGCGCCCTTCGCCAGCTTGCCGGCCAGTTTGCCAACCGCACCCAGCACCGGATCGCGCAGGCGCGCAGGCACCAGCGAAATGCCGGCCATCAGACCGGTTCCCAACCACACGCCCCAGTAGCGCGGATATAAAAAGGCTTTTTGAAACTGCGGAATGAACTCTACGTTCGATTTCTTCTCGTTTTGCATGCACATGCTCTTGGCTTAGCGATTCGGCTAATCATAATTGCCAGCACCGATTTTGCAATTAACAACCGCGAACCGCCCAGATAAAACAGCATCGGCCCGCAATCAGGCCGATGAAATTAACGGCGCCGAAGCGCCGGAAAAAGGGGGCGTTAATCCAACTGCAGCTGAGGAACCACTTCCTTCACCTGCGCCAGATAATCGCTGCGGTCTTTGCCGCCCAGCCCTTCGGAACGCGGCAGTTTGGCCGTCAGCGGGTTCACCGCCTGTTGGCCGGTCCACAGTTCAAAGTGCAGATGCGGCCCGGTGGAACGGCCGGTGTTGCCGGAGAGCGCAATGCGATCGCCGCGTTTCACCTTCTGGCCTGGTTTCACCAGCAGTTTTTTCAGGTGCATATAGCGCGTGGTGTACTGACGACCGTGGCGGATCGCCACATAGTTACCCGCTGCGCCGCTGCGTTTGGCGATCACCACCTCACCGTCACCGACCGCCAGCACAGGCGTGCCGACCGGCATGGCGAAATCAACGCCCTTGTGCGGCGCCACGCGGCCGGTCACCGGGTTCACGCGGCGCGGGTTGAAGTTGGAGGAGATGCGGAACTGTTTCATGGTCGGGAAACGCATGAAGCCGCGCGCCAGGCCAGAGCCCTGGCGATCGTAGAATTTGCCGTCTTCGGCGCGGATCGCATAGTAATCCTTGCCGCCGGTGCGCAAACGCACGCCCAACAGCTGGCTTTGCGATCTCTTACCGTCGAAATGCTCACGCGACATCAGCACGGAGAACTGATCGCCTTTGCGCAGCTTGCGGAAATCGAGCTGCCACTGCAACGCCTTGATCACCGAGTTGATTTCGTTACGGCTCAGCCCGGCGTCGCCGGCGCTGCTGACGAAGCTGCCGTTGACCCGGCCGCTGATCACGTTGTTGCGCCATTCGCCCTGCTGCGCCTCTTTTGACTCCTTGAAGCTGTTGCCGACGCGATCATAGGTGCGAGTTTCGCGGCGGGAAACCTCCCAGGTCAACTGCTGCAAATCGCCTGCGTCGTTCACGGTCCACGACAGCTGTTGGCCGATCTTCAGGTTACGCAGATCGCGGTTTTGCGAAGCCAGCAAGGTGACATCCGACATATCGATGCCGTACTGCGTCAGAATGCTGCCAAGGGTGTCACCGGTGGAAACCACATATTCATGCACGCCATCATCGCCGGCATCCTTCTGGTCCAGCTCATCCTGCGGGATTTCGTCATCGGGGGTGGGTTGGTCGACATCTATCGGTTCACTGGCTTCAGGGAGCAATGACCGCATCTGGCTGGATTCTAACTCGACGCTCTTGGCGATGGGGTTGTGTTCTGGGTGGTAAACAAAAGGCCGCCAAACAGCGACGGCCAATGTGACGACTGTCAGCGACCCCAGCATGACGCGGTGGGGCCGTGGCAGGTTGTTATACGCCAGAGCGATAGTTCGGACTATCTGCTGCACTCGATATTATCCTCATAAGCTTTACTTCAGGCAGCTCACGTACTGGTTTGACAGCTGAGTCAGGAATTTCCCGTAGCTGTCCTTCTCCAGCGCGATGCCGGTGCCCAGCGGGTCCAGCGTTCCGGAACGCACTTTGGTACCCTTGGCGACGGCATTGATTACGGCCGGCCTGAATTGTGGCTCAGCAAAAACGCATACCGCTTTCTGCTCAACCAACTGTGTTCGAATTTGGTGTAGGCGCTGTGCTCCAGGCTGAATTTCGGGATTGACGGTGAAATGGCCCAGCGGACTCAAACCGTAGTGTTTTTCAAAGTAGCCGTAAGCATCATGAAAAACAAAATAACCCTTACCTTGCACAGGCGTAAGCATGTTACCAACATTTTTGTCAGTTTGCGTCAGCAGATTCTCGAACTGGCGCAGGTTTGCGTCTAATTTGTCCTTATTTTGCGGCATAAGTTCCAACAATCTGTCGTGAATCGCGATCGCGGTCACTTTTGCTATCTCCGGCGACAGCCAAACGTGCATATTGTACTCGCCGTGATGATGCCCGTGATCGTCATCGGCATGGTTATGCGCTTCGCCTGCATGTTCATGATCGTCGTCCTCTTCGCCTTTCATCAGCAGCGGCTTCACCGCCGGCAGTTCGCTGATAGCCAGCTTTCGGGTCGCCGAGATCGGCACCAGCGCCTTGGTCAGGAACGCTTCCATGTCCGGCCCGACCCACAACACCAGGTCAGCGGAACGCAAGCGTTGGATATCGGAAGGACGCAACGCAAAATCGTGCGGCGAAGCGCCGTCCGGCAGCAACACCTCGGTCGGCGTCACGCCGTCGGCGATGGCCGCAGCGATAAAGCCTAAGGGGCGAATCGAGGTCACCACCGCAGCGGAAGCGCTGCTCAGCGGGCCGGCCATCAACAGTGCGCTGGCCAGCAGCGTGCGCTGCAGCCATTTATTTTTCTTTGCCATCATCAGTAATCCCATCGTTTTCATCAACAAGGCGTGATATTATAACATCCGCTTCGTTCTGCAACCTGTAATCTCGAGATGTCTACACTGATAACGCTAAAAAATATCTCCGTCGCCTTCGGCAGCCGCAAGGTGCTGTCGAACATTTCCCTCAGCCTGCAGCCCGGCCGTATTCTCACGCTGCTTGGCCCGAACGGCGCGGGCAAATCCACACTGGTACGCGTGGTGCTGGGATTGGTCAAACCAACCGCCGGCACGCTGGAGCGGGAGCCCGACCTGCGCATCGGCTACGTGCCGCAAAAACTCCACCTCGACGCCACCCTGCCGCTGACCGTCAGCCGCTTTATGCGTCTCAAGCCCGGCGTAAAGAAAGCCGACATTCTGCCGGCGCTCAAGCGCGTGCACGCCGCCCACCTGCTCGACCAGCCGATGCAGAAGCTCTCCGGCGGTGAAAACCAGCGCGTACTGCTGGCGCGAGCGCTGCTGAATAAACCGCAGTTGCTGGTGCTGGACGAACCCACGCAAGGGGTGGACGTCAACGGTCAACTGGCGCTGTACGATTTGATCGATCAGCTGCGTAAAGAGCTGGGCTGCGCCGTGCTGATGGTCTCGCACGATCTGCATCTGGTGATGGCGAAAACCGACGAGGTGTTGTGCCTCAATCAGCACATCTGCTGCTCCGGCGCGCCGGAGGTGGTCTCGATGCATCCCGAATTTATCGCCATGTTCGGCAACCGCGGCGCAGAGCAGCTGGCGGTGTATCGCCACCATCACAACCACCGCCACGACCTGCAGGGAAGAATTGTCTTGAAGAAAACCGGGAGCCGCGAAGCATGATCGAATTGTTACTTCCCGGCTGGCTGGCCGGGGTGTTGCTGGCTAGCGCCGCCGGGCCGCTGGGCTCCTTTGTGGTTTGGCGCCGCATGTCCTACTTCGGCGACACCCTGGCGCACGCCTCGCTGCTCGGCGTCGCCTTTGGTCTGCTGCTGGACATCAATCCTTTCTATGCGGTGATCGCCATTACGCTGCTGCTGGCCCTGGCCCTGGTGTGGCTGGAACGCCGCCCGCAGCTTTCGGTAGATACCCTGCTCGGCATTCTGGCCCACAGCGCCCTGTCGCTGGGTCTGGTGGTGGTGGCGTTGATGTCCAACGTGCGGGTCGATCTGATGGCCTACCTGTTCGGCGATCTGCTGTCGGTCACGCTGAGCGACATCGTGATGATCGCCGGCGGCGTCGCCGTGGTGCTGTTGGTGCTGTGGTGGCAATGGCGCGATCTGCTGTCGATGACCATCAGCCCGGAGCTGGCGCACGTCGACGGCGTCAATTTGGCGCGGGCGCGTACCGTGCTGATGCTGGTCACCGCGTTGACCATCGGCCTGGCGATGAAATTCGTCGGCGCACTGATCATCACCTCGCTGCTGATCATTCCGGCGGCGACCGCTCGCCGCTTCGCGCGCACACCGGAGCAGATGGCGGGTATCGCGGTACTGCTCGGCATGGTGGCGGTTACCGGCGGCCTGGCCTTCTCGGCATTTTACGATACGCCGGCCGGCCCTTCGGTGGTGCTCTGCGCTGCCGTGCTGTTCACGCTGAGCCTGTTCAAAAAACAACAGGCTTGATTAAAGCCGGGATATGACAAGGGCCGCATCTGCGGCCCTTTCTTATTGGCGGATTAAAAATTTACTCTTCGCGTTCGAGACCAAAGTGCCGGTAGGCGTGCTGCGTCGCCAGACGGCCGCGCGGCGTGCGCTGGATAAAGCCCTGCTGGATCAGAAACGGTTCAATCACGTCTTCGATGGTTTCGCGCTCTTCACCGATCGCCGCCGCCAGGTTATCCAACCCGACCGGGCCACCGGTAAACTTGTCGATAATCGCCAACAGCAGTTTGCGATCCATATAGTCGAAGCCTTCGGCATCGACGTTGAGCATATCAAGCGCCTGCGCCGCCACCGAACCGCTGATCACGCCGTTGGCGCGCACTTCAGCGAAATCGCGCACCCGGCGCAACAGGCGGTTGGCGATACGCGGCGTGCCGCGCGCGCGGCGGGCCACTTCATGGGCACCCTCGTCGGACAGCTCCAGCCCCAGGCACCCGGCGCTGCGCGAGACGATGTGCTGCAGATCCGCCACCTGATAAAACTCCAGCCGCTGGACAATGCCGAAGCGATCGCGCAGCGGCGAGGTCAGCGAACCGGCGCGGGTGGTGGCGCCCACCAAGGTAAACGGCGGCAGATCGAGCTTAATCGAACGCGCCGCCGGCCCTTCGCCGATCATGATATCCAGCTGGTAGTCTTCCATCGCCGGATACAATACTTCTTCCACCACCGGTGACAAACGGTGAATTTCGTCGATGAACAAGACGTCGTGCGGTTCGAGGTTGGTCAGCATCGCCGCCAAATCGCCCGCCTTCTCCAGCACCGGGCCGGAAGTGGTGCGCAAATTTACGCCCATTTCGTTGGCCACGATGTTGGCCAGGGTGGTTTTCCCCAGCCCCGGCGGGCCGAAGATCAATAAATGGTCGAGCGCGTCGCCGCGCTGCTTGGCCGCCTGAATGAAGATCTCCATCTGCTCGCGCACGTGCGGCTGGCCGACGTATTCGGTCAGCAGCTTGGGACGAATGGCGCGATCGAGGATCTCCTCTTCGTTGATCGGTTCGGCGGAAATCAGGCGATCGGCTTCAATCATTATCTACCCCTTTTCGGCCTTACAGGGCGGCGCGCAGCGCGTCGCGGATCAGGGTTTCGCAGTCGGCGCCCGGCTTGGCAATCTTGCTGACCATGCGGCTGGCTTCCTGCGGCTTATAGCCCAGCGCCACCAGCGCCGAGACGGCTTCGGCTTCTGCGTCCGCTTCCGGCGTTTTGTCGGCGGCGGCCGGCAGGCTGATCTCGCTGCTGTTGTTGAACAGATCGCCGTTCAGCCCTTTGAAGCGGTCTTTCATCTCGACCACCAGGCGCTCGGCGGTTTTTTTGCCCACGCCCGGCAGCTTGACCAGTGCGGTGATCTCTTCGCGCTCCACCGCGCTGACGAACTGCTGCGCGGACATGCCCGACAGGATGGCGAGCGCCAGTTTCGGCCCGACGCCGTTGACCTTAATCAGCTCACGGAACAGCGCGCGCTCCTGCTTGTCGTTGAAACCGTACAGCAGCTGCGCATCTTCACGCACCACGAAGTGGGTAAACACGATGGCCTCTTGCCCCAGTTCCGGCAGCTCGTAAAAGCAGGTCATCGGCATGTGCACTTCATAACCCACGCCGTTCGCCTCCAGTAACACCAGCGGCGGCTGCTTTTCCAGAATATTTCCTCTGAGACGACCTATCATTTACCCTCCTGCAGAATTACCGGGCATGGCGCCCTGCCATGCCGTTGCTGGTAAAGCTTATAACATAAAAAAGGCTGGATGAATATCCAGCCTGAGCAATCATCGTTTCGCGTCAGCGCAAACGCCCGCGCGCCAGGTTCAGCCGCCCTTCGCTCATTCGCAGCACGTTCTGGCTGAGGTGGCAGTGGGTGATGGCGATGGCCAGAGCATCCGCGGCATCCGCCTGCGGGTTTGCCGAGAGTTTGAGCAGCGAGCGCACCATGTGCTGTACCTGCGCCTTTTCGGCCGCGCCGGTGCCGACCACGGTTTGTTTGACCTGCCGCGCCGCATACTCGAACACTTCCAGGTTCTGATTCACCGCCGCCACGATCGCGACGCCGCGCGCCTGGCCGAGCTTGAGCGCCGAATCCGGGTTCTTGGCCATAAACACCTGTTCGATGGCGAAGAAATCGGGCTGAAACTGGGTGATGATCTCGCTGACGCCGGCGTAAATCAGCTTCAGCCGCGTCGGCATGTCGTCCACCACCGTGCGGATGCAGCCGCTGGCGATATAGCTCAACTGGCGCCCCTGCTGGCGGATAAGGCCATAGCCGGTGACGCGCGAGCCGGGATCGATACCGAGTATGATCGCCATATCTACATCCACCTTGCATGCACGGCGCCGCCGAACGGCGGCGCCCGTTTTACCGAATTACAGCGTCGCCGCTACTTCGTCAGAGATTTCACCGTTATGGTAAACTTCCTGCACGTCGTCGCAGTCTTCCAGCATATCGATCAGGCGCAACAGCTTAGGCGCGGTTTCCGCGTCCATGTCGGCCTTGGTCGATGGGATCATCGACACTTCCGCCGCTTCGGCTTCGAAGCCCGCCGCGGTCAGTGCGTCTTTCACCGCGCCAAGGCTTTCCCAGGCGGTGAACACGTCGATGGCGCCATCGTCATAGGTCACGATGTCTTCCGCGCCGGCTTCCAGCGCCGCTTCCATTACGCTGTCTTCATCCAGGCCCGGTGCGTAAGTGATCACGCCCTTCTTGGTGAACAGGTAGGCAACGGAACCGTCGGTGCCGAGGTTGCCGCCGCATTTGGTGAAGGCGTGACGCACTTCCGCCACGGTGCGGTTGCGATTGTCGCTCAGGCATTCGATCATGACGGCGGTGCCGCCAGGGCCGTAGCCTTCATAGATGATGGTTTCCATGTTGGTGTCATCATCACCGCCCACGCCGCGCGCGATTGCACGGTTCATGGTGTCGCGCGTCATGTTGTTCGACAGCGCCTTGTCCATCGCCGCGCGCAGACGCGGGTTGGAATCCGGATCGCCGCCGCCCAGCTTGGCGGCCGTGACCAGCTCACGAATAATCTTGGTGAAAATTTTACCGCGCTTGGCGTCCTGCGCCGCTTTACGGTGCTTTGTGTTGGCCCACTTACTATGACCTGCCATAAAAAAATCTCCGAAAAAAACTACTGGACTGAATTGATCACGAACTCTTCAATCGCCTGCTGATTGCTCCACGACTTGGTCAACTTCACGGCCTCGGCCGCCTCAAGCCATTGGTAAGCGTGATGCTCGGTAATCACCGGATCGCGCTCCTCGGGCAACGCCAGACAGAACCAGTGCTCTTTATTGCGCGTGGTTCCCGGCGCATAGCGATGTCGCAAATGGACAAAGAGTTCAAACTCCACGCAGCGCTGGCAATCGAACAACGGCAGGTGCTCTGCTTCGATATCGATGCCCACTTCTTCCATGACCTCACGCCGCGCGGCATGCGGCGGCGACTCATCCTGTTCCAGGCTGCCGGTGACCGACTGCCAGAACTCGGTATCGTCGCGCCGCTGTAACATCAGCACCCGACCACTGGATTTCGCGTAAATCACTACCAGGATAGATTCAGGGCGCTTGTAACTCATCACTCGCTCTCTTGTTCCGCACCGGCTTTCTTTACCACGCTGATCGCCAGCTCCTGCAGCGCCGCCGGGTTGGCGAAGCTCGGTGCGTCGGTCATCAGACAGGCCGCCGCGGTGGTTTTCGGGAAGGCGATCACGTCGCGGATGTTGTCGGTGCCGGTCAGCAGCATCACCAAACGGTCCAGGCCGAAGGCCAGGCCGGCGTGCGGCGGCGTGCCGTACTTCAGCGCGTCCAGCAGGAAGCCGAACTTCTCGCGCTGTTCGTGTTCGTCAATGCCCAGAATGTTGAATACCGTCTGCTGCATTTCGCTGCGGTGAATACGCACCGAACCGCCGCCCACTTCGTAACCGTTGATCACCATGTCATAGGCGTTGGCGATGGCGTTGACCGGCGCGGCGGCCAGCTCTTCCGGGCTCATATCGCGCGGCGAGGTGAACGGGTGGTGCATCGCCGCCAGGCCGCCCTCTTCGTCCTCTTCGAACATCGGGAAGTCGACCACCCACAGCGGCGCCCAGCTGTCGAGTTGGGTCAGCCCCAGATCGCGACCCAGCTTCAGGCGCAGCGCGCCCATCGCATCGGTGACAATCTTGAAACTGTCTGCGCCGAAGAACAGGATGTCGCCGGTCTGCGCGTCGGTGCGCGCCAGGACGGCTTCCAGCACTTCCGCGCTGAGGAATTTGGCGATCGGGCTCTGCACGCCTTCCATGCCGGCGGCGCGGTCGTTGACCTTCAGCCAGGCCAGGCCTTTGGCGCCGTAGATGTTGACGAAAGCGCCGTACTCGTCGATCTGCTTGCGGGTCAGCTGTGCGCCGCCCGGTACGCGGATCGCCGCCACGCGGCCTTTGGCGTCGTTGGCCGGGCCGGAGAACACTTTGAACTCGACGTCCTTGACCAGGTCTGCCACGTCCACCAGCTCCAGCGGGTTACGCAGATCCGGCTTATCGGAACCAAAGCGACGCATCGCTTCGGCGAAGGTCATGACCGGGAAATCGCCCAGATCCACGCCCTTCACGTCCAGCCACAGTTCGCGCGCCAGCTTCTCCATCACTTCACGCACCTGCTCGGCGGTCATGAAAGAGGTTTCGACGTCGATCTGGGTGAATTCAGGCTGACGGTCCGCACGCAGGTCTTCGTCGCGGAAGCATTTGACGATCTGGTAGTAACGATCGAAGCCGGACATCATCAGCAGCTGTTTAAACAGCTGCGGAGACTGCGGCAGCGCGTAGAATTTGCCCTTGTGCACGCGGCTCGGCACCAGGTAATCGCGGGCGCCTTCCGGCGTCGCTTTGGTCAGCATCGGCGTTTCGATGTCGAGGAAACCGTGGCTGTCCATAAAGCGGCGTACGAAGCTGGTGATTTTGGCGCGAGTCTTCAGACGCTCGGCCATTTCCGGGCGACGCAGATCGAGGTAACGGTATTTCAGGCGCGCTTCTTCGCTGTTGACCTGGTTGGAGTCCAGCGGCAGCGGCTCGGAGCGGTTGATGATCTCGAGCGCGTGGGCGAACACTTCCACTTCGCCGGTGGCCATATCTTTATTGATCTGGCTGTCCGGACGCGCACGCACGGTGCCGACGATCTGGATGCAGAATTCATTGCGCAGGTCATAGGCCTTGTCGAACGCCACTTTCTCGTCCGGGTCGAAGAACACCTGCACGATGCCTTCACGGTCGCGCATATCAATAAAGATCAGGCCGCCCAGATCGCGACGACGATTGACCCAACCACACAGAGTGACTTCCTGGCCCACGTGGGACAGATTCAACTGCCCGCAATATTCAGTACGCATACGCTATCCTTTTACACAGCCGATGCCGCGCCGGGCTACTGCGCCCCTGTCGCGCGGCTGTTATCTGATAAATTCTACTTGTTGCCCGGTTTAAAATCCGTCGCATACCAGCCGGTGCCCTTAAGCTGGAAGCCGGAGGATGAGATCAACTTGGTCAACGCGGGCTGCCCACACGCCGGGCAGTCTGCCAGCGGCGCATCGGAAAATTTTTGCAATTTCTCTAACCGATGGTTGCAAGCACCACATGCATATTCATAAATCGGCATAGGTCGTTGGATTAAAGAGTGTTGAAAAAAGGGAGTCATTATAAAGGAAATTCATCCGCCCGATAAGTGCGAACACAGCATTGTTACTGCACTAAATGGCGCGTTTTTGTCCGAATCAACACATCGATTAACAAATTTCCCATTAACCTGCGACAGTTTTTTCACGTAGCCTGATTCTCCCCCGGTTTTGCGCCGTATGTTGTTCGCCCGGCGCGCCGAACAGTTTTTATCCACTTCGCAACGAGATGAAATCCATGTTGAAACTTGACGCCCAAACCACCGCTCTGGTGCTGATCGATTTGCAAAACGGCATTCTGCCTTACGCCGGCGGCCCGCACAGCGCCGGCCAGGTGGTGGCGAACGCCGCCCTGCTGGCCGCCCGTTTTCGTCTGCTGGGCGCGCCGGTGCTGTTGGTGCGCGTCGGTTGGTCAGACTCCTTCGCCGAAGCGCTGAAACAACCGGTGGACAAGCCGGCTCCCGCGCCCGCCGGCGGCTTGCCGGCCAGCTGGTGGGAATTCCCCGCGCCGCTGGCGGTCAATGACAGCGACATTCTGGTCACCAAGCGCCAATGGGGCGCCTTCTACGGCACCGACCTGGATTTGCAGCTGCGCCGCCGCGGCATCAAGTCCGTGGTGCTGGGCGGCATTTCCACCAATATCGGCGTGGAGTCCACCGCCCGCGCCGCCTGGGAGCACGGCTATGAACTGGTGATCGCCGAAGACGTCTGCAGTGCGCAGAATGCGGAAATGCACCGCTTCGCGTTCGAGCACATTTTCCCGCGTCTGGCACGGGTGCGCGACACCGGCGAAATTCTTGCCGCACTCGAGCGGTAACGTTAAGTTGTAGGCTGATGATCTCAGTAAAGGAAGACGACGCCGTGATCTACATCGGACTGCCGCAGTGGCAACATTCATCCTGGAACCGTATCGGGCTGCGTGATTTGGCGGATTACAGCCGCTACTTCAACTGCGTGGAAGGCAACACCACCTTCTACGCGCTGCCGAAACTGGAAATCGTGCAGCGCTGGCGCGACATGACCGGCGACGATTTTCGCTTCTGCTTCAAATTCCCGTCAGACATCAGCCACAAGGCCGCCCTGCGCAACTGCGCCGCCGAGCTACAGGCGTTTTACCACTGCCTGAGCCCGGTGCATCAGCGCATCGGCCAGTTGTGGCTGCAGCTGCCCGCCGCCTTCGGTCCCGATGAGCTGCCGCGCATGTGGCAGTTCTTCGAAAGCCTGCCGCAGGAATTCACTTACGGCGTAGAAGTGCGCCATCCGGCGTTTTTCGCCAAGGGCGAAGAAGAGCGTGCGTTGAATCAGGGGTTACACCAGCGCGGCATCAATCGGGTGATCCTCGACAGCCGCCCGGTGCATCACGCCGCCCCCAATACCGCCGCCGTGCGCGATGCCCAGCAGAAAAAACCGAAGCTGCCGGTACACGCGCTGGTCACCGCCGACCAACCGTTGGTGCGCTTTATCGGCGGTGACCAACTGGCCGATAACCTGCGCTGGTTCGAAGCCTGGCAACAAAAACTGCCGCTGTGGCAGCAACAGCATCAGCCCTATCTGTTTATTCATACGCCGGACAACGGCGATTCGCCCCAGCAGGCGCAAAAAATTTGGCAGCAGTTGCGCCTGGCGATCCCTGATTTGCCTGCACCGCCAGACTGGCCAGAACAAGATGCACTGTTTTGACCTATTAATCTGACCAATAACATCAAATATTTCCCCGCGACAGTGAATACAATGACGGCTATGATGCTGGCTGCCAGTTTTGGTTAGGGAACGGAGTTAAAAATGGTAAGCGCGCTTTATGTGGTGCTCGGCGCATTGTTGTTGATCAAACTCTCTTATGACGTAGTCAGGTTAAGGATGCAGTACCGCGTAGCCTACGGCGACGGCGGTTTCTACGAATTGCAGACCGCCATACGCGTGCATGGCAACGCCGTTGAATACATTCCTATCGCTGCCGTATTGCTGGTGATCATGGAAATGAACGGCGCGGAAATCTGGATGATTCACCTCTGCGGCCTGATGCTGATGGCCGGGCGGCTGGTGCATTACTACGGTTTACGCAACCGCGAGGTTCGCTGGCGCCGTTCAGGCATGGCCGCGACCTATATCTCTTTGTTGTTGATGGTTCTGGCAAATATCTTCTATCTGCCTTGGGATCTGATTTTCAGCCTGCACTGATCCCGTTTTATCATCAGGCGGCCGCGCCGCCTGCTTCCGCTCCGCTTTTTTGCGCTTTTCTGTTAGACTACGCAGCTTCGAATTCTGAACTGATTTGCCGCTATGCCAAACCGCGATACTCTTTTCTCCGCCCCCATCGCCAAACTGGGCGACTGGACCTTCGACGAACGCGTCGCCGAAGTGTTCCCCGACATGATCCAACGCTCCGTTCCCGGCTATTCCAACATCATCTCGATGATCGGCATGCTGGCCGAACGTTTTGTGCAACCCGACAGCCGGGTGTATGACCTGGGCTGCTCGCTGGGCGCGGCGACGCTGTCAATGCGGCGGAATATCAAGGTGCCCGGCTGCCATATCGTCGCCGTCGACAACTCGCCGGCGATGGTGGAACGCTGTCGCCGCCATATCGACGCCTTCCGTGCCGAGACGCCGGTCGAGGTTATCGAAGCCGACATTCGCGATATCGATATCGAGAACGCCTCGATGGTGGTGCTGAACTTTACGCTGCAATTCCTCGAGCCGGCCGACCGCCTGCGTCTGCTGGAGAAAATCTATCGCGGCCTGCGCCCGGGCGGCGCGCTGGTGCTGTCGGAGAAGTTCAGCTTTGAAGATGCCGAAGTCGGCGAGCTGCTGTTCAACATGCACCACGATTTCAAACGCGCCAACGGATACAGCGAGCTGGAGATCAGCCAAAAACGCAGCATGCTGGAAAACGTGATGCTGACCGATTCGGTGGAGGCGCACAAGGCGCGTCTGCAACAGGCCGGATTCGAGCATGCTGAAGTGTGGTTCCAGTGCTTCAACTTCGGTTCGCTGATCGCCCTGAAAGCGGGGGATGCGCAATGATCGAATTCGGTGATTTCTATCAGCGCATTGCCAAGAGCCCCCTCAGCCACTGGCTGGATACGCTGCCCGCGCAGCTGAGCGCCTGGCAACGCGAATCGCTGCACGGCAAATTCAAGCAGTGGTTCAACTCGGTGGAGCATTTGCCGACGCTGACCCCCACCCGTCTCGATCTGCTGCACGGCGTGCGCGCTGAGATGGAGCCTGGCCTGTCGCCGGGCCAGCGTGAAGGCGTCGAGAAAATGCTGCGCACCCTGATGCCGTGGCGTAAAGGGCCGTTCTCGCTGTATGGCATCGATATCGATACCGAATGGCATTCCGACTGGAAGTGGGATCGCGTGCTGCCGCACATCTCCCCGTTGGCCGGACGCACCATTCTCGACGTCGGCTGCGGCAGCGGTTATCACCTGTGGCGCATGATCGGCGCCGGCGCACACCTCGCCGTAGGCATCGATCCGATGCAGCTGTTCCTGTGCCAGTTCGAAGCGGTGCGCAAGCTGTTGGGCGGCGATCAGCGCGCCCATCTGCTGCCGCTCGGCATCGAGCAATTGCCGGAACTGGCGGCGTTCGACACCGTGTTCTCGATGGGCGTCCTGTATCATCGCCGCTCGCCGCTCGATCATCTGTATCAGTTGAAAAATCAGCTGGTAGCTGAAGGCGAACTGGTACTGGAAACGCTGGTGGTGGAAGGCGATCGCCACCAAGTGCTGGTGCCGGGCGACCGTTATGCGCAGATGCGCAACGTGTATTTCATCCCTTCCGCCGAAGCGCTGAAATGCTGGCTGGAGAAATGCGGCTTCGTTGACGTGAAAATCGCCGATATGTGCGTCACCAGCCTCGAAGAACAGCGCCGTACAGACTGGATGACCAGCGAGTCGCTGGCTGAATTCCTCGACCCGAACGACCGCAGCAAAACGGTTGAGGGCTATCCTGCGCCGCTGCGCGCCGTGTTGACCGCCAAAAAGCCCTAGCGCTTGCTAATCGGGCCGGCCTGCGCCGGCCTCAACTTACCCGTTGCCGGCATCGACAATCCGCAGCTCATACACCATCGTCGCGTTCGGCGGGATCTGCGGCGCATAGCCCGTTTCACCGTACGCCAACGCCGGCGGCACCACCATCGTCAGCGAGCCGTGATTTTTCAGATGGCCGATCGCCTCGCGGAACAGCGGTGGATAGGCGGAGAGCGGCTGTGACATCACCTTTCCACTGCGATCCATATCCTGGATCACGCTGCCGTCGGTCAAGCTCTCTTTCACCACGATGTCTACCCGCGCGTTTTCCGCAATGGTTTCATCACCCCTATAATCGATGCGATACCAGAAGCCGGAAGGCGATTTCTGCGTGCCCTTCTTCTTTTTGAACTCGGCAACGAACGCTTCGCCTTTGCTGGTTTGCCTCTTCGCCGCCTGGCTTCTGGCGTCGTTTACCGCTTTTTCCGACTCCGCCAATGCGCTGGCCAGCTGCGCATCGCTCAACTGGTAATGGCCGTTGAAGGTATCAATTACGCCGGCCAGCAACACAGTTTTATCGGGTGTGATGCCCCAATTTTTACGCTCCGCCAGCATCGTTTGAATGTCGCGCCCCAGGGCGACGCCGGCAGCATAGCTCTGTTGTTCCGGCTTTTTCTTCAGCGTTTTCACCTCCGGCAACCATTTGGCCCGCGATCTCAGCCCGCTCAGTTCGTCTTGCAAAGCTTGCTGAGCCTGATGGGCGGCAGCCAGCTCCGCCGCCGTTTTATCCGCCCGTTGCGTCGCTTCATCCCTCTTCTGCGCTGCCTGCGCGCTTTCCGCCGTCACCGCCGCCAGACGTTGTTCCAGCGTTTTGGCCTGCTCGGTTTGCGTTTTGTTTTTTTCCTGCAGTTGCGCCAACTGCCGCTGCAGTTCCTCCGTCGCTTTGGCGGCTTCTATCGCCTGCTTTGCCAGCGCCGCCTTCAGGCTGTTCTCTTGCTGCCCGGCCTGCTGGCGTTGGCCATCACGCTCTTTTTGCAGCGCTGCCAGTTGCTGCTGAAGTTCCCCCGTCGCTTTGGCGGTCTCGGTCTTTTGCTGCTCCAGCGCCATCTTCAGGTTTTTCTCCTGTTGTTCGGCCTGATGACGTTGGACACTCTGTTCTTTCTGCAGTTGTGCCAGCTGCCGCTGCAGTTCCCCCGTCAACTTGTCGGCTTCGGCCTGTTGCTGCGCCAGCGCCGTCTTCAGGCTTTTCTCTTGTTGCCCCTCCAGCTGACGTTGGACACCCTGTTCTTTCTGCAGTTGTGCCAGCTGCCGCTGCAGTTCCCCTGTCAACTTGGCGGCTTCGGCCTTCTGTCGCTCCAGCTCAGCGGCGGCCGCTTTTTTGTCCTGCTCATAACGCTGACGCGCTTTATCGTTGGCGGTTTGCGCCGCCGCCAGCTTCTCCTCCCAAACCTGCTGCCGAACGTTTTCCGCCGGTTTAGGCAAGGCCGCCAGCCGTTGTTCCAGCAAGGCAATGCGCCGATCTCGCTCCGCGGTTTGTTGCTTTTGCCGCGCTAACGCGGCTTGCGCTTCGGCGATCTGCGCCTGAGCCTTGCGCTCCTGCGGCGTCAGGTTCAGCGCCTGTCGCACGCCACTGGCGAAGTCGCTCAAGGCGCTCAGATCGGGAGCAGGTGCCGGTTTATCGGCAGCCGTCAGGGATGACGCAACGCGCAGCGCGGTCAGCTCCTGCTGCAGTGATTGAATAGCGGCTTGCTGTTGTTCCAATCGAGTCTCTTTCTCACGCAGCGCCTTTTGCAACTGCGTCAGTTGCTTTCTCTGCGCAGCCGTTTCACGAATCTGAACCGGCCGGGACGCCGGCTTTTGGGTTTCCTGAGATGGGGTAACCACGGTATCAGCCGCCGGTGCGTCCTGCCGCTGATAACGCTCGGCAAACTGCAATAACGCCGGCACATCGTCATCCGCCGCGGCCACCGCCGGCGCAAACGCCAGCGGTATCATCAGGCTCAGTAATGCCTTTCTTGCACGAGGGGTCATTGGGCACGTTCTCCGCGCTCAGCCAGGCCGGTCATCATGGCAGAACTGATGTCTGCGCAGAGGCGGCTGGTGCGATAACGATACAGCGCGTCGACGGTTTCCTGCGTGCCCGTATTGACCCGCTGGCGTACCCCGGCATACTGCGCGGCGCCGCTCATCAAGGTATCGAACTCGCGTTTGAATTTCTGATATTTCTCATTATCCATGCCGCGCATGGCATCCAGTTCGCGCTGGCACTGTTGCATGCGCTCGGCCTCACGCTGCCGCTTATCTTGCTCCGCAACTTCTTCTGCGCTGGGCGGCTTACTCAATGTAGAAACGGGCCGCTTGGCGGTCTGGCAGCCGGTCAGGGCCAACGTCAGTAAAAGCGCCGCGGTCCAACAGTGTGCCGTTCGGGTCATTATCATTATCTCCTTGTTAAGTCCGCCGCCAACGCGCTCTGCAGTCGAGCTGACGGCTCTCCTCATTGATGCTGTGATGTTCCGGCCATCAGCCAAGCTGTGTTCGGACATGAAAATGCAGACGCAGCATTGAGAGGCATGGCGCCAATCATTTACTGCATCAATATATATCAAAAAATCATTTAATATTATGATATTTAAAGGATTTTAACTCACAAACTTATCAGCAGGACATGACAATCGCAAGAAGAGATGGGGGGTTGGTCGACCGAGATACCGCGTTGAAACGGGCGAATGGTCTTTACAAAACCTAAAAAAAGCCCCGGCAAAACGCCGGGGCCTGGTACTTGCGTGATCGCCGAGGGCTCAGTGACACGCAAAGGGGTCTTACGGCCCGGAAACCGGTTGTCAAACGCGGCTAACTGCGTGCTTATGCGCTTTGCGCCAGAGGATCAACCAAGGCCAGCGCGTTTTTCATCGCCTCCACCATTTCGCCATCCACGCAATAATGGCTAAATTCGTCAAACTCGTTATCGGAGCACATGGTAACGCCCGCCTTGCGATAACGCATGGTCGACGGCACCAGATGGCCGGAAGAGCTGTGCAGTTCATGCAGGCCGATATCGACAAACTTGTGCAGATTGCTGAGGCGCACGCCGGCACCCGCCATGATCACCGGACCCTGGCTGGCCTGGCGCAAATCGCGCAGCAACGGCAGGCCAAGTTCGGCGCTCTGCTGCTGGCCGGAGGTCAGAATGCGCGCCACCCCCAGCTCGGTCAGTTGCTCCAGCGCCACCATTGGATTCTGGCACATGTCGAACGCGCGATGGAACGTCACCGCCATGCCCTCGCACAGCCTCATCACTTCGCGCATGCGCGGCAGATCGATGTGCCCTTCGTCGTCCAGCATGCCAACCACCACGCCGGGGAACCCCATCTCGCGAATTTGGCGGATATCTTGTTTGATCACTTCGAAATCCACCGCGCCGTAGCAGAAATCGCCACCGCGTGGGCGAACGATCGGATGCACCGGGATCGAAACCCGCTCACGCGCCAGACGCAGCGTGCCATAGCTCGGCGTCAATCCCCCTTCGCTCTGGCTGGCGCACAACTCGATGCGATCGGCGCCCGCCCGTTCGGCCGTCAGCGCACAGTCGACGCTAAAGCAACAAACTTCCAGTTTTATCATTGTCACCCCCAGATAACGGCCAACATACGGCGGCAATTGTTCATTTCTTCATTTCTCACGTAGGCTCATGCATAGGCATAAACCGGCTCAGGGTTATCACTATGGCATTCAATTTTGATCAATGGGTAGACCGCAGTCACAGTGACAGCGTTAAGTGGGATAAATATCGCGGCAGCGACATCATCCCGCTTTGGGTCGCCGACAGCGATTTCACCTCACCGCCGGCGGTGATCGAAGCCTTGCAGCGCCGCGTAGCACACGGCGTATTCGGCTACACCCACCCATCCCCTGATCTTGTTGAGGTTTTTACCCGCCGCATGGTAGAGCGCTACGATTGGCACATCAAGCCTGAATGGATCATTTTCCTGCCTGGCCTGGTGTGTGGCCTGAACCTGTGCGTGCGGGCCTGCACCGAAGAACATCAGAGCACGCTGGCCCCCTCGCTCATTTATCCGCCGTTTCGCAAAGCGGCCAAATTCGCCGGGCGTAAACACCTTCCGGTATCGCTAACAGCGGTCAACCAGCGTTGGGGACTGGATTTTTCCTCGATGCATGATCAGCTCAACGGCAACGAAAAACTCCTGTTGCTGTGCAACCCGCAGAACCCCGGTGGCACCGTGTATCGCCGAGAGGAGTTGTTGCAGCACCATCAGTTCGCTCGCGAACACGATTTAATCGTCTGTTCGGATGAAATCCACTGCGAACTGCTGCTTGAGCCCGGCGCGCGGCATATCCCCTTCGCCACCCTGAATGAAGACGCGGCCCAACGCAGCGTGACGCTGATGTCACCGTCAAAGACGTTTAATCTCGCCGGGCTCGGCGCCTCAATGGCGATCGTTCCCAACGAAGCATTGCGACAAAAGCTGAAACGCGCGCGCAGCGGCATCGTGCCGGAGGTCAATCTGTTGGCGCTGGCGGCGGCGCAGGCGGCTTATCAATACGGACAACCCTGGCTGGATGAGCAGTTGATTTATCTGCGCGCCAATCGCGATCGGCTGACAAAACGTATCAACGCCATGCCGGGATTGACGTTGCTGCCCGTCGAGGCCACCTACCTGGCCTGGATAGACTGCAGCGCGCTGCCGGTAGATAACCCGCATCAGTTCTTCGAACGTGCGGGCGTTGGGCTAAGCGCCGGCCTGGACTTCGGCGATCGGCGCTTTGTACGGCTTAACTTTGGTTGCCGATGGGCCCTGCTCGATGAAGCGCTCGATCGCATGGCGCGCGCCTGTGCGGCGCTGCCTGGCTAACCTTGTTCGCTGGCGACGATGTCTCGAATGGAATACGGATGAAACTTGATCGTGACCGTTCCGTCGGTGATGGCCAGCGTCGGGTTCGGTAGCCGCTCGCCCTCGCCTTTTGGCGAGCTTTGCTTCAGCTTGATCCCCGGCGCCAACAATGCTTCATCGGCAAGGTGGCTCAACGCCCGAGCGTACAGCGTCTGAGGATCGCCACTGAGCACTAATTCGACGTGTTCCCAGCCTTCGTGCGGATAGCGTTTCTCCCCAGGATACGGCAGCTCGATGCAGTCTATCCGCCACGGCCCTACGGCCAGCGGCTGAGACAAATCGAACAGACAGATAGGCCGCCCGTTGATCATCGATTCGGATAGCAGTGTCCCGCACTGCATCAGCCCCTGGCGCCAACGTTCGGCGGTGGCATTCTGGTGACAGCGCAGGGAGATGTGATCGGCGGTGAACGCGGCCAGGTCAAGCCGCAATTTGGCGGCGAATTGATGCAGCGCCTGCTCGAAACGCGGCAAATCGAGCTTCAGATCGTCAAGCTCGGCAATGGCCTGCAAGGGAGTGGTCATAGAAACCTCAAAACAACGGAGCGCAAAGTTAAACGCGGTAATTTACACGGTGGCGGCAGCGCTCGCCACCGTTACGACGTTTTTCGGCGGCAGTTCAGAATGATTTTTGGTTGCGGACGGGGAGAATAAAAAAACCAGTCCCTTATTAAGATGACAGCTTATTAAAGCAACAGAAAAATAAAAAATAAGATTTTTCGCAAGCCATTATACCTTTTCTTCATGACGCTATGATTTAAGTTATTTTGCACAAAACTCTCTGCAGTCCATTGGTCAACTCGATTGAATAGTCTGGTTTAATCAAACCTGATCCACTTATCGAAACCACATAAAACCATAAGCACAACCTATTGTAAAAAAAGACAATAAACCTCATTAATTGATGGGGAACTAAGGATTATCTTAATTTACCCCCGGGCAATTGATTCACCAAGACAACTCAGCTACTTTGGAGGAAATTTAAATTCGAGATGATCATTATGTTATTGCTGACGATATCCTTGGTGTTGATAATTATCGCCGTATACGCCATCTACCGTCATTTCAAATCACGCAGTGCCAACACGCTGGATGCCGGTCGCCGCAATAAAAAGCGCTAGCTTCGCAACTCTCCCCTTCGTACATTCTGTTCAGATCATTCTGCTTTCACCTTCCGGCAATCAACGCGCCGCCCTCGACAACTGTTTCAACGCAGCGGCCGCGCCAACTGCTGACGGGCTCCGTCAGATCGGTTACAATTACAGGCTGTTTTGTGGCGGTCGCCCATCGCGCCCGCCACCGTTGAATCCCGCAGGGGCTGGCTTCAGCCCCTCGTTCGTCATTAAGGTAACCCGGTGAATATTCAGGTTCTTCTTTCAGATAAAGTCAGCCAGGCGCTGATCGCCGCTGGCGCGCCAGCCGATTGCGAAGCGCAGGTCCGCCCTTCCGCCAAGGCGCAGTTTGGTGATTACCAGGCCAACGGCGTGATGTCAGTCGCCAAAAAGCTGGGCATGCCGCCCCGTCAACTGGCGGAAAAAGTGGTGCAACTGCTGGATCTCGGCGACGTCGCCGGTAAAGTGGAAATCGCCGGTCCCGGCTTTATCAACATTTTCCTGAACAGCGATTGGGTCGCCCGCCAGGCCGATCAGGTGCTGAACGCACCGAAGCTGGGCATTGCGCCGGTTGAGCCCCAAACCATCGTTATCGACTACTCCGCACCGAACGTGGCGAAAGAGATGCACGTCGGCCACCTGCGCTCCACCATCATCGGCGACGCCGCGGCGCGTACCCAGGAGTTTTTGGGCCATAAAGTGATTCGCGCCAACCACGTCGGTGACTGGGGCACTCAGTTCGGCATGTTGATTGCCTACCTGGAAAAAATGCAGAACGAAAACGCCAGCGACATGGGCCTGTCCGATTTGGAACAGTTCTATCGCGAAGCCAAGAAACACTACGACGAAGACGCCGAGTTCGCCGAGCGCGCGCGCGCTTACGTCGTGAAGCTGCAGGGCGGCGATCAGTACTGCCTGAAAATGTGGCGCAAGCTGGTCGACATCACCATGGCGCAAAACCAGCTGACCTATAACCGTCTGAACGTCACGCTGACCGAAGACGACGTGATGGGCGAAAGCCTGTATAACGCGATGCTGCCGGGCATCGTCGCCGATCTGAAAGCCAAAGGGCTGGCGGTGGAAAGCGAAGGCGCCACCGTGGTGTTCCTCGACGAATACCAGAACAAGGACGGCGACCCGATGGGCGTCATCATCCAGAAAAAGGATGGCGGCTACCTCTACACCACCACCGATATCGCCTGCGCCAAGTATCGCTACGAAACTCTGGGCGCCAACCGCGTTCTGTATTACATCGACTCCCGCCAGCATCAGCACCTGATGCAGGCCTGGACCATCGTGCGCAAAGCCGGTTATGTGCCGGAGTCCGTCTCGCTGGAACACCACATGTTCGGCATGATGCTGGGCAAAGACGGCAAGCCGTTCAAAACCCGCTCGGGCGGCACGGTGAAGCTCTCCGATCTGCTGGATGAAGCCATCGAACGCGCCGAACAGCTGATCGCCGGCAAAAACCCGGATATGCCGCAAGACGAAATGAAGACCGTGGCCCGCGTGGTCGGCATCGGCGCGGTGAAATACGCCGATCTGTCGAAAAGCCGCACCACCGACTATGTCTTCGACTGGGACAACATGCTGGCCTTCGAGGGTAATACCGCGCCTTATATGCAATACGCCTATACCCGTGTGGCATCGGTATTCAAGCGCGCCGGGATCGACGAAAGCAGCCTGTCACTGCCGCTGACGCTGACCGAAGAGCGTGAAATTGCGCTGGCTACCCGCCTGCTGCAGTTCGAAGAGGTGCTCACCACCGTCGCACGTGAAGGCACGCCTCACGTCATGTGCAGCTACCTGTATGATCTGGCCGGCTTGTTCTCCGGCTTCTACGAGCACTGCCAGATCCTGAACGCCGACAGCGAAGAAACCCGTCAGAGCCGCCTGAAGCTGGCGCTGCTGACCTCTAAAACGCTGAAAACCGGCCTGGATACGCTGGGCATCGAAACCGTCGAACGTATGTAAGCCGCACCGTGCGGAAAGTAAAAAGGTCGCCAAGGCGACCTTTTTTTGTTCTTGCATTCGGCTCAGGCGACGCGGCGCGCAAAATCACGCGGGCGGAAGCCCAACCCGGCCAGCACGCCAAAGTAGGCCACCACACCGGCCACCACCACCGCAGCCAAACGCAGCAAACGTTCCAGCATATTGCCCTGATCCCAGGCCGGCATCAGCCACATCACGCCAATCAGCACCGCCGACATCGCCAGCACGGCGATCACCAGCTTAGTGAGGAACAGCGCCCAACCCGGCTGTGGCTGGAAGATCTTCTGCTTGCGCAGCTGCCAATACAGCAGCGAGGCGTTCAGGCAAGCCGCCAAGCCAATCGACAGCGCCAGGCCGGCATGCTTCAGCGGACCAATAAACGCCAGGTTCATCACCTGCGTCATGATCAGCGTGATGATAGCGATCTTGACCGGCGTTTTGATGTCCTGCCGCGAATAGAAGCCCGGCGCCAGCACTTTAACCACGATCAGCCCCATCAGCCCTACCGAGTAAGCCACCAGCGCGCGTTGCGTCATCGCCGCGTCAAAGGCGCTGAACTTGCCGTACTGGAACAGCGAGACGGTCAACGGTTTGGCCAAAATACCCAGCGCAATGGCGCTCGGCAGCGCCAGCAGAAAGCACAGGCGCAGCCCCCAATCCATCAGGCGCGAATACTCGTCGTGGTTGCCGCTCGAGAAGCTTTTGGCCAGCGACGGCAGCAGGATGGTGCCCAATGCCACGCCCAACACGCCGGAAGGAAATTCCATCAGGCGGTCGGCGTAGTACATCCAGGACACCGAGCCGGATACCAGGAACGATGCGAAGATAGTGTTGATGATCAGCGAGATTTGACTGACCGACACCCCAAGGATCGCCGGCCCCATCTGACGCATTACCCGCCAGACTCCGGCATCGCCCAATTTGAGGCGCGGCAGCACCAGCATGCCGATCTTGCGCAGGTGCGGCAGCTGGTAGCCCAGTTGCAGCACGCCGCCCACTACCACCGCCCACGCCAGCGCCAGCACCGGCGGGTGGAAATACGGCGCGGCGAACAGCGCGAAGCCAATCATGCTGACGTTAAGCAGCGTTGGCGCAAAGGCCGGGATCGAGAAGCGGTTCCAGGTATTGAGGATCGCCCCCACCAGCGACGCCAGCGAGATCAACAGAATATAGGGGAATGTGATGCGCAGCAGCGCCGACGTCAAGGCAAACTTGTCGGGCGTATCGGTAAAGCCCGGCGCGGTGAGATAGATAACCCAGGGCGCGGCCAACATCCCCAGCACCGTCACCACCGCCAGCACCAGCGTCAGCAGCCCGGAGACATAGGCGATAAAAGTGCGTGTCGCCTCGTCGCCCTGCTGGCTTTTGTATTCGGCCAGGATCGGCACGAAGGCCTGCGAAAATGCCCCTTCGGCAAAGATACGGCGTAACAGATTCGGGAGTTTGAACGCCACGAAGAAGGCGTCCGTTGCCATGCCGGCCCCGAACACCCGCGCGACGATCGCATCGCGGGCAAAGCCCAACACCCGCGAAAACATCGTCATCGAGCTGACGGCAGCCAAGGATTTGAGTAGGTTCATGTGGTTGTCTGATAGGTACCGTAAATATCAACGCCTGCAACAGCAGGCGTCAGTGAAACAATCGGCTCAGTTTACGCATCCGGAAAAGAATAGCTACCGCCAGATGTTACATAGAGTTATCCCGCAGCAAACGCTCGACCACCCGCTGGGCAAGCAGCGCCTGTTCGCCGCCGGTTTCCGGCGCGCTCTGATTGGCGACGGCATCAAGGAAATGCCGCACCGCACCGTCGAAGCCGCGTTGCACCAGCGTGCTTTGCCAGCCCGGCACCGGTTGTTCCAACTCGCCCTGCGCATCTTCACGCAGCCAGTGGCGCATATCGGTCAACTGATACAGCGCGCCGTCTGTCACCGCCTGCACGCTTTCGCGCTGGCTGCCGCCGCGGCGATGCATGCTGGTCGTCACCTGCGTATCGCCGCAGGCGAAGTGATGCTCGGCGTACAGCATTTCGCCTGCGGCGTTGGCGCGCACGCTGCCGCTCAGCAGTTGCTCGCCGCCGCCCGCCAGCCACAGCGCCGTGTCCACCACGTGCAGGTAATCATCCAACAGGGTAAAACGCAGATCGTGCGGGCCGACGCTGTCCGCCCGATGTTTATCCATGCGAATGGAGGCCGGCTGGTTCATTTGCTGCTTGAGCTGCCGGTAAAGCGGCGCGAAACGCCGGTTGAACCCCACCATCAGCGTTTTGCCTCGCCGCTCGGCCAGCTCAAGCAACTGCTCACCCTGCTCCTGCGTCTCCGCCAGCGGTTTATCGACGTAAACGTGCACGCCGCGGTTCAGCAGCTCGCCTATTACTGAAAAATGGCTGGCGGTGCTGCTGTGAACAAAGACCGCGTCGCACTGTTCGGCCAGGCTGTCCAGCCGGGAGAAACAGGCCATGCGGTAGCTGTCGCACAGCGGCTGCGCTTTTTGCTGATTGGGCGAAAAACCGCCCACCAGCGTCCAATCCGCCGCCTGGCCGAGGATTGGCAGATAAGCCTTCTGCGCGATACTGCCCAATCCCACCACGCCTACACGCAATTTAGTCATTCGCATCCCTCACCAACAGATGTTGCAACTGCCGTTTCAGTTCCGCCACTTCGCTTTCCAATGCGCTAACCCTGGCGCTCAGTTCGCCGTCGAACTCGGATTCGAACGCCGCCGCCGGCGCTTCATCAATCTGGCCGCTGAACAGATGCATGAATCGGCTTTCGCGCTTGCCCGGCTCACGCGCCAGGCGCACCACGAACGGGCCATCTTCTCGCGTGGCCAGCTGTTGCAACACCTGTTCGACCTCGTTGACATCACTGAACTCGTGCATCCGATTGGTACGGGTGCGCAGCTCGCCGGGCGTTTGCGCGCCGCGCAGCAGTAAGGTGGCGATCACCGCCAGTTCGGCGGGTGAAAGTTTCAGTTGGCCGAACTCGGAGTTGCAAAACCGCTGTTCGTACTTCACTACCCGGTTGCCGAATCCGCTGAGGGTGCGCAAGAAATGTTTGCGCAGCAACAGATCGAGCAGCTGCTGCACTTCGCTTTCGCTCAGATCCATCACCGGTTCACGGTTGGTTTTTTGGTTACATGCCA
Source organism: Serratia sp. CY40230 (assembly GCF_052168835.1). Classification (NCBI taxonomy): domain Bacteria; kingdom Pseudomonadati; phylum Pseudomonadota; class Gammaproteobacteria; order Enterobacterales; family Yersiniaceae; genus Serratia; species Serratia sp. CY40230. The sequence continues at coordinate 423,881 of NZ_JBJNLX010000001.1, forward strand.
GCGTAATGGCATTCAGCGAAAGCGGGTATTGATCCGGGGTCGTGACCTGTTTTTCCAACAGGCAGCCGATGACCCGGGCCTCTTTGGCGTTCAATTCATATTTCATCGTTTGGCCTCAACGTGGGGGTAGCCACTCTTTATTGGTGTATGCCGTCAAAACGTGGTCTTGCCACTGGCCGTCGATCAGCAGGTAATCCTTGGCGTAACCTTCGCGTTCGAATCCCAGACGCGTCAGCAATGCGCCACTGCGCTGGTTGTGCGGCATATAGTTGGCCATGATGCGGTGCATGCGCTGTTGGCGCAGCATATAGCGGATGGCGGACTGCAAGGCTTCGAACATCAGCCCCTGTCCCTGCCATTTCTCCCCCAGCGAATAACCGAGGAAACAGGCGTGAAACGAACCGCGCAGCACGTTGCTGAAGTTCGCCACGCCGCGCACTTCCTGCTCTTCTGGATCGAGCAGGATAAAATAGTAGGCGCTGCCCTGCTTTTGCATTTCAGCGATCATCCCCAGACGCGCCTGCCAGCCGGAAGGATAACAATGGCTTTCGTCGCGCACCGGCTCCCAGGGTTTGAGAAAGGCTCGGTTCTCGGCATAATAATCCGCCAGACGATAGGCATCCCGTTCATGCACTAAACGGACCACCATCCGGTCGGTAGTAAGACGTACTTTTGGCGATGCAGAGCGGTAGCCGAACATCATTTCCCCCGCAGTCAAAACGGTTCGATAAGAAGTATTTATTGGGAAGCCGCGTGGATAATCATCCGATGCCGATCTGATGGCATGATTTTATTTTGCCAATAGCGCTTCAGAACCGCACTTCCCTGCATTCAATATAACCGTAGCCCGCCCCCGAGGTAAAACCTCGGTCGCTCAGTAAATCGCCGAATACGCGTTTTACGGCGTTTTTCCGCCCATTTTGCAGCACAGGTAACACCTTGACGATAAAAAAATATTATCTACTCCGCCCCTGTCGCCGTCCGGCAATTGGGTAGAGAATGGTGGGGTTGCCTTCCCCCTCTCTCTTAATTGCTCATGGTGATGCATGTCTCTGGTGTCGCAAGCGCGCAGCTTGGGTAAATATTTTCTGTTGCTCGACAACCTGCTGGTGGTTTTAGGCTTCTTTGTCGTTTTTCCGCTTATTTCGATCCGCTTCGTCGATCAATTGGGATGGGCGGCGCTGATCGTCGGCATCGCGCTGGGTTTGCGGCAGCTGCTGCAACAAGGGCTCGGCATCTTTGGCGGCGCCATCGCCGATCGCTTCGGCGCCAAGCCGATGATCGTCACCGGCATGTTGCTGCGCGCCGCCGGTTTCGCCACTATGGCGATGGCCGATGCCCCCTGGATCCTGTGGTTCTCTTGCGCACTGTCCGCCCTCGGCGGCACGCTATTCGATCCGCCGCGCACCGCTTTGGTGATCAAGCTGACCCGCCCGCACGAACGCGGCCGCTTTTTCTCGCTGCTGATGATGCAGGACAGCGCAGGTGCGGTCGTCGGCGCGCTGATCGGCAGTTGGCTGCTGCAGTACGACTTCCACTTTGTCTGCTGGGTCGGGGCGGCGATCTTCGTGCTGGCCGCCGGCTGGAACGCCTGGCTACTGCCGGCTTACCGCATCTCCACCGTGCGCGTGCCGATGAAAGAAGGCATGCTGCGGGTCGTGCGCGATCGCCGCTTCCTCACCTATGTCCTGACGCTGACCGGCTACTATATGCTGGCGGTACAGGTGATGCTGATGCTGCCGATCGTGGTCAATGAAATTGCCGGCTCACCGGCGGCGGTGAAATGGATGTACGCGATCGAAGCGGCGCTGTCGTTGTCGCTGCTCTATCCGCTGGCGCGTTGGGGAGAAAAACACTTCCGGCTTGAGCAGCGCCTGATGGCGGGCCTGCTGCTGATGACGCTCAGCCTGCTGCCGATCGGTCTCGCCACCAGCTTGCAGGGCGTATTCACGCTGATCTGCTGCTTCTATCTGGGATCGATCATCGCCGAGCCGGCACGCGAAACGCTGAGCGCTTCGCTGGCCGATCCACGTGCGCGTGGCAGCTATATGGGCTTTAGCCGCCTTGGTCTGGCGCTGGGTGGCGCGTTAGGTTACACCGGCGGCGGCTGGATGTACGATACCGGACGCACGATGAACATGCCGGAGCTACCCTGGTTGCTGCTTGGGGCAGTGGGTTTCGCTACGTTGCTGGCGCTGTACTGGCAGTTCAGCCCGCGGCGCAGTGCATCGATGATGCTGCGCGGCGGTTAACGTCATAGAAATCCGGCCGAATCGGCAACAGCTGCTATCCTGTTAGTAAAAACCCCCACAGGAGCCCGTCGGCATGAGTGAAGAAGCAAAATTACCGCAACTACTCGAACATATGATACTGAACTTGCGCATGATTTATGCGCGTTCCACCCTGGTGGAAAAGGCCCTGGCCCATATCCTCGCCAGCGACGCCGGCCTGAAAAACGATATTATCAAACAGCTGCAGGTCGTCACCGCCGCCAACGAACGTGACAAAATCGACCTGGAAGAAGCTCGCATTCACCTGATCGATGTGCTCAACTCGGTACCGGCCAAGAAATAACGCCCCCTAGCCCGCGCCGGTGCGCGGGCAATATCGCAATAACGCACCATCCAACACACGCACGTCAAGACAGCCTCGATAAGCTGTGGTAACTATTGCTGTTAAAACCTGACAACCCGGAGCAAGCATGAAACTGTTCATTTACGATCATTGCCCATTCTGCGTTAAAGCCCGCATGATTTTTGGCCTGAAACGTCTGCCGATTCGTCTGGTCACGTTGCTCAACGACGATGAGACGACTCCGTTCAATCTGATCGGCCAAAAAATGGTGCCTATCCTGGTCAAAGACAACGGCGAAGCGATGCCGGAAAGCCTGGATATCGTGCGCTATGTCGATAACCTGGACGGCAAGCCGGTGCTGACCGGCCGCACCAACCCGGCCATTGCCGAGTGGCTGCAGCGGGTCGGCGGGTACAGCGCAAAATTGTTGTTGCCGCGTATTGCGCATGCCGATTTCGAAGAGTTCGCCACCGACAGCGCCCGCCGTTATTTTATCGATAAAAAGCAGGCGTCAATCGGTGATTTCGCCGAGCATCTCGCCAACAGCGCCGATCTGATCGCCCAGCTGGAGGCCGATCTGCAAACCCTGTCACCGCTGATCGTCTCCGCCGAAGCGGTAAACGGCGAACTGTCCGAGGACGATATCCACCTGTTCCCGCTGCTGCGATCGTTGTCGATCGTCGCCGGGGTTGCGCTGCCGGAGAACGTGGAAACCTACCGCAACCGCATGGCGCAGCGCTGCGAGGTGCCGTTGCTGCTGGACATGGAACAATAACGTTTGAATAACCCAAAGGATAGGGCGTACTGATGCTGAAAATGGTGCTCGCCACCGCTCGCGATCGGGCGCGGCTGAAGGAAATTACCTCCGTTCTGATTCGTTACGGCCTGCAAGACGTTCTGCGTCTGCTGGGCCTGGGGGCTTTGCTGCGCGGCGCCCGCACTGGATCCGCCCAACAGGACGCACAAACCCTGCCCGAGCGGCTGCGCGAAGCGCTCGAGGCGCTGGGCCCGACCTTCGTCAAATTCGGCCAGATCCTGGCCACGCGTTCTGATCTTCTGGATCCGGCCTGGACCGACGAACTGGATCGCCTGCACAGCCAGGCAGCGGTGTTGCCATGGGAAACGCTGGCGCCGCAAATCATCGCCGATCTGGGGGGCGAGCCCGAGCAGCAGTTTGCCGAATTCGATCGCACGCCGCTGGCCGCGGCATCGATGGCGCAAATTTACCGCGCCCGCTTGCACAGCGGCGAACAGGTAGTGGTGAAAGTGCTGCGGCCCGGTTTGGCGAAAACCATCCACGCCGATCTGCGGCTGCTGGCCTCGCTGGCGGAAACTGTCGAGCAGCAGAGCCCCGCGTTGGCGCGCTATCGGCCGCGGCAGATGGTCCGAGCGCTGGCGACGGCGCTGAATCATGAGCTGGATTTGACTCACGAAGGGCATAACTGCGATCGCGTCGCCGGGATGTTCGCGCATGAACCCGATGTGGTCGTGCCGAAAATCTATTGGCAATGGTCTTCCCCGCGCCTGTTAGTGCAGGAGTACTTGCCCGGCACCGCGCCGGAGAACCCTCAGCAATTGGCGGCGGCGGGCTTTGACGGCCCGCTGCTGGCGCAACGCGGCGCGCGTGCCTTTATGAGCATGGTGCTGAAGCATCGGTTGTATCACGCCGATCCTCACCCCGGCAACGTCATGGCGCTGAGCGATGACCGCGTCGGCTTTATCGACTTCGGCATGGTGGGCCAACTGTCTGAGCGGCGGCGCAATCAGTTGCTTCTGCTGCTGCAGGCCATTGCCGATCGTCAGTCCGAAGGCATCGTCAACACGCTGATCGCCTGGTCGGACAGCGAACCGCTGGATCTGATGGATCTGGAGCTGGCGGCGCAAAACTTTCTCGACAAACAGGCCGCCGCCACCCTGACGTTGGGCAAGGCTCTGACCGACCTGCTGGTGATGGCGCGTGAACACCAGTTGGCGCTGCCGCCCGATCTGGTGCTGCTGTTCAAGGCGTTAATCACCGCCGACGGCGTGTTGCACCGATTGGATCCGGCCTTCGACATCGTCGCCACGCTCAAACCGATGCTGCAACAAACGGTGCTGCAACGCTATGCCCCTGACGCCGTGCGCCAGCGGTTGCTGGCCCTGGGCGGGGAAGCGCTCGACGCCGGGGAAGAACTGCCGCAAACCCTGCGGCTGTTGGTGCGCCGCCTAAAACGCGGGCAGCTCAATGCCGATATCAACGTCAGTAATCTCGGCCAGTTGAGCAAAGCGCTGGAACGCGCCGCCGTCACCCTGGCTATCGCCATTGTCACCGCCGCTTTCGCCCTGGGCCTGGCGCCTTATCTGATGCACTCCTCACTGCAGCTGTGGGGCATTCCGCTGTTCCCGCTGTTGGGGGCCGCGGCCTGCCTGGCCGGCGTGATCCTCCTGGCGCTGCGATTGCGGCGCTGACGCTTTCGGCGTTATCCGATAGGTGTCGCCCGTTTTTGCGCGCACTATCCTCTGCACATCGCCGCCTGCCGTTTTCACGCGCAGGCGGAACGTTTATAATGATTAATCAATTATCTGCAGCACTTTTCGCCAGCAGTCGCAATGAGGCATTAATGAAGAAGATCCTGATGGGCGCAGCCGCCCTGCTGTTCGCCGGCGTATTGGCCGGTTGCAATCAACTGACCCAGTACACCCTGAGCGAGCAGGAAGTGAATGATTACCTGCAGAAACATAACGACTATCAGAAGCAGATCGGCGTGCCCGGCCTGGTGGACGCCAACATCGTGCTGACGCAGCTGCAAAGCCAGATCGGCCGCAGCGAGCCGGGTAAAGTCACCCTTTCCGGCGACGCCAAGGTCAACATCACGTCGATTCTCGGCCCGCAGGCGGCGGATCTGAAGCTGACGCTGAAAGCGCAGCCGGTTTACGACCGCGCACAGGGCGCCATTTACCTGAAAGACATGGAACTGACCGATTACAGCGTGCAGCCGGAAAAAATGCAGACGGTGATGAAAGCACTGACGCCATATCTGAACCAGTCACTGAAGTCTTACTTCGACCAAAAGCCGGCTTATGTGCTGAATCCTGACAACAGCAAAACCGAAGCGCTGGCGAAAAAACTGGCGAAGGGATTGGAAGTGAAACCGGGTGAGTTGGTGATACCGTTCAGCGACTGACGCCGTCTGGGGACATCAAGCCCGCCGCCAGGCGGGCTTTTTATTGCCAAAAAAGCGTTACTGCGGCGCGCTGTAGGCGATCTCGCCGGTGTTGCAGTTGAGCGTCACGTTGTAGGTTTTATCTGCCTTGGTGCCACGCACCGTCAACGGCACCTGCCACACCTGATCCTTGCCGGTGATGGCATCCGGGCTAACCCAGGCGATCGGGGTGGCGGTGCCCAGCAGCTTTTTGTCCGATTCCCAGCGCGTGATGCGGTTCTGCAAGAAGTCGCGCTTGACCTGGGCGGCGATATCCGCCGGCTGCAGACCCGCACACTGTCCCACCTTGGCGGCGCGCTGCTCGTGATCCTGCGCCCACACCGCAGTCGATGCTCCCATCATGGCCAACAAGGCGATAGCCAAACCCGTTTTTTTCATATCTCCTCCCGTTGTGATTAGCGCTATCCGGGCGTCCATCCCTGGCTCACAACAGGGTTTCGGCAAAGGGTTTACCGTTTGACGAACTCGATGACAAACAGCGCATCCAGGCCCGGATAGATTTCCTTGATCACCTGCTTCAATTCGCCGAGCGACATGTTCTCCTGCTGTGCGTGGCGTTCAGTCAGCGCGTCCAGGCGCACCGGCGTTACCGACAGCACTTCGATAAAGCAGAAAAATACGCCGTCTTCATTGCGGCTTACGCGCAATACCTCGCCCGGTTCGAAGTGCGACTCACTGGCATCCCGAATGGTGATGGTTTTGCGCCCGGCCAGAATATCTTGCTCAAAGCGGCTGAAGAAAGTTATTTCACGGCTCATTTTAGATCCTTTTTCATCACAACACCGCAACATAAGTCATTATGCCGCTTGCTTTTCTGACGCAGATCCCTCTTTTGAGTTAGAGGTCGCTTTTTTCGCTTTCGCTTCCGCCGGTTTCTTGAGGGTTTCCGCCGGTGAAGCGCCGCGCAGAATCAGACCCAGCGCATCTTTATTCTCTGCCAGGAAGAAGCTCAGCCCTTCGCGCTGTTCGTCGTCCAGGTTCAGCGGCGCCTGTTGCAGCCACTCTCCGAGGTTATCCGCCAGATCCAGCATTTTGTCGTAGGCGTCGGCTTCTTTCTTGCTCGCGAAAGTCATTTTTTCCTCACCGTTTCTCACCACCACATATTTAACTTCAACCGCCATGCGTGCGTCCTCAAATACTCAAATAACTGTAATTACATACAGTATAAATAGATAATGGCGGGAGGGCAAACCGCAGCCCGCCTTCGGCTTATTTCAGCAGCCGCACCTTGCAGCTCTTGCCTTTGATTTTGCCCTGTTGCAGCTGTTGCAACGCCTTGCGCGCGCTGGCTTTACGGATCGCGACGTAGGCATGCACCGGGAACATGTCGATTTTGCCCACTTCCGCCGCCGTCAGCCCGGCATCGCCGGTCAGCGCGCCAAGGATATCGCCGGGACGGATCTTCGCCTTGCGGCCGCCGTCGATGCACAGCGTCACCATCTCTGCCTCCAGCGAGCCGTTGGCCGCCCCGCTCAGCTCGGACACCGGCGCCCAATCGACGGTCATCTGCAGGTAGTCTTCAATCGCATGCGCCCGCGCCATCTCCTGCGGCGTGCACAGGCTGATCGCCAGCCCGCTCATGCCGGCGCGGCCGGTGCGGCCGATACGGTGCACATGCACTTCGGGATCGAACGCCAGTTCGTAGTTAACCACCAGCTCCAGCTCTTTGATGTCCAGCCCGCGAGCGGCGACGTCGGTCGCCACCAACACTCGGCAACTGCGATTGGCGAAGCGCACCAACACCTGATCGCGGTCGCGCTGCTCCAGATCGCCATGCAGCGCCAGCGCGCTGATGCCGTGGGCCTCCAGGGCCTCAAGCACTGTCTGACAATCGCGCTTGGTATTGCAGAACACCACGCAGGACGCGGGTTGATGATAGCGAATGGCCGACACCAGCAGCGCTGGGCGCTGATCGCGCGTGGTCTCATAAAAGCGTTGTTCGATGGAGGTCTGCGCTTCGCCATCGTCCACCTCGACGCTCAGCGGCTGGCGTTGAACACGCTCGCTGATGCGTTCGATGCCCGCCGGATAAGTGGCGGAAAACAACAGCGTCTGACGCTGCGGCGGCGTGTAGCTGATCACATCGTCGATATCGTCGGCGAAACCCATATCCAACATGCGGTCGGCCTCATCCAGTACCAACACCTTCAGCTCGTCCAGCAGCAGCGTTTTCTTGCGCAGATGCTCCTGAATGCGCCCCGGCGTCCCCACCACGATGTGTGGCGCGTGCACCAGCGAGTCGAGCTGCGGCCCCATCGGTTGGCCACCGCACAGCGTCAGAATTTTGATGTTTTGCGTGAAACGCGCCAGGCGACGCAGCTCTTTGCTTACCTGATCGGCCAACTCGCGGGTGGGACAGAGCACCAGCGCCTGTGTGGCAACCTGAGTAACGACGATGTTATTCAGCAAGCCAATACCGAAGGCCGCCGTTTTGCCGCTGCCGGTTTTCGCCTTGGCGCGCACGTCTCGCCCTTGCAGGATAGCGGGCAACGCGGCGGCCTGCACCGGCGTCATTTTGGCGTACCCCAGTTCGTTGAGGTTGGCCAACTGTTCGGCTGGCAGAGGCAGGGAAGAAAAAGAAACTGTGCTCACGGCGATAACTCTTATATGACGAATGGAATGGCGGCGCGCCCGCAGGTAAGCGCCGAATCAGCGGTAAATGATAACAGAGATGGGCGGCGTTACGGGGTGCGGGCATAAAAAAACCCGCCGGCGGCGGGTTTCTTGGCAACGCAGTCGTTAAATCGCAACGACGTTGGCTGCGGCTGGGCCACGTTGGCTGTCCTGGATGGAGAACTCAACCTGCTGGCCTTCAGCCAGGGTCTTGAAACCATCGCTGACGATAGCGGAGAAATGAACGAAAACGTCTTTAGAGCCGTCGGCAGGGGTAATAAAGCCGAAGCCTTTGCTTTCGTTGAACCATTTAACGTGACCAGTGATCTTGCTCATTTGTGTTTCCTTTACTTGATAAACCTGCCTTGACGGCACGAGACGCGAAAACCTTTCGATAAGTAGGCCTTCTTTCGCCGTCGCTTATTAACGCACAATCGCTCATACAGGGCAAATATTTCTGTTTGTTATAAAAACAGCCAGTTAGCAACAAAACCGGCGCGGCGGCTGTGAACGCAATCGTTTTCGTATATACTGCCCGCCGATCATCAATCCGCTTACTTTCACCGATCCAGGTACGAAACTATGTTAACGATTGGAACCGCCCTGCGCCCTTCCGCCACCCGCGTTATGTTGCTCGGCTCCGGGGAGCTGGGTAAAGAAGTCGCCATTGAATGCCAGCGCCTCGGTCTGGAAGTGATCGCCGTCGATCGCTATGCCGACGCCCCCGCCATGCATGTGGCGCACCGCAGTCACGTCATCAATATGCTGGACGGTGACGCGTTGAAAGCCGTTATCGAACAAGAGCGGCCGGACTATATCGTTCCCGAAATCGAAGCGATCGCCACCGCCATGCTGGTGGAACTTGAACGTCAGGGCCACCGCGTGGTGCCCTGCGCCGAAGCCACGCGCCTGACCATGAACCGCGAAGGCATCCGCCGTCTGGCGGCGGAAGAACTTGGCCTGCCCACCTCCAGCTATCGCTTTGCCGACAGCGAAGCGGCTTTCCGGCAGGCGGTCGAGCACATCGGCTACCCGTGCATCGTCAAACCGGTGATGAGTTCTTCCGGCAAAGGGCAAAGCCTGATCCGTGCGCCTGAGCAGCTGCAAAGCGCCTGGGATTACGCGCAACAGGGTGGACGCGCCGGCGGCGGTCGGGTGATCGTCGAAGGGTTGGTAAGATTTGATTTTGAAATTACGTTGCTGACCATCAACGCCGTGGACGGCGTACATTTCTGCGAGCCGATCGGCCATCGTCAGGAAGACGGAGATTATCGCGAATCCTGGCAACCGCAGCGCATGTCAGCCACGGCGTTGAGCCGTGCTCAGGCTATCGCGGAGAAGGTGGTGAAAGCCCTGGGCGGATTCGGCCTGTTCGGCGTGGAGCTGTTCGTCTGCGGCGACGATGTGATCTTCAGCGAAGTGTCTCCGCGGCCGCACGATACCGGCATGGTTACGTTGATCTCACAGGATCTGTCCGAGTTCGCCCTGCACGTTCGCGCGTTTCTCGGGTTGCCGATTGGCGCCATCCGCCAGTTCGGCCCTTCCGCTTCGGCGGTGATCCTGCCGCAGCTCACCAGCAGCGATGTGCGTTTCAGCGGACTGGAAAATGCGCTGCGCGGGCACAACCAGCTGCGCCTGTTCGGCAAACCGGAGATCGCCGGGCAACGTCGTCTGGGCGTAGCGCTGGCGACGGCCAACACGACGGAACTGGCGGTGGAGCAAGCGAAACAAGCCGCCGCCGCCGTGACGGTCAACGGCTGATACTCACGGGGCCGCTTGCGCGGCCCCGATAACGTCAATAGTCTTCGTCTTCTTCAGCATCGTCATCCCGCGACGCCTCCGGTGCGGCCTCATGTTGCTCGTCTTCGTCATCGAACAATACCGCAACCTGAGCACCTTGATGCTTCTCGCGAATTTCCTGCGCAACGCGAGCAATGGCCTCACCGCTGCTCATGCCCTGCTCCATCAGTTGATGGATGCGATCCGCCGCTTCCTGCTGCTCCGCGTGATTCAGTAATGGCATACCTGCATGCATGTGTCGTTCTCTCCGGCAAAAGGGAGAAGGAGTATACGCGCTAACGCGGCGGATCCCAACGTCTGGTGCGTCAGGCCGGTTGCGAACAGCCGTTATCGTTGCGCCACTGCTTCAGGCGATGCCGCCACAGCATGACATGCCACCCCTGCTTCAGGCCGCGCGCATTGGCGAACATCGCTCTGTCGATACCGCGCTGATAGAACTCTTCGGTGATCTGACTCTGAGCGGCCGGTTCCGGCTCGCGACGAATGCTGTGGCAAATGCCCAGCGCTTCGCGGGTGATTTGCCAATGGAAAGCCGGACGAATGACGATAGTGCCCGCATAGCGCTGGTTGAGCCGCTCCAGCATTTCGACGATTTTCATATAGTGGCGTTGATACTCCACGTTCGCCTTACCGATGCGACGACGATTACTGATCGACTTGTCGTGCACCCGTTGACGGTACAGCGGCGTACTTAAATATTTGACCCGTTTGGCATTAAACATGACTTCTGTCGTCCAGGGAATATCCTGGTGATGTAACCCCGGCTCAAAATAAAGCCGATGCTGGCGAATAAAGTCGAGGCGATATATTGCCAGCCATACAACGTGAATAAACTTTCGCGATTTCAGCGCACGTTCAAACCACTGCACGCCACTGATAACATCGGTGGTACGCAAACGCGCCTCGGGAAAAATCGGCTGCAATTCATCTTGGCTGGTGAAATAGCGCTCGCCATTACATTGCATCACGTCTAATTGGTGTTTTTCCGCCTGTTCCAGCAGCGTGGAATACATCTCCGGCGCCAGCAAGTCGTCGGCATCGGGAAACGCCACATATTTGCCTTGGGCAACGGCAAGCCCGGCATTACGCGCGTTAGAAACACCGGCATTGGCCTGATCGATCACACGAATATGCGGATGTACCGCCGCGTAACGGTGCGCGATCTCTCCTGAACCGTCAGTGGAACCATCGTTGACGATGATCACCTCCAACCGTTGCTCGCGCTGGGCCAGCAGCGAGGCCAGGAAAGGCTCCAATAATTCCCCCGCATTGTGCATCGGGACGATCACGCTCAGCATTAACGACATAGTCAGCTCTTCAATGATAATGTAACAAAATAATAATTTTATTTTTCTAAAAGACTCATTCGGCCTGCGTAGGCTTGGGATAAGCGTGAAACACTGCAAATTCCCGCGCTGGCTAATGGGACCGAACTGGCCTTTCTTTCTCAAACCCGCGCCAGAAAAGCGCTGAGTAATTAAGCCATTAATTCCAAAGGGCGGCGACGTTGCTAAAATCGGGCATAGCAACATCTCCCCCGCTTCTAATAACAAGCAGAAATAATAAATTTATGAAATTAACGAATCTTTTTTTATATTTCTCGGGTATTGCGCCCTCGATGAATAGGCTTCCAGTGCATTTGACGTTAAATTTTTAACATATCGAAGTATAATCAATGGCGCAAAAAATGCCTTATTTCAGGTTTATTGAGCTGCCGTTTATGTGAACTGTGCTGCATGTCGCGCATGGCAAAACATGCATGACGTGGCCGTCTATGGCACACTAGCCGCCAGATATCGCCGTCCTCACAGCCAGGTTTATTGACGTTCATGAGCGTAACCGCCCCAAACATAAAATCTTTGCCCTACAGCCGCCGTGCCCTGATGACGCTTTTCGCCCCGCTTTCATCGCAGCCTTGGGCGATGCTGCTGCATTCGGGCTTTGCCGACCATTCGCACAACCGCTTCGATATCCTGGTCGCACAACCGCGCGTGACACTCACCACTCAGGGTGCCGACACGCAAATCGAAAGTGACGGCGTCACCATTCAGTCGCAGGAAGATCCGTTCTCCTTGCTGCAGCAGCAACTGGCGGCGCAAGGTTGGCAGCCGGCGTTTAATCCGGACCTGCCGTTTCAGGGCGGAGCTCTGGGACTGTTCGGCTACGATCTTGGGCGCCGGGTGGAAACCCTGCCGCAGTTGGCCGAAGCCGACCTCGCTTTGCCGGATATGGCAGTGGGCATTTATGACTGGGCAGCGATCGCCGACCACCAATTGCAAACCCTGACGCTGCTCAGCTATGGCGATGTGGAGCAGCGCTGGCGCTGGCTCAATAGCCAAACCGCACCTACAGAACGCCCTTTCACGCTGCTGAGCGACTGGCGCGCCAATATGAGCCGGCGACAATACGGCGAGAAATTCCAACGTATTCAGCACTACCTGCGCAGCGGTGACTGTTACCAAATTAATCTGGCACAACGATTCTCCGCCGACTATCAGGGGGATGAATGGCAGGCGTTCTGCCGCCTGAGCGCCTGCAACCGCGCGCCGTTCTCGGCCTTCCTGCGCTTGCCGCACAACAGCGTACTGAGCGTCTCTCCCGAGCGCTTCCTGTGGCTGGAGCAGCAGCGTATCCAAACCCGCCCGATCAAGGGCACGCTGCCGCGGCTGGCGGACGCGGAACAGGACGCCGCGCAGGCTCGCCGTTTGGCCGATTCACCCAAGGATCGCGCTGAAAATCTGATGATCGTCGATCTGCTGCGCAACGATATCGGCCGCGTCGCCCAACCTGGCAGCGTACGGGTGCCGGAACTGTTCGCCGTGGAGCCGTTCCCCGCCGTGCATCACCTGGTGAGCACCATCACCGCGACCCTGCCAAACCATACCTCGGCGGTCGAACTGCTGCGTGCCTGCTTCCCCGGCGGTTCGATCACCGGCGCGCCCAAGGTGCGCGCGATGGAAATCATCGAAGAGTTGGAGCCGCAGCGCCGCAATGCCTATTGCGGCAGCATCGGTTACCTGAGCGCCTGCGGCACCATGGACACCAATATCACCATTCGCACGCTCGTCACCGAAAACGGTCGCATCCACTGCTCCGCCGGCGGCGGCATCGTGGCGGACAGCCAGGAGCAGGCGGAATACCAGGAGACCTTCGACAAGGTCGGCCGCATTTTGCCGCAGCTAGGGGAGTATGCCCTGTCGTGATCCCATCGAACTCACCGGCCTCACTGCACGCCTTTATCAGCCGTTTTCAACTGCAGCTGCCGCAGGCGACGCAGATTTCGCACCATGTGCGCCCGGCGGCGGTGCTGATCCCGATCGTCTGCCGCGCCGAGCCGACGCTGCTGTTGACCCGCCGTGCCGACTCGCTGCGCAAACATGCCGGTCAAGTGGCCTTCCCCGGCGGCAAAACCGACGCCGAAGACGGATCGGCGATCGTCACGGCGCTGCGAGAAGCGCAGGAAGAAGTGGCGATACCGCCGCAAGCGGTGACTGTCCTCGGCCAAATGGCGCCGCTCGACAGCAGCACCGGATTTCAGGTTACCCCTATCGTCGGCCTCATCCCGCCGGACGTGCAGTTCCACGCCAATGAAGGCGAAGTGGCGGACGTGTTCGAGATGCCCCTGCGGGAAGCGCTGACCCTGTCGCGTTACTATCCGCTGGATATTCATCGCGCCGGCCATACGCACCGCATCTACCTCTCCTGGTATCACAGCCAGTTTATCTGGGGGCTGACCGCCGCCATCATTCGGCGCCTGGCGCAACAGGTCAGTATTTAGCCCGCATTACGTGATCTGACTCGCAATCTGGCACGGTTGCCGGCCTCCGCGGCGGGTAAAGCGATCGCTATCACTTCATTTGATCGCTTTTTCAACTACCGTTCCGTTTGAATGGTTTTAAAAAAACTGTAAACCCTCTCTTAAACCTTACGAAATACCTGTAAAATACCACCGTCCGAGATAAACCACTGTAGAAACAGGGATTAAGCCGGCGGCGTTCAGCACGGAAAGCTGGCGCGATTACCGCTAATGGAGCTTGGGCGAAAGCGGATACCCCGCACAAGGGTTCGCCCCGGGTAATCAGTAAAAAAAGCGACACCACGGATTATTTAATTTCATGCGAAAAAGGCAGCCGAACCCGCACGGCCCTTTTACAATATCGCTGTTCCCTGCGCGGTTTTTGACCGCCGCAGCCATAACAATACGTCTCTTTAAGGAGTTTTAGCGTGATTAGCGTTTTCGACATGTTTAAGATCGGCATCGGCCCGTCCAGCTCTCATACGGTTGGACCGATGAAAGCCGGCAAACAGTTTGTCGACGATCTGGTAAATAAAGGCCTGATGCCTTCTATCACGCGTGTTGCCGTAGACGTTTACGGCTCACTCTCATTGACCGGCAAAGGTCACCATACCGATATCGCCATCATTCTCGGCCTGGCCGGCAACATGCCGGACACCGTCGATATCGATAGCATTCCGGGTTTTATTCGCGATGTAGAACAACGTCAACGCCTGATGCTGGCCAACGGCCTGCATGAAGTCGATTTCCCACGCGACGGCGGCATGGTCTTCCGCAGCGACAACCTGCCGCTGCACGAAAACGGCATGCAGATCCACGCCTTCGCCGGCGATAAAGAAGTGTACAGCAAGACCTATTACTCTATCGGCGGCGGTTTCATCGTCGACGAGGAGAATTTCGGCAAGGCCGCCGAGCAAGAACTGCAAATGCCATATCCGTTCAACTCCGCGCGCGAAATGCTCGACCACTGCCGCGAGACCGGCCTGTCGCTGTCCGGCATGGTGATGCAGAACGAACTGGCGCTGCACAGTAAGCAAGAGATCGAGACCTACTTCGGCAACGTCTGGCAAACCATGCGCGCCTGTATCGACCGCGGTCTGAACACCGAAGGCGTACTGCCGGGGCCGCTGCGCGTACCGCGCCGTGCCTCCGCGCTGCGCCGCATGCTGGTGGCGTCGGACAAACTGTCCAGCGATCCGATGAACGTGATCGACTGGGTCAACATGTTCGCGCTGGCGGTTAACGAAGAAAACGCCGCCGGCGGCCGCGTGGTCACCGCGCCGACCAACGGCGCCTGCGGCATCGTGCCTGCGGTGCTGGCTTACTACGATCACTTCATCGAGTCCGTCAGCCCGGATATCTACATCCGCTACTTTATGGCGGCGGGTGCGATCGGTGCGCTGTACAAGATGAACGCCTCCATTTCCGGCGCCGAAGTCGGTTGCCAGGGTGAAGTCGGCGTTGCCTGCTCCATGGCGGCGGCCGGTCTGGCCGAACTGCTGGGCGGCAGCCCTGAGCAGGTCTGTGTGGCGGCGGAAATCGGCATGGAACACAACCTGGGTCTGACCTGTGACCCGGTCGCCGGCCAGGTGCAGGTGCCGTGCATCGAGCGCAACGCCATCGCCTCGGTCAAGGCGATCAACGCCGCCCGCATGGCCCTGCGCCGCACCAGCGAGCCGCGCGTTTCGCTGGATAAGGTGATCGAGACCATGTACGAAACCGGCAAAGACATGAACGCCAAGTACCGCGAAACGTCACGCGGCGGCCTGGCAATCAAGGTGCAATGCGACTGACAGACAACCCCGCCACCCGGCGGGGTTTTTTATGGGTAATCAATTTATTAGCCGCATTCTGTGACAATGTCACCAGAAAAAATCCTGCATTTCTCTCATCGATCCGGCGGTTAGCCTGCAAATTGACCTTCTGTTTTGCCAAATCGAAATAATTTACTGAGTTACCATCAATCTTGTATAACCTCAGGCTAGAATTAGCCGAGCGCAACTTAAGGATCTATGACCTGACCGTGACTCGGGGCTGGATTACCGAACAAGGATTTACCGGATGTTGATGACCCACCTCGCCGCGTCCCGATATCGTTATTACCGTTGGCTGCTGGCCGGAGCGGTGGGCGCGGCTATTCTGTTGGTATCGCTGTATACCCGTTACTATCAAGAGGTCAAAAGTATCGAGCTGAGCCAACAGACATTGGCCACCCGCACCGTCGGCAAGCTCAACCAGTTGTTGACGCCGGCTCAGCTGCAGGCGGAGCGCAGCATGGACATGCTGGACCAGCCCTGCGAGAACGTTTCGTCGACCCTGCGCTTTCGCGCCGCGCAGAATCAGGCGCTACGCGCCATGTTGCTGGTAAAAAACGGCATTATTTACTGCTCCAGCCTGTTTGGTTCCCGTCATTATCAGCTGGCCGCGGTAATGCCGACCTTCGTCAACAGCAACGCCAGGCTGGCGCTGCGCCCCTCGCTGGCGGTGAGCAAAGGCCTGCCCACGCTGGTGATGTGGACGCCATCCCCCCACGATAAAACCAGCGGCGTGCTGCACGTGTTTAATATCGAGCTGCTGTCCAACTTTTTACTCGAGCCGCAGGAGCCTTACGTTCAGCGCGTGGTGCTGAACGTGGCTGACAGCAGCCTGGAATACGGCCGACGTGAAATCCTGAGCCGTGACACCCTGACCAACGATCTGCGCTACACCGCCGGCTCTGCGCTATACCCGTTCTCGATTTCGCTGTTCGGCCCGCAGATCGGCATGCTGGCGCTTTCCGCACTGCCGCGCCATATCCCGCTGGCGCTGCTGATCAGCCTGTTGGCCGCCTATGTGGTCTATCTGCTCACCGCTAACCGCATGAGCCTGTCTTATCACATCGGCCATGCCATCACCCATCGCGAGTTCCGCGTCTATTGCCAGCCCATCATCCATAGCGACACCGGGCGCTGCGCCGGCGTCGAGATGCTGCTGCGCTGGAAAAAGAAGCGGCAAGGGTGGATCTCCCCCGACGTGTTTATTCCGCTGGCCGAGCAGCATGAGCTGATCATTCCGCTGACCCGTTATCTGATGAACACCGTGACGGAAAATCTGCAGCTGTTCCCGCCGCGACCGTCGTTCTACATCAGCATCAACGTCGCCGCCGAACACTTTAAAACGCTCAACATCATCGACGATATCCGCCGGATTTGGCTGCCGGCGCATCCGATGCCGTCACTGATGCTGGAGCTGACCGAGCGCACCGCGCTGTCGGCGATCCAGCATGACCAGATCCGGACGCTGAAAGACATGGGGATCATGCTGGCCATCGACGATTTCGGCACCGGCCACAGCTCGCTGAGCTACCTGAAGAACCTTAGCCCGGACGTGTTAAAGATCGACCGCGGGTTTACCGCGGCCATCGGTACCGACGCGGTCAACGCCACGGTGACCGATACCATCATTACGCTGGCGCAGCGCCTGAAGCTGAAGCTGGTGGCTGAAGGGGTAGAAACGGCGGAACAGGCCGACTATCTGCGCTCGCGTGAGGTCAATGCCCTGCAGGGGTATTATTTCGCCAAGCCGATGCCGATCCACGTTTTCCCGCTGTGGTTGCAGCAGTACGAATCGCGCGTCAGGAAAACAGAAGAGAATACGCCGGAGACCTGAGCCTCCGGCGGGTGGGTTACGAATGCGCCGGTTCGTCGAAGACGACGCGGGTGACACGCACCAACTCGATGCGATAGTCGGAGACCTCGACGATATCGAAACGCAGGTGGTTCAGTTCAATGGTGTCCCCCACCACCGGCATCTGGCCGTAGTGGGCTAACAGCAGCCCCGCCAGAGTAGCGTAGTCTGCGGTTGGGCTGACCAGGTCATCGCAGGCCAGCGCCTGTTCCAGCGAGTGCAGGTCGGTCCCGCCTTTGACCAGCCAGCCGTCGCCTTCCGCCACGATGTCCGGCGTTTCATCTTCGTCCGGGAACTCGCCGGCAATCGCTTCCAGCACATCCAGCGGCGTCACCAGCCCCTGCACCACGCCGAACTCGTTGGTGACCACCACCAGGCGCCCTTTGGCGCGGCGCAGCACCGCCAGCAGCTTGATGACATCCATGGTTTCCGGCACCACGATCGGCGGCGTGCGGGCGGCAAACTCGGCGATATCTTCCCCTTGCTCCAGCGCCACCAGCAGATCCTTGGCGCGTACCACGCCGACGATCTCATCCACAGAGTCGCGACACACCGGGAACAGGCTGTGCGGCGTATCCAGCAACTGTGCGCGCACCTCCTCACGGGAGCGCTCGCAGTCGACCCAGGAGATGTCAGTGCGCGGCGTCATCACGCTGCGCAATGAGCGCGAGGCCAGCGTCAGCACACCGCTGATCATATAACGCTCTTCCGCCGCAAAGGTTTCATCCCTCGGCAACGCCACCGCATCGTCCGCCTGCTGCGCGCGCTGCTGCCCCATCAGGCGCATGATCGCTTCCGCGGTGCGCTCGCGCATCGGGCGACGCGCCTGATGCTTGATAAAGTTGCGACGCGCGATCTGATTGAACAATTCAATCAGGATCGAGAAGCCGATCGCGGCGTACAGATAGCCTTTAGGAATATGCAAGCCGAAGCCTTCGGCGATCAGGCTCAGACCGATCATCAACAGGAAGCTCAGGCACAGCACCACAATGGTCGGGTGCGCGTTGACGAAGTTGGTCAACGGCTTGGATGCCAGCAGCATCACCGCCATCGCGATCACCACCGCCGCCATCATCACCGGCAGATCGTTCACCATGCCCACGGCGGTGATCACCGCATCGAGCGAGAACACCGCGTCAAGGATCACGATTTGCACCACCACCGCCCAGAACTTGGCGTAACCGCGGTTGGCGCCATCCTGGTGCGTCTGCCCTTCCAGCCGTTCATGCAGCTCCATGGTGGCCTTGAACAGCAGGAATACCCCGCCGAACAGCAGGATAAGATCGCGGCCGGAGAAGCTGAAATCGCCGACGCTGAACAGCGGCGTGGTCAGGGTTACCATCCAGGAGATAACAGACAGCAGGCCCAAACGCATCAGCAATGCCAGCGACAGGCCGATGATGCGCGCCTTATCGCGCTGCTTAGGCGGCAACTTATCGGCCAAAATGGCGATGAATACCAGGTTGTCGATGCCCAGCACAATTTCCAGCACCACCAGCGTAAGCAACCCCGCCCAAATAGAGGGGTCCATTAAAAATTCCATATCAGACTCCAGAAAAAAGTGGGAATGAGCGCACGCCGCTCAGACATGACGATGCCGCCGCTGCATGGGCGCAGTCGACAATAGCAAAGTGACGGGATGGGATTACCGGGAGATGGCCGAAGGGCCGAACAGCATATGCAACGCCAGCAGGTGGCGGGTGAAACCTGGAAAAACAGTTACTTCGGTGACAGTCCATAGGGAGGGCTGAGGCCCTTCACTCCTTAGTGATGAAAGAGGAAATTACTGTATCAGGATTTTTCTGGGGGACAAAGCGGCTTTTTCAACGGCGGTTTAGGGTGACGCCACGCCATATCGTCTGCGACAGCTAAGATTTCTCCGAGCATTCAATAGCGGAGCAGCGTCACAAAAAATATTTTTTCACTCACTAAAATAAATCTCGCGTTCGTGAAGTATCACGCACAGGCATTTGATACTGCGTGAGAAATGTTAGGCGTGCGTTTCTTTTTTTCTACCATAATGTATCTGAACCGCGGAAGTGACTGCCAAGACGGCGCGGAGAAACGACACAAGCCGCGCCTGGAGTTCAACGAGGAGGTAGCGAGTGGCAATAGCTATTATCATCGGCACACACGGGGCTGCAGCGGAACAACTGCTGAAAACGGCGGAGATGCTATTGGGCGAGCAGGACAACGTCGCCTTTATAGACTTCGTTCCCGGTGAGAATGCCGAAACGTTAATCGTCAAGTACAACGAAAAAATCAGTGGGTTGGATACCAGCGGCGGCGTGCTGTTCCTGGTGGATACCTGGGGCGGCAGCCCGTTCAACGCCGCCAGCCGCATTGCGGTCGACAAAGAAAACTATGAGGTCGTCACCGGGGTCAACATCCCGATGCTGGTGGAAACCTTCATGGCGCGGGACGACAACCCCGCTTTCGATGAACTGGTGGCGCTGGCGTTGGAAACCGGCCGAGAAGGCGTGAAAGCGCTGAAAAAACCGCAGGAAGAACCCGCAAAACCCGCGGCGCCCGTCGCCAAAGCCGCTGCCCCTCAGGCGCCGCTGGGGCCGAACGACCACATGAAAATCGGCCTGGCGCGCATCGATGACCGCTTGATTCACGGCCAGGTCGCCACCCGCTGGACCAAAGAGACCAACGTCAGCCGCATTATCGTCGTCAGCGATGAAGTCGCCGCCGATCATGTGCGCAAAACTCTGCTGACCCAGGTCGCCCCGCCGGGCGTCACCGCCCACGTGGTGGACGTGGCGAAGGCCATCCGCGTGTGGAACAACCCGAAATACGCCAACGACCGCGTGATGCTGCTGTTTACCAATCCGACCGACGTCTGGCGTCTGGTGGAAGGCGGCGTGGATATTCAATCTGTCAATATCGGCGGCATGGCGTTCCGCCAGGGGAAAACCCAGGTGAACAACGCCGTTTCCGTCGATGAAAAAGATATCGAAGCGTTTAAGAAACTGAACGATCGCGGTATCGAGCTGGAGGTGCGTAAGGTCTCGTCCGACAGCCGGCTAAAAATGATGGACCTGATTAACAAACTCAATTAGTGGCGCCAGCCGCTGATTATTTTACTCAGAGCTTTTTTGGTCATAGGAGAAGTGCAATGGAGATCACCACTCTTCAGATTGTGCTGATATTTATCGTTGCCTGTATCGCCGGGATGGGTTCCGTCCTCGACGAGTTCCAGTTCCACCGTCCGCTGGTCGCCTGTACCCTGATCGGCTTCATTCTCGGCGATATGAAAACCGGCATCATCATCGGCGGTACGCTGGAAATGATCGCCCTCGGCTGGATGAACATCGGTGCGGCGGTCGCGCCGGATGCCGCCCTCGCGTCCATCATCTCGACCATCCTGGTCATCGCCGGTGGGCAAAGCGTCGGTGCCGGTATCGCCCTGGCCATTCCGCTGGCGGCGGCCGGCCAGGTGTTAACCATCATCGTGCGAACCCTCACCGTGGCCTTCCAGCACGCGGCGGACAGCGCGGCGGAGCGCGGCAGCCTGCGCGCCATCAGCTGGATCCATGTCGGCGCCCTGCTGCTGCAGGCAATGCGTATCGCCATCCCGGCGGTCATCGTCGCCATCTCGGTGGGCACCGCCGGGGTGCACGCCCTGCTCAACTCGATCCCGGAAGTGGTCACCAGCGGCCTGAACATCGCCGGCGGCATGATCGTGGTGGTCGGTTACGCGATGGTGATTAACATGATGCGCGCCGGCTACCTGATGCCGTTCTTCTATCTCGGTTTCGTTACCGCCGCCTTCACCAACTTCAACCTGGTGGCGCTCGGCGTCATCGGCGTGGTGATGGCCGTGCTGTATATCCAGCTCAGCCCGAAATACAACAAGTCTCAGGTTGTCCAGGCCGGCCCGGCTAACGCGAACGATCTCGATAACGAACTCGACTAGGAATAGGTGAGAGAAATGGTTGATACAACTGCTCAAAAGAAACTCACGCCGGCCGATATTCGCGGCGTATTCCTGCGTTCGAACCTGTTCCAGGGTTCATGGAACTTCGAACGCATGCAGGCGCTGGGTTTTTGCTTCTCGATGGTGCCGGTGATCCGTCGCCTGTATCCGGAAAACAATGACGATCGCAAACAGGCGATCAAGCGTCACCTGGAGTTCTTCAACACCCACCCTTACGTGGCGGCACCGGTACTCGGCGTGACCATGGCGATGGAAGAGCAACGCGCCAACGGCGCACCGATCGACGACGCCGCAATCAACGGCATCAAGGTTGGTTTGATGGGGCCGCTGGCGGGCGTCGGTGACCCGATCTTCTGGGGCACCGTGCGGCCGGTATTCGCCGCGCTTGGGGCGGGCATCGCCATGAGCGGCAGCCTGCTCGGACCGATCCTGTTCTTCGTGCTGTTCAACCTGGTGCGCCTGCTGACCCGCTATTACGGCGTGGCCTACGGTTACCGTAAAGGGGTGGACATCGTCAACGACATGGGCGGCGGCTTCCTGCAGAAACTGACGGAAGGGGCGTCCATTCTCGGCCTGTTTGTCATGGGCGCGTTGGTCAACAAGTGGACGCACGTGAATATCCCGCTGGTGGTGTCCAAGATCACCGACCAGACCGGACATACCAACGTCACCACGGTGCAGACCATCCTCGACCAGCTGATGCCGGGCCTGGTGCCGCTGCTGTTGACCTTCGCCTGTATGTGGCTGCTGCGTAAAAAAGTCAATGCGCTGTGGATCATCATCGGCTTCTTCGTCATCGGTATCTTTGGCTATTGGATTGGCCTGCTGGGCCTGTAATCGTTCGAAACGGCCGGGGGGCAACCCCCGGCTTTTTTATGTGTGGAGCAAGAGATGTCACTGACCGACGCCGTACTGATGCTGTTTATCGCCCTGCTGTTGCTGTATTCACTGTACGACGAATTCGGCATGGATCTGCTGAAAGGCAAAACGCGGCTCAAAGTGCCGCTCAAACGCCGCAACCGCCTCGACAGCCTGATTTTCGTCGGCCTGATCGCCATTCTGATTTACCGTAACGTCACCGCCAACGGCGCGCTATTAACCACTTATCTGCTTATTTCTTTGGCGCTGCTCGCCATCTATATTGCTTATATCCGCTCGCCCAAAATGGTGTTTAAAGCGCACGGTTTTTTCTTCGCCAATGTTTTTGTCGAATATAACCGCATTAAAGCCATGAATTTATCGGAGGACGGCATTCTGGCCATCGACCTGGAGCAGCGCCGGCTGTTGGTTCAGGTGACGCACCTGGATGACCTGGAGAAGATATACAATTTTTTCGTTGATAATCAATAAATAAAGGGAAATTAATTTTATTCCCGCTCAAACCTTGCGCTGTCTGTGGATAATTAATCGGCAGCGCCATTTCATTTCTGACTATTATTTCTGCAACATTGTTACCCGCGTCTACATTATATTCCCACATGAACTCAGATTAATGAAAACGAGTCTCAATTAAGAACAAAAATCGCGCCAGAATAAAGTTGTCGGTACCGGAAATAATATGGTATGGTTGCGCCGTCATTGGGGAGTAGCCGGTTTCTGGAGAATAAAACGCCAGAAACGCCCGTATCAACATACTCGTTTCGCCGTATGAAACGTGGTGCGGGCAGCCAGGTAAGGTTGGCGAGACCATAGACACGTAACTCCGTCGTTTGGTTGGGGGTGGGTTACGTGTATATGGAGCCACCCGGCCGAGGCTATTTCACATGAACCTTTCAGCAACGCTTATTCTCGCTTTCGGCATGTCCATGGATGCGTTCGCCGCTTCTATCGGCAAAGGCGCCAGTCTGCATCAGCCGCGTTTCCGCGAAGCGATCCGCACCGGCCTGATCTTCGGTGTGGTCGAAGCAATCACCCCGCTCATCGGTTGGGCCATCGGCCTGTTCGCCAGCCAATACATCATGGAATGGGATCACTGGGTCGCCTTCTCGCTGCTGTTCATTCTCGGCATGCGCATGATAGTCGAAGGGGTGCGCAACAGGCCCGACGAAGAAGAGAAGGTCAAACGCCACGGCTTCTGGATATTGGTGGCCACCGCTATCGCGACCAGCCTGGACGCCATGGCGATCGGCGTCGGTCTGGCCTTCCTGCAGGTGAACATCGTGCACACCGCAATGGCCATCGGCTGCGCCACCATGATCATGGCAACGTTGGGCATGATGATCGGCCGCTTTATCGGCCCGCTGCTGGGCAAACGCGCCGAAATTCTCGGCGGCGTGGTGTTGATCGGCATCGGCGTCAACATCCTGCTGGAGCACCTCGGCTACCTGGCCTGAGGCGACCGAACTGCAAAAAAAAACCTGCCGCGGCAGGTTTTTTTGTTTCTGAGTTCAAGGCCCCTTAAGCGCGACGTCGGTACAACGCCAACACGAAATCCGTCTCGCACACAAACTCGCCGCCTTCGGCCAACCGCTGTTGCACCTCCGGCGTAGCGCGCCAGGCGAACGGCGTCATCTGCAGCAGATTGGCGGCCTGCGCGCCCGGTAGGGTCATCGTATAGGCCAGCGCCTCTTTGCGCTCGCAGTCGAATCCGTCGAACTGTTCATCCTGTTCGGCATGCAGCTGCACCTGCTGGTACACCTGCTCTTTCAGCTGGTACAGATGACGCGGGCCCGGCGACACCGTCAGCACCACGCCGCCCGGCTTCACTACCCGCGCCAGCTCCTCCGCCTTGCAAGGCGCATAAATGCGCAAGACCGCATCCAGCGCCCCGTCGGCGAACGGCAAACGGTGACTGGAGGCAACGCAGAACGAGACCGCCGGATAACGTTTGGCAGCGTAGCGGATCGCCACCTTGGCGACGTCCAGCCCATAGACCGTCATATTGCGCTTCTGTGCCAGCCGTGCGGCCACGGCGGCGGTGTAGTACCCTTCCCCGCAGCCTATGTCCAATAACGCGCCTGCATCGGCCGCCAGCGCCGAATCCAGCCACTCAGCTACCTGCGCTTGCAACGGCTGATAATATCCACCGTCGAGAAACGCGCGCCGTGCCTGCATCATTTCCGCGCTGTCTCCCGGCTGCTTCGATCGTTTGTGCTGCACCGGCAGCAGATTCACGTAGCCTTCTTTGGCTTGATCGAACTGATGATTGCCGTCACAACGCCAGTGTTGTGATGAAAAATGCAGCGGTTGATGACACAGGGGGCATTGATAAGACATGAATGGGCTTCCAGAAAGACAGGGCGCGGCTAGTCTAAAGAAGGCGTCGGCTTGATGCAAGGCGCATCCCCGCTCGCTTTCGCCGCCAACAACACCTGGCCAAGCGGGGAAAAAGCTGGCTACACTGAGAGTCTGTTTTCTCATGCAGGTGAACATAACTTATGAGCGATCGTTCCGCGCTGCTCGATGCGGTGCCCCACATTCAGCACGGCTTCGGCAGCAAACTCGCGCTGCTGCCCGGGCATCTGCTGCCCTACAGCGCCACGCTGCCGGAAAAAAAACAGGTGCACGGTACCCGCATCGTCGATGTGCTGCAGCCGGCGCAGGCATGCGGCGAGGCCGATGGTTTCTATACTCGCCAGCCCGGCATTCTGCTCAGCGTACTGACGGCGGACTGTTTGCCGGTGCTGTTCAGCCGCCGTGACGGCAGCGCCATCGCTGCGGTACACGCCGGCTGGCGCGGGCTGCTGGACGGCATTCTGGAACAGATGGCAGCACGCATTCGCCAGGACGGCGACACCGCCGATTGGGTCGCCTCCATCGGCCCTGCCGCCGGCCCGTGCTGCTACGAAGTCGATGAAGCGCTGGTGGAGAGTTTTAAACAGCGCCTGCCGCTGCCCGCCACGCTGATCAGCCCGCATTACCGGCATCTCGATTTGGCCGCAATTGCCGAATACAAGCTGGCGGCGCTCGGCTTCGCCGCCGTTGACCGCGCCGGCAGTTGCACCATCTGCACGCCGGACGTCGACCCACAGCGGCCGCAGCGCTTCAAATACACCAGCTATCGCCGCAACAGCCACCGGCGCGCGCAGGATCCGACGCATCCGGGGATCAAAGGCCGCAACCAGTACGCCGGCATCATCATCGCCGCCGGATGACGGAAACGAAAAAGCCCGCGCGAAGGCGGGCTTTTTGTACAGCTGACGCTGATTAGATAGCAGTAACGTTTACTGCAGATGGGCCTTTCTGGCCATCTTGGATTTCGAACTCAACGTTCTGGCCTTCAGCCAGGGTTTTGAAGCCGTTACCCTGGATTGCAGAGAAGTGTACGAACACGTCTTTGCTGCCGTCAGCCGGGGTGATGAAACCGAAACCTTTAGACTCGTTGAACCACTTAACTTGACCTTTGATCTTTGCCATCTTGAGTATTTCCTTTGGATTGTTTAAACCGCCCGAGGGCGTTACATAGACAAACTAGAGTCGTTACTGCTTGAGGCACTAAGATAAGGATCGGCAGAGAAGCGGTATTCAACGCTAACGTCTTTACTCAGAACTTCTTTACTGAAAATGCCACACATATACAGAACTGTACCTCGTTTTACCCAGATGCGTTATCACATACTCTGTATGCGATGGCAAGCCATTTTTAATCACTGAACGACATGTCGCACATATTTGAAACGGTCGAGCGCAACATTTGCTTAAATAGGCCAAAAGATGTTGAAGCATCGGCTATTTTCTGCTTGCCAAAATCACTGCGCCAGACCCCGCATTCTGCTGGAGTTTTAACAAAACTTTCATCGTCTTGACGCCTTTGCGTCTCATCATTTCCGCTTTTTTACCGCTTATAGCGTTAAAAAATTTGAATCTTTATGGAATGTGATATGCAACATCTGAATATCGATGAACGGGGGCCAATTTATTCATCGCTCCTCCGACCATTTACCGCCGGAAAGCCCATTCATCATCGGCTTTCCGCCCTGCCGCCAAACGGCGCGGGCGAGAACGGCGCACGGGTCGGCGGCAACGTCTCAGCCCTGCACAACGGATGCATAAGCATGCAAAGCGCCGGCACATCTTCCGCTGCCTGCGATTTCATCATAAATAATCCGAATGTCATTAACCTCAATAGCCGGAATAATCTTATCAATAACGAAAGTTCAACGTTGAATTAAATCCTGAAAACACGGGGGTTATTTGAATCACCACCCGCACTTATCAATTCTGCTAATTACAGCTGCGCTTTCAAACCATTGACTTTATTCATCCCGCTGCGCCGCCGGGTGATTAGGTAACGCAGGCGATGAGCCCTGCAACGCGATGCGCTCGCCAATCTTCAGCGGGAGGAATTGATGCTGCTCCAACCCCGCCTCGCTCAGGGCCAGGTTCAGCTGCTGCGGCGGTTCGTCCAGCGATTCATCCGCCAGTTCGAATACTCCCCAATGGATGGGAATGGCTCGCGGCTGATTCAGCTCGCGATACAGCGCCACCGACTGCTGCGGATCCATATGCTGCTCCTGCATAAACCAGCGCGGCGCATAGGCGCCGATCGGCAGCGCAGCCACGTCGAACGGCCCCAGCCGTTGACCGATCTCCGCCAGCCGTTCCGAATAACCGCTGTCGCCGGAAAAATAAAACCGTAGCGCCGGATGGTGGATCACCCACCCGCACCACAGCGAGCGATTGCGATCCCACAGCGTGCGCATGCTCCAGTGCCGCGCCGGCGTGGCATAGACCGTCAGCTCACCCAGTGACAGGCTCTGCCACCAGTCCAGTTCATGCACCTTCAGCCGGTAGCGGCGAAACCAGCGCTTCAACCCCAACGGCACGATGAACTCGGCCTGTGGGAAACGCCGCGCCAATTGCCGCACCGTACGCCTGTCGAGGTGGTCATAATGGTTATGAGAGATCAGCACCACATCCACCGCCGGCAGTTGCCCCACCGTCAACGGCGGCGGCGTTCTGCGCTTTGGGCCGTAAAAGCTCAGCGGCGATGCACGTTCGGACAATACCGGATCGATCAGGATATAGCGGCCACTCAATCGCAATAGCATCGAGGCATGCCCCAACCACCAGACGCTGTCGTCGCTGCCACTGAGATCGGCAGGTTGCCACCAGCGCTGGGTAAATTGCGCGTAACCCAGCTGCGGCGGCCTGGGCAGCCCCTGCCGCTTGCGTTCATCTTGCCAACGCCGAAGATCGCCCTCCTGACGCCGCGAAGGTTCCAGGTTGCGAAATCCCTCCGGCGTATGATGCGCCTTGGCCGCGTCGTAATAACGGTTGATTCTTTTCATCCTGCCTTTTCTCCCGACCACAGCGCCCTGCACGGGCATGACTTTCAGTGTAACAAACCCGATGAAGCTCGCACTTTGTCAGCCGTGCGCTGCATCTCGGGACCTTTTGCCGTATGCTGTTGTCTCACTCCGGTGGAAAGCCAGGGCCGCCAAGAGCCCGTTAAGACTCTCTTAAGATCTTTGTGATTGACTTGTAGGGCATACAGAAAAGGAGAAGTTATGAGTCGTTCTACATCCCGCAAATCAGGCATCGGCCTGGGGCGTCGTATTCGCAGCGCGCTGCTGGCGCAGAAGCAATACTGGAAAATGTATTTCGCCATGAAGCTGCGCCGGCTGCGCGTACCTGCACCGTTGGTACTGCTGGGCGGTTCGCTGCTTGGGTTCTTCATGCTGACTCTGCTGATGCTCAGCGTAGTCGCCATCGACGTCATCAGCACCCTGCTGCTGTGCCGGAAACTGCTGGGGCGGGGTCACGGTGAGGACCGCGCCTTTATGCCGCGCGGCTAACGAGAAAAGAAGCGGAGGCGGGCAATACGCCTCCGCAGCACGCAGATTAACGCTTGGCGCCTTTACGGCGCGTCAGCATGAACCCGCACCACAGCACCGCAACCCATACCGGCATCAGCAGCACCGAAATGCGGATCCCTTCGCTGAAATACATGATCACCAGAATCAGGCCGAGGAACGCCAGGCACAGGTAGTTGCCGAACGGATACCACAGCGCCTTAAAGCTGGGGATGACGCCCTGGCGGTTCTTGGCGGCACGGAACTTCAGGTGCGCCAGGCAGATCATCACCCAGTTGATCACCAATGTTGACACCACCAGCGCCATCAGCAGCTCAAACGCCTTGCCGGGCATCAGGTAGTTGATCAGCACGCCGATCGAAGTAATCAACGCCGACAGCGCGATGGACAGCACCGGCACGCCGCGTTTATTCACGCGCGTCAGCACCTGCGGCGCATTGCCCTGGCTGGCCAGCCCGAACAGCATGCGGCTGTTGGCATAAACGCCGCTGTTGTAAACCGACAGCGCGGCGGTCAATACCACTACGTTGAGCACCGTTGCCACCAAATTGCTGTTCAGCGCATGGAAGATCAGCACGAACGGGCTGCCGCCCTCCACCACTTGCCCCCACGGATAGAGCGAAAGCAGCACGGTCAGCGAGCCGATATAGAAGATCAGGATGCGGTACACCACCTGATTGGTGGCTTTGGGAATGCTGCGGCGCGGATCGGCGGCTTCCGCCGCGGTGATGCCGACCATCTCCAGCCCGCCGAACGAGAACATGATCACCGCCATCGCCATCACCAGCCCGGAGAAGCCGTGCGGCATAAAGCCGCCCTGCTGCCAGAGATTGGTGATGCTGGCCTGCGGCCCGCCGTTACCGCTGGCCAACAGCCAGGCGCCGAAGACGATCATGCCGACAATCGCCACTACCTTGATGATGGCGAACCAGAATTCGGTTTCGCCGTAGAGGCGCACATTCACCAGGTTAATCAGGTTGATCAGCACGAAAAACAGCGCGGCGGAGGCCCAGGTGGGGATCTCCGGCCACCAGTACTGAATGTAGATGCCGACGGCGGTCAATTCCGCCATGCCGACCAGAATGAACATTGCCCAGTAGTTCCAGCCAGAAAGGAAGCCGGCGAAATCGCCCCAGTATTTATAGGCAAAGTGACTGAAAGAGCCGGCGACCGGCTCCTCCACCACCATTTCACCCAGCTGGCGCATGATTAAAAACGCGATAAAACCGCCGATGGCGTAGCCCAGCAGCACGGCGGGGCCGGCCATTTTAATGGTTTGCGCAATGCCGAGAAATAAACCGGTACCGATGGCGCCCCCGAGGGCAATAAGCTGTATGTGTCTGTTTTTTAAACCGCGTTTTAGCGGAGTATCCTGATGCTGACCGCCCATCTTATCCTCATATGGCGTATACCCTTGCCGCTATCGGCCAAGATTTCACCAATCAATAAATGTATCTGCGGGCGGCTTTTTAACACTTAACCCCGTGAGCATCAAGGAGAAGCGCCCCGAGACGGCAGGCCGGAGCGCGATTTTTTTACCGCGAGAAAGCGGATAACGGCAGCGTTTAGCCAGGCATACCGCACAGTTTGGTCAGATTGCGCGCGCCGATCATCAGCGTGGCGACATAAGATTGGCTGCGCGTGACCACTTCCACCGCCACGCGATCGTTTTGATATTTTATCAGGTAGGTCGAGGGCCAGCCCTGACGGCGCTGGCCGAAGCTTTCGGCATGACGATCGATCGCCGCATGGGCAATCACCAGATGAGACAAGTTTTTATCACCTTTGATAATGCGCTTCATAAACAGCCTCCGCCAACGACAGCTCTGTTATTAGAAAAAGGAGAAACTCTTACCAATCACCGGTATTGTTCGACTCAGTTAGCCTGTCGGCTCATCAGGAAGCAGATCATCGCCGCGCGCAGCGGGCTGGCGCTGTCCGCCTGCCATTCACCGCCCTGAGTGCTCATGCGCGCCTGCCACTGCGGGCTGTCGCTTTGGTTGTCGGGGTTCAGACTGATTTTGTTGGCGCAAATGATCGGCCAGGCATCGGAGGGATTCTTGCAGTAATCTTTACCTTTCACACCACCGTAGGGATACCACTTGTCCGGGTTCTCTCCGGTCAGCAGCGCAATGCTGCGGTTCACTTCGGCATCGCTTTCTTCGTACCATTTAATCATCGGCTTCATCCATCGTTCGTAAGATTCGCGCTACATTACGATGTCTGTACGACAGTTTTATGACAGCGCCGCCGGTTTTCACATTATCTCTACTAATGCTTTGTGCCCTTTATCTTTCCTTAGCGTCTGCGTAAACTTTTCTCCCTGTTCAGCGCCCGGAGTACGCATGCATGTTGACCGGCCTTAACCATCTGACGCTCGCCGTCAGCAATCTCGATCGCAGCTTCGATTTTTATCGGCATCTGTTGGGATTTATCCCGCACGCCCGCTGGCAAGGCGGCGCCTATCTGTCGTTAGGGCCGTTGTGGCTATGCCTGTCGTTGGATGAAGCGCGCATGCAACAACGCGAGCGCGATTACACCCATTACGCCTTCAGCGTCGCGCCGGAACACATTGAGCAGGTCAGCGAGCGGTTGCGCCAGGCCGGCGTCGAAGAGTGGAAAAGCAATCGCAGCGAAGGCGAATCACTCTATTTTCTCGATCCCGATGGGCATCAATTGGAGATCCATGCCGGCGATTTGGCCAGCCGCCTGGCGGCATGCCGGGAAAAGCCGTATCAGGGCATGGTGTTTTACTGAGGCGCCCCGGCGACGCTGCCGTCGGCCGGGGCATCATGCTCAACGTTCGGGGATGAAACCTTTGAAATCCAGCGCGGGGTTGAGATCGTCGTCAGCAGCAGCGGCGCCGTCTGCGCCGGCGCGGTGCGCCATACGCTTCAACAGCGCCGTTTGCTGGCGTTGTTGCTCGGCAATCTCCTGCAGCAGGCGAATCTGCTCATTGGCGCGCACGCTGGCGCGATTCACCAGGAACCAGACCCACAGCCCGGCCAGCAACGCCACGGCGGCGAGGGCCAGCGACAACAGGCCGTTCTGGCCAAAACCTAAATCGTACATGGACAACCCTATCTACTGCGAAATTCAGGCCGCCATCTTAACACTCGCGGCGGCCGTGCGAACATCCCTGCCAAAAATTGCTTACCAGGGCACGAAGCGGGTCACCGAACAGATGCCCAACGCAAAATTTCCACCATCGTCGCAATAGCTGTCCAGCGCCAGCAGGTAGAAAAACAGGCAGGCAGCGACGGCCGTCATTATCACGAGGATTTTTTTTCGCAACAAATTTAGCAGCCTCATTGTTATCTTGGTAATCTATCGCGCATGTTATCACAGCGAAGTTAAACGAAGTTTAACTTTCCGTTTAGATTTCTGGCTATCGCCCGGTTTTCAGACTGTTACCCTTGCCCTCGCATAGGCGCCGTGGCTAGATGAACCCTCAGGGATAACGAGGAAATACGATGAGCAAATTGATTAAGTGGGTATTGGTGTTGGCGGTCATTTACGGCGGCTTTTTGATCTCGGGCTACGGCGTGCTGATCGGCAGCAACAAAAACGTTGGCGGGTTGGGGTTGCAGTGCAAATACCTGACGGCGCGCAACGTGGCGATCGCCCAGTACGTGAATGGCGACAACGGTTTCATCGGCGTAGCCGACTGCCCGCTGTTCAAGAAAATCGAAACGGTGGTGGATTAACCGCCACCGCCCGACGCCGCCGCTTTGCGGCGGCCCCGCCTCAGTTGCGGGTAAACTTCATCTCGATCAGCGCAATCGCCTTGTCAATCGCTCGGCGGGTCACCGGATCGGCGCCGGCAGGATGCGTGGAGAAATCGATGCTTTTGAGCTGACCCGCCATCTTGTCGCGCACTTCGGTCGGCGCAATCACGTCGATAACGTCCAGAATCTGTTTGATGACCAGTTGGCAAGCGACCAGATCAGAAGCCAGTTCCTGCTCGTTGCTCAGCATGTCAGACATAATAAATTTCCTTCTTGATTCAAACGCCGCACAGAATAGCATGGCGTCCGCGCCATTGCCCGCACTCCCCGTCTTTTTCCCCATTCTGCGCACCGGCGGGCAAAAGCCTGCGGCGGATTGGCCTATACTTGCTGCATGGCGGTGGTAAAAACCACCCGCAAGCCACAACCAACAGGAGAAAGTTATGGCGAATCACAATGTGAAATCCTGGGCGACAGTGCGTGAAACTTCGGTGGAAATCGCCGAAGCCATTTTTGAGCTGGCAGGGAACGATGAAGTGTTGGCGCAGAAAATCTGGGAAGAAGGCAGTGATGAGGCGTTGGAAAAGGCCTTTGCCAAAACCACCGCCGACCAGCTTTATTGGGGAGAGGAAACCGTCGAGCGGAAAAACGTTTGAGCGGTTACGCAACAAAAAGCCCGGGTTTCTGACCCAGGCTTTCCCGATTAGCGCTCGCCCCGCTCAGCGGCGTGCATGTCTTCTTGCTCTCACGGTTCTTCACCTCCCACACCTTCCGCATTCTTCATGCTCATCACCGGCGTCGCCATAAAAGCGCCGACGCCCACGATTACAACCAGAGTAATAATCACTGTCATTAACATGCGATCACCCCATCAACGTTGAGTTGTTACGGCTGACTCTGTTTTGGCGGTTCTTGCTGCGGCTTTCTTTGCGTCCCCCACCGCGGCGGCGACAGTCTCAGATTAGCCGTTTTTCCTTTCGGCTGACAAGCGGCGGTCAAACGGTTTTTCCGAATAATTGCCCCCGTCACCGGCGGCATTTTTGTCGACGGCGGCAAGTTGTGTATACTTCACCGCTATGTAGGTCTCACACTGACGCACTGATGATACAAGAACACCACCTCTCGTTGGTCTGCGCCCTCAGCAAATGGGTCGAAACTCACCTCGGACGAGTGATCCATCTCGAAGAGCTGGCCGAGTACTCCGGCTACTCGCTGTGGCACATGCAGAAGCTGTTCAAAGAAGCGACAGGGATTTCGCTCGGTAAATACATTCGCGAACGCCGTCTGGCCGGCGCGGTCTATCAACTGCGCAGCAGTGAAGCGTCGATCTTCGACATCGCCCTGGACTTTGGCTTCGGTTCACAGTCCCACTTCACCTACATGTTCAGAAAGCGTTTTAATATCACACCCTATGATTTCCGCCAGGATTTGAGCGTTGATCTGCACATCGATCCGCCGTTGCACGTCATTCACCAAAAATCCGCCTGAAGCCCGCCGCAAATCGGCGGGTTAACGCGCCCCCCAGACCGCCAGCATCGCGATCGCGGCCGGCAGCGCCTGCACCCACAGAATTTTGCGGCTGGCGCTCAACCCGCCGAACACCCCGGCCGCCAGCACACACCCGAGAAAGAACAGCTGCAGTGCCATATCCCCACGCCAGTAGCTCCATACCAACCCCAACGCCAGAAAGCCGTTGTACAACCCCTGATTGGCGGCCAACACTCGCGTGGCTGCGGCGAACTCCGCCGTTGTGCCGAATGCGCGCCTGCCGAGGGGCGTACGCCACAGGAACATTTCCAGCACCAGGATATAAAGATGGAGCGCTGCGATGAGCAGCAGCAAAATATCGGCAAAGAACTTCATGATGGTTCCAGTCGTTTATTGAAGATGCCATCAATTATAAACGCCTTCGCTCACCTCCCCATCGGCGGAGATAAAAAAACCCGCCGAAGCGGGTTTATGCAGGAGTCATTTTTTGAGGTTAGTTTAATACGGCGACCAACAATGCCGCGACAGAGACCCAAAACAGCGCCGTGGCAACCACGACATGGGACAATCTTGCACGATAAAGTACCTGGCTCATAATGACCTCACTGACATCTGACTAACGGGAGACAACCTGACTTCCTGAGGATTATCCTAAACTTCTTCTCACTGTCGTTATATGCGCCAGATCACTTTTCCGCCGAGAAACCTTATATTGTCGTAAAGCTGGAGCCGCGATCACATTAATTACGCCTTATTAGAGCGAAATAAGCCAAATAATCGCGGCGATTATATCCTAACGCTATCAAACATCGTTCCAGGGCAGGCGCGGTGCGGTCATGCGATCACCAGAATAACCGCTAACCGGCGGGAAACGCGGCGCGCCTTGTTCCCAATCATGCTGAGCCCGAGTAATTTCAGCCTTGGTATGGCCAACGAAATTCCACCAGATAAGGATCTCTTCGTTTAATGGTGCCCCACCGATGAGTAATCCCCGGCTCCCCTTCCGTGCATTTAACCCAATAGAGTTATTCTTTATGCCCAAATAGGCGAATTCATCAGGTGAAAAGGTTTCACCATTAAGTTCAAATGCACCAATAAGGGGCAAAAAGCCGATTTCATAATCATCGCGCAACGGCAATTCGATTCTTGCCGCTTCTTCCCATTCCAGATCAATGGCGATTAATGGCGAAAGAGTGAACACCGGTGAACAATAAGCGCCAAATTCCCCAACCAACAAACGATGATTCACGCCATTATTCTGCCACTGCGGCAAGTCAGGATAATGATCGAAGCGTGGTGCCATGTCGGCATGTTCGGCCGGCAGCGCGATCCATAATTGCGCAGCATGCAATCGCCGTTGCTCACCCACCGACTGTTCCGTATGCGCAATGCCGTGCCCTGCGGTCATCAGGTTAACCTGACCCGGGCGAATCACCTGCTCACTGCCGAGGCTGTCTCGGTGCAGCACCTCACCTTCTATCATCCAGGTGAACGTTTGCAGCCCGGTGTGCGGATGCGGCCCCACATCCATGCCGGGCGAAGTGCCGTTGAATACCGTCGGCCCGGCGTGATCGAGAAAACACCAGGCGCCGACGGTGCGCCGCTCCCGGGTTGGCAACGCGCGGTTGATCGGAATACCCCCCACTTCGGCGTTACGCACGGCAATACGTTGTATCTGGCGCACGCCGTCAACGACGGGGCACTCGCGTGAAGGTGAAGAGAGCGTAGGACGTGGCTGACTCATCGCAAAGACCTCCTGAATGGCGCCGATTCGCCAAGGGTAACCGCCCAAGCTTAACACAGGAAGCTCCCCCGCAGAGCGGCGACGTGCAGGCACGTTCGCGCGGTTCAGGGGGCTTTGATATAGCAGCTCTTGATGTCTATATCGTCATGCGCGTGCCTGAGATCGGAGAAATAGGTCACGCCAAAGAGAATTGATACCACCAGCAGCACGGACACCAACAGGCCGATGATCGCCAGCAGTTTGGTTTCATCATGGAGATTAGGCTCCATTTTATCTCCCCTAGTTAATCGCGTCAGGTCACCCACAGCGTGACCGCCAGCGTAAAGATAATCAGTGAGCAGGACGCCACCGCCAACACGACGATCGCAAATTGCGCATCACCCAAGGTTTCTCGATAATTTTTATCCGTTGAGGCGTTACGCTCTTGTTTCACTAAATCGGTTTTCACTCGTTCAACTGCTGCATTGCTGTTTGACGGGGCAAAACGTCCCCTCAGAATAAGGCGCCAACGTCGCTGACTTGGTCGCTCCGGCCTCAACCGGGGCATGACGCTATCAATTTTCCCCATCAGGGTCAACACCGCGCCTGCCGGCGAGCGAGCAAGTACACAGGGGAGATGTAACTGGCATGGAGAGCGCAAGGAAATAAGAGACGCCGATTGCAGAGGGCAAAAAAAAGCCCGGTACGTGACCGGGCCAGGGTAGACCGACGCGTTATTGCGGGATACGCAACACCTGCCCCGGATAAATCTTGTCCGGGCTCGACAGCATCGGCTTGTTGGCTTCGAAAATCTTGTTGTACAGATTGGCGTTGCCGTACATCTCTTTCGAGATCGCGCTCAGCGTATCGCCCTTCTTCACGGTATAGAAGCGGCTCTCGGCGTCGGATTGCGCTACCGCCACCTTGTCTTCCACACCGCTGATACCCGCCACGTTGCCGATAGCCACCAGGATCTTCTCTTTTAACTCCTGGCTGACGGCGTCGCCGGTCACTACGGCTTTACCATCGACCACCTGCACATTCACTTTGTCGGTGCCCGGCAGGCCGCTCTTATCGAGATGCTCCTTGAGTTTGGCGCTTTGATCTTCGGCGGAGGCATTGCCGGTGACTGTATCCCACAGTTTTTCGCCCGCTTCTTTGACGAAGTTAAACAAGCCCATATTCACTCCTTTTGATGGTTGCAGTAATGCGTTTAAGTAAGGCTTGTTAAGCTTAGCATCGACAAAAGGATATGCCATCCGCTCACGGCGTCAGAAACGGGTAGAGTATTCCGAAAGTGTCGTCAGCGGCGTTTCCATGGCGATTAATCGTGCAATGATGCTGAAAAATCGCGCTTTTCTACCTACACTGTTGCAGACAAGGCAACTCGACGAAGGAGGCGTGCGACGATGTACGCATTGGTGATGTTTGTCTGTTATCTGGATGGCGGCTGCAGTGAAATGGTGGTCGATATATTGCGCGACGAGCCGCAATGCCTGGTCGCGATGAAGGAACAGAACTTGCGACACGCCGGCTGTTATCCCATGGAAGAGTTTATCGACGGCTTCTGGTTGCCAGCCAGCGAATATTCGGATTTTTAACCTGCTCCCCGCGCAATGCTGAGGAATTTCTGATTTCATCGGAAACTTCGTCTTCCTCTGAGGCATAAGGCCGCTGTTTTGCTAAATTGCGGCTCCCGAAGAAGAGAGAGACAGAGAAAGGTCATGCCAGCATCGGCTCATTCCAACGAGCAATATGAAACTCTGCTGCGCGACGTCAGCCTGGCGTTAGGCGACGCAGTGTTGCAGTTAATCCAAAAACATAAAAAGGTATCCGGCGGCAATATTCTTTCACAGCTGGTGGACGAAATAGAGCGTGAGCAGGATCAGCAACGTTTCGTCGCACTGCGTTCCGCCATTGAACTGGTCGGGCTGGCGCCCAAAGGCTGAGATCCCGATAAAACAAAGGCAGGGCTTGCGCCCTGCCTGATTACCAATCCCGACACAGGATGAAGGTAATGAAATTGCAGATTAGAAACGATACGTCAGGCTGACGGCAACGATATCATCGTTGGCCAGTTTCAGTTTGTTATCGTCGCTCAGCTGGTTGATTTGATAATCGACGTAGGTGTACATATTTTTGTTGAAGTAGTAAGTCGCCCCCACTTCCACGTATTTCACCAGGTCGGCATCACCGATCCCTTCGATATCCTTGCCTTTGGACTGCACGTAGGCCACGGAAGGACGCAGGCCGTTCTCGAATTGATACTGAGCCACCACTTCGAAGTTTTGTGTTTTATTGGCGAAGCCGGAAGTGCCGTTGACGCTGATCGGCGTCATGTTACGGGTTTCGGCATACATCGCAGCCAGGTAAACCTGGTTGGCGTCGTATTTCACCGCGGTGGTCCAGGCGGTAGCGCTGTCACCCTTGCCATACTGCAGCGCTTTCTGAGCGCTGGTGCGGTTGGAATCGGAGAACGCCGCCGCTACGCCGATGCCGGAACCGCCGATATCCTGGTAGTCCAGAGACAGGCCGTAACCGTCGCCGTTTTGCTTGGTCACGCTGCGGCCGTCACCGTCGTTTTTACCCTGATACTGCACAGCCAGGTTCAGGCCTTCCACCAAACCGAA
Organism: Serratia sp. CY40230; assembly: GCF_052168835.1. Lineage (NCBI taxonomy): Bacteria > Pseudomonadati > Pseudomonadota > Gammaproteobacteria > Enterobacterales > Yersiniaceae > Serratia > Serratia sp. CY40230. The sequence continues at coordinate 461,800 of NZ_JBJNLX010000001.1, forward strand.
GAAATCACGGTTGCGGTAGGTGGCCAAACCGTTGGAACGGGCGGTCATAAAGTTATCGGTATAGCTGTAGGAGTCGCCGCCGAATTCCGGCAGCATGTCGGTGTAAGCCTCGGCGTCATACACCACGCCGTAGTTACGGCCGTAGTCGAAAGAACCGTAGTTGCCGAATTTCAGCCCCGCGAAGCCCAGACGCGTTTTGGTGCCGGCGGTGCCCTGCGCTTCGTCGTGATTGGCCTGGACGTTGTATTCCCACTGGCCGTAGCCGGTCAACTGGTCATTGATTTGCGTTTCGCCTTTGAAGCCCAGGCGAACATAGGTCATATCACCGTCGTTGGACTTACTGTCGCTGAAATAATGCTTGGCGTTAACGCGGCCGTACAGGTCGAGTTTATTGCCATCCTTATTGTAGATTTCAGCCGCGTTGGCAAAGGAGGTGATCGCCCCGAGGGCGACAGCTAAGGCTAATACACTGCGTTTCATCATTTATTTTCCTAGATATTATAATTAGAACCCTGCCCGTCACGCCCAATTTATAATTTGGGCTGTGATTTTATCTTTTGGTATTTTATGAGCTCCCCTAATGCCGGGGTGATGTGACATTAGCATCATGAATCAAAACTTAAAATCAAAAAGTTCATGAAACAACGAGGAGAAAGCATGTTTATGTGTAACTAAATATTACAAAAAAGAAATCACTCAACCCATTGAATATAAGAATTTTTTATCACATAAGTTATAACCAAAACGGTGCAACGCACCATTATAGTGCAATTCAGTTTCGTTTTGCGTGCTTTCTGCGCGATTCAAAAGTAACAACAAGATTAGCATGGTTATTAAAAACGTTACTTATTTCACATTTTTATCTTAACAAACTCACCAGGCAATTAAGGCTTTCAGATAACGACCTGACACTGCCTTCTATTCATTCGCATAAAGACGCGGATTAGTAACGAATAAAATTCGCCTTACGGGAATAAAAATAGCGGGAAATAGCAGATTAAAATAATGAAAGGAATAACGGCGGCGCGCTGACGGCGCCACCGTGGATAAATCAATACAGCGTAGAGCGGGAAACTTCGCTCAACAACATGCCGGCACGCAGGCCCAACGCCACGCTGGGGTTAGGGAACAATATCCACGCCCCCTCCTGGCCCACGCGATAGTCCTCCTGCGGCTGCTCGCACAGCAACATACCCGGTTGCAGTTCGGTGAAGTTGGCCGTGTCATCGTCCAGATGCAGTTTGAAATCTTCGCTGTGCTTGATCAACGAGTGCATCACACGAAAAACCCGAATCTCGGCGCCCGCACGCGCCGGCAGCGCCCCTTCGCTGACCGCCGCCCGCAGAGCGCGATCGATGGCGGCAAACTGCTGCAGATCATTGCTGCCGAACGGCCGCGCCTTACCCAGCTCGAGCGTACAGCTCGCCGCATTGAGATGTTCGCTGGAGTAATGGCTAAAAGTCCCGCCCGGCGCACTGTGTACCACCAACGCATCCAGATCGGCGGCATCCAGCAACTTCAACATCGGCTCACTGTACGGGCGTTTCTGAAAGGGCAAAATGCCGAAACGTGGCAAACGCGATTCACGGATGGCGGTGTGCAAATCGTAATGGAAACGCGCCGCCTGCTCTCCATCGAAAAAGGCGGCGAGCGCACGCTCCAACTGCTGCGCGCGCACGGTTTCGCCACTGGCGGCGAAGTTGCGGTAGCGGCCGCCGAACATGCGGTTCATGTCGCTGTGCAGATAACGCTTGCCGGCCCGCATCGCCGCCGGGTTGCCCAGCACCACCAACAGTCGCACCGTCAGCGGCAACCGGCCGGCAAGGAGATCGCCGACCAGCTGATTGAGCAGTTCAATCGGCGCGGTTTCATTGCCGTGCACGCCCGCCGACATCACCATCGCCTGGCGGTACGGCTGTCGTGGCGTAAGCTCCAGCACCCCTTCCCCCTGCCAGCGCCACCGCAGCTGCGGTGTTTCACCTTGCCATTCGACGGGTTCGGTCCCTTCCAGCGTCAGGGGCAGTAGATCGATCATGCTGCCTCCCTTAGCGTTGGAACGGATAAATGGCGCCGAGACCGAGGATCGACGTCAGCGCATCCAGCGCCTCGCGCCCTTCGCGCAGCAGCAGCGGATCGGCCAGGTCATCCTGCGTCAGGCGGTCGCGGTAATGACGATCGACCCACTCGTTCAACGTTGCGAACAGCCGATCGTTCATCATCACGCGCGGATTGACCGCTCTCAACTCTTGTTCGTTGAGCGCCACCCGCAACCGCAGGCAGGCAGGGCCGCCGCCGTTGCGCATGCTTTCACGCAGGTCGAACACGCGGATTTCATCGATAGGGCCGCCGCTGCCGACCATGTCGTTGAGGTAACGCCACACGCCGGCGTGCTGACGCGACTCCTCCGGCACCACGATCATCATCTTGCCGTTCGGTTTGGTAAGAATTTGGCTGTTGAACAGATAGGTCGCCACCGCGTCCGCTACCGAGACGCGCTCTGTCGGCACTTCGATCGCCACCAGCTCGCTGTCCAGCGTCGCCATCTTGCGGCGCACTTCATCCAGCGCCTGTTGCTGGCGGTAAAACGCCTGCTGATGATGGAACAGCACGTTCTGGTTGCTGACCGCAATCACGTCGTTATGGAACACGCCCTGATCGATCACCGCCGGGTTTTGCTGCACGAAGACCGTATGCTGTTCATCCAACTGGTGCAGGCGAGCGATCGCCTCGCCGGCTTCGCGCGTCTGGCGCGCCGGATAACGCGCCGGCGCCGTTTCGCCGCCGAACTCCTGACGCCCATAGACGAACACCTGCACGCTGCGCCTGGCGTAGTCGCCGCCCAAACGGTTATGGTTGGCCGCCCCTTCGTCGCCGAACAACGCCACCTGCGGCAGCGCCTCGTGGTGGGCGAAATGCCGATCGTCGCTGAACATCGCCCGCAAAACGTCGGTGGTGGTTTCCGCTTCGATGGCGCGGTGGAATTTGTTGTTCAGGTTGGCGGCGGTGAAGTGCACCTTGCCGTCGGCGCTGTCCGCCGAAGGCGAGACGGTGGCCGCATTGGCGGTCCACATGCACGACGCCGAGCTGAGCGCCGACAGCAAGCGCGGCGACTGACGCATCGCCTGCGCCAGCACCGCCTCATCGCTGCCGCTGAAACCCAGGCGACGCAGCATCGGCAAATGCGGCCGATCCTGCGGCGGCAAGACCCCTTGCTGGAAACCGAGATCGGCCAGCGCCTTCATTTTCAGCAGACCCTGCTTCGCCGCCAGCTTCGGGTTCGATACGCTGTTTTGATGCTGCGTCGACGCCTCGTTGCCGAACGACAGCCCGGCATAGTGGTGCGTCGGCCCCACCAAACCGTCGAAATTGACTTCATATCCTGACATGTTCATCCCCTGGGGATAGCGTGCGGCAGCGCCATTGCGCCGCCGCAGACGATTAACGGAACGACAAGCCCGGCGAGAGCGTGGCCGGCAGCGACAGGCTTTCGCTTTCCAGCGAAGCCATCGGCCAGGCACAATAGTCCGCCGCATAGAAGGCGCTTGGGCGATGGTTGCCGGAGGCCCCCACGCCACCGAACGGCGCCGCGCTGGACGCCCCGGTCAGCGGCTTATTCCAGTTGACGATGCCGGCGCGCGCTTCCAGCAACAGCCGCTCGAACAGCTCGCGCTGCGGCGAGACCAGCCCCACCGACAGGCCGTAGCGCGTCTGGTTGGCGAGCCGCAGAGCCTCGTCGAAATCGCGGTAACGCACGATGGTGGTCAACGGCCCGAAGTACTCTTCGTCCGGCACGCCGGCCACGCCGGTCAGCTCGATGATGCCCGGGCTGAGCAGCGAACTGCCCGGCTCCAGCAGACGCATGGCCAGCAGCGATTTGCCGCCCAGCGCCAGCAAGCGCTGCTGCGCTTTCAGCATGTTTTCCGCCGCGGCAGCCGACACCACCCCGCCCATGAACGGCTGCGGTTCGGCATCCCAACGGCCGACGCGCAGTTCGCCCGCCACCTGAACCAAACGCGCGATAAAGGCATCGCCTTCCGCCCCTTGCTTCACCAGAATGCGACGCGAACAGGTACAGCGTTGACCGGCGGAGATAAACGCCGACTGGATAGCCAGGTTGACCGCCGCGTCGCGATCCTCGAAACCGTCGACGATCAGCGCATTGTTGCCGCCCATCTCCAGCGCCAGGATCTTCTCCGGCTGCCCCGCCAATTGGCGATGCAGGTGATAGCCGGTGCCGGCGCTGCCGGTAAACAGCAGACCGTCGATATCCGCACTGGCCGCCAAGGCTTCGCCGGTTTCGCGGCCGCCTTGCACCAGATTGATCACCCCGTCCGGCAGACCGGCCTGCAGCCACAGTTTCAGGGTCTCCTCGGCGGTCAGCGGCGTCAGCTCGCTCGGCTTGAATACCACGCAGTTACCGGCCAACAGCGCCGGCACGATATGGCCGTTCGGCAGATGGCCGGGGAAGTTGTAAGGCCCGAATACCGCCAGCACGCCGTGCGGACGATGGCGCAACACCGAAGCGCCGTCGGCCATCGCCGTCTGGCTAAATCCGGTGCGCGTCTGATAGGCCTGCAGCGAAATGCCCACCTTGCCGATCATCGCCTGAATTTCGGTCAGCGTTTCCCAGCGCGGCTTGCCGGTCTCGCGGCTGATGGTTTCCGCCAGCGACTGTTTGTGTTCTTCCAGCAAGGTGGCGAAGCGTTTCACCAGCTGTTCACGCTGCTCGAACGGCGTGCGCGCCCAGGCGGGGAACGCGGCGCGCGCAGCTTCGCAGGCGGCGGCGACGTCATCGGCGTCAGCGGCGTTGGCGCGCCACAGCGGCTGATTGCTGACCGGGTCGGTCTTGCCAAACTCGGCGCCGCGGCCCTGCCGCCAGACGCCATTAACCAACAGAGCAGGATGGGACATCATGCTTTCTCCTGTGCAATAAGGGGGAGCACCCGCACCGGGCTGCCCTGCTCGACGCCCAGCGCCGCGGCGGTGGCGGCGTTGATATGCAGGCGGTCGTCATACAGATCGGCATTGACCAACAGTGCGCGGTAATTCTGATAGTTGTCGTTGGCCACCAGATGCACCGGCGCATCGGCGCGCATCGGCGTGTCATCCAGCACCACTTTCACCAGGCGGCTCTGCTTCACCGCGCGGATATGGTCGATCTCCGCTTCCAGCGTCGGGCCGCCGTCGAAGATATCGACGTAGCCCTGATAACTCAGGCCTTCCGCCTCCAGTAGGCGGCGCGCCGGCAGGGTTTGCGGGTGCACTTCGCCAATCACTTTCTGCGCATCTTCGGCCAGGAAATCGACATACAACGGGTGTTTCGGCATCAGCTCGGCGATAAACGCCTTTTGCCCGGTGCCGCTCAGGTAGTCCGCCTTGGCGAACTCGATGGAGAAGAAACGGTGACCGACGCTCTCCCAGAACGGCGAACGGCCGTTTTCATCGGAGAAACCGCGCATCTCGGCGATCAGACGCCGGGAGAAGCGTTCACGGAACGCGGCGATAAACAGGAAACGCACCTTCGACAGCAGCTTGCCGTTCTCGCCGTGGCGATAATCCGGATCGAGGAACAACGTACACAGCTCCGAATGGCCGGTATGGTCGTTGCTGAGGAACAGCGTCGGCACCGATTTATAGACGTTCAGCTGTTTGGAGGCGTGCACCTGCGTGCCAACGCGGAAGCTGTACCAGGGTTCCGCCAGGCCGACGGCCACTTCAATTGCGCAGACCCCCACCGCCTGCCGGCGCTCGCTGTCTTCCAACACGAACAAATAACACTGGTCACTTTGCGGAAGTTCGCCTTGCCAGGTTTTTAACGCCCGCTCAATGCGCGCCGACAAGGTATCTTCATTCTGCGGCAGTGAAGTGAGACCGATGCCGGATTTACCGGCAAGCGTCAGTAAATCCGCCAGATCGCGACGCTCTATAGGGCGAATAATCATCATAATGCGAACCTCTTCTGAATCAGGCTGCGCCGGTGAAGGCGCAGCCCGCTGATTAGCTGCAAATGCGCGCCACGGCGCGCGCGAATCGCGCCAGCCCCTCTTTCACATCCTGCTCAGGGATGATCAGCGACGGCGTGAAACGCACCACGTCCGGACCGGCGATCAGCGCGATAACGCCTTCTTCGTTGGCCAGTTGGGTGATCTGCTTCGCTTTGCCGGCATAATCTTTCTTCAATTGGCAGCCGATCAGCAAACCGCCGCCGCGGATCTCGGCGAAGATCGGGTACTGACGGTTGATATCGTTCAACCCGTCGATGAACCACTGGTGACGTTGTTTGACGCCTTCCAGCACTTCCGGCGTGTTGATGATGGAGAACACTTCCCCCGCCACCGCCGTCGCCAGCGGGTTGCCGCCGTAGGTGGTGCCGTGGGTGCCGACGCCCAGCGTTTTCGCCAGCGCATCGGTGGTCAGCATCGCGCCGATCGGGAAGCCGCCGCCCAGCGCTTTGGCGGTGGTCAGCACGTCCGGCACCACGCCGTACTGCATGTAGGCATACAGATGGCCGGTGCGGCCGACGCCGGTCTGCACTTCGTCGAAGATCAGCAGCGCGTTATGACGATCGCACAGTTCACGCAGCCCCTGCAGGAAACTGGCCTCCGCCGGCAGCACGCCGCCCTCGCCCTGAATAGGCTCGACGATCACCGCGCAGGTGCGATCGTTGATAAGCTCGGCCGCTGCGGCCAGATCGTTATACGGCGTATGGGTGATGCCGCCCGGCAGCGGCGCAAAATCCTGCGAATATTTCGGCTGGCCGCCGGCGGAGACGGTGAACAGCGTGCGGCCGTGGAACGCGTTGTTGAACGCCACAATCTGATCTTTACCGGCGCCGTGCTGGTCGTGCGCGTGTTTACGCGCCAGTTTCAGCGCCGCCTCGTTGGCTTCTGCACCCGAGTTACAGAAAAACACCTTGTCGGCGAAGGTGGCGTCGATCAGTTTTTTGGCCAGACGCAGCACCGGTTCGTTGGTATAGCCATTGCCCAGATGCCACAGTTTGCCCGCTTGCTCCACCAGCGCCGCCTTGACCGCCGGGTGCGCATGGCCCAACGCGTTAACCGCGATGCCGCCGGCGAAATCGATATAAGACTTACCCTGTTGATCCCACACCTGCGAGCCTTCGCCACGCACCAGAATAAAATCGGCAGGGGCATAAACCGGGACCATCCAGTCATCGAAAGACTGGCGGGTAACTGCGATTGGCTGTTCCATAGTGACCTCATAATCTCAGCAAAGGCTGAATTTTGACTGTAAGGGCCGCTCAAGCTCGGTTAGACCGCCACAATGCAAAAAAACCGTTGTTCAAAGCCGACTTTCGCGGCGGAGAAAATGCTGTCCCTTACCGCTGATTTAGAAACAAATCTGTTACATAAAATCGGTTTTTCACTATTTATGGCGTATATCCGGTCCCTGAGCGGGGAGTAAATGTTAACGAGCAGTTAAAATACATGTCGTTTGATAAAGAGTGTAGAGCAGCTATCGTGCCAAAACGGGATTTTTGCCGGATTTGGCTATTTTTTACGTTAAAACAACGGCTTATAATGAATATTTATTCATTTTCTATGCATTGGTAATGCATAAATTAAAAAATAAGGCCTAAAATCATCATTGCGTGCGAAATCCTATTCAATTACGAAAAACTTCAGGATTTCTGATCGGGCTCGCAAAAATAATTTCCCCCAATTTGCTCGCTATCACACTTTTTGCCCCCATCGGGTGCAGCGGCGCGCCAGCATGGTGCAACGCGGCAGCGACGCAGAGGCGCCACCCGCCATACTCGCGAAAAAGGAGCCGCGCTGACCGCGGTTCCTGCTTTGTACGCCAGCGACTACACTGTGATCCTGACCGCCCCTTCTCTTCTGCGCACAAGGAGCCACCATGCCCAAGAAAACCGTCGATCTCAGCCAGCCGCACGCCCAACACGACATCCGCGCGTTTCTCGACGCGCTGAATGCCGGTGGCGGTAAACCCATGGAGCAGATGAAGCCCAAAGAGGCGCGCAGGGTTTTGGAGGACGTGCAACGCAGCGTCGAGGTGCCGCTGCGCGAGGTGGAAATCAGCGAGAAAACCATCCACGTTGAGGGCCAGGATATTCTGCTGCAGTTGGTGCGGCCGGCCAGGGTCAAGGAGGCGTTGCCGGTATTCATGTTCTTTCACGGCGGCGGCTGGGTGCTGGGCGATTTCCCCACTCATGAGCGGCTGGTGCGCGATCTGGTTTACAGCTCCGGCGCGGCGGCGGTATTCGTCAACTACCCCCGCTCCCCGGAAGCGCATTACCCTCAGGCGATTAATCTGGCCTACGCCGCCACGGAATGGGTGGCCGAGTACGGCGAAAAAATCAACGTCGACGGTTCACGGCTGGCGGTGGTCGGCAACAGCGTCGGCGGCAATATGGCAGCGGTGGTCAGCCTGATGGCCAAAGAGAAAGGCATACCGGCGCTGCGTTGCCAGATCCTGCTCTGGCCCGTCACGCACGCCCACTTTGATACCGATTCCTATCATCAGTTCGCCGAAGGCCATTTCCTGACCCGCAACATGATGAAGTGGTTTTGGGACAGCTATGCGCCCGATAAGGCGCAGCGCAAAGAGATCTACGCCTCGCCGCTCAACGCCACGCCGGAACAGCTGCGGGGCTTGCCGCCGGCGCTGGTGCAGACCGCCGAGCTGGACGTGTTGCGCGATGAGGGGGAAGCTTACGCGCGTCTGCTTGACGCCGCCGGCGTCGAGGTCACCGCCACCCGCTACAACGGCCTGATCCACGATTACGGCCTGTTGAATCCGCTCGCCCACGTCCCGGCGGTGCATTCGGCGATCCACCAGGCCGGGCGCGCGTTGAAGCACTACCTGTCCTGACGCTAGCCAACCACGTGGCAAGCCACCTGATGGCCGGGCGCCACGCTGCGCAGATGCGGCGCCTGTTCACGGCATTGCGCCGTGGCCAGCGGACAGCGGGGATGGAAACGGCAGCCGCGCGGCGGGTTGGCGGGATTGGGCGCTTCGCCCCCGGCCACCCACGCCGGCGAACGGTGCGCATCCAGCGTCGGCACCGCCGCCAACAAGGCCTGCGTGTAGGGATGCAGCGGTTGGCGAAACAGCGAATCGCGGTCGGCGCTCTCGACGATCTGCCCCAGATACATCACCGCCACGTCCTGGCACAGATGCTCCACCACGCCGAGATCGTGCGAAATAAACAGCAGCGTCACCCCCTGCCTTTCCTGCAAATCGGAAAACAGATTGATGATCTGCGCCTGAATCGACACGTCGAGCGCCGATATCGGTTCATCGGCGACGATAAATTCCGGTTGCAGGATCAGCGCGCGTGCGATGCCGACGCGCTGCCGCTGGCCGCCGGAAAACTCATGTGGAAACCGCCCGTAATGCTGCGGCGACAGCCCGCAGATCGCCAGGGTATCGAGCACCCGTTCGCGCAGTTCTGCCTTGCTTGCCAGGCCATGCTGCAACAGCGCTTCGCCGATGGCGTCACCCACGCGCAGACGCGGATTCAGCGAGCTGTACGGATCCTGAAACACCAGCTGCATTTTCGGCCGCAGGGCGCGCAGCGCGTCTTTGCTGAGGCTGTCCAGCGCCTGCCCTTTGAACATCACCTCGCCGGCGGTTTTATCGTGCAGGCCGAGCAGCGTGCGGCCGACGGTGGTTTTGCCACTGCCGGACTCGCCCACCAGCCCGAAAACGCGGCCCTTGCGAATGCTGAAGCTGACGTCGTCCACCGCCTTCAGCTGGCCGGTGGTTCGCCCGAACAGCCCGTCGCGCAGCGGGAAATATTTCTTTAATCCTTTCACTTCCACCAGGGGTTCAGTCGACATTCAGGCGCCCTCCCGCGTTGAGGAAGCAGGCGGATTGGCGCTGCGGTGTGCCGTACAACGGCGGGATACCGTCGCGGCAGCGCGCGGTGGCCTGCGCGCAGCGCTCGGCAAACGCACAGTGTTCAGGCAGCCGTGCCAGATCCGGCACCTGGCCGGGAATGGAGTACAAACGGCGACGCCGCTGCCCCGGCACCGGCCGCGAGGCGATCAGCCCCTGAGTATAAGGGTGCCGCGGTTCGGCCAGCACTTCCCGCGTCGTTCCCTGCTCGACGACGCGCCCGGCGTACATCACCGCCAGCCGATCCGCCATTTGTGCGATCACCCCAAGATCGTGGGTGATCAAGATCATCGCCATATTGTGTCGCCGGCTCTGCTCGCGCAGCAACGCCAGGATTTGCGCCTGTACCGTGACGTCGAGCGCCGTGGTCGGTTCATCGGCGATCAGCAGCGCCGGACGGCACCCTATCGCCATGGCGATCATCACGCGCTGCAGCATGCCGCCGGAAAGCTGGTGCGGGTAGCAGCGCATCAGCGCCTCCGCGCGCGCCAACCCCACTTCCTCCAGCAGTTGCACCGCCTGACGCCAGGCCGCTTTCGGCGACAGGGCCAGATGACGAATCAGCGGCTCCAGCAGCTGTTCGCCGAGCGTCAGCACCGGATTGAGCGCGCTCATCGGCTCCTGAAAGATCATCGCCAACCGGTTGCCGCGCAAATCAGCCATCTGCGCCGCCCGCAGCGACAGCAGGTTTTGTCCTTCAAAACGAATCTCGCCGCCGTCTACCTGCGCCAGCGGCTGCGGCAACAGCCCCATCAGCGCCATGGCGGTCACGCTTTTGCCGCAGCCCGATTCGCCGACGATCCCCAGCGTTTGCCCGGCCTGCAGTTCCAGGCTGACCTGCTGCACCGCCCGCACCGGCCCCTGCTCGCCCTGAAACGACACCGACAGTCGGTCGAACGCCACCAGCGGTTGACTCATCGTGTTACTCCGTTCATTTTCGGATCGAGCGCGTCCCGCAGGCCGTCGCCCAGGATATTGATCGCCACCACGGTGACGAAGATAGCCAGCCCGGGCGGCATCCACAGCCAGGGCCGGCGCTGAAAGTCGATCAGGCTGTTGGCGGCGTCCATCATGTTGCCCCACGACGGCGTCGGCGGCACCACGCCCAGCCCGAGGTAACTCAGCGCCGATTCGCTGAGGATGGCGTTAGCCACCGCCATGGTGGCCACCACCACCAGAATCGGTACGGTGTTGGGCAACAGATGGCCGAAAAGGCGCCGCCGAGTGGAGAGCCCCAGCACTTCGGTGGCCAGCATGAAATCCCGCTCGCGCAGCGACAGGATCTGGCCGCGCACCAGCCGCGCCAATGACGGCCATCCCAACAGGCTAAGCATGATCATCACCATGTAGATGCGGTAGTCCGGCGACACGTCGAGTTCGGTCAGCATCGCGCCCATGATGATCAACAGCGGCAGGCCGGGAATGGTCATCAGCAGATCGGCGAAGCGCATGATCAGCCGGTCCGCCACGCCGCCCAGATAACCGGAAAGCGCCCCCAGCACGTAGCCTAGCGTCACCGACAGCAACATCGACACCAGGCCGATGGTCAGCGATATCCGCCCCGCCAGCAGCAGCCGGGTGCAGATATCGCGACCGAGAAAGTCGGTGCCCAACCAGTGCGCGCCGCTCGGCGCCTGATTGATATTCAGCACATCGCCGGCATCGTCGCGCCAAGGCGACAACGACGGCCCAATCAGGCACAGCAACGCCAACAGCACCAGCAACGCCAGCGAAATCATCGCCGGCCGGTGGCGGCGCAGCCGTCGCCAGGCCTGCGCCGCGGGCGGTGGCGACAGTTGCGCCAGCGCCGGCAGTTGCGCCTGGCGCCAGCGGCGACGGCGGCCGAAAAACAACGTAGCCAACATCGTGTTACCTCAAGCGAATGCGTGGATCGGCGTAGGCGTACAGAATGTCCGCCAGCAGATTGCCGAGAATGGTCAAGGCGGCCAGAAACAGCGTGAACCCCATCAATACCGGGTAATCACGCGCCGCCAGCGAATCGATATGGATGTGTCCGGCGCCCGGCCAGTTGAAGATTTTTTCGGTGATCAGCGCGCCGGAGAACAATCCCGGCAGCTCGAACCCCAGCAGGGTGATGATCGGCAATAGCGCATTGCGCAGCGCGTGTTTGAGGATCACCGTTTTCTCCCTGAGCCCTTTGGCGCGCGCGGTGCGAATATAGTCCATGCGGATCACCTCCAGCATGCTGGCGCGGAAATAGCGCGTCAGGCTGCCGGCCTGCAGCATCACCAGCGCCAGCACCGGCAACAGCAGGTGCGCCGCCACCTCCAGCGCCCAGGCCAGCCCGCTCGCCTCGCTGCCGGTGCGCAGCATGCCGCCCGCCGGCAGCCAGTGCAGATCGACGGCGAACCATTTGATCAGCAACAGGCACAGGAAGAACGTCGGAAACGACATGGCGGCGAACACCGCCACGGTGATCAGATGATCGAACAGCGAATAGGGTTTCATCGCCGAGATCACTCCCACCGCCAGCGCGATGCCCCAATACAACACCATCGCCACCGCCGCCAGCAGGAACGAGTTCCAGATGTATTGGTTCAGCAGCGTGCTGACCGGGATCTGGTACTGCAGTGAAAAGCCGAGGTCGCCCTGCAGCAGGCGGCCAAGCCAGTGCAGATAGCGGCTGAACAACGGCTGATCCAGCCCGTACAGCGCCCGCAGCTCGGCGGCGCGTTGCGCGGTCAGATTGATGTTGCCGTCGATAAAATCGCCGGGCGCCAGGGCGAAAATGCAAAAAATCAGCAAGGAAGCCAACAGCAGCATCGGGATCGTCTGCAGCAGGCGGCGCAGGATAAAATTTCTCATCGCGGGTTCCATCGCCGCCGCCCGGAATGGCGCGGCGGCGTCAGGGCGTTACGGCGCCGGTTTGACGTTCGGCAGGCTGCCGACCAATCCGTTGTAGATATCCGGTTTAAAGCCGGTGACGCGCGCGCTGCTGGCGCTCAAAATCTCGCGGTTGCCGAGCAGGATCACCGGCGGATCGTCCGCCAGCACCTGATACAGCTGGTGGTACAGCGGCTTGCGCTGCGCGATATCCAGCGTGGCATTGGCTTTGGCGATCAGCGCGTCCACCTGCGGGTTGTGATAGCCGGTCTCGCTCTCGCGGCTGATGAAGTCGCGTACGCCGTCGTGCGGATCGTTCAGCGTGCTGGTGCTGAGAGACGCCAGGTCGTAATTGCCCGCCTTGCGCTGCGCCAGCAGCGCGTTGAAATCCAATACCTGCGGTTTCAGCACCACGCCGAGCCGGCGGTAGTTATCCTTGGCGATCGGCACCAGCGCGTCGTTGATCAGCTTTTTGGTCACCAGCAGCGTCAGCTCCAGCTTTTTACCGTCTTTCTGCCGGATGCCGTCCGCCCCCGCCTGCCAACCGGCCTCGTCCAACAGCTTTTTGGCCTTATCGAGATCGTAAGCGTAAGGATTGATGCCGTTCGCGTCATAGGCCCAGGAGATCGGCGAAATCGGCTGGTTGGCGACTTTGCCGTAACCCTGATACACCACGGCGATCAGCTTTTGCCGATCCAGGCCGTAAATCAGCGCCTGGCGCACCCGCTTGTCCTGCAGCGCCGGGCGCTTGAGGTTGAAGTCAATGCGGCTGTAATCGCTTGAGCTGTAAAGGTTGATATTGGCGAAGCCGAGCAGCTTGAGCTGTTCGATATCGTCCGGCTTGGCGGTAAAGGCGTCGTAGTCGGTCTCACCGGTCTGGAACAGCTGGAAGTTGGTGGCCGGGTTGGTGACGCGGTAGATAAAGCGCGCCATCGGCGGCGTACCGAGGTAGAAGTTCGGGTTGGCGTGGAAGCGGATCTCCTGCCCCGGCACGTACTTGTCGTAAATATAGGGGCCGTTGCCGAGCGGTTTGCCGTTCAAGGCGCGCACGCCGTCGAGCTTGCCCCGCTGATAGTCTTTGCCGTAGTAAGCCCGCGACAGCACCGGGCCGCCGATCAGTTGCAGCGTGGTGGCGCCCGGTTGCGTGGTGACGATCTGAATGGTGCGATCGTCGATCACCTTCAGGCCGCTGATGCCGGCGGCGGTGCCGTTTTTATACTCGGCGCCGCCCTGAATGTGCGCCGGCGTGATGTCAGTGTCGCCGTCATAGGCCGGATCGTGCAACAGCGTCAGGGTAAAGGCGATATCGTCGGCCTTCAGCGGCGAGCCGTCGCTGTAGACCAGATTCGGCCGCAGCTTGATGGTGTAGGTCAGATTATCGGGGCTGACCTGCCAGGACTCCGCCAGGCGTCCTTCCGGCTTGCCCTGGCTGTCCAGGCCGATCAGGCGGCTGAAGATCACGTCGGTGACGTTCTCGTCCCAGCCGTTGGTGAACAGATACGGGTTGAAAATCCCCTGCGGTTCCGAGATGCCCGCCACCACGGTGTCTTTGCGCAGCTTGGCGGCGGCCGGCACCCGGCTGACGTCGCTGGCCGGCGTGATGCCTTCGGCCAGCGTTTCCGCCTGCGCGCCGGCGCTCAATCCCAGCGCGCAGATCAACGCCAGCGGCGTCAACCGATAACGCAACAGTTTGTTTAGCTTGTTTTTTATTCTACTCACCCACTGCCCCTCGTCTACCCGTTGATAAAAATGTGACAAAATTTATCGCAGAGTAATGGGCGGCTGGAGGGCTGTCTAACAACGAAACCGGCATTCCATTGCCGAAAAAAGCATTATGAATTTTTCTGGGGCGAAGCGGCGTGAAAAACGCGGCTCAACCGGCCGCCGCCAGCCCCCGGATAAGTTTGGCTAAGGTTTTGATCGCCTCTTCAAAGCGGTCATTCCATTCAAAAGAGGCGTTGAGACGGAAGCAGTGGTTGAAATGGTCGCCGGTGGTGAACATGCGCCCCGGCGCGATGCTGATACCCCGGGAAAGGGCCCGCCGGTACAGCTCCATCGACGACAGCGCCGGATCCAGCTCCAGCCACAGGAAGTAACCGCCGTCGGGCTGGCTGACCTTTACCGTCGGCGGGAAATGGTGGGCAATCGCCTGACGCATCGCGCTTTGGCGCTGGGCCAGCAGGCGGCGCAACCGCCGCAGGTGGGTGTCGTAGCCGCCGTGCAGCAGATAATCCGCCAGCGCCATCTGGGTCGGCACGCTGGTGGAAACGGTGCTCATCAGCTGCAAACGCTGGATCTGCTGCGCATAACGCCCCGCCGCCACCCAGCCGACGCGAAAGCCCGGCGCCAGGCATTTGGAAAACGACGAGCAGTGCAGGATTTGGCCGCCGCTGTCGAGCGCCTTGGCCGGCAGCGGCCGTTCGGCGCTGAAGTACAGCTCGCCGTAGACATCGTCTTCGATCAGCGAGATCTGCCGCTCGCGCAGCAGCGCCACCAGACGCTGTTTGTTGGCCTCCGGCAGGGTGGCGCCCTGCGGGTTCTGGAAGTGGGTCATCAGCCAGCAGGCTTTGATCGGATACTGCTCCACCGCCTGCTGCAGCGCGTCCAGATCGATGCCGTCCTGCGGATGGGTGGCGATCGCCACCGCCTTCAGCCGCAGCCGTTCCAGCGCCTGCAGCGCACCGTAAAACGCCGGCGACTCGATCGCCACATAGTCGCCCGGTTGGGTCACCGCCTGCAGGCTGAGGCTGAGCGACTCCATCGCCCCGGCGGTGATAACGATTTCGTCCGGCGCGACCTGCATGCCGCTCAGCGCATAGCGTTGGGCAATGTGCCGCCGCAGCGCGTCGTTGCCCGGCGGCAGGTTAGCCAGCGAACTGTGCGGCGTGAATTTGCGCGCTACGCTGCTCAGCGCCCGCGCCAGCTTCGGCTGGGCGAACAGCGTGGCGTCGGGAAAGGCCGAACCGAAAGGCACGATGTCCGGATCCTTGCAGGCCTGCAGCACGTCAAAAATAAAGGCGTTGATGTCCACCTGCTCGCTCAGCAACAGTTTCTCGCCGCGCGAAGGCTGAGGCAGCGGCTGCGGACGCGCCGCCACGTAGTAACCCGACTGCGGCCGGGCGACGATCCACCCCTGGCTCTCCAGCAGTTGGTAAGACTGCACCACCGTCATCAGGCTTAATCCGGCGCGTTTGCCGCTCTCGCGCAGCGAAGGCAGCTTGTCGCCCGCCCGCCACACCCGGTTCTGGATCTGTTCTCTAATCTGCTGCGCAAGCTGCTCGTATCGGGTCATAACCATTAACTGTTATATGAAAAAGTAAAATAACTGTCACTATTATAGTCACTGTACTTCGTGATTAACTTCACGCCAAGCTTTTCACATAAAAATGACAGCTATACTCAAGAGGTTAATTTATGTTCAACCCTAGGAGGCGCCATGCTGGGTCTTGATGCACTGGAACTCGCCAGAATACAGTTCGCCTTCACCGTGTCTTTCCATATCATCTTCCCCGCCATCACCATCGGCTTAGCCAGCTATCTGGCGGTGCTGGAGGGATTATGGTTGAAAACGCACAATGAAGCCTATCGTGAGCTTTACCATTTCTGGTCAAAGATTTTCGCCGTTAACTTCGGCATGGGCGTGGTTTCCGGGTTGGTGATGGCCTACCAGTTCGGCACCAACTGGAGCTTCTTCTCCGAGTTCGCCGGCAGCATTACCGGGCCGCTGCTGACTTATGAAGTGCTGACCGCCTTCTTCCTCGAAGCCGGTTTCCTCGGCGTGATGCTGTTCGGCTGGAACCGCGTCGGCCCAGGGCTGCACTTCTTCGCCACCTGCATGGTGGCGCTCGGCACGCTGATCTCCACCTTCTGGATCCTGGCCTCCAACAGCTGGATGCAGACCCCGCAGGGACACGAAATCATCAACGGTCAGGTGGTGCCGGTCGACTGGCTGAAGGTGATCTTCAACCCGTCCTTCCCGTATCGCCTGCTGCACATGTCCACCGCCGCCTTCCTCTCCTCGGCGTTCTTCGTCGGCGCGTCGGCCGCCTGGCACCTGCTGCGCGGCCGCGATACGCCGGCGATGCGCAAGATGCTGTCGATGGCGATGTGGATGGCGCTGATCGTCGCGCCGGTGCAGGCGCTGATCGGCGATGCGCACGGCCTGAATACGCTGAAACATCAGCCGGCGAAGATCGCCGCCATCGAAGGCCACTGGGAAAACCCACCGGGCGAAGCCACGCCGCTGATCCTGGTCGGTTGGCCGGACATGCAGCGTGAAGAGACCCGCTTCAAGCTGGAGGTGCCCTATCTCGGCAGCCTGATCCTGACGCACAGCCTGACCGAGCAGGTGCCGGCGCTCAAATCCTTCCCGCCGGAAGATCGCCCCAACTCCACCGTGGTGTTCTGGTCGTTCCGCATCATGGTCGGGCTGGGCATGCTGATGATCCTGGCCGGGGTGTGGAGCCTGTGGCTGCGCTGGCGCGGCGGGCTCTATCAGTCGCGCCCGTTCCTGTACTTCATTCTGTGGATGGGCCCATCCGGACTGCTGGCGCTGCTGGCGGGCTGGTTCACCACCGAGATCGGCCGCCAGCCGTGGGTGGTATATGGCCTGCTGCGCACCAAGGATGCGGTCTCCGCGCACGGCGATCTGCACATGAGCATCAGCCTGCTGGCGTTTATCATCGTCTATTGCTCGGTATTCGGCGTGGGCTACTCCTACATGATGCGCCTGATCCGCAAAGGGCCGCAGCCGCATGAGCACCAAGAAGACAATACCGAGGGCCGCCCGGCGCGTCCGCTGTCCGCGGTCAACGACACTCTGGACGACAGGAGCTGAACATGGGTATCGATCTTCCGCTGATTTGGTTTGTGATCATCGTGTTCAGCACCATGATGTATGTGGTGATGGACGGTTTCGATTTGGGCATCGGCATCCTGTTTCCGTGGGTGAAAGAGAGCGGCGATCGCGATCTGATGATGAACACCGTCGCCCCGGTGTGGGACGGCAATGAGACCTGGCTGGTGTTGGGCGGTGCGGCGCTGTTCGGCGCCTTCCCGCTGGCCTACTCGGTGATCCTCGACGCGCTGGCGATCCCGCTGACGCTGATGCTGATCGGGCTGATTTTCCGCGGCGTGGCCTTCGAGTTTCGCTTCAAGGCGACGCCGCAGAAGCGCCATATCTGGGACAAAGCGTTCATCTGGGGCTCTCTCTTCGCCACCTTCAGCCAGGGGGTAGTGGTGGGCGCCGTGATCAACGGTTTCCCGGTCGAAGGCCGCACCTACGCCGGCGGCGCGCTGGACTGGCTGACGCCGTTCGCGCTGTTCTGCGGGCTGGGGCTGGTGGTAACCTACGCCCTGCTCGGTTGCACCTGGTTGGTGATGAAAACCGCCGGCGATCTGCAGGCGCGCATGTATTACCTGGCGACGCCGCTGCTGGCGATCCTGTTGCTGGTGCTGGCCGCAGTCAGTATCTGGACGCCGATCGCGCATCCGGAAATCGCCGCCCGCTGGTTTACGCTGCCGAACCTGTTCTGGCTGCTGCCGGTGCCGCTGCTGGTGCTGCTCAGCGCCTGGGGCATTCAGCGCGGGGTGAAACGCGGCGCGCACTACTCGCCGTTCATGCTGACGCTGTTGCTGGTGTTCCTCGGCCTGAGCGGGCTTGGCATCAGCATCTGGCCGCACCTGATCCCACCGGCCATCAGCCTGTGGGACGCCGCCGCACCGCCGCAAAGCCTCGGCTTTATGCTGGTGGGCGCGCTGTTCATCATCCCGATCATCCTGGTCTACACCTTCTGGAGCTACTACGTGTTCCGCGGCAAGATCAGCCATGAGCACGGCTATCACTGAGGAGGGAGGACGCTATGCAAGATAAAACGGCAGCCGCCGCTCCGGCACCCTGGTGGAAACGCATCGGTTGGCTGGTGATCATCTGGAGCGCCAGCGTGCTGGGGCTGTTCGTGGTCGCCTCGCTGTTCCGCCTGCTGATGACCGCGGCGGGCATGAAGTCGCATTAACGCGGCGCCTTATCTGGCCGCGCTGTTGGGAAAGTAAAAAGAGACCACCAGCGTGACCAGCGGCAAGGCGCCGATCTTCACCAGCTCGAACACTTGACCGAGCGCTTCGTTTTTGTCCCAATACGCGTGGGCGGCGAATACGCCCACGCTGACCGCAAATATCCCGCACAATACCTGGCGCGCCAGGCGCAGCCGCTCCATTTCGTCGAAGACCAGCGAAGGATCCAAATACAACCTTTCAGCATCGAGCTGCAGGCGCTCATGTTGCGGCTTCATGGAAAAATCCCCACCACCACGGCGACTGCCTCCAGCCCCTCGTCGCTTTCACGCACGATACCGAGGCGGGAACCATCCTGTTTCATCCACTCACGGTCGGCAATCGTCATTAAAGCAAACGCCAGGCGTATGACGTCGGTTTTGGCCATCCCGTGACGCCGGGCAATATCGTTCAAACTGTCGTCGATTTCATTGGATAACCGAATCGGTAAACTCCGCATACTCCACCTCCTGTGGCCGTTGATTCACCGGGGGAAAGTCTACTGGAAGGGTAAATATCGTTCAATTAGTGAACTGCGTAACGCCTCGCATAACCCGCATGCAACGCTAGTGCGGCTTGCGCCCCATCGCGCTGAGGAAACGCTGCTGCAGGCGCAACAGCTCCTCCAACTCCAGCAGGCGGTAGTCGATGCCGAAACGCGGCGCCACCTCGCCGATAATGCGGCTCAGCGCCGGGTAATGGCGGTGGCTCCAGTGCGGGAACAGATGATGCGTCAAATGCAGATTCGCCCCGCCGAGCCAGTACCCCAGCCAGCGCGGCCGGGTCAGCCAGTCGAAGGTAGTGGCGAACACATGATGATACCAGCCGTGCGGCATTGCGCCTTGTTCTGGCGCCTGGTAGAAGTTGGCCTTGGCCCAGTGAGTGCCGATGATGAGCATCACGAACAGCAGTGAAGAAAGCATCTGGCTCAGCAAATAGACCAGCAGGATTTGCCCGATGCCGATAGCCGGCGGCAGCAGCCAGCACGGGATCGCCAGCGCCAGCAGCAGGTGCGCCGCCTTCCCCGCCAGAAACCCGATCCAGCCACGCACGCCCTGCTGCGCCATGCGCGCCGCCACGCGGGTGCGGCCCGCCCTGTCCAGCCAGTCGAACAGCCAGATGTAGTACGGAAAAGTCAGCGCCGCCACCAGCGGCCAATAGTAACGCTGCGCGCGCATAAAGGGCCGCCAGCGCTGGAACGGCGTTTGCCGCAGCACGCCGTTGGCGTCGATGTCGGGATCGTAAT
Organism: Serratia sp. CY40230; assembly: GCF_052168835.1. Lineage (NCBI taxonomy): Bacteria > Pseudomonadati > Pseudomonadota > Gammaproteobacteria > Enterobacterales > Yersiniaceae > Serratia > Serratia sp. CY40230. Next base: position 481,823 of record NZ_JBJNLX010000001.1, read on the forward strand.
GTTCGATGTTGTTATGGGCATGGTGGAACAACACATGCCGCACGCGCCAGCAGTCGGGATCCAACCCCAGTGGCACGCTCACCAGGGCGTTCAACCCGCGGTTGGCCCAGGGGCGACGGAAAAATGCGTTGTGCGAGGCATCGTGCACCACGTTCACCGTCAGGAACATGCCGATAAAGATAAAACCGAAATAGCAGGCGAAAAACGCCCAGCCGTTATGCTGCTGCAGGCTCAGCCCGTAACACAGACCGCACAGCGCCAGCAGCAGCGCCACCTTCGCCAGCATGCCGCCGTCGGCGAAACGGTGATCGCCGTTGGCCGCCAGATAATGCTGGGCGGCCTGCATCAGCGCGCGGTGCAACCCGTTGTCGTCGCGCCGATAGGCTAACGGACGCAGCGGTTTCATGGCTGTCCCATAAGGCGCAAGAAGCGCTGTTGCTGCGCCAGCAGTTCGCGATAGCCGATGCAGCGGTACGCCATGCCGTGCCGCTGCGCCACCTCCGCCACCGCAGCAGCCAGAGCCGGGTAGTGGCGATGATTCCAGCCGGGGAACAGGTGATGCGTCAGGTGATAGTTCAGCCCGCCGGTCAGGTGCTCCAGCCAGCGCGGTTCGGGCTGCCAGTCGCAGGCGGTGGCGAAATTGTGCCGATACCAGCCTTGCGGCATGCTGCCGCCCGTCGGCGCCGGGTAAAACTCGGCCTGCGCCCAATGGGTGCCCAGCAGCAAGAACACCACCAGCAGCGAGGCGCACATCTGGCTGAGCGCGTAGGCCAGCAACACCCAGCCCCAGCCGATGCCGTGCAAGTGGCCCACGACCAGCGGCGCCACCAGCACCAGCGCCAGATGCGCGAGCTTGCACAGCACGAACAGCGCCCAACCGCCGCGCCCCGCCAGCACGCGTTTTTCCCGCAGCGGCGTTTTATCGAGCCGATCGGACCAATCGAAAATCCAGGCGATATAGGGCAGCGAGAGCGCAGCGATCAGCGGCCAGTACAGATGCTGATAACGCATATGCGGTCGCCAGCGCTGGAACGGTGTCTGGCGGAAAAAGCCGTTCTCTTCGGTATCCAGATCGTAATGTTCGACGTTGGCGTAAACGTGGTGGTAATCCACATGCCGCGTGCGCCAGTAGTCCGGATCGACGCCCAGCGGCAGCGTCACCAACCGCCCCACCAGCCGATTGGCCCAGGGCGCGCGCAAGAAGGCGTTATGCGAAGCATCATGGTTGACGTTGACATTGAGCAGCATGCCCATGGTCACGAACAGGAAATAGCAGAGGAAAAACGCCCAGGGCTGATGCTGCAGCAGGCTCAGCGCGTAAAACCCGACGCACAACACCAGCAACAGCGCGGCCTTGGCCAACCGCGCGGCATCGGCATAGCGATGGTCGCCCGCCAGGCAGGCATGCGCCGCACGTTTGAGATCGCGGTGGAATGCCTGTTCGCCATCGGCGGGAAAACGCAGCGGCGGCAGTGATTCAGCCATGCGGTTCCTCCACGGCGGCCGGTGCGGCTACTCTTCCCCAGCCCAATGCGACGCACAGGGCATGCAACGCCACGGCGGCCATGGCGATATGCCAATAGCGCTGCGGCCAGCCGAGATAGCCGATAAACAGCAGCGGCATGCCCAACGCGACCAGCAACCAGACGGCGATCGCCCACGGCCGCCCTTCCGTCATGCCGCCCAGCGCCACCGATCCCAACGCCAGCAGCGCCAACAGCGCCATTTGCGGCCAACTGATGTCGCTATAGCCGTAACCGTATTGGTAGACGTAACCGACCACCAGCGAGAACAACAGCATGGCGCCGCTGAAGACGCTGAGCGCCGAACGGCGGTCGCGTGGCCGGCCCGGCGCCGGGCGCCATGCCAGGCGCAAATAGCGCAGGAACGGCAGATTGCTCGCCCAGAACGGGTTGGCGGACGGCGTGTCGCCGCCGACGCCGTAGCTGAACGGCGTGCTCGGCAATGCCGGGCAGAAGGTGCCGAACAGTTTGTCCCAGAAGATAAAGCTGCCGCCGAAGTTCTTATTGGAATAGGCCATGTCCTTGACGTGATGCACCCGGTGATGCGCCGGCGTGACCAGGATTTTTTCCAGCACGCCGAGCTTCGGCGTCAGCGCATTGTGGTTAAACAGCTGAATGCTGTAATGAAAAATAGAGACCGCAACGAACACCGACAGCGGCACCCCCGCCAGCGCCAGCAGCAAAAAGAACGGGATCGACGTCAGCGACGAATACCAGGAGTTGCGCACCCCCAGCGACAGATTAAAGTGCTCGCCCTGATGGTGCACCACGTGCACCGCCCACAGCAGGCGGAAACGATGGTGCAGACGGTGCAGCCAGTAGAAACCGAAGTCCCACGCCAGCAGGGCGAACAGCCACATCAGCAGCGGCGGCCAGGCATCCAGCAGCCCCAGGCTGAAATGCGCGGCCACGTAGCCGTAGCAGGTGATCTCCAACCCGCGGAACAGCCACAGCATGATATGGCCGGAATTCAGGTTGAACACCAGATCGTGCCAGTTGACCGGCTCGCGACGCCCCCACTGCAGCGCCACCGCCTCGGCCACCACGATGAACAGCATGAACACTATCGGCAACGCCAGATCGCTCATCCCATTTCTCCTTTAACCACGCGCCGGCGCAGGGTGTTCATACGCAGGGCCAGCCAGCCGGCGAACAGCGCCAGCAGCGCGCCGCCGGCCAAATCGACAAACAAATGGCGGCGCAGTTGCAGAATCGAGAACGCGATCGCCGCACCCCACAGCATCCACAACGCCGTGCGCACTTTGCGCTCGCCGTCGCTCAGCGCCCACACCGCCAGCACCGTCAGCGCCATATGCAACGAAGGCAGGCAGTTCTGCGGCGAATCCACCTGGGTTAACGCCGCCAGCAGCTGCGCGCTGATCCCGACGCCATCGTTCTGTGGATAGGCCATGGTGGTCGGCCACAGCAGGTAAACCGCCCCGGCGCCCAGCGCGGTGAGCTGCATCGCCCGCGTCAGCCATGTGATCCGCGGCAGCGGCGCCAGCAGATAGCCCGCCGGGACAATGAGGAAGAACGACAGGTAGAGCCAGATGGCCGCCGGGTTGAACGGGATCGCCCGGTCAAGCGCCGACGGCGGCAACAGGGTTCCCGCCCCCTGCAGGCGATCGGTCAGACTATACACCACCCCGACCGTCCCCCAGCCGAGCAACATGTGCCCTAGTCTGAACAGCGTATTTTTCATGCTTCCTCCGCCTGGCGCACGATGCGCCGCCGCTTGCGATCGAACTGCGGCAGCACCGCCTGTGCCGTCAACCGCCATTCGAGGCGCTCGGTGGCGATGCCCTGGCGAGCGAACAGCGCGATCAGCTGCGCCTGACAATGCGCCAACGCCGCCGGGCTGCAATCGGCAATCAATTCCAACCGCCGTTCGCCGCGCTGGATCAGGCGGTAATCGCTGCTCAGCGGCAACGCATTGGCGATCGTTCGGCTGCAGGCATCGGCGAACACCGCCTGCGGTTGCCGCTGCGCATCGGGCAGCATCAGTTGATCGTCGCGCCGCCCCTCGATACGGGCGATCGCCCGCGTCGGCTGCCCGCACGGGCAGGGTTCCTTGCGCAGCACCAATACATCGTCCAGCCGATAACGCACGATCGGCTGCGTGCTGCGGGTAAAGTCGGTGATCAACGGCGTAAAACGCAGTTCGTCGATCCACTGCGGTTCGATATGCAAAAACTCTTCGTTCAGATGCAGCGTACCGTGCGCGCAAGTCGCGGCAAGAAATCCTTCGGTGGCCTGATACACTTCGCCGACCGCCGGAAATACCTGCAGCAGCAGGCGGCGGTCCTGCTCTTCAAGCACCTCGGCCACCGAGATCGCTTTTTTGACCGGCAACTTCACCTGCCCGGCCAGCACCGCCAGCGCCAAGGCGCGCAGCACCTGCGCCGGCGCCACGATGATGCTGGGCGCCTGCCGTTCCAATGCGGGCAAATGCTCGCTGAACGGTGCAAGCAGATCGTAAAACGCCAGGCTCAGCCAACGGTTGTTCACGCTGTGATAGAGATTATTGTCCGCCCGCAGAAACAGCGCAACGCGCTCGCCGGCCAACAGACCGTCCGGCAGCATCTTCGCCAGCATGCCGCCGGCCCACACCTGCTGTTCGCGCGGGCTGACGACAAACACGCCGCGCTGCCCGGAGGTGCCGGACGACAATCCAACGCTGTAGCGCCCAATCTTCGGCGTGAAATCGCGATCCGCCTCGCTGCGCTGCGCGCAGGCCAGCACCGCATCGCGCTGCAGCCCGGCGGTGTTCATCCGGTCGAACTGCGCCATCATCAGCGCCTTGTCCATCTGCGGCCATTCGGCGAACGGCCGGCGACTGAAGCGTTGAAAATAGGGGCTCTTGCTCAGCACCCGACGGGCGAAGCCCGCGAGCTGCCGGGCCTGATGCGCCTCCAGCGCCGCACGATCGCTAAAGCGCAGACGCCGGGCGCGGAAATAGTGCCAAAGGGTCATAAACGGGATCACAGGTCCCCCTCGTGGCACAGCAAAATGTTGACCTGGCCGCCCGCCCACAGCTGGTTGAGCCGCTCCAGCGTGCGGGTGTACGCCACCGAGTCGTCCATCACCAGATTGGCCAGGCGTGAAGGCCCGCGCAGCGTCTGGTAACTCTGCGGCGACCAGGCGGCGTCGCTGGCCAGCAGCGTCCAGCCGGCATCGGTGAGAATAAAGGCGCCGATATGGCCGGCCGCATGCCCCGGCAGCGGCACCAGCACGATCTGCCCTTCGCTGCCCGGCAGCGCATAGCCGCGCTCGAACGGCGCCAGCAGCGCAGGCAACGCCACCGAGGGAAAAGCTTCCATAAACTGCAGGTTGCTCTCGAAATCCGCCGGGATCAGGCCGGGAATAAAGGCGCGCTTCAGCGCCGCGAAACCGCGCAGCCCGCGGGTTTGCTGCCAGCCTTCGCCGGAGCAAATAAAGTCGAGTTGGCTGAAATCCTGCAGCCCGGCGATGTGATCGGCGTGAAAATGCGAGACGATCAGCGTCTGAATATCCCCCTCGGCGTAACCGGCGGCGCGCAGCTGATGCGCCAACGACTCGGCGGGATCGAAATAGACCGGCGTCATGCGGCGATACAGGCTGAACAGCCCCGCCTGCGTGTGCTGCTGAAAATAATGCGCGTAGCCGGTATCCCACAGCCAGCGCCGCTCTCCCACCTCCAGCAGATAGGCACGCGCCGGGAATTTGCACACCCGGAACCCGGCGCCGCGCAGCGCCATGCAGCCGATATGCGTGCAGTAACCCACTTCAAAAACGGTGACCTTAGCCATGCTGTATGCCTCCTTGCCGCCGCAGCCACTCGCCGGTCAGGCGAATGCCCTCTTCCATCGAATAACGCGGCTGATAGCCCAGCTCTTCGATCGCACGGGTCTGGCTCAGCGTCATGTCAAAATGCACCGCCGCCACGCTGTAGCGTGTCAGCAGCGGTTCCTTGCCGCTCAGCGTCGCCCACAGCTCCATGCCGCCGGCCAGCGTATGCAGCAGCGGATAGGGCACGGCCTGCAGCCGGTAGTGCAGCCCCAGTTCCTGACGCAGCAGCGCATCCAGCATCTCCGCCAGCCGCTGCGGCTGGTGATTGGTAATGTTGTAAACGGCGCCGGACGGCAACCCGCGCTGCCGGCTGGCCAGGTCCATCGCGTGCACCACGTTGGGGGCGAAGGTCAGGTCCAGCAGCGCTTGCCCGCCGCCGGGCAGCCGCAGCACGCCGCGATCGCGTTCGAGCTGCTGCAACAGCCGCGGCACGATCACCCGATCGTGCGGGCCAAACAGGCCGCGCGGCCGCAGCATAATGTAGGTGGTTTGCGGGTAGGTCTTCGCCTGCGCCAACAGGCGTTGTTCAGCCGCATACTTGCTGGCGGCATAGTGATTGGCGAAGCGCCGGGCGCGGTAACCTTCGTCAAGATCGTAATGCGGCTGAAAATCGAAGTAGATTGCCGGCGTGGAGATATGCACAAAGCGCCGCACGCCGCAGCGCCCCGCCGCCTCCGCCAGCCTCTCCGTCGCCGCGGCGTTGATGCGGTGAAACTCCGCTTTGCCGCCCCAGGGTGAAGACTTGGCCGCGCAGTGCCAGACCCATTCGCAGCCGGTCACCAGCTCCCGACACTGCTGCGGCGTGGCCTGCGCCAGATCGAGCGCGCAAAACTCGGCGCCCAGCCGACGCAACGCTGCGCCGGCCCGCTCGTCGCGGCCGGTGGCGCGCACCTGATGTCCGGCCTCCAGCAGCCACTGCGCCGCGTTGCGTCCCAGCCCGCTGGTCGCCCCGGTGACCAGCACCCTCATGGCAGCAACACCATGCCGGCCAGCGCCAGCCCGGCGGCGGTGCCGATCAGCATCACCGGCTGGCCGGGATTGAAGCGCCCGGTGGTCACGGCGGCATGCAGCGCCGTCGGAATCGACGCCGCCACCTGATTGCCATGATGGCGGTAGATATCCACCAGCGCCTCGCTGGAGACGTGCAGCCGCTTGCGCATATGTTCGAGCGACAGATGACTGGCCTGATGCGGCACCACGGTGGCGATCTGCGCCAGGGTCAAGCCGCTGGCGCTCAACAGCCGGTCGAGGTAATCCTCAATCAGCGCCGACGCCTGGCGGAACAGCGGCTTGCCCTGCATATGAAACAGGAAGTCTTGCTCGCACATGCCGGCGCGCGGGTTGCGCCGCGTGCCGCCGGCGCGGATTTCGCACAGTTCGCTGCCGGCGGGATAGGTCTCCACCAGGCTGGCGAGGATGCCGCTGGCGCCGTCGCCGCGTTCCACGATGGCGCAGGCCGCGCCGTCGCCGAAGATCAGCGACGACTCTTCGTGCTGCCAGTCGATGCCGCGTGAAGCGAGATCGGCCGAGACGATGGCGATGCGTCGATACGTCCCGGCGTTCAGCAGCCCCGCCGCCACCTGCAGCGCAGAGATAAAGCTGACGCAGCTGCTGTTGATGTCGAAGCCCGGCGTGCCCGGCGCCAGCCCCGCCACCTTGAGAATATGCGCGGCGGTGCACGGCAGCGCCTGCACCGAAATCGCCGAGGCGGAGATCAGCAGGTCAATGGAGGCTGCCGGGAGGGCGCTGCGAGCCAGCGCATCTTGCAGCGCGGCGGCGGCGAGTTCGGCCTGGCTGGCATCGTCGGCGGCGTGATAGCGGTAAACGATGCCCGAGCGTTTTTCAACGTAGCCGGCCGGTTTCCCCAGACGAGCATCGAGCGTAGAAGAAGCCACGCGGTTGGGCGGCAACGCGGCCCCGGTGGCTATGATTTTCAGAGGCAGCGGCTCGGGTGAACGAAATTGAGTGGTCATTATTGTTATTGATTAACCTGACTATCCATAAAGCGATTCTCCCGCACGACGCGAAGGCCACGCGGATCATCCCCGGTTTTTATATCCCAAAATGCCTTTCATCAAGGCGGTATCTCTTGTTATCGGCTACCACGGGCCGACGTCCGTCGGCGCAAGCATAAGCGTAACATGACTGAGATATTCAGTTTACGACAAGGCGGGGAGAATGGGCAGACGGCGGGCAAATTATCGGAATAGCGCCGCCGCTGGCGATCAGCGGCGGCGAGGTCAGGCTCAACGGCGGTTGCGCACCAGCTGGTAACGGCGGGTCAGGTATTCCACCGGCGCACTCCAGATATGCACCAGGCGGCAGAACGGGAACAGCACGAACAGCGTCATGCCCAGCACCATGTGCAGCTTGAAGATAAGCGCCACCCCTTCCAGGTGCGCAGAGGCGCCGGCGTGGAAGGTCACGACCGCCTGCGCCCAGGCCACCAGCTTCATCATTTCGCTGCCGTCCATATGCTGGGCGGAGAACGGAATGGTCAGCAGCCCCAGACACACCTGCACCACCAGCAACGTCAGGATCAGGATGTCGGCGAAGCTGCTGGTGGCGCGCACCCGCGGGTTGGTCAACCGGCGTTTGAGCAACAGCGCGCCGCCGATCAGCGTCATCAGGCCGCAGGCGCCGCCGGCGATCATCGCCAGCTTCTGCTTCACGTCGATCGGCAGAAAGGCCTCATACATCCAGTGCGGCGTCAGCATGCCGAGGAAATGGCCCGCGAGGATGCCGATAATGCCGATGTGGAACAGGTTGGACGCCAGCCGCATGCCTTTTTTATCCAGCATCTGGCTGGAGCCGGCGCGCCAGCTGTATTGCCCGTAGTCGTAGCGCAGCCAGCTGCCGATCAGGAACACCGCACCGGCCAGATAAGGGTAGATGTCGAAGAAGAACTGATTCAAAAATTGCATGATTAGCGTCCTTTGGTTCCGGTTAACGCATCCGTCAGGTCCAGATACTGTGGCGCCACCGCGCCGGCGAAGCGCCGCTGGTGCGCCGTCTGCTGGGCGGAGGCGCAGCCCTGTTCACCAAGAAACTTGACCTGCTCCTCTTCCCACACCGCATCCAGCGCCTGCGGCGTATCGTCGCGCGCCTCTTGCGCCACCTGCGTCTCCAGGGCCTGCGCCTGCGCCTCGCTGCCGGACAACGCCAGCAGCAAATCGAACAGCACCGCATACGGGCTTTCACGCTGCTGCAGGCGCGCGCCCAGCAGCGCCAGGATCGGCGCGATGTCCTGCAGCCCTTCGCGCGCCTGCGCCGCGTTGCGGCTGGCCAAATACTCCAGGTACAGCGGCAGGAAATCCGGCAGCTCGCGGCTGTCGATCTCCAGCCCGGCGGTGCGGTACTGCGCCATCAGGTCAACCATCGCCTGGCCGCGATCGCGCGATTCGCCGTGCACGTGTTCAAACAGCAGCAGCGAGGTGGCGCGGCCGCGATCGAACAGTTCGCAATAATCAGCCTGCGCGTCCAGCAACGGGCGCGCGCACAGGCGGCGGATAAACAGAATCAGCTGCGCGCTGTGGTGCAGATCCAGCTCGCTGGCCGGCTCCAATGCTTCGATCAGCGCCTGCTGATGGTCAAACAGCGCCTGCTCCGGGTAATCCAGCAGGCGGGCGATCACTTTCAGGCTGATCATGAGGCATCCTCCGGCCGCGCGGTTTTCGCGGTCACGTCGATGGCGTCAATGCGGCGGCTGTTGAACAGGTTGAACTTGCCGTCGCTGCCGTGGCAGCCGTCGCCGAAGCTGAAACCGCAGCCTTTGCTTTCCGGGAAGGCTTCACGCGCCAGCTCGCGGTGGCTCGACGGCACCACGAAGCGATCTTCATAGTTGGCGATCGCCAGGTAGCGATACATTTCCTGCGCCTGCGCTTCGCTTAACCCAACCTGCTCCAGCGCGCTGGTGTCGACCACGCCGTCGACGGTTTCCGCCCGTTTGTAATGGCGCATCGCCAGCATGCGCTTCAGCGCCAACAGTACCGGTTCGGTATCGCCGGCGGTCAGCAGGTTCGCCAGATACTGCACCGGGATGCGCAGGCTCTCGACGTCCGGCAATACGCCGCTGTGCGCCAGCTCGCCGGCGTCGGCGGCGGACTGAATCGGCGACAATGGCGGCACGTACCACACCATCGGCAGCGTGCGGTATTCCGGATGCAGCGGCAGCGCCAACTTCCAGTCCATCGCCATTTTGTACACCGGCGACTGCTGAGCGGCTTCAATGACGCCCTGCGGCACGCCGTCCGCCAGCGCCTGAGCGATCACCGCCGGGTCATGCGGATCGAGGAAGATATCGAGCTGGCTCTGGTACAGATCCTTGTCGCTCTCCACCGCCGCCGCCTGCTCGATGCGATCGGCGTCGTACAGCAGCACGCCGAGGTAGCGAATGCGGCCGACGCAGGTTTCCGAACACACCGTCGGCTGCCCGGCTTCGATGCGCGGGTAGCAGAAGATGCACTTCTCGGACTTGCCGCTCTTCCAGTTGAAGTAGATTTTCTTGTACGGGCAGCCGGTCAGACACATGCGCCAACCGCGACACTTGTCCTGATCGATCAGCACGATGCCGTCTTCGCCGCGCTTGTAGATCGCCCCGCTCGGGCAGGTGGCGACGCAGGCCGGGTTGAGGCAGTGCTCGCACAGGCGCGGCAAATACATCATGAAGGTGTTTTCGAACTGGCCGTACATCGCCTTCTGCAGGTTATCGAAGTTCTTGTCCTGCGAGCGCTTTTCAAATTCCCCGCCGAGGATCTCTTCCCAGTTCGGGCCGCTTTCGATCTTGTTCATGCGCTGGCCGGTGATCAGCGAGCGCGGGCGTGCTACCGGCTGGTGCTTGCCCTGTTTGGCGGTGTGCAGATGCTGATAGTCGTAATCGAACGGCTCGTAGTAGTCGTCCAGCGCCGGCACGTCCGGGTTGGCGAAGATTTTCGCCAGCACGCCGACGCGGTTGCCCATGCGCGGCTCCAGCTTGCCGTTGATTTTGCGGATCCAACCGCCCTTCCATTTTTCCTGATCTTCCCAGGCGTGCGGATAGCCGACGCCGGGTTTGCTTTCCACGTTGTTGAACCAGGCGTATTCCATGCCTTCGCGGCTGGTCCAGACGTTCTTGCAGGTGACCGAACAGGTGTGGCAACCGATGCACTTGTCCAGATTCAGCACCATGCCGACTTGCGAACGAATTTTCATTTGTGGTTCTCCTGCTGACTGCCCTGCGCGTAGTCGTTGCCTTCATCGTCCAACCAATCAATGCGGTTCATCTTGCGCACCACCACGAACTCGTCGCGGTTGGAGCCGACGGTGCCGTAGTAGTTGAAGCCGTAGGCCAGCTGCGCATAGCCGCCGATCATGTGGGTCGGCTTCGGACAGGCGCGGGTCACCGAGTTGTGGATGCCGCCGCGTTGGCTGGTGATCTCCGAGCCCGGCAGATTCACGATGCGCTCCTGTGCGTGGTACATCATGGTCATGCCGGCCGGGATACGCTGGCTGACCACCGCGCGCGCCGTCAGCGCGCCGTTGGCGTTGAAGGCCTCGATCCAGTCGTTGTCCGCGATGCCCAGATCTTTGGCGTCGTCTTCGCTCAGCCAGACGATCGGGCCGCCGCGCGACAGCGTCAGCATCAGCAGGTTGTCGCTGTAGGTGGAGTGGATACCCCACTTCTGGTGCGGCGTCAGGAAGTTCAGCGCCTTCTCCTTGTTGCCGTTCGGCTTGCTGTTGAGCAGCGGCTGGGCGGCGCGGGTATCGATCGGTGGCCTGTACGCCAGCAGGCTTTCGCCGAAGGCGCGCATCCACTCGTGATCCTGATACAGCTGCTGGCGGCCGCTGAGCGTGCGCCACGGGATCAGCTCGTGCACGTTGGTGTAGCAAGCGTTATAGGAGACGTGTTCATCCTCCAGGCCAGACCAGGTCGGGCTGGAGATAATTTTGCGCGGCTGCGCCTGAATGTCGCGGAAGCGAATTTTCTCGTCTTCCTTGTTCAGCGCCAGATGCCGGTGATCGCGGCCGGTGACGTTGCTCAGCGCTTCCCAGGCTTTCACCGCCACCTGGCCGTTGGTTTCCGGCGCCAGCGACAGGATCACTTCCGCCGCGTCTATCGCGCTCTCGATCTTCGGCCGCCCCGCCGCCGGGCCGTCGGCCTTGACGTAGTTAAGCTGCTTGAGGAAATCGACCTCGGTCTGGGTGTTCCAGCTGATGCCCTTGCCGCCGTTGCCCAGTTTGTCCAACAGCGGCCCCAGCGAGGTGAAGCGCTCGTAGGTGGCCGGGTAATCGCGTTCCACCGCGATGATGTGCGGCGCGGTTTTGCCCGGGATCAGATCGCATTCGCCTTTCTTCCAGTCCTGCACGCCGTAAGGCTGTGCCAGTTCGGCGGCGGAATCGTGCTGGATAGGCAGCGTCACCACGTCGGTTTCCTGGCCCAGATGGCCGACGCACACCTCGGAGAAGGCCTTGGCGATGCCTTTGTAGATCTCCCAGTCGCTCTTCGAGTCCCAGGCCGGATCGACCGCCGCCGACAGCGGATGAATAAACGGGTGCATGTCGGAGGTGTTCATGTCGTCTTTTTCGTACCAGGTGGCGGTCGGCAGCACCACGTCGGAATACAGGCAGGTGCTCGACATGCGGAAATCGAGCGTCACCACCAGATCCAGCTTGCCTTCGCCGCCCTGCTCGCGCCATTCCACTTCCTGCGGCTTCACGCCGCCCTGCTGGCCGAGATCTTTGCCCTGAATGCCGTTTTCGGTGCCCAACAGGTATTTGAGCATGTACTCATGGCCCTTGCCGGAAGAGCCCAGCAGGTTGGAGCGCCAGACGAACAGGTTGCGCGGGAAGTTCTGCGGATTGTCCGGCTGCTCGGCGGCAAAGCCCAGCGCGCCGTTCTTCAGGCTGTCGACGGTAAATTCGACCGGCGATTGGCCGGCCGCGCGGGCCTGCTCCGCCAGGCGCAGCGGGTTAGTGCCCAGCTGCGGCGCCGACGGCAGCCAGCCCATGCGCTCGGCGCGCACGTTGAAGTCGATCAGGCTGCCGCCGAAGCGCGACTTGTCCGCCAGCGGCGACAGCAGCTCGTCGGTGCCAACGGTTTCATAGCGCCATTGGCTGGAATGGTTGTAGAAGAACGAGGTGCTGTTCATGTGGCGCGGCGGGCGCTGCCAGTCGAGGCCGAACGCCAGCGGCAGCCAGCCGGTTTGCGGCCGCAGTTTTTCCTGGCCGACGTAGTGCGCCCAGCCGCCGCCGCTCTGGCCGACGCAACCGCAGAAGATCAGCATGTTGATCAGGCCGCGGTAGGTCATGTCCATGTGATACCAGTGGTTGACGCCGGCGCCGACGATGATCATCGAACGGCCGTGGGTCTTCTCGGCGTTTTGCGCGAATTCGCGGGCAATGCGGATGATGTTGTGTCGCGACACGCCGGTGATCTGCTCAGCCCAGGCCGGGCTGTAAGCCTTGACCTCGTCATAGTCGGCGGCGCAGTTGGCGTCGCCCAACCCACGCTCCAGGCCGTAGTTAGCCAGCGTCAGATCGTACACGCTGGTCACCAGCGCTTCGCTGCCGTCCGCCAGCTGCAGGCGTTTCACCGGCAGTTTGTGCAGCAGGATCTCGTCCAGCGCCACGCTGTTGAAATGCTCGCTGTCGGCGCCGCCGAAGTACGGGAAACCCACCTCGGCGACGTCGTCATGCCTGCCCAACAGGCTGAGTTGCAGCTCGACTTCCTGTTGCGCCTTGCCTTCGCGCTGTTCCAGGTTCCACTTGCCCTTCTCGCCCCAGCGGAAACCGATGGAGCCCTGCGGCGCCACCAGCTCGCCGCTGCGGCTGTCGATAGCGACAGTTTTCCATTCGGGATTGTTTTCCTGGCCCAATCCGTCCACCAGATCGGCGGCGCGCAGCAGGCGGCCGGCGGCGTAGTGGCCGCCTTCACGCGGCTCGAGCAGCACCAGCATCGGCATATCGGTATAACGACGCACATAGTCGCGGAAGTAACCGACTTCGCGATCGAGATGGAACTCTTTCAGCATCACGTGGCCCATCGCCAGCGCCATCGCGCTGTCGGTGCCCTGCTTCGGATTCAGCCAGTGGTCGCACAGCTTGGCGACTTCAGCATAGTCCGGCGTCACCGCCACGGTTTTGGTGCCCTTGTAACGCACTTCGGTAAAGAAGTGGGCGTCCGGGGTACGCGTTTGCGGCACGTTAGAGCCCCAGGCGATAATGTAAGAAGAGTTATACCAGTCGGCGGACTCCGGCACGTCGGTCTGCTCGCCCCAGGTCATCGGCGAAGCCGGCGGCAGATCGCAATACCAGTCGTAGAAGCTCAGGCAGGCGCCGCCGATCAGCGACAGGTAGCGGGCGCCGGCGGCGTAGGACACCATCGACATCGCCGGGATCGGCGAGAAGCCGATAATGCGGTCCGGGCCGAAGGTTTTGGCGGTGTAGACGTTGGCGGCGGCGATCAGTTCATTGACCTCCTGCCAGCTGGAGCGGACGAAACCGCCGCGGCCGCGCGCCACCTTGTAGCTTTTGGCTTTTTCCGCATCGCCGACGATAGAGCCCCAGGCTTCGACCGGATCGCTGTGCTGCGCTTTCGCTTCGCGCCACAGCTTGAGCAGGCGCTTGCGCATCAGCGGGTATTTCAGCCGGTTGGCGCTGTACAGGTACCAGGAGTAACTGGCGCCGCGCGGGCAGCCGCGCGGTTCATGGTTGGGCAGATCGGGCCGGGTGCGCGGGTAGTCGGTTTGCTGGGTTTCCCAGGTCACCAGGCCATTCTTCACGTAGATCTTCCAACTGCAGGAACCGGTGCAGTTCACGCCGTGGGTGGAACGCACCACTTTGTCGTGCTGCCAACGGCTGCGGTAGCCGTCTTCCCAGTCGCGGTTGGTGTTCAAGGTCTGGCCGTGATCGCCAGAAAAAGGCTCCGCCAACTGCTTGAAATAGCGGAAACGGTCTAAAAATTTGCTCATCCGGAATGCTCCTGAAGGCTCTTGTCGTTATAAGAAGACATGCTCAATCTGCCGCCAGCCTACTGACGGCCAAGCGGCGGCAAATTGATTGCGATCAAGAGAAAGCGGGAGGCGCCGCGCGCGTCGGCTGAGAAATACCACCAAAGTATAGGTGCGAGAGATGATGTTAATCGATTGAATTTAAATGAATAAAACAGGCTGTCATGACAAAGACTGGCGGAAGGGAGGCAAGGCGGGGTATTTGGGGGTAGGACGCGGGAGAGACCTCCCGCGTGACGTTAACTCGACGCATTCAGCGCTGGAGCCACAGCGTCGCGGTGCCCACTGCGGGCAACGCCAGCGTGATCTCCGCACCCGCGCCCTGCTGCCGCCAGCCCGCCGGAAGGCGCAAGCGGGTGCTTCCCTCTCGATAGTAAGGATTGGCTACCAGCAGCAAGGCGCGATCGCCCAGAACAAACATCCGCGCCGGCATTTGCGGGTCGCTTCCCGCCAGCGGCGTTGATTTTCCCGTCAGCAGATAAGGGGTGAAGGCGGCGATTTGCTGCGACACGGCAGCCACACCACGCCAGGCGGCGTCAAACTCCCGTTGGTCGAAGCGGCCGGTTTTACGTTTGTAAAACAGATCGGTATAAGAATAAAACAACAGCCCCTTGGCGCCGCCGATCAGCGCCTGCCAAGCCTGATTGCGGATTTCCGCCTCTGACGGCGGATGTGGCTTGCGGCGGGCGTCATAAGCGGCGTGATCCATGATTTGCATCACCACCCAGGCTCCGCGTGCCTGGCGGGCGGCCTGCACCGTCAGTGCGGTATAACGCATGGTGCGCGTCAGATCGCTATCGTTCCCCACCGGATAAGGGTCGGTCGCCAAAATGTCGCTGCTGTTGAAGTGAGCGTCCAACTCCCCGGTTTTGTTCAGCACCTGGAAAGTCGGATGATCGCCGTCAAGTCGCTTTATTTGCAGGTTTTTTTCCTCGATCTTATCGAGATATTCCGGCCCCAGCTCATCGTTGATGTACCAGGCAAGCAGGTTGGGCTGAGAGCGCAAACGCTGCACGTACCAGGCAGTCAGCGCCGCGTAGTCGCCACCGCGGACGGCCGGCGCGAAGCGGCTGCCGCGGTACTGATCTTTGACGGAGTAAATGACCAACAGCCCGCGCTTGCGTGCGTTGCGGAAAAAGGCGTATGGATCTTTCTTTTCCCCGTAATCATAGTTCAGCACCGTGTTGAATCCCGCCGAGGCGATGCGCGCCAAATGCTCATCGGTAGCCACGTTGGCGTAAATGCCCAACGGGAAAAGCCGTTGACCGTCGCGCAGGGTAAAACCTTCGCTGTCGATCGCCACTTTGGCCGCAGGCTGCCCGACGCGAAAAGACAGCTCGCTGCCCTGAGCCTGGCGGGATTGTTGACCGGTAACCTGCTGACGCAGGCGGTATTCACCCTGGGCCAGGCCGGCCGGCGGTTGGTATTCGATACGGCGTTGTCCTTCAACCTGATAACGGTCGCGGCTACTGTGAACAACCTGCCCCTCGGCATTGAGCAATTCGCTGTCAACCTGCAAATGCTGCGGCTGCGAAGTAACGACCAGCGTGTCAACCTTCCCCTGCGCCGACGCGCCGAGCTGATACAACGCCGGCGTAGGCGCTCGAGCACAGGCATAGGCATCGTCAAACCAGGCGGTACCGGTGCTCCCCTTACGCAGATAAACGCCAAAAGTGATTCGCGCCGCCTGCGGCGGCACGGTATAGCTGGCGTTCACCTGCCGCCAGCCGCTGTCGCCGGTCACCCCAGCCGGATAGCTGCCTTCCAGAAAGCGCCCCTGCGCATCAAAGCTCTGCAGATAAACCCCAGCGCCGCCGTCGCGGCTTTGCCCGCGTACACCGCGAGTCTTGACCCAGACGCCGAAATCTATCGTCTGTCCGGGCACAACCTGCAGCGCCTGGTTGAAGGTACGGTATTGCGCTACATCTGCATTGTCATAACGCAGACTCCCCCTGCCACTGTGCGTATCGCCGTCGGCCTGCGCGCCCTGCGCTCGCCAGCCGCTGAGCCCCTGCTCAAAGCCGGGGTTGGTCAACAGATTGGGTTGGCAGTTCTGCGCCAGAGCCGCTGCGCCCCACAAGGCGCAACAGCCCAGAGCCGCCCGCCGATACATCCCCCTCATGGTCATTTCCTTTTCACCACGGCATTGAACAGATAGGTGGCGAACAAATAGCAGGATTTCTGGTACGACAGCCCCAAATGCTGACGGTAAATCCGCCATTGCCAGTCCGCAGCGCGGATTTTGTTGCCCGACAGCGAATGGGTAGACAATCGGTAACAGGCCAGCGGTTCGGGAATGCAGTAGGCCAGGCCGTTACGCGCCTTCTGCAGCACCGCCAGCCACATCAAATAGTCCTCATGCCCCACTTTTTGCTGATACACCTTACCGATGCGCTTCTGGTTATAGATGCCGGTGAGATTGCCGATCCAGTTGCTTTTCAACATGTCCTGATAGCCGATAAGCTCATCCGCACCACGGGTGTTTTTGATCAACTTCAGATCGTCTTCGAAGGTGTAATAATGGGAACACACCACGTCATAGCGGCGGGTTTGCAAAATGCTCGCCTGGCGCGACAGCTTGTTGGGGAGCCATACGTCATCACTGTCGCAGAAGGCGATATAATCCCCGCTCGCCGCCTCAATGCCGATGTTGCGCGTTTCCGCCACGCCCTGGTTATGCTCATTGCGTATATAGGTGAGGCGATCGTGGATAAACGGCCGCACCACCTCGGCGGTGTTGTCGGTGGACGCATCATCGATCACATACAGGTGATAGTCGGTAAATTGCTGGTTCAGCACACCAAGAATCGATTCTTTGATTGAGTTTGCCGCGTTGTAGGCAGGCATTATCACGGATATCTTTTCCATTCGGTCCTCACTCAATGAGCTGTTGCCACTGGGGATAAATACGTTCGGGAGAAAAACGGCGAGACTTATCAAGCGCGGCGCCAGAAAAGCGATCGCGCAGGGCCGGCTCGCGCATCAGTTCGAGCACGCCTTCGCTGAAGGCGGCGGCATCGTCATCGGGCACCAGATAGCCGTTGACGCCGTTGTCTATCAGCTCGGCCGGGCCGGTCTTGCAGTCGTAGGCCACCAGCGGCAGGCCGAAACTCATGGCTTCGATCAGCACCATCGGCAACCCCTCATAGCGCGACGTCATCACGTACAGGCTGGCCTGGCGATAATAGGCCGCCACGTCGGCGGTGGCCGGCAGCAGGCTCACCTGCTGCTCCAGCCCGGCGCCTTCAATCTGCCGCCGCAGTGCGTCGCGCTCAGGGCCGTCGCCAATAATCAACAGCCGCCAATCCGGCATCTGCGCCGCCACCCCTCGCCACAGCGCGATCAGACGATCGAAGCCTTTCTGATTGCTCAACCGCCCCACCGCCAGCGCCACCTTTTCCTGCAGCGCCGGCGTCGGCGCCTGTACGCCGAACGGCGAAACGTTCTCGATCACCCGGCATTTCCCGGCCCCCACCCAGCGAGCGATGGCGTCGCTATCTTGCCGCGTCAGGAAAATCACGCGATCGCTCAAGCGGTAAACCAACAACTTCAACCATTTAAATACGCGCGGATACTGGTGAAAGCTGACGTGTTCGCTCAATAACAGCCGGCTGCGGGCACAGAACAAACGTAGAAAAGGCGTCATCACCACCGACAGTTTTCCCATGGAAACGGTAATGATCACATCCGCGCGTTCACGCCGCAGTGCCAACGCCAGCCGCCATGGCCAGAACAGCGAATCGCCGCCGCCACAGCGTAGCCGGACGTTGCTCGCCAGCGGAAAGAAGCTCCGTTCGCCACACAGCGAAAACACCGCCACCTCGTAATTCGGCAGACGCGCCAGCGCATTGGCCAAACCGCTGGCAACCCGTTCAGTGCCGCCCTTGCCCGCCATATTTTCAATGACGATGATTACCTTGCGTGCTTGCATATCATCTCCTGAATCCCTGGCGCACATTGCGCAACAGCCGGCCGCCAACCGAGAACAACCCCAGCCGCGTCAGACAATCGCCATACCATTTGATCATCTTGAACTTGCCGCTCAGGCTGTGCCGCACGATGCGCGACGAGTAATAATTGAACGCCTGGGCGTTTTCCGAATACAGCGAGGCCAGCAGGTGCTTGCAGGCGAATCCGCTGATATGGCGATCGCTGGGGCTGAGGAAGGTATTGATAAAGCGGTCGCTGGCCTCCAGATTAAGCTTCGCCGTCATGCGTCCGTAGCGCCCAACGTCGAGAAACACCCCGCCGCCGGCGTCATGCGCCACTTGCGCGCCCAAATTGGTGGCGTTGACCAGAAAGCCCCAATCCTGATGTTTGTTGAGAAACTCGGGAAATAAAAAGCGGCGATCGCTTTTTTTACGCATGCTGATGGTGGATGACCGAATATCGCCCATTTCCAGAAAAAGAAAATCCTCGCCGGAAGAACCGGATTTGTAGTGGAAGTTGAAGTCGCGTACCGAATCGCCGCTTACCTCTGCATAATTACCGAAGATAATATCAATATGGCGATCTTCATGCTTCTTCATGCGGCGAATAATATAGTTGGTAGTGAAGTAATCATCCGAATCGAGAAAAAACACGATCTCCGATTGCGCTAAATTGGCGCCCAGGTTGCGCGATACCGCCGCATTGCTCTTCTGTTTTTTCTCATGCAGCATTACGTTGCTATTAGTCGCCGCTATCTGGCGAATATATTTGATGTCATCCTCGTCAGAGCAATCATCAACCAAAATCACCTGATAGTCGAACCCTTGGCAAGCGTTGAAAATCCGCTTCAGAGTTTTAGGCAGGTAACGCGCACTATTATAAATAGGGATCACGATCGAGAAATCCATTTCTTAACCCTCCAACTTAGAATTTATCATTTCTTTTCCACGGCAAAGCAGCAATAACGACACGTTAAATACCGGGACCAAAAAATAGGTTTCCGTAAAAGTTGTCAGCAGGAAAACCACCACCACCCAGCGCATGAATCGACTCAGCCTGCGCATATTCCCCAACAGGTGAAAATAACAAAAAAGCATGACAACAGAGGCGATCCCACCAGCCGAATAAAACATGGCGATGAAGAAAAAATCGACCGGCTTATAGGGTTCGATATTCATGCCGAACAGCGGATTGGGTAGCCCCACTGCCTGAAACATCTGCCAGGAGAACCAGATGCGCCCGGTCAACGCCTGGTTCAACAGCGCGTCCAATGCCGGATTGTTCCCCCAGCGTATAACGCTGGCGAACTGAAAGCCTATGATGGCCAACGTCAGCGCAATGCAGACTTTTCTATTGGGGGTAAAACGCAGCAGCGGCGCCAGCCAAAACAGCAACAACATCAACAGCGCCAACATAAAACAGGTGCGGGAATAGGAATACATCAGCACCGGGATAATTAACGCCGACACCGCCAGTGAGGCGATATTTTTCATTCCACGCGTTAATTTTGCATGGTCGATCAGGCACAGCAGCATGGCGAATAAGGCAAAAGAATAATACGCCAAGGTGTTCGGGTTATCGAAACCCAGCGTTAATCTGTTGCCATAGCGCTCATCAAGGTAAACAAATCCCTCGGTGTAAAAGGTATAGGGGATAACCATCAATAGCCCGGCAACCACAAAAGCGATAGCGAACATTTCAGCGCCGCGCACCATCTCGATGCGGCGGAATAAAATTATCACCGCCGAGCTGAATACCGCGCCAAAAAGGTAATCACCATGTCCGGTGGCGATATTAACCAGAAACAGCAGAACCAAAAAACCCGCAACCGCTTTTTCCGCCATCGTAGCGATGAAAAATGCATAGCCGACATAGAGCAACATCAGGGCATTAAGCCCCGTCACGGTTTTATTAATCAGCTCGCTGTTGAACGATCCCGAGGTCAGGAAAGTTTTCACGAAAAATAGCAACAGGAAGGTCAATATGATTGATTGATTGACCAAATCCCGCGACTGATTATAACCGACATTGGCATGCATGTGAAAATTGGAGGCGACTCTCTGCATAAGCGTTTACTCAGTAAAATAACTGCCCCATTCCTGCTCGATGTTTTCCGGCTTAAGCTTGCTTAACCCCGCACCAGGCGTAAACGTCAATTCACCGAAATAGACCTTCTCACCGACCTGGTAGAAATCCACGCGGACATAAGAGAACTGCTGCGCAACCTGGCGAGCCAAGCGCGTCATTTCTTCCAGCCGCGTAGGCCGCGGCATCGGTTCGTCGGCATTCGGCAAGCTGATGCGGATTTCGGTGCGGTTCCAGTCGATATCAAAAATGTCGCGCCGATGGGTGCCGAAACGCTGGTAATCCACCTGAATGAACATGCGAATTTCATGGTTGTCGTTGAAACAATGAAACTTGATATCGTTCGGCACCTGCTCACCATCCAGCAACATGCGTTCCACCATGATGCAGGGTTCGATGTCCAGATAATGCTTTTCGCGACTCTGCTCGTAAAAGTTGCTGCGCATCCACGCACTGCTGAGATCGTACAATTCCGCGTAGCTAACCTGTTGCTTGTCGAACACCAACCGGTTATAGCCGCTGCCATGGTTGGCCTTCAGCACGAAGGCGTCGGGCAACTGCCTGAACGTGTCGTAGCTGAGTTCAGTGCCATGCGCATACAGCTCCACCAGATACTCTTCGCCCCACAGGCCGGCAATAAATTCACGGACCTTGTATTTGTCCGACAAGGTGGTGTAGATGCTGCGCGGATAAATTTTGCGGCGCATGATCTTTTCGCTGAAGCCGGTCGGTTTTGACAGGTGCGGCAGTTTTTTGAAATAGAGCGCGTATTTAACCTGATGGTGCCAGGCATCGGGCAGGCGCTTGGAAATGCTTTTAACCAGGGTGTTTAACATGCTCTCTCCTTAATTTGCTGACAAGACGCGGCAGGCAGTAAAAACAGGTCAGCTGCAGTCGGGTAATTTTCCCGCCACGGAATAAACTGTTCAGAACGAAGAATGAAATGAATTCCGCCAGTAGCGTAGACACCGCAGCGCCGGTCAGGCCGTAACGCGGGATCAGCAGCAGATTCATCACCACGTTCATCAGAGCCACCAACGGCATCTTGATGGCGATAAAGCGATAACCGGCGAACAGCACGATGCTGCGGTACGAAACCGTCCCCATCACTGAGAACAGCGAGGTCAGCGTACAAATAGCCAGGATGTCGGCGGCCGGTTGAAAAGCAGCGCCATACAGCAGCGCAATAGCCGGCTGGGCGAACCACCACAGCCCCAGCAGCACCGGCAACGACAGGCCCAATACCACCAGATACAGCACCCGGATGCGGTACTCCTGCTCCAACGGATCGCGACAGTTGGCAATACCCGGCATCAACGAGGTGATCAGCGCCATCGGCACAAAAACCCACCCCTGACTGAGGGTGGTAGCGGCGCTGAACCAGCCCACCGCCTGCTCGCCGACCAGATTGCCCAGCATGATTTGATCGATGCGGGTATAAATCACTATCGCCAGACTGGAGATGGCCAACGGCAGGCCCACTTTCAGCAAATAACGGCCATAGCGCCCGGCCTGGCGCGGCGTAACCCGCGGCGTGGCCGCAGCTTCCCCACGGAATAGCCAGAGGCGCGCCAGATAAGGTACGGCGCTGCTGAGGATGTAGGGTACCGCGAACCACACCAGCGGCAGCGCGGCGCTCACCAGCGCCAGCCGCAGCCCGATCGACAGCAGCAGCGCCAGGTTGTTGATCAGCGTATTGCGTTTCGACTGCAGGCGGGCATCGTAATAAATTTTGTACACGTCCTGAATCGAGAAATAGGCGCTGATAAGCAGCAACAGCGTCATCAGTTGACTGGCTGGCGGCTGGCTGAAATAGCTCCATATCAGCATCGGCAGCGCCACCACCAGGAACAGCCGGCGGCGCAAACGCATCGAAGCCAACATCAGGCGAATGCCGCTCGGCTGGCGGCGGGCGACGCGGTTGAAAATGATGCTGTCGGCGCCCAGCTGCACCAGCGGCACCACGATGGCGATCGTCGCCAATAGATAGTTGAGAGCGCCAAACTGGGCGGGCCCCAGATAGCGCGCAACGTAAATGGAGACGAAGATGCCGGACAGGCTGAGCGAAACGCGTTCCAGCATCAGCCACAGGGCGTTGGTGATAATGGCCTTCACCCGCTTATTCCTCTGCCTGCCGGTGATCTTCCCGATGGCTTGGATAGGCGAAGTTGTAATAGCTCATGTCGGTCGCCGCCCTCTTCACGATGCCGTTGAGGATTACGCCTCTGATCGCCACGCCATTCTGTTCGAAACGGCGCATGCTGGTTTCGATCTGCTTGACGGTGTTCACCTCAAAACGCACCACCAACAGTGACGTACCGGCGTGATTGCCGACGATGGCCGCGTCCGTCACCGCCAGAATCGGCGGCGTATCGATCAGCACCAGATCATAGTTTTGCCCGGCCCAACGCAGGAAATCGGCGAAACGGCGATGCATCAGCAGCTCGGACGGGTTCGGCGGCACCTGGCCACGCGGTACGAAATCCAGATTGGCAATGGAGGTTTTCCGCACCGCCTGTTCCGTCGTCACTTTGCCCACCAGCATGTCGGACAGCCCTTGATGAGCGTCGTCCGATAGCCAACGATGCAAAAATCCTTTACGCATATCCGCGTCGATCAACAGCACCCGCTGCCCGGCCTGCGCCACCACCACCGCCAGGTTGGTGCTGGTAAAACTCTTGCCGCTTTCCGGGCTGGCACCGGAGACCATCAAAATGTTGTTTTTGGCCTCCAGCATGGCGAAATGCAGGCTGGTGCGCAGGCTGCGAATGGCCTCCACCGACAGATCCGCCGGCTCGGCCACCGCCAGGATCGGCAGGCGACGACCGCCGGATTTGGGCAACTGCAGGCGTTGTTCGCGATTGCGTTTCGCCTGCCATGGCGACAGTGGCACGGTGGCGTAGACATTGATGCCTCGCTTCTCCAGCGTATCGATATCATTGATGCCGCGATGGAAGGCCGTGCGCAGCAGCACCACCGCCGCGGTGCCTGCAGCGCCCAATATCAACGCCAACAACACGATTAGCATCTTTTGCGGCTGAATCGGTCGGATAGCGGATTCCGCTTCGTCGACGATGCGAATATTGCCCACCGTGCCGGCCTTGCTGATGCTCAGCTCCTGCTGTTTGTTCATCAGTTGCATGTAAACCTGCTGATCCACCTGCACGTCGCGGGTGAGACGCAGGATCTCCTGCTGCATTTTCGGCAGCGTCTGTACCTGTTTGCCGAGCCGCGCCTTTTCCGCCTCCAGCGTGGCGCGCTTTTCCAGCAGCGCCCGGTAAGCCGGGTGCACGCGGGTATAAAGCTTGGAAATCTCCGCCTCTTTGAAGGTCAGCTCGTTGAGCTGGGCTTCGAGCTGTACCTGCGTGTCCAGCACCGACTTGGCTTCCAGCGACAGATCCACCGAGTCGTTTTGCTGGCGGAACTGGTTGAGCTGGGTTTCGGCGTTGTTGAGCGAGGTTTGCGTTTGCGGCAACTGCTCCTGCAGGAAGGCCAGCATCCGCTGCGCCTCTTCCGTTTTGCGATCCACGTTCTGCTGCAGGTAGTTATCGGTGATGTTCTTCAGCACCGCCTCTGCACGCTGCGGATCTTCGCTCGGCAGCGTAAACGTCATGATGCCGCTGTCTTTGCCGCTCGGCACTACGCCCAGGTATTTACGCAGATCGTCCACCGCTTCTTGACGCGCGACTTTCACCACGGTGAAACTGGTGCCCGGCGCCGCGTCCAGCGCCGAAACGGTCATGCCCCACTCGCCCTGCGCCACCGGTTGCCCAACCACGCCACTGAACAATTTGGCGCCGTCATGGCTCAGCTCATAATGTTGCCCATCGCGCACCGTCAGCGTCAGCGCTTCGCCCTGCATGTCCGCCGGCGTTGTCAGCGTGGCGATGTCCAATACCGGCGCCTTTTCACCGCTCAGTCGGGCAAAGCCTTTACCGAATACCGGGAAATAGTCCGGTTCGACGCGCACCGTCAGGCCGAGGGCATCCACCGTTTTGCCGAGCACGTAGCGCGACTTGACCAGCGTCACCTCATCCTGCGTCGCCGAATTTTGCCCCAGCGAACTGTCCAGCGTTTCACGCAGCAGCGAATCGCCGGACAGCTGATTCTCCACCTGCACCACCGCCGTGGCCTGGTACACCGGGGTAGCCAACAGGGCGTAGGCGACGCCCAGTGCACCCGCCACGCCGGTCACGACGGCGATCCGCCAGCGGTTATCCCACAGCGGCCCTACCAGACGCTCCCACTCCAGCTTTTCATCTTGTTCGGCCACCATCACGGACAGCGCATTGTTTTTCATCTTCTGTTCCTTATTCACCCTGCGGAGTTACCAGTTGCGCACGCGCAAGGTGGCCTCGCTGAGATCGTTAAAACTGCTGATGGTCGGCACCAGCTGGCTGATCAAACGGTTCCAGCGCGCGACAGGCGCCGCGGTGACGTACACGACGTCGTAAGGGTGCAGCTGAAATTCAGCGCCCATCGCCAGCGCGCTGGCGTCGGAGAGATCGAACTGATACAGCGTCGCCAGCCGCTGCGGGGGATTGCCGCCGCTCGGCCGGATCACGAACACCCCGGTCGCATCCGCCACCGTCTGGCTGATCCCTTCGGAAGATCCGAGGGCTTCGGTCAGGGTCATGCCGCTGCGATCCATCTTCAGCGTCGCTTGCTTGCCCACCTCGCCCATCACGAACACTTTCAAGTTGTCATTGCGCGGAATGTAGAGGATGTCGCCCGGCTGCAGCAGCGCGTTCTGGCTGATGTCGCCACGCTGCATCAGCGCCTGCAGCGAGATGGCCCGCTCTCTGCCCTGATGGGTCAGCACCACGTTGCGCCAGTCGGCATTGTCCGTCAGGCCGCCGGCGGCGTTGATCGCATCCAGAATGGTCAGCGGCACGTTGGTGATCGCCTGCTGACCGGAGGTTTTCACCTCACCGGTCACATAAGCCTTCTGCGAGCGGAACGCGGCGATGCTGACATCCACCTGCGGGCTTTCCACATACTGCGCCAGACGGCCGGCGATCAGGCTGCGCACTTCGGTGACGGTTTTACCCACCACCGCCACGCGCCCGATATAGGGGTAAAAGATCGTGCCATCCGCATGCACCCAGTTACCGGTGTCGCTGGCGCTGCGATATTGCCCGGCCGGCGTGGTCAACTCGGGGTGATCCCAGACGGTGACGTTCAACACGTCGCCGACGCCGATACGGTATTGGTAGCTCTGCAACCGCTGATCCAGTGCCGGATTCGGCTGGGCGACCGGTTCAACGCGCCGCATTTTCTGCAGCAGCATCGGTGACATACGGTAGACCTGTACCTGGCTGTTCAAATCGAAATCGTCGTCTTGTTGCACGACGATGGCTTTTCCGCTGGTCGATAAATGTGAGCCGGGAACCACCGTACAACCGCTCAACAACGCGGAGGTGAAGGCCAACGGCATCAAAAGAGGCAAATGAAAATTCATGGAAGTACCGTGATAAACGGGCTGCTGCCGCAGCCCGTGAGAGGATTAACGCCCGACGGTTGGATTATCGCTGAGCATCGTCGCCTGACGCGGTTCGCGCAACAGGGCGAAATAACCGCAAAAACAGAACAGAAACGCCACCAGCATCAGGCTTTCCTGCAGTTGCAACACTTCACTGCAAATGCCGATGCAGGCCAGCGTCACCGCCAGCATGGTGCTCATCGCCAGTGCCTGACGCGCATTGAGCCCGCGACGCATCAGAATATGGTGCAAATGATCGCGGCCCGCTTTGAAGGGGCTTTGGCGGCGCAACAGGCGGCGCACCATCACGGTCACCATGTCCATCAACGGAATGGCGATCAGCCACAGCGCGGTGACCGGGCGCATTACCGCCTGCTGCCCCTGCGTTGCCAGCAACACCAGCCACAGCACGCTGAAGCCGATCACCATGCTGCCGGCGTCCCCCATAAAGATTTTGTTACGCGCGCCGAACAGGCTCAGGTTGAACAGCAGATAAGCCGCCAGCGCGACGATCATGCCCAGGCACCACAGCGCCAGATCTTCCCGGCCACCCAGTCCGAACACGATGGCCAGCGCAACAAAGGTCACGCAGGACAAGGCGCCCAGTTGCCCGTCGATGCCATCCACCATGTTGTAGGCGTTGATCGCCCCCCATACCGCCAGCGGCGTGAGTAGCAACGCGCCATAACCGAGCATCACTTCCTGATGGCCCCAGGCATGGCCCAATGAGGAAAGCTGCATCCCTGCCGCCAGCATCATCGCCAGCGCGATCCCTCCCTGCACCATGACGCGCGGCGCCACGGGCAGATCAAAGCGGTCATCCAGTACGCCCAACACCACCAGCGCCGTGATGCACAGCAGGTAGACGGCGTTGTCGGGCAGCCAGGCGGGTTGCCACAGCGTCATCAGCATCAGCGTCAGGTACACGGCGATGCCGCCGACCAACGGAATATGTCCCAGATGTTGCTTGCGCGCATTAGGCTTATCCACTAATCCCACCGTCAAGGCGACCCGGCGGGCAATAAGGATCCACGCGACCGCCAGCACAAATATCACGCTCAGTTGATATAACATCGTTCCTCCAGCGAATAAGCACGCTACCGCCCTTGAGTTACAGCTCCCAATGCGCTATTAACAAAAACAAAATTGATCCTGCCAGGATATAAGTCAGCATGAATTTATCCTGAAAAATACAGATTTATCCGCTTGTCGGCGGAATAATCAAATAACGTCAGCGTGCGATTAAGTTATCTATCAGAAAACTCATGTTTAATGGTTCTTTCGATTGCCGAATCAAGTTCAACAGGCGCCACAAAATTATTTTGCACATTACTTTTAAACTGCGTTCTGGCGCAGAATTTCTGTACTCTGACGCGACTGATTGGGAATTTCTTGCGACTTATTTTACTCACAACATCCAATGCGGTTGCGCCGCATATGCCTACGGCATAAGGAATGCGAATCGTCTTATTTTCTCTCCCCAATGAAGAGGAAATTACGTCAACCAATTGATTCATCGTAAAGTCCGGTTTATCGACGTAGTTGCTGACCTGATAATTTGACTGTTGATCCAGCGCATATTCCAGCCGCGCGGCAATATTTTCAACGTAGGCCATCGACTTCATATTATTGCCGCTGCCAATCATCACGAAACGTCCGCTGGCGATCTGACGGAACAGGTTATACACGTTGCCACGGTTGCCTTCGCCGAATACCACCGTTGGGCGAATGATAGTCAGCCGATTTGCCTCATCGGCCTTGCGCCAGGCTTCATAAACGTATTCCGCCTCGAGCTTGGACTTGCCGTAATGGTTGAAAGGCTCGAAACGTCCTTCTTCGCCGGTCTCCTGTTTGACGAAGCCGTAAACAGCGACCGAGGAGGTGAAAATGATTTGACGGATATTCAGGGCGGAGGCGGTCATGCAGACATGGCGCGCGCCTTCGACATTGACCTGATAATAGAGCGAAATGGGATCGACATTGTCCTGATGCTCCGCCGCCAGATTAATGATGGCGTCGCAGCCCGCCAGCGGTTCTTGCAACGTCTGGGGTTGCGTCACATCGCCATACTGATAAAGGGATGGAAAATGTGCACTGGGTTGCTTATCGACGATGACCAATGTCAGATCATCGCGCTTACTGAGACGTTTCGCCAGGCGTGTTCCGATAAAACCGGAACCCCCGATAATAGCTACTTTACGCTTATCCATAATTTGTCACTCAGCAGGTTCTCATTATTCCCGTCACCCGATTGGGACAGGACGCTAATACGCGTTAGGTAATGAGTTCCAGACTGGACAAATCGAACCTGGCTTTCAAATAACAAATAATGAAATAAAAGATTTCATCAAATGTAAAATTATCGCTATAGATAAAACCTCATTCAGCGCTAATTTTTAACATCGTAAGCAACTTGATATTGCAAGGTTTTATTCGGCAATATAAGATTAATCTGACCCTTACCGGTGGAAGAAGAGGTCTCATATTTTACCGGCAATTTCAGCTGGCCTTGCTTAGGATCGACACATTCGATGGTCGCCTGCTCCATGCTCTCGCCCTGGTACAGGCAGAACAGCGTTTGCGGGCTGTTGGTATGGGGATTATTCAGCGTCAGCGTCAACACCACACGCGTGTTGTTCTGAATATCATTGATCACCGGGGGGCGGGTTTGGTTGCCAAGCACGTATGAAAAATGTGAAATAACCAGCAAAGAGGCGAATACGGTCAGGTATTTCACTACACGGCTGGCGGGCATGCTGAAAAAGCGACGCGCCGCCGCCGACTTTTTTTCACGCGCCGGTTCTTTGGATGACTCCACCGTTGCAACAGGCGCAGCAACCAGCGTCGATTTATGCGGCTTATCTATTTTTTCATCGTTTGTTTCAGACGACTCACTTTCACTTTCAGAAAGTTCCGCTTGAATATCAACGCCAATATCTTCACCGCCATTTAATATATCATCATCAGCGTAGTCTTCATCCTCGGATATAAAGTGAAAAGCCGCTTGATTTTCCACCTTGTAACCCAAACGAGGAATGGTTCTGATAAGCGTGTGTTCCGTGTCGCTAATCTTTTGGCGAATAGATTTAATTGTTTGATTTATCGTTGAATCTGAGCAATAGGTTCCTTTCCAGATATTTTCTATAATTTCCGTTCGGGTAACCAGCTCTGGCGATCTGGCGACAAGCAGCGAAAGAATTTGATACTCCTTCCAACGCAGACGAAATTTCTCCCCGGCAGGAGTCAGAACATCGAGATTCCTAATCTTTATTCTTTTATCAAGATTCACTTTTAATTTCCTTAGCGTGCCTGTCCTGCACACTTTGTATAGAAATATCAAAAAATGTTCAAGAAATTAAATGTAAACTCAACAGGTTGCATTCATCGGATATTGGCCTTTATAAAAATTTTCTGATTTCATTTTTTACATTAGGCCATATTAAGGATGTTCCGTTTATCCAAATGACTCTTTTTCCCTGTTGGCAACATGGATTTCTTTCATGGTTACCGTAAAATTCAAATGAACACCTCATTGATTTAAAAAGAAAAAACTAACCATGTTGTTCGATTGTTAATCGAATGAAATTGTGAAATTTCATTCTTATCCGTGAATTCATTGTGTTTTCCCACCTAATCTGATTGTCAGATAGACTACAAAAAGCCGAAAAAAACAGAATGAGAGTTATCTGATTTAACCCCGTTGCACATTCCACTCGGTGTGTGCTGCATCTAAGACAAAATCCTATTACTGATTTTATAACAATCGCACTAATTATGCTTTGCCCTCCCGGAAATTTCATTTAATCTGCGAAAAGACATTAACGCCTTAATGTAAGAATACTCTCAATAAAACGAAAAAAACGTGCAAATAATATAATCCGTTTTGGCGAAAACATTCTCACATTGAGAGATAGTGCTATAAAAAAAGAAAAAAACGGCAAGCAAAGATGAGAATTTTACCTAAAGACAGAAAATTTCACTGAGGAGGCGAGGAGAGATGACTCGGAATGAGAGAAATATCCCTCCCCTGGCGGGAGGGATTGAGAAAGCAGTTTGATACTCAGGCCTTTTTCTTGCGGCCATACACCGCCCAGGTGATGACCACACACAAGATATAGAACACCAGGAATACTTTCATTGCCCCCGCCGGTGAGCCGGTCAGCGCCAGCGAGGTACCGAATGCCTGGGGAATAAAGAAGCCGCCTGCGGCGCCGATCGCCGAGATAAAGCCCAATGCGGCGGCGGAGTCCGTCACCGCTTCACGCTGTGCGCTCTCGTCACTGCCGCCGGCCGCTTTCACGCGATCGACAGTGATTTTACGGAAAATGACGGCGATCATTTGGAAAGTCGATCCGCTGCCCAGCCCCGCCGTGAGGAACAGCACCATAAAGATGCCGTAGAAGGCGATGAACGAACCGCCCTCGCCCGCCGTCGGCAAGGTCAGGAACAACAGCGCGGCGAACACGGCCATCACCACAAAGTTGATCAACGTCACCCGCACGCCGCCGAAACGGTCAGACAGCGCGCCGCCGACCGGCCGCGCCAGCGCCCCGAGGAACGGCCCGAAGAAAGCGTAATGCAGGATCACGACCTCCGGAAATTGCGTCTTCGACAGCATGGCGAAACCGGCGGAGAAACCGATGAAAGAACCGAAGGTCGCGAGGTACAGCAAACTCAGCATCCACAAATGCCCACGTTTGAGCACTGGCAGTTGCTGGCGCAGCGATGCCTTGGCCGCCGCCAGATCGTTCATGCCGAACCAGGCCGCCAAGGTGGCAACCAGCAGGAACGGTACCCAGATCCAGGCGGCGTTTTCCAGCCACAGCTGCCCCCCTTCTGCCTGATCTTGCGCCGTGCCGCCAAACAGACCAAACAGGCTGAAAGAGATCGCCAGCGGCGCGACCAGTTGCATGACGCTGACACCCAGATTCCCCAACCCGCCGTTGAGACCCAACGCGCCGCCCTGACGCGCTTTCGGGAAGAAGAAGCTGATATTGGCCATGCTGGAGGCAAAGTTGGCGCCCGCAAAACCGCACAGCAGGGAAATGATGACGAACACGCTGTACGGCGTGCTGCTGTCCTGCACCGCGAATCCCAGCCACAAGCACGGCACCAGCAGGAAGCAGGTGCTGATAGCGGTCCAGCGACGGCCGCCAAACAGCGGGATCACGAAGGAATACGGCACGCGTAAAATAGCGCCCGAGACCGACGGCAGCGCTGTCAACAGGAACAGTTGATCGGTGGAAAAGTTGAAGCCAACCTTGTTCAGGTTGACCGCCACGGCGCTGAACAGCATCCAGACGCAGAAGGCCAGCAGCAGACAGGGAATGGAAATCCACAGGTTGCGGGTGGCGATGCGATGGCCACGCTGCTGCCAAAAGGCGCTGTCTTCAGGATGCCAATCCTGAATCAGCGCACCGGTTTTCTTTGATGAAGGCGTTGCAAGTTGCGACATAAAAACCTCAGACACGGGGGATTATTCCGACACCCTAGGGGGCGGCCCCGGCGGCAAAGTTGATGTATATCAACCCGAATGCAAGTAGTTGGCGGCACAAATAGCGCCTTCATCCCCTTAGGGGTACGTTCCGGATAAAAATTAAATCATTTATAATCAATAAATTACAATAAACCACTTCGTCATCCTCACCGCTTCGCCGCCCCACTGGAAACTAATGGGTACTTCATTCGAGGTATGGGGTTATGCTCAGGGATAATCAAAAATACGGCTGAATCGTTACTTGTTTACCCCGTCGCCGCCTTCGCCCCTGAGCTTCAGCGGCGCCAAATGCCAGGAACCCGCGCTTATGAAACGCCTGTTGGCCCCGCTTTCGATCGTGAATCAGGTCGCCCTGCTGATGTTGCTGTCGGGCATTCTGGGCGTGGCCGGCATGGGGATTTCCGCCTGGATGTCGCAAAGCATTCAGGGCAACGCGCATGCCATCAACAAGGCCGGCTCGCTGCGTATGCAAAGCTATCGTCTGCTGGCGCAGGTGCCGCTGGATGAACGGCATGAAGCGTTGATCCGCGAACTGGAGCGCGACGAAAACAGCCCCGACCTGCAGCGTTCGGTGGAACAGGAAGGGTTGACGCAACCTTTCGACACCTTGCGCGACTACTGGCAACAGACCCTGCAACCTCGCCTGCGTAGCGCGCAGCGCCCGGCCGACGCCGCGCCGCAGGTGGCGCACTTCGTGCAGCTGTTGGATAAACTGGTCTCGGATATCGACAGGCAAACCGAGCGCCGCCTGCTGATGGTGACGCTAGTGCAGGCCGGCTTTATCGCGCTGACCCTGCTGCTGCTGATCGGCACCACCTGCTACCTGCGCCGCCGGTTGCTGCATCCGTGGCGGCAGCTGGTGGAAATGGCGTTGGCGGTGGGCCGCGGCGACTTTAGCCGCCGCTTCGCGCAGCGCGGCCATCAGGATGAAATGGCGTCGCTCGGCGGCGCGTTGAACACCATGTCCGACGAACTGTCGGCCACCTACAGCGGGCTGGAGCAGCGCGTAGCCGAGAAGACCGCGGACCTGCAGCAAAAAAATCAGATGCTGAGCTTCCTCTATCGCGCCAGCCGCCTGCTGCACGCCAGCGAGCCATTGTGCAGCCGCCTGACGCCGCTGCTCAACCAACTGCAAACCCTGACGCCGCTGCGCGCCATTCAGGTGCGGCTGTATGAAAACGACAGCCGGGAGCCGCTGCTGCAGCTGAGCGGCAACCAGCCGTTGCGGCCGGAGCATTGCCATAATCCGGTGTGCAGCGCCTGCCTGCACGACAGCGACCGCCAGCATCCCGACAACCCGTCGCTGAGCTGGAGCCTGAGTGACAAACTTGGCGACTACGGCGTGATCGTGGCGCAACATGCGCCGCAACAGCCGCTGAACGATGAGCACCGCCAGCTGGTCAACACTCTGGTGGAGCAACTGACCAGCGTGCTGGCCATCGAACGTCAGGTAGACCACCAGCAGCAGCTGATGCTGATGGAAGAACGGGCGGCGATCGCCCGCGAGCTGCACGACTCCATCGCCCAATCGCTCTCCTGCCTGAAAATGCAGATCGCCTGCCTGCAGATGCAAGGCGAAACGCTCTCGTCCGCCAGCCAGGCGCTGGTGCAGCAGATGCGCGAAGAGCTGAACGGCGCCTATCGCCAGCTGCGCGAGCTGCTGACCACCTTCCGCCTGCAGCTGACCGAACCGGGCCTGCTGGCGGCGCTGCAATCGACGGTAGCGGAGTTCAATCCCAAACTGGGCCTGAACATCAGCCTCGATTACCAACTGGGGCCGCGCACGGTGCCCGCCTACCAGGCCATTCATCTGCTGCAGATCGCCCGCGAGGCGCTCAGCAACATCCTTAAGCATGCCGCCGCCAGCGAGGTGAGCATTCAGGTCATCAACAAACGGGGCGAAGTGACCCTGAGCGTATGCGACAACGGACGCGGCCTGCCGGCCGAAACATCCCGCCCCGACCATTACGGCCTGATCATCATGCGCGATCGCGCCAAGAGCCTGCACGGCCGTTGCGACATTTTACCGCGCAGCGGCGGCGGCACCGAGGTGCGAGTCAGCTTCACGCCGGATAACCACGCCATCGACTAACGGAGACACCATGACGACAGAAACCGCCGCCACCATCTTACTGATCGACGACCACCCGATGCTGCGCAACGGCGTAAAACAGCTGATTGGCATGGACGCTCGCCTGCAGGTCATCGCCGAAGCCAGCAACGGTGAACAAGGGGTCGCGCTGGCGGAGCAGCACGATCCGGATCTGATCCTGCTCGACCTCAACATGCCCGGCATCAACGGGCTGGAAACGCTGGATCGCCTGCGCCAGACCGACCTGTCGGGGCGCGTCGTGGTGTTCAGCGTGTCCAACCATGAAGACGACGTCGTCAGCGCGCTCAAACGCGGTGCCGACGGTTATTTGTTGAAAGACATGGAGCCGGAGGATCTGCTGAAGGCGCTGCATCAGGCGGCGGCCGGGCAGATGGTGCTCAGCGAAACGCTGACGCCGATCCTCGCCGCCAGCCTGCGGGAAAACCGCCCCAGCGCCGATCGCGATATTCAGCAATTGACGCCGCGCGAACGGGATATTCTGAAGCTGATCGCCCAGGGGCTGCCGA
Organism: Serratia sp. CY40230; assembly: GCF_052168835.1. Classification (NCBI taxonomy): domain Bacteria; kingdom Pseudomonadati; phylum Pseudomonadota; class Gammaproteobacteria; order Enterobacterales; family Yersiniaceae; genus Serratia; species Serratia sp. CY40230. Next base: position 515,774 of record NZ_JBJNLX010000001.1, read on the forward strand.
ACAAGCTGATCGCCCGCCGCCTGACCATCACCGAAAGCACCGTCAAGGTACACGTCAAACACCTGCTGAAAAAGATGAAGCTAAAATCCCGCGTCGAGGCCGCCGTGTGGGTGCTGCAGGGTAAAAACGGTTAGTCGCCGCCGTACAGCGGCCCGGTTTGCGCCGGGATCGGCGGCGGCGTCAGGGTTTTGATCGGCGGCAGGCCCGCGTCATCACCGGCGGTCGCCGTCAGCGGCGGCGCCACTTTCAGCTCTATCCAGTTGGACGTCACGCGCTGCTGTTTATCGTCCTCCAGCGTGACCGATAGCCGGTAGCTGTTGGCGGCGCCCGGCGCATCGTCCCACGGCGGCACGATCGCCGTCCAGCCCTGCGGATCGTTGGCGTTGTGCGGCGGCGTCAGGCTCAGCGCCTGGGTATCCCCCTGCCAACTGACGTGAGCGATGCCGTTGAGCGCCTTGATTTCCAGCACCAGCGGCACGGTTTCCCCCGCCTGCAGGCTCCACGGCGGCGTGGCCAGGAACACCTGCAGCGTTTTGCGCTGGCGGAACTCCAGCACCGGCACGTTCTTGCGTTCGATAGGATCGTAGCGGCTGCCGCGCAGCGACTTGGCCTGCGCCACATACTCCGGCGAAATCTGCTTCACCAACGGCACCCCGAGCCGATAGCTCAGCGCCAGCTCGATCTGATCCTGGCTCTGCCCGCCCGCGCCAATCTTATGCAGCGCCTTCATCGTCACCAGCGGCACCGGGGTGTAATTGAGCCCCAGCTGCATCGCGCGCGGATCGTTTTGTTTTTTGCCGCTGCCGAACAGATCGACATTATCGCCGAGATACTGCTCATAGCTGAGCGAACCGCCGATCTGGCGATAAAACGGCAGATAGCCTTGCGTCGTAATGTCGTAACCGCGCGCCGGGCGGCTGAAAAACACGCCATCGCCAGGCTGTTGCGCCAGCGCCGACAGCGGGTAGTAATAGTTGGTGGAGAAACGCAGGTAGTCTCCCCAGGCCTCCGCGCCGACGCTGCCGCGATTGCGCTGCCGGGCGAAATCGCTGTCGAGCGCCGTGTTGTACCCCAGCAGCCAGTCACCGGCGATCCAGCGCTGCCCCAGCGCGAAATTACCGAGCGCCCCGGCGCTTTGCTGTAGCCAGCCGATCTGGCTGTAGGTCAGCAATCCGTCGACGTCGTACAGCGGGCTGAATAACTGCCCGTTGCTGCCGGTAAAGTCCCCCTCACCGGTCATCTTCAGCGATAATCGGGCGGTGCCCAGCGGCGACAACAGTTCCTGCGCCTGCTGTTGCAGCGCGCCGGTCGCCTGGCCCAGCAGATAATCCTCGGCGCGGCTGCGCATCTGCTGACGGGAAACGTTATTCAGATCTTTTTCGCCGAACTGCTTGGCCATCTCGGCCCACTGCTTCTCGCGCGCGGCGTCATCGGGCGCGCCGCCCAGTTCGGGCAAATTCGCGGCCGGATCTGCGGCGGCCTGTGCGGAAGAGACAACGCTCTCCGGCGCCGGCGGGGATTCGGCGCAGGCGGGCGCCGCGCCGGCCAGCCACACCAGCGCCCCGGCCAGCCACACCGCCTGGCGGCTGTGCCAGCGTCGTTTTTTGGTTTTGATGAGTCCCGCCTGAATTTCGTCTTTCATGGCACCGTTGGCCCCCCTCCCTCCTGGAGCGGGCCAACCCACTGCTTTGCTGTCGCCTTTCCCGCGGCAGATCTGGAAACCCTACGCCCCGTCCAGGCCGGGGCGCCTCTCCCTTAAAGTCTAACGGCTTGACGAACAGAAACAATAGGATAAACCCCAATCACTCCCCAGTGACGCCGTCACTTACGCCCTTTACCGATCCATTCCGGCCGCCAGGTGAATTCACACCATTTCAGCACCGATTTTGCCGATAAAAAGCGCAACACCCCACTGCTGCGCGCCTCCGCGCATGACATTGCCTCACTCTGCAATACGTGAAGTGGCGATGCGTACAACTGCGCATTCCTCACAGCCCACCGCATTTCACCCCGATGAAATACGCATTTTGCCGTTATTTTAAACATCTATTTCACGACTGACGGAGCCCCGATGTTTCTTTCCTTACTGTGGCCCGCGCTGTTTTTCACCGCGCTGCTGTCGGCAGGTGCGGTCGCCTTCACGCTCATCACCCGATTGGAGCGAACGGCGGCCGTGCGTGCCAGCCCACCGAAATTGCGCCGCCGTAGCCTGCTGCTGACGGCCTTCGGTTTGGCGTTGACGGCGCTGCCCTTCGACCTGCCGGCAGCACACCGGCTGTGGTTGCCGCCGGCCGCGGCGCTGCTGATCGCCCTGGCCTGGCTAGACTGGCGCCACCGGTGGCTGCCGGACCGGTTAACCCAGCCGCTGCTGTGGGGCGGGATGCTGTGCAATCTTGACGCTCGCTGGGCGACGCTGGGCGACGCGGTTATCGGCGCCGCCGCCGGCTACGGGGGGTTGTGGCTGCTCAACGCGCTTTATCGGCAGGTGCGGCGGCGTAACGGCATCGGCCAGGGTGATTTCAAACTGCTGGCGGCGCTGGGCGCCTGGCTCGGTTGGACGATGCTGCCGCTGTTGGTCTGTCTGGCGGCCATGTTCGGATTAGGCATGGCATTGACGCGCGGCCGTCGCAACCGCCGCGCCTGGCGAACGCGACAACCTTTCGGCATCGCCTTGGCGGCCGCCGGCTGGCTGTTGCTCTTGATGGACGCCGGCCAAAACGCGCCGGCGTTATTCGGTTAGTTCTTCAGTGTCTCGATCAGCCGATTGAGCAATCCTGCCACTTCCGCAGTGCTGGCCGTTGTCGGATTAGCCAGTGGCTGGATCACTGCGAGCCTGGTGGTGGATAACACCTCATCGCTGCGGATTTCCAACGCATCGGCGGGTGGCGTGCTCAATGAAACGCCGTCCGGCCGCCAGTAGCTGCCGCGCGTAGTCTGCACCTGATAACTGCCAAAGCCGAAATCTTTCTCGACGCGGTAATATATTTCGCAGCTTAACGGCCCAGTGCGCCGCAACATAAAGGCGCCTTTCGCGCTATAGCTGCCTTTATTGACGACAAAGGCGGTCGCCTGCGAAGACAGATCGAACGTGATATATAAATCGCACGCCAGCACCTTGGTGCTTACGCCCTGTTGAAGAGTAATGCGCGTTGTAGGTTGCCGATCCGGCGCGGTCAGGGTGCCTAAAAAAGTCCACGATTGCTGTTTCGAGATATTGCGCGGCAAATGGTTGCTGGTGGCGGAAGGGGCAATTCCCCGCTCGCCCAGACTGTACATCGCTTCGACCCCGCTTAAAAACGACGTAACGTCGACGGTGCTTTTGCCGGCCACCGGGACGCCGCCGTTGTATACGTTACTGAAGGTTACCTCGGTATTGTTGCTGCAGGCGGCGATCGCCGCCGGGAACGGCGTCTTAGAACCGCTGTAAAGAGTCAACTGACCGATGTCCCAACGAGACTCGTTGATGAATCGGCACAACACGCTCCCGCTCTCCACATTCTGCGCATCCTGGATATTGATATTGCCTATCGTGCCCTGGGCAAAGTTGGTGGACAACACGCTGATATTGGCGGCGCGCTGCGTGTTGCGGTTCTCGCAACCCAACGAATTGATCGTGCCGTTAAAATCTTTGAACGAGTAGATATCGCCGATACAGTCATCCGCAGCCAACGAGCCAATAGTAGAGTAAAACCCTGAAATTCTGAACGCAGTCCCCTTGGCGCGAGCGGCGTAGAGGCCGTCTATAAAATTGGTGGTGCCGGACTTGTCCATCCACAGCACCCCATCGCCCGGCCGATTGGCGTTTGCCTCCATCTGCACATTCACCAGCCAGTTAATGAACATATCGCCCGAGACAAACAGCGAATAACCGCCGACCTTGGTGTAGATATCGCGAATATCAAACTTCGTCATATTGCGATCGCTGAACCACACGCCGTGAGTGTCGTCTACGCCGGTATCATCCCGCAACGTCAAGCCGTGCAGCGTCAGATTGGCGAAGCCTTTCACCACGATCACCGCTTTCTTCGTTTCGCCTTGTTCGTTGGTGTAACTGCTGTCCGCCGTCTTGACAATTTTGGTCGCCCGTCCCAATCCGACCACTCGCAACCCGATGCCGCCGTAGATGTCCGTTGTCGTCTGAATGAGTACGTGTCCGGCGACCGTATACACCCGCTTCCCAAGGGACAGCGTACCGCCGGCTTGCAGCGCCGCCGCCGCCGCTTTGTTGATCGCCGGCCCCCAGTTGCTTCCGTCGCTGTCCTGATAAAACTGTTCCGGCGTAACAACCTCACCGGTGGCGATCAAGGTTGCTGCGCGCGCTCCTGAAGCGTTTTCGTTATTGTCCATAATATCTCCTGACGTGATGTGTCCGCATCATTGCGGACGGCCGCGGTGAAAGGCGTCAACAACGCCGCCTTTCAGTGCCAATCTATCACCGTCATATGAGCGCGTTATGAAATTTCATTTTATTTCACCCTGACACAACATCTCGCGATCCGAGGTAGCAACAGCCAGCGATTTCACTCGCCGTTGGCCTTTGGTGCGACAGAAAGCTCGGACAGGCCCGCGGCATTGCCGCTACTTGTTGACCCGATCCAGATACAGCATGCTGTTGGCGATATCCAGCCGGGCACCTTCGACGTTGTCTCGCAATGCCACCAGCGTTTGCCCCTGCAGCGCCACCACATACGGCGAACTGGCCTGCAGTTCCCGTTGCAACGTGACGTAACGTGCGCTGCGCGCGGCGCTGTTCCCTTCCGCAGCCGCGGCGCGCGTTTCCGCGCTGATGGCGGGAATGTTCCACTGGGTGCGCCAGGCCAGAGTTTTCGGCCCACCGGGCACGTTATAGGCAAAGGCGCTGGCGTTGGTGTTCGGATCCAGGTAGTCGGCGCCCCAGTAGGTGAAGATCGCCTGAAAATCGCGGCCGCGCATCTTGCCCCACAGATCGCTTTCTACCACCGGATGGATATCCAACCGCAGCCCGGCCTGCGCAAAACTGGCCTGCAGCGCCTGCGCGATGTCGGTATACGGCGGTTGGTTGATGACGATAAGATCGATGCGCGTACCTTCAGCGATGCCGGCATCGCGCAAGATCTGTTTGGCTTTGTCCACGTCGAGCTTAAACGGCCGATCGTCGAGTGCCCCGTCCAATCCCTGCGGCAAGAAGGCTTGATGCACGCGATATTGCCCTTTCAGCAGTTGCTCGGCGATGCTCTGATAATCGACCAGCCAGCGCGCCGCCTGCCATAACGCCGGATTGCCCAGCGCCGGATTGTCTTTGCTGCCGGTGTTGAAACCGAGGTAATAGATCCGGGGCGCATCGGCCTGCTCAATGCGCACGCCAGACGCGTTACGCAGTGAGTCGAACTGGTCGGCCCCCAGATCGTAGGCCACGTCGGCATCCCCTTTCAGCAACAGCAAACGGCGGGTACCGGCGTCGCTGACGTTCTTGAACAACACCGTTTTCAACCTTGCCGGCGACGGAGCGTAGTCATTACGGCCAAACAGCAGCGCTTCATGCGGCACATAGTTGTTCACCCGATACGGGCCGCCGCCGGCGGAATGGCTGCGCAGCCAGCCGTTACCGTAGTCCCCCTGCTGCGCGTGCTCGTTCAACAGCTTTTCATCCACGATCGAAGCCACATTCGCCGTCAGCAGCCGCAGCGCCAACTCGCTGCCGATGTTGGCGGGCCAACTGAGTTGCACCTGGTTATCTCCCACCTTCTTCAGCTGTTGCTCAACGTTATCCGGCGTCCAGCCAAACTCGCCGAGAATAAACGACGGCGCCTTGTTCAGCTTCACCGCGCGAACCAGCGAAAAAATCACATCTTCTGGCCGCAGCGGGTTGCCGGAAGCGAAACGCTGCTGCGGTTTCAGGGTAAAGGTCAGGCTGCGGCCATCGGCGCCCGCTTGCCAACTGCCTGCCGCATCCGGCGCCAGCTTTTGCGGCGCGGCGCGATCCGGCGCCACCAGGCGCTGATAGAGGTTGACCAGATTGGCCGAACTGACGGTTTCAAAGCTCTCCGCCGGATCGAGGCTGATAATGCCCTCCAACGAACTGACCACCACCAAGGTATCCTGCGGGGTGGCAGCCTGCGCACCGAAAGCGGCCGCCAGCGCGCCATACAATAAGGTTGGAATTAACCGTTTCATCGATACACTCTCCACAATCACGCGGTTGCGCTGTTTTTCGAGTGTAGGGGGTAAGAATTAACAGAAGAACGACGATAAATTGCTTTATTTATTACCAAGATGGATATGCCCGCCGCGTTGGCGGGCACAGGTTTAAATGCTGATGCGGCCGTGCGCCATTGCCACCGAACGATCGCACATATGGTCAATCACGTCCGCATCGTGGCTGACCAGCACCATGGTCAGCTCGCCCGCCTGCTTCAGCTCGTTGAGCAGATTGAGGATCTCCGCCTGCACCGACATGTCCAACGCCGAAGTCGGTTCATCCAGCAGCAACAACTTAGGCCGCAGCAACAATGCGCGCACGATCGCCACGCGCTGCCGCTGGCCGCCCGACAGCTGATGCGGGTAGCGATCCAGCAGGCGCGGATCCAACCCCACCTGGCGAAAGCCCGCGCTGATCTTGCGTTCGATATCGCTTTCCTGCAGCAGCTTGAGCGGCTCCGACAGCGTACGCAACAGCCGGTGCTTGGGGTGTAGCGAAGCATAGGGATCCTGAAACACCATCTGCACCTCGCGCCTCAGCTCGCCGGTAAATGCCTGCCCCGGTTGCAGCCGCCGCCCAAGCAGCTCAAAACCGCCCTGCCAGCTGCCATTCAGCCCGGCCAGCACCCACAGCAACGAGGACTTGCCGCAGCCGGAAGGCCCCACCAGCCCGAAACACTCACCCGGTTCGATGTGCAGGTTAACCTCATGTACCACGGTGCGCAGCTCGTAGCCCTGGCGGTGACTGACGCTCAGGTTCTCCAGTGCAATTACGCTCATTTCAACGTCTCCAACAGCGCGCGGTCCAGCACCGGCAGCGGTTTGCCGCGCGTCTCGCGGCTCGGCCGGCACGCCCACAGCGTGCGAGTGTAAGGATGCGTGGCCTGCGCCAGCTCTGCTGCCGGCAGTTGATCCAACAGCTCGCCTTTGTACATCACCAGCACCCGCTCGCAGTGGTGCGCCACCTGCTGCAAATCGTGGCTGATCAGGATCAGCCCCATGTTGCGTTGCGCCACCAGATTGTCTATCAGTTGCAGCACCTGATCGCGCATCTGGTGATCCAGCGCCGAAGTCGGTTCATCGGCAATCAACAGCTGCGGATCGTTGATCAACGCAATGGCCAGCATCACCCGCTGCCCCATGCCGCCGGAGAGCTGATGCGGATAACGGCCCCACAGCGCCGCCGGATCGGGCAATCCCACCGCCGCCAGCATCTCCAATACCTTTTCACGCCGCTCGGCGCGGCTCAGTTTGGCATGCAGCACCAGCGGCTCCTCCACCTGACGGCCGATCGGCTGATTGGGATTCAGCGCATGTTTGGGATCTTGCATCACCATCGCCACCCGGTCGCCGCGCAGGCGGCTCCACTGGCGTTCGCTCAGGCGCGTCAAGTCTTCATCGCCCAGCGTCAGGCGCTGCGCCTGCAGCTGCAACGGCGGCGGCAATAGCCCCATCAGCGCACGCGCGGTCAACGACTTGCCGGAACCGGACTCGCCGACCAGCGCCAGCCGCTCCCGCCCCATGCTGAACGAGATATTCTTCACCAGCGCCGCCGGCTGCGGCCCCGGCACGCCGATCGCCAGCCGTTCGACGGTCAATAAAGTGTTATCAGTGCCCATGACGAGGATCCATTTTGTCGCGCAGGCCATCGCCCAGCAGGTTAAACGCCAGGCTGGCGAACAGGATCGCCCCGCCTGGTGCGGCGGCGACCCACCATTGGTCGAAAATCACTTTACTGCCTTCGGCCACCATCGAACCCCATTCGGCGGTCGGCGGCGCGACGCCCATGCCGAGGAACCCCAGACCGGCGGCGGACAGGATGATGCCGCCCAGGCTCAGCGCCGCACGCACCACCGCGCTCGGCAGGCATAAAGGCAAAATGTGGCCGACCATCAGCCGCAACCCGTTGATACCCTGCATGCGCGCCGCCGCCAGGTAGTCACTGCGGCGCAGCGCCAGGGTTTCGGCCCGCGCCTGGCGGGCAAAGGCCGGCCAACTGGTCAATGCCAGCGCCAGCGCGCCGTTCATCAGCCCCGGCCCCATCACCGCCACGAACGCCAGCGCGATCACCAGACTCGGCAGCGACAGGAAAATATCGGTCAGACGCATCAAAATGCGCTCGACCCAGCCGCCGAGGTAACCGGCGCAAATGCCGACCAGCAGGCCGATGGGAATGGTCAACACCAGAATCAGCGACACCAGGATCAGCGTCGGCCGCGCGCCGTAAATCACGCGGGAAAGCAAATCGCGGCCAAAGCCGTCGGTGCCCAGCCAATGTGCAGCCGAAGGCGGCAGTAACCGCAGCTCGATATGCTGCAGATTGGGGTCGAAAGGCGCCAGCCACGGAGCCAGCAGCGCGGTGACGAGCAGGATCGCCACCAGCGCCGCGCCCAGCGTCAGCGTGGTCAGACGCCGACCGCGGCGGTAACCGACGGCTGGCTCGCTTTGCGGTTCGTGTTCAGAGAGATATTGGCTCATCGAGTTCGCGGATCCACTAAATAGGTCAAGGCGTCGGCCAGCGCATTCAACAGCACGAAACAGGTGCCGATCAGCAGCGTGGCGCCGAGGATCGCCGGCGTGTCGGCGGCAAACAGCGCCGAGGTCAGGTAACGCCCGACGCCGGGCCAGGCGAACACCGTTTCGGTCAATACCGCGCCCTCCAGCAGGCTGGCGTAGGAGAGAGACAGTACGGTGATCAGCGTGCCAAGCACATTGGGAAACACATGGCGCAGCAGAATGCGCAGGCGGCCGGCGCCCTTGGAACGCGCCAGCGTCACGTATTCCTTGTTGCACTCTTCCAGCATCGCCGCCCGCAGCAGCCGGGTAATGCCCGCCATCGACAGCAGCGCCAACGCCACCACCGGCAGCCACAGGTGGCCGATGGCGTTGTAGAACATTTCACGATCGCCGGACAGCCAGCTGTCGATCAACACGAAACCGCTGCGCGGCTCCATGCTGTACAAGTAAATGTCGTCCAGCCGCCCCGGCCCCGCCGACCAATGCAGCGTGGCGTAGAACAGCAACAGCCCGAGCAGGCTCAGCCAGAAAATCGGCACCGAATAACCGATCAGCGACAGCAGACGCGCCGCGTTATCCAGCCAACTGCCCGGTTTGAGCACCGCCAGAAACGCCAGCGTAATGCCGCCGAGGGCGCCGAGGATAATGGCGCAGGTGGCCAGCTCCACCGTCGCCGGGAAGGTACGCAACAGATCGCTCAACACCGGCTGCGCGGTAATACGCGAAATGCCCAAATCGCCGTGCGCCAAGTGCACCAGGTAACGCCAAAATTGCACCGGCAGCGGCTGATCCAACCCCAGCTCGTGCCGCACCTGCGCATAGGTGGCTTCGCTGGCGTGATCGCCCGCCACCTGCAGCGCCGGATCGATCGGCGCCAGGTGCGACAGCATGAAGGTGAACAGCAGCAGGCCGAGCAGCGTTAACGCCAGAGACAGCGCGCCGCCGAGCAGCCGCCCGCCCCAGCGCCAATACCGCCGGGCCGCCCCGGCGCCGGCGGACAGGTCAGCGGCCATTACTTGCTGACCTTGCTGTAGAACACCATGTCAGGGTTGATGCCCTGCACATAGCCCTTGAGGTTGTCACGCACCGCAATCAGGCTGCGTGCCTGCAGGCCGATGACAAACGGCGAGCTTTGCTGCACCTGTTTTTGCAGTTGCTGGTAGTCTGCCACCCGTTTGGCGGTGTCGTTTTCCGCAGTGGCGGCCAGCGTCAGCTTGCTCAGCGCCGGGATCTGCCAGTTGGCGCGCCAGGCCAGCGTCTTGCTGCCGTCTTCCGGGTTGTAGGCGAAGGCGGCGGCGTTGGTGTTAGGGTCGAAGTAATCCGGCCCCCAGGAGGTCAGCGTCGCATCGTAGTTAAGCGCTTTCACCTTGGTGGAGACCTGCGAACTGATGCCCGGCACCAGTTCGACCTTCACGCCGCCCTGGGCAAAACTGGCCTGCAGCGCCTGGGCAATATCCAGATACGGCGGCTGATTGTTGACGTCCAGGCGGAAACTGACGTTGCTCAGCCCCGCTTTGGCCAGTATTTCTTTGGCTTTCTGCGGATTGAAGCTGTACGGCTGGTCCTTGAGCGCGCCCAGATAACCGTCCGGCAGGAATGCCTGATGGCTCTGGAACTGCCCTTTCAGCAGATCGTCGGCGATGCCTTGATAATCGAACAGCCAGCGTGCCGCCTCCCAGAACGCCGGATTGCCGAGCGCCGGCGACGCCTTGGCATTGAACTGCAGGAAATAAAGCGAAGCATAAGGAATAGCCAGCGGTTTGACGCCCGGCTTGCCCTTCAGAGCCGCCATCTGGTCTGCCCCCAGGTTGCGTGCGATATCGGCATCGCCCTGCTCGATCAGCAAACGGCGCGCCGCCGGATCGGGCACGTTTTTGATCAGGATGGTTTTCAGCGTCGGCGCCCCTTCCGGTGAGCCGGGATTGGCGTCCAGCACCACCACTTCGTGCGGCACATAGGTGCGGATTTTGTAAGGGCCGCTGCCGGCGGAGTGGCTGTTCAACCATTGATGCCCCAGATCGTCGCCCTGCTGGTGCGCCAGCGCCTCTTTGGCGTCGACGATCGAGGATACCGGCGCCGACAGCAGGCTGAGCACGAAGGCCGGGCTGACGTTCTCACTCCAGCTGATTTTTACCTGGTGCTCGTCCACCTTGCTCAGGTGTTGCTCCACATTCTTCGCGTTCCAGCCCAGCTGCGTCAGGATAAATGACGGCTCCAGATTCAGTTTCACCACCCGTGAAAGCGAGAAGATCACGTCTTCCGGCCGCAGCGGATTGCCGCTGGCGAACCTGGCGTCCGGGCGCAGGCTGAAAGTCAGGCTGCGGCCGTCGGCGCCGGCCTGCCAGCTGCTGGCCAGGGTTGGTTTAAGATCGATGGGATTGTGCGGATCTGACTGGATCAGACGTTGATACAGGCTGTTGAACGACTGCACCGTGGTTAACTCAAATCCCTGGGCCGGGTCAAAGCTGACCACGTCATCGATAGATTGCGCGATCACCAGCGTGTTGGCCGGCGTCGCCGCCTGTACGTTAACGCTGGCCGCCACGGCCAAAAACAGCAAAGAAGGAACGAGCGCTTTCATCTGAAACTCTCCAAGCGGATGGAATTTATAATAATTTTGCGAGTGTATGCGAGCACGATCGGCAGCTGAAGGTACTTAAATCACTATAGATATTCTTTTTATGTATATAGATGGGATTTTGATTATTAGGGCAAGGATTGCGCGGCAGGTCGCACTCTCGCGACACGTCGCGGCAATTGCCTACTGTCTTTGCAGCACGATTCGCAGCGATGAAAGTCGGGGTTTGAGTCTGTTTCATCGGGTGACTAACGTGAGCTCAGTCACCCAAAGGACGGGCAAATGGCAAACCATCCATCAGAAAATGGCTGCTCACTCCTGCATGAGAGAGCGATAGAGCAAACGCTGGCAGACATGAACAGCGTGCTGCTTGAGTCGAATCTGTTTATGACTCGTCTGACGGTACAAGACCGGCGCTGGCAAAAAGGCAGAAAAAACGGCCATACGTTAAATTGGCGCTCTCTGTTTAAATATCATGTCCAAATGCCGATGAGTTTCGCTTTTGTCTACCGGCAAATAGCCAGCCCGCTGAGCCGCGCCGGCTTTTGCCTGTGCCGTTATCTCCAGGCGGAGAACGTTATCGAACTTGTCGCGCTGGAGAATTTCTCCCTGCGCGAAACGCAACATCCCCTGAAAGGCAATATGCTGCGCAACTGCTTGCAGGCGCTATATCTGTATGGGCTGAACCTGCAAGAGCAGGGGCTGACGCCGGCGTATCCGCCGGACATACTTATCAGCCACGCCATTAATCATCGCGTGTTAGCACTGTATACACGTCAGGCCGCCTTTGAAGTAATACCCGGCACCATGACATGTAAAACCAGCTTCAACGCACTGAAAAAGTACATACAATCGCTGGAAAAATACGGTGCCAGATGTGATAAGGTGCGTATAAATAACGAGCAGCAAGGAAGCCAAAATGGAAAATAAGGATCTGACCGACCCCACGCTCTCCATTCAAGAGCAAAAACGCATCGCCATCGAGATTTTACGTCAATACCATCGCTGGGAGATGGCTAACCCACGTCCAGCCGAAGAACTCCCGGAATGGGAAGCCATCGGCCCGTTCAGAAAAAGCAAGCGTCACCTTATCGAACGTACCGATGACTGACCATGCATTAGCCCGCGAGCGATCCTGCAGGGCAATGCCGTGTTGTTAAATCTGGTAGTCAATCACCGCATCCAGCTGCGACGAGAAGACCTTGTCTTTGATTTCGGTCAGCGACAACGTCGGGTTGCACAGCTGAATAAAGCGCCAGGCATAGTTGCGCTGCAGCTGGCTGCGTTTCAGGCCCAGCCAGACCGTATTGGGTTCAAACAAATGCTCGGCGTTGAGGCTGACCAATCCGCGATCGCGCTCTTTTTCATACGACATGTCCGCCAGCACCCCCACGCCCAACCCCAGCTCGACATAGGTTTTAATCACGTCGGAATCTTGCGCGCTGAGCGCGATGTCCGGCGTCAGGCCCGCTGATTTGAACGCCGCATCCAGCTTCGCGCGGCCGGTAATGCCCTGGCGGTAAGTGATCAGCGGCAAGGTGCTGAGCATCTCCAGCGTCACCTGCAGCTGCCGCGTCAACTCGTGCCCTTCCGGCACCAGAATGGTGTGATGCCACCGGTAGTAGGGGAACGCCGCCAGCGACTCGTCGCTCATCAGCCGTTCGCTGGCAATGCCGATATCGGCTTCACCGGCGGCCAGCATAGAAACGATCTCCTCCGGGCTGCCCTGATTGAGCACTACCCGCACCCGTGGATAAAGCGCGCGAAACTCTTTGATCACCCCCGGCAGGCTATAGCGCGCCTGGGTGTGCGTTGTCGCGATATGCAGCTGCCCCGAATCGTTGCTGCTGAAGACGTCCGCCAGGCGACGGATGTTATTGGCATCGTTGAGAATGCGTTCAGCTACCACCAGCAGCTCTTTGCCGGGTTCGGTCATGCCCAACAGCCGCTTGCCGCGGCGAATGAATATTTCAATGCCCAGCTCTTCTTCCAGCTCGCGAATATGCCGACTGACGCCGGACTGCGAAGTAAATAAGGTATTGGCGACCTCGGTCAGGTTGTAGTTGCAGCGCGCCGATTCGCGAATAATTTTTAATTGTTGAAAGTTCATCCCCGTCTCCCTGTTTCTTGCAGTAGCGTCTGCCATATTGATACGGAGTCCTGCGGGGCTGAACAAATAAGAAATAACCTTTACTTATGCAATTTAATACTAAGTGAATTATTTATCGTGGCTCTCGGGGGGTGAGGACGGGGGAAAATGATGAATGGCTTTAAAAATAATGAGATAAATAACCATACAAATAAAGAGCCTTAAGTCATCATGCAGAATAAAGTTATTAAATAGAGGTATTAGATATATGAAAAGGGCTCAGCATGCTGAGCCCTTCAGTGTCTGCTGCCCTGCTAACGCCTCAGGCGGTAGCCTCAGCCCCGAAAGCGCCAGGGCGGTTCTGTTGCAACCACTGCTGTACATAGCGCACCAGATCGCCGATGCAATCATCCTGCATGCCGTGGTGTTTCAGCTCGTTATCCAGCGCAAACAGGTATTGCGCGTTGGTACCCAGCGGGCCGCTGGCGCTGGCGATCAATGGCGCGATCACCTGGTGGCTGGTGTCTGCTTCAAACAGCGGGTGCTGCGCGTTCATCACGAACACCAGCGCCGTGACGGTCTCTCCGCCATCCAACTGCAGTTCACACCAGGTCGGCACGTAGCAGTCGGTCACCATTTCGCGCTTCCAAAGCAGCTCCAGCTCTTCACGCAGCTTACCTTCCGGCAGACGAAACGCCAATCCGGTGGTCTGACCGCCCTCTTTCAGCGCCAGCATGCGCCCCGGCTGATGCAGCGTGCCGCGCCCGGCGGTCAAACGCATGCAGAACGCCCGATGCCAGCCCTGCAGCATGGCGGGCCGCACTTCTTCAGATTCGAAAACCGGATTCCACATCAGCGAACCGTAACCGAATACCCATACCGGGCTGTGATCCGGCCGGCGCGATAACGTGCATTCCAACGAGGCTGCGCGCTGTTCAGGCGTCAGCAGCAGCGACTCCTCAATAGCGCCAAAGGCGGTTTTGCAATCCGCTTTTTGCAGAAAATCTCGCGTTAACACTGTTACAACCTCCCGGGAATACGATTTCTCGTCCTCCCTCGCCACTACTGAACCTTTGCAATTTTATTTTTTGGTGCGGAATTTTATTAATTCAATAACCGCGCCGATTAATAATGACCATATTCTTTTCCCGCCGCGCAATCAAGTTGCAAAGCGGCGTTAACGTGGAAAAGTATTTGTACTGAGCAGCAATAATATTAATTGCCGAGGTCAGCATAACGTCTGCGCGTTTTTTACCGGGGCATAAAGGCGTTACTTTTTATGCCAGCGTTCGTCGTCGCCCTTGCGATAGCTTTGCTTGACCGCCGCCCAGGCCACCTTATGCGCCGTCTCCTCCCGGCTGTCGTCACCGCGCCGATCGTCGGGATCCCGGTATTGTTGCCAGGCGCTGTTGAACGCTTCTTTATAGATCGCCTGCGCATGTTCCGGTAGCACATGCTTTACATTGTCCGGCAAGTCGCTCGTGTCTTGGTATGGCATCACGTCCTCCCGTGCGTATTGCGTGAACCTTAAGCCTAGCTCACACGCGGTTGCGCCTCAATGAGCAAACAATTCTCATTATCAAACGGCATGGTATACTCACCGCCAAACGACCTATAAGGAGATCCTCGTGACTACCGAAGCCCCCCGCTCACGCGCCCCCTACCTGATCGCCGTCAGCGCCGTACAGGACATCACCCCGCATCTGCGCCGCATCACCTTTACCGCTCCCGACCTGCGTTACTACCCGGCCAATGCCGCCGCTGCGCACATCAAAGTCTTTTTGCCGCTCGCCGGCCAGACGCAGCCGGATCTGCCCACGCTGACCGAAAACGGCCCGCGCTGGGCCGCGGACGCCGTGCGCCCGATCGTGCGCACCTATTCCATTCGCGCCGTGCGCCCGGAGCAGGCGGAAGTGGACATCGAGTTCGCCATCCATGACCACCAGGGCCCGGCGGTCGACTTTGCGCGTCAGGCGAAAGCCGGCGATAAAATCGGCATCAGCAATCCAGGCGGCCCCAAACCGATGCTGCCGGCCGCCGACTTCTACTGTCTGGCAGGCGATCCTTCCTCGCTGCCTGCGCTGGCCGCGCTGCTGGAAAACCTGCCGCCGCACGGCGCCGGGCGCGCTTTCATCCGCGTCGACAGCACTGCCGACGTGATTGACCTGAAAAAACCTGCCGGCGTTGAGGTGAATTGGATCGTCGGCGGCACGGAGAAAACCGACGAATTGATCGCTCGGTTCCGCGCGCAGTCCCTCCCGCAAGGCGAGACGCATTTTTGGCTGGCCGGTGAAGATCGTTTGGTGGTAGGGCTGCGCCGTTACCTGCGCCGCGAACGCCAATGCGATCGTAATCGTCTTTATGCCGTACCTTACTGGCGTGAGGGACTAAATGAAGAGGGTTACCACAATAAACGGCATGAAATCATGGACAACATTGACGACTAGCGGTCGTATTTTCCTTGAATAACCACGAACTAAATAAGTAAACACGACTTTTCTCAAATCTAACGTTGTAAATTGACGTTATTGCGTAAAAGTAAGTAAATAAAACCGCACCCCGTGCGGTTTTTTTGTTACTCTGATCACATAAAGCAAGCAATTGCTTTCTCAGATAAAAACAACATCACACCGGCGCCGCGGGTGTATCCTAATATAAAATACCTACTGGAAACGCAGAGTTGCCGCATCACGGCGACCGGCGCTGACGGGCTACGCTGTTTGAGAAGGAGTGCCACCCTCATGAAGTCGCAACACGATCCTGGCCGATCCACCAAATCTCGCCACACCGAATACTCGCTGATCTTCCCCATCGCCGCGCTGGTGGTGTTGAATTTATGGGGCAGCACCGCTAACTTTCCGCTGATCGTCGGCATCAATATTCTCGCGCTGGTGGGGATCCTCAGCAGCGCCTTCAGCGTGGTGCGCCACGCCGACGTGCTCGCCCACCGACTGGGCGAGCCCTATGGCTCGCTGATCCTCAGTCTGTCGGTGGTGATCCTCGAAGTCAGCCTGATCTCGGCGTTGATGGCCACCGGCGACGCCGCGCCGGCGCTGATGCGCGACACGCTGTACTCCATCATCATGATCGTTTCCGCCGGCCTGGTCGGCTTCGCGCTGCTGCTCGGCGGGCGCAAGTTCGCCACCCAGTACGTCAACCTCGGCGGCATAAAGCAGTATCTGATGGCGATTTTCCCGCTGGCGGTGATCGTGCTGGTGTTCCCGAGTGCGCTGCCGGGCGGCAACTTCAGCACCGGGCAAGCGCTGTTGGTGGCGTTGATCTCCGCCGCCATGTATGGCGTGTTCCTGGTGATCCAGACCAAAACCCACCAGAGCCTGTTCGTGTACGAGCATGAAGACGACGATGGCGATCCGCATCACGGCAAGCCTTCTTCGCACAGCAGCGCCTGGCACGCCGCCTGGCTCATCGTGCACCTGATCGCGGTTATCGCCGTCACCAAGTTCAATGCCAATCCGCTCGAAGGCTTGCTGACCAAAATGAACGCGCCGGCGCAGTTCACCGGTTTCCTGGTGGCGCTGCTTATCCTCTCGCCGGAAGGCCTGGGGGCGCTGCGCGCCGTGTTGAACAATCAGGTGCAACGCGCCATGAACCTGTTCTTCGGTTCGGTGCTGGCGACCATCTCCCTGACGGTGCCGGCGGTGACCATCATCGCTACCCTGACCGGGCAGACGCTGATCTTCGGCCTGCAAACGCCGCATATCGTGGTGATGTTGACGGTGTTGCTGCTGTGCCAGCTGTCGTTCTCGACCGGCCGCACCAACGTGCTGAACGGCACCGCCCACCTGGCGCTGTTCGCCGCCTACATGATGACTATCTTCGCCTGATCAAAAAGGGGCGCACTCTGTGCGCCCCTGCCTTCGTTTATACCGAGAAGAATATCGCCGCGGCGATCCCCCCGAACAAAATCCACTTGATGATGTAATAACCGGTGCGGTTCCAGGCCTTCAGCCGTTTCCCCACCCGGCGAATTGCATAGATGTATTTGAACATCTTGTTGACGCCGCCGGTGCGATCGCCCTCTTCATTCGGCGCCGTGGCGGCGCTCATCAGGTTGCGCCCCAGCCAGTGATTTACCGCCTGCGCCCAGCGGTAGCGCATCGGCCGTTCGATGTCGCAGAACAGGATCAGACGATTCTGCCCGCTCTGGTTTTCCGCGTAGTGCAGATAGGTTTCATCGAACATCACCCCTTCACCATCGCGCCAGCTGTAGCGCTCACCGTCCACCTCAATGAAGCAGCGGTCATCATTGGGGGTAATCAGCCCCAGGTGATAACGCAGCGAACCGGCGTAAGGGTCACGGTGGCGCGGCAAACGGCTGCCGTCCGGCAGTTCGGCGAACATCGCCGCCTTGACCGAAGGCAGGCTGCGCAGCAGTTCCGTGGTCTGCGGGCACAGGGTCATGGCGGAGGGATGGCTGTCCTCATACCATTTCAGATAAAAGCGTTTCCAACCGGTCTTGAAGAACGAGTTGAAACCGGCGTCGTTGAATTGATCGGACGCTTTGATCTGCTGGATCTCCATCAGCTTCTGTCCTTCGTCGCGGATGGTTTCCCAGTTCTCCCGCAGTACCGTCAGCTCAGGAAATTGCTCCGGCTTCAGGTACGGCGTAGTCGGCACACGGGAAAACAGATACATGAAGACGTTCAACGGTGCGGTAAAGGTGGAATGGTCAGACAGCTGCCGCCACACGTTGTAGCGCACCCGCCCGCGGTAATGCACATAGACGACGCATAAAATAAGCAAAAGCAGAATGATGTATTTCATGTTTGAATCGCATCAAAGAACCCACACGCTATGCGCCGCGCGGCGCACACCCCAGATAGTGTCCTTTTGGCGCCGCACGCAAATTGCGCGCCAATCTGGAACCCATTAATCATTAACGCTAACTCAACGAAAATCTATACAAATAACCACAATAATTTACACAAAGGTTAAACGAAATGGTAAATAGGCGGCGATAAAAAAGGCCGCCGAAGCGGCCTTTTCAGTAGCGGGTAGGTTAACTGTAAGCGTTGAGCGTGCGCTGGCACAAAGCGGAGCGTACGCAGTCCTGTTTTTCAAAGCGGATAACGCCGATCATCTCGTCCTCTTCGAAGCGCTCCAGGGCATCGCTGAGACCGGATTTCACGCCGCGCGGCAAGTCGCACTGGGTCACGTCGCCGTTAACGATAACCGTCACGTTTTCCCCCAGGCGGGTCAGGAACATTTTCATCTGGCTGGCGGTCACGTTCTGGGCTTCATCCAGGATAACGACCGCATTTTCGAAGGTGCGCCCGCGCATATAAGCGAACGGCGCAATCTCTACCTTGCCGATTTCCGGGCGCAGGCAGTACTGCATAAAGGAAGATCCCAAACGGCGCACCAGAATGTCATACACCGGGCGGAAATAAGGCGCGAATTTCTCGGCGATATCCCCCGGTAAGAAACCGAGGTCCTCATCCGCCTGCAAAACAGGACGGGTAACGATAATCCGGTCCACCTCTTTATGGATCAGCGCCTCCGCCGCCTTGGCGGCGCTGATAAATGTTTTGCCACAGCCGGCTTCGCCGGTGGCGAAGATCAGCTGCTTATTCTCTATGGCTGATAAGTAATGACCCTGAGCTTCGGTTCTAGCCTCGATGGGTGAGCTATCGCGCTTGTCTCGCGCCATGCCGATAGACTCGACTCCCCCCATTTGCACCAGCGAGGTCACAGACTCTTCTTCCAGCTGGCGATGACTACGAGCGTCACGACGAATAACGCGTTTCGCTTCACGACGTGCTTTGATCACTGCTTTCTGTCTACCCATAGTGGCACCTTACAGTTTGTTTCACCTACCGCAACGGCCAGGCCGCGCGATTATGTTTCACACACGTATTAGGTTTTGGCCTCCTCCGAGCCAATAAGAGCCAAGGGACAAAGTGAATCGACGGCAACGCTTAAGCGCCGTGTCTTCACGGGACAACGCGGACTGCATCAATAAACGTGGAGTAAAAAGTGATGAGATTCGGTAGCGATAAGGGTGCGGAGTTGCCGGTAAAAGAGAGTCGGAGAGAGAACCCTCGTTACAACGAGAAATCAGGGGAGATGTGTTATTTTTTCTTTCCAGCCCAACCAAGGACTTTACCATTAGCGATCCCCGCAGTGATATTTACAGCTTCAAGCTGTGCACCGTGTGAAAACTACCGCCAGATGATTACAGTATAATGACATTCAATCCTGTCGCGTTACTAAAATGTAAAAAAATTTTATATGTTTTGTTTTTAGTTATCGCTAAAACACTATATCACGCGCAACACGTCATTCCATAAAAATTTTTAACATATAAATTTCAACTGGTTACAATTAAAAACCGCGAATGACACTTTGGTTTCCCGATTAAATTTTGCGCTATCAAAAGCAGCAGAGATGGGTGTTTTTTTATCTGCTGGCGAAGCATTGAATTGCGTTTCATCGTTAACTGCCCCCCTGCAGCGGGTAAGACAAACGTAAAACGAGGCGGAAGATCCCGCCTCGTTATTCCGGCTTCAGGCCTTGAGCAGGCCGCTGGCCAGATAATCGCTGCCCTCTTTCACGCCCGGCAATACGAAGAAATACCCGCCGCCAATCGGCTTGATGTATTCCTCCAGCGCTTCGCCGTTCAGCCTTTTTTGCACCGTCAGGAAGCCTTTCTCCAGATCGGCCTGATAGCAGACGAACAGCAGCCCCATTTCCAGCTGGCCGGCATTGGAGACGCCAAGGGAATAGCTGTAGCCGCGCCGCAGCATCAAGTTGCTTTGGCTTTCCGGCGTGCGAGGATTAGCCAGCCGGATGTGCGCATCCATCGGGATCACCTTGCCGTCGGGATCGTTCGCGTAGTCCGGCTCGTCATGTTCACGCTTCATGCCCAGCGGCGCCCCGCTGTGCTTCTCGCGGCCGAAGATGGTTTCCTGCTCCTGCAGCGGCGTGCGATCCCAAAACTCGACGCGAAAACGAATAATGCGCGCCGCCTGATAGCTGCCGCCCGCCGTCCACGCCGGCTCACCGACGTTGTCGCCGACCCACACCACCTTATCCATCAGCGGTTTGTCGTCGGTTTTCGGGTTCGCAGTGCCGTCTTTGAAACCCAACAGGTTGATCGGCGTCTCTTTGCCTTTGCTGCGCGCCGCGTGCGCGGAGATGAACCCCTCCCGCTTCCAGCGCACGCTGAGCAGATCCGGCGAATGCTTAATGATGTCGCGCAGCGCGTGAATCACCGTTTCGTTGGTGTTGGCGCAGATCTGCAACAGCAGGTCGCCGTGGCAAAGCGCGGTGTCCAACGCATCGTTGGGGAAGCGGGTCATTTTCTGCAACCGCAGCGGCTTTTGCGCCTGCAGACCAAAGCGTTCATCAAACAGCGATGCGCCGACCGAGACGGTGATGGTCAGGTTGTCCGGGTAAATCTCCGGCCCCATGATGCCGGAATCGAGCGGCGGCAGCTTGGCGTCCACCTCCGGCGCCTTGCCGCCGTGGGTCAGGAAGGCGATGCGATCGGTCAGCAGCCGGAACAGGCGCTCCAGCCCCGCTTTGTCGGTCGCCAGCACATCGAACGCCACCAGCATCATCGCCGCCTGTTGCGGCGTCAGCACCCCGGCCTGATGGCGGCCATAAAACGGCTGTTTCTGCCAGCGCTCATCCTGCGGCGTCGCCAACGGCTCCGCCGCGTTACCCGCCGCCTGCGCCAGGCGGCTGCCGCCCAGCGCCAGCGCGCCCAGCCCCAGCCCTTGCAGCAAACGGCGGCGCGAAGGCGATGCCGCCCCCTGCGATTGCGGATGCGGCCCGTTATTCGGGCCTGCCTTGTTGCTCATAACCGTATGCCTCAGTCCAGACCCAATACGCCGCGCAGCTGGGAAAGATCTTCCGCCAGCGTGGTGATCGGCCCTTTCAACGCATTGCGATCGGCATCGGTCAGCTTCTCATAGGACTCATAACCCTCTTTGGTTTGGTACTTCGCCAAAATGGTGTCCACGGTTTTGAAGTTGGCGTCGATTTTGTCCAGCAGCGGCTTATTGGCCTTAACCAGCAGCGGGCGCAGCAGATTGACTATCTTTTGCGCGCCGTCGACGTTGGCCTGGAAGTCCCACAAATCGGTGCGGCTGTAACGGTCTTCTTCACCGCTGATCTTGCTGGCCGCCACCTCTTCGATCAGCCCGGCTGCGCCGCCCACCACCTTGCTCGGCGGGAAGGTCAGTTCACTCACGCGCTTTTGCAGCTCAACGGTGTCGTGATACAGACGATCGGCATATTGGCCCATGTCTTTGGTGGAGTTGTCGGCAAACAGCGCCTTCTCCAGACGGTGGAAGCCGGTGAAGTTCGGGTCCGCCGCTTTCTTCTCGTAGTCGTCTTCACGGGCGTCGATGCTGCCGTCCAGATCGGAGAACAGCTCGGCGATCGGCTCAATGCGCTCATAGTGCTGGCGGGTCGGCGCATACAGCTTGCGCGCCTGCTCCACGTTGCCGGCCTTTACCGCGTCGGTAAACAGCTTGGTCTGTTTCACCAACCCATCGACTTCTTTGGTGACGTAAACCTTGTATTCAGCGATCGGGCCGACCAGGTCCAGCGCGTTCGGCTTGCCGTCGGTGGCGCCGTTGGCCGCTGCGGTGACAGTCAGTTTGCCTTTCGGATTGCTCAGCAGCCCGCAGGTCATGTCATATTCGCCCGCTTCCAGCGTGGCGGTCATTTTCTGGGTAAAGCCCGGCGCGATGTTCTCGCGCTCTTCCACCACCATCACCCCTTTCAGGATTTCCCATTCGACGTTTTTCTGGCTGGTGTTGTGCACCACAAACTGCGTCTTGCCGGCCGGGACCGTCAGTTGCATCGGTTCGCACTGCTTGTCGTTAACCGTAACCTTGACCTGCGGCACGTCCGCCGCCAAGGCGTCGATGCTCAGCGCAAACGCCGGGATAGCCAGTAATGCTGCGTGCAACGCCTTGCGGCGAAATAACGGAGTAGACATACGAGATTCCCTATTAAACATTAATGATTGATTTTACGTTGCGCCGGGGCCGCTGCCGGCTCCGCGCGCTGCGGCAGGAAAAAGAAAATCAGCGCCGGGATCAGATACAGGAAGTAGACCGCCACTTCGCTGACCGTCGGCGCCTCCTGGTAACCGAGAATGCCTTCCAGCAGGGTGCCGAACAGCGAATGGGTCGACAGGGTGTTGCTGAAATCGAAGGCGATGTCCTGGAAGTGGTTCCACAGACCGGCTTCGTGGAAGGCGCGGATCGCCCCGGCGGCCAGGCCGGCGGCGACGAACAGAATGAACAGGCTGGTCCATTTGAAGAATTTGGCCAGGTGCAGCTTCACCCCGCCCCAGTAAATCATCATGCCCAGCACGATGGCGGCCACCAGGCCGAGCACCGCGCCGATCGGCGCCGCGGCGCCCACGTCTTGCTGGAACGCCGCCAGCAGGAAGAACACCGACTCCAGCCCTTCGCGCGCCACGGCGAAGAACACCATCGCCACCAGCGCCCACCCCTGCCCTTTACCGGCGCTGAGCGCCTGATCGATAGCCCCTTCCAGATGCACCTTGACCGATTTGGACACCTTACGCATCCAGAACACCATATAGGTGAGGATCAGCACCGCCACCGCCGCCACGATGCCTTCGAACAGCTCTTGCTGTTTCTGCGGGAACTCGCCGGTGGTCTCATTGATGAAGATGCCGAGCGCCAGACACAGCGCCGCGGCGACAATCACGCCGATCCACACCGCGCCCAGCCATTGGCTGCGCTGCGTGCGCTTCAGGTAGCTGGCGATCAGGCTGACGATCAGCGCGGCCTCCAGCCCCTCACGGAACATGATAAGAAAGGGAACGAACATAACCAATCACCCCTGAAAAGACCGCGGCGGCAGAGAAAACCGGCTCGAAATGAGCCGCGGCGAGTATGTAAAGAAACGTAAAATACAACGAGAGTGATTATCATTCTGGCAAAAAGAAATACAAGAGGCACAAGCGTGATTTTTTCTAATCAAATGTCGCCAGGTGTTACAGCCGAATGACGGGCAAACAGGCAAAAAGAAGGGGCGCTCTGCGCGCCCCTTGCCGACTGACATCAAACGGCGTTATACCGTTTTGTATTCGGCTTCCGCCTGATCGAAACGTTCGGTCATGGTTGAGGATGGCTGGCGGCCCATCAGGCTCACCACCACAATGGCCAGGCAACCCAGGATGAAGCCAGGGATGATTTCGTACAGGCCCAGCCATTCGTACTGTTTCCAGACGATCACCGTCACCGCACCGACCAGCATGCCGGCCAGCGCACCGTTGCGGGTCATGCGCGACCACATTACCGAGATCAGCACAACCGGGCCGAAGGCGGCACCGAAACCGGCCCAGGCATAACTCACCAGGCCCAGCACGCGGTTCTCCGGGTTGGCCGCCAAGGCGATGGCGATCAACGCCACTACCAGCACCATCACGCGGCCGACCCACACCAGCTCACGCTGGCTGGCGCCCTTGCGCAGGAACGCCTTGTACAGGTCTTCGGTGATCGCGCTGGAGCACACCAGAAGCTGGCAGCTCAGGGTGCTCATGACCGCCGCCAGAATCGCCGACAGCAGCACACCCGCCACCCATGGGTTGAACAGCAACATCGCCAGTTCGATGAACACGCGTTCGCCGTTCTGCGACACGTTACCGGCCTGATCCGGGTTATTGGCGAAGTAAGCGATACCGAAGAAACCGACGGCGATGGTCCCGGCCAGGCACAGGATCATCCAGGTCATGCTGATGCGGCGCGCGCTGCGGATGGTGCGGTGAGAATCCGCTGCCATGAAACGCGCCAGGATGTGCGGCTGGCCGAAGTAGCCCAGGCCCCAACCCAGCAGCGACAGGATGGCGACGAAGTTCAGCCCCTTCAGCATGTCGAGGTTGGCCGGATTCTTCGCCTGGATCACCAGCATCGAGGTATCGATGCCGCCGACGGCGAAGATCACGATCACCGGCGTCAGGATCAGCGCGAAAATCATCAGGCTGGCCTGTACGGTGTCGGTCCAGCTCACCGCCAGGAAACCGCCGATAAAGGTATACAGGATGGTCGCCGCGGCGCCGGCCCACAGGGCGGTTTCGTAGCTCATGCCGAAGGTGCTTTCGAACAGGCGCGCGCCGGCCACGATGCCGGAGGCGCAGTAAATGGTGAAGAACACCAGAATGACGATGGCCGAGATCACCCGCAGCAGCTTGCTGTTGTCTTCAAAACGGCTGGTGAAATAGTCCGGCAGCGTCAGGGCGTTGTTGTTGGCTTCGGTATGCACGCGCAGCCTTCCTGCCACCAGCTTCCAGTTCAGGTAAGCGCCGATGGTCAGACCGATGGCGATCCAGCTTTCGGAGATGCCGGAGAGGAAGATGGCGCCCGGCAGGCCCATCAGCAGCCAGCCGCTCATGTCGGAAGCCCCGGCGGACAGCGCGGTCACCACGCTGCCCAAACTGCGGCCGCCGAGAATATAATCATCAAAGTTGTTGGTTGCCCGGTAGGCAAGCAGGCCGATCAGCACCATCCCGAAAATGTACACCAGGAAGGTCACCAGCATAGGTGTGCTCATTGTCATTTAATTCTCCACTTTCATTATTATTCGCGTTTCGCTCCGGCCAAGCCGGCGCCGGTAAACCCACGCGCAATGCATTTCACTGGCCGCCGCGCCGGAACGTGGCGCAGCCTGCGAGCGAGTGCAGGTAAAATAGTTTCTGCCCGTAATTGTTGACCGTCGGTTATCCTAGATGAGCCTTTCATCAACCAACAAGATATTTAACAACAAAGTTACACAAAGTTTACCCTGCGTCACATTTACCGGGCTCAAAGGTTGCACTCACGACAAGTAAAATGAGTTGCACCTTGCCATTACCCTTATATACCGCAGGGTAAAGCGCCTGCGACGTAATAAACCCCGCCGCATTCGCTCAATAACGCAACATTCATGCCAACTGCCCGTGTTAAAAAATCGATGAAACTCACACTTCGCTCATCAGCCTGATTTAACAAGGTTGCACAAAGTTGCAACATGCAGGATATTGTCTGCATTCTTAACCCACACATCTCACGAACCTATCCCAACAGGCTTTCCGGCCTGCTGTTTGTCTAGCCTGATGGGATAGGTTCTAAACACAGGAGTTGGACAGGCATGGGCACTACCACAATGGGTGTGAAACTCGACGAGGCAACACGCGACCGGATCAAGAGCGCCGCGCAGCGCATCGATCGCACGCCGCACTGGCTCATCAAGCAGGCCATCTTTAATTACCTCGAGCGTCTCGAGAGCGGTACCGATATCCCTGAAATTCCAGCGCTGGCCGCAGCGGGCCAGCCTGAAGCGGACGACATTATGCCGCAAGCGCAGGAAGAGTCACACCAGCCATTCCTCGATTTCGCCGAACAAATTCTGCCGCAGTCGGTGACCCGCGCCGCCATCACCGCCGCCTATCGCCGCCCGGAGACCGAAGCGGTGCCGATGTTGCTCGAACAGGCGCGATTACCCGCCGATCTTGCACAGGCTACTCATAAAATGGCCTATGGCATCGCCGAGAAATTGCGTAACCAAAAAAGTGCAAACGGCCGCGCCGGCATGGTGCAAGGCCTGCTGCAAGAGTTCTCCCTCTCCTCGCAGGAGGGCGTGGCGCTGATGTGCCTGGCGGAAGCGCTGCTGCGCATTCCGGACAAACCGACCCGCGATGCCCTGATCCGCGACAAGATCAGCAACGGCAACTGGCATTCGCACCTGGGGCGCAGCCCGTCGCTGTTCGTCAACGCCGCGACCTGGGGCCTGCTGTTTACCGGCAAGCTGGTGTCCACGCATAACGAAGCCAATCTGTCCCGATCGCTGAACCGCATCATCAGCAAGAGCGGCGAACCGCTGATCCGCAAAGGCGTGGACATGGCGATGCGCCTGATGGGCGAACAGTTCGTGACCGGCGAAACCATCGCCGAAGCGCTGGCCAACGCGCGCAAGCTGGAAGAAAAAGGCTTCCGCTACTCCTACGACATGCTGGGCGAAGCCGCCCTGACCGAAGCCGATGCTCAGGCCTACCTGGTTTCCTACCAGCAGGCGATCCACGCCATCGGCAAAGCCTCCAACGGCCGCGGCATCTATGAAGGCCCCGGCATCTCCATCAAGCTGTCCGCCCTGCACCCGCGCTACAGCCGCGCGCAGTACGAACGCGTCATGGAAGAGCTTTACCCGCGCCTGCTGTCGCTGACCCTGCAGGCACGTCAGTACGATATCGGCATCAATATCGACGCCGAAGAGGCCGATCGCCTGGAGATCTCGCTCGATCTGCTGGAGAAACTGTGCTTCGAGCCGCAGTTGGCCGGCTGGAACGGCATCGGCTTCGTGATCCAGGCCTATCAGAAACGCTGTCCGTTCGCCATCGACGCGGTGATCGACATGGCGCAACGCAGCCGCCGCCGCCTGATGATCCGTCTGGTGAAAGGCGCCTACTGGGACAGCGAAATCAAACGCGCCCAGATGGACGGCCTGGAAGGCTACCCAGTCTACACCCGCAAGGTGTACACCGACGTTTCCTACCTGGCCTGCGCCCGCAAGCTGCTGTCGGTGCCGAACCTGATCTATCCGCAGTTCGCGACCCACAACGCCCATACGTTGAGCGCCATCTATCACCTGGCCGGCAACAACTACTACCCTGGCCAGTATGAATTCCAGTGCCTGCACGGCATGGGTGAGCCGCTGTACGAGCAGGTGGTGGGTAAAGTGGCCGACGGCAAACTGAACCGCCCTTGCCGCATCTACGCGCCGGTCGGCACCCATGAAACGCTGCTGGCTTACCTGGTGCGTCGCCTGCTGGAAAACGGCGCCAACACCTCGTTCGTCAACCGCATCGCCGACGCCACCCTGCCGCTCGACGAGCTGGTGGCCGATCCGGTCAGCGCCGTGGAAGCGCTGGCGGCCAGCGAAGGTCAAATTGGCCTGCCGCATCCGCGCATCCCGCTGCCGCGCGAGCTGTACGGCGAGAAACGCGTTAACTCCAGCGGTCTGGATCTGTCCAACGAACAGCGTCTGGCCTCGCTCTCCAGCGCCCTGCTCACCAGCGCCAGCCATCCGTGGCGCGCGGAACCTATCATCGATGCCGAATTGGATCAGGGCGTGGAGCAGCCGGTGATCAACCCGGCCGAGCCGGGCGATGTGGTCGGCTATGTGCGTGAAGCCACCGAAGGCGAAGTCAGCCGCGCGCTCGACGCCGCCGCGGCCGCCGGCCCAATTTGGTTCGCTACGCCGCCGACGGAACGCGCCGCGATCCTCGAACGCGCCGCCGAACTGATGGAAAGCCAGCTGCAAAGCCTGCTGGGCATTCTGGTGCGCGAAGCGGGTAAAACCTTCAACAACGCCATCGCCGAAGTGCGTGAAGCGGTCGACTTCCTGCACTACTACGCCGGCCAGGTGCGCGACGACTTCGCCAACGACAGCCACCGCCCGCTGGGCCCGGTGGTTTGCATCAGCCCGTGGAACTTCCCGCTGGCGATCTTCACCGGCCAAATCGCCGCCGCGCTGGCTGCGGGCAACAGCGTGCTGGCCAAACCGGCCGAGCAAACGCCGCTGGTGGCCGCGCAGGCGGTGCGCATCCTGCTGGAAGCCGGCATTCCGCAAGGCGTGCTGCAGCTGCTGCCGGGCCAGGGTGAAACCGTCGGCTCGACGCTGGTCAACGACGCCCGCGTCCGCGGCGTGATGTTTACCGGCTCCACTGACGTCGCCGGCATTCTGCAGCGCAGCATCGCCGGTCGTCTGGATCCGCAAGGCCGTCCGACGCCGCTGATCGCCGAAACCGGCGGCCTGAACGCCATGATCGTCGACTCTTCCGCCCTGACCGAGCAGGTGGTGACCGACGTGGTGGCCTCCGCCTTCGACAGCGCCGGCCAGCGTTGCTCCGCACTGCGTATCCTGTGCATTCAGGAAGACGTGGCCGAGCACACGCTGCAAATGCTGCGCGGCGCGATGGCCGAATGCCGCATGGGTAACCCGGAGCGCTTGTCCACCGACGTGGGCCCGGTGATCGACGCCGAAGCCAAAACCGGCATCGAACGCCACATCCAGGCGATGCGCGCCAAAGGCCGCAAGGTGTACCAGGCCGCCAAAGGCAGCGCGCAGGATGAGAAAGAGTGGGCGCGCGGCACCTTCATCAAGCCGACGCTGATCGAGCTCGACAGCTTTGACGAGCTGCAAAAAGAGATCTTCGGCCCGGTGCTGCACGTGGTGCGCTTCCAGCGCAACAATCTGGACGCGCTGGTCGATCAGATCAACGCCGCCGGTTATGGCCTGACGCTGGGCATTCACACCCGTATCGATGAAACCATCGCCCGGGTGACCGAACGCGCCAAGGTCGGCAACCTGTACGTCAACCGCAACATGGTCGGCGCAGTGGTCGGCGTGCAGCCGTTCGGCGGCGAAGGCCTGTCGGGCACCGGCCCGAAAGCCGGCGGCCCGCTGTACCTGTACCGTCTGCTGGCTAACCGTCCGGACGACGCGCTGCAACGCACGCTGCACCGCCAGGACGAAGAGCGCCCGATGGAAGCCACCGCGCGGCCGCAGCTGTTGGGTGCGCTGCAATCGCTGGAGAAATGGGCGGTCACCAGCCAACAAGGCGAACTGGCGGCATTGGCGCAGCGCTATGCGGAACTGGGCCAGGGCGGCACCGTACGTCCGCTGCCGGGCCCGACCGGCGAGCGCAATACCTATGCCCTGCTGCCGCGTGAACGCGTGCTGTGCCTGGCGGATAACGAAGCCGACGCGCTGATCCAGCTGGCCGCCGTGCTGGCGGTTGGCAGCTGTGCGCTGTGGCCGGAAGCGGAACTGCAGCGCAATCTGTTCCGCCGCTTGCCGAACGATGTGCAGGCGCGCATCGCCTTCAGCAAAGACTGGCAGCAGGACAAGGTCGAGTTCGACGCCGCCATCTACCACGGCGATGCCGACCAGCTGCGCACCCTGTGCGAGCAGATCGCCCAGCGCGGCGGCGCCATCGTCTCGGTGCAGGGCTTCGCCCACGGAGAAACCAACATCCTGTTGGAACGCCTGCTGATCGAACGTTCGCTGAGCGTCAACACCGCCGCCGCCGGCGGTAACGCCAGCCTGATGACCATCGGTTAACGCATCCTCAAGGCGGCAATACATTGCCGCCTGATTTGCTAACCGCTACGCAAACCCTGCACTTGTGCAGGGTTTTTTATTGTCCGCAGCCCGGTCAGCCGTTAGCGTATTAATCTTCTTGCCTGAGAGTGTGTATGGTGTGTAGATTAAGGACAATAACATCGTGAAGAGTTCAGAACTGATTGCGCTGCTGGAAAGCCGCGGTTGGGTATTGCGGCGGGTAAAAGGCAGCCACCATCAATTCAAACATCCCGATTTTGCGCTGATCATCACCGTGCCGCATCCAAAGAAAGATCTCAAGCTGGGCACGCTGCGGCAGATACTTAAAGACGCGGAGTTAAGTGCGCTTCACATCGCCACGCGTTAACAGGAGAGACCATGTTTTATCCCGCTTATATCCATACAGAATCAAACGGCAGCGCCAGCGGTTTCTTTCCCGACGTCCCTGGCTGCTACTTCGCCGGCACCAGCCTGGACGACGCTTTTGCCGATGCCCAAAACGCACTGGATGCGCACTTTGAGTTGTTGAGCGAAGACAATCAACCGCTACCGCGCCCACATGCCGTCGCAGCCCATCTTGCCAAAGGTGCGGGATCCTTCGAGGGAGGACAATGGCTATTGGTCGCTATCAATATGGATAAATTTGACGGCCGAGCCGAACGGATTAACATCACGTTGCCCCATCGCCTGTTAAGTCGCATTGACTCTCTGGTTCGGCAACATCCGGGATACGGCAGCCGCAGCGGATTTCTCGCTGCCGCCGCGCGCAATGAATTGTTGAAAGCGGAGTGAATGCAGTCGGGGGAAACGCCCCCGACGCCTTATTGATTCCGGAACTTGTCGAGGAATTGCTGGGTGCGCTGATGCTGCGGATTGGCGAACAGCGCTTTGGCCGGGCCCTGTTCGACGATGCGGCCGTGATCCATAAAGATAACCCGATCGGCCACGTCGCGAGCGAAGCTCATTTCATGGGTGACGATCACCATGGTGCGTTTCTCTTCCGCCAGTGAACGCATGGTATTGAGCACTTCTCCCACCAGCTCGGGATCGAGCGCCGACGTCGGCTCGTCGAACAAAATCACCTCCGGCTGCATCGCCAGCGCGCGCGCGATCGCCACCCGCTGCTGCTGCCCGCCGGACAGCCGACGCGGATAAGCCGCCTCTTTGCCGCTCAGCCCCACCTTGGCCAGCAACGCGCGAGCGCGCTGTTCGGCGCTGGCTTTCGCCTCGCCTTTAACGATAACCGGCCCTTCAATGATGTTTTCGAGCACCGAACGGTGCGGAAACAGGTTGAAGTTCTGGAACACGAAACCGACCTGCTGGCGCAGCGCGCGCACCTGATTTTTCTGTTTGCTCAACGGCTTGCTGCCGTCGATCAGGATATCGCCGACGCGAATGGTGCCGGAATCCGGCTCCTCCAGCAGGTTGATGCAGCGCAACAAGGTGGTTTTCCCTGAGCCGCTCGGGCCGATGATCGCCACCACTTCACCGGCGTCCACCGCCAGATCGATCCCATGCAGCACCGTCTGACCTTTGAACTGCTTGGTCAATTGCTTAACTTCAATGGCACTCATGCGTTACTCCTGATCCTGGCGATTAACGTGGGCTTCCAGACGGTTTTGCAGTGCGGAAAGCAGGGTCGCCATCACCCAGTAAATCAGCGATGCCGCCAGGTACATGGTGAACACTTCCAGCGTGCGCGAGGTGATGAGCTGCGCCTGGCGGAACAGTTCCGGCACCTGAATGGTAGCGGCCAGCGAGGTGTCCTTCACCAGGCCGATAAAACTGTTGCCCAGCGGCGGCAAGGCGGTGCGCGCCGCCTGCGGCAGGATCACCCGGCGCAGGGTTTGCCAACGGGTCATGCCGATGCTGGCGGCGGCTTCCCACTGCCCTTTGTCGATCGACGAAATCGCCGCGCGCAGCGTTTCTGAGGTGTAGGCGGCGGTATTGAGCGACAGGCCAATCAGCGCCGCCGGGAAAGGATCGAATTCGATGCCGAACTGCGGCAGACCGTAGTAGATCATAAACAGCTGGGCGATCAGCGGCGTGCCGCGGAACAGCGATACGTAAATGCGCGACAGCCATGACAGCGGCCAAAGCGGCGATAGGCGCATCAGCGCCAGCAGAAACCCCAGCAACAGGCCGAACGCCATACCGCCCAAGCTAAGCTGCAGCGTCAGTATGGCGCCCTTCAATAAAAATGGCGCTGAATCCAGCGCCAGTTGAATACTTTCGTGCATTATTTAGTTACGTCCGCGCCAAACCATTTCTCGGAGATCTTCGCCAGCGTGCCGTCTTTTTGCATCTCGGCGATCGCCTGGTCAATCGCGGCCAGCAGCTCTGGGTTATTCTTGCGCAGCGCCACGCCGGACTCCTGGCGGGAGAAGGCCGGGCCGGCCACCGCCAGCGTATCGCCGGTTTTCTTCACCAGATCCAGCGCCGCCAGGCGATCCACCAGAATGGCGTTGATGCGGCCGACGCGCAGATCCTGATACTTGGTCGGGTCGTCGTCGTAGGTGCGCACGTCCACGCCCTGCACATTCTCGCGCAGCCATTGCTCATAGTTGGTGCCCAGGCCAACGCCGACCTTTTTGCCCTTCAGGTCATCCGGCTTGGTAATGGTGCCTTCGTTGCCCTTTTTCACCAGCGCCTGAATACCGGAAATGGTGTAAGGGGTGGAGAAATCATATTTCTTCTTGCGCTCATCGGAGAGCGTCACCTGATTGATGACCACGTCGATGCGCTTCGAATCCAGAGAAGCCAGCATGCCGTCCCATTTGGTCGGGTTCAGCTTGGCTTTCACGCCCAGATGTTGCGCCAGCGCGTTGGCGAAATCCACTTCGAAACCGGTCAATTTGCCGTCTTCCCCCTGGAAGCTGAACGGCGGATAGGTGCCTTCCAGCCCAACGATCAGCGTGCCGCGCTGTTTCACCTGCTGCAGCAGGTTATCGGCGGCGTAGGTTTGCGTCGTCACACCGGCGGCCAACGCAATACCCACCACGCCCAACAACCATTGACGACGAACTTTCGCAAACATCATAAACACCCCTGTATGTTGTTTATCTTTTTTGATATCAGCACTTTAACAGTGCAACCGCCCGCATAAAGGAATATAACCTTATAAATATAGTTCAAAATGGAATAACACGCGGTGTTTACACCTGCGGATGGTAGGCGAACAGCGCCGGCGCACCGCCGGTGTGAACGAACAGGATGGGACCTTCGTCGCGGAAACGCCGCTGGGCGATGCCGTCGATCAAACCGGCCATCGCCTTGCCGGTGTATACCGGATCCAGCAACACGCCCTCTTGCTGCGCCAACAGCTGCACCGCCGCCATGCCTTCTTCATTCGGCATGCCGTACTGCGGCGCGAAGTAATCGTCCCACAGCGCGATCGGCGCCAGTTCGTCGATATTCAGCGAACAGGCCAGGGCCTTTTGGATCTGCTCAACCTTCGGCAGCTGATCGATCACGGTGCGCGAAACCGTCACGCCGATCAGCTCGGTTTCCGGCAACAGCTGCTGCAGCCCCACCGCCAGCCCGGCGTGGGTACCGGCGCTGCCGGACGCCACCACCACCGAACTGAACGCCACGTTGCTGCGTTGGCTCTGTTCGGCGATTTCCAATGCGCACTGCACGTATCCCAGCGCGCCCAGCGCATTGGAGCCGCCCACCGGCACCACGTAAGGCCGGAAGCCCTGCGCCTCGAGGCGCGTCGCCAGTTCCGCCAGCTGCTGCTGCGGATCGTGCAGCGCTTCGCACATCACCACTTCGGCGTTGAACAGGCCGAGCAACAGACGGTTGCCGTTGGTCAGGTAGTTTTCCGCGCGGGTATCGATCGGGTTTTCCAGCAACGCGACGCAGTGCAGGCCCAGTTTCGCCGCCACCGCCGCCGTCTGGCGCACGTGGTTGGATTGAATGGCGCCGGCGGTGACCAGCGTATCGGCGCCTTGCCGCAGCGCATCGGCGGCCAAAAACTCAAGCTTTCTCAGCTTGTTGCCGCCCATCGCCATAGGCGTGACATCGTCACGTTTAAGGTAAATTTCACGGCCGAGGTAATCGGAGAGACGGGACAGTTTTTCCAGCGGTGTGGCGACGCCAACCAGATCCAGACGCGGAAATTGCGCCAGTTGTTGTTGCAGGTTCACTACTTCCCCCCAGGGAATCGAATATCAACATCTGATAACCGATAGATTTAGCAGATGTGAACTGAATAATCATCCTTTATCACGGGGGAAACAGCAGACCCCGGCCCAGTGGCCGGGGAAAGTCTCAGTAGCTGCGCTGCCAGGCGAGATACTGATCGTACTTGCGCAGCGCAATGCGGTAGTTGTTGTGTGCCGCGGTAGGCAGATCGTCGATGATGCGCTGATGGCTGGCGCTGTTGGCGAATTTGTCCGCCGGGTAATTCCGCGCCACCAGCATTTCATCCAGCCGGCGCAGCCGCACCACGTACTCGCGAATGGTGCTGTGGCTCATCTCGGTCTGTTCGAACAGATACTGCTTGAACGCCATAATGTCGAAATAACTCGGGTGGCTGTTGCAGGAAATCTCGCTGCAAAAGCGGCACAGCGCGGTCAGCTCGTGCTGCACGTTTTGCCAGACCGCATCGTCGATCGGCTGATCCATGCGCGCGATGGCTTCTTTATTGATTATCTTGCCGCGAAACACCAGCGCCATGCGGTCCAACAGTTTGCCGCACTGGGAGCAATGGGTCTGGCTGTGCTTGTAATCTTTCAGGTAACGGCTAAGCGGCCGTTTCTTCAACAGTATTCCTGGCATAAGGGGCAGTCCGATTGTCGCATGAGTCATCGAGTTGGGGGCGGCGCTCCGCCGTCAGGTATCGTTCGCCAGCCGCGCGCGCAGCCGTTTGATCGCCTGACTGTGCAGTTGGCTGACGCGGGATTCCCCCACGTCCAGCACGGCGCCGATCTCTTTGAGATTCAACTCTTCCTGGTAATACAGCGTCAGCACCATTTTTTCGCGCTCCGGCAACGCCTCGATGGCGTCGATCACCCGCTGGCGCAGGCTGCCTTCCAACAGGTGATGCAGCGGGTTGGCCTCTTCATGCCCTTCCAGCATCGGTTCCGCGTTCTCGCCATGCTCCTCGCGCCATTCGTCGTAGGAGAAAAGCTGGCTGTTATTGGTGTCCAACAGAATTTGACGGTACTCATCCAGCGAGATGTTCAGCGTCTGCGCCACTTCCGTCTCGCTCGCCGGACGGCCGTAACGCTGTTCCAGTTGCCGCATCACCTGCGCGACCTCGCGCGCGTGGCGCCGCACGCTGCGCGGCACCCAGTCGCGGCTGCGCAACTCGTCGAGCATCGCGCCGCGAATGCGCTGCACCGCATAGGTGGTAAAGGCGGTTCCCTGTAGGGCGTCATAACGCTCAACGGCGTTTAATAGCCCGATTCCCCCGGCCTGCAACAGGTCGTCAAGCTCCACGCTGGCGGGCAGCCTGACCTGCAGGCGCAACGCCTCGTGGCGCACTAACGGCACGTAGCGCAACCAGAGAGAATTTTTGTCCATCACGCCTTCGGCGGTATACAGATCGCTCACTATGTCTTAAACCTGCGGATAAGAGAGTCAGCGCTATTATGCGTAGGGGGCAGAATGCCAATCGGCTGAACAGTCGCACAAAACGGGCTTTATTTGCGCCATGTAATAACCGCGCGGTGCGCGAGCATAAAAAAACCCCGCCGAAGCGGGGTTTCTTTGCGACAGTTAATCGGGAGAGACGATTAACGCAGCAGGGACAGGACGTTCTGAGTAGACTGGTTAGCCTGTGCCAGAACAGAGGTGCCAGCCTGTTGCAGGATGTTGGCACGGCTCATGTTGGACACTTCGGTCGCGTAGTCAGCATCCTGGATACGAGACTGAGAAGCAGCCAGGTTGTTCACGGTGCTGTTCAGGTTGTTGATAACAGAATCGAAACGGTTCTGTACCGCACCCAGGGAAGAACGCAGACCGTCAACCTGTGCCAGCGCTTTGTCCAGGGTATCCAGTGGGTTTTTGATGGTAACAGCGGCGCCGGCAGTTACTTTGCCGTCATCAGCAATAGTAGCGGCTTTGTAAGTTTTGGTGCCGTCAGCAGCGGTAGTCTGTACGTAGTTTACTGCTTTACCGTCTTTATCTTTACCGGAGACCAGTACTTCGCCTTTAGAAGCATCCAGACCAGATGCAGCAGCATCATAAGCTACATCTTTAGAGGCACCCTTCACCATGGTACCGTCAGCAACAGCGGCGCCAACAGATGGACCTTTGTCGGTCACGTTGAAGGTGTCCAGGCCCAGTTGCTTAGCGTCGATTTTTTTCAGGTCGATATCGATGGTTTCACCGTCGTTAGCGCCAACCTGGATGGTCAGTTTCTGATCGCTGCTCAGCACTTTCACGCCGTTGAAGTCAGTCTGCTCGGAGATACGGTTGATTTCAGACAGACGCTGAGTGATTTCGTCCTGGATGGATTTCAGGTCGCTGGTGGAGTTAGAACCGTTCTGCGCCTGTACGGTCAGACGACGGATGTTCTGCAGGTTGTCGTTAACTTCGTTCAGTGCGCCTTCAGTGGTCTGCGCCAGAGAGATACCGTCGTTGGCGTTACGGGAAGCCTGAGTCAGGCCTTTGATGTTAGCGGTGAAACGGTTGGAGATCGCCTGACCCGCAGCATCGTCTTTCGCGCTGTTGATACGCAGACCGGAAGACAGACGCTCAATCGCAGTGCCCAGAGAAGACTGAGATTTGTTCAGGTTGTTCTGCGCCATCAGAGACAGGCTGTTAGTGTTGATTACTTGTGCCATTGTTTGCTTTCCTTACGAGTCAGTTGCGTTCTTCGCAACACGGTTAAAAGGTTCGGGCTTGTTTGCCCACGGCGTCAACCACCGTCCCCTCAGGTATCGGCCCTCCCCTAACAACCTTTAGCAATTTTTTAAAATTTTTTGCGCCCGTTGCAATGGCGGAAATAACGCGCTTTTTCCCTCCTCTATTGCGCCATCGTTTTTTTGTTTTTTTCGGTAAACTTTTTCACCACTGGGCCGATAACGCGTAAAGCGAATAAAGTCATAATCAAGGAGAATTACTCATGGCAACGATCAGTTCATTAGGTCTCGGCTCAGGACTCGACCTCAATGGCTTGCTGGATAAGCTGACCAAAGCGGAACAACAGCGTCTGACCCCTTACACCACCAAGCAATCCAGCTACAACGCCCAGCTGACCGGTTACGGCACGTTGAAAGGCGCGCTGGAAAAATTCGACAATCTCAGCAAAGAGATGGCGAAAGAAGATTTCTTCAAGGCCACCACCGCCACCGAACACGACGCCTTCAAGATCACCACCAACGCCAAGGCGGTGCCGGGCAACTACGTGGTGGAAGTGAACAAACTGGCGCAGGCGCAAACCCTGACCACGCAGGCGAAAGTCAGCGACCAGGGCGCTAAGTTGGGCGCTGAAGGCGTGACAGACCGTTCCCTGACCATCACCGCCGGCAACCCGCCGAAAGCCACCAAGATCCCACTGAGCGACGATCAAACCTCGCTGGTTGAGCTGCGCGACGCCATCAACGGCGCCAAAGCCGGCGTCACCGCCAGCATCATGCGCGTCGGCGACAACGACTATCAGTTGGCGGTCAGCTCTTCCACCACCGGCGAAAACAACAAGATTTCTCTGCAGGTCGATAACGACGACCAACTGGGCGATATCCTGAACTACAACGCCACCCGCGGCACCGGCACCGCCATGAAGCAGACGGTCGCGCCGCAGGATGCTGAGCTGACGGTGAACGGCACCGCTATCAAGCGCAGCACCAACTCGATCAGCGATGCCCTGCAAGGCGTCACCATCGATCTGAAAACCAAAACCAAAACCGATGAACCGCAGCACCTGGTGATCAGCACCAACACCGCCGGCACCACCGACAAGATCAAAGAGTGGGTCGACAGCTATAACTCGCTGCTGGACACCTTCAACGCGTTGTCCAAGTTCACCCCGGTGAAAACCGGCGAAGCGCCAAACCCAACCAACGGCCCGCTGCTGGGCGACAACACCCTGCGCGGCATTCAGTCGTCGATCAAAAGCGCGCTGAGCGCAGCCCAGGACAACCCGGAGTTAAAAGGCCTGGGCAACCTCGGCATTTCCACCAACACCAAAACCGGCAAGCTGGAAATCGACAGCGCCAAGCTGAAGAAAGCGATGGATGAGAAGCCGGATCAAGTCAGCAACTTCTTCGTCGGTAACGGCAAAGACACCGGCATGGCCACCGAGATCCACAACGAGATCCAGAACTACATCAAATCCGGCGGCATCATCGAGAACTCGACCAAAAGCATCAACACCAACCTCGATCGCCTGAACAGCCAGATCACGACGGTCACCGCCAGCATTCAGAACACCATCGATCGTTATAAACAACAGTTCGTTCAGCTGGATACCATGATGTCGAAAATGAACGGCACCAGTAACTATTTGGCTCAACAGTTCAAGTAACCCTTTAACAAGGTAAAGAAAACAGCATGTATAACCGTAGCGGCACTCAGGCCTATGCACAGGTCAGTCTGGAAAGCGGCGCCATGAGCGCCAGCCCGCACCAGTTAATCGTGATGTTGTTCGACGGGGCGCTCAGCGCCCTGCTTCGCGCACGCATCCTGATGAACCAGGGCGATATCGCCGGCAAAGGTATGGCGCTGTCCAAAGCCATCAATATCATCGACAACGGCCTGAAAAGTGGCCTCGATCCTCAGCAGGGCGGCGAGATCGCCGAAAATCTGGCGGCATTGTACGACTACATGAAGCGTCGACTGATGCAGGCCAACCTGCACAACGACGAAGCGGCGATCGCCGAAGTGGTTAAACTGCTGGAAAACATCGCCGACGCCTGGCGCCAGATCGGCCCTAACTACCAACCTTCGCAGGACGCCGTGTAATGGAACGTCAACAGCAGCTGTTAGCCGCTTATCAACAAATTTATAGCCTGAGCAGCCAGATGATCGCGCTGGCGCAAACCGGGCGCTGGGAGGAGCTCGTCGAGCTCGAATTCGCTTACGTGACGGCGGTGGAAAAAACCGCCGCCTTTACCGGGCAAGCCGGCCCGTCCATGGCGCTGCAGGAGATGTTGCGCAATAAGTTGCAACAGATCCTCGACAACGAAACCGAGCTCAAGCGTCTGTTACAGCAGCGAATGGATGAGCTGAAGATGCTGATCGAACAGTCCACGCGCCAGAACGTGGTCAACAATACCTACGGCCAGTTTCATGATCGTGCGCTGTTGCTGGGGGAACCACAGGTCCGATAAGATCGACAATACTGACGAAAATGGATTAAATAGCACTATGCGCTATTACCCTCGGGTTACGTTAGGATATTAATCTATGGCATTTGAATTATTCAGTTTATGGGTAATTGGTAAAATGCGCGCTTCGAGCCTGGCTCTCACTTTAATGGATAAACATCATCCCGACACGGACGTTTTCTGTTCAGCAGGAAATTGATTTTTGATAGATAAAACACGCCGCTGTGTTTCACGGCCCATGGAAAAATGTTGCTCCAACGCTGATCAAAGCGTAAAGATATTCTCAGATAATGGCTGCGAAATGAATATCGATGGAACGTACAATTAATCTCTGTCCTGGAATTGGCGCCTCAGCGCACATCATTCAGCATACTGAATTATTATTCCCTTCAGTCTATTTTGAGCAACCACATCTGTATCTGATACAACAAGGCCATAAGCGCGTACGCTGGCAACAACACGAAGTGGTCGCTCATCCCGGCGAGCTGTTGATTATCGACGGCGGGCAAACGGTGGACATTATTAACGGCCCGTCCGAAGACGGCGTATTCAGCTGTCAGTTGCTGACCTGCGATCCCCTGTTGCTCACCGTCCAACCTCCGGCGGAGGAAACGCCGGCGCCGATGCCGTTCGAGGCCGTCCTGGCGCTGCGCAACCTGCCCTGCGCCCTCAAGCACAGTTTTGAAACCACCGGTCTGGCGCTGACGCTGCGGCAACGCTTTCCCACCATCATCGTGCGGCATAAAATGCTGGAAATTCTGCTGTGGCTGGCCCAATTCGGCATTCGCTTTATTCACAACGAAGCCAAGGATCTGACGCAACGCGTGCGCCGCTGCCTGGCGACCGACCCGCACAGCATTTGGACGGCGGCCAAAGTCGCGGAAAGCCTGTCGATGAGTGAAGTGATGTTGCGCCGCAAACTGTCGATGGAAAATACGGCATTGCGCAATCTGATGATCGACGTGCGCATGAGTAGCGCGCTGGCCCTGCTGCAGTCGACCGACTGGCCGATCTCCGCCATCGCGCAACATGTGGGTTATGAAAGCGCATCGCGTTTCGCCGAACGTTTTCGCAAACGCTTCGGTTTCGCGCCTAC
The DNA here is from genome assembly GCF_052168835.1 of Serratia sp. CY40230. Classification (NCBI taxonomy): domain Bacteria; kingdom Pseudomonadati; phylum Pseudomonadota; class Gammaproteobacteria; order Enterobacterales; family Yersiniaceae; genus Serratia; species Serratia sp. CY40230. The sequence goes on from NZ_JBJNLX010000001.1 coordinate 555,619, forward strand.
CGCCATTCGCGGCCATCAAAGGATTATGGAACCCGGTTCTCAGGGCGTTGAGGCGATGGTCGCCGGAGAAACATAAATAGACGCGCAACAAAATGGCTTTATTTAACACAAGTCCCTAACGGTTGTAACACCACGGAGATACGCTAAGCAACGCCCATCCGCCGAACAGCGAATTAAATGATGCGTAATGAAAAGCGATTATTTTCTCTGGCAATAATTTTGTTGGGGTTGTGGCTGTTAGCCTTACTGAATGAAGAAGAGATGATGCGTTTACTGGCCGCACAATAAAACGGCCAGTTTTTTATCGTCTGGTCAGACTTCAGTCCAGTTTAACCAGAACGCCAATTAATACCGCCAGCAGCGCCAACATTAAAATACTGATCAGACGCCATCTGGATTCGCTTTTCGTGCTCATTGACCGGCCTCGAATAATAACCCTACTAATCACGTCATAATAAACGGTCACCTGCGCATTCAATAAACCTGACAGCACCATTTTCTGCCCTCTATTCGGTACATTAGTCGGTTGTGGCACCGGCCATTAGCGATGCGATACCCACGGTGCCGCAAGCGCCAATTTTCCCGGCAGCTCCGCCACCAGCTTGTCTACCGCCAGCCGCACCTTGAGCGGCTGGTAAGGCATATAGGGCCACACGACGTTCACCGGGAAACTGAGGCTGGACTCACCGCGCATGATCTCCACCAACGTCCCCGCCATCAAGCGCTCGCGCACCAGCCACTCCGGCAGCCAGGCAATACCGGCGCCGGCGGACACCGCATCGACGATCCCCTGCATGTCATCCATCATCATCTTGGCCGGTGGCCTGAACGACCGCAGCTCGCCGTTTTCGCCGCGAAGCTGCCAGGGCAGCACGGCGCCGGCGTGCAGATACCCCACCGCCTGATGTCGGCTTAACGCCTCTACCGTTCTCGGTTCACCGCAGCGCTGCAGATAACCGGGCGAGGCGCACAGCAGCATGCCGTGTTCGCCCAAGCGCCGGGCAACCAGGCTGCCGCTGTCCGCCAGTTCGCCAATGCGCACCGCCAGATCGAACCCCTCGTCGACGAGATCGATCCTGCGGTCGCTGAATGAAATCTCCAGCGTCAGTAAGGGATGCTCATTCGCCAGCGCCGTCAACACGGGCGCAATGCACAAATGGCCAAACAGCACCGGCACCGAGACTCTGAGCCGGCCGCTGACCTGCATCTTGCCGCTGTCGAGCTGGTTTTCCGCCGCCTGAATGTTTGCCAACGCCTGCCGGCAGTGCTCATAGTACAGCGCCCCTTCATCCGTCAGGCTCAGGCTGCGCGTGGTGCGCATAAACAACATCACGCCAAGCCGAGCCTCGAGACGCGACACGATTTTGCTGACCGCAGAGCGCGTCAGATGCAGTTTCTCTGCGGCGGCGGCGAAACTGCCGCCTTCCGCCACGGCGACAAACGCCGGCAGCGCACTCAGATCGCTTTTCATCTTAATGTTGCCAATATGGAATCAATTTAGTGAAAACCTATCACCACTGGTGAACCTCAAGCAATGATAACCTGCAGTCATTCCGAATCCCCGGTGAAAACCACAGATGACCGTCAGAGGACAACAGCATGAAAAAAATACTGGTACTCAAATCCAGCATTATGGGAAATGACTCGCAGACCAATAACCTGATTGACCGCTATCTGGCGGCGCGTAAGGCGAAAGGACACGAAGATCGGATCGTCGAACACGATCTGACGGCGTTGGATCTGCCGGTATTGGACGGCGAGCTGTTCGGTGCGTTGCGCGGCGCGGAAAACATCAGCCCACGCGCCAAAGCGGCGGTGGCGCTCTCCAACCAGCTGATTGCCGAACTGAAAGAGAGCGATCTGCTGCTGCTCGGCGCGCCGATGTACAACCTCAACGTCCCGACCCAGTTGAAAAACTGGTTCGATCTGGTGGCTCGCGCCCGGATGACCTTCAACTATACCGCCACCTACCCGGTGGGGTTGGTGGAAGGCGTCAATGCGCTGGTATTCAGTTCACGCGGCGGCATGCACGCCGGGCATCCGACCGATGCCGTAACGCCCTACCTGCGTTCGGTGCTGGGGCTGATGGGGATCGGCGACGTGCAATTTATCTATGCCGAAGGGCTGGACATGAAACCGCACGGCCGCGATCAGGGGCTGGCGAACGCCCACCAGCGGATCGCGGAATTGGCGGGCTGAAGCAAACGTACGGCAGCATTGATTTGTTATAACATAACAAATATGATAATCGCGTTGACGCCACCTCGAGCGGCTGTCGACGCTCCTACATGACATAAATGTTTTATCGCACCTTCAGCCAGCTATTTCGATAGCTGGTTTTTTTTTGTTCCTTATAGCATATTTTTCACACAATGGATTCACAGCGGGCCCATTGTAGCCTCTGGAAACACAATCTATGATAACAACACTTGGTTGAAGATTGCTTTCAATAGCCAGAGACAACGCACACGTCAATTCCCGCATCCCCCCAGAAAGTAAGGGAGAAGCACCTGCAGTAAATGGAATATTAACGAACTCCAAGCTTCTTACTATCGTTCAAGGTAGATTGTCACAACCAGCATCAGTATCTGATGTAGATGCGATGCGGAAAAAATGGCTAATATGCAGGCAGAAAAATTCCGGCGCGTTGTTTTCGATATACTTAACGACCTATATTGCAAGGAAAAGTGATGGTTGATAATGCTGAAGATGACATTCCATGCGTTGTAGAAATAATCCGCAGAATAAATGAAGGATCGACGCAGCCATTCTTGTGCCGGTGTAACGATGATCGGCTCTATGTTGTTAAATCCAGACCATCAATGCCACCAAGGAACCTATTGGCTGAGTTCGTCTCTGGGTGCATTGTTGAAGACATCGGACTCCCTATACCCGACTTCAAGATAGTGAACATTCCCGAGGAAGTCATTGAATACGTTCCGGATCTCGAACAGCAAATATCGCCTGGACCGGCGTTTGCATCACTTTACATAGAAGGAGCTGCATCTCTAACCTTTAGCCAGTCAAGAGATGAATCAGTTATCCCTGTAGATGAGCAAAAATTAATCTATGTAATTGATAAAACTGTATTAAATGCTGACAGAACACTCACTGAAAAAGGTGGCAATGTCAACATTTTGTATGATTTTGGCAATAGTAAATATTATCTAATTGACCATAACCTATCCTTTGATCAGAATGCTTCAGAGGCTGATTTTTCTGTCCATGTTTATGCTCCTAACAGCAGAAACTGGCGTATAGACATGGTCGACAGAGTTGAGTTGCGAGAGAGGGTTCTTGAAACTCTTAGTAGGATGCCACACTTCTTGGATGACATTCCTGATGAGTGGATTGATGACGCATTTTCCCCGGTCATAGACAACACGTTAGACCGGACTGAAACAGATGAGTTTTGGAGCACCTTAGAATGACCACACCGTGTCTTTACAGCATTGTGAGATATGCCCCTTATGCGGAGACTGAAGAGTTTGCCAACGTCGGTGTGGTCTTATGCGCTCCAAAAGCAGGCTTCTTTGACTTCAAAATCACTAAGCGCAATGATGCGAGAGTCAAATGTTTCTTTCATGACGACAAAATCTTCCCCATCGCCAAGACGGCAATCGGTACCGAACTCAAGATTGCTAAATATAAATTAAATCAATTTACGCATTTTGGTGATAAAGATTTCGCTAACTTCTTCAGAAATCTCACCGCAAGAAAGGAGTCAATTTTCCACTTTAGCCAAACTCGCGTAGTCCTTAGTCAAGATCCTGCCACAGAGTTGGTCAGAATCTATGACAAGTATGTCAACCACTCAACTTACACGGAAGAACGCCGAGAAGATGTGTTGGCCAAAGAATTAAAATGCGCTTTTGATCGAGTAAGCGAACTGCGCAATGCTTTCAAACCCACATCTATCAAAGGAAATCTATCGAAGTTTACTATGCCTCTCGTTGCAAAAGTTGAAGGGCAAGTTAAGTGCGCAATCAAACCGTTAGCATTCACACAAGATGAGCCGGGTAAGATGATGGAGCATGGTGATGCGTGGATCATGCGTATAACCAGAGCTTCAGAAGAGGGCTTGCTCTCTGCTGATGATGTCCTATTTACCCTAGACGAGCCAATGTGCGTTACGGCAAGACAGAAGAAGGCTCTCGACAATATCAAGAGAGCTATGGATCTGAAAGGCATCAACCACATTGATGCATCTGATAAAGCAGACACTATAAACTTCGCTAAGCGAATTCTTCACAGCTTTAACTAAGCACTGGCTCACCGTTGTGGGCCAACCTTGCCCTGCACGCACAATGAGTTGGTAATAACGTCAGAAAAGTAACTATTATTCCGAGGGCTCTATGGGGTAGCGCTGGGATGATACCTTACTTCGAGAAGGGTTCTGGCATTGAAAGGCTTACCAATCGCGGCATTCTAGCCCCTGTCTGCCAGCACCGGCTCCCACTTTCTTGCTCAACAGAGGGAACACGTTTCTACCCAGATGGTTTACCAAGTTTATGGATCATGGATGGCAGAAAACAACCATGACCAGATCAACCTGTTGAACCAGAAATTAACGGAGTTTGCCCCATCAGTGCCCCACGCCGCTATTAACTAGTGACATTTCCCTTTTAAATCAAAGAAATTAACCAATCACACCGGCATATTCATGATGTCCTGGTAGGCCGCCACCAGTTTGTTGCGCACCTGCACGCCCAGTTGCAAAGAGACCGACGATTTCTGCAGATCGACCATCACATCGTTCAGGCTGATGCCTGGCGCGCCCAGCTCGAAATCCTGCGCCTGTTTGCGCGCCGTTTGCTGGGTCTCGCTGATCTTGCCGAGCGCCGCGGTCAGTTCGCTGGCGAAGCTGACGCCCTGCGGCGCCGCATTCTGCCCCATCTTGCCGGCCTGAACCGCCATGGTCTGCATCTGCTGCAGTACCCCTTCAATGCCCTGAATCGCCATCTGGTCCTCAATCATCTCGTCTCGCCGGGTGACGTTTTCACCCTGCACTTCTCCAATGATGCACACCCTAGCACAGCGTTTTCGGACCTAAAGCGGTTAATTAACTGCAAAAAACCCGGCTTATCGGGCAATCGGAATTGTCTGATAAGGCGAATAATGGCCTGCCCAGAAATGGGAGCGCCGCTATTTAGAAGATATGTGTATCAGGGAGTCTGTTTTGTCACACAACGCTAACCATACCGTTCATCAGCCTGGCAGGGAGCTGCTCAGCGGCCCGTACGGGATCGTGAGCGCCATTGAAGGACGAGACCTAAAATGAGTGCTTCGATAACCGCCGGCGAAAGCCGCGACAACGGCCTGCAGGCCATCTGGAACCGTCTGCGCGCCAACCCGAAAATTCCGTTGCTGGTCGCCGCTTCCGCCGCGATCGCGATCGTCGTCGCGCTGCTGTTGTGGGTGAAAAGCCCCGACTACCGCGTGCTGTACAGCAATCTGAACGACCGCGACGGCGGCGCCATCGTCACCCAGCTGACGCAGATGAATATCCCTTACCGCTTTGCCGAGAATGGCGCGGCGCTGCTGATCCCGGCGGAAAAGGTGCATGAAACCCGTCTGCGTCTGGCGCAGCAAGGGCTGCCGAAAGGCGGCGCCGTCGGCTTCGAACTGCTGGATCAGGAAAAATTCGGCATCAGCCAGTTCAGCGAGCAGATTAACTATCAGCGCGCCCTCGAGGGCGAGCTGTCGCGCACCATCGAATCGCTGGGGCCGGTGCAAAACGCCCGCGTTCACCTGGCGCTGCCTAAACCCTCGCTGTTCGTGCGCGAACAGAAATCCCCTTCCGCCTCGGTAACGCTCACCCTGCAACCCGGCCGTGCGCTGGACGACGGCCAGATCAACGCCATCGTTTATATGGTGTCGAGCAGCGTCGCCGGCCTGCCGCCGGGCAACGTGACCGTGGTCGATCAGGCCGGCCGCCTGCTGACTCAGTCCGACGGCACCGGGCGCGATCTCAACGCCTCGCAGCTGAAATACGCCAACGAAGTGGAAAACGGCTTCCAGCGCCGCATCGAAGCGATCCTCGCCCCGGTGGTCGGCAGCGCCAACGTGCGTGCGCAGGTCACGGCGCAGATCGATTTCGCCACGCGCGAACAAACCGATGAACAGTACCAGCCGAACCAGCAGCCGGACAAAGCCGCTATCCGCTCCCAGCAAACCAGCCTGAGCGAGCAGATCGGTGGGCCGCAGGTGGGTGGCGTGCCGGGCGCGCTGTCCAACCAACCGAGCGCGCCGGCCACCGCGCCGATTGAAACCGCCAAGCCGGCCACCGCGGCAGGCAACAACGCCAACGCCACCGCGCAAAACGCCGCGGCCACCCGCAGCGCGGCGGCCAGCGGCGTGCCGCAAAATACCCGACGCGACGCGACCACCAACTACGAGCTCGACCGCACCATTCGCCATACCCAGCAAAAAGCCGGCACCGTGCAGCGTCTGTCGGTCGCCGTGGTGGTCAACTACCTCGGCGTAGACAAAGACGGCAAACCGCAGCCGATGAGCAAAGAACAGCTGGCGCAGATCGAAGCGCTGGTGCGCGAAGCGATGGGCTACTCCAGCAGCCGCGGCGATACCCTGAACGTGGTCAACACACCGTTTACCGACAGCCAGGTGACCGGCGGTGAACTGCCGTTCTGGCAAAGCCAGTCGTTTATCGATCGCCTGATCGACGCGGGCCGCTACCTGCTGGTGCTGCTGGTGGCCTGGCTGCTGTGGCGCAAACTGGTGCGGCCGCAGCTGCAACAGCGCCAGGCCGCGCAACAGGCCGCCCTCGCCGCCGCCAACGCCCCTGCCGCCAAAGCGGTCGACAGCAACAAACCGAGCAACGAGGAGCTGGCGCAGCGTCGCAAATCGCAGCAGCGCGTCAGCGCAGAAGTCCAGAGCCAGCGGATCCGCGATCTGGCTGACAAAGACCCGCGCGTGGTCGCTCTGGTAATCCGCCAATGGATGAGTAACGAGATATGAGCCTGACCGGAACCGACAAAAGCGCCATCTTGCTGATGACGCTGGGTGAAGATCGCGCGGCGGAGGTGTTCAAACACCTCTCCTCGCGCGAAGTACAGCTGCTGAGCGGCACCATGGCCGGCATGAGCCAGGTTTCACACAAACAGCTCGGCGAGATACTGACCGAGTTTGAAGACGACGCCGAGCAATACGCGGCGCTGAGCGTCAACGCCAGCGACTACCTGCGCTCGGTGCTGGTCAAGGCGCTGGGCGAAGAGCGCGCCGCCAGCCTGCTGGAAGACATTCTCGAATCGCGCGAGACCACCACCGGCATGGAAACGCTCAACTTTATGGAGCCGCAGAGCGCCGCCGATCTGATCCGCGACGAACACCCGCAGATCATCGCCACCATTCTGGTGCACCTCAAACGCGGCCAGGCGGCGGACATCCTGGCCCTGTTCGACGAACGCCTGCGCAACGACGTGATGCTGCGTATCGCCACCTTCGGCGGCGTGCAGCCGGCGGCGTTGGCGGAGCTGACCGAAGTGCTGAACAACCTGCTCGACGGTCAGAACCTCAAGCGCAGCAAAATGGGCGGGGTGCGCACCGCTGCCGAGATCATCAACCTGATGAAAACCCAGCAGGAAGAAGCGGTCATCGACGCGATGCGCGAATACGACGGCGAGCTGGCGCAGAAGATCATCGACGAGATGTTCCTGTTCGAAAACCTGGTGGAAGTCGACGATCGCAGCATCCAACGCCTGCTGCAGGAAGTGGAAGGCGAGTCGCTGCTGATCGCGTTGAAAGGCGCCGAACAGCCGCTGCGCGAGAAGTTCCTCAAGAACATGTCGCAACGTGCCGCCGACATCCTGCGCGACGACCTGGCCAACCGTGGGCCGGTGCGCATGTCGCAGGTGGAGAACGAGCAGAAAGCCATCCTGCTGGTGGTAAGACGCCTGGCGGAAACCGGCGAAATGATCATCGGCGGCGGCGAGGACACCTATGTCTGATCGCATTAACACCCTGCCCTGGCAGCCCTGGTCGCTCAACGATTTGGGCGAACAGAAACCGGTTCTCGACCTGCCGCCATTGCCGGATCTCGAACTTGACGATCCGTCGCCGGACGCGCAGGCCGAATTGCAGCAGCAGCTGGCGACGCTGCGCCTGCAGGCGGAGCAACAGGGCCAGCAACTGGGCTATGCCGACGGCCAGCAAAAAGGGTACGAGGCCGGTTTTCAGTCCGGTCTGGAGGAAGGCCGCCAGCAGGGGCTGCTGGAAGCGCAGCAGCAGCAACAGCCGCTGACCGCCCACTGGCAGCAGCTGGTCACCGAATTCCAGCACACGCTGGACGCGCTCGACAGCGTGATCGCGTCACGGTTGATGCAGCTGGCGCTGACCGCCGCCAAACAGGTGCTGGGCCAGCCGCCGGTGTGCGACGGCACCGCCCTGCTCGCGCAGATCCAACAGCTGATTCAACAGGAGCCGATGTTCAACGGCAAGCCGCAGCTGCGGGTGCACCCGGACGACTACCCCCGCGTCGAGCAGCAGTTGGGGGTTACCCTCAGCCTGCACGGCTGGCGCCTGCTGGCGGACGGCGAACTGCATCCGGGCGGCTGCAAGGTCAGCGCCGAGGAAGGCGATCTCGACGCCAGCCTGGCGACGCGCTGGCATGAACTGTGCCGCCTGGCGGCACCGGGAGAAGTCTGATGACAGCGCGTCTCGGCCGCTGGCTGAGCTCTCTGGATACGCTGGAAAAGCGCATCGCCCGCGCGCCGACGGTGCGCCGCTACGGTCGCCTGACCCGCGCTACCGGGCTGGTGCTGGAGGCCACCGGCCTGCAGCTGCCGCTCGGCGCGACCTGCCTCATCGAACGGCACGACGCCGGTGAAGTGCAGGAAGTGGAAAGCGAAGTGGTCGGCTTCAACGGCCAGCGGCTGTTCCTGATGCCGCTGGAAGAAGTGGAAGGCATCGTGCCGGGCGCGCGGGTTTACGCCCGCATCGCGCCGGAAGGCCAAAGCGCCGGCAAACAGCTGCCGCTCGGCCCGGCGCTGCTGGGGCGCGTGCTCGACGGCAGCGCCAAACCGCTCGACGGCCTGCCCTCCCCGGAAACCGGTTACCGCGCGCCGCTGATCACCGCGCCGTTCAACCCCTTGCAGCGCACGCCAATTGAGCAGGTGCTGGACGTGGGGGTGCGCACCATCAACGGCCTGCTGACCGTCGGGCGCGGCCAGCGCATGGGCCTGTTCGCCGGCTCCGGCGTCGGTAAGAGCGTGCTGCTCGGCATGATGGCCCGTTATACCCAGGCGGATGTGATCGTCGTTGGTCTGATCGGCGAGCGCGGCCGCGAGGTCAAAGACTTTATCGAGAACATTCTCGGTGCCGAAGGCCGCGCGCGCTCGGTAGTGATCGCCGCGCCGGCGGACGTGTCGCCGCTGCTGCGCATGCAGGGGGCGGCTTACGCCACCCGCATCGCCGAAGATTTCCGCGATCGCGGGCAGCATGTGTTGCTGATCATGGACTCCCTTACCCGCTACGCCATGGCGCAGCGTGAGATCGCCCTGGCCATCGGCGAGCCGCCGGCGACCAAAGGCTATCCGCCTTCGGTCTTCGCCAAGCTGCCTGCGCTGGTGGAACGCGCAGGCAACGGCATCAGCGGCGGCGGTTCCATCACCGCCTTCTACACCGTGTTGACCGAGGGGGACGATCAGCAAGACCCGATAGCTGACTCGGCGCGCGCCATCCTCGATGGCCACGTGGTGCTGTCGCGGCGGCTGGCAGAGGCCGGCCACTACCCGGCTATCGACATCGAAGCGTCAATCAGCCGCGCCATGACGTCGCTGATCGACGAAGAGCATTATCGCCGGGTTCGCACCTTCAAACAGATGCTGGCCAGCTATCAACGCAACCGCGATCTGATCAGCGTCGGCGCCTACGCGGCGGGCAGCGATCCATTGCTGGACAAAGCGATGACGCTGTATCCGCAGATGGAAGCCTACCTGCAGCAGGGTATCTTCGAACGCAGCGGCTATGATGAAGCCTGTCAACAGCTGCAGCAGTTGATTGTTTAACGTCACAGAGGCGCAGAGCGATGAAATCACAGTCACCCCTGATTACCCTGCGCGATCTGGCGCAGGATGCGGTGGAACAAGCCGCGCAACAGCTGGGCCAGGTGCGGCAGGCGCAGCAGGCGGCGGAGCAACAGCTGTCGATGCTGCTCAACTATCAGGACGAATACCGCCAGAAGCTGAATCATACGCTCTGCGACGGCATGGACAGCTCACGCTGGCAAAACTACCAGCAGTTTATCGGCACGCTGGAGCAGGCCATCGACCAGCACCGCCAGCAGCTGCTGCAGTGGGGGCAGAAAGTGGATCACGCGGTGAAGCAATGGCAAGACAAACAACAGCGGCTGAACGCTTTCGAAACCCTGCATACCCGCGCAATGAACGCGGAGCAGCAGCAGGAGAACAAACGGGATCAAAAATTGATGGATGAATTCGCTCAACGCAGCGCACAAAGGAATATCAACCCATGAATCTGAACGCCCTGTCCGGCCTGGCCTTACCCGGCGACGCCGGCGGTCTGACCGAACTGACCTCGGCGCTGGACGAAAGCCAGCTGTCGTCCGCTTTTGCCCAGCTGCTCGGCGCGCGTTTCGCGCCCGCCGCCGATGGCAAACCTCAGCCGGCCACGCTGAGCGCGGACGATGAACGCGCCCCGGCCCTGAGCCGCAACCAGCTCAATCAGCTGCTGGCCACCTTCGGCGAGCGCGGCGGCCTGTTGCCGAACCTGTCAGCCTCAGCCGACGCGCCTTCTTCAGAAGCCGTTGAAGGCGATGCGACCGCCGCCGGCGATAAACCGGCGCAGCCGCCGATCGTCGCCGCCAAAGAGCTGGATGCCGCGACGCTGCAGGCGCTGTACGCCATGCTGCCGGCCGCGATCGTCGCTCAGGCGCAACCGGCCGAAGGCCAACAGTCGCTGCCGATGGAAAACGCTGACGAGACGACTACGCTGCAGCCCGGCAACGGCCTGCTGAACATCGCGGCGGCCGGTGATAACACCGCCGCGCACTCGTCGGCGGCCCCCGCCTCGGCGGTGACGGGCGCGAAAACGCCGGCTACCGATGGCGACAACGCTGCCGCGGCGCTCCCGCAGCCGACCAGCGGTGAACGCGCAAACGCCGCACAGCCGCTGCCGGCGAGCGATGCGCAGCAGCAACCGACGCTCAATCACGCTGTCGCCCTGGCCGCCGCCAGCCCGACGCAAACGGCCGCCCCGGCCAGCGCGCTGGTGACGGCGCCGCCTACGCCGCAGCTCAACGCGCAGCTGGGCAGCCCGGAGTGGCAGCAGGCGTTGAACCAACAGGTGCTGATGTTCCACCGCAACGGCCAGCAGAGCGCCGAGCTGCGCCTGCACCCGCAGGAACTGGGCGCCTTGCAGATCACGCTGAAACTGGACGATCAGCAGGCGCAGCTGCACATCGCCTCTGCGCACGGCCAGGTGCGTGCGGCGGTGGAAGCGGCGATGCCGCAGCTGCGGCACGCGCTGGCGGAGAGCGGTATCAACCTGGGGCAGAGCAGCGTGGGCGGCGAATCCACACCGCAATGGCAGCAGCAGGCGCAACAGCAGGCTTCCAACGGCCAGGGCCGTTCCAGCTATGCTGAACATCATGGCGGCGAGGCTGCGGCAGCCGACAACGTCAGTACGCCGGTTGCGCTGCAGCGCATGGCCAGTGCGGTCAACGGCGTCGATATTTTCGCCTGAGCCGCTGCAAACGCCCAAGCTGGCACCCATTTGCGCGTCTATTCAGGCTATTGCACGCCACAATAGACGCGATAATACCTTTACATGTCATGCGTGCGGCTTTGCCGCGCGCTATGCCCGCCGCCTCGCCGGCCGCGGGTGGAACAACAGGAATTAGATTTCGCTATGTCTCAGAACTCCCTTCCGGCAGCACCGAAACGCCCCCTTCTGGTCATCCTGCTGGTGTTGATCAGCGTCGTCGCCTGTGGCGCCGCGGGCTACAGCTGGTGGCTGCTGCAACAGCATAAAAACGGCGCCGAACCGGCCGCAGCCAAACAGCAACCGCCGGCCGCGCCGGTGTTCATGCCGCTCGACACCTTTACCGTCAACCTGGTGACGCCGGACAACAACCCGGATCGCGTGCTGTACATCGGCCTCACGCTGCGTCTGCCGGACGAAAGTACCCGCCGCCAGCTGAACGATTTTCTGCCGGAAGTGCGCAGCCGTCTGCTGATGCTGCTCTCCCGTCAGGAAGCGAGCCAGCTGGCCAATGAACAAGGGAAGCAACAGTTGGTGGCGCAGATTAAGGACGTGCTCAGCCCGCCGCTGGTTAAGGGACAACCGAAGCAGGTGGTCAGCGACGTGCTGTTCACCGCCTTCATACTGCGGTAATCACTATGGGCGATAGCATTCTTTCACAGGCAGAGATCGACGCCTTGCTCAACGGCGACAGCGCGGGTGATGAACCCGAGGCGGTGGTCGGCAAAGAGAGCGAGGTCAAGCCTTACGATCCGAACACCCAGCGCCGCGTGGTGCGCGAGCGCCTGCACGCGCTGGAAATCATCAACGAACGTTTTGCCCGGCAGTTCCGCATGGGGTTGTTCAACCTGCTGCGCCGCAGCCCGGACATTACCGTCGGCCCGATCAAAATCCAGCCGTATCACGAGTTCGCCCGCAACCTGCCGGTGCCGACCAACCTGAACCTGGTGCATCTGAATCCGCTGCGCGGCACCGCCCTGTTCGTGTTCGCGCCGAGCCTGGTGTTCATCGCCGTCGATAACCTGTTCGGCGGCGACGGCCGCTTCCCGACCAAGGTCGAAGGCCGCGAGTTCACCCCGACCGAACAACGGGTGATCAAGCGCATGCTGCGCCTGGCGCTGGACGCCTACGGCGACGCCTGGAGCGCCATCTACAAGATCGACGTAGAGTACGTGCGCGCCGAAATGCAGGTGAAGTTCACCAACATCACCACCTCGCCAAACGACATCGTGGTCACCACGCCGTTCCAGGTGGAGATCGGCGCGCTGACCGGCGAGTTCAACATCTGCATTCCCTTCGCGATGATTGAGCCGCTGCGCGAGCTGTTGACCAACCCGCCGCTGGAAAATTCGCGGCAGGAAGACAGCCACTGGCGCGAAACGCTGGTGAAGCAGGTGCAGCATTCCGAACTGGAGCTGATCGCCAACTTCGTCGATATCCCGATGCGGCTGTCGAAAGTCCTGAAGCTGCAACCGGGCGATGTATTACCGATAGACAAGCCGGAACGCCTGATCGCCCATGTGGACGGCGTACCGGTTCTGACCAGCCAATACGGCACGTTGAACGGGCAATACGCCCTGCGTGTTGAACATTTGATTAACCCTATTTTGAATGCTCTGAGTGAGGAACAGCCCAATGAGTGATCCTAAGCAACCGTCTGGCGAAGGAAAGGAATCCGTAGACGATCTGTGGGCTGATGCGTTTAACGAGCAGCAGTCTTCAGAGAAATCCGGCGCGAGCACCGAAGGGGTGTTCAAGTCGCTGGAAGCTCAGGATGCGCTCGGCAGCCTGCAGGATATCGACCTGATCCTGGATATTCCGGTCAAGCTGACCGTGGAACTGGGGCGCACCAAGATGACCATCAAAGAGCTGCTGCGCCTGTCGCAAGGCTCGGTGGTGGCGCTGGACGGCCTGGCCGGCGAACCGCTGGATATCCTGATCAACGGTTACCTGATCGCACAAGGTGAAGTGGTGGTGGTGGCCGACAAGTTCGGCGTGCGCATCACCGACATCATCACCCCATCCGAACGCATGCGTCGACTGAGCCGCTGATGACCGCCGCGGCGCCCGTTACCGTGCAAAGCACCCAACACCCCGCCGCGCCGGCCCTGCCGGCCGGTTCGGTGTTGATGCAGGTCAGCAGCGCGCTCGGCGGCATTCTGCTGCTGATCCTGCTGGCCGGTTGGCTGTTCCGTCGGCTGGGGTTCGCCCCGCAGGCGCGCAACAACAAACTGCTCAACCTGCGCGCCAGTTGCCAGGTCGGGCAGCGCGAACGCGTGGTGGTGGTGGAAATCGACGACACCTTGTTGGTATTGGGCGTCACCGCCCAGCAGATCACCCCGCTGCACACCCTGCCCGCCCCGCCGAAAGACGAAGGCGAGTCCAACGCGGCGACACCGGCGGACTTCCGCCAACTGATGCAAAAAGTACTGAAACGCCCGGAAAAATCGGCATGACCTCGACTCTTCATACCCTCGTCCGCCGTCCGGCGGTTTGGCTCCCTGCCGCCCTGCTGCTGATCAGCCCGGCGGCTTTTGCACAACTGCCGGGGCTGATCAGCCAGCCGCTGGCCAACGGCGGCCAAAGCTGGTCGCTGCCGGTGCAGACGCTGGTGCTGTTGACCTCGCTGACCTTCCTGCCCGCCATGCTGCTGATGATGACCAGCTTCACCCGCATCATCATCGTGCTCGGGCTGCTGCGCAATGCGCTGGGCACGCCGTCGGCGCCGCCGAACCAGGTGATGCTGGGGCTGGCGCTGTTCCTGACCTTCTTCATCATGTCGCCGGTGTTCGACAAGGTCTATCAGGACGCCTACCTGCCGTTCAGCCAGGACAAGATCGGACTGGAGGTCGCGCTGGATAAAGGCGCGCAGCCGCTGCGCGAGTTCATGCTGCGCCAAACGCGCGAAACCGATCTCGCGCTGTACGCCAGACTGGCCAATCAGCCGCCGCTGGCCGGCCCGGAAGCGGTGCCGATGCGCATCCTGCTGCCCGCCTACGTCACCAGCGAACTGAAAACCGCCTTCCAGATCGGCTTTACGGTGTTCATTCCGTTCCTGATCATCGACCTGGTGGTCGCCAGCGTGCTGATGGCGCTGGGGATGATGATGGTGCCGCCCGCCACCATCTCGCTGCCGTTCAAGCTGATGCTGTTCGTGCTGGTCGATGGCTGGCAGCTGCTGCTCGGCTCGTTGGCGCAGAGCTTCTATTCGTAACCCCGATCGGAGAACGCGAGATGACACCTGAATCGGTTATGGCGCTCGGCACCGAGGCGATGAAAGTGGCGCTGGCGCTGGCCGCCCCGCTGCTGCTGGCGGCGCTGATCAGCGGCCTGGTGGTCAGCCTGCTGCAGGCCGCCACCCAGATCAACGAAATGACGCTGTCGTTCATCCCCAAAATTCTGGCGGTGGTGGCCACCATCATCATCGCCGGCCCCTGGATGCTGAACCTGTTGCTGGACTACATGCGCACCCTGTTCAGCAACCTGCCTACCCTGATCGGCTGACCGTGCTCACTTTCGACAGCGCCCAGCTCACCGTCTGGCTCAGCCACTATTTTTGGCCGCTGCTGCGCATTCTGGCGCTGATCAGCACCGCGCCGATATTCAGCGAAAAGCAAATCAGCAAAAAGGTCAAAATCGGCCTTGGCGGGCTGATCGTCATCCTGATCGCGCCGACGCTGCCCGCCAGCAATATTCCCATCTTCTCCGCCGCCGGCCTGTGGCTGGCGATTCAGCAAATACTGATCGGCGTGGCGCTGGGGTTGACCATGCAGTTCGCCTTCGCGGCGGTGCGCCTGGCGGGCGAAGTGATCGGCATGCAGATGGGCCTGTCGTTCGCCACCTTCTTCGATCCCAGCGGCGGCCCGAACATGCCGGTGCTGGCGCGCCTGCTTAACCTGCTGGCGATGTTGCTGTTCCTCAGCTTCGACGGCCATCTGTGGCTGATTTCGCTGCTGGCGGACAGCTTCCACACCCTGCCTGTCCAAACGCAGCCGCTGAACGGCAACGGTTTCCTGGTGCTGACTCAGGTCGGCTCGCTGATCTTCATCAATGGCATGATGCTGGCGCTGCCGCTGATCTGCCTGCTGTTAACGCTCAACATGGCGCTCGGCCTGCTCAACCGCATGACGCCGCAGCTGTCGGTGTTCGTGATCGGTTTCCCGGTCACCATGACCTTCGGCATCATGACGCTGGGCATGATGATGCCGATGCTGGCGCCGTTCTGCGAACATCTGTTCGGTGAAATCTTCGATCGACTGGCGGCGGTAATCGGCGGCATGACCTTCTGAGCCCCTGCGGCCCCTTCCTTTCCCCCTCTTCCGCCTGAGACAAAATGGTAATAAAAACGTTTTCTTGGGACAAAAGCCTGAGAAACGTCTTTTATCCGGATTAAGGTTCAAATGTCTCCGGCGGCTTGAATAAATAAAACCCCGACCTAGAATAGACCCGGTAGAAAAAATATCGCCCGCACCCCATCAGTCACCCGCGGCGATAATATAAACTTATTGGTTAGAGAAAAATAAAATAACGCAGCCACGCAGGGTTAAATGCGCGGCAGATAACTTACACCCTGAATAAATGCGTCTGGCAGCCTGCCGGTTGCAGGGCGCAGCATCGACCTTTGCTAACCACAGGAGCGACATCATGATTAAAGCGAAAAGCAACCGCAAAGCACGCCGGTTATTCGGCATGGCCCACTGGAAAAGCAACAAATTTAAAGTTGCCATCAGCGAAACGGCCACTGGTGAAAAATGGAAAGTGGTGAAGAAAAAGAAATAATCCGTACGGCTTTTAGCAAAACATTCCGGGTTGCGCCCGTATCCGGCCTCTGCTGCGCCATTCGACGCTGCACCGGAACGGCAACCCGGCTCCTGCCGTAACCGGCATTGATCACCCGTCGGCAAGCCATGTCGACGTCCTGTGCATTTCATTGTCAGGAATGAAATAATGCAGCACGTCGCCCTCGCTGCCACGCTAAATTTAAAGATAATGCATTAATAATTTGCTTTACTCACATCTCTTATTTATTCACTGACAAGAAAAATCGATTTCCCACCTTATCCCCCCAGCGTTATATTGGAAGCAACCTTGCAGACAGCACGCTGCAAGCCTCACCCAAATATAATCGGTGCAAACATGAAGATAAAATTCCAGCTGAGTGATTTATTCATCAGCGGCATCGCCCTTTTGATCATGAGCACTATTTTAAATACGCTGGGCTTTTCCTGGGGATTATTTGCTCTGCCGCCTGGCGTCGATAGTTTCGTCATCATCCCGTTTACTTTATTTGGCTCATTGAAGTTGGCCGAGTGCCTCTATACGCCAATACGTTGGCTGTTCAATGAGAGCCGCAAGCCTCAAATCGAAAACAGCACCCCTAAAAATAACGCCAAGTCGCGTTAACAGGAGATCGACCTATGTTGAGATAACTGACCAGAGAAGAAATGCAACGGATGGGCGGTGCCGGCGACGGCAATAACGGCGGCGATAGGGATCGCGGCGTGCCTTTCCGCTAAGGCTTAAGGTGAATGGGGAACACGCAGACAAAAAAAGGCGCGTCACTCAGTCAGTAGTGGGAGAACGAGCGACGCGCCAAACGAGTGCGCCCGGTTTCAAGAAGCCGCCCTCCCCGCGGGGCGGAGAGGGCATTTTCTAAGCGCACTAAAGGGAAACCCGTCGCGGTCAGGCAACGGGGTATTGCTCTTAACGATTCATCTGGAACAACGACATGCCCTGCATATCGCTGAAGGTTTTATACGACGCCTGCAGCGCCGCCTGCTGCATGAAATAAGACGAGATAGACTCGGCGAGGTCGGCATCCGTCAGCGCGCTCATCTGGATCTGGTTGGTCATATCGCGCTCTTTGCCGATGCTGTCCAACTGATCCATCTCCTGCAGCTGGCTGCCCAGCTCGGCGCGCACGCTCAGCACGTTGTTGTAGGAGTTGTCCAGGCCGCGGTTGGCTTTCGCCAGCGCATCGTTCACCTGCTGCTTGGTGGCCTCGTCGGCGCCCTGCAGCGGGATTTTCAGCGCGTTCAGCGCGATATCGATGCTCTCGAATACGTTGCTGACCGGCGCGCTGCCGTCCGGCTCGGGCTTCGGGTTGCTGGTCAACGACATGAACACCGCGTTGCCGGTATGGCCGATGGTCATGGTGCGGTTGGCGTCCACTTTCTGCTGAACCGTCTTGTCGCCGCCCTGATAGCTGACGGTGCCGCCGTTGTCGACGAACGGCGCCTTGTCGTTCACATACCCGCCGAACATATAGCGGCCGTTGCCGTCGGTGCTGTTGGCCTGGTTCAGCAGCTGATCTTTCAGCCCCTGCAGCTGAGTGGCCAGCGACTGGCGATCGTTATCGCTTTCCGTACCGCCGGCATTGACAATCAGCGCCTTCATGTCCGCGATGGTGGAGGTCGCGCCGGCCAAGACCGTTTCTTCCATCGACACGTTCTGACGAGCGAAGGTGCGCGCCAGCGTGTACTGGCTGTTTTCCGCCTGCGATTGCGACAACATCACCGCGCGCGACGCCGCCAGCGGATCGTCGGACGGGTTGATCACCCGCTTGCCCGAGGAAAGCTGCTCGGCCGCCTTCATGAACAGCGACTGGTTGCCCGTGATGCCGTTCATGTTCTGTTGGTACATCATGCTGGTGCTCATGCGCATGCTGTGGGTTCCTTACTCTGAGCGACCGGCGCCGTTATCGGCGCCGATTAACAATGAAATCAACGAATATTCAGCAGCGCGTCGAACAGCGAGCTGGCGGTCTGAATCACCTGAGCGTTGGCCATGTAGTACTGCTGGAAACGCAGCAGCTCGCCATACTCTTCGTCAAGGTTGACGCCGGACATCGACTGCTGTTGCGCGCCCAGCTGCGTGACGATCTTGGCCTGCGACGTGGCGATAGCCTTGGCGGCAGCGGTCTGGTTGCCGACGCCGCTGACGATGCCGGCGTAAGCGCCGCTCAGGGTCGCCTTGCCGTCCACCAGGTTTTTGGTTTGCAGATCCAGCAGCTTCTTGGCGTTTTCGTTATCGCCGCGGCCGCTGTCGTCTTTACCGGCGGCGGCGATCTTGGACGAATCGGTGATGGCCACTTTCAGATTGCCCGCTACGTCGCTGACCGGCTTCACGGTGAAGCTGTCTTTGGCCTGCGCATTGCCGTCGATGCTCACTTCCAACCCGTCGAAGTTCAGCGTCGGCTTGCCGTCGGCGCTGGTGCCCGGCGTCGCGTTGACTTTCACGTTGTCCGGCAGGCGGCTGACCTGCCAGTTGCTGCCGTCGAACTCGACGCGATAATCGTTGGCCTTCACCTTGCCGGTATCGGTGTAAGAGACTGACAGCGACGCGTCGCCGGTGTTGCGGGTGTTATCCACTACCCGGCCGCCGCTGAAGCTGAAGAAGTCGCCGCCCGCGTCACCGTTCAGATCGAAGCCGGCGCGATGCTGCTGGTTAAAGCTGTCCGCCATCGCCAGCGCCAACTGGCCCAGCTGATTGCGCACGCCGTCCAGCGTTTCGCTGCGGAATTTCAGCACGCCGCTCAGCGTGCCGCTGGTGATCTGGCCTTCCGGCACTTCGCTGGCGCCGTTGCCGCGGTTATAGCCGATGGTCAGACGGGAAGGATCGCTGCTGGAAGGCACGGCTTCCACCTGATAGGTGTTGCTGCCCTGCACCAGGGTCAAGCCGTTGGCGAAGGAGACGGTATAGGCGTCGCCGTCCTGTTGCGTGACCTGTACGCCCACCAGCTGATTCAATTCGGTGACCAGCTGATCGCGCTGATCCAGCAACGCATTCGGCTCGCCGGCGGCGCTGCCGCGCAAACGGGTGATCTCGTCGTTCAGTTTGGCGATCTGTTGGCCGTAGCTGTTGATCTGCTGCGCCGTATCGCTGATCTGCTGATTAACGCCGTTATCCATGTCGCGCAGGAATTTATCGGTGTTGTTGAACTGGTTCACCAGGCCGTTGGCCTTGCCCAGCACCGTCTGGCGCGCGGCGTCGTCACCGGCGTTGCTCACCAGGTTCTGCAGGTTGGTGAAGAAGTCCTGCATGTTGGTCGACAGCGGGTTGGTCTTGCTCGCCAACAGGTTGTCGATCTGTGAAATCTTCTCGTAATAGGCGTTTTGCGCCCCGAACGCGCTTTGTGCGCCGCGCAGCTGGTTGGTGATGAACTGGTTGTACTCGCGGTTGACGCTGGTGACGGTCACGCCGTTGCCGATAAAGCCGCTCATGGTGGCCATGCCGCCGTTCTGCGCCAGGATCGCGGTCTGGCGGTTGTAGCCCGCCACGTTGTAGTTGGAGATGTTGTTGCTGACGGTACTGAGCGCCACCTGAGCCGCATTCAGCCCGCTCATCGCGGTATTGATTAAGCTATTGGACATCGGAATTCCTTATGCTGCGGCGCCGGTGGCCCACAGGGTTCTTAATTGAGCTGCTGAGCCTGTTCGCTCAGCCTGTTTCGGTTATCGGCAAAAATGAGAAGAACTTGAGGAAAAAAAGCGGCAATGCGGTCAGCATCCAGCCAGCCTCCATTGCCGCCTATCCCCTAAATCATTGGCGCCGCTGCGGCGTCAAGAATGACGGGGATTTAGAACAAATCTTTCAGATCGTGGGTATAGGCTTTCACCGCCTGTTCCCCGGCGTTCTTCATCTGCTGAATCACGCTGACCAGTTTGCTGGCGTACTGCGGGTCGGTGGCATAGCCGGCGCGCTGCAGCGCATGCGCCGCCTGTTCTGGGCTGCGCGCGGCGGCCACGTCGGCGTAGCGCGGGTTGTTGGTCAGCAGTTTGACGTAATCAGCGATCGCTTCGACGTACGAGCCGTAGACGCGGAACTTCGCCTTCACCTTCTTCGCCGCGCCCTGTTCGAACTCGGTGGTGGTGATCTCCGTCACCGGCCCATTCCAGCTGCCGCCGGCCTTGATGCCGAACAGGTTGTAGCTCGGCGTGCCGTCTGAGGTCGGGATCTCGCGCTGCCCCCAGCCGGACTCCAGCGCCGCCTGTGCGACGATCAGCTGATGCGGAATGCCGCTCTGCTGGCTGGCGACCTTCGCCGGTATCGACAGACGAGCGACGAAGTTGCCGTTGTTGAGCGACAGTGGCGCGGCGGCCGGCGGGGCTTTCGGCATCGCGCGGCGCACCATCTGCTCCAGCGCCTGGTTCGGCAGCGTTTGCAGCACCTCGTTGTCCAGCGCCATCGGCGACAGGCCCGCCGTTTCGCTCGGCACCGTGTTGGCGTTGCTCATCTGCTTGACCATCATGTCGGCCAGCCCCAGCCCTTTTTGCGACATCTGCTGGGCGATTTGCTGGTCGTACATCGAGGTATAGAGCCGCGTTTGATCGCTGCTCAATACCCCGTCCTGCGGCAAGGCGGAACGCATGCTTTTCAGCATCATCTGCACGAACATGCCTTCTACCTGCTGGGCCACCTGCTTGAGGTTGCCCTG
Organism: Serratia sp. CY40230; assembly: GCF_052168835.1. Classification (NCBI taxonomy): domain Bacteria; kingdom Pseudomonadati; phylum Pseudomonadota; class Gammaproteobacteria; order Enterobacterales; family Yersiniaceae; genus Serratia; species Serratia sp. CY40230. The sequence continues at coordinate 576,794 of NZ_JBJNLX010000001.1, forward strand.
CGGGTCGGCCACCGCGTCGCGCTTCAGGCCGTTCAGCGCCTGGGCGTCATAGGCCGCGCCCGACATCGCCATCAGATCGCCGGCCATCAGATGATTTCCAGCTTGGCGCGCAGGCAGCCGGCGCTCTGCATCGCCTGCAGGATCGACATCAGATCGATCGGCGTAGCGCCCAGCGCGTTCAGCGCGCGGATCACATTGTTCAGGTTGGCGCTGGCGTTCACCTTCTGCAGCGATCCGCCCTGCTGTTGCACCGAGATCTGGGTGTTTGGCGTCACCACCGTCTGGCCGCCGCCGAACGGGGTCGTTGGCTGGCTGACGGTGTTCTGCCGATCGACCACCACCGACAGGTTGCCCTGGGCGACGGCGCAGGAATCGAGGATCACATCGCGGTTCATCACGACCGACCCGGTGCGCGAGTTGATGATCACCTTGGCGTCCATCGCGCCGACGTTGACGGTGATGTTCTGAATCTCCGCCAGGAAGCGCACCTGAGAGCTGTTGCCCTGCGGCACCAGCACCTGAATGGTGCGGGCGTCGAGCGGCGTCGCGGTGCCGCCGCCGCGTTGGCGGTTGATGGCGTCGCTGATCTGCTGCGCCAGCGTGAAGTCTTCGTCGTTCAGCTGCAGGTTGAGTACGCCGCCGCTGCCGAAGGTGGTCGGCAGCTCGCGCTCGATGGTGGCGCCGTTGCTGATGCGCCCGCCCGCCAGCTGGTTGACCTGCACGCTGCTGCCGCCGGCCGCCGCGCCCGCACCGCCGACCAGCACGTTGCCCTGCGCCAGCGCATAAACCTGGTTATCCACGCCTTTCAGCGGCGTCATCAGCAGGGTGCCGCCACGCAGGCTCTTGGCGTTGCCCATCGAAGAAACCACCACGTCGATATTCTGCCCGGCGCGCGAGAACGGCGGCAGTTTGGCGGTCACCATCACCGCCGCCACGTTTTTCAGCTGCATGTTGGTGCCCGGCGGCACGGTGATGCCCAGCTGCGACAGCATGTTGCTCAGGCTTTGAGTGGTAAACGGCGTCTGCATGGTCTGGTCGCCGGAGCCGTCCAGCCCCACCACCAGGCCGTAGCCGATCAGGGCGTTGTCTCGCACGCCCTGCACCGTCACCAGATCGCGGATGCGCTCCGCCGCCGCCGGCAAGCACACCAGCCCGACGCACAGCGCGATAAACCATTTTTTCAGCATCAGTCAATCCTTAGAACGGTGAAACATTTAAGAAGAAACGCTGCAGCCAGCCCATGGTCTGCGCTTCGTTGATATAGCCATTGCCGACGTATTCGATACGCGCGTCCGCCACCTGCGTCGAGGTCACCGAGTTGTTGCCGCTGATGGTGCGCGGGTTGACGACGCCGGAGAAGCGGATGAATTCGGTGCCCTGGTTGATGGCGATCTGCTTTTCCCCCACCACGTGCAGGTTGCCGTTGGCCAGTACCCGGTTGACCGTCACCGTAATGGTGCCGTTGAAGGTGTTGTTGGCGTTGGCGCCGCCCTTGCCGCCGAAGGTGCTGTCGCCGGAAATGTCCATATCGGCGCGCGCATTGCCCAACAGGCCGTCGAGGTAACGCGGCGAGGTGGCGACGCCGAACTTGCTGGCGCCGTTGCGGCTGGCGTTGGCGGAGGAGCTCTTGCTGGCGCTGACGTTTTCCTGCAGCACGATGGTCAGGGTGTCGCCGACGTTGCGCGGCCGGCGGTCTTCGAACAGCGGCTGATAGCCGTAGTTCATCGGCTGCACCGTCTGGAAGATCGAGCCGTTCGGCATCGGCGCGCTGGCCGGCGCAGGCTGCGCCGTGGTCGCGCCGTCCACCAGCGGTTTGTGCGGGATATAAGCGCAGCCGCTCAGCGTCAGCATCACCATTCCCGCCAGCCAGCGTTGTCCCTGCCGCGGCAGGATTGCCATCGAATATGTGGTTACCACGGGTATCGCCTTTGTTTCACGAAAGAGAATGACGGGCGCGGCATGCCGGGCCCGTCAATGACAGATTACAGTTGCGTCAGCTTTTGCAGCATCTGATCGGAGGTCGATACCGCTTTGCTGTTGATCTCGTAAGCGCGCTGAGTCTGGATCATGTTGACCAGCTCTTCCGCCACGTTAACGTTGGAGGTTTCCACGTAGCCCTGATACAGCAGACCGGCGCCGTTCAGCCCCGGCGTGCTCTCGTTCGGCGCGCCCGAGCTTTCGGTTTCCTGATACAGGTTCTCGCCCACGCTCTCCAGACCGCTGTCGTTGACAAAGGTCGTCAGCGTCAGTTGGCCCACCTGCTGGGCGGCGGTTTGCCCCTGCTGGGTGACGCTGACGATGCCGTCGCGGCCGACGGTGATGGACAGCGCGTTCGCCGGAATGGTGATCGCCGGCTGCACCTGGAAACCGCTGGAGGTGACCAGCTGGCCGTTCTGATCGATCTGGAACGACCCGTCGCGGGTGTAGGCCTGGGTGCCGTCCGGCAGCATCACCTGGAAGAAACCCTGCCCCTTGATGGCGACGTCTTTGCTGTTGTTGGTCTGCGACAGGTTGCCCTGGCTGTGCAGGCGCTCGGTCGCCACCGGACGCACGCCGGTGCCGATCTGCAGACCGGAAGGCAGCGTAGTCTGCTCGGAAGACTGCGCACCCGGCTGACGCATGGTCTGGTACAGCAGATCTTCAAATACCGCACGCTGGCGCTTGAAGCCGTTGGTGCTGACGTTCGCCAGGTTGTTGGCGATCACGTCCATGTTGGTCTGCTGCGCGTCCAGACCGGTTTTGGCAATCCATAAGGATGGAATCATCGGTTATTTCCTTGCTGCTTAGCTCACTGAGAGCAGTGAGTTGGCACGCTGTTCGTTTTCATCCACGCTGTGGATGACCTTCATTTGCATTTCAAAACGGCGGGCGTTGGCGATCATGTCAACCATGGTCTCCATCGGCTTGACGTTGCTGCCCTCCAGCACGCCCGGCATCACCCGCACCTGCGGATCGTTTTGCAACTGATTGCCGCGCTGCTGTTGGGTTTCCGGCGTCAGGCGGAACAGCCCGTCGTCACCACGCATCACTTCGCGCGCATCGGCCTTCACCAGCTTCAGGCGGCCAATCTGCGCGATGGTGTTCGGCGGATCGCCGGCGTTCAGCGCCGAAATGGTGCCGTCGGCCGCGATGGTGATCTCCGCCGACGGCGGCACCTCGATCGGCCCGCCGTCGCCCATCAGCGGCATCCCCTGCACCGTCAACTGCCCGGTGGAGGAAATCTGAATGTTGCCGTTGCGGGTGTAAGCTTCACCGCCGCCCGGCAGGCTCACCGCCAAAAAACCATCCTGCTGCAGCGCCACGTCCAGCGGGCGCGCCGTGTAGTTCAGCGCGCCTTGGCTCATGTCGGCGCCCGGCGTCGACGCGGTCACCAAGGTGCGTGTCGCCAGGCTCGGCCCGTCGACCGGCACCGCGCGCAACGCGGCAAGCTGGGCGCGAAAGCCCGGCGTCGACGCATTGGCCAGGTTGTTGGCGGTAATGGATTGCTGTTCCAGCGTTTGGCGCGCCGCGCCCATCGCGGTATAAATCGCGTGATCCATAACTCGGCCCTATTAGCGCAGGCTAACCAGCGTCTGCAGGATGGAGTCCTGCGTCTTGATGGTCTGGGCGTTGGACTGGTAGTTACGCTGTGCGACGATCATGTTCACCAGCTCCTGGCTCAGATCGACGTTGGAAGATTCCAGCGCACCGCTGGTCAGCTTGCCGAAGCCGCCGCCGCCCGACAGACCAACGCGTGGCTGGCCGGACGCGCCGGTTTCCTGCCAAACGTTATCGCCCTGCGACGCCAGCCCTTCCGGGTTGGAGAAGTTGGCCATGACGATCTGGCCCAGCACCTGGGTCTGCTGGTTGGAGTAGATCCCAACGACGGTGCCGTCGTTGTTAATTTGGAAGTTGGTGTATTCACCGGCGGCATAGCCGTCCTGCGCCACCTTGCTCACCGAGTCGCTGCCTACGTTCTGCTGCATGCTGCCGGCGAAGCTCAGGGTGAAGTTTTGCGCCGGCGCGCCGTCTTTGGCGGTCATCGGGATCACCATGCTGAACTCGCCCGGCGCGCCGTTGGTGCTGGTGGTTTTCACCAGATTACCGCTGGTGCTGAACTCCATGGTGCCGGCGTTCACTGGCGCCGCGCTGCCGTCCTGGGTGTAGACCTGCCATTTGTTGTCTTCGGTCTTCACAAAGTAAGCGTTGATGTTGTGCGCATTACCCAGCGAGTCGTAAGCGGTGATGGTGTTGACGTAGTTGTAGCTGTCCTGCTTGGTCGGATCGAAGGTCTTGTTTTCCGGCACTTTATGGGTGGACTTCAGGTTAGTCACCATCTCGCCGGAGGTGGACGCCTTGGCGTTCATCATGCCTTCAGGAATGCTCAGCGGCACCGGGTTGGCGCCCTGCTGGATGGTCGGCGGGGAACCGGCCGCCGGGTAACCGGTCAGCTGCAGGCCCTGCATGTTGGTCAGGTTGCGGTTCTCGTCCAGTTTGAACTGGCCGTTGCGGGTATAGAAGATGCCGCCGTCTTTATCCTGCATGCGGAAAAAACCGTTGCCGTTGATGGCCACATCCAGCGCGCGGCTGGTGCCGGTGGTGGTGCCGCCCTTGAAGTTCTGGGTGATGCCGGACACTTTGACGCCCAGCCCGACCTGCGAACCGGCGAACATGTCGGCAAAGGAGACGCTGCCGGATTTGAAGCCCGCGGTTGCGGAGTTGGCGATGTTGTTACCGATCACGTCCAGGTTGGTTGCTGCCGCGTTCAAGCCGCTGACTGCCTGAGAAAAGGCCATGTTATTCTCCGAATAGTGGTCAGGCTATCGTCCGATTGAGCCTGATGCTTAGGGTTATAAGATCTGTCGCACGTCTTCCAGGGTGGCGTTGCCCGCCAGGCCGAGATCCAGCTTGGCGCCGTTGCCGTCGCGGATCACGCCGTTCACTAGCCCGAAGTGCAGGCTGCGCGCCACCAGCTGCTCGCCGTTGCCTTTGGCGTTAATCGCCACTTTGTAGGCGCCGTCGGGCGCGGTGGAGCCGTCATCCAGCGAGCCGTCCCAGGTGAAGGCGTGCACGCCGGCGGTCAGGCCGCCAATTTCAATGGTGCGCACCACCTGCCCGCTGGCGTTGGTAATGGTGGCGGTCACCTGATCGGCGGCGCGCTCCAGTTCCACGCCGAACGGCGTGGTGCTGACCTTGCCGTCCTTGCTGCCGACCAGAATATTGTTGCCCGGCACCATCACGCCGTGACCGATCAGCGCGGTGGCCTGCAGCGACTGGTTGCTATTGATCTGGCCGGAGATCGACCCCAGCGTGGTGTTGAGTTTTTCGATGCCCTGAACGGTATTGATCTGCGCCAGCTGCGACGTCAGTTCGTTGTTCTGCATCGGGTTGGTCGGATCCTGGTTTTTCAACTGCGCGACCAGCAGCGTCAGGAAGCTGTTGTGCAGATCCTGGCTGTTGGTGGTCTTGCTGTTGTTACCGATGACGGTGTTGTCCAACGACTCGTTGGTGGTTGCGGCGATAGCCATGGAAATCTCCGGTTACTGACCCAGCGTCAGGGTTTTCATCATCATCGACTTGGTGGTGTTGAGCACCTCGACGTTGGCCTGGTAGCTGCGGGAAGCGGAGATGGTGTTGACCATTTCCCCCACCACGTCGACGTTCGGCATGCGCACATACCCCTTGGCGTCCGCCAGCGGGTTGCCCGGCTGATACACCAGGCGCTCGGGCGCCGGATCGTCCACCACCTGGGCGACGCGCACGCCGCCGGTCGGCTGCCCTGGCGCCGCCGCGACCTGGAACACCACCTGCTTGGCGCGGTAAGGTTCACCGTCCGGGCCGGTCACGCTGTCGGCGTTGGCCATGTTGCTGGCGCTGACGTTCATGCGCTGGGATTGCGCCGATAACGCCGAGCCGGAGATATCAAAAATATTCAGTAAAGACATGCGCCTTATCCTTGTTGCAGCACGGACATCATCCCTTTGATCTGCCCGTTGAGCAGCGTCAGGTCGGTCTGATATTTCAGGCTGTTATCGGCAAAGTTGGTGCGTTCGCGATCCATGTCCACCGTGTTGCCGTCCATCGACGGCTGATCCGGCACTCGGAACAGCAGATCGAGCTGTGGCGGCTGCAGGGTCTGCGCCGGGATGTGGCGCGCCGCCGTCAGGTTCAGCGCCATGCCGTTGCCGCTGACGCGCCCCTGCTCCAGCACCTTGTTCAATTGGCTGGCGAAATCGATATCCCGCGCCTGATAACCCGGCGTGTCTGCGTTGGCGATGTTGGCGGCCAGAATTTCCTGCCGCTGGGCGCGCAAGTTCAGCGCCTCTTGGCCAAAGCGCAGAGCCGCGTCCAGTTTGTCGAGCATGCTCCCTCCGCGAGGTTAGAATTTGGAGTCGACAGCATAAACGCCCCCTGCGCCACCCTATCGCGGGAATAAACGCAAAATGGGGCGCTATTTATCTGCTTAGCCTGCGCGCGCTGCGGGTACACTTACGCGTATCCCGATGAAGCTTGAGAAGATGACGATGAAAGGTAAAATGCTGCTGCTTATCGGCCTGCTGTGCAGTCTGAACGCGCGCGCCGACGATCTGGCGACGCAAATCGAAAGCTTCATCCAAGGCAAGTTCAGCGGCGAACCGGTACAGGTAAAAGTGCGGGTGCGCACGCCGCCGAACCAATGGCCCGCTTGCGAACTGCCGCAGCTGTCGCTGTCGCCCAACGCGCGGATCGGCGGCAACGTCAGCATTTCGGCGCGCTGTGGCCAGGAGCGGCGTTTTATCCAGACGCAGGTGCAGGTGTTCGGCCGCTATCTCGTTTCGGCGCGCGGCATCAGCGCCGGCAGCCGGTTGACGGCGGCGGATCTGACGTTGAAACAGGGCCGGCTCGATACCCTGCCGCCGCGCGCGCTGACCGAAGCGGGCAAAGCGTTAGGTGCCGTCAGCCTGCGCAACATCAGCCCCGGTCAGCCGCTGACCCTCGCCATGCTGCGCCGCGCCTGGATTATCAAGGCTGGGCAACCGGTGCAGGTCAACGCACAGGGCGAAGGATTCAGCATCAGCGGTGCGGGTAAGGCGATGAACAACGCCGCCGCCGAAGACAGCGTGCGGGTACGCATGGCCTCCGGGCAGATCGTCAGCGGCGTGGTCGGGGACGACGGCGCGATCCGCATTACGTTATAAAAAAGTAAAGGTTCCGCCAACCTTGCCGATAAGACAAATCAAGCAGCATTTTATTGGCCACCAGGGCCGCAACACTTTCATTGCAGCGTCGTCGCCCGCGAGCGGTCACGGCGTAAACGGAGATGGACCATGAGTATCGATCGCACCCAGCGGTTACAGCCGGTTTCCACTGTGCAACCGCGTGAAACCCCGGCCGACAACCCGCTCCAACCGCGCAAGGCCGCCGTGGCAGAAACCGCCGTCAGCGGCACGCAGGTCAAACTGAGCGAAGCGCAGGCGCGCCTGATGCAGCCGGGCACCCAGGATATCGATATGGGTCGGGTCGAGGCCATCAAACAGGCGATCCGCAACGGTGAACTGAAGATGGACGCCGGCAAAATCGCCGATGCGCTGCTGCAAGACGCGCAGAGCGATGTTCAATGGATCGCCGGACGCGACTGACAGCGCGCGGCGAATAGCGGTAAAGGATAAGTCATTACTATGGAAAAGCTGGCACAACTGCTGGATAAACTGTTGGAAACGCTGCAGGCGCTCAATGGCGTGCTGGAGGAAGAGCACGACTTGCTGTGCTCCGGCCAGTTGCCGGGCGTGGCCTTGCAGCGCGTCACCGATGCCAAAAGCCAACTGCTGGCGACGGTCGCTTATCTCGAGCAACAGCGCCTGGGGCAGGAAAAAACCTGCGGGCAACGCGCGCCCTATGCCAGCCAAGCGCCCCTGGCCGATCGTTGGCAGCGCGTTCAATTGCTGAGCCAAACGCTGCGCGAAAAGAACCAGCACAACGGTCTTCTGCTCAATCAGCAGATCGACCATAACGCTCAGGCGCTAGCCATCCTCAGCAAAAACAACAAATCGCTGTATGGCCCGGACGGCCAGTCGCACGCCGGCAGCCTGCTCGGCAGAAAAATCGGCGTTTGACCTGACTCATTTGCCCGGTGAGCCTATCACCGGGCATGCGTTTACCGGCTTCTGCGCATCCCGTCGCATTTTCTCCCTATCACTCTTTGAATTCACTTAAGGCTTTGCGTCAGGCTGCGCATGGCGTGAATTTGGCTGTTTCTTTCTCTTTGGCCGCTTGTCACCCTGTGGTTATTTTTAAACCACTTGAAATATACCCTTAGAGGGTATAGATTCGCAGGGAGAGCGAATGGCCGACATTTATCTCACCAAAACCTTTCAGGGTTTTGCCGCACGCGAGCGCATTAGCGACGCCACGATAGTGAAAGCGGCGCGAGAGATGCAACATCAGCTGTACGATGCCAATCTTGGCGGTTGCGTATACAAAAAGCGCATCGCTCGGGCTGGTGCGGGCAAACGTGGCGGCTATCGGGTACTGATCGTTTTTCGTGATGAAGACCGCCTGTTTTTTATGCGCGGCTTTGCCAAAAGTGAGAGAGAAAACATCAGTGCGGATGAGTTACAAGGATTGAAGCATCTGGCTGCGCTGTATCTGGATTATTCGCCATTCAGACTCTACCAGCTGGTCAACAACAAGGAATTACGGAGGCTAAGCGATGAGTAAAATTCTTGCCGAGATCCACCAGGAAGTTCAGGGCCTGCATCGCGCCGGTTTCGTCGATGACGTGACCATGCGCACCTTCGACATGCTGTGCCTGCGGCCGGTGAAACAGTTCGGGCCGGCCGAGATCCGCGCGCTGCGCGAACGGGAAAACGTCAGTCAGCCGGTGTTTGCGCTGTATCTCAACGTCAGCAAAAAAGCGGTGCAGAAATGGGAGCGCGGCGAAGCGCAACCGAACTCCGCCGCGATGAAACTGCTGACTCTGGTGGAACGCAACGGCCTGCAAATTCTGGCCTGATGTTACTGATAATTGACGATCACCTGATTGCCAATCACCCGCAGCGGCGGATTCAGCCCGCCTTGCGACTGCACGTAATAGACAAAGCGCAATTCCGCATTGGCCGGTTCGCCCTGCAGACCATTGCTGCTGCCGCTGCCGCCGCCCAGTGGAATGCAGCGGTTTACCGTGCAGAGCTGGGCCTGCAGCCCCACGGGCTCCGGCCCCAGCAAACGGTAGCGCCAGCTGACGCTGGTGATGCGCGCATGGGCATCCGGCAGCGCGTTCGGCGGCCGCAAAGCGGCGGATTCATCGCGCATCCCGCCCTGTTCCAGCGTGACCCCCGCCCCTTCAGCGACCCAGGAACCGGACACCGCGCCAGCGGCGAGCGGAGCCAGCAAACAAAATACGAACAGACAGCGTTTCATCAGGCCGCTCCGATGGTCGAGGTCATGCGAATCTGGCGATCGTCGTTGATCTCCAGATTGGACAGCACCACGATCTGCGGCAGGCTGCGACGCAGGAAGCGCGCCAGCAAGGCCCGCAGCGCATGGTTGACCAGCAGCACCGGCGGCGCGCTGAGCATTTCTTGCCGCTGCAACGCCTGGCGTGCCTGATCCAACAGACGATCGGCCAGCCCCGGCTCCAGGCCGCCGCCGCCCTGCAACGCCTGCAGCAACAGACGCTCCAACTGGGTATCCAGGCCGATAACCTGAATCTCGCCGTTGCCCGGGAACCACTGCTGCGTGATCGCCCTGCCCAGCGCCACTCGCACCACGGTGGTCAATTCATAAGGATCGCTCTGCGCCGGGGCGTGTTCCGCCAGCGTTTCGACGATGGTGCGCATATCGCGAATGGAAACGCGCTCGGCCAACAGATTTTGCAGCACTTTGTGCAGCGTCGTCAGCGACACCACGCCCGGCACGAAGTCTTCGGTCAGCTTCGGCATCTCCTGCGACACGCGATCCAACAGCTGTTGGGTCTCCTGGCGGCCGAACAGCTCGCTGGCGAACTGGCCGATCAGGTGATTGAGGTGTGTCGCCACCACGGTGCTGGCCTCCACCACGGTAAAGCCCTGGATCTGCGCCTGCTCGCGCAAGGCGCTGTCGATCCATACCGCCTCGAGCCCAAAGGCCGGATCGACGGTTTTGTCTCCCGCCAGCTCGCCTACGGCGTTGCCGGGGTTGATCGCCAGCCAGCGGCCCGGCTGCGCTTCACCGCTGCCGATCTCGACGCCTTTCATCAGGATACGGTAGCTGGCAGGCGGCAGTTCCAGGTTGTCGCGAATGTGCACCACCGGCGGCAGATAGCCCATGTCCTGGGCGAATTTCTTGCGGATGCCGCGGATACGGCCCAGCAGTTCGCCGTTCTGCTGAAAATCGACCATCGGAATCAACCGGTAGCCCACCTCCATCCCCAGCGGATCTTCCAACTGCACGTCGGCCCAGCTGGCTTCGGCGGCCTGCGGATTCTCCGGCATCACCGGATCTTCCACCGTTTTCGGCGCCTGTTGTTCACGGCCGCGCAGCCACCAGGCGAGGCCCAACAGAGCCGCGGTAAACAGCAGGAACACCAGGTTCGGCATGCCCGGCACCAGGCCCAGCAGGCCCAGCACTCCGGCGCTCAGCAACATCACGCGCGGATTGTTGAACAGCTGGCCCACCATCTGCTCGCCGACGTCCTGATCGGTCGCGACGCGGGTGACGATGACGCCGGCGGCAGTGGAGATCACCAATGCCGGGATCTGCGCCACCAGGCCGTCACCGATGGTCAACAGCGTATAGCTTTCCGCCGCCGCCCCCAGCTCCATGCCGTGTTGCACCACGCCGACCAACAGGCCGCCGACTACGTTCAGCACCATGATCATCAGGCCGGCGATGGCGTCGCCGCGCACGAATTTACTGGCGCCGTCCATCGAGCCGTAAAAGTCGGCCTCCTGGGTCACTTCGGCGCGCCGTTTCTTCGCTTCGTCTTCACCGATCAGGCCGGCGTTCAGATCGGCGTCGATCGCCATCTGTTTACCCGGCATACCGTCCAGCACGAAGCGCGCGCCCACTTCGGCGATACGCCCCGCACCTTTGGTGATGACCATAAAGTTAATCAGCACCAGGATGATGAACACCACGATGCCGATGGCGAAGTTGCCCCCCACCAGAAAGTGGCCGAAGGCTTCAACCACGCGGCCGGCGGCGGCGGAGCCGGTGTGCCCCTCCAGCAAGATGATGCGCGTCGACGCGACGTTGAGCGACAAACGCAGCAGCGTGGAGAACAGCAGGATGGTCGGGAAGGCGGCGAATTCGAGCGTGCGCTGGGTGAACATCGCCACCAGCAGCACCATGATCGACAGCGCGATGTTGAAGGTAAACAGCAGGTCGAGGATAAACGCCGGCAACGGCAACACCATCATCGACAGGATCAGCAGGATCAGCACCGGGCCGGCCAGCACCTGCCACTGCGTATCTTTAAAATTGCCCGGCAAACGAAGCAGGGAGGCCAAATTAGCCATCAGAGTCACTCTCTCTTGCAAAATCCAGTGCTTCCGGCACCGGTAAACGTTCAGGTTTTTTCGGGATCAGGCCGCCCTCGCGCCGCCAGCGGCGCAGCTGGTACACCCAGGCCAGCACTTCGGCGACCGCGGCATACAGAGTGGCCGGAATATGCTGGCCGATCTCGCTGTGCCGATACAGCGCGCGCGCCAGCGGCGGCGCCTCCAGCATCGGGATGCGGTGTTCCGCACCGAGTTCGCGAATGCGCAAGGCGATTTCGCCGGCCCCTTTGGCCAGCACTTTCGGCGCACTCATTTTTTTGTCGTTGTACTGCAACGCGACGGCGTAGTGCGTCGGGTTGGTGACGATCACGTCCGCCTTGGGCACGTCGGCCATCATGCGGCGCCGGGCGATCGCCCGCTGCTGCTGACGAATGCGCCCCTTCACGTGCGGGTCCCCTTCCTGGTCTTTGAACTCGTCGCGAATATCCTGCTTGGTCATCTTCAGCTTCTTGAAGTGACTCCACAGCTGATAAAACACGTCGAACGCCACCATCGGCGTCAATCCCAGCACGACCAGAAAGCCACAGAACAGAATCATCTGCAGCGCGTTGCCCAGCGCATCGAGCGGCTGCTGAGTCATCAGATGTAGCATCGCCGCCCAGTTGTGCCACAGATAGAGGCCGGTCACCCAACCGACCAGCGTCGCTTTCAGGATCCCTTTCAGCAGCTCGGCCAGCACCTGGCTGGAAAAGATGCGCTTCAACCCGGATAGCGGGTTCAGCCGCTTCAAATCGAATTTGATCGACTTGCCGCTGAACAAAATGCCCCCCAGCAACATCGGCGCGGCGAGCGCCACCAGCACCAGCCCCGCCATGATCGGCAGCAGCGCCAGCACCGCCTGGCGCAGCAACATGCCCAATTGGCGCAGCATCTGTTTATCGTTGCTGACCATGCCGTGATCGAAGTTCAGACCTTGCGTGAGCATCGCCGCCAGCTGTTGCGCCATGTTGCTGCCGGACATCAGGATAATCGCGAGGCCTGAGAGCAGCATCAGTACCGAGGTCAGCTCGCGCGAGCGCGGGATCTGGCCGTCTTCACGCGCCTTCTCCAGCCTGTGGGGCGTGGGGGCCTCGCTTTTTTCCAGATCGCTGTCTTCAGCCACGAAACGCCGTTCCTGTGTCGGGAGGGTAAAGAATGGCGGTCAGCATGCCAAAAAATTGGCGATGTCATTGGCGGAACAACGGGGAAAAAGGCGGGTTATTTAGGGGATGAGACCAAAACGACGTGGCTTGTTGTCGGGGCGCGCCGTCGCGCGCCCCGAAAGGCCTCAGAAACCGAGGCTGTCGAGCAGATCGTCGACCTGCGCCTGATTGGCGATCACGCCGACGCCGTTCTGGTCGAGCTGCGGGCCGTTCAGCAGGCTGTCGTTCGGCCGTTTTTCCTTCACCGGCTGCTCCGGCATGTTTTCCATCAGCACCATCAGCAGCTGCTTTTCGATCTCCTGCACCACGTCCATCATGCGCTTGATCACCTGACCGGTCAGATCCTGGAAGTCCTGCGCCATCATGATCTCCAGCAGCTGGGCGTTGGTGAAAGCCGTATGGCCCGGCACCTGATCCAGATACTGGCGCGTGTCGTTGACCAGAGAACGCGCGTCGTCCAGTTCGATGGGATTGGCGAACCACTCGTCCCAGCGCCCTTTCAACGCGTTGGCGCCGGATTCCAGCTCCGCCTGGCGCGGTTGCGCCGCCTCCACGCAGTTCAACGCCCGTTCCGCCGCCTGCGCCGTCATGGTTACGACATAGTCAAGACGGTCGCGCGCATCCGGGATCGCCTCTGCCGCCTGGGCGATCGCCTGATCGAGCCCCAGTTCGCGCATGCTGTCGCGCAGCATTCGGGTCAGTTGGCCGATGCGGGAGATGATCTCTCCCGCGGTCGCTGCATCGCTGGCAGGCATTGGAATGTCTCTCATCGCCCTCTCCTTACATGCCCAATTTTTCAAAAATCTTGTTGAGCTTTTCTTCCAGCGTCGCCGCCGTAAATGGTTTTACTACATAACCGCTGGCGCCGGCCTGCGCCGCCGCGATGATATTTTCTTTCTTGGCTTCCGCGGTCACCATCAGTACCGGCATCGCGGCCAGCGCGCTGTCGGCGCGGATGGTTTGCAACAGCTCAAGCCCGTCCATGTTCGGCATGTTCCAGTCGGACACCACGAAGTCGAAACCGCCGGCGCGCAGCTTGTTCAGCGCATCCGCGCCGTCTTCAGCTTCTTCGACGTTGTTGAAGCCCAGCTCTTTGAGCAAATTTCTGACGATGCGGCGCATGGTGGAAAAATCGTCCACAACCAGAAATCTGAGGTTCTTGTCTGCCATTGTTACTCCTGAAATAGTTAACCGTTTAATGATGCAACACCGCAGGCCGCCGCACGGCGAACCTGGGTCATATCGCCGCCGGGAAGACCCTGCGGACTGAAATCAAATGCGCAATGCCTGGCCGCCGGCGATCTGCGCCAGCATGCGCTGGCTCATTCTGTCCAGCTCGACCACTTCGCTGACGCCGCCGCTGGCGATCGCCTCGCGCGGCATGCCGAACACCACGCAGCTCGCCTCGTTCTGCGCCAGGGTATAGGCCCCGGCGCGATGCATCTCCAGCATCCCCGCCGCGCCGTCGTTGCCCATGCCGGTGAGGATCACCCCCACCGCATTGCGGCCGGCGTATTGCGCCACCGAGCGGAACAGCACGTCGACCGAGGGGCGATGGCGGTTGACCGCCGGGCCGTCATGCAGCTTCACCTGATAGTTGGCGCCGCTGCGCGTCAGCTCCAGATGGCGGTCCCCCGGCGCGATATAGGCGTGGCCCGGCAGCACGCGCTCGCCGTCCTCCGCTTCTTTCACCGTGATCTGGCACAGCTTGTTTAGCCGCTCGGCGAACGAACGGGTGAAACCCGGCGGCATGTGCTGGGTGATCAGCAGCGCCGGACTGGTGGCCGGCAGCGGCTGCAGCACCTGGCGGATCGCTTCGGTGCCGCCGGTGGAGGCGCCGATGGCGATCAATTTTTCACTGCTCAGCAGCGGCGCATGGCTGAGGATCGCCGGCGCCGGGCTGCTGGAGCGCTGAGGCAGGCGCGCTCTGGCCGCAGTGCGGATCTTCTCGGCAATCAGCTCGCTGTAGGCCAACATGCCCTCGCGAATGCCGAGTTGCGGTTTGGTGACGAAATCCACCGCGCCCAGTTCCAGCGCGCGCAGCGTGATTTCCGAGCCTTTGCCGGTCAGCGAAGAGACCATCACCACCGGCATCGGCCGCAGGCGCATCAGCTTCTCGAGGAAATCCAGCCCGTCCATGCGCGGCATCTCGACGTCCAGCGTCAGCACCTGAGGATTAAATTTTTTGATCAGATCGCGCGCCACCAGCGGATCCGGCGCGGTCGCCACCATTTCCATGTCGGGATGGCCGTTCACGATTTCCGTCATCAGCTGGCGCATCAGTGCCGAATCGTCTACGCATAACACTCTGATTTTACTCATTACCTCTCCTTGGTCAGCCCATACACGGTCTGCCCACGCAAGTAGAAATCCCGGCTGATCTGGCTGAAATTCTCGGAGTGGCCGGCGAACATCAGCCCCCCCGGCTTAAGCAAGGGAACGAAGCGGCGCAGGATGCGCTCCTGCGTCGCCTTATCGAAATAGATCATGACGTTGCGGCAAAAAATGGCGTCGAATTGCCCCGGCAGCGCCCACTCCGGCGCCAGCAGATTCAGCGGCTGAAAGTTCACTCGCGCCGCCAACTCCGGCCGCACGCGCACCAGCCCCTGATGCGGACCGGTGCCGCGCAGAAAATAGCGCTGCATTTGGGTCGGCGTCAGGGTGCGCAGATCTTCCTGGCGGTAAACGCCCGCCTCCGCTTTTTCCAGCACCTGCGTATCGATGTCGCTGGCCCAGACCTGGCAACTGCCGGCACGCTGCCCCAGGGCATCGCTCAGCGTGATGGCGATCGAATACGGCTCTTCGCCGGTCGAGGCCGCGGTGCTCCAGACGCTGTAGCCGTTCGGCCGCGAGCGCGCATGCTCCGCCAGGATCGGGAAGTGATGCGCCTCGCGGAAAAATGCCGTCAGGTTGGTGGTCAGCGCGTTGATGAACGCCTGCCACTCCGCGCTGTTCGGATCGCTTTCCAGCAGCGCCAGATAATCGCCGAAATCGTGCAATCCCAGCAGCCGCAACCGGCGCACCAGACGGTTGTAAACCATCTCGCGCTTATGCTCCGCCAGCACGATGCCGGCGCGTTGATAAATCAACTGGCTGATACGGCGAAAATGCACGTCCGACAGCGGCAGGCGCTGCACCATTTGCGTCAACATCGACGCAGTATCCCGGTTAGAAGTTGACGGCGCCTGTTTCATGCCGCCTCACCGGAGTAAAACGTGCTGCTTATGCGGTTTGACAATCTTGGGCTTCCTTTACCACGGGTGAAACTGCGTTGTTGCTGTTACCTGGCGCGACGAAGTTATCGTCCGCCAGACGGAATACCGCGACCGCGTCGGCCAGGGTAATAGCCTGCTCTTCCAGCGCGGTGGCGGCAGAGGCGGATTCTTCCACCAGCGCGGCGTTCTGCTGGGTAACCTGATCCATCTGGGTCACCGCCTGCGTCACCTGCTCGATGCCGCGGCTCTGTTCATCCGAAGCCGACGCGATCTCGCCCATGATGTCGGTGACGCGCGTCACCGAACGCACGATGTCCTGCATGGTGGCGCCGGAATTTTCCACCAGCACCGAGCCGTGTTTGACACGGCTGACCGATTCGTCGATCAGCACCTTGATCTCTTTCGCCGCCTGCGCGCTGCGGCTCGCCAGATTGCGCACTTCACCGGCGACCACGGCGAAACCGCGCCCCTGTTCACCGGCGCGCGCCGCTTCCACCGCCGCATTGAGCGCCAGAATGTTGGTCTGGAAGGCGATGCCGTCGATCACGCTGGTGATGGCGCCGATTTTCTGCGAACTGTTGGCGATATCGTGCATGGTGGTGACCACGTCCCCGGCCAGTTCGCCGCCCTTGGCCGCAGTGGCCGAAGCGTCGCGCGCCAGCTGAGAGGCCTGCCGCGCATTGTCGGCGTTCTGTTTCACCGTCGCGGTCAGCTGTTCCATGCTGGCGGCGGTTTCTTCCAGCGAAGCGGCCTGCTGCTCGGTACGGGAAGAGAGATCGTTATTGCCTTCGGCGATCTCCTGCAGGCCGATCAGAATCGACTCCGCACCGTCGCGCACCGCGCCGACGGTACCGATCAGTGACTGCTGCGTGCGTTGCAGGCTGGCGAACAACATGCTGATTTCATTGCGGCCATACACCTGAATCGGCGTCGCCAAATCGCCGGCGGCGATGCGTTCAAAGTGGCTGCGGATTTGGTTCAGCGGCTGTACCAACATGGTGCGCAACCACCACATGGCGCTGCCGGTCACCACGATCAGCATCAAGACCGCCCCCGCCAGCATCAGGCCCGCCAGCGTGAAGGAGAATTGGTTGGCGTCTCGAGCCTCGCTGATGTCACCGTTGACCAACTGCAGGTACTGCACGAAGTCAGCCTCAAACAGGTCCTGGGTTTTCTGCGTCGGCTGATCCATAAACGCCTGCAGCTCGCCCTTTTCCAGGAAACCGATCAGCTCACGCAGCGCGCCGCGCAGCCGCTCGTAGCTGGCCTTGGTGGTAGCCGTCTGCTGGTTCTGCTGTTCACTGCTGCGTTCAACCGCCATAAACTGATTGAAATAGAGATCGGCCTTCTGCAGCGAACTGCGGGCGCTGCTCATCAATTCGTTCACCTGCTCCTGCGGCAGTTTCAGCGCCGCGCGGGTGCCGGCGCGGTTCAGCGTATTGCGCGCCTGCAACAGCGACACCCAGCTCAGGCTGAGCGAATCGCGCTGCTGGCTGCCGAGGGTGATGATGTCGAGGTTGTGGTTATCGGAGCGAAACGCGGAATACGACAGGCCGCTGCTGGCCAACTGCAGAACGCAGAAGGTCATCAACAACAGGAACAAGCTGGTAGAGATACGGATTCGGTTAAACACTGTGAACCTCCTTGCAGCCGGCCGGCGACCGGCCTACGTAGGGAAAAGGGCCTCTGCGAGAGAGGCCCGATACCGGTCAGAACGTTTCCCAGTTATCCTGCAGATCGCTGGCGTTCATTTTCTTATGATTGATTACCGGTGTTACCGGCGCCTTGCTGGTGACAGGCGCTTTAAACTCTTCCTGGCCTTCCGACCTCAGGCGGAATACCGCTACCGACTGGGTCAGCATGCTGGCCTGTTCTTCCAGCGCCGCCGCCGCCGAGGCGGATTCTTCCACCAACGAGGCGTTCTGCTGGGTCACGCGGTCCATTTCCGCCACCGCCTGGCCAACCTGATCGATACCGCGGCTCTGCTCGTCGGAAGCAGAAGCGATTTCGCCCATGATGTCGGTCACGCGGGTGACGGCGTTGACGATGTCGCCCATGGTTTCCCCGGCGCTTTCCACCAGCACGGAGCCCATATCGACGCGGCTGACCGAGTCTTCGATCAGGCCTTTGATCTCTTTCGCCGCCTGCGCGCTGCGCTGCGCCAGGTTGCGCACTTCACCGGCCACCACCGCGAAGCCGCGGCCCTGTTCGCCGGCGCGCGCCGCTTCCACTGCGGCGTTCAACGCCAGGATGTTGGTCTGGAAGGCGATACCGTCGATCACGCCGGTAATATCGGCGATCTTCTGCGAGCTGCCGGCGATGTCGTGCATGGTCTGCACCACGTTGGCCACCACCTTGCCGCCTTTCTGCGCGGTTTCGGAGGCGCTCAGCGCCAGCTGTGAAGCCTGACGGGCGTTTTCGGCGTTCTGTTTCACCGTCGCGGTCAATTGCTCCATGCTGGCGGCGGTCTCTTCCAGCGAAGCGGCCTGCTGCTCGGTGCGGGAGGAGAGATCGTTGTTGCCCGCGGCGATTTCAGACGCGCCGCTGTAGATGGCGTCTGCGCCCTGACGCACGCCGCTGACGGTTTCGATCAGCTCGCTTTGCATGTGTTTCAGGCTGGCTGCCAGCACGCCCATTTCGTTGCGGCTGGTGACGACGATCTGCTGAGTCAGGTCGCCGGCGGCGATCTGTTTGATGTGGTCGATCATGCGATTCAGCGGACGCACCAGGATGTGATGGATACCGGTCCAGGCCAGTACGATCACCGCCAGCACCACCACCAGCACCACGATCAGCGTCCAAATGGCCGAGTTGTAGGAGCTGTTGCTGCCGTCGACCGCGATTTGGTACAGCTTGCCGTTTTGCTCCAGGTAAACGTTGTAGCTCTGCTCAAAGTTGTCCTGGTAACTCTGCGTAGGCTGATCGAAGAAGGCGTTGATCTTGCCTTCGCCCAGCAGTTGGATCAGCTCGGAGAGCGCGCCGTACAGCACATCGTACTGCTGCTTGAGGCGTTCCGCCGACTGAGGATCCTGGCGCGGGTCCTGAGGAATTTTCTCGTACGCGGCGTAGTGTCTTTCCGCTTCACCCAGCTCTTCCTTCGCCTTGGCCAGCAGTTCATCAATGGTGGCGCCGCTGCCGATCTTGTTGGTATCCATCATGTAGCGGATACCGGCGCGGTTCAGGGAGTTGCGCGCCTGCAGCAGGTCAACGCGGCTTTCACTCAGCTGCAGCTGCTGCTGGCGGATCGTTTGCAGGACGGTAAAGTTTTCCTTATCGCTTTTCAGCGAGGAGAAAAAGAGTCCGCCCGAAATCAACTGCAAGGCGCCAAACAGCACCAACACCAGCAACAGGCTGGTGACCACCTTCATACGATTTAACATGATTTCCCTTGTTGAAGCCCGCGCAGACAGGCTCTGATGACGTTGAATGTGAGAGTTATCGGCGCCGTGCGGCAAAACTTTATGCGGGAAAGTAACTATTTTTAGTGGGGGTTCCGAGCGCGGCTGAGGCCATCGCGACAGATCAGGGAAAGTGAAGATTAAAGGAGGCGGCGCCCCGCCCCTTGAGTCTGAAATCAGACGCTTTTCGCCACGCTGTCGACCAGCGACATCTCTTCGCTGCTCAGCAGCTTTTCGATATCCACCAGGATCAGCATGCGTTCGCCCAGCGAACCGAGGCCGGTGAGATATTCGGTCGCCAGGGTCACCGCGAACTCCGGCGCCGGACGGATCTGATCGGCGGTGAGCGACAGCACGTCGGAGACGCCGTCAACCACGATGCCCACCACGCGCTGGCCAAAGTTCAGCACGATCACCACGGTGTTTTCATCGTAGGAAACGCTCTGCTGCGAAAATTTCACCCGCAGATCGATGATAGGAACAATCACGCCGCGCAGGTTGGTGACGCCCTTGATGAACGCCGGGGTGTTGGCGATGCGGGTCACCTGATCGTAGCCGCGAATTTCCTGCACCTTGAGGATGTCGATACCGTACTCCTCGTTGCCCAGGGTAAAAATCAGAAACTCTTGCCCTACCGTTTCGCCAGCCAATTTGCTGACGGCTGCCAATCCTGCCATATCATTCACCTTTTAAATCAATAAACTCATTATTATGCGGCGGCGTCCGTCAGACGCTTTTCACGGTTCAAGGTTTGCAACGCCGAGACATCGACGATCAAGGCCACGCTGCCGTCGCCCAGAATGGTCGCGGCGGAGATGCCCGGCACTTTGCGGTAGTTGCTTTCCAGATTCTTCACCACCACCTGATGCTGGCCAATCAGCTGATCTACCAGCAACGCATAGCGGCGGCCGGCGCTTTGCAGGATAACGACGATGCCCTGCGTGGCGTCGGTTTTGGCGCCGTCCACTTCGAATACCCGATACAGCTCCACCAGCGGCAGGTATTCGCCGCGCACCTGCAGCACGCGTTCGCCGCCGGCCAGCGGATGCAGATCTTCCGCCTGCGGCTGCAGCGATTCCATCACCGCGTTCAGCGGCAGGATAAAGACTTCGTCGTTCACCTTGACCGACATGCCGTCGAGGATCGCCAGCGTCAGCGGCAACAGGATGCGGATGGTGGTGCCTTTACCGGCCTGCGAACGGATCTCGACGTGGCCGCCCATCTCCTGAATATTCCGTTTCACCACGTCCATGCCGACGCCGCGGCCGGAAACGTCGGTCACCTGCTCGGCGGTGGAGAAGCCCGGCGCAAAGATCAGCATGCCGACCTCTTCGTCGCTCATGCTGTCGCTGACCGCCAGCCCTTGCGAAGCCGCCTTGGCGAGAATTTTTTCGCGGTTCAGCCCGGCGCCGTCGTCGATGACTTCAATACAAATGTTGCCGCCCTGGTGTTCGGCCGACAGCACCAGATTGCCCACCGCCGACTTGCCGGCGGCGATACGGGTAGCCGGCTCTTCGATACCGTGATCGAGGCTGTTGCGCACCAGGTGCGTCAACGGATCGATAATGCGTTCGATCAGGCTCTTGTCCAGTTCGGTCGAGCTGCCCTGCAGCGTCAGCTCCACCTGTTTATTCAGCTTGCCGGCCAGATCGCGCACCAGCCGCGGGTAGCGGCTG
Organism: Serratia sp. CY40230; assembly: GCF_052168835.1. NCBI lineage: Bacteria > Pseudomonadati > Pseudomonadota > Gammaproteobacteria > Enterobacterales > Yersiniaceae > Serratia > Serratia sp. CY40230. The sequence continues at coordinate 597,723 of NZ_JBJNLX010000001.1, forward strand.
AAGACGTACTCCATCGGCATCATGCGGATCGACATCACCGATTCCTGCAGATCGCGCGCGTTACGCTCCAGCTGGCTCATGCTGTTCAGCAGATCGCCGTGGTTCACCGGATCGAGCGTGCCGGAGCGTTGCGCCAGCATCGATTGGGTGATCACCAGCTCGCCCACCAGGTTAATCAGCTGATCCACCTTTTCCACCGCCACGCGGATGCTGGTGGATTCGCTCGCCTTGGCGCGCGCTTTTGGCGCTTCGGCCGGTTTCGCGGCAGGCGGCGCGGCGTTCGCGACCGGCGCAGGCTCCGGTAAGGCGGCCACTTCCGGTAAGCTCGCTTCTGCGATGGCCGGTTCGCTCTGGGTCGGCGTCGAGAAGCTGATTTGTTCCGGTTCCAGCACGAAGCACAACACGGCGCTGATGTCGTCTTCACTGGCGGAGGTGAGCAACGTCACGTCCAGACTGTGTTCCGTCTGATGCGGATCTTTAACCTCGCCGAGGTTGCCCAGCTCTTCCAACATCAAGGGGATTTCACTGGCTTTCAGCCCGTTCAGGCTGATGCGCATGCCGCCCTCGCTCGCCGCCGGCGCGGCCGATGGCTTAACGACAGGCTGCTGAACGGCCGGTTGAGCCGCAGGCGCCTCTTGCTGCTGTTGCGCTTCCAACGCCAGCTGGCGCAGCGCCTGACAAATGTATTCAAAGCTTTCAGCGTCAGGCTGTTGCGAGGTTTTATAGGCGTCCAGTTGCTCCTGCATAATGTCTTTGGTTTCCAGAAACAGGTTGATAATTTCGGTGCTCAGGCTCATTTCCTGGCGTCTTGCACCGTCCAGCAGGTTCTCCAGCAGGTGGGTGGTTTCCTGCAGCACCGAAAAACCAAAGGTCGCCGCGCCGCCCTTGATCGAATGCGCCGCACGGAAGATGGCGTTTAACGGCTCGATATCGGGGGCCAGCGGATCCAGCTCCAGCAGGTGTTGCTCCATGTCGGCCAGCAACTCGTCTGCCTCATCAAAGAAGGTCTGATAAAAATCGCTAATGTCCATGCTCACGGGGTCACCTCTGGCTGTGAGTCGCGGTTAGTCGGTGCGGGTGCGGACGCCGGTGGTTCCGGCGCCTGATCGGCCGGTGCTATCGCCGGGGATGCCTGCGGTGGAGCGCCTGGCGTTGTCGCCACCGGTTCCGGGACCGTCGCCGAGGGTTCCGGCGTTTGGCTGGCCGGTGCGGTCGCCGACGGCGCCAGCTGCTTCAGGCTGTCCGGCTGGGCGATATCCATCGCGTTGCTTTCGGCATTTTCGTGCTCGATGCCCTCTTGCGTTTGCTTGTTCAGCACCAACACGGTGATGCGACGGTTAATCGCGTCATCGGCGCCATGCTGTTTCAGGCTCATGGTGGCCGCCATGCCCACCACCCGCAGCACCTTGCCTTCCGCCAGGCCGCCGGCGATCAGCTCGCGCCGGGAGGCGTTGGCGCGATCGGCCGACAGTTCCCAGTTGCTGTAGCCGCGCTCGCCGGTGGCGTAAGGGATGTCATCGGTGTGGCCGGACAGGCTGATTTTGTTCGGCAGGTCGTTAAGGATCGGCGCTATCGCACGCAGAATATCGCGCATGTAGCTCTCGACCTGCGCGCTGCCGGTTTTGAACATCGGCCGGTTTTGGCTATCGATAATCTGGATGCGCAGCCCTTCGTCCATCATGTTGATCAGCAGATGCGGACGCAGCGCCTTCAGGCGCGGATCGGACTCAATCAACTCATCCAGCTTTTCGCGCAGCTTGTTCAGGCGCAGCTCTTCGGCGCGCGAGTCCGGCGAATCGACCTGTTTTTTCACCAGGCCATGCTGCTGCGTGGGATCGTCGCCGCCGCCAGGAATGGGGCTGCTCTCGGAACTGCTCTTGTCGCCGCTGGTCAGGGCAACCTTGAGCGGCGTACGGAAATATTCGGCGATTTGCGTCAGCTCCTGCGGGCTGGCGATCGCCAGCAGCCACATCACCAGGAAAAACGCCATCATCGCCGTCATAAAGTCGGCATAAGCGATCTTCCAGGAGCCGCCGTGATGGGCGGCATGATGCGACTTGCGCTTTCTGACCAGAACGACCGGATGATTCTGTTTCATGCTTCTTCTTCTTCCGTCGCCTGCTGCGCCGGCGCTTTCACGCGGCGCACGTGTTCTTCCAGCTCAACGAAAGAAGGACGTTCGGTGGTATACAGCGTTTTACGGCCGAACTCGACTGCGATCTGCGGCGCGTAACCGTTCAGGCTCGACAACAGCGTGACCTTGATGCACTGCATCATCTTGACGTTTTCGGCGCTCTTCTGGCGCAGCAACGTCGCCAGCGGCGAGATGAAGCCGTAGGCCAGCAAAATGCCGAGGAAAGTACCGACCATGGCGTTAGCGATCAGCGCGCCCAGTTCAGCGGCCGGACGGTCAGCCGAAGCCAGGGCGTGCACCACCCCCATCACCGCCGCGACGATGCCGAACGCCGGCAAGGAGTCGCCCACCATCGCCAGACTGCCGGCGGGCACTTCGCTTTCCTGCTCGTAGGTTTCGATCTCTTCGTCCATCAGCGCTTCGATCTCGAACGCATTCATATTGCCGCTCACCATCAGCCGTAAATAGTCGGTAATGAACTCCACCAGAGTGTTATCGGCAAGGATGCGCGGATAATTAGAGAAAATTTCACTTTCTTGCGGATTATCGATATCGAACTCGAGCGACAGCATGCCCTGCTGGCGCGATTTGGCCAGCAGACGGAACAGCAACGCCATCAGATCCATATACAGATCTTTGTTGTATTTGGAACGGCGCATCAGCCGCGGCAGCGCGCGCAGCGTGGCTTTGATCGCTTTGCCGTTGTTGCCGACGATGAAGGCGCCGACGCCCGCCCCGCCGATAATCAGAAATTCCGCCGGCTGATACAATGCCCCAAGATGACCGCCCACGATCAGGTAGCCGCCAAACACCGCACCCAATACCACGAGATAACCCAAAATAACTAGCACACGCATTCCTTAAATTAACAATGTGGATGGAAGGTGGGGCAAACGCGCCCTGGCTCGACAGACCAGGCTGCATGTCTGGGGGCGGCATGCCGCCCCTGCGTATCACACGTCGGTATTCATTGCCGAGAGCCGGCAACGTGGCGGCTCAGATGGCGCGTTTGACCTGCTCGTCCAGCAGTTGAGGAATAATATCGGCCAGTTGCGGCGAAAGTTTACGTCTTTTTACGGCGCGGGATGGGGGTTGGCATAAACTGCAGATGAAACCATTCAGCGGCTGGTGCGCGTGGGTGATAAATGCGCCGCCGCAGCAGCTGCAGGCGGAAAGCTGCAACATGCCGCTATCGACGAAGCGCACCAGCGTCCAGGCACGGGTCAGCGCCAGCAACGGCGCCTCGCCGGCCTGCTGCGGACACTGCTCGAGATAGAGGCGATAGGCTTTGATCACCGCCTCCACGCCGCTGCACTGCCCGCTTTTCATCAAAAACAGGTAAGCGTTGTAAAACATCGACGAGTGAATATTTTGTTCCCAGGTCATAAACCAGTCGGTTGAGAACGGTAACATTCCTTTTGGCGGCGGGCTGCCGCGTAACTCCTTGTAAAGTTTAATCAAGCGCCCGCGGCTGAGCTGGGTTTCACTCTCCAGCATCTGCAATCGGGCTCCCAGCGAAATCAGCTCCATGGCGAGCTGAATGTCCTTGGCTTCTTGAACGATACTTTTCTCAACCATCATCAGGCTCTTTTCTTCGTCGGGCTAGCGTCTTTACTCGATAGCTCTTGCAGTAAATGGCTTGATAGCAAAATGCCGGTATGGATTTGTTGCAGATCGTCGACGCGCGACTCTTTGGTCAGGCGTTCGATGGTCTGGCTTTCGTTAAAGCGGAAGTGGCAAACCAGCTGGTTGGTCTCGGCCAGTTTAACCATTTGCGGCAAAGTCAGCTGCGCCAGCGCATCGGCCATGGTTTCATCAATACCCAGGCGAAACATTGCGGACGCTTTTTCATCGTTGATCAAACGCTGTGCTAAAAGTAAATATGACAGATTGATGTCATAAATATGCTTAAGTAATTCAGACGTACCCATATTCCCCATCCCGACAGACTATGTTTAAAAACATACGCTGGGTGATAAATTTTATCGCCCGTGACTTGGGTTGTTTCCCAAAGTTGGCAAATTAATCTCTCAAAAACGACTGCTATAATTTTCGACAATCGCTAAATTCGACCACTGTTCAGTATTTGCTACGAGCGTAAACCAACGTGTATGGATGTACAGCATTCTGCTTCGATAGTGTTTAGTCACCATGAAACTATTTTTACAAATTTAATAAGATTATTCCTAAAGCAGCGCAACTCTACCCCCGAACCATTAGCACACACAATGTAAGTGAGAGGCAATTTTAAATACAATGTGATATATATCACAAAAATAAAAAATAATTAAGCCAAATACCCCCAAATACGCTCACTTATTGACCGTCATTTTGCTCATAAAACAGCCATAGGTAAAAAAACGTCTTAAAAACAATGTTTATGCGCCAAAAAATTATCTTTTTTAGATCAATTCGAACAAAAGCATCACCAAACCAAAATAACAGAACAAAAATCTGCATATAGGCAACAAACTCAGTATAAATAACCATTTGAGTTACTAAAAAATATCCAAGCTGAAAAATAACCAATGTAAACTATGAGGTTATTAGCTATCGGATTTGACTTAAGCCTTCAGCCTGAGGCTGTTCTAATTTTCAACATCAGGTGATTATGGCTTATCAATGATTCGCAGGCGTAGTGAACAAGCCAACAGACGTAACGATATGTTTCCGTATTAGCACGATGCAAGAGTGCTTTTTTTGAGTTAAATTCCCCCAAAACGTTATATCGGCAGCAATTCATAAAACTTTAATGCTTTTTATTTCTTTTTCTGACGCCGAGATAATTCCCCCTCCCCCCCAGAGATTATTTACATGGCTTTGGCTTTCATTACTTCATTGTCATAAAATAAAACGCAGTTTTGTTTTACTGTTCATATTTCTTCATCGAAAAAAATGGCTTTTCAACGCAAGCAGCGGCGACAAACATCGCCCAATGCCGCGGCGGCGCCACGGCCGGGTGAAAAAATCACCCAAAAGAGGCCCGGCACGGCACCTTGTGCTTGCCCACAGCACGAACGACGACGCGTCGGCCGTCAACCGCCCTGAGACTTTCCCTATTTCTCCATTAATCAGCAGGCTGAGATTGCTGACGGCGCACTGGCATATTATGATTTACCAAAGCGCCGCTACGGGCGGCGCGACATCATTACCCAGTGCAATTTATCTAATTGAAATGATTTTTGTCAGGTCGTACATCGCTGCCTCGACGGCGTCGCCGTGAGTCGCTATGTGTTATTCACCCGGCTTTAACTATTAACAGGCTATATTTTAATCATGACCGATACGCTCGAATATCTGCTGACATTTCGTAAATGCTCCTCTTTGGACAGCCTGGAGAAGGTGTACGACAAACTGAACTACTCCATTGAAAACGATACGGAAATGAGCAATATGTACCGTGCCGCCGACCACCGTCGCGCCGAGCTGGTTGCCGGTAAATTGTTCGATCTGGGCAAGGTGCCGAAAACGCTGTGGGCACAGGTGCTTTAATTCAGTGAAATTACGTGCGGCAACGGTTTTATCTTTTATTGCTATATAACCGGGGCACATTCAGCTTTTATTGCCGCGCGTGATATGAAACACATTTATTCCCCCCGCCAGGTTCTACCCTTTATCCGACGCAGTACTTCCACCAAGGCCGCCGATGCAGCAGCCTGAAACACGATGGATACAACAAGGAGTCGGATATGGGGTATCAAAACGTTCTGGTCACCGTCGCCGTTGCCCCTGACAGCCACCGCCTGGTGGAAAAGGCCGTCTCCATCGTTCGCCCCTACGGCGGCAGCATCACCCTGTTGAGCACCCTCGCCAATCCGGAAATGTACAATAATTTCGCCGGGCCGATGCTGGGCGATTTGCGCTCGCTGATGGAAGAGGAAACCCGGCTGTTTATGGAAGAACTGCGCCAACGCGCCGGCTACCCTATCGCCGATACGCTGATCGTGCATGGCGAGCTGGGTGACAGCCTGGCATTCGCCAGCCGCCGCCAGCCGTTTGACCTGCTGCTCTGCGGCAATCACCGAGACAGCATGATGAACAAAGTCTCCTGTTCCGCCGCCCGCTTTATCAATATCAGTCATATCGACGTGTTGATCGTTCCGCTCTGAGCTAAGCACATTCGGTCACGTCGCCTCAGCGCTCCTGCACTAGGCTTAACGGACCTTGTTTGCCGCACCACAAAGGAGCTTTCGATGTCCCCTTCTCAACAGAACCGCCGCTTCCTGCTGGCCTCGCGTCCGAACGGCGAACCGACAGCCGCGAACTTCCGTCTCGATACCGTCCCCGCACCGCAACCCGGCGCCGGCCAACTGCTGCTGCGCACCGTATATCTGTCGTTGGATCCTTATATGCGCGGACGCATGAGCGATGCCCCCTCCTATGCGCCGCCGGTGGAGATCGGTCAGGTGATGGTGGGCGGTACGGTATCGCGCGTGGCGGCCTCACAGCATCCCGATTTCAACGTCGGCGATTGGGTATTGGGGTATGACGGCTGGCAGGAATATGCGCTGTCCGACGGCAGCGGCCTGCGCAACCTCGGCCCGCATTTGCCGCACCCTTCCCGCCTGCTGGGCGTGCTCGGCATGCCGGGATTTACCGCATACATGGGGCTGCTCGACATCGGCCAACCGCAGGCGGGTGAAACGTTGGTGGTGGCCGCCGCCAGCGGTGCGGTTGGTTCGGTGGTCGGCCAAATCGGCAAACTGAAAGGCTGCCGCGTCGTCGGCGTCGCCGGCGGTGCGGAAAAATGCCGCTATGTGGTGGAAGAGTTGGGTTTCGACGCCTGTATTGATCACCGCGCCCCAGACTTTGCCGAACGGTTGGCCGCCGCCTGCCCACAGGGTATCGACATCTATTACGAGAATGTCGGCGGGGCGGTGTTCGACGCCGTACTGCCGCTGTTGAACACCAAAGCGCGTATTCCGGTATGCGGCATCATCGCCCATTACAATGCCACCGGGTTACCTGCGGGGCCGGACCGCTTGCCGCTGCTGGAGGGGCTGATCCTGCGCAAACGCATCCGTATGCAGGGCTTTATCATCTTCGACGACTACGGCTCACGCTTTGACGAGTTCTTGCAACAAATGAGCAGTTGGGTCGAACAGGGGAAAATCAAGTTCCGCGAAGACATCGTCGACGGGCTGGAGCAGGCGCCGCAGGCGTTTATCGGCCTGCTGCAGGGTAAAAACTTCGGAAAACTGGTGATCCGCGTCGCCGACGAATAACCCGTAGCAGGGCGTGGTACGCCGCGCTCTGCTTTTAATGTACGGCGCCGTCGCCGAATCGCACATCTTCCTCTACCGTCAGCGTCACCTGAACGACAGTGCGCACCGCTTCCACCATCGTCGCCAGTGCCATGCTCGGCTTGCCCGGGTGCGCTGCCGCCAGTTCATGGCTGTACGGAATATGCACGAACCCGCCCCTGGCCCGCGAATGCTGCGTCTCCAGATAGTGACGCAGACCATAAAAAATGTGGTTGCAGTTGTAGGTGCCCGCCGTATAAGAGACCGCCGCGGGGATCCCCTGCCGGCGCAGTTGCTGCACCGCGGCCTTGACGGGCAGCGTACTGAAATAGCCCACTGGCCCGCCGGCAACCACCGGCACGTCAATCGGCTGTTTACCGGCATTGTCGGGAATGCGGGCATCGATCAGATTGATGGCTACCCGTTCCAGGGATATCTCGGCCCGGCCGCCGGCCAGCCCCAGACAAATCACCGCCAGCGGCTGCAATGCCTCAATCGCCGCGATCAGCTGCTGATTGGCTACGCCCAATACGCAAGGTAGCTCGAGCACCACAATCTCCGCGCCGGCAATATGTTCACCGGCCAACGCCTGCGCAATCTGCCAGGAGGGATTCACCGCATCACCCTCGAACGGCTCAATGCCGGTGATCAAAACTTTGTTCATCATTTCCCCTGATTGAAGGCTAAATTCGTGTACTTCCAGCCTAAAGAACGCAGTATGATTCTGGAAATGGATTATCTGTATATAGAGTATTCATAAAATGAATTTATCCAGCGTCGATCTCAACTTGCTGGTGGTGTTTGAGGCGTTGTATCAGACGCGCAACGTCACCGCCGCAGGCCGGCGTCTTAACCGCGCGCAACCTTCCGTCAGCAATGCATTGGCGCGGCTGCGCATTCTTCTGAACGATCCGCTGTTTGTTCGCAGCGGCGGCGGAATGGCCCCCACGCCGCGCGCCCACCAGTTGATGCCGCAAATACAGCGGGTGCTTGAACAGATCCATCTGGCGTTGGCGCCCCCTGCCCGTTTCGACCCGGCCACCGCCGGGCAGCGGCGTTTTACGCTGGCGGCCGGCGACTATGCCGATATCTTGCTGCTGCCCGCCATCATCAGTCGATTGCGTCAGACCGCACCCGGCATCGATATTCGCGTTTCGCGCCTGGATCGCCACAATATTTACCGGCAACTGGATCGCGGCGAGGTGGATATCGCGCTGGGAGGGCACCTTTCCGGTGCGGAAAGCCACTATGTGCGCACGTTGTTTGAAGAACATCTGGTGTGTATCGCCAGCCGTTCACACCCACAGCTGGCGGATGGCCGCTGGGATCTGGCGCGCTACCTCAGCCTGCCGCATGGGCTGTACGCACCGGCAGACGACGGCTCTGCCAGAGGGTTGGTCGACCGGCGTCTGGCGGAAATTGGCGGTCAACGGCGCGTTGCCGTGACCTTTTCACACATTGCCGCTCTGCCGGCGGTGGTCGCCGACAGCGATCTGATCGCCACGCTGGCCGCCAGCGCGGCCCGGCATTTTTCCGATCCGCAACGCGTACGCATTCTCCCGCTGCCTGACGAGTTGGCCATCGCGCCTTTCCCCATTGAGCTGATCGCCGGCCGGCAGGCGCAACGCGACCCGGCTTTAATCTGGCTCTGCGAGCTTATCGGGCAACTCTCCTTCGCCTTCTCTCCACGCTAACGGCGACATTCGCTGCATTTTCAACCGTTCAAACGCATGTTCCCAGGCCCGTCGGTGGGCCCTGGAATGCCCACCAAATAGGAATCATCCGAATTAACATTCGGTAAATTTATATATTTGATCATCTTTAACTAACGAATGGTAAGGATAAAAAATACTCAGTGACTTTTTTCACGGAAAAAAAGAGTTGTTTTATAAACACGTTGACTTAAGTGTTACAGATTTATTATTTGGTATTACCATTTACCCAATAATTTGGGATAAAAAAAGATCTGCGCGTATCTATATGTTTTAGATAATAAAAAACCAGATCGTGAGCGAGTTAACGAATTGAGCATTGATCCACAAGGCTATTTTGCAAATGCAGAGCTCTATTGTAGACTGCACAAATCGTGCCTTTGTGTAAACTTTGTTAAATCTTTCGTCAGCCCCTGTCTCAATTCGTGACAGATACGCCATCGGGATCGCGCGTCAAATCTCGTGCGGTAGCTATGCCTAAACCGGGGATATAGTATGGATCGCCTTATCATTGCGCACACACCTTTGCCCGCCCATCAGCTGTTGTTCAGAAGCCTTTCCGGTGAGGAAAGACTGGCCGGGCTGTTCGAATTCGACGTCGAGCTGCTCAGCCCTGACAATCGCCTCGATCTGAAATCGCTGCTGGGACAAAAAATCACGCTGGAGCTGCGGGGCAATCCGTTGGCGCCGCGTTATCTCAACGGCAATATCACGCGCATGACCCTCTCCGGACGAGAAGCCGGCGGCAACCGTTACTATATCTACCGCGCCGTGCTGCGCCCCACGCTGTGGTATCTGACGCAAAACCGCGATTTTCGCATCTACCAGGAACAGACCGTTCCCGACATCCTGACTCAGGTGCTGGGGCAGTATCAGGTGAAAATCGATAACCGCCTGAGTTACGACTACCGCATCTGGGGGTACTGCGTGCAGTACCAGGAGAGCGATTTCGATTTCATCAGCCGTCTGATGGAACACGAAGGCATCTATTACTATTTCACGCACCAGCAAGACGGCCATACGCTGGTGCTGGCTGACGCGCCGGCGGCCCATCAGGAACTCGCCGGCTACGCCAGCATTCCCTATCAGCTCGCGGAAGGCGGCCTGGTGGAAAACAAAGACAGCATCAACAGCTGGAGCGTTTCTGACGCCATCACGCCCAGCCTGTATAGCCTGGATGACTACGATTTTCGCAAGCCGCGCGCGCGTTTGCTGGAGGCCCGGCAAAATCCCGCCTCATTCGCGCAGGACAAAGCCGAGGTGTTCGACTGGCCCGGCCGTTATACCGATCACGCCCATGGCCAGTTTTACGTCAAGGTTCGCCAACAGGAGTTCGAAGCGCAGCATGAGCAGATGAGCGGCGAAGGCAATTCGCAGGGCATTGCGCCCGGCTATCGTTTTCAACTGACCCAGGCGCCGCGTATGGAAGACAACCGCACCTACCTGGTGGTCAGCGCACATTACTTCATGCAGGAAAATAGCTACGCCAGCAACGATAACGACGTCGGCGAACAGCGAACCGAATTTCAGGTCGTTCCGGCGGATATCAATTGGCGCCCGGCGCGCACCACGCCCTGGCCGAAAACCCATGGCCCGCAAACTGCCGAAGTGGTGGGCCCGGAAGGCGAAAGCATCTGGACCGATAAATATGGCCGGGTGAAACTCAAATTCCGTTGGGATCGCCACGGCAGCGGCAACGAAACCAGCTCCTGCTGGGTGCGCGTCTCCAGCGCCTGGGCCGGCTGGAAATACGGCGGGATCCAGATCCCGCGCGTCGGTGAGGAAGTGGTGGTCGACTTTATCAACGGCGATCCGGATCGCCCCATCATCACCGGCCGCGTTTACAACGAAGACAGCATGCCTCCGTGGGATCTGCCCGGCGACGCCACCAAAATGGGCTTTATGAGCCGCAGCAAAGGCGGCGGCGTCGACAACGCCAGCTTCCTGTTCCTGGAAGACTCGCCCGGCAACGAATCTTTCGACATGCACGCCGAACGCAACATGAACATGACGGTGGAAAACGACAAGAACGTCAATATTGACGGCAGTCGCACCACCACCATCGGTCGCCAGCAGGACGACACCGTCACCGGCGACGCCACGTTCCTGTACAAAGCGAAACGCACCACAACGGTCAATGGGCTGGAAACCGCCAACCTGAACGCTCACCAAACGGTGAACATCAAAGGCGGCCGCGACCTGACGATTATCGACGGCGGCGATAAAATCGACATCACCGGCAATCAGTCCTTCAAGCTCGACGGCGCGCAGACGCAAAACATTACGCAAACCCAGCATGTCACGGTGAAAGGCAACCAGACCCTCGACATTACCGAGGGGCAACAGACCAGCACCATCAAGCAAGGGCAGACGGTCAACATCACCTCCGGCGGGCAGCACACCACCATCACCGCCGGCGGGCAGGAATTGACGATTGAAGGCGGCGGCCAAACCGCCACCGTAACCGGGGATGTCACCGAGACCTACAAAAACGATCAGAGCACCACGATCACCGGCACGCTGACCATCAAGGCGAAAACGATCAATATCACCAGCGCGGACGGCGTATCGGTGCAGACACCGAGCTGGAAAGATAACTGCCACGGCTTGAAATGGGTGGCGACCGGGGCCAACTTCGCCTTTTACGGTTCAAATCTTGCGTTGACAGGAGCCAGCCTGAAACACACGATGCTGGATATCTCGCACAACCCGCTGTCGATCAGCAAAACCAATTTCAAGCTCAGTAATGATCCCATGACGTTCACGCAGCTTGGCGCGCTGGTGACCAACGGTGCCTTACGATTGAGCACCAAGGCGCTGGCGATCTTCTTGTAAAGGGACTCCCATGTCGAAGGCCAAAAATGTTTTCACCGTTATCGGTTTGATTTTATTGGCTCCCATTCTCAGCCTGGTGGGCTTTTTCAAATTCATCACGGTCGATATCTGGGGTTATTTCAAACATATCGGTTCTTCCCTCAGCGTGATGGAGAACGGTATTTCCGCCTCAGGGCAAATCGTCAGCATTCGCCAGACCAACCTGTGGGACGGGAATCGGCCGGTCTGCGAAGTCGAAGTCAAGTACATCGCCCAAGACGGGAAAAACCATACGGCCGTGGCGAAAGGCCCGATCAGCGTCGTGGATCTGCCGCGTTATCAGCCGGGTCATTTCATCGCGATAAAGTACGATCCGAAGAATCCCAAAAAAGCGGTGATCGAAGAGCTTTCCCGGCTTTGAGCGAAAAGCATCCCTTCAATCACGCGATCCGATTTCAACGTTCCGTAAACGGCTTACCGTTCATCAGTTCGCGAAATCACCTTGCATAAGGAAGTGTCACGATGGGCACGTTCATTGCCTTTTCGACGCAGGACAGCCTCTGGGGACAAGTCCTGTTTACCTTCTTTGGCATCCTGGTTGGCTGCGTATTGCTCGCTGCGATCGGCAAAACCTTTTTGTCGGCCAACCGAGCGGCCACGTTGCCTGTGCGGCTGCCGATCTTTGTCGCGCTGATGCTGGCGCTCCTGAAATACAACCAGCAGGTGATGTCTGCGGTAAATGCCCCCGCAGAACTGATCGGATTGCTGATTTTTCCCGGCTTTTTGATGAGTTACCTGAGTGCGGCGCCCACCGGCAGACTGGCGCTGGCGATAGAGCTGCCCTGTTTTGCGGCGCTCGCCGCGCTGCTGATCCTGGGCACCAATGACATCGGCTTCTTTGCGCCCTATCACCTGGAGAGCGCCGGCCAATTGATCGCCAAGGCGATCGCCGCGGCGTTGTCCGTGGCCGCCGTGCTGCTGGCTCGTGGAATAAGCGGAAAGGACAACGCACTGTCCTCTTGATCATCCATTTCGAAGCGGGGCGCTCCCCGCATTGGCGATCGGCTCTGAACGCCGCATCGTTTTCTTCATCTGTTGTGACATAGCCTGATATCTATTAAACCGAAAAACGGATTGTTTTTGAGCAAGCAGCCTGGCTGCCGGCTGATATCCACAGGAAGCTTTACACACACAATGAAAGTCGTAAAACCTCTGCGCCTCAGCGCGCTTCATCGTCCCTTCTCTTGGCAAGGGCAAAACCATCTGGGCGTTTCCGTTTTGGCCTTGGCCGACATGGGGGCCGCCCCGCGCCTGCGTCCCGAACCGGAGTTGTGGCAGTTGGCCGCCGACGAACTCACGTTGAGCGGCGGCGTGCTCGATTTGGCTATCCCAAAAGCCTGCGCGGAGTTTCTCGCCACCGGCAATGCCTACACCCATCATCAACAAGACAAAACCGCTTGCGCCGTGAAGATCCAGCTTGATTCGCTGGAAAAAACGCTGGTGGTTTTCGGCGATCGCCATTGGATCAACGATCGTCCCTCTACTCCCCTCCCTTTTGCAGAAATGCGTCTGGACTGGCGCCGGGCTTACGGCGGCGCGCAGTTCGCCGATAATCCGCACGGCATCGGCGCCACCCCAGAAACATTTCCGCAAGGCCGCATCCACCGCCTACCCAATGTTGAACCCCTGCAGGGGCGCCTTGCGTCTTCTCGGCAAAGCGCGCAACCGGCAAGCTTTGACGCGTTGGATATCACCTGGCCGCGCCGCTTCTCCCGCATCGGCAAAAACTACGACGCCGACTGGTTGAAAAACGGCTTTCCCGGCTTCGCCAACGATATCGACTGGCGCCTGTTCAACATGGCGGAAAGCGATCAGCAGTTTCCTCAACGCGACAGCTTGCCGCCCCGGGCCGCCTATCGGATTTGGAACATGCACCCTTCAGAACCGGTGCAGCAAGGGCATTTGCCGCCGTGGCGCGCGCGCTGCTTCATCAACCGGCTGCGCGGCGGCGAAACGCATTTCGAAGAGATCGCGATGCGCCACACCACCGTCTGGTTCTTCCCCCATCGGGAACAGATGCTGCTGATTTATCAGGGCAGCGCACGCATCAATGAAGACGATGCCGCCGACGTGATGCAGCTGATGCCGGCCCTGGAAACCGAAGGCGAGCCCCGCTCCACCGCGCATTATCGGCAGGTATTGGCCCAGCGGCTGGATAAAGAACGGGGTGCTCTGCACGCTTTTCGTGAGCAAGAGTTGTTGCCGGAGGCGTGCATCGGCGCCTGGCTGGATACGGAAACGCCGACGCAGCAAAGCCCGATGGCGGAAAATATCGCCGCCTACGAGCATCAGCAACGCGAAGAGCATCGCCAGCGTCTGCTGCGCGAGGGACAAGACATTGATGAACTTTTCCCGCGCCCGTCGCAAGAGGCGCCGCCGAAGCTGGACCAGCTCGCCGAATTCGTCGAGCGTCTGGAAAGCCAGGCCGAGGCGCAGTATCAGGACATGCTCAAGCTGACACAAGCCGAGGGTATCGATCCGCTCAATCCCGGTGGGGACCATGTGCCGCCATCCGGTGCGGAAAGCTACCAGCAGCAACGCGATCTGCTGTTCCAGGAGGCACGCCGGCATCCTGACGCATTTAGCGATAAACAGCGTGGGGAAAGCGAACGCGCGCTGCACCAAATGTATTTAATGTCGGCACAGGCGCAAAGCCCTGCACTGCGCCTGCGTGGCGATCTGGCGCAAATCATTCGCCAACGCGTCGCCGCCGCCATGCTGCGCGATAAGGATCTCAGCGGCCTGGATCTCACCGGCGCCGATCTGTCCGGCATGGATCTCTGCCAGGCTAACTTGCGCGGCGCTTTGCTGGAAAACGCCGATCTGCGCCAAACCCAATTGGTGGGTTGCGATCTTCGCGAGGCGATGTTGGCGCGCGCCGATCTCAGCGGCGCCGTCTTACAGCAGGCCGATTTGAGCCACGCCTCCTTGGCCCTGGCGAAATGTGAAGCGACGGATTTCGGCGGCGCGCAGTTGCACGAAACCAACATCCAGCAAACGTTGTTTCAACGCTGCGATTTCACTATGGCGTCGTTACGCGACTTGCTGGGGTACGAAACCCTGCTCGGGCAGTGTGACTTCAACCGCGCCACGCTGGCCAACATTACGCTGATGGAGCTGCAACTGGAGCAGCTGACATTCAGCCACGCCCGGCTCGACAAAGTCAGCTTCGTCAAATGCCGGCTGCTGGCGGTGAACTTCGATCGGGCGCGGCTAGAGAGCTGCGCCTGGGTTGATACCGAGACGCAAAGCCTCAGCTTCCGCGCCGCACGCCTCACCGCCTGCGCCTTCGCGGCAAAGACGCTGTTGCCGCAGGCGGATTTCGGCGACGCGACGCTGAACCAGTGCAATTTGCGCCAGATGCCGTTGCAGCGGGCTAATTTCAGCCGTGCGCGCCTCGACAACTGCGACCTGTCGGAAGCCCGGCTGAACGAGGCCGATTTCCGTCAGGCCAACGGCAGCGGCAGCCTGTTCATTCGCTGCGATCTGTCCCAGGCCAACCTGCGCGACGCCAATTTCATCGCGGCGATCCTGCAAAAATGCGTGCTGTCAGGCGCTGACCTGCAGGGCACCAATCTGTTCCGGGCCGATTTGTCGCAGTCGCAAGTGGATCAGGCGACCCGGCTCGACGGTGCCTATACCGCCAGGGTGAAAACATTGCCTCGCCACAACGGGAAGGAAGTATGACGTCAAAACCTGAGCAGATACGCCAGCGCGTGAAACGCGGCGAGCTGATTGCCGGTGAGGATTTGCACGGCCTGTCATTCGCCGGTATGGATTTGGCCGGCGGCATGTTCAACGAACTGAACCTGAACGGCGTGAACTTCTCCGATTGCGATCTGCGCGACAGCGTCTTCAGCGATTGCCGGCTCGAACACGCTCAATTTGCGCGGGCGAACCTGAAGCAAACGGCCTTCAATCAGTGCGCCATGGCGGGCGGCCGCTTCAGCGAGAGCCATATCGAACTGACGATGTTCAACGACTGCCGGCTTGAACAGAGCGACTTTAGCCGGCTGCCGCTCAACCAAAGCCACTGGATGTCATGCCAATTGGCCGGCGCGAATTTTTCCGCCACTCAGCACGATCGCACCACCTTTTACGAAAGCCCGCTCGACGGCGCAGATTTAAGTCATACAAGGCTGTCACTTGTCACGTTCTTTCGATTAAATCTCTGTGAAACAAGGTTTGAAGGGGTTGATTTCGACCGCGTCACGTTTTTCGAATGTGACCACCGCGGCAAAAGTTACGCCGGGCAGCGCCTCATCGCCTGCCAGTTTACCGATAACCAACTGGACGACGTCGATTTCAGCCAGGCGACGTTGCGTCAAAGCAACTTCAAGGGCGCTTCGCTGCTGCGCGCCAACCTGACGGGCGTGCAAGCGCAGCAGTCACTGTGGCTGGAGGCCAATCTGACCCACGCGCAGTGCCGCAGCGGGCAGTTCGATCAGGCGATCTTCAGCGAAGCGACGCTGGACGCCGCCAACTTTAGCCAGGCGCGCCTGTATCAATGCGTGTTCCAGCGCAGCCGCGCGGCGCGCTGTGATTTCAGCGACAGCGACCTGACCTACGCCGACTTCTGTTACGCCGACATCGGCGCCGCCGATTTCCGGCGCGCGCGTTTTATGCGCACCCGCATGCACCGCGCCCACCAGCAGCAAACGCGCTGGGGCGATCGCAGCGGTATCCTCGAGCGCGACGAAGAACTGTACGCCGCCGAAACCTGGAGCGCACAGCGCCAGAGCCGAATCTGAATGCATTGACCACTTCACGAGGGGATCACCATGAGCGTTGCCAACACAACTCGCGCCGTCAACATCGCACCGCCCCAGCAGGCCGCCGGCCAGGTCGTCAACCTGTTGCCGGACGGCAGCCTGGTGGTGGAGTGCGAAGGCCGCGGCTGGCATTGCCGCCGGGCGGCGAGCTGCCTGCTGACGCCGGCCCTCGGCGATAACGTGCTGGTCGCCGGCTGCGGCCACCAGCTGTGGGCGATCGCCGTCCTTGAGCGCGCAGAGCCGCAAAGCGCGGCGCGGCTCTGCGTCGCAGGCGATCTGCACATTGAAACGCCGAACGGCTCGCTGTCGTTGCACGGCGCGCAGGCGCTGAACCTGAGCGGCGACGCCATGACGCTACAAGCGAACAGCGGCGACTGCCACGTCGACAAGATGAAATACAGCGGCGAAGAGCTGTCGGCCTTCGTCAGCCTCAGCCGCCTGGTCGGCAAACGCTGCGAGTCGCTGTGGCATTCGGTCAGCCAGATCAGCCATTCGCTGTTCCGCAAAGTGCGCCAGACCGAGCACGTGCGCGCCGGGCAGCTGGATTACCAGGCGGAAGATTACGCCCGCATTCATGCGCGCAACACGCTGATTACCTCGAAAGACATCACCAAGCTGGATTCGGAACAAATCCACGTCGGATAACCTGCGGAGGCCTTTATGTTTGCCAACAGCCAAATGATCGGCGTGGACCTGGCGTTTCCCGACGTCTGTCTGACGCCAAGCCCGGCACCGGTGCCCGTGCCTTACCCGGATATCGCCCTGGCGCCGACCGCCATCCCGAATGCGTTCAACATTCTGTTCGTCGGCACCCCGGCGCACAACATGGCGACGGTGACGCCCCTGACCAATGGCGACAACCCCGGCGTGGCCACCGGCGTCGCTTCCGGCACGGTGATGGGGCCGTCCCGCCACCTGACCGGCGCCTTTACCGTGCTGCTCAAAGGCACCCCGGCCACCCGGTTGACCAGCCTCAGCCTGCAGAATTCCACCAACGCGCTCGGCATGCGCATCGTGCCGAGCCAATTAAAAGTGTTGCTGCTTGCGCCCTGATGACGGCGCCTTATTACACAGCCATTCAATCAAGAAAAAGAGGACATTGTGAAAACACGGATTACCCTGACGCTGCTGACCGCCCTGACGCTTGCCGGTTGCTCCACCCCGCCGCCACCGCCGCCGGCGCTCAATAACGACGCCATCGTCAGCAGTGAAGTCAATGGCGTCACGCTAAAACACCGCGCCGCGGTGAGCGCGCCGAAACAGTTCAAGCCGATCGGTGAGGAATACCGCAGCCTGTACGCCGCCAGCATCATGAGCAGCCCCGATTATACCGGCACCGCCGTCGGCAGCCTGGACAACGCCGCCGCGTTCTACGCGCTGGGCGAAGTGGAAAACAACTGGCTGGCGATCTCGGCCATTCGCGGCGGCGACCTGGTGGGTTATATCCAGGCCAACGCCGGCGTGCCGGAAGCGCGCTACAAATCAACGCTGCGCAAAGATCTGCCGCGCCGCGCGCGCGCCGCCAAACAGGACTGCGTCAAAGTCGGCGGCGACAGCAAGGCGTGTAAAAACGCCGGCTCAGCCACCTGGATCCTCCAGTAGTCAGTACGCCTGCGGGCGACGAGATTCCCATGATGACGACCCCTATCGCTTCCCGCTGGTGCGGGATGCTGTTTCTGCTGCTGGGCGCGTTGGCGCTCGGCGGTTGCATGTCTTCCGCCAAAAGCGTGCCGTCGCGCTACAGCCTGGTGTTCGATGCCGATCGCCAGGTCAACGCCGCCGCCGGCGCGCAACCGGCGCCGATAAAAATTCGCGTGCTGCTGCTGCGTTCGGATGCGGAATTCATGGATGCCGACTTCTTCAGTCTGCAAAACGACGCCAAAAGCGTGCTCGGCAATAGCCTGCTGGACAGCGATCAGTTCTTCCTGACGCCGGGCCAGACCGGCAAGACGCTCGGCGGGCAAAGCGCATTGGACGCACGTTACATCGGCGTGATCGCCGAGTATCAAAACCTGGACGGCAAGGCCTGGCGCATTTCGCTGCCGCTGCCGGAGCCCACCGAAACCAATTTCTACAAGGTATGGCAATTCTCGCCGGATGAGCTGGAAGCGCATATCGTCGCGGGCGTGAATGGCCTGCGCCCCGTAAAAAAGGTCGACTGATCTACCGCTGCGCTGAAGCGAAGTAACTATAGGTGTGATGATGAAAGATGCTCATAAGGTTGTCTGGACTGAGGGGATGTTTTTACGCCCTCACCATTTCCAGCAGGCGGAAAACTATCTCGAAGGCTATATGCGCAACTGGGGCCAGGCCCACAGCGGCTGTTTCTGGGGGTTCCTGACCCTGGATCTGGACCAAACGCTGCTGCGCCAGGGCAAGATTGCGCTCAACGCCGCCAGCGGCATCATGCCGGACGGCACGCCGTTTCGCTTCTCCGGCGCCCAGCAGGCGCCCGCGCCGCTGGCCATCGCCGACAACAAGACCGGTGAAAACGTGGTGCTGGCTCTGCCGACCTATCGCGCGGGGCGTGAAGACGTGATCTTTCAGGAAAGCCCGGAAGCGCTGGCGCGCTATCTGGCCTACGAGAACGAAGTCGACGATCTCAACGCCGTCTCGGTGGGCAGCGCGGCGCTGCAGTTCGGCCGCCTGCGCCTGCGGCTGATGCTGGAGAGCGAGCTGAACGCCGAATGGACGGCGCTCGGCGTCACCCGCGTGCTGGAAAAGCGCGGCGACAACAGCCTGCGTCTCGATACGGCGCAAATCCCGCCGATGCTGAACTGTCAGGGCAACCCGGTACTGAAGACCTTCATCAACGATCTGCAGGGCCTGCTGCAACAGCGCAGCCAGCAGATGAGTCAACGCCTGCTGCAACCGGGCCGCGGCGGCAGTTCCGAAATGGTCGATTTCATGCTGCTGCAGCTGATCAACCGCCATCTCGGTCAGGTGAGCCATGCCTACCACCTCGACCATCTGCACCCGGAGCGCCTGTTCGCCGATTGGCTGCAGTTCGCCACCGAACTCGCCAGCTTCTCGGCGCAGCGCACCCCGGAAGGCCGCCTGCCGGTGTATGACCACGACAACCTGGCGCTGTGCTTCGGCAAGCTGATGCTGTTGCTGCGTCAGGGCCTGTCGGTGGTGCTGGAGGACAATGCCATTCAGCTGACGCTGGTCGAGCGCTCCCACGGCCTGAACGTCGCCACCGTTCAAGACGCCAAAATGATGCGCGACTTCGGTTTCGTCTTGGCAGTGCGCGCCGACGTGGCCGCCGAGGTGTTGCTGACCCACTTCCCGGCGCAGATGAAGATCGCCCCGGTCACGCGCATCCGCGATCTGGTGCAGCTGCAGCTGCCGGGCATCGGTCTGCGCACCATGCCCGTCGCGCCGCGCCAGATCCCTTATCACGCCGGCTATACCTATTTCGAGCTGGAAAAAGGCGGCGACCTGTGGAAACAGATGGAAAAATCCAGCGCCTTCGCCCTGCACCTGGCCGGCGAATTCCCGGGGCTGGACATGGAATTTTGGGCGATTCGCAGCCATACGGACCGGTAACCTATGACTCAGGAAAATAGCATGGCGCCGGCGGCCAATCCGCTGGTGGACGCCGCCAACCCGCTGCTGAACGCCATTTCGCAGATCCGCCAGTCGGCCACGCACGCCAACCCGGCGCAGCTGCGCCAACAGCTGATCGACGAAATGCGCCGCTTCGAGATCCGCGGCCAACGCGCCAATCTGCCGTACGAAGTGATCATCGGCGCGCGTTATTGCCTGTGCACCGCGCTGGATGAAGCGGCGGCGCTGACCCCGTGGGGCAGCAACAGCGTGTGGTCCGGCAGCGGGCTGCTGGTGACCTTCCATAACGAAACCTGGGGCGGCGAAAAGTTTTTCCAGCTGCTGGCCAAGCTGTCGCAGAGTCCGCGTGAGCACATCAACCTGCTGGAACTGATCAATTATTGCCTGCTGCTGGGCTTTGAAGGCCGCTATCGGGTGATGGAAAACGGCCGTTCTCAGCTGGAAACCATGAAGCAGCGCCTGCTGCAGCTGATCCGGACGGTGCGCGGCGGCTATGCCCCGCCGCTGTCGCCTCATGCGCTGGATCTGCCAGTACAGCAGAAACTGTGGCGCCCGCTGGTGCCGCTGTGGGCCTGCGTGGCGCTGACCGGCTTCCTGGCTTCGCTGCTGTTCATCGCCCTCAACTGGCGGCTGGGCGACAACACCAGCCCGGTGCTGGCGGCGATTTACCAAACCAATCTGCCGCAGGTGGCGATCGGTAACCCGGCGCCGGCCGCGCCGCCGACGCTGAGCCTGAAAAGCTTCCTGCGCAAAGAGATCGCCGAAGGGCTGGTGGTGGTGCGCGACGAAGCGCAGCAAAGCGTAGTGATCCTGAAAGGCGACGGGCTGTTCGACTCCGCCGCCACCACGGTGCGCGCCAACTATATCCCGGTCATCGACCGCATCGCCGCCGCCATGAACGGCGTCAGCGGCAAGATCCTGGTCACCGGCTACAGCGACAACCTGCCGATCCGCAGCGCCCGTTTCGCCTCCAACTGGGAGCTGTCGCTGGCGCGCGCCGAAGCGGTCAGTGCCCGCTTGCAAAAACACCTCG
Source organism: Serratia sp. CY40230 (assembly GCF_052168835.1). Classification (NCBI taxonomy): domain Bacteria; kingdom Pseudomonadati; phylum Pseudomonadota; class Gammaproteobacteria; order Enterobacterales; family Yersiniaceae; genus Serratia; species Serratia sp. CY40230. The sequence goes on from NZ_JBJNLX010000001.1 coordinate 619,061, forward strand.
CCAACCCGCAGCGGGTCAAGGCCGAGGGCCGCGGCGAGAGCAACCCCGTCGCGCCGAACGATAACAAAGTGAACCGCGCGTTGAACCGCCGGGTAGAAATTACGCTGTTGGTCGCCCCGGAAAACACCCAGGCGGAAATCAACGGCTTGCCGCAAGGAACCGGAAAGTAATGCTCAGTACGTTATTCTCCATCATCACCAGCCGCCTGCTGTGGGGCTTTGTCGGCATTACCGCGCTGGCGTTCATCATCTGGATGATCGGCCCGCTGGTGGCCATCGGCGACTATCGCCCGCTGGAGCCGGAACTCAACCGCCAGATCGCCATCGGCGTCATCTACCTGATCTGGTTCCTGTGCCGCCTGATCCCGCGCCTCTACAGCGCCTGGTTCAACAGCCGCCTGCTGAGCAACCTGCGCGCCGCCGAAACGGTGCCGGCGGAAGACGGCAAGCCCGAGGTTAAACAAGACGATCAGCTGGCGCAGCGCTTCGACGAAGCGGCGCAGCTGCTGAAAAAGGCGCGCTTCGCACCGGGCCAGGGCGACGGCAAACACCGCTGGATGACCCGTTTTAGCCGCCAATACCTGTACCAACTGCCGTGGTATGTGATCATCGGCGCGCCCGGCGCCGGCAAGACCACCGCGCTGGTCAATTCCGGCCTGCACTTCCCGCTGGCGGATCGCTTCGGCAAATCCGCGCTGCGCGGCGTGGGCGGCACCCGCAACTGCGACTGGTGGTTTACCAACGACGCCGTGTTGCTCGACACCGCCGGCCGCTACACCACCCAGGAAAGCCAGCGCGAAGAAGACGCCGGCGAATGGCAAAGCTTCGTCGCGCTGCTGAAAAAATATCGCACCCGCCAGCCAATCAACGGCGTGATGGTCACCATCAGCGTCGCCGATCTGCTGAGCGACAGCGCCGAAGCGCGCGCCGCCCAGGCCAGCGCGCTGCGCAAACGCCTGATCGAACTGCACGAACAGTTGGGCATTCACTTCCCGGTCTATGTGCTGGTGACCAAAACCGACCTGCTCAACGGCTTTATGGCCTATTTCGGCAGCTTCGACAAAGCGCAGCGCGACCAGATCTGGGGATTCACCTTCCCTTACGAACGCTCGCGGCAGCCGGACTTCAACCTGAATGCCGCCTTCGAACAGCAATACGCCCTGCTGCAACAACGGCTGGATGCGGCGCTGCCGGATACGCTGCTGATGGAGCACGACGCGCGCCAACGCGCCGAAAGCTATCTGTTCCCGCAGGAATTCGCCGCGCTGCGCCCGCTGCTCGGCCACTATCTGGAACAGGTGTTCGCCACCTCCAGTTTTGAAACCCGCTTTACCCCGCGCGGCATCTATTTCACCAGCGGCACCCAAGAGGGGCTGCCGTTCGACCGGGTGATGGGCGAACTGAACCGCTACCTGCAGCTGCCGACGGCCAACTCAGGGGCGCAGGCCAACGCGGCCTGGGACAGCGTGGGCCAGGAAACGCCGATCCCGGCGGCCAAGGGCCAGAGCTTCTTCCTGAAAGAGACGCTGGAATCGGTGATCTTCCAGGAGTCCGGGCTGGCAGGCAGCAACCGCTGGTGGGAATACCGCAACCGCGCCCTGCACTGGGCGGGTTACATCGCACTGGCGGTGATCCTAGCGGTGCTGGCGATGCTCTGGTTCACCAGCTACGGCAACAACAAGGCCTACCTGGCGGAAGTGGCCGCCAAGGTGCCCGGCGTCGAGCGCCAGGGGCAAAACCTGACGCAGGTGGGCAACGGCGACATGTTCTCGCTGCTGCCGTTCCTCAACAGCCTGCTGCACCTGCCGGACAGCCAGAACTTTTCGCTGGACGATCCGCCGTTCACTTACCGCATGGGGCTGTTCCGCGGCGATCAGGTCGGTGACGCCGGCAATGCCCTGTACCAAAAAGCGCTGAAAGAGCTGCTGCTGCCGCAGGTGGCGCAACAGATCGCCACCACGCTGCGCAACGATAACCACGGCGACGCGGACTTCAGCTATGAAGCTTTGAAGGCCTACCAGATGCTGTATCTGCCGAAGCAGTACGACGGCAAATTCCTGCGCGCCTGGGTGATGCTCAACCTGCAGCGCAACCTGCCGCAGGGCAGCACCCAAAAACAGCTGCAGCAGATCGAATGGCACCTGAGCCAACTGCTGGATGCGCAGATCCAGGCCTCGCCCTACGCCAAAGATGAACAGCTGGTGGCGCAGGCGCAGGCCGCCATCAATCGGGCGCCGCTGTCGCAGCGCGTCTATGGCCGCCTCAAGCGCTTGCTGCTGAAACAGACCGACATCAAGCCGGTCAGCCTGGTCGATTTGGCCGGCCCGCAGACCGAGCTGGCGTTCAGCCGCAAAAGCGGCAAACCGGTCACCGACGGCGTGCCGGGCCTGTTCACCTCGCAAGGGTACTGGAAAGCGTTCAACGACAACATCGATCCGGTGACCGATACCCTGCGCAAGGAAGACGTCTGGGTGTTGAACAGCCAGACGCCGGAGCAGAAAAGCGCCGATCTGACCAAGACCATCCGCCAGCTGTACATGCAGGACTTTATCAGCGCCTGGGATGAGCTGCTGGGCGATATCCAACTGGCCAACATCGGCAACCTGACCCAGCGCATCAGCAGCGCGCGCCTGCTGTCAGGCAACCCGTCGCCGATGCGCAACCTGCTGGTCAACGTCAGCAAAAACGTCACCCTGCGCGACGAGAAAAGCGACGCCGATTCCCGCTCGCTGCTGGCCAAAACCGAAGACAGGCTGAATCAAAACGCCAACCGCACACTGGAGGCGCTGTTCACCAACCGGCCGGCCAACGCCGACGGCGACGTGTCGGCCCAGCCGGAACAGCTGGTGATGGCGCACTTCGCGCCGCTGCTGGAGCTGGCGCAAAGCCAGGGCGAAGGCAATAAGGCGATCCCTTTCGACAGCGTGCTGAAACAGGTCGATGAGCTGTACAGCTACCTGACGGCGGTGCAAGGCGCGGCCAACAGCGGCATGTCGGCGCCGCCGAGCGACATCATCCCGCGCCTGCAAGCCGAGTCCGGCCGCTTGCCGGTGCCGTTCAAACAGATGCTGCTGTCGCTGGCGATCGGCGCCAGCAGCGACACCCAGCGCAAAGAGATGGAGAACGTGAAAAAACGCATCAGCTTCGAGGTCGGCAGCTTCTGTCGCCAGGCGATTGCCGGGCGTTATCCGCTGGTGGCCCGGGCGCGCCAGGAAGTGACGCCGGACGATTTGGCGCGCATGTTCGCGCCGAACAGCGGGCTGATGGACAGCTTCTTCCGCGACAACCTGCAGGGCAAGGTCGACACTACTCGCGCCAACTGGCGCTTTACCCCCGGCGTGGACGGCAAGACGCTGCCCGGCGGCGAAGGCATCCTGCGTTCGTTCCAGCAGGCGCAGCGCATCCGCGACGCCTTCTTCGCCAACGGTACCGCGACGCCCTCGTACCGCGTGACCGTGCGGCCGGTGCGGATGGATAACGACATCCTCAACCTGACGCTGGATATCGACGGGCAGCTGTTCAAATACAGCCACGGCCCGCAGGTGCCGCTGGTGGTCAGCTGGCCGGGCACCCGTAATACCAACCAGGTGCATCTGCAGCTGGCGCTGGCCAACGGCACCACCGCCAGCCTGGTGACCAGCGGGCCGTGGGCGCTGAACCGCCTGGTGGATATGGCGCAGTCTTCGGGCACCGGCGGCCTCGGCCGTCAGGCGACGTTCAATCTCGACGGCCACCGCGTCACGCTGGAGTTCACGCCCAACAGCATTCGCAATCCGTTCCAACTGCCGGCCTTCTCGTGCCCGTAGCCCCGAAAGGACATGACCATGAGCACTGATTCAAGCGCCCCGACGAGCATCGGCTGGTACGGCAAACTTCCTTCCGCCGGTGACTTCCTGCAACGCCGTTTGCCTGACCCGGTGATCAACAACTGGGCCCACTGGTTCCATAACGGGCTGGTGAATTTGCAGCGCGATGCGCAGGGGCCAAACGATCACCCGTTCAGCAACGCGCCGGTGTGGAACTTCGTGATCCCCGCCACGCTCGGCAGCCAGTACGTGCAGATGGGCTGCCTGTTGCCGGCGCGCGACCGCGTCGGGCGGCGTTACCCCATCTGCGCGCTGCGCCTGTTCAGCCAACAGGATTGGCGCCCGCAACAGCTGAACATGGCGGCGAGCTGGTACCAACAGCTCGGCCATACCCTGCTGAACGGCGTGCGCAACGGCTTCTCCGCCGAACAGATCGACCGCACGCTGCAGGCGATCCCGGCGCTGCCCAGCCCGCCGGCGGAAGCGGACTCCGAGATATTGTCGATTATCGGGTTCCAGCATCCGGACGTACCGGGCCTCGGCTGGCAACAGGCCGCCGACTGTTTCGATCCGGCGCAGTACACCAGCTTCTGGTGGACCAATCAGGCCGACGGACACCCGCTCTACACCCACGTGCACAGCGGCAACCTCACCGTGCAGCTGTTTTCACTGCTGTTCGAGCCCAACGGCTGGGCACGCCCCGGCCGCGGCGGCCAGTACCCGCAAATGTTTGATTAACATCGCTCGTTGAAGGAAATTTTATGGCTATCGACACCGATACCCTGCTGGCCCCGGTTGACGCGGACAATCCCTGCGGCGACAACCTGGAATACGACGCCGACTTTCTGGCCATGGCGCGCGCTGCCACCGGCAAAGCCGAACAGCAATTCGGCAGCACCATCATTCCGGAAGAAGCGCCGGACTGGGTGCAGGTCGAGCGCCTCGCAAGCTCGCTGCTGGCGCGCACCAAAGACCTGCGCGTCATGCTGTATCTCACCCGCGCCTGGACCCAGCTGCGCGGATTGCCTGGCTATGCCGACGGGCTGACGCTGATCCACCAGGCGATACTCCGCTACTGGGATGCCCTGCAGCCGCCGCTGGAGTTCGACGGCGAGGCCGACCCGCTGTTTCGCATCAACGCGCTGGCCGACCTTGGCGACAAGGCCGCGCTGGCCGCCAGCGTGCGCGCCGCGCCGCTGCTGAAAAGCGCCGCCGGTGAAATCTCGCTGCGCGATGCGGGCGCCCTGCTCGACGGCAGCAAGCAAGAGTGCCCCAACTTTCCCGGCGGCCGTGCGCGGCTGCAGGATGAGCTGGCGCAACAGGATCGCCCCGAAGGCGCGCTGGTGATGCACATCGCCAACACCCTGGCCGCCATCCGCAGCGAAGTGACCCGCCATCTGGGTGAAAGCGCGCTGCCGGAAATGAGCGCGCTGACCAAGGTCTTTTCGCTGGTGGCGCTCGCCGGCCAGAGCGAGGCCCCGGCCGCCACCGAAGCGGACGCCACACAGGAAACCGCCGCTGAGCAACCACCGGCCGCCGTGCAGAGCGCCTCTGCCCCACTCAACTGGCGCAGCGCGCAGATCCAGTCGCGCGACGATGCCCAGCTGATGCTGGACAAGGTGAAAAACTATTTTCGTCTTCATGAGCCAAGCCACCCGGCGCCGCTGATGATCGATCGGGTACAGCGACTGATTACGCTGGACTTTATGCAAATCGTCCGCGATTTGGCGCCCGATGGGCTTAACCAACTGGAGACCATTCTCGGTCGCCCCGACCACGAGGAGAACAGCTAGCCGCCGACTTTTGTTCTCTTGACGACACCCGATACCGTCTGCCCCTGCGCAGACCCGAATCAGAACCTGACTCTCCCAGCCGGACGAGGCGCGTTCCCAATCGCCATTAGATGGAGTAAATCATGTCAAACTCGAAATCCCGCAGCGGGCAGAAATTCATCGCCCGAAACCGCGCGCCGCGCGTACAGATTGAATACGATGTCGAAATTTATGGCGCAGAGCGCAAAATCCAGCTGCCGTTCGTGATGGGCGTGATGGCGGATCTGGTGGGGAAAACGGTCGATCCGCAAGCCAGCGTGGAAGAGCGCAAGTTCATGGAAATCGACGTCGACAACTTCGACGAGCGCATGAAATCGCTGAAGCCGCGCGTCGCTTATCAGGTTGACAATACCCTGACCGGCGAAGGCAAGCTGAACATCGATCTGACCTTCGAAAGCATGGAAGACTTCTCCCCCGCCGCTATCGCCCGCAAGGTCGACGCGCTGGACAATCTGCTGGACGCCCGCACCCAGCTTTCCAACCTGCTGTCCTACATGGACGGTAAAAACGGCGCCGAGGAGCTGATCTCCAAGATCCTGCAAAACCCGGCGCTGCTGAAATCCCTGACCGACGCGCCGAAGCCGGCGGTTAACGATGACAACAACGAGCGTGAGGATTAATCGATGAGCAACTCGCCTCAGCAACAGAATGCGTTGCAAACCACCGAGACTTTTTCCAGCGATGAGTTCAGCGCGCTGTTGAACAAAGAGTTCCGGCCGAAGACCGATCAGGCCAAAGAAGCGGTCGAGAACGCGGTGAAAACTCTGGCGCAGCAGGCGCTGGAAAATACCGTCACCGTTTCTTCCGACGCCTACCGCACCATCCAGGCGCTGATCGCGGAAATCGACGAAAAGCTGTCGCAGCAGATCAACCAGATCATTCACCACGACGATTTCCAGAAGCTGGAAGGCGCGTGGCACGGCCTGCACTACCTGGTCAACAACTCTGAAACCGACGAGATGCTGAAGATCCGTTTCATGAGCATTTCCAAGCAGGAGCTGGGCCGCACGCTGAAGCGTTATAAAGGCGTGGGCTGGGATCAGAGCCCGATCTTCAAGAAAATCTACGAAGAAGAGTATGGCCAGTTCGGCGGCGAGCCGTTCGGCTGCCTGGTGGGCGACTACTACTTCGATCACAGCCCGCAGGACGTGGAGCTGCTGGGCGAAATGGCCAAGATCGGCGCCGCCTCGCACTGCCCGTTCATCGCCGGCACCGCGCCAAGCGTGATGCAGATGGAGTCCTGGCAGGAGCTCTCCAACCCGCGCGATCTGACCAAGATTTTCCAGAACACCGAATACGCCGCCTGGCGCAGCCTGCGCGAATCGGAAGATGCGCGCTACCTGGGCCTGGTGATGCCGCGCTTCCTGGCGCGCCTGCCGTATGGCATCCGCACCAATCCGGTGGACGAGTTTGACTTCGAAGAAGATACCGACGGCGCGACCCACGGCAACTACACCTGGACCAACGCCGCCTACGCCATGGCCGCCAACATCAACCGTTCGTTCAAAGAGTTCGGTTGGTGCACCGCCATTCGCGGGGTGGAATCCGGCGGCGCGGTGGAAAACCTGCCGTGCCACACCTTCCCGAGCGACGACGGCGGCGTGGACATGAAGTGCCCGACCGAGATCGCCATCAGCGACCGCCGCGAAGCCGAGCTGGCCAAAAACGGCTTTATGCCGCTGGTGCACCGCAAAAACTCCGACTTCGCCGCCTTTATCGGCGCGCAGTCGCTGCAGAAGCCGGCGGAATACTACGACGCCGACGCCTCCGCCAACGCCCAGCTTTCCGCGCGCCTGCCGTACCTGTTCGCCTGCTGCCGCTTCGCGCACTATCTGAAGTGCATCGTGCGCGACAAAATTGGCTCCTTCCGCGAGCGCGACGACATGGAGCGCTGGCTGAACGACTGGATCATGAACTACGTGGACGGCGATCCGGCCAACTCCTCGCAGGAAACCAAGTCTCGCAAACCGCTGGCCGCAGCGGAAGTGCAGGTGGAAGAGATCGAAGACAACCCGGGCTACTACAGCGCCAAGTTCTTCCTGCGCCCGCACTACCAGCTGGAAGGCCTGACCGTCTCCCTGCGCCTGGTGTCGAAGCTGCCTTCGCTGAAACAAAACGACGCGTCCTGATGGACTGGAGTCAGGCCGCGATCACGTGGCCTGGCTGATGTATCAACCTCATCGTCAGCCTATCGCAGAAAACCCGGATCGCATGTGGAACCAAGATAACGCGAAATAATTAAGCATTGAGCCATTAGCACTTAATAGTGGCTCGGTAACCCGTACCGATAGTTTTCGGTATTTAAGAAGGTGCATGGCACAAGGATATAAATTGGTAATGCATTACCACACTTGCAATTCCTGCTGCTATTACCTGAGTTTTTCAACGTAACGTTAATACTACTGTTAACCCTTAATAAAGAGTGAAGAAACTATGGCTATTGATATGTTCCTGAAAGTTGAAGGTGCCAGCGGCGAATCCAAAGATTCGAATCACAAAGGCTGGACCGACATTACTTCTTTCTCCTGGGGCGCTTCTCAACCGGGCAATATGGGCGTTGGCGGCGGCGGTGGCGCCGGCAAAGTGTGCTTCAACGATCTGCACGTCAACGCGCTGATCGACAAGTCAACCCCGGCCTTGCTGAAACACTGCTCAAGCGGCAAACACCTGACCAAGATTGAGCTGTCGGTTTGCAAGGCGGGCGGCACCCAGGTTGAATACGCAAAAATCACCCTGGAAGACGTGCTGGTCACCGCCGTGCAGTACACCGGTGCAGGCGGCGAAGACACCGTGGGCGTCACCTACTCCTTCCAGGCGGCGAAAGTGAAACAGCAGTACTGGGAGCAGAGCGACAAAGGCGGCAAAGGCGCCGAAAGCAGCGCAGGTTGGAACATCAAGGAAAACCGCGAAGCTTAATCTGCATGCCCCCCCCCGGTTACGGCCGGGGGGATTAATATAGGGAAATAACAATGAATAATAATCGCCCCATTTTTTCAGCAGCATGGGTTGCAAGCACTAAAATATATAACGCGCAATATTCAAGTCAAAATGTTGCCAAGATTATCGGCGGGCGTGTCGCCATGAATATTGCGCCCAATGGAAAGTGGGAAAACACCTGCGCTGTGCGTATGAGCTACATCTTGAATAAATCTGGCTTCCCCATTCCTTATGTAAAAGATCAGACCGTATCAGGCGCCGATCGTCAATGGTATTTTTTTAGAGTTAAAGATCTTATCGCTTATCTGACAAAGATCTGGGGCAAACCCGACCTTCGAGTCAAATTCCCTCCTCCAGGTGGTGGTGAATTAGCCGGGAAGAAAGGGATCATACTGTTTGAAATTGCAGGTTGGAGCGATGCTGGAGGACATGCTACGCTTTGGAATGGGAACGGCGATTGTTATGATCATTGTTATTTCAATGAACCAGAAGCTCGCTATACAACAAATTACGCTAACTTTTGGGTATTGAGATGAAAAAAATCCTTATCTCTTTTCTTTGTCTATATGCTACTTGTGCTATAGCACAGAAAAACCAAGAAGAACCCATTGAAAAGTGGCCACCGCAAGCGGCGTACCGAAACTATTTGCAAAACTACAAGGATATTGCTCTGACCTACTGCATTTCCGTCGCTTATAAGACATCACCAGAGGCTAGCAAAGATGCAATTGCCTCATCGAATGGTATCGATGCTTGGTCATACTATGCAATTCGTGATGAAGAATCCCCTATCATCAAGCTGACAAAGCAGTATTTGCAAAAGAATTACAATGCTAAGGACGGGAAAAGCCGCTTAGACTTAATGAAGTGCATGGATATGTACCATAGTGAAGAACTAGACAAACTTGCGAAAGATTATGTACAGCGCCCTAATGATAATTGGGTGAAAGACAATCCGGACAGAGTAAATGAAAATCCTCCTCGGAAATAACCAGTGAAAAAAATCTCACTGACTGTGGCCATCGCCGCAACGTTGAACGTCAATGCAGCGACAGAAATTGACTATTCCCCTGCCGAGTACCTCAAAAACTACGTGCTTAGCGTTTGCATCGCCGAGGGGTACTCAGCAAAAGAAGTCAAAAACGATGCCGCCGCCGCTGCTCGGGGTTATATGGAGTTCGGCGATTATTCTCTGGAGGCGCATACCGCCGTCAGGGCGCTGGCAAAAGAATTTCTGGCAAAGCCCTATGACAGTATGTCAGGGGAGCCGATGACAATGGCCAAGTGCATCGATCTTGTACATAGCCAAGCGTTGCAAGCCATCATCAAGAAGTACCAAGGGAAAGACGACAACTGATATCAGAGTTGCTCAAACGACGGCTCATATCAAAGGTTATCTCGGATGAGAAGATACACGTACTTTTTAATGTCTCTGCTGCTCGGAAGCCATGTAGCCCTTGCTGAAAACTCACTCAATATTTTATCGCAAGAGACACTATATAAAAATTGGTTAGTCAGCCGCTGCATTGGGAAGTCCACTGACTCAGAAAAAACCAAGCAAGACGCCTTCCGTTCCGCTTCCGCCTATTTAGAATTGAGTAAACTGCCGATGGATGCATTCGAACAAGGCGAAAAGCTGGCTGAACAGTACGCCAATAAAAATAGCCAAGGCTCAGTCAAAGGAAGTTATCATATTTTAGATTGCCTTTCACTGCAGAACGCCAGTGAAGCTGAAGCCATTTTTAAACGTTACTCAAAGTAATAGTCAGGATTATCGAACCCAATTTCATAAAGCTTTCAAATCAAGTAAATTTATTGATTATTAACATGACGCCAGACGTCACGCTATCAACTTACTCATATGGATTCTTACTTTCCTATCTTTCATTGTCACTCATAACTTTAGTGGCATTATATTACTTAAAAAAATTATCGGCTCACAAACACAATTATCCATTTTTTGTTTTCAACTGTCTCACTGTGGTTTTTATGGGTGTCATACAGCTCTCAATTTTTGCATACGGGAATGATTTTCTTAATCTCTTCTACCCACTAGGCAACAATGACTATGACTCTATACATTATGGCAGTTTGATATTTACCTTTATCTACTTAACTCAACTGCCAAAAAAAACCTATTACAAAAAAGAAAAGAATCGAAGTTAGCCATCTGATTAGATGACTAAATCAACATACGCCCAAAGCAGTCTAAAATCCCCATCAGCAGGAATGCCTTATGCGATTTTCCATTGTAAAAAATAAAAGCGGCCAGGTTCCGCCGCAGAGCAGTTGCGATTTTCTGCCGCCGGGCGGCACCATCGGCCGCAGCGTGGACAACAACCTGGTGCTGCCGGACGAAGAGCGCGCCATTTCCCGTCTGCAGGCGATCGTGCACATTTCCTCTGACGGCGAATGCCGCATCACCAATCGCGGCAACGTCACCCGCGTGCTGCTGAACGATATTCCGCTGGAGCGTGGCCGCCAGGTTGAACTGCAGGATGGCGACGTACTCGGCATCGACGATTACCAGATTGAAGTCAGCGCGCTGCAGCAACACGCCGCGCCACAGGCTCAACCGGTGGCCAAGGCTGCTGCCGTTGCCGCTGCTGCGGCCCCAGCAGCCGCCGCCACCGAAAAATCCGCCGCGCCAATTCCCAACGAAATCTGGGACAGCCTGGTGGAAGAATTCACGCCGAACGCGCCGGCCGCCGTCACACCGCCGCCGATCGCCAATCCGGACAATCATCCGCTGCTGGATACCCCCGCTCGCGAGCTGAACCCGGCCGACCCGCTGGCGCAGCTGGCGGGCGATGTCGATCTGCGCCAACTGCAGCAGCAGCAAACCGATCCGGCGGCGCTGTTCAACACCGACACCACCTTTGAGCGCGAACACATCCTGGCCGACACCACCCCCAGCGCGCTGCTGGCGGAGCAGGCTGCGCCACCGCGCCCGGCTCCCCCCGTCCGGAATGCGCAGCAACCGGAACAAGAACTGGATCCGCTGGCGCTGTTCGGCGGCTCATCCGCGCCCGCTTCGCCAGAGACGCTGAACAGCAACGATCCGCTGGGGCTGCTGATGGGCGGCGCCGTGCCGCTGGCTCAGCCGGAGGAAGCGGTACAGCCGCCGTCCCCGCCGCCAGCACCGGCGCCGGTCGCCGCCCAGCCGGTAGCGCCGCGCCCTCAACCGACGCCGCCGCCCGTGCAGAGACCCGAGCCGCAACCCCAACCCGCGCCGCAGTTCAGCCAGCAGGAACCGCCTGCGCAGCCGCCGCGCCCGCGCCAGGGCAACCGCCTGGGCATCGATCCGGTCGCCTACCAGTCCGCCCAGCGGCAGCAGGCCGCCGCGCCGAATGGCGACACCTTGGAAGGACCGTTGCTGGCGGCGCTGCTGCAAGGCGTCGGTCTTGACGATCTGCAGCCGCAGCCGCATTTCGACGAACAACAGATCCGCCTGGCCGGCCGCCTGCTGAGCCTGTTCTCGCAAGGCACCGTCGCCCTGCTCTCATCCCGCTCGATCCTCAAGCGCGGCGTGAAGGCCGAGATGACCATGATCCTCGACGAGGCCAACAATCCGTTCAAGCTGCTGCCTTCGGGCAAAACGGTGCTGATGCAGATGTTCGGCAGCCAGATGCCGGGCTTTATGCCGCCGGAGCAGGCGGTGCGCGACGCGCTGATCGACCTGCAGGCGCACCAGCTGGGGATGATCGCCGGTATTCGCGCCATCATCGCCGCCATGCTGCAGTCGTTTAACCCGGAGCGTCTCGAAGAAGAAGCGCGCAAGGAAGGCGTGGCGCCGCGTCTGTCGCTGCCCGCCAACCGCAAGGCCGCGCTGTGGGACTACTTCGTGAAGAACTATCAGCAAACCTCCGGCGAAATCGAGGACGATTTCCACACCCTGTTCGGCGAAGCCTTCCTGCACGCCTATGACGTTGAAGTGAATCAATACAAAGACTCACAGACCAAACCGGACGCGTAATGAATATCACCATAGCCTCTACCTCCAACCAGGGCGGCCGCGCCTCCAACCAGGATCAGACCGGCGAGGTGCTCGGCAACCGCGCCGCCTGCTTCGTGGTGTGCGACGGCATCGCCGGTTTTCCGGGCGGCGATATCGCCGCCAAACTGGCACGCGACACCATTTTGCAAAACTTCGACGGCGAAAAGCACCTGAACGCCCAGAGCATTCGTCAGCACATCACCAGCGCCAACGCCGCCATCCACCAGCAGCAGCGGCAGTCGGACGAATACAGCAAGATGGGCACCACGCTGGTCAGTCTGTTTATCGATCGCGATTACCAGTTGGCCTACTGGGCGCACGCCGGCGACAGCCGCCTGTACCTGTTCCGCCGCGGCTACCTGCATGCCGTCACCACCGACCACAGCCTGATCCAACAGATGCAGGACGCCGGCTACCAGACCAACGGCATCAACAGCAACCTGCTGTATTTCGCGCTGGGGCTCAACGAAGAGCGCGACGCCACCTACAGTGACGTGCTGCAGCTGGAAGACGGCGACGTTTTCCTGCTGTGCACCGACGGCTTCTGGCACAGCTTCAGCCAGGCCGAACTGGAACAGTCGCTGCACATGGTCAACTCCCCCAGCGAGTGGATCGCCCTGATGCAGCAGGCATGGAAGAAAAACAATAACAGCGATAACTACAGCGCTATCGCCGTCTGGATTGGCTCACCGCAGGAAACCACCCTGCTGCATTCGCTGGCGGATGCGGAGCGGTTTCTGAGCCGCGACTGAGCAGCGCACATTCACAGCAAGGTTCACTATGAAATATTGGATGCCGGGGCTCGTCGCCCTGATGGCGGTGCCGACCGCGCAGGCGATGAACTATCGCCTGGTTTACTCCCCCAGCCAGAAGCTGGAAGTGTTTATCGATGACGTCAAAAACAGCAATCCAGCAAGCTGGTGCGGCAAAAGCATCCCGCTGCGTATCGTCTCGGCGCAAAGCCAGGATCCGGCGGTGCTGAACGACTTTCTGCCGCGCGTCGGCAATCTGTTGGAAAAGCAGTGCCCAAAAGCCGGCCACCTGCCCTGGACGCTGACCGACAAGCGCGGAGAGAAACTGGCCAGCGGCGAAGCCGCCAAAGCGCGCGGTTGGAAACCGGTGGTCAAACAAGAGGCCTCCGAGCCGCCGGAAACCCCGCCGCAACCGGCGATCCCTGCGGCGGTGGCCGTGACTTCTCCGCAGGCGGACAGCGCGCCGGCTCAGCGTTTCAGCCTGCCGCAGGGCTGCCACTTCCGCACCTTCTGGCGTGACGAGGCCAACGGCGGCTCGCTGTTCATTCCCGCCGGCGCCGCGCTGCGCTGCGGCGAGGACGGCTGGCTGCAGGGCAGCGGCGCGGTCACGCTGCAACAGGGCGGCCAAACCCTCTCGCCGACGCTGTGGTTCCTGCAAGGTTACCCGCTGGCGCAGGTTAACGGCGGCGATCGCGCGCTGACCGTCGTCAGCGCCAACGCCCAACGGCTCATTTTGGGCGGCAACCCGCAGGCGCCGGGCAGCTTCCTGCTGCTGAACTTCGAACCGAAGCTGCACGCCTGGGCGTTCAACGGTGAAGCGATCGTTGAAATGCCGCGCGTCGACGCAGCCGACGAAAACAAGATCAAACAGCGCGTGCAGCAGGCGCAAACCGCCTGGCAGCCGCTGCTGAGCGCCCCCGCCCCGCTGACTTTCAAACTGGTGGAAAAGCTGGCCGCAGACCGCGTTGATCCTGCCAGCGGCAGCTACCTGTCGGTTAACGGCGCCACTCACTGATTATAAGGAAAGCCTGTGAAATCATTAGCAAGCATGCTGCAAGGCCAGTCGATCGGCGCGGCCATCACCGCCGTCGAAAACGATATCAAGGCGAAACCGGCGGATGCCGACCTGCGCGCCGCGCTGGTGCAACTGCTGTGTCTGAGCGGCAACTGGACGCGCGCCAACGCGCAGCTGAAATCCTGGCAGGCGCTGAAACCGATCGCCCAACCGACCACGCTGCTGCTGATGCAGTCAGTCAACGCCGAGCTGCAACGCCAGGCGGTGTTTGCCGGCACGGCCGCGCCGGCGCTGCTGCGGCAGGATCAGCCTTGGCTGAAACTGATGGTGCAGGCGCTGCATCAGGATGCGCAAGGGGCGGCCGAACAGGCCCAGGGGCTGCGTGATGAAGCGCTGGAGGCCGCTCCGGCCGGCGCTGGGCGGTTAACGCTGGCCGAAGGCGAACAAGAACGGCAACTGCATTTCGACTGGCTGACCGACGGTGACGGCCGCCTCGGGCCGGTATGCGAACTGGCGCTGAACGGCATTTACTACTGGCTGCCGTTTGCCGACATCGCCGCGATCCAGTTCCAGGCGCCGCAGAGCGCCATCGACCTGGTGTGGAGCCATGCGCTGGTGCGCCTGACCGATGGCCGCGAACAGGTATGCCAACTGCCCGCCCGTTATCCGCTGGCCGAAGGCAGCGACGACGCGCTGCTGCTCGGCAAGCGCACCGAATGGCAACCGCTGGGCGACGGCACCCACTATGCGGGGCAGGGCCTGAAAACCTGGCTCAGCGAAAGCGATGAATTCCCACTGCACAGCCTGCGGCAGCTGAACTTCGACGCGAGCGCCTGACCATGAACGATAAGCGCCCACCCCACTACGACGGCGGCGATCTGCGCCACCAGGGCTATCGCTATCGTCAGGACAGCGAACGCCTGACCTCGCGCGACAAAATGCAGCCGGTGCTGCTCGATATGCTGACCGACGACGAACCGCAGAAAAAGCAGGAGGCGCAGGTGCGCAACCTGGTGTCGCACAGCGAGCTGCGCCGCCGGGTATTGCGCGATCTGCAGTGGCTGTTCAACTGCGTCAACAGCGAATCCAATCTGGATCTCGGCGATTTTCCGCAGGTGCGGCGCTCCACCCTGAATTACGGCATCGCCTCGCTGGCGGGCAAGCGCATGTCGGACATCGAATGGCTCGACATTCAGCGCGCGCTGACCGAATCCATTCTCCATTTCGAGCCGCGCATTTTGCCCGAGGGGCTGCAGGTGCGCTGCATCTCGGATACCGGCTCGCTGGAGCTGCACAACGTGCTGTCGATCGAAATCAAGGGCCGCCTGTGGTGCGTGCCCTATCCGCTGGAGTTTCTGTTCCGTACCGACGTGGATCTGGAAAACGGCCACTTCGATCTGAAAGACATAGGGTAAGGCGATGGACAGTAAACTGTTAGATTATTACAACCGCGAGCTGGCCTATCTGCGTGAGATGGGCGCCGAGTTCGCCGAACAGTACCCGAAGGTCGCGGGCCGCCTCGGCATGCGCGGCATCGACGTGGCGGACCCTTATATCGAGCGCCTGATGGAAGGCTTTGCCTTCCTCACCTCGCGCGTGCAGTTGAAAATGGACGCCGAGTTCCCGCGCTTTTCTCAGCGCTTGCTGGAGATCATCTACCCCAACTACCTGTCGCCGACGCCGTCGATGGCGATCGCCGAGCTGCAGCCGGACAGCAGCAAGGGCGATATCAGCAACGGCTTCGTGGTGCCGCGCGGCACCATGATGGACAGCCAGACGCTGAAGAAAAGCGGCATCACCTGCAGTTACACCACGGCGCATGACGTCACGCTGCAGCCGGTGCGCATCGCCGGCGTCGAGCTGGGCGGCATTCCGGCCGATATCCCGCTGGCCTCGCTGGGGCTGCAGCACAGCGGCTGCGTCAGCGCGCTGCGCATTCGTCTTGAGTGCTACGAAAGCGTGACGCTCAACAACCTGCAGCTGGATCAATTGATGTTTTACCTGGCCGGGCCGGACATGCAGGCGCAGCAGCTGCTGGAGTTGCTGATGCAGCACAGCGTCGGGCTTGTCTGCCAAACGGTGGAGGCTCAGCCGCAGCGGCGGGCGCTGGCGTTGGACGGGCTGCGACAGGAGGGCTTCGCCGCCGATCAGGCGCTGCTGCCCAACGATCTGCGCAACTTCGAAGGCTACCGGCTGCTGCAAGAATATTTCGCCTTCCCGGCGCGCTTCCAGTTCTTCAGCGTCAACGGCCTGCGTCCGCTGCTGCAGAGCGTGCGCGAAGGGAAAAAGGGGCTGCGCCAGTTCGAGATCGTGGTGCTGCTGGATCGGCACGACGCCGCGCTGGAACGGGTGGTTGACGTTGCTCACCTGGCGCTGCACTGCACGCCGGTGATCAACCTGTTTCCGAAAGTGGCCGAACGCATCGCGATCAACGAAAAGAACCACGAATACCATCTGGTGGTCGACAATATCCGGCCGCTGGATTACGAAGTGTTTTCGGTGCAGCGGCTCGGCGGCAGCGCCAGCGAAAAACGCTACGAGCAAGAGTTTCGGCCGTTTTACAGCACCCTGAGCGCGGACGACGGCAACTATGGCGCCTACTTTTCGCTGCGGCGCGAACAGCGCACGCTGTCGGAGCACGCCCGCCGCTACGGCACCCGCACCGGCTACGCCGGTTCGGAAGTGTTCGTGTCGCTGGTGGACGAACGGCAATCGCCGTGGCACAGCGATCTGAAATACCTCACCGCCGACGTGCTGTGCACCAGCCGCGATCTGCCGTTGATGCTGTTGCAACAGGATCAGGGCAATTTCGTGATGCCCGATTCGATCCCGATCAAGCAGGTCTCGCTGCGCAAAGGCCCCACCCCGCCGCGCCCGGCGCTGGCCGAAGGGATGATCACCTGGCGGCTGATCAGCCAGCTGCAGCTGAACTACCTCAGCATGATGGACGGCGATCCGGAACAGGGCGCCGCCAGCCTGCGCCAGCTGCTGGGGCTGTACGGCAACCTGAGCGAACCGGCGATCGCCAAGCAGATCCAGGGCGTGCGCCACTGCAACCTGCGGCCGGTCTATCGGCGTGTACCGGAGCCCGGCCCCATCGTATTCGCGCGCGGCATCGCCATCGATCTGACGGTCGATGAGCAGGCGTTCTCCGGCAACAGCCCTTACCTGCTCGGCAGCGTGCTGGAGCGTCTGTTCTCGCGCCTGGTGGCGATGAACACCTTCACCGAAATGACGCTCTCCAGCCAGCAGCGCGGCGAAATCGCCCACTGGCAGGCGCGCATGGGCAAAAGGACGCTGATATGAGCGCGGAAATGATCGCCACCGAACTGGCGCCGCCGCAGATCAACTCGCTGTATCGCCTGCCGGACGACTTCTGGCCGCGGCTGCGCAGCGCGCCTTACCAGCACGATCTGTTTCAGCTGCTGCGGCGCATCGACGCCCAGGGCGGCCAGCCCTACCTGCTGGGGCGCGCGCCGCTGCCGCGCCACGAGATGCTGCGCCTGGGCCAGGAGCCGTCGCTGTCGTTCGCGCCCTCCACGCTGGCGCAGGTGACGCCGCGCGCCAACGGCCCGCTGCACGACGTTTCGATCTTCAGTTTCGGCCTGTTCGGCCCCAACGGGCCGCTGCCGCTGCACCTGACCGAATACGTGCGCGAACGGGTATACCACCATCAGGACACTACCCTGCTGGCGTTCACCAACCTGTTCCATCACCGCCTGACGCTGCTGTTTTACCGCGCCTGGGCCGACGCGCAGCCGACGGTATCGCTGGATCGCCCGGACAACCGGCGCTTCGACGAGTACCTGTCGAGCCTGATCGGCATCGGCCAGCCGGCGCAGCAGGAACGCGACAGCATCAACGCCCACGCCAAGCATTTTATGGCCGGTCATCTGATTCGCCACAGCCGCGATCCGGAAGGCCTGAGCAAGATTTTACAGCAGTATTTCAAGGTGCCGGTGCGCATCGTCGAAAACGTGCCGCACTGGCTGCGGGTGGAGCCGCGCGAGCAGGCGCGGCTCAAGGCCGGCCGCGGCGCGCCGCGGCTCGGCGAGTCGGCCTTTCTCGGCATCGCGGTGCGCGATATCCAGCACAAGTTCCGCATCGAGCTGGGGCCGATGCCGCAGCAGGACTATGACCGTTTCTTGCCGGGCGCCGATCTGTGCCGGCAACTGCGCGACTGGGTGCGCCAATATCTGGGCATCGAGTTCGTCTGGGAAGTCCGCCTGATCCTGGCGAAGGAACAGGCGCACGGCATCCAGCTCGGCGGCGCGCAGCGATTGGGCCTGAGCAGTTGGCTGGCCGACCATCGGCGACAGCGCGATCTCGACGATCTGATCTTCAGTCCTGAACCGCTGGAAAACCCGTTCTGACCCTATTTCGGCCGGCGCCCTGCGGCGCCAGGCCACCCTGAGACCTGAGGAAAACCATGTCTGAAATCAGCCGCTCGGTATTATTTGGCAAACTGGATAGCCTGTTATTCACCTCTCTGGAAAGTGCGACGGCGTTTTGCAAGCTGCGCGGTAACCCCTACGTCGAACTGGCGCACTGGCTGCATCAGCTGATGCAATCGCCGGACGGCGATCTGCAGCAGATCGTCCGCCACTTCGCGTTGGACGAGGCGCAGCTGGCGCGCGACATCGTCGAGGCGCTCGATCGCCTGCCGCGCGGCGCCAGCGCCATCTCCGATCTGTCCGAGCACATCGACAGCGCGGTAGAACGCGCCTGGGTCTATGGCTCATTGAAATTCGGCGCGGCGCGCATCCGCGGCGGCCACCTGCTGCTCGGCATTCTGAAAACCTACAGCCTGCGCCATCTGCTGAAGGCCATTTCCCCGCAGTTCGAGCGCATCAACGCCGATCTGTTGATGGAGCAGTTCGCCGCCATTACCGCTCACTCGGCGGAAAACGCCCAGGATGCGCCGGCGGAAAGCCGCGCCGAGAACGCATCCGGCGCGGCGCGCAGCGGTGAAAGCGTGCTGGCGCAGTATGCCCAGGATCTGACCGCCCGAGCGCGCGACGGAGAGATCGACCCGGTGGCCGGCCGCGATGAAGAGATCCGGCAAATCATCGATATCCTGATGCGCCGCCGCCAGAACAACCCGCTGCTGACCGGCGAGGCCGGCGTCGGCAAAACCGCGGTGGTGGAGGGCCTGGCGCTGCGCATCGTGGCCGGCGACGTGCCGCCGCAGCTGCGCGACGTGAAACTGTGCCTGCTGGACATCGGCATGCTGCAGGCCGGCGCCGGCGTTAAGGGCGAGTTTGAAAAACGGCTGCAGGCGGTGATCGACGAAGTGCAGTCCAGCCCGACGCCGATCATCCTGTTTATCGACGAAATTCACACCCTGATCGGCGCCGGCGGCGCCCAGGGCACCGGCGACGCCGCCAACCTGCTGAAACCGGCGCTGGCGCGCGGCCAACTGCGCACCATTGGCGCCACCACCTGGTCGGAATACAAGAAATACATCGAGAAAGACCCGGCGCTCACCCGCCGTTTCCAGGTGGTGCAGGTGCACGAACCGAGCGAAGACAAGGCGCTGCTGATGCTGCGCAGCACCGTCAGCCCGCTGGAGCAACACCACCGCGTGCTGCTGCTGGATGAAGCGGTGGACGCCGCGGTGCGGCTGTCCCATCGCTATATTCCGGCCCGCCAGCTGCCGGACAAGGCGGTGGCGCTGCTGGATACCGCCTGCGCGCGCGTGGCGGTCAGCCAACACGCCGAGCCCGCCCAGGTTGAAGACTGCCGCCATCGCATCGATGCGCTGCAGATCGAATTGGATATCGCCCGCCGCGAGGCCAAGGTCGGCATCGGCGATCCCCTGCGCCCGCAGGAGATTGAAGCTCAGCTGACCGCGCTGCGCCTTGAGCTCGAACAGCTGACCGATCGCTGGCAGCAAGAGCTGGCGCTGATCCAAGAGATCATCACGCTGCGCGCCCAGCTGCACCGGCAGGAAGCGGAAGAACCTGCCGGCGAAGAGACGGAGGCGGGCCCTGACGCCGACGCGCTGCGCGCCCAACTGGGCGAGCTGCAGCAGCAGCTGAGCACGCTGCAGGGCGAAGCGCCGCTGATCTTCGCCGCCGTCGACGCCAACATCGTGGCGGCGGTGGTGGCCGACTGGACCGGCATCCCGCTGGGCCGCATGGTGAAAAACGAGATTGAAGCGGTGCTGCAACTCTCCGATACCCTGAACCAGCGCGTGATCGGCCAACGCCATGCGCTGGATCTGATCGCCCGCCGGGTGCGCACCTCACGGGCGCGGCTGGACGATCCGAACAAACCGGTCGGGGTATTCCTGCTGGCCGGGCCCTCCGGCGTCGGCAAAACCGAAACCGCGCTGGCGCTGGCGGAAACCCTGTACGGCGGCGAGCAGAACGTCATCACCATCAACATGAGCGAATTCCAGGAGTCGCACACCGTTTCGACGCTGAAAGGCGCGCCCCCGGGCTATGTCGGCTACGGCGAAGGCGGCGTGCTGACCGAGGCGGTGCGCCGCCGCCCATACAGCGTGGTGCTGTTGGACGAGATCGAAAAGGCGCACCCGGACGTCCATGAAATCTTCTTCCAGGTGTTCGACAAGGGCTGGATGGAGGACGGCGAAGGCCGTCATATCGATTTCCGCAACACCATCATCATCCTGACCTCCAACGTCGGCACCGATCTGATCGCCGGGTTGTGCAGCGATCCGGAGCTGCTGCCGGAGCCGGAGGCGCTGAGCGGCGCGCTGCGCCAACCGCTGCTGTCGGTGTTCCCGGCCGCCTTGCTTGGCCGTCTGCTGGTGGTGCCGTATTACCCGCTGACCGACGCCACGCTGGGCAACATCGTGCGCCTGCAGTTGGGCCGCATTCAGCGCCGCCTGGCGGAGAATCACGACATCGTCTGCACCTTCGACGACGCGGTCATCGAGCAGATCGTCAGCCGCTGTACCGAGGTGGAGTCCGGCGGCCGCATGGTTGACGCCATCCTGACCAACACCCTGCTGCCGCAGATCAGCCACACCCTGCTGACCGGCAGCGCCAACGACCAGCGCTATCGCCAGCTGCATATCGCGCTGCAGAACCACGAATTCATTTGTCAATTTCAGGCATAACGCCGCGGCCGCCGAGACGGCGGCCCTTTGAACACAGAGAGTCATCACTATGTCGGGAACCGGGATAACCAAACCGAATTCGAACAGCCTGCCGAGCGGCTATCGATTCAACGAATTCGAGATCCAGGAAGCGATCGGCGAAGGCGGCTTCGGCATCGTCTACCGCGCCTACGATCACCAACTGGAACGCACCATCGCCATCAAGGAGTACATGCCGACCTCGCTGGCGAAACGCAACGACGATCTCAGTATCGGGCTGCGCGGCGAGCGCTTCGGCAAAACTTTCCAGGCCGGGCTGAACAGCTTTATTCAGGAGGCGCGTCTGCTGGCGCGCTTCTCGCACCCCGGCCTGCTGCACGTGTTGCGCTTCTGGGAAGAGAACGGCACCGCCTATATGGGCACCCAGTTTTACAGCGGCACCACGCTGAAAAACCTGCAGGCACAGCAGCCGGAGAAAATCGACGAGGCGTGGATCCGTCGGCTGCTGCCGCCGCTGTTCAGCGCCATCAACACCATCCATCAGGAAGGCTATCTGCACCGCGACATTTCGCTGGATAACATCCAGATCCAGGAGAGCCAGCTGCCGGTGTTGCTGGACTTTGGATCGGCGCGCAAAGAGATCGGCAACCTGTCGGACGAAACGGAGATCATGCTCAAACCGGGCTTCGCGCCGATCGAGCAGTACACCGAGAACAGCGACGGCGAACAGGGGCCGTGGACCGATATCTACGCGCTGGGCGCCGTGCTGCACACGCTGATCGTCGGTTCGCCGCCGCCGGTCAGCGTGGTGCGCAGCATCGAAGACAGCTACCAGCCGCTGGCCGAGCGCCGCCCCGCCGGCTACTCGCCGGAGCTGTTGCGCACCGTCGATCGCGCGCTGGCGCTGAAGCCGGAAGACCGCCCGCAGACCATCGATGAAATGGCCGAGCTGTTGCATCTGCCGATCGCCGATGAAAACGAAATCATCAGCACCCCGGCCGCCGCGCCGGAGAACTTGCTGGTCGCCGCCAACCCGGCCGCCGCTGCGGCCGCCGCCGGCGCCGTTACCGCGCGCGGCACCCAATTCTCACGCCCGATGATGGCCGGCGCCGGCGTCGCCGCGTTGCTGGTGATCGGCGCCGTCGCCTGGCTGAGCGGCGGCAAGGATGATGCCCAGGCCGTCGCCCAAAACACCGTGGCGTCACCGGCGCAGAAAACCCTGACGGAGCAGCCGAGCGCGCCGCAAACCGCGCAGCCTGCAGCGGCGGAACCTGAAAAAGCGGCGCCACCACCGCAGCCGGTGGCGCTGGTGTACTTCAAACTGCAGCCGGGTGAGCAGGTCAGCCTCGACGGCAAACCGCAGCAGGTGACGCCGGGCGAAAACGGCTTCGCCAGCCTGAACCTGGCGCCGGGCCGTTATCAGTTGGAGATCCGCCACAACGATCGGCTGCGTCGCCAACAGCTCAGCATCGACACCGCCGGCACCTGGCTGGTCAATCCGGCCACCGCCGGCTGATGCCGGATTTGAAGCCCGCCGTGGCGGGTTTCTCCCTATTTCATGAGACTGACGCATGCGTCAATCACAGAGGACGTTCTCATGTTGGATCGCATTATTGCGCACACGCCGCTGGGCCAGGAGCAACTGCTGTTCCGCTCGCTGGACGGTATCGAAGCGCTTTCCACTCCTTTCGACTTCTCTATTGAATTGCTGAGCACCGACGCGCGGCTCGATCGCAAAGCGCTGCTCGGCCAACCGCTGACGCTGGAGATCCCGACCCAGGGCTTTCTCAGCGCCCCGCGCTACCTGAACGGCAAGATCACCGCCATCGCCGTCAGCAGCGAAGAGATCGGCGGCACGCGCTACGCGGTGTATAACCTGCACGTGCAGCCGGATCTGTGGCCGATGACCAAAGACCGCAACTTCCGCATCTTCCAGGAACAGACGGTTCCGCAGATCGTCAAGACCCTGCTGGCGGAGCACAACGTGCAGCTGGAAGATCAGCTGACCGGCGACTATCGCCTGTGGGGCTACTGCGTGCAGTACAACGAAAGCAGCTTCAACTTCATCAGCCGCCTGATGGAGCTGGAGGGCATCTATTACTATTTCAAACACGAGATGGGCAAACACACGCTGGTGCTCGGGGATGCGCCCCACCACCACCAGCCTTATCCCGGCTACGAGATGATCCCCTACCACCTGACGCCGTCCGGCGGCAGCACCAGCGAGGAAGGCATCAGCCAGTGGACATTGTCCGATCGCGTCACGCCGGGCATCTACAGCCTGGACGACTACGATTTTCGCAAACCGAACGCCTGGCTGTTCCAGGCGCGGCAAAACCCGGTCTCCCCCACGCCGGGGCAGATCGACGTTTACGACTGGCCAGGCCGCTACACCGAGCATCAGCAGGGCGAGTTCTACGCCCGCGTGCGCCAGGAAGCCTGGCAGGCCGAGCATCAGCAGATCCGCGGTACCGCCACTGCGTTGGGCATCGCCCCCGGCAGCACCTTTACGTTGTATAACGCCCCGCATGCCGACGACAATCGCGAATATCTGACGCTGCAGGCCAGCTACCATCTGAAAGAGAATCGCTACGCCAGCGGCGACGATCAGAGCAGCGAACACCGCATCGACTTCACCGTGCTGCCGGCGGACGTGCCCTGGCACCCGCCGCAGCAGGCCAGCTGGCCGAAAACCCACGGGCCGCAGACCGCCCGGGTAGTCGGCCCGGCCGGCGAATCGATTTGGACCGACAAATACGGCCGTATCAAGGTGAAGTTCCACTGGGATCGCTTCGGGCCGAAAGACGACGGCAGTTCCTGCTGGGTGCGCGTCTCCAGCGCCTGGGCCGGCCAAGGCTACGGCGGCGTGCAGATCCCGCGCGTCAACGACGAAGTGGTGGTGGACTTTATCAACGGCGATCCGGATCGGCCGATCGTCACCGGGCGCGTCTATAACGAAGCCAGCATGCCGCCGTGGGCGCTGCCGGCCGCCGCAACCCAGATGGGCTTTATGAGCCGCACCAAGGACGGCACCGCCGACAACGCCAACGCCCTGCGTTTCGAAGACAAGGCCGGCGCCGAACAGGTGTGGATCCAGGCGGAGCGCAACATGGACACCCAGGTGAAAAACGATGAAAGCCACACCATCGCTAACGACCACACGCATCTGGTGGGCGGTAACCAGATCAAACGGGTGGTGCTCAATCAGGCGACCGGTGTCAAAGGTGAATCCTCCGCGCTGACCGGCAAAACGCGCAGCGACGCCGTGGTCAATGCCTTTACCCTCGGCTCCGGCGAATCGCTGCGGCTCGAGTGCGGCGAAAGCGTGATCGAACTGCTGGCGGACGGCCAAATCAACATCACCGGCACCAGTTTCAATATCACGGTGAAAGAGGATGGCGCGATCAACACCGGCGGCCAGCTGGATCTCAACCAGCCCGGCGGCGCCGCACGCACCGCCGCACCAGGCGGCGGCCATCAGGCGGCGATCCAGAGCGCCGTCGATCAGCTGTTCCCTAAAGAGTAGGTAATTGGTACGCCGGGAAAGCCGGTTAACGCCGCCCCTCGGGCGGCAGTACCGGCAAAAACGCCGTCCGCTCTAACCCCTTTTGGCAAGGAGATGAATAGGCTGGCGGCAAAATCACCGACGTTAAGCCAACACAACGGGCTGAATCTGTACCGCCCATCGATTCAGCCCTCTTTATCATTTCCCCCTCACCACTTCTTCACCGTCTGGTAAATCTCGAGGTCGAAATAGCCGTCGGCTTCGCAGTCGTTGAGATAGTGTTCATAGCTCACCCCCTCAACCGGCTGATAGCCGCTGGCCGGCAGCAGCTTCTGGTAAAACTCGCCCCATACCCGCTCGAAATCGCCATCGCTGATGCGCACGTGGTAGACCGCATACTGCCCGGCGGGCAGCGTCTGCACGGTGACGCCCTCGCTGCCCGCCGGCAGCGCGAAATCGTCCGCCACGCTCATCACCACGTCGGCGCGCAGCTTTTCCGGCGCCACTTCCGCCGGATCGTCCCAATACAGCACCAGCCATTTGCCGAACGGCACGTCGTGGCGCTGCCGCCATGCCAACAGTTGCTGCGAGCCCTGCGGGATGGTCTGCGGATACGGCCCCACGACTCTTACCCCCACCACCTTCTCCGCCGCCTTATCGATAATCCTCACGCTCATCGCCCTTCCCCCTCACA
Organism: Serratia sp. CY40230; assembly: GCF_052168835.1. Lineage (NCBI taxonomy): Bacteria > Pseudomonadati > Pseudomonadota > Gammaproteobacteria > Enterobacterales > Yersiniaceae > Serratia > Serratia sp. CY40230. The sequence goes on from NZ_JBJNLX010000001.1 coordinate 644,664, forward strand.
ATGTCTCAGGCACCGATTTCGGTACGCACGTCCAGCAACTCGGGGAAAAAGGTCAGATCCAACGCCTTTTTCAGGAAGCTGACGCCGCTGGAGCCGCCGGTGCCCGACTTAAAGCCGATGATCCGCTCCACCGTTTTCATATGGCGGAAGCGCCACAGATGGAAACTCTCTTCGATATCCACCAGCTTCTCCGCCATTTCATAGGCTTCCCAGTAGGTTTGCGGGTTGTCGTAGATCACTTTAAACGCCGGCAGCAGATCCGGGTTGCGCTGGTAGGGCTGCGTCCAGTCGCGCTCGAGACACTCCTGCGGGATCGGCAAGCCGTGGCGCGCCAGGTACAGCAAGTATTCGTCGTACAGGCTCGGCGCTTCGAGGATCGCCTTCAGCGCGGCGTGCCTTTCCGCGTCGTTGCTGAACACCGCCAGCATGGCGGCGTTCTTGTTGCCGAGCAGGAATTCGATCGACCGGTACTGGTGCGACTGGAAGCCCGACGAACTGCCCAACACATCGCGAAACTCGACGTATTCCGACGGCGTCAGCGTTTCCAGCACCGCCCACTGCTCGAACAGCAGACGCTGGATCTGTTTGACGCGCGCGAGGATTTTAAAACAGTGGCTGAGTTTGTCCTGCTGCACCAGCCGCAGCGCCGCCTGCAGCTCGTGCAACATCAGTTTCATCCACAGTTCGGAGGTTTGGTGCTGTATCACGAACAGCATTTCATCATGATGCGGCGGGTTGGAGAGCGGGTGCTGGCAGTCCAGCAGTTGGTCCAGGCACAGGTAGTCGCCATAGCTCATGCGTTTGGAAAAATCGGTGACAATCGCGCTTTCTAATTCCCGTTTGTTCATCTGTGATCTCCGTTGCGCCCAGCGCCCCATCGGCCTGGAACGTGCCGCAAAGAGAAAACAATAGTACAGAACCCGCCGCCCCGAAGGGCGATAAACGAGAGATGCTTCGCAGATCTCACTCATCTGCGTTAACACAGTGCCCCCGCCCCCGCTGTTGTTTAGTAAACAACACGGCTGCCGCCTGACGACTCTCACAAATGCGCGATCCCATGCACGCGGCGCCCCGGTTGCAGCTTGCCTGCGGCCGGCTTCCCTTATAGATTGCAGGCTAACGGCAGGCAGCAAGGTAGCGGCAAATGGCAAATATTCGTGATGTGGCGCGGTTGGCCGGCGTGTCCATCAGCAGCGTGTCGAACCTGCTGAATAATCGCAGTCACCAGATGAGCGCGCAGACCCGTGAGCGCATCGAACGGGCGATGGCGACCCTGGGCTACCGGCCGGCTCAATCGGCGGCGGCACCCGCGCCGCAGGCGAAAATCATCGGCCTGCTGCTGCCGTCGATCGTTAACCCGAGCTTTTCGGCGCTGGCGCATGCGGTCGACGGCGCGGCGCGGGCTCACCGCTACCGGGTCTTGCTCGGCAACGCCTACCGCCAGGAGCAGGAGGAGGCCGCGTTTATCGACGATATGTTTCTGCATGGCGTGCGCGGCATCATCGTGGCGGCGAGCGACATTCGCCAGACCCATTTTGTTCGGGCCGCCGAGCGAGGCATGAAGATTGTCAGCTACGACAGCCCGTTTGCCGAGCAGATGGCCACCGATAGCCGGCTGTTCGACAGCGTGTCGATGGACAATATCGCCGCCGGGCGCCTGGCCGCACAGCACCTGCTCGAACGCGGCTGCCGACACATCGTGTTCGCCACCGAAGCGACGCTGACCGTCGGGCGCAGCCACAAGATCGACGGTTTTCTGAGCGCCCTGGGGCACAGCCTGAGCGAACGCCAACGGGTGATCGAAGGCAAGGCCACCAGCGCCTACGGCGACACGGAAATGTTCGAATTGGGGCTGACGCTGGCGCTGCGCGTTCTCACGCTGGCGCCGCGCCCGGACGGCATCGTGGCGATTAACGATGCGTTGGGCATCGGGCTGATGGTGGGCCTGCGCGCCGCCGGCGTCCAGGTGCCCGCAGACATCTCGCTGATCGGCATCGACAATATCGCGCTGGCCGGCCTGGCCGAACCGGGGCTGACGTCCGTGCGGCCGCCGCTGGCGGAGATGGCGCAGCTGATGGTCGAACGCCTGATCGGCCGCATCAACAATGATTCGCAACCGCCCGGCGAGTTTCTCTTCCCACCGACGGTCATCAGCCGGCGCTCGGTCAAAACCGCCGGTTAATACGGTAAAAACGACTTTCCCAGACGATGCGCAGTCGGCATCGTCCGGATCGTCACAGCTAAAAGCAGAAAAAATAGAATCGTCGCAATAAATAAACGGCGCGACGCTTTTATGTACGCAACGTCGTTATTCAGCTCTCCGCTCATTGCTTTGGGCCGGACCGCTATTATTCCGATTAACCACATGGGAAAAACCATGATGAAAAAAATAATGCCAAAGGATATTGAACGCAGCGCCATCAGGAAATTGACGCTGCATATCGTCCCCCTCATGATTTTATTGTATTTCCTGGCCTTTCTCGACCGTAACAATATGGCCTACGCCGCCAAAGCGCTGGAAGATAATTTGGGATTGACCGCCTCGGCCTTCGGCTTCGCCTCCGGAATTTTCTTTATCGGCTATTTCCTGTTTGAAATACCCAGCAACGCCGGCACCATAAAATTCGGCCCGCGCATCTGGTTCGCCAGAATATTAATTTCCTGGGGCATCTTCGCGACCCTGCTCGGTTTTGTGCGCACGCCGCTGGAGCTGTATATTTGCCGTTTTATGCTGGGCGTGTGCGAAGCCGGTTTCTTTCCCTCGGTGGTGTATTACTTCACGGTGTTCTTCCCGGAAAAGTACCGCACTAAAATTCTCGGCATGTTCATCATCGTCCAACCGCTGTCCAACGCGGTCGGCTCGCCGATTTCCGGCTTTATTCTCAATATTCAGCATGACTGGTTCGGGTTCGCCCCCTGGCAGCTGCTGTTCATCCTCGAAGGGCTGCCGCCGATCGTCATCGGCCTGTTGATCCCGTTCCTGATCAAGAACTCGCCCAAGGATGTCGGCTATCTGAACGTGGAGGAAAAAGCCTGGCTGATGAGCAACGCCGGCCGCTCCAAATCCGGCTCTAAAATCACGCTGAGCGACTTCCTGAAAGGGATTAAAAACAAGAAATACCTGCTCTACGCGCTGCTCAACTTCGGCATGGTGTGCGGCATTTACGGCTTCGGCACCTGGCTGCCGTCGATCATCAGCGCCATTTCCGGCGGCGATATCTTCCGCGTCAGCCTGCTGGCGCTCATTCCCTACGGCCTGGCCGCGCTGCTGGTCTATCCGTGGAGTCTGTGGGCCAGCAAAACCAAAAAACTCGGCGTGTTCGCCGGCCTCAGCATGGTGATCGCCGCCATCGGCCTGATGGGCGCGGTGACATTTTTTAAATACGACCCGTTCGTCGCACTGTCATTCCTGTGCATCGCCGCCATCGGCATCTATACCGCCGTGCCGCCGTTCCTATCCATGCCCGCCAACATTTCCACCGGCGCGGCCGCAGCAGCCGGGCTGGCGGTGGTGAGCTGCATCGGCAATATCGGCGGTTTCGTCGCTCCCTATGCGGTGGGCGTGCTGAACGATCTGACCGGCAGCAGCGCGCCGGGGCTGTTTTTCCTGGCTTCGTGCCTGCTGGCCACCGGGTTGATCTGCATTTTCTACTGCGCCAAACAGCGTGAAGGCGTCATCAATTCTTAACGAACCAATAAGGAGTCAATCATGGGCGATCTTGCGGGCAAAAAGGTCTTTATCACCGGGGCGGAACAGGGCATCGGCCGCGCCACCGCGGAGCGGCTGATCAAGGCCGGTTGCGACATCTATTTTCACTATCACAGCGACGAAAGCGGCCCCAAAGCGCTGGTGGCGCTGGCCCATTCATTGGGGCAAAAGGCCGCCTACGGCTACGCCGATCTCATCGATACCGACGAAACGCTGCGCTGCGTCTCGGCCGGCGCCGAGTTGCTCGGCGGCATCGATATCCTGATCAATAACGTCGGCGGCATCGTCGGGCGCAAATGGCTGGGCGAGATCGACCGCGCCTTCTGGCAAACCGTGATCGACGTGAACATGACCACCATGCTGAACGTCACCCAGAGCGCGCTGCCGCACCTGAAAGCGGCGCCGGACGGCGCCAGCATCGTTAACCTGGCCTCACAGGCGGGCCGCGCCGGCGGGCACGCCGGCTCGCTGGTCTATTCCGCCACCAAGGGCGCGGTACTCACCTGGACGCGCTCGCTGGCGGCGGAGCTCGGCGAGCACGGCATCCGGGTGAATGCGGTGGCGCCCGGCCTGATCCTCGGCACCCGTTTCCACAATCGCCACACCACCCAGGCATCGGCGGAGGAAACCGTTCGCGCCATCCCGCTGGGCCGCGCAGGCACACCGGACGACGTGGCGCGCGCCATCGCCTTCCTGGCGGCGGAATACGACGGCTTCATCTCCGGCGCGACTCTCGACATCAACGGCGGCATCTACCGCATGTAATTCAGCTGCGGGCGGCGCGCTTGCCGCCCGCCCATTCAGGAATCGCTTTATGATCAAATCCGCCATCACTCACCCGCCGCTGCTCGCCGCACTGGCGCAATGCGGGCATAAAACCCAGGTGTTGATTGCCGACGGCAACTACGCCTGCGTGACCCACGCGCCGAAAGACGCCACCGTGGTCTATCTGAACCTGGCGCCCGGCACGCTCGCCGCCCCGCCGATCCTGGAAAAACTGCTGGCCTGCATCAACGTGGAAAGCGCGGCGCTGATGGCCTGCCCGCCGGACTTCACCAACACCATCGAAGCCGAATACCGGCAGCTGCTGCCGGCACATTGCCCGGTCGAACACCTGCCGCGCGAGGCGTTTTACGCCGCGGTCAAATCGGATCGAACGCTGCTGGTGATCGCCTCCGGCGAACAGCGCCGTTTCGCCAATCTGCTGCTGACGGTGGCGCCGGTGGTGTGAAAGAGGTAGAGGGTGTGAGGGGTAAAATGAGGGGGCCAGCCCCCTCATGCCGTTACAGGTCAGCGACCCACTTCTCCAGCTCCCCCGCACGTTCCGCATCGATATAGCTGGTGGCCCAGCCAAACAGGTAAGCGAAGGCGAAAATGCCCACCGTCGACGACACCAGCGTCGGCGCGAAAAACGCTGCGATAGCGGAGAGCGTATACCCTGCGCCGATCGACAACCCGAGCGCTTCGAGCTGGTTGCGGAACGCTTTCCAGTTGCCGGTTGAGAAACCTTCAATCGCGGCGTTTACCAGATCCGCGCCCTTGATCGCCCAATCCACCCCGGTGAAGACCTTGCCCAATACCCGCGCATTGCGGGCATACTGTTCCGCATCGATCATTTTCAGCCAGGCGACAATCGCCGCTTTGTCCTGCGCCTTGAGTTTTTTGTTCAGGCCCTTCGTCAATTGCTCGTAGGTTTTCTCCGCATCTTGCACGTTGCGGATATATTTCCCTTGAATTCCCGCCTCCAAATCCTTGGCGAGTTTGGCGTATTTCGCGCCGATCTTTTCCGCGATATCTTTATTGATACCTGCGGCCAGGCTGACGCCATCCTTGATGGCTTTTAATTCCGCATTTTGATATTCGACGAATTCCTTAACGATCGTTTTTACCGAGCCGGGCGATTTTACCGGTTTGCCGTTGGCATATTTCACCTCCATGGCATTCAGGTTATCCCCTCTCACCACGGCGATAAACGCGGGCCGGTTCTTATTGGCCTTATAGTAGAGGTTGTAGGTCGCCACTCCGTCTTGCTTTTCCACCTTCAAATGATGAAAACCGTAGTAACTCCCGGTCGTGCGGGTCGTCGAGAATTCGCCGGTTTTGCCGTTGCCATGCCAGCCGCTGACGGGCCGATCGCGATGCGAGTCTGTCACGAAACTGCCTAACGAAGAGGCGCCGATCTGCCCGGCATTCAGGCCATTGTTGCCGCCTTTGCCAGGGGTTGAGGGCTTGCGCGCATGGCCGGTTTCGATATCCCCGATCGCCACTGTCACCCCCTTGGCGTTGACCCCCATCACCAGCCCCCCCAGGCCAATGTGCTTCGCCTGATCGGCCGTCAAACCGGTGGCGGAAAGGCTCAGCGTGCCGGATGGGCTGACGCTTTCAATATGCAATTTCGCATCCGGGTTAATTCTGCGCGCCGCCTTAATCACCGCCTCCAGCTTCATGCGCAGCGCCGGATCGTTTTGGATCGCCGCTATCTGTTGCTGTTCCGGGCTGTTGCCAACGCCGGCGCCGCCGCGATCGCGATCGCCGGAATGGCCTTTATCGCCGCCCCCCGGCTCAGGGCCCGTACCACGTTCAGAACTCCAGTTAGTCCCATCTCCTTTACCACCATAATTAAATCCAGGCATATGCTTTCATCCTTATTTCGTTTTATTTTTAAGATGCCGATATTCTCGTTTAACGCGGATTGACACGCGCATTATCCCTATCGGCAAACCGTTTTTAGCTGCCCGTCATTTATAAAAAACTGCAGAAATAAGGACAACGGATGGCGGCTGTCTGGTCGGTGAAACAATCAACGAGCCAACGCTTGCGTGCCTTTTGCAATACAGGCGTTAGAGACTGAAATATCCAAGGAACCTATGTAATCAGATGGCGCAAAACGGTGAATGGCGAATAATAAAGAGAGGCCATACGCGCCCTGCCGCCAGGCAGCCAGCGACGCATCCGGGTTTTGAACTCGGGGGGTGGACGCGGTGAAGATCGTCGGCGCACAGATCGTGCCATGCTTATCCTGCCTTATTATCGCCTATTCCCTTAGGTCTCGACGGATTGGGCTGCACAGCAGCCCGTGGGGCATCACGCGGCTCCCGCTCCCCCAGCCGCACCAGCGGGATATCCGCCAGCCGGGTGGTGTAAGCCGGCGACAGCATTTCGCGCTTCATTTGCCACGGTTTGACGATCCCCTGCCCGGCGAACCATACGCGCCCGCGCCCTTCCTGATTCAGGCGATCGAGGGTCGCCATCAGCCGCTCGCTGTTGCGGCGCGGCGGGCAGTCGTCGAACAGGTCGATCTGCGCCATGGCGGCGGCGCTGAAATCCCCCAACATCACGCCGCCCTTCAGATAACGCCGCCCCTCCTGCCAGATGCTCTCCAGCGCGCGCACCGCCATGGCGATGATGTCGCGGCTGTCGTTGCTCGGGGTTTGCAGCCGGGCGGTGCCCATATTGCTGTAATAGCCTTCGCCCGCCGAATGCGGGCTGGTTTTGATAAACACCGACACGTTGCGGCAATAGCGCTTTTCCTGCCGCAGCTTTTCGGCGGCGCGTTCGGCGTAGCTGCAGATCGCCTCGCGCATGTGCGGGTAATGCGTCAAACGCTGGCCGAACGAGCGGGAACAGATGATCTGCTCTTTCGCCGCCGCCTCATCTTCCCACCGCAGGCACGATTCGCCGCGCAGTTCACGTATCGTGCGCTCCAGCACTACGCTGAAGGTTTTACGCGCCAGCCGGGTATCGCAATCCGCCAGTTGCAGCGCGGTATGGATCCCCATCGCCTGCAGCTGGCGTGTCAGGCGGCGCCCCACGCCCCACACCTCTTCCACCGGGATCAACGCCAGCAGCTTGCGCTGGCGCACCGGATCGGATAAATCCACCACGCCGCCGGTGCCGCGCCATTTCTTGGCCGCGAAGTTGGCCAGTTTGGCCAGTGTCTTGCTCGGCGCAATGCCGACCCCGACCGTCAAATGCAGCTCGCGCCGGATGCGATCGCGCACCCGCCGGCCGAACGGTTCCAGCGCCTCGCAGCGCGCCACGCCGTCCAGCCGCAGAAAGGCTTCGTCCAGCGAATAAATCTCCACCGCCGGCGCCATCTCCTCCAGCGTGTCCATCACCCGGCGGGACATATCGGCGTACAGCGCGTAGTTGGAGGAAAACACCGCGACGTTGCGGCGGCGCATCTCCTCTTTGATTTTGAAATAAGGCGCGCCCATCGGCACGCCCAACGCTTTCGCCTCGGCGCTGCGGGCGATCACACAGCCGTCGTTGTTGGACAGCACGATCACCGGCCGCCCCCGCAGATCGGGCCGAAAGATGGTTTCGCAGGAGGCATAGAAGCTGTTGACGTCTACCAGGGCAAACATGGTTACAGCGCCGCGTAGACGATAAAGGTCACCACGCCGAAGATCTCCAGCTGCGCCTCGTCGTTGAACACGATTGGCGCATAGGCGGGGTTCATCGGCAACAGCCGCACGTCGGGGTAGCGCTGCAGTTTTTTGACGGTGAATTCACCGTCCACGGCGGCGATCACAATATTGCCGTGTTCCGGCGTCAGGGCACTGTCGACAATCAGCAGATCGCCGTCCTGAATATTGCCGTCGATCATCGACTCGCCGCTGGCGCGCACGAAGTAGGTGGCGTTGGGATGCCGCACCAGCAGCTTGCCGATATCCAGCCGGCTCTCGACATAGTCCTGCGCCGGGGAAGGAAAGCCGCAGGCCACGCGATCGGCAAACAGCGGTAACGTCAGAGACTCACCTGGTGAAAAAGCATACGACCTTGAATTGCTCAGCATAATCATAACCAAACTGTATATTTATACAGTAAAGCATAAACAAAACGCGAACGCGCGCAACCCCAAATTCCCCTGCGGATCGCGCTTTGCCGCGTAATATAATAATTTTCTGAGTGATTTTTCCTGCAGATTTTGGCGTTCTTCACGTGTGTTTGCACACATGATACCCACCAAAACTGTGGATAATTCGGCACTCAGACCGTTGGCGTATCGATGGGCAGGATGAGTGAGGGATTGTCATTGCGAACGGCGCCGACGGCGGGCGATACCGGACGCGCGGCCGTCGGTCTCTGCTGCGTACAGCGCCGCAAAAAACAGCAGCAGGCCTTGCCTCAGCAAGATCCCACGGGAGGAACGGCGGACGGCCTTACAAAATGACGCCAATAAAATTGCGACTGGCAATGGCATCGATGGGACGGCCAGAGACGAAAGTCAGTACGTTATGCCAGGAGCTTGGGATCACCCGACAAACGCTGTACCGCCACATTTCCCCTGATGGTCCACTGCGAGCTGACGGTATAAAGCTGCTCAACCGGGGATAATTTTAGCGGACGGAAAAATCTGGGGTTCCGGCGTAGAACCCCGAATAAGGAATAATCCTTAATTCATTTCAGGATTATTAATTCCATCTAAAACCTCTCGGCAATATTCTTTTTTATAGGCTTCATCATTACTTAATGACTTAACCAAAAAATCAGCATTTTTCCAACCATTATCCCAATGCGTATCGAATCCTGACTGTTCATACTTTAATGTTCTAGTTAATGAGTCTTTTATTTGTTTTTTATACTTATCAATCTTCTCATTGGTTGCCCCACAAACATCATGTGCAACACGAGCATTTGAGCCAGAAAAACCTATTGCTGAAATTGCCATCGCTTCATTTGATTTGTCGAAATCATTCGCATATGCCACAGCATTAGATAAAGTGAATATGACAAGAGCAGGTATGGTTTTTTTGTATGAAATCATCTTTCACCTCTCACTCATTGATTGTTCATGGGGTCAGCTTGGATATCGAAAATTATTGTACATTAAGGCTGCTTTTTAATCAGTCTCAACTTCTTTATAGAAGGCCTGAATGCGACAAACTTGGGAAGTACTGTAGCCTGTCGCGTCTGCTGTTTCTCGGATGCTCAGTTTCTTAATCTGTCGGTAGTACAGGACTTTCTGATGTCGTTCCTGATCTGCCTGCTTTCCCCGGTATCTACCCAACGTATGCGCCCGTTCAATTCCCTGCTTTTGCCGTTGGCGGCGACTCAACCAGTCCTTATGTAACATCGCGGCCATCAGGTCGATTAGCATGTTATTGATGGCGGTTATTACTGCACGGGTGAGCGGGTCCGCCTGTGAAGGATCTTTCTCTGACAACGCCTGCCATGAGGTAGGGACATCCAGACTGACAATCCGTAACTCATGCTGCTCAACCAGCAAAATATCAGTTACCGTTTGGGGGCGGCATACTTCCGCATCAGTCTCCAGCAAAGCGCCGATGAGGACAGGCTCCAACCCCAGCGTCTATTCCTTTGCCCGGATACGGCCGTGATTCATCTGGATCTGCACCGGCAGTCCGGCATCATACGCGGCCTGATACCCGCCGGCGACCTGCAGCGCGTCACCTTCCAGCTTTATGATCGTTCCGTCCGCGCGCCACGCACGAAATAAGTGGCATTAGGATGCCGCACCAACAACTTGCCAATGTCCAGCCGGCTCTCGACATAGTTCTGTGCGGGAGAAGGGAAACCGCAGGCCACGCGATCGGCAAACAGCGGTAACGCCAGAGACTCACCTGGTGAAAAAGCATACAACCTTGAATTGCTCAGCATAATCACAACCAAACTGTATATCCATACAGTAATGCATAAACAAAACGCGAACGCGCGCAACCCCAAATCCCCCTGCGGATCGCGCTTTGCCGCGTAATATAATAATTTTCTGAGCGATTTTTTTTTACGCCTGCTAACGGTTTCACTCTGCCTTGCGCACACGTTATCCACTAAAACTGTGGATAACCTGGTGGGGCCGCAAACGATTCACTCAAACAGCCCGCCGCCGCCCCATTGATGCAGCGTGTTAACGATGGGGGGAACAGGCCCCTTCTTCTGACAAGCAGAGATGCTGCGAGACTTCCCTGACTTGCGCCAACAGCCATTGCAATGTCGATTCCTGACTACAACGCTGGTGCCATAACATTTCCACGTTAACGCTAGGGGGATTAGCCAGGGGCAACTTGCTATATTTCAGGCCGTAATCCCGGCTCCAAACGGCGGCTTGACATGTCGGCACGCTCGCCAATACAGGCGTGCTTTGCAGAATTAACGGTAAAGCCGCAAAGTTGGTCGTAGTATAGAGCGCGGTACGCTTTAGCCCATATTCGCCCAATTGATGATTAATAACGCAAGCGTTAATGCCGCGGTAAGGAATTAGCAGATGCTCTTGTGCAACATAATCCGCCAACGATAATACGTCAGGCAGATCTAATTGATCCGGATGCCACAGGGTGCGAAAACTCATATTGATTAGAGACTCACGCTGGAGCCAGCGCGGGCCATGAGGAGCAACCGTCAAAGCTAAATCAATATGGTCGCTTTCCAGCATCTCTTCCGTCTGAGAAGGCGCAATTCTTATCACATTCAACGCGACTCGCGGCGCTCGTTGCTTTATTAAAGCCAACAGAGAGGGCATTAGCCACATTTCAACCCAATCGGCCATGCCCAAACGGAATATGTGCTTGTCGTGGCTTGGGCTGAAAACAGGCTGCTGGAATAAAGCTTGCTGCATTTCCACCATCAGGGGAGCCAGTGCTTGCACAAGTGCCTCTGCGCGCGGCGTAGGTTCCATTCCTTGCGCGGTTCGGACAAAGAGTTGATCGTTGAACATTTCGCGCAGCCGGGCCAATATCCCGCTCACCGCAGGCTGCCCCAAGTGTAATTTTTCAGCAGCCCGTGAAACACTGCGCTCACGGAATAACACCATTAGCACCTTAATCAGGTTCAAATCGAAGCGGTTAAAATCATTTTCTCTGATAGCCATAATCATTTAATTCAATTTGAATGATGTTCCATCGTTCCAAGATAATACTATTGAGATCTGAATGCGATTTTTTATTCCAGGAGAGTTTATGAAACAGAGTTTAGCGCAGAGAAAAACATGTTGGTTGCTTGCTGCAGCCGGCTTGTTGATTACCTCTGCCGCACTTGCGGAGACGAACAGTCAGGCTCCCGGTTACTATCGAATGCCGCTGGGGAAAATGACGGTGACTGCCGTTTCAGACGGTACCGTTACACTCCCACTAGAGCAGCTGTTGACAAATATTTCCCCAGAAACACTGCAAAAACGCCTGGCTGACGATGGAATATCGTCATTAGCAGAAACCTCAATCAACACCTTTGTTATTGATACTGGTAAACAAAAAATCCTTATTGATGCCGGCGCCGGTTCGCTGATTGGCAAGACAGGAGGTCATCTGTTGGATAACTTGCGGGAAGCGGGTTATCCGCCAGAAAGCATTGATGCAGTACTCATTACCCATATTCACAGCGACCACTCAGGCGGGATCTCATTAAATGGGAAGCCGGCATTCCCAAATGCGCAAGTATACGTTGAGCAAAAAGACGCCGAATTTTGGTTAAACCCTGCCGCCAACCTTAATAAAGTATCGGAAGATAAAAAAGGCATGTTCAATGAATCAGTAAATGCGTTTAACCCTATAAAAACGGCTGGCAAGTTGCGAACATTTAATGCCCCGGCAACGCTGGTGGGAGGCATTCGTGCATTCCCAGCCCCCGGCCATACGCCAGGAAGTGTTATCTATCGCGTGGAAAGCGAAGGCCAGTCATTGATTTTCTGGGGTGATTTGGTTCATGTCAAGGCAGTGCAAATGCCCGATCCTAAAGTTGCCATTCATTTTGATTTTGACCAGCCGCAGGCGATAAAAACGCGCGAGCGTATTTTGGCGCAAATAGCGAAAGAAGGGAGTTGGGTTGGAGCAGCTCATTTTTCATTCCCTGGATTCGGCCACGTAAAAACCGATGGCAATGGCTATCGCTGGATCCCTGCCAATTACACTATTAAGGTAGCGCAGTGACAGCATAACCCCTTCGCTCGGACGCCGGGCGAAGAACCAACTTATCAATCGTATATCTGCATGACTTGCTTTCCATTAGCAGGTCATCGTCGTTACGCACGCCAGGCAACATGCTTTTGCAGGTTCACCTTTGGGGCAATACCAATCGGGTTAAGGATCGATTGAGCGATCCATATTTAAGACGCAATAACCGCGCCACGGCATAGAGCCATTTTCTTATTCCTCCCACCAATACTCCGCTTGGTTTCAGCGAGATCTACAGATTCCCCCCTCTGATCAGCCGCCTGATTAACGTCGCCCCGTTTCGCCCTGTTCAAGCACGCCATCTATGATAAAATCAGCTATCACTCATCAGACTCTATCTGACGCCGGCGCTGTATCCGCCGGCGCCGCGAAACCATCATGAACAAGCATTTGATTCTCGACGAACCCGGCGATGCCGACTCGGCCTGCCTGTCGCGCCACGCGGTCTGGCAGCGCAACGATCTGGCTCAGGCGCAGCAGGATTGGCTGGCGGAAGAAGTGCCGGTTGCCCTGGTGTACAACGGCATTTCCCACGTGGTGATGATGGCGACGCCGAAAGACCTGGCGGCCTTCGCCATCGGTTTTTCGCTGTCCGAAGGCATCATCGCCTCACCCGACGATATCTACGACATCCGCCAGCAACCGGCCTGCAATGGCATTGAAGTGCATGTGGAACTCTCGAGCCGCCGCTTTATGCAGCTGAAAGAGAAGCGCCGCAGCCTGGCCGGCCGCACCGGCTGCGGCGTCTGCGGGGTCGAGCAACTGCAGGAGGTCGCTCAGCCCATCGCGCCGCTGCCTTTCACGCAGCGTTTCGATTTGGCGCTGCTCGATCGGGCGCTGGCGCAGCTGCAGGAAGTGCAAACGGTGGGGAAACTGACCGGCTGCACCCACGCGGCGGCCTGGATCCAGCCGGACGGCGCGCTCAGCGGCGGATGTGAAGACGTCGGCCGCCATGTGGCGCTCGACAAACTGCTGGGTTATCGCAGCCAACAGGCGTGGTCGCAAGGGGCGGCGCTGGTGTCGAGCCGCGCCAGCTATGAAATGGTGCAAAAATCCGCCATGTGCGGCGTCGAGATCCTGTTCGCCGTTTCCGCCGCCACCCGCCTGGCGGTGGAGGTGGCCGAGCGCAGCAACCTCACGCTGGTGGGCTTCAGCAAGCCGGGGCGCGCCACCGTCTATACGCACCCGCAGCGGCTCTGGCAATCGACAACGGCGGCCTAACGCCGCCGGATAAGAATCGACTATTCTCAATAGCAGGACACCAGGAAGCGCCCACGTTATGATAATCCGCCCGCACCAGAACTGGTTTTTTCGCCTGTTCGCCTGGCACGGTTCCGTGCTGTCAAAGATCACCTTTCGCCTGTCGCTGAACGTGCTGATGTCGATAGTGGCGGTGATCAGCTACCAATGGTACGAACAGCTCGGCGTGCATTTGACTATCGCGCCGTTCAGCCTGCTGGGCATCGCCATCGCGATTTTTCTCGGCTTTCGCAATAATGCCGGCTATAGCCGCTTTGTCGAGGCGCGCAACCTGTGGGGCTCGCTGCTGATTACCGAGCGATCCCTGCTGCGCCAGATCAAAAGCCTGCTGCCGGACGAACCGGCGGTGCAGCAAAAGGTCGCCAAGCTGCTGATCGCCTTCAGCTGGAGCCTGAAGCATCAGCTGCGCGCCACCGATCCCACCGCCGATCTGTACCACAATCTCAGCAGCAAAGAGCTGGCCGAAGTGATCGCCAGCCCGATGCCGACCAACCGCATCCTGCTGATGCTGGGCCAGGAGATCGGCAAGCTGCGCCGACGGGGGCTATTGAGCGACATCACTTTCGAGCTGCTCGACAACAAGCTGAGCGAGCTGTCCCACGCCCTCGGCGGCTGCGAACGGCTCGCCAGCACCCCGGTACCGTTCGCCTATACCCTGATCCTGCAGCGCACCGTTTACCTGTTCTGCAGCCTGTTGCCTTTTGCCCTGGTGACCGATCTGCATTACATGACACCGTTTGTTTCGGTGTTCATTTCCTATACCTTCTTATCCTGGGACTCACTGGCCGAAGAGCTGGAGGATCCGTTCGGCGTGTCGGCCAACCATCTGCCGTTAAACGCCATTTGCAACACCATTGAGCGCAACCTGCTGGAAATGAATGACCAAAGCCCGCTGCCACCGCCGATGAAACCCGACGAGCACTTTAATTTGATCTGAGCTATTTCACCCGAACACACTGGAGCCGAATGCAATGAATGCAAATACCCCCCTGCCGCAAGCCGTATTCACGCCGGTGACGCGCCATGCCATCTTTATCGTCGCCACCCTGTCGCCCGTTCCCGCCCATCTGGCGGCGGTTCGCGCCTGGTGCGGCGACATCGCCGCCGTGGTGCGTTCGGTCGGCAAACGCGCGCCGGCGGGCAACCTCACCTGCGTCTGCGGCTTCGGCTCCGAGGCCTGGGATACGCTGTTCGGCGCGCCGCGCCCTCGCCAGCTGCATCCGTTCAGCCCGATCGGCAGCGGGGAACGCGTCGCCGTTGCCACGCCCGGCGATATCCTGCTGCATATCCGCGCCGATGAAATGGATCTGTGTTTTGAACTGGCCTCTCAGCTGATCGGCAAGCTAGGCGACGCCGTGACGGTGATCGAGGAGGTGCACGGCTTCCGTTACTTCGATCAGCGCGCCATGATCGGCTTCGTCGACGGTACGGAGAACCCGGAAGGGCATGAAGCCTTCGATTACACGGTGATCGGCGACGAAGACGCGGCGTTCAGCGGCGGCAGCTATGTGCTGGTGCAGAAATACCTGCACGACATGCAGGGCTGGAATTCGCTCAGCGTGGAAACGCAGGAGAAGATCATCGGCCGCCATAAGCAGTCCAACATCGAGCTGGATGAAGCGGTCAAACCGTCGTCGTCGCACAGTTCGCTGACCACCATCACCGACGAGCAAGGCAACGAGGTGAAAATTCTGCGCGATAACATGCCGTTCGGTCGCCCCGGCCTGCGCGAGTTCGGCACCTACTTTATCGGCTATGCGCGCTCCCCGCAGCCGATCGAGCAGATGCTGGAAAACATGTTTATCGGCCGCCCGGCCGGCAACTACGATCGGCTGCTCGATTTTAGCCACGCGGTGACCGGCACCCTGTTCTTCGTGCCTTCCGCCCCGCTGCTGGAAGCGCTGGCCGATCGCAGCGGCGCCGAACTGCACTGATTGGCCGAAATGCAGGGCCGCAGCGATCAGCCTTTGGTTATCCTGCGGCCCTGCGCGTCGATCACCGGCTCGCCGTCCTCTTTGCTGAAGGCGCCGCGCTGCGGATCCGGCAGAATCTCCAACACCGCCTCCGACGGACGGCACAGGCGCGTGCCAAGCGGCGTCACCACGATGGGGCGATTGATCAGGATCGGCTGTTGCACCATGAAGTCGATCAGTTGATCGTCGCTCCAGCCGGCTTCGTCCAGCCGCAGTTCGGCGTAAGGCTCGACGTTTTTACGCAACAACGCGCGTGGCGTCATGTTCATGTCGGCCAGCAACGCAATCAACCGTTCGCGGCTGGGGGGCGTTTCCAGATACAGAATCACCTCCGGCTCAGCGCCGCTGTTGCGGATCAGCGCCAACGTATTGCGCGACGTGCCGCAGGCGGGGTTGTGATAAATTTTGATGTCGCTCATGTCAGTTGCTCCGGTTATGGCAAAACGGACAGCCGCAGCACCAGCGCGGCCAGGGTGACGAACAGAATTGGCAGCGTCATCACCAGTCCCACGCGGAAATAATAGCCCCAGGTAATGACGATGTTTTTCCTTGCCAACACATGCAGCCACAGCAGCGTAGCCAGGCTGCCGATCGGGGTGATTTTGGGGCCGAGATCGCTGCCGATGACGTTAGCGTAAATCATCGCCTGCCTGATGACGCCTTCCGCGCTGCTGCCGTCGATAGACAACGCCCCTACCAGCACCGTCGGCATGTTATTCATGACGGAAGAGAGAAACGCGCTCAGGAAGCCGGTGCCGAGCGTCGCCGCCCACAGCCCCTGCCGCGCCAGCGCATCCAGCACGCCGGACAGCAGATCGGTCAAGCCGGCATTGCGCAGCCCATAGACCACCAGATACATACCCAGCGAGAAAATCACGATCTGCCAGGGCGCCCCGCGCAGCACTTTGCCGGTATCGATCGCCCGCCCGCGTTTCGCTACCGCCAGCAGCACCAGCGCGCCGCAGGCGGCGACCAAACTCACCGGCACGCCGAGCGGTTCCAGGGCGAAAAAGCCGATCAGCAACAGCGCCAATACCGCCCAACCGGCTCGAAACGTCGCGCGATCGCGGATCGCTTCCCGCGGTACCGGTAAACGCGTCAACGCGTAGCCCGGCGGAATATCCTTGCGGAAGAACAAATGCAACATCACCAGCGTCGCCGCCACGGCGACGAGGTTGACCGGCACCATCACCGCCGCATACTCCGTAAAGCCCAAGTGGAAGAAATCCGCCGAAACGATATTCACCAGGTTGGACACCACCAGCGGCAGGCTGGCGGTATCGGCGATAAAGCCCGCCGCCATGACGAAAGCCAGCACCGCCGCAGGACGAAAACCGAGCGCCGACAGCATGGCGATCACGATCGGCGTGAGGATTAACGCGGCGCCGTCATTGGCGAACAGCGCCGCCACCGCCGCGCCCAACAGGAGCATATAGGTAAACAGCCAGCGGCCCTTGCCGTTGCCCCAGCGCGCGACGTGCAAGGCGGCCCAGGCAAAAAAGCCGCTTTCATCCAGCAACAGGCTGATGATGATGACGGCGATAAAGGTCGCAGTCGCATTCCAGACTATCTGCCATACCACGGGGATGTCGCCGACGTGCACCACGCCGCTCAATAATGCCAATCCCGCCCCGATCGACGCACTCCAGCCAATACCCAACCCCTTCGGTTGCCAGATGACCAAGATCAACGTCAGAATAAAGATCGCCCCTGCCACTATCATCGCTGTCCTTCCGCCCCTTTAAGTTTACATATTCGATTTTTCATATGTGTTTGTGTAAATTTTTTACCGTTACGGGCAACCTTTCGCCACGCGTTGCGCTAACTCCGTCATCCGTTCTGGCCGGCACTGATAAGCCTGCTCAATAATCGCCGCCGCCCAGGCCGGCATATGCGGCGACAGGCGATAATGTATCCATTTACCCTCGCGCCGATCGAGCAGCAGCCCGCTTTCACGCAGCATCGCCAGATGCCTTGAAATCTTGGGTTGCGGCAGCGCCAGTGCGCCCGACAGCTCGCACACGCACAGTTCACCGGCGTGGCGCAACAGCAGCACCAAGGTCAGACGCGTCTCGTCAGACAGGTTTTTAAACAGCTTCAGCGGCGTCAATGACGGCATGTCACACTCCCGTTAACCTTTCTCTTCACCACAACTCGCTCGTGAAGATACCAGCTTCACATGCGAAAAAACAAATATAAAATGCAAAACGTTGCCCCCCTCACCGAGACATATACTTATCTTTATGCCGTTCTTGCAGGAAGGAGGTAGCATGCCGCTCACATTCAAACGTTCGGAAAGGCTCTCCATCGGCACCGAAATAGAGTTACAGCTGGTCGATGCCGAGCACTACGATCTTACGGATCGAGCCGATCGGGTAGTCAGCGCGGTCGGCGACCGCCGGCGCGTCAAGCATGAGCTCACCAAATCGATGGTGGAGCTGAACAGCTCGGTGCACCGCGATCTCGATGAGCTGCACACCGAGCTGCGCGCCCTGACCCATACCGTCCGGCGCAGCGCGCAACACCTGGGCTGTGACGTCTGCGGCGGTGGCCGCCACCTGAGCAACGACTGGCGCAAGCAGGTCATCAGCGACAACGCGCGCTACAGGCAGCTGGCCAGCCGTTTTGGCTATCTCTCCAAGCTGGCCTGCGTGTTCGGCCAACACATTCACCTCGGCGTCAACGACGGGGACGAAGCGATGTACCTGTGCCATGCGCTGACGCCCTACTTTCCGCAGTTGATCGCGCTCAGCGCCTCGTCGCCGCTGTATCAGGGGGTCGACACGTGCTTTGCCAGTTCCCGCTTCAGCGCCCAGAACTCCTTCCCCAACTACGGATGCCTGGAACACATCTACAGCTGGCATGAATTCAACGCCTACTACGAACGGTTGAATGCCGCAGGCGTGATTGAAAGCGTCAAGGATATTTACTGGGATGCGCGGCCAAAACCGGAGCTGGGCACGGTAGAGATCCGCATCTGCGATACGCCGCTGCGCCTCACCCACGCCGTGCTGCTGGTCGGTTACTGCCGCCTGCTGGCCGATTTTCTGTTGCAGCACCGCTCACCGATCGCGCCGGAATACGATGCCTTCACCAATTACAACAAGATCAACGCCTATCGCAGCGGCTTTGCCGCCGAATACGTCGATCCCGCGACGCTGCGCCGCAGCAGCCTGACCGCCCACATCCTGCACACTCTCGAAGCGCTGAGCGGTTTTGCCGAGCGACGGGAGGATCGTGCCCTGCTGCAGGCCGTCGAGCGCCATGTCCGCCAGGGCATCAGCGATTCGGAGCATATCCGCCAGATGTTGCACAACGGCCTGCCGCAAGCTCAGGTGATCAAGCGCCTGTGCGATGAGCTGTTGCAGCCTGCAAGTTAAGTTTCGGCTATCGATTCCATACGCCAAAGCCGCTGTTCATTATGTGCTCTTTCGCTACAATCGTGAGCACTGACATTCACCGTATCGAGGACACCATGTACAACTTCTCCCGCTATCAGGCAAAAGAACTGGCGCTGGCTTACATGAGCGGCAAAAAACACGATCTGTCGCCGCAGGAATTTTTGCAGCAGCTGAAAAGCAGCGAGCGATCGTTTGAGCATCTGCTGAAACACGGCAGCGAAATGCCGCGTGACGTGCTGGTTAAAAGCTTCTGAACAACCGGTTGCCGGCCATTTTCCCTCTACGCCGCCGGTGGCGAGCCTGCCAGGCCCGCGCATTCCCGGCCGTTCATCCCACGTTCCTCATCCTGCCTCGTTTCGCCTTCACAGGCGAAAACCCCATAAATTCGCACCTAGAGGCGAATTATTGACATATTCGTATCCAGGTGCGAATTTATAGTCATCCCTCCGCAAATAATGGAACACGCCATGCCGACGCCAATCAGCGTAATCAGCGGCGATCTGGTCGATTCCCGCCGATCAGACACCGTCAACTACCTCAATGGGCTGCATAACCTGCTCGATCGGCTGCTGCGTGACGGGCGGCTGCATCAGGTGGAAATCTTTCGCGGCGATGCCTTCCAGGCGCAGGCCGCCCCGGAGGACGGGCTGTTTCTGGCGGTGTACATACGCCTCGCGCTGCGGGCGATAGGCGCCGCGCACTGGGATGCGCGCATCGCCGTCGGGCTGGGTAGCCAACGGCCCGACGCCGCCGGTTACGGCAGCGCCTTTATCAACTCCGGCAGCGCGCTGGACGCCATGGCAAAAAATTGCCGGCTGGCTCTGAAAACCGACAACGATCGGACAAACGCCATTGTCAGCGATCTGCTGCCGATGTTAGATCATGTGATTGGCCGCCTGTCACAGGCCGAAGCGCGCATCGTTCAGGCGAGAATGTTCGCCGACAGCGGCGCCGCCGTGGCGGACCAGCTGCAAAAAGCCGCCTCCACGGTCTCCGCCGCGCTGAAACGCGCGGCCTACGAGGAAATCATGCGGTTTATTCACGCCATTAACAGGATCGTCTGACCATGGATCTGACCTATGCGCCTTTGCTGGCCTGGCTGTTGCTCGTCCATCTGCTGGCGGATTTTCCGCTGCAGCCGCTGAGTTGGGTGGAAGATAAAATCCAACATCGCGCGCGTTCGCGTTTTCTGCTGTTGCACGCGTTGCTGCACGGGGTGCTGGCCGCCTGGGTAGTGGCCGGTTTCGGCCTGCTGCACGGCGGACTGTCTTCACTGCAGGTGCTGGCCAGCCTGCTGGCCATCGCCGTCAGCCACTACCTGATCGATTTGCTGAAAGTCACCGCGATGAACCGCCTGAGCCCGGCCCGCAGCTTTCTGCTCGATCAGGGATTGCATCTGGCGGTGATCGCCTTACTGTGGCTGGGGCTGACGCCGAATGCCGGTGAACTGCTCGCCGCGCTGGGGCGGCAGCTGGGGCGTTGGCAAACCGGCCTGGTGCTGGTGGCCTACAGCCTGATTTATCTGCCGATGAGCCTGCTGATAGGGCAACTGCTGGCGCACTGGACGCCGCAAATGCCGCCTTCGGCCAAGGCCGACAACGACTCGCTGCTGCGCGCGGGCAAACAGATTGGCTACCTGGAAAGAACGCTGATCCTGACCTTCGTGCTGCTGGGGCAAATTCCGGCGATCGGTTTTTTACTGGCGGCCAAATCTATCTTCCGTTTCGGCGATCTGCGCCAAAGTGACGATAAGATGCGTACCGAGTATGTGCTGCTCGGCACGCTGTTTTCCTTCACGCTGACCATCATGCTCGGCCTGCTGGTCAACAAACTGCTGTAGCGGTGCGGGGGCGAAAAATTTCGCCCCCGAAGTGAACGCCGAGGCGGCTTACAGCCACTCGCCAAAGCGGCGGATATAGAAACGCTTCATCAACTGCGCGACCACGCAGTAGCTGACCAGCGTTGCGGCCAACCACGGGAAGTATTCCCACGGCAGCGGCTGCAGGCCAACCAGGGCGCCGAGCGGCGAGAACGGAATGTAGATGCCGAGCGCCATCACCAACCCGGTGGTCAGCAACACCGGCAGCGCCGCGGTGCTCTGAATGAACGGGATCTTCTGGGTGCGCAGCATATGCACCACCAGCGTTTGCGACAGCAGCCCCTCAATGAACCAGCCGGACTGGAACAGCGCCTGGTGTTCTACGCTGTTGGCGGCGAACACGTACCACATCAGCGCATAGGTCGTAATATCGAAGATCGACGAGGTCGGCCCAATCCACAGCATAAAGCGCCCGATGTTTTTGGAATCCCACTTGCGCGGCTTGCGCAGGAACTCTTTGTCCATCTTGTCCCACGGCAGCGACAGCTGGGAAATGTCGTACATCAGATTTTGAATCAACAGGTGGATCGCCAACATCGGCAGGAACGGGATGAAGGCGCTGGCCACCAGCACCGAAAACACGTTGCCGAAGTTGGAGCTGGCGGTCATGTTCAGGTACTTGATGATATTGCCGAAGGTCTCGCGCCCTTTGATCACCCCCTCTTCCAGCACCATCAGATTCTTTTCCAACAGGATGATGTCCGCCGACTCCTTGGCGATGTCAGTGCCGGTGTCGACCGAAATGCCGACGTCGGCATCGCGCAGCGCCGGCGCATCGTTGATGCCGTCGCCGAGGAAGCCGACGGTATGGCCGTTGCTCTGCAGCATTTTCAGCACCCGCGATTTTTGCAGCGGCGTCAGCTTGGTGAAGACCGTGCGTTGTTCCACTTCGCGCGCCAACTCTTCGTCATCCATCTGTTCAATCTGCAGCCCGGAGAGCGGCTCACCCGGCTCCAGCCCGACATCGCGGCAAATCTTGCAGGTGATCACCGGGTTGTCGCCGGTCAGCACCTTCACCGTCACGCCGTTTTCCTGCAGTGCGGCGATCGCCTGCTGCGCGCTCTCCTTCGGCGGATCGAGGAAAGTCAGCAGCCCTTGCACCACCATGTCGCGTTCGTCGGCCACGCTCAGCGGTTCGGCTGGGCGCTGCGCATCCAGCTCACGCGTCGCCAGCACCAGCACGCGGAAACCGTCTTCGTTATACTCGCGGGCCAGCGCCTGCAGCGCCGCACGGCGCGCGTCGTCCAGTTCCAGCGTTTTGTCGCCTTCGCGCACGTGGGTGGCGATCTCGAGCATCTCCTCTACCGCGCCCTTACAGATCAGCTGCTGCGTGCCATTTTCGTCCGCCACCACGATCGACAAACGGCGGCGCACGAAATCGAACGGCAGCTCATCCACCTTGCTGAAACGGCCCAGGGCTTCGATCCCCGGTTTGCCGCGCCCGAAACGGATCACCGCCTGGTCCATCAGGTTCTTCATGCCGCTCTGATGGAAGCTGTTCAGCCAGGCCAGGTGCAGCACCTCGTTATCCCTGGCGCCAGTGACGTCGATGTGGTGCTCGAGAATGATGCGATCCTGGGTCAGGGTGCCGGTCTTGTCGGTGCAGAGCACGTCCATGGCGCCGAAGTTCTGAATGGCGTTCAGGCGCTTCACCACCACCTTGCGGCGCGACATGGCGATCGCCCCTTTCGCCAGGTTGGAGCTGACGATCATCGGCAGCATTTCCGGCGTCAGGCCGACCGCCACCGCCAATGCGAACAGCGCCGCCTCGCTCCAGTCGCCTTTGGTGAAGCCGTTGATCAGCAGCACCACCGGCACCATCACCAGCATGAAGCGAATCAGCAGCCAGCTGACGCTGTTCACCCCGCGATCGAACGCGGTTTGCGCCCGCGAACCGACGATCGACTTGGCCAGCGAGCCGAAGTAAGTGCGCCCGCCGGTTGCCACCACCACCGCCGTGGCGGTGCCGCTGGCGACGTTGGTGCCCATCAGGCAGATATTGGACAGCTCAAGCAGCGCGTTCTCGCTGGACACTTCCCCTTCGCTCGACTTCTGCGCCACGTTGCCCATGGCATCGTATTTCTCGATCGGGATCGCTTCGCCGGTCAAAATCGCCTGGCTGATGAACAGATCGCGCGAGGCGATAAGACGCACGTCGGCCGGCACCATGTCACCGGCGGAGAGCTGAATGATATCCCCCGGCACCAGTTCGCGGATCGGCACTTCCAGCGTCAGCGGATGCGCGCTGTAGCTGCTGCGGCGCAGCACAGTAGCGGTGGTGCGCACCATCGACTTCAACGCTTCCGCCGCTTTGTTGGTGCGGTATTCCTGCCAAAAACGCAGCAGCCCGCTCAACGTGACCATGGTCAGGATGATGATGACGCCGGTGAGTTCAGTTTCTTCACCGCTCTGGAGCGGCAGCCAATAATCGGTAAAGAAACTGATCGCAGCCAGCACCATCAGCACGAAGATAAACGGGTTGTTGAAGGCCTTGATCAACTGAATCAAGGCATGCGGCGCCTTGTCGTGGGCGACCTGGTTGGCGCCGAACTGCTCCAGCCGCTCATCGGCATCGTCCTGGGTCAAGCCGTTGCGGTTGCACTTCAGGTTCGCCAGCGTTTGGGCGATGCTGTTGGTCGCCTCTTGCGCAATGGCGTAGGTCACCGCGTCTTTATCACGGCGACGCATTCTTTCATTAATCTGAGTCATAACGCTATTCTCTTATTTTCGTTCTGCGCACAGGGAGATCCCGCCCGATAAACAGGTGACTCTGCGCAGAGTGGAATTTTTTAATTAGCGTGACTGAATAGCGTGATTACCCTGTCAGCCACGCAAGAATCATTTCCCTTCCGGGGTCATCGTCCATAACGCCTCCTTAATGCTCCGCGTTATTCAAGGCACTCATGAATAAAACCGAACATATAATCAAGTTAATCAATATTTATATTATTACTCAGACCGGTAATTCGGACGCGACGCGCCAACGCACGGCACTCACGCTTTTTTCCAGACTGACGCGGCAAACAATACCCTCAATTTCTTTTTGCGCGGCCGGCGTAGCGGTAATTTCCGCGCACACTTCCAATTGCCCAGGGCTGGCAATATCGGCGCTGCGCAAGGATTGCAGCCGCAAGGCGACGCCGTTCAGCGCCTGCAGAATCAGGGTGCGCACCAGAATTTCATCCTGCTCGCCGCAGGTCACCTGAATGCGATAGCACAGTTCCAGATCGGTCGCCTGCTGGTGCGGCTGCAGGTTGATGCGCTGCGCGGCCTCGCGCAGCAGGATATTGGCGCACAGGATCACCAGCGTGGCAACCACCGCATCCCAATGCTGGCCCAGGCCGCACAGGACGCCGATCCCCGCCGAACACCACAGCGTGGCGGCGGTGTTGAGGCCGCGAATGTTCAGCCCTTCACGCATGATTACGCCGGCGCCGAGGAAGCCGATACCCGAGACGATCTGCGCGGCCACCCGGCCGGCGCTGGCCGGATCGGTGGACATGGAGCTGAGAATGAAGACCGCCGCACCGGTCGCCACCAGCGCATTGGTGCGCAGGCCGGCCATGCGTTGGCGCCACTGACGCTCGGCGCCAATCACCGCGCCCAGGCACATCGCCAGCAATAAATTTAAAACGAAAGGAGTCATAGCCATGACTTTCCCCTTAATTAACCACAGGAGATAAAATCATGTGCTGTTTAGCACACGCGAAAACGCGCTGAAAATAAATCAGCGAATCAGCGTGTCATGCCTGGAGGGAAAAGGCTGTGGCTGCAGAATACCATAATAACGTCCAACTCAATTCGCCTGAAGCCACCTGGCATCAGGAAACGTTTTCTTATTCGGGTATGCACAGCTCAGAAATAACTGGAGAGGGGTGCTGCCCGCCGATAACGGCAAGCAACAAATCAGAAGAGAATTGGTCAGCTTGCCTTATTTATTTTATTACAACTACAACTGTCCAATTGGGTTTCTCCACCGAAATTTTGGCTGAGTATAGTGACGTCGGGTAATGAAGTAAAGGCCAATTTATTAAACGAAAAATAAACTGGAATACCGCAATGATATTCCAATGTCACAAATAGAAGATGGCGACATTGGGTGCCGACGCCGCCTTCCGGCCGCTGCATCAGGCCCTGTGGGACAAAGCGCTGACCGCCAACTTCAGCGCGCAGCCATTCGTCGGCGTAGCGGCCCACAGCCTGTGCGCCAAACTGGCCGATGGCCGCACGTTCGACGTTGCGCCTTAGCAAGGTCACCGGCGGTGGGCTACGCTAGGCTATATTTCCGACGACCCGCAAGGAGTGGCCGATGACGCCTCTGATCCACACTCTGCTCGACGAAATTTGGCAAAGCCTGGGGCAGCGCCCCGCTCCCGCCGGCCGGCTAACCGTAAGCGGCACCGGCGCATTGCCTTCGGCTTTTCCCGTAACCGAATTGGCTACCGCCGCCTGGAGCGCCGCCGGTCTGGCCTGCGCCGAGTTGCTTCGCCGCGAGGCAGCCGACGCGCCGCAGGTCTGGGTCGATCAACGCCTGGCCTCGCTCTGGTTCGGCTGGACGCTGCGTCCGCTGGGGTGGACGCTGCCCGCGGCCTGGGACGCGCTGGCCGGCGACTATGCGACGACGGATGGCTGGATACGCCTGCATACCAATGCGCCGCACCATCGGCGAGCGGTGGAGCAGGTGCTGGGTTCGGCATCGGATAAAGGCACGCTGGCGGAACGCGTGCTGGGCTGGAAAAAAAGTGAGCTGGAGGAAGCGGTGATCGAAGCCGGCGGCTGCGCGGCCCAAATGCGCTCGGCGGCCGCGTGGCGACAACATATTCAGGGCAAAAGCGTAGCGCTCGAACCGCTGATCCACGCCTCGCTGCAGCCGGAAGCGCCACCGCCGGGCTGGGCGCTTCCCGTCGCCCGGCCGCTGCACGGCGTACGGGTGCTGGATCTGACGCGCATTCTCGCCGGGCCGATCGCCACGCGTTTTCTTGCCGGTTTGGGTGCCGACGTGCTGCGCATCGATCCCTACGGTTGGGATGAGCCCGGCGTTGAACACGAAGTCATGCTGGGCAAGCGCAGCGCGCGCCTCAACCTGACCAATGCGCACGATCGCCATACGTTTGAACATCTGCTGAGAAACACCGACGTGATCGTGCACGGCTACCGTGCCGGTGCGCTGGAGAAGTTGGGTTATGGCGCGGAGGAAAGGCGCGCGCTGGCGCCGGGCCTGATAGACGTCTGCCTGAATGCCTACGGCTGGAGCGGGCCGTGGCGCACCCGGCGTGGTTTCGACAGCCTGGTACAGATGAGCTGCGGGTTGGCGGAGGCGGGCATGGTTTGGCGCAGCGCCAGTTTGCCGGTGCCGTTGCCGGTACAGGCTCTGGATCACGCCACCGGCTATTTGATGGCTGCGGCGGTGCTGACCGGTATGGCGCAGCGCCTGAGCCGCGGCACCGGCTACCACGCGCGGCTGTCGCTGGCGCGCACGGCGCAGCTGCTGCTGGCGCATCCCTGTTCGGCAGATTATCGGCCGGAACCGCTGGCGCCGGCCGGCCCCGCCGACGAGAACCCGGAAACGGAATTGACTTACTGGGGGGCCGCGCAACGCCTGCGCGCCCCGTTAAGCCTGCAGGGCACGGCGCTGCAATGGGCGCTGCCGGCGACTACGCTCGGCACCTCGCAACCGGAATGGCTACGCCGCTAAATCGCCGCCAACTGTTGCTGCAGCCACTGCAGCAAGCGGGTGACCGCCGGCGTCAACCCGGCGGTCTGCGGCCACACCAGATAAACGTCGTCATCGCTCAGGCGACAGGGCGCGGCCAACGCCACCAGTCTCCCGGCGTCGAGGGCATCCTGCACCAGCAGCTTTTTCGCCAGCGCGATGCCAAACCCTTGCTCCGCCGCGCGAATCAACAATCCGGCATCGTTGAACAACGCCTGTTGCCGCCCGCACAGCGAGCGCCCTTGCGCATTGAACCAATCGCGCCAGGGACTGACGTCGTGCTCGAGCAACGGAATATCGCCACCGTTCTCGAACGCCGCCCCCCATTCTCGCGCCATATCCGGCGAAGCGACAGGCAGCACGTCACCCGACGCGATGCGCTGCGCCTGCAGCCCCGCCCATTGACCGCTGCCGATGCGGATCGCCGCATCGAACCCTCGCTGCGACAGATCCTGCAGCGCCAGCGACGCATCGATATCCAGCGCAATATCGGCGCAGGCCTCATGAAAAGCAGGCAGACGCGGCAACAGCCAATAGTGGGCAAAAGACGGCAACACGCTGATGCGCAGCGTCTGGCTTGTAGCCGCACGCCGGGCGCGGGCGATACCCTGCTGCAGCGCCTGCAGCGCCGGTTCCACCGCCGCCAGCAACTCTCGCCCGGCGGCATTCAGGCGCACACCGCGCCCGCACCGTTCAAACAGCGGATAGCCGACCGCCTGCTCCAGCAGCTGAATTTGCTGGCTGACCGCACCGTGCGTCAAATGCACCTGCTGCGCCGTGGCGCGCAAATTTTCCAACCTGGCGGCGATCGCAAAGGTCGGCAAGACATGCAGGGGAATGCGTTCATTCATCATTGGTTAACCAGGCTATCCAAAAAGGTTATTTTTCATCGATTTTGACCGGCAGGCAAATGTTCTATGTTTACCCCATCATCCCTGACGCTTTCGGAGCCACCATGCACCCACGTTTACAACAGGATCTCGCGCAGTTTCCGCAGATCCTCGACCACACCCGCCAGTTGGCGGAAGATTTTCTGACCGGGCTGCAGCAACGCTCGGTCTGCCCGCCGCTCGAGCATCAGCAGCTGCAACCGGGCGACGATCGACTAGATGAAAACGGCGAAGGCGCCCTGGCGGCGCTGGAGCGCTTTTGGCAACGTTATCAGGCCGGCATTTCCGCCAGCGCCGGCCCGCGTTATTTCGGCTTCGTCACCGGCGGCGGCACCCCGGCGGCGGTCGCAGCGGACTGGCTGGTTAGCGTGACAGACCAAAATAGCTTGCTCAGCCATGATACCATCGCAGCCACGATCGAGCTGGCGGCCGTGACGCAGTTGAAATCCCTGCTGGGCCTGCCGGAAACGTTCAGCGGCAGCCTGGTCAGCGGCGCGACCATGGCCAATTTCACCGGGCTGGCCATTGGCCGGCAGTGGCTGGGACAACAGCACGGCGTGGATATCGCCCAACAAGGCCTGGCGGCGCTGGGTTCCATCCGGGTATTGTCGGCCAATCCACATTCCAGCACCGTGAAGGCGCTCAGCATGCTCGGTATCGGCCGCGAAGCGCTGACGACCGTCGCCAGCCTGCCGGACTCGGAAGCCATGGATATGGAAGCACTGGAACGGCAGCTCGCCGCCGGCGCCGGCCAGCCAACGTTGGTGCTGGCCAGCGCCGGTACGGTCAACACCGTCGCGTTCGACGACCTGCCGCGTCTGCTGACGCTGCGGGAGCGTTATCCATTTTGGCTGCATGTCGATGCTGCATTTGGCGGCGTAGCGGCCTGCTCACCGCTATACGCTCCAAGGCTTGAGGGCTGGCAGCATGCCGATTCCATCACTGTCGACGCACACAAATGGCTGAACGTGCCTTATGACAGCGCGATCCAATTTACCCGCCATTTGGATCTGCAAATGCAGGTATTTCAGAACCATTCGGCCTACCTGGAAGCACCGACATTACGGCCAGACAACTATCTGCATCTGACGCCGGAGAATTCGCGCCGCTTCCGCGCCCTGCCGCTCTGGCTGACGCTGAAAGCCTATGGCCGCAGCGGCATACGGGATATCGTCGAGCGCAACGTCCGATTGGCGCAGGCGCTGGGGGCGGCGCTGGCAGCCGATGACGGTTTCCAGCTGCTGGCGCCGGTGAATTTGAACGTGGTCTGCTTCGCACTCAGCCATCCACAGGGCGACAGCGAGGCGGCGCGCGATCGCTTTCTCGAGCGCCTGAGCCGGCACGGCGTGGTGTGCTGCACCCCTACGCGTTATAACGGTCAGCCGGGGATCCGCGCCGCACTGGTCAACTGGATGACGGAGGAACAGGACATCCGGCTGGCGTTGGACTCGCTGCGCCATTGCCTGGCGGAAACGGCCTAACGCGCGCGGCGTATTACCCGAGTTGGAAGGTCTGCAAACGCCGTTCTTGCCGCCCGTCATCGCCGATATTATCCGGCGACAGCCAGGCGGCAAACGCCGCGCGCCGCGCCGGCCATTCCCCGTCGACGATCGAGAGCCAGTCGGTGTCGCGCGTGCGTCCTTTGACGACGACGGCCTGGCGGAAGGTGCCTTCATAGCGGAAACCCAAGCGCTCGGCGGCCTGGCGTGAAGGAAGATTGAGGCTATCGCATTTCCATTCGCAGCGCCGGTAGCCAAGATCGTCGAACAGATGCCGCAGCATCAGGAAAATCGCCTCGCTGCCCAGCGCGCTGCGCTTCATCAGCGGCGACCAGTTGATGGTGCCCAGTTCGGCCACGCCGTTGGCAGGATCGATGCGCAAAAAAGCGCAGCTTCCCACCGCACGCCCGTTTGACTGATCGATCACTACCATCGTGTTTCTGTCAGCGCTGGACGCCTGAGCCTGAAGGTAACGCTGGAAATCTGCGCGCGACTGCGGCCGTTCCCAAAACAGATAAGTCCAGTCGCGATCGTCCTCGGCGGACTGATAAGCCTGATAAAGCGCCTCCCCCCAGCGCTCGAGGTTAAGCGGTTCGAGGCGGCAAAACCGCCCTTGCAGTGGCGAGTGCCCGGGCATACCTGCCGGCTGCCAATGAGGGAGGGCTTCGCCTATCGGCTGCCCATACTGATTCCGTCTCACCGCGACATCCTGTTTTTGAAAGGTGGAGAGGCAAGTTAAAACCAACGCGGGCCAGAGACAACTCCGACCTGCCATTCCTCCCCTGCGGATCGGGCAGCAGGATGATAGTTTAGAGAAATCACTCAATCACCGTTAAGCATTCACGAAAACTATTTCATGTAAAATAAATATCCAGATAACTCATTGTAAAACGGTGATTTATAGCAACAAATAAGCTACACATTCCGGCCATAATGTTAACTTTCGTTTGCCGTTATGATAAAAAAAGAAGTGCTAACCATTAGCACGGAAAGCAGAAAAACACCATAATTTAATGATTTTTAAATAAAAAAAACAAAAACCTCAGAGAGGGTATTTTTTAATCACTCAAAAAATGCGCTGAAATACTTCAAAAAAACGACACATGAATTTTTTTTAAGACTTTTCCTAGCAAACTAAAATTTTGTTTCGTGACATGATGAACAGATTCGCGGCAAGCAATGCAGACAGGCACGGGCGCCAAGCGCAGATCAGGCTCAACATGCCGAAGCTGGACGAGCAGCAGATCGCTCTGACTTAAGCCAAACTTATAGATTCATGCAATTAATAAGTTTAGTATGAAAATATCATTGAGTGATGCCGTGTTTATTGATAGAACACTCGCTACACTGAATTATTGCTCCATTTTGCCTTTCGGCTTTTTAGGCTTTTTCTCATATTACCGCAGTAAAACGGATTTAAGTGGGGGTGCGATATGCCAACGATTATCATGGATTCATGTAGCTATACCAGATTGGGGTTAACCGACTATCTGACTTCGCATGGCGTGAAGAAGCGCCATATTAATGCCATCGAGGACATTGACAGCCTGCATGAAAAATGCAGCAAGTTGAATCCGAGCCTGGTGTTTATTAACGAGGACTGCTTCATCCACGAAGCAAACGCCACCGAGCGAATAAAACGGGTGATTTCACTGCACCCGGATACGTTATTCTTCATCTTCATGGCCATTACCAACGTACATTTCGACGATTATTTATATGTTCGCAAGAACGTCATCATATCGTCAAAATCCATCAAGCCAGAGACTATGAATCAGCTACTTAGCCACTATCTCGAGAGAACGTCCCTCCGTACGGAGAAATCCTCTCTGGATCAAACGCCGGTAACGCTGAGCCAGACTGAATCAAACATGTTACGCATGTGGATGTCCGGTCAAGGCACCATCCAGATATCAGACCAGATGCAAATAAAGGCCAAAACGGTCTCTTCCCACAAGGGAAACATCAAGCGGAAAATAAAAACGCACAACAAGCAGATCATTTATCACGTTGTTCGTTTGACCGATACATTGACCAGTGGAATATTCGTCAATAGCCGCTGAACCACAGAGAACGCCCCCGCTCTGTTTTACCAGCCGTTAAATACCCGGTGATAATGTCATCTGGATAGCAGCCGCTGGAACCACAAAAAAATACCTGTTGCGTTATCCCCCGCTAGCGCAACGGGTATTTTTTTGCCGTCGATAAAAAAAATCTTACCGCAATGAAATAATCTCAAAATGGACAATTTCATTAGCAAATTAATGAGATTAGCCTAAGTTACTGCCCGTGCTCGCGACAGGGCTCCACAAACGTGCCGTCACGGCTGTCGATCTCATTAAAAAACCATACGCCCGCCGGGTAGTCGTCAAGAGAAACCAGGTACATGGTGCCTTCGTTGAACACCTCTACGGCCAGAATGACGCCTTCACGCCGCGGGCCGCCGTCTGTTTTTACCGTCACTCGATCGTTAACTTGCATACCCTTCTCCCTTATTTGCGATTGCCGTCAGTGTATTACAAAACCGGAGGCGATGGACACCGCTCCAGCCCTGCCGGCCTCTGCTATCAGCGTAGCAGCCGCCTGGATTTTCACTTTCTTAACGGTTTGGCCGCAGAATCTTAAGCCGGTCTCGCGTAGCCTGTCTTCAGGCGTTTCCCCCCCAGAGAAGCGCTCGCAAATGAAGAAGTAACAAGGAACTTTTGCCCGCTGACTTGCGGGCTTTTTTTTGCGCACCGCTGAATTGCAGGCATAAAAAAACCCGCCGCAGCGGGTTTTTTTCAATCAGCGCCAGGCGCCAATTAGATAGCGGTAACGTTAGCCGCAGATGGACCTTTCGCACCGTTCTCGATAGAGAACTGTACGTTCTGGCCTTCAGCCAGGGTCTTGAAGCCTTGATCCTGGATAGCAGAGAAGTGTACGAATACGTCTTTGCTGCCGTCTGCTGGGGTGATGAAACCAAAACCTTTAGCTTCGTTGAACCACTTCACTTGACCTTTGATCATGTTAGACATGTCTAATTTCCTTCAATAATAAATGTAAGCCGCCATGGGCGAGGTAGCCGGTCATCAGTTACTTATGGAGGCACTGGAAAGGAAATTCGTCAGAGAAGGGCTATCCGGGATAACGCTTTAAATTTGAACTACTTTACTCAAAATGTCGTGCATAAATAGGTCTGTACCACAGGCCGACATCATTAACTCATGAGCGAGCGGCAATAGCAACCTTTTTCGCCGCGATGGGACGCTAATCTCGGCTAAACGCACAGGATTTGACCCTGTCTGCCGATAGGGCCGCTGCCTGGCTCGCCCGTAACGCCCAGGCAAATGATAGTAATTCTCGTTCTGCTGTTTTATAGTTGCCTGACGAAATCATTCAGGGAGATTCACCATGCCGAGATGGCTTACATTACCGGCTGTCAGTGCCGCCGCCCTGCTGGCCTTTGCCGCTTACAGTGCTCCGCAGAGTGCACTGGAGCTCAATTATCAAGCCCCCGACCCCAGCATGGATCCCGCGCCCAAGCCGCCTGCCCCTTCAGGGCCGGCCCCCAAAACGGGAAAGCCGCCGATTGCCTGGACAGAGGCGAGAGATAAAAGCGGTTTTCGCGTCGATATTGAGTGCGATCATCCTGGCTGCAGCAAACCGCGCGCCAAACCTTATCCCGCGTACGAAGGCCCGGTGAAGAAAACCGATCGCCGCCGCCAGTCTGATCCCTATTCCACCAATAAGGATCCCGATTACAACATTCAGTTAGGCTATGAGTGGTAATGACGCTTTCGGAGTAATGCCTATATCAGCCTCCTTTGCCGCTGCATAGAATATGCCTCAGTTCACCACTCCTCCTGGTGTTGAACACAACAAGCTGTGTTGCAAATCTTTATGCGCCTCCCTATAGGCGCTTTTTTTTTTTGCCTATCCCTCAAAGCGTCTTCCGATTACAGATTGCTCTCATTGCCCCACAAAGTGATGAATGTCACAAATATGCCTCCTTGCCATTCTTATTCGGAGGTAACGTTCATGGCCACAGGATCCCTTGCCCTCCTGGCCGTCTTGGCCGGCATTGCGGGCTTCGCCCTCTACAAGCATTTAAAATCTCAGAAAAAAAGCACACTCGTCCGCCCGCACGATCGGTAACCGACAACGCGCTTTCACCGCGAAGGCCCGGCACATCGCGCGCCGCGCCTTCGCGGGCTGTCATGCTTTCATCACAAAATTGTCACATTATGGCCATATGATGATTCGCGTTTATCCGCTCTGGCTTAACACCAAGGATTTCGCCCATGACCATAATTAAAGCTGCAAACCATCAGGAAGCAGAAAAACTCATCCGCGCCGGCACCGCCAAGAAAATCGAACTGGCTTACGATATCGGCAGCGACGACTTCTTCCAGCTTGCCAGCCTGTGGTGCGACAAAGGCGCCAAGATCTCCAAAGGAAAAGAACACTTTATCGTTTCATTGAAAGGGTTCCGCATCCCCCCTAACGATTGATGCCCAGCCGCCCATCGCGGCGGCGTCTCCTCCTCTTCCTCGCAAAACCGCTCTATTCGACCACGCGCACCTCATTCGATTTCGCTAAGCTAACAGCAGACTTTATTGTGGACGCGCCACCTGATAACCGCGTCCGCCACGATGAGGAGTGTAACCATGTCAACAAATGCACCGCTGCCCGACACGATGAAAGCGATTGAAATCAGCCAACCCGGCGCCCCCGAGGTTCTGGTCGTCGCCGAACGTCCGGTGCCGGTTCCGCAAGCGGGCCAACTTCTGGTGAAAATCGCCGCCGCCGGCGTTAACCGCCCCGACGTGCTGCAGCGCCAGGGGAACTATGCGCCACCGCCCGGCGCCTCGGATATTCCCGGCCTGGAAATTGCCGGCGAAGTGGTGGCCATCGGTGAAGGCGTGACCCACTTCGCGCTCGGCGATCGGGTTTGCGCCCTTATCGCCGGCGGTGGCTATGCGGAATACTGCACCGTGCATGAAAGCAATGCGTTGCCGGTGCCGGCGGGGCTGAGCCTGACCGAGGCCGCCGCGCTGCCGGAAACCTTCTTTACCGTCTGGGTCAACGTGTTCCAGCGCGGTCATCTCAAAGCCGGCGAAACCGTGTTGATCCATGGCGGCACCTCCGGTATCGGCACGGTCGCCACCATGCTGGCGAAGGCCTTCTGCGCCCAGGTGATCACCACCGTCGGCTCCGAAGAGAAACGTCAGGCCAGCCTGGCGCTGGGCGCCGACGTGGCGATTAATTACCGCAGCGAAGACTTTGTCGCACGCACCAAAGACGCCACCAACGGTAAAGGCGCCGACGTCATCGTCGACCTGATCGCCGGCGATTATGTCGCCAAAAACTATCAGGCCGCAGCGATGGAAGGCCGCATCGTGCAAATCGGCACGCAAAACGGCGTGGTGAAAGAGCTCAATCTGATGCCGCTGCTGTTGAAACGCCTGACCCATACCGGGTCGACGCTACGCTCGCGCAGCGTGGCGGACAAAGCACAGATTGCCGCCGATCTGCGCGAAAAGGTTTGGCCGCTGCTGGAGCGCGGCGTGCTGAAACCGCAAATTTTTAAAACCTTCCCGCTTGAGCAAGCCGCCGCCGCGCATACGCTGATGGAGTCCAGCGAGCACATCGGCAAGATCATGCTGACGTTCTGAGCCCATTCCCCGCGGCCGGTGCTGCGGGGAAACCAATGCCACGTTCAGGGAATGATGCCGCGGCGACGGAACTCATCGAACAGTGAGAAAAACATGGCTTCGGTTTCGACAAACTGGTGGAAACCGAAGCGCCGCGCCTTGCTGCCATCCGCGAACATGTCATAGTCCCAGGAAAAGACGAAATCGACGAAACGCCAGCCGGCCACCGCGCGATAGTCCGGTTCGGCCAATTGGTGCCGCTGCGCCAGCTCCCGCCACAGCGACGCTTTGTCCGTCATCATGATCTCCAGCGACATCGGCAGCGGCGGCGCGCATTCCAGCCCAAAGTAAGCGGCGATTTTCGGCCACATCTCGCTCCAGCGAAACAGATCGCCGTTGTTGATATTAAACGCCTGATTGGCCGCCGCAGGTTCGGTCGCCGCCCACAACGTGGCGCGCGCCAACAGCCCGGCGTCAGTCATTTCCAGCAGGCTGTGATAAGCGCCCGGTTTACCCGGGAAGCGCAACGGCAGCCCGAGCGCTTTGCTGATCGACGCGTAAACCGCGATGCTTAACGCCAGATTCATCGGGTTGCCGAGGGAGAAGCCTCCCACCACGCTTGGACGGATGGCGCTCCAACGCCAGCGTTTGCCGGCCTGCCGCTGCGCCAGATACTGCTGCTGCGCCACGTTAAACTCCGGCGGCATATGCCCGGCATCGCTTTCGCGCGCCGGCGTTTTAAACGGCCCCAAATGCGCGCCATACACCTTATAACCCTGCATCAAACTGATGTGCTCCAACGCCGGCGCGATCGGCTCCAGCCCTTCGACAACGTGTTGCAACATCTGCAGGTTCGGCGCCACCAGCCCCGCCCAGTCCGGCGCATCCTGATAGGCGGCATAGAAAACGTGACTAATCGCGCTCAGCGGCCGCAGCGCGTCGCGCGTCGCCGCCGCATCCAGCAGATCAACCTGAAGGTGGCGCACCCCCGGCGCCGATTGTCCCCCCCGGCGCG
Source organism: Serratia sp. CY40230 (assembly GCF_052168835.1). NCBI lineage: Bacteria > Pseudomonadati > Pseudomonadota > Gammaproteobacteria > Enterobacterales > Yersiniaceae > Serratia > Serratia sp. CY40230. The sequence goes on from NZ_JBJNLX010000001.1 coordinate 680,545, forward strand.
AGACGCCCACCACTTGCCAGCCCTGACCGGTCAGCTCCTCAATCAATCGGCGCCCAATCACGCCATTGGCGCCGATCACCAATGCCTGTCGCTTTGTATCCATCTTGCCACTCCTCAGGTTGTCGATACCCTGAGTGTCATTGATTAGTAATACTTGCGGTAGAAGAGACCTTCCACTAATACTTATAAGAAAAATCTATAGGCAAGATCGACATGGATAAGCTGAACGCAATGAAAACCTTTATGCGGGTGGCGGAGCTGGGCAGCCTGTCGGCCGCCGCTCGCGATCTGCGTTTGACGCAGCCGGCGGTCAGTCAGCAAATCGCCGGTCTGGAGCAGCAACTGGGGGCACAACTGCTGTTTCGCAGCACCCGGGCGGTCACCCTGACCGATGCCGGCAGCAGTTATTATCAGCGCCTCAAACCGATTCTGGCGGCGGTCGATGAAGCGGAAGAAGCGCTGCACGGCCAGCACCACCAGTTACAGGGCAATCTGCGCATTCATGCCCCGACCGGGTTCGGGCAGTTGCACGTCACGCCGCTGGCCATCGCTTTCCAGCAGCGTCATCCGAACCTCGCCATCGAGCTGCTGCTGGACGATCGTCGCGCCGACGTGATCGGCGAAGGCATCGACGTGGCGCTGCGTTTCGGTGAACTGCATGCGCCCGGCATGGTGGCTAAACGTTTGGGCGAGCTGCAACGCCTGCTGGTGGCGTCACCGGCCTACCTGGCCAAGTATGGCGCTCCACGTTCGCCGGCGGAGCTGGCTAAACATGCGCACATTCGTTACAGCGGTTTGAACGACGGCGATACGCTTACTCTGTTCGGGCCGCACGGCCCCGAGATGGTCGCTCTGCGGCCCACGTTCCGCGCCAACAATACGCTATCGCTGCTGGCCGCCATTGAGGCTGGAGCCGGTATCGGCGGCGCCCAACGGCCTTTAATCGCCCAGCAGCTGGCGACGGGGGCGCTGGTGCCCGTTTTGCCGGAATACCGCTACCCGCCCATGGCGCTGCACGCGGTCTATCCCGCTTTACGTTTTATTCCGGAGAAAGTGCGCGCCTGGGTGGCGCATCTGCAGCAGGCGTTGACGGCGATCGAGGGAATTAGCGGAGTGAATGCTCCCGGCCAGACGCCGGGAGCCTAATCATTATTTGAACAGTTTACCGACCATATCGCCCAGCTCGTTGCTGTCTTGCTGCACTTCACCGTTTGGTGAGGCGGCATCCGCGACCGTTGGCAAGAACTGTGCAATGGTGCTGGACGCCTGTGCAGGATCGATGCCCAGTTTTTCAGCCAGTTGGTTGATGGCGTCGCTACCCAACGCCTGCTGCACATGGTCGCCGGTAATCGGCTGATTTTCGCCATTGCCGAGCCAGGAACCGACGATATCGCCGAACTGCCCCTGACGGAACTTGTCCAAAATGGCCTGCAGGCCGCCTTGTTGCTCAACCCACTGCATAATGGCGATGTAGTCGATACCTTTACCACCGTTGGCGCCGCCGCCCAGAATGTTACCCAATACGCTATCGAACAGACCCATGATATTCCCCTTTCAGCGGGTACGGCCCGCGCCGCACCGCCGGATTGATTTCACGAAAAAGGGCCGCCGCGGCGACCCTGTTGAGCAACGGCTGCTTAGCCTTTGATCTTCCTGTAGACAAAAAGCACCACCAGGGCACCGATGACCGCCACCACAAAGCTGCCCAGGTTAAAACCGTCAACGCGGCCCATACCGAAGAAGGTGCTGATATAGCCGCCGACGACGGCGCCCACGATCCCCAATATAACGGTCACAATAAAGCCGCCGCCGTCTTTGCCCGGCATAATCCACTTGGCCAGGATACCGGCGATTAAACCAAAAATGATCCAGGAAATGATGCCCATCTTTACTCTCCCTATTACCTTTTGCCTAACAGAAATCCTATTACCAGGCCCACGACGGCGCCGGCGCCTATCCCCGCCCAAGGGTTATCCTTGAGGCAGGCACATGATTGCTCGAGCGCTGCTTTTACACCGCTGCTCACTTCGCAGGCGGTGGTTTTCACGTAGTCGCTCGGTTGCTCAACACCGTTTAGATCGTCATTTTCATATGACATGTCAAATCCTTACAGACCAACCCTCTGAGAATTTCGTCACATGTTTCGCGCCAGGCGCCATCCGCTCCGCGATCTTGCTCTGGGCAATCTGCCCGCTGCCGCTCAATGCGGAGGCTTCCGGCGGCAAACGCACAACTTCACACTATGACTATAGTAAAAAATCAGCGGTTTACCCATTTCCGTCCGTCTGAATTTCACCATACAAAAACGATCTGATTTCATCCCGCTGTCATCTTGCAAGGCTAAACTTTAAACATATCCTCCGGGAGGAAACGCCGATGTTCAATGCACCTTTTGTCCTGATCCTCGCGCTACTGTACGCACTGGCCGCCGCTTGGGACGGTTCCGCAGCGTTACTGTTTCATTAAGGTTACATAGTCGTTGTCACTTTTGCGATGCGCTTAATTGTGTCTTTATTTTTCAATTTCGCCAGCCGATTGAAATAGCGGAAAACATCCCCTCCTCCCTCGGTAAAAATCCTATTTCGCTTCGTTTTTCGCCTGCGTTTAAATAAAGCGTAAAAAAAGCATTAATGGAAAATCCTGTTTAGCACAAAATATTCTATCATCTTCCTCATGACAATTTGGGTTAAGGTCCCATTGGCAAAGAAAAGGAATAACAGGAAAAATGCTTTCTAACCAACGCTTTGAGCGCGAATTCTTGCGCCCTCGTTATTGGTTGTTGTGGATAGGACTGGGAATACTCTATCTCTTGGTATTACTGCCCTACCCGCTCATTTATCGGCTCGGACACGGCCTTGGCAGAATAGCCATGCGCCTAATGAAACGCCGGGTAAAAATAGCGCGCCGCAATTTAGAACTCTGCTTCCCCGCAATGCCCGCCGCCGAGCGCGAGGCGCTGATCGTCAAAAATTTTGAGTCCGTCGGCATGGGCCTGTTCGAAGTCGGCATGGCCTGGTTCTGGCCCGACTGGCGCATTGCCCGCTGGTTCAAGGTGAGCGGCATGGAAAACATGCGGCTGGCGCGTCAGGACGGCAAAGGCGTTCTGCTGATCGGTCTGCATTTCCTGACGCTGGAACTGGGCGCACGCATTTTCGGCATGCAAAACCCCGGCATCGGTGTGCATCGCCCGCACAACAACAAGCTGATGGAATGGGTACAGACCCGCGGCCGGCTGCGCTCGAATAAATTCATGATCGATCGTAAAGATATCAAAGGTATGATCCGCAACCTGAAACAGGGCGAAATCCTGTGGTACGCGCCGGATCACGATTATGGGCCGCAAAGTAGCGTATTCACACCGTTCTTCGCCGTGGAAAATGCCGCCACGACCACCGGCACCTTTATCCTGGCGCGCATGGGGCGGCCGTCGATCGTGCCTTTCGTGCCGCGCCGCCTGCCAAATGCTCAGGGCTATGAGCTGATCGTGCAGCCGCCGTTGACGGACTTCCCGCTGGATGATGAAACGCGCGCGGCGGCCAAGATGAACCGCGTGGTGGAAGAACAGGTGCTGCTGGCCCCCGACCAATACATGTGGCTGCACCGCCGCTTTAAAACCCGCCCACCCGGCGAAGCGTCGCTGTATTGACCCCTTCGCGCCTTTGCCCGTCACACCGCCGGCGAAGGCGCGCTCACCTTGCACAAGCATTCTGCGCCAGGGGAACTACACTAGTAAGTCACCGACGGCAATTATTGCCGCCAGCAATCATTTCGTCCGCCCGAGAGCCGGTCGTTGCCTGTCGGGCCATAATCGAGGTCAATGTCATGCTGGTACAACCCTATCTGTTTTTCAGCGGTAACTGTGAGCAAGCGATTAACTTCTACGTACAGCAGTTGAATGCCAAAGTTGAAATGGTCATGCGCTTTAAAGACATGCCCGAAGAAGCCCGGCAAGGCGGACCGCAGGACGTCAATCCGGAAGCGATCATGCATGCGCGCCTGCTGATCGGCGACGGCGTGCTGATGGCCTCCGACGGCTGTCCGCAGGATGACAGCGGCGGTGCTTCTCACAAAGGTTTCTCGCTGTCGCTGAACCCCAGCGATGCGGAACAAGGACGCAAACTGTTCGACAATCTGGCGCAGGGCGGCCAGGTGACGATGCCTTACCAAGCCACCTTCTGGGCCAAAGGTTTTGGCATGCTGACCGACAAATTCGGCGTCAACTGGATGATCAACGTCGAATAATCCCGCATGGCGCCGCTAGCCATAGCGGTGCCAGTCATACGCCGCCTTGGCGAACAGCACGAACAGCAGCGCCAACAGCGCCAATCCCAACCGCCAATAGGGCGACCGGCGGCGGCGCCAGGCGAAGTACATCATCACCGCCAGCGTTCCCAGCGTAAGGGGGTAATACACCGCCAGCGTCAGTAAAGCGATAATGATGTAATCAGACATGGCTCTTTCACTCCGAGGTGTTCACACCGCCGCTGATGCGGGCTGCGATCGACCTTTCGCCTTATCGCCTCGTTAAAGGCTAGAGGTCTGGCGCATTTATGCATAAAATATAAGATTGCTCTTAACTCAAACTGAATAGTAATCAAACAACAAGGGTGACATGACTCAGCAGCAACCCATACAGGATGCCGTGCCGGCGCGCAGCGTTAAAAGCTCCCCATTATTATTTCAGGCCGGCGTGTTTGTCATCATCGTTGCCGCCACGCTGATCCTCTTTAACAGCTGGCAAATCTGGAACGCACACCAGCGCGATCTGCGCAGCGCCGAGCATGAATCCGCCAACCTCGCCCGCTCGCTGGCACAGCATGCCGACGATACTTTCATGCAGGTGGACGGCAATCTGCTCGATCTGACCGAACGTCTCCAGAACGACGGACTGGGGCCATCGCAATTGACCCGGCTGCAGCGGGTGATGCAAACGCAGGTCGGCAACCTGCCGCAGCTGCATGGGCTGTTTCTCTACGATGCGCGCGGCCGCTGGCTGGCGACCTCCTCGGGCAAATTCATCAAGAACGCCAACAACGCCGATCGCGAGTACTTCATATACCATCAAAACCGCGACGACGGCGGCCTGTACATCGGCAAGGTGATCCGCAGCCGCACCACCGGCGATCTGATCATTCCCGTTTCGCGGCGTTTCAACAACCCGGACGGCAGCTTTGGCGGCGTGGTGCTGGCGACGCTGTACATCGATTATTTCCGCCAGTTTTACGATAGCTTCGCCCTCAACACCGACGCCTCACTGAACCTGCTGCTGGCGGACGGCACCATCCTTTACCGCCGCCCTTACTCGGCGGCGTCGATCGGTAAAAACATCGCCAAGGGTGTGCTGTTCAGCGAAATTTTGCCGCATTCGGAATTCGGTAACGCCACCATCACCTCGCTGTACGACAAAGTAGAGCGCATCTACGGCTATTCGCGGGTCAACCGCTTTCCGCTGGTGATCGCCGCCGGGCTGTCGAAACGCGACGCGTTGGCGGACTGGCGCACCGACGCCGGCCTGTTCGCCGTCGGCGGCCTCTCGCTACTGATGATCCTGTTGGCGATGGGCATGGTGCTGCTGCGGCAAATCAAGCACAGCATGCAAACCGAAGCCGAGCTGATGCGCACCCGCGATCAGCTGACCAGCATCAACCAGATGCTCGAAGAGCTGGCGCTGCTGGACGGCCTGACCGGGCTGGCCAACCGCCGCCAGTTTGATATCGCGCTGAAGAACGAGCTGGCACGGGCTTCGCGCAACTACCGCAGCGTGGCGCTGCTGATGCTGGATATCGACTATTTCAAACAGTACAACGACAGCTATGGCCACGTCGCCGGTGACCAATGCCTGCAGCAGATCGGCCAAACGCTCAAAGGGTTGGCGTGCCGCAGCAACGACGTTCTGGCGCGTTACGGCGGCGAAGAGATGGGGATTATCCTGCCGGATACCGACGTCCAGGGCGCACTGATTTTCGCCGAACGCGTCATCAACGCGGTGCGCGATCTGAAAATTCCGCATCAGGGTAATCCGCACGGCATCGTCACCATCAGCATCGGTATCTGCGCCAAAGTACCGCATATGTATAACGATACGCCGATCAGCTTTATCAATGAGGCGGACAGTGCGTTGTATCAGGCCAAGAAAAAAGGCAAAAACTGCATTTACGGCGCTTAATCATTAATCGGGCCACCAAATTTTGGCGGCCCGATTTATTACCAACCAAAATGAAATAATTCCTCTCCGCAACATTATTTTCCCGGTTTACCCTGCGCTCTGAATAAAATAACGCCAATAATAAGCGCAATATTTATTTCCATTAAAATTCAACAAGATAAAAAAATCGCCATTCCACAGACAATTCGTGCCATTTTTGATTATTCGTGCCTACGCGCAGCCCCGTTTAACCCTCGTTTACTTTTCATTGGTATTGCCGGTGATATCCTTATCAGGACTATTCTCTATATCAGGAAGCCATCGCACGCTTCGGCGCACTGCGCCCTGCTGATACATCCATAATAGAACCCACAAATTTCACGTTGCAATTGAGCGGCCTGTTGACGCCGCTCCAGCCAGCCACTGCGCAAGCCAGTGCAGCCAATCACGCGGCAACCTGAAAGACGGGAATAAAGCGATATAGATTTGCGAGGAGATCTCATGCCTACTGGCGATATTATGCGTGAACAGGCCGTCCTGACGCTGCCGTTGCGACAATGGGCGGCAGCGGAAGCATCCAGCGCGGTCAGCGAACTGGAACAGGGCAAGGTACTGTTTCTGCCCGAACTGGCCTTCACCCTGTCTGAACAGGAAATGCCGCTGCTGGATCCGACGTTGGTCGATCCGAAGCGCAAAAACATCAGCTATCAGCCGCTGTCCGGCAAACTGAGCGGCGTCGCCGTCGCGGATCGCCGGCAACAGGTTCAGCAACTGCTGGAGCGCTATTATCAATCTTGCCGCCAGCTGATCGCCGGACTGTTGCCCGAGTATCAGGAGGCGCTGCACCACCCGACCGGCAGCCTGCGTTTGCACCCGGTTTCCGCCTGGCGGGCGACCAGTTCCTGGCGCAAAGACGACAGCCGCCTGCACGTTGACGCTTTCCCGTCGCGCCCGAACTACGGCGAACGCATTCTGCGCATCTTCACCAACATCAATCCGCACGGCGAGCATCGCCAATGGCGCGTCGGCGAGCCGTTCCCTGAGCTGGCGGCACGCTTTATGCCGCGTCTCGCACGCTACTCCGCCCTCAGCAGCTGGCTGCAGCATCAGGTGCGCATCACCAAGACCCGCCGCAGCCATTATGACCACCTGATGCTGCAGTTGCATGACGCCATGAAGGCCGACGGAGATTATCAGCAACGGGGTCCGCAGCTGGCGCTGGAATTCCCGCCGGGCAGCAGCTGGATTTGCTTCTCGGATCAAACGCCGCACGCCGCAATGGGCGGCCAGTTTATGCTGGAACAGACCTTCCTGTTGCCGGTGAACAAGATGCAGGATCCGCAGCGTTCGCCGCTGAAAGTGCTGGAACAGCTGCGCGGGCAGCCGCTGATCTGAATGGCTCGCCGCCGCCGGCATCCCGGCGGCGGCGAAACGCGCATTATGCCTCGAAGTCCCCTTGCTGGCGCGCCACCAGCGTCAGGATGCTGTACAGCGCCACCGGCTGCTGTTCCTGATTCAGCACCTGCACATCCCACACCACCACGCCGTGCGGCCGATCTTCGGCGGTTTTCTGCGGCTTGCGGATCTTCTTCTTGCAGGTTAACCGCACCTGAATGGTGTCGCCGATCTTCACTGGTTCGATAAAACGCAGATTTTCCATGCCGTAGTTGGCGATCACCGGCCCGACGGCGGCGTCGACAAACAGCCCGGCAGCGGCGGACACCACAAAGTAACCGTGCGCCACCCGCTCGCCGAACAGCGAATCGGCGGCGCCGATCTTGTCCATGTGCGCGTAAAAGTGGTCGCCGCTCAGGCAGGCGAAGTTGACGATATCCGCTTCGGTCACGGTGCGGCGCGCGGTCAACAGGCTGTCGCCCAGCTGCAGCTGCTCGAAGTATTTCCGGAACGGGTGCACCGGATGTTCGGCGACCGGCGCGCCGCGCACCCATTCGCCGCCGATGGCCGCCAGCATCGCCGGGCTGCCCTGGATCGCCGTGCGCTGCATATAGTGCTTCACCGCGCGCAGTCCACCCAGCTCTTCACCGCCGCCGGCGCGCCCCGGGCCGCCGTGCACCAGCATCGGCAGCGGCGAACCGTGGCCGGTGGATTCCGCCGCCGCCTGCTCATCCAAAATCAACATGCGGCCATGGGCGCACGCCGCCGCGCGGATAAAGCGCTTGGCCAGCGCCGGGTCGGCGGTCACCAGCGATCCCGCCAGGCTGCCCTGCCCCAGCAACGCCAACGCGATCGCCTGCTCGGTATCCGCATACGGCATCAGCGTCGCCACCGGGCCAAAGGCCTCAGTGCCGTGCACCGCCTGATGGGTGAACGGATCGGCGCAATACAGCAGGGTCGGCGGATAAAACGCCCCGCCGCGCGCGCCGTCGCCCATCACTTCCAGCTTATCCAACGACGCGCCGCACAGCGGTTCGCAGCCGTTGCGCAGCAGGAACTCCACCTTGCTTTGCACATCATCACGCTGCTCGTGGCTGACCAGCGCCCCCATGCGCACCTGCTCCAACTGCGGGTCGCCCACCGTCACCCCCGCCAGACGCTGCAACAAGGCCTGACGCACCGCCGCCACCTGCGCCGCCGGCACGATGATGCGGCGGATCGCGGTGCACTTCTGCCCCGCCTTGGCGGTCATTTCACGGCACACTTCTTTGATAAACAGCGCAAATTCCGGCATCTCCGGCGTCACGTCCTCCGCCAGCACGCAGCAGTTGAGCGAATCCGCCTCCATGGTGAACGCGATCGATTTTTCCAACAGGCGCGGATGCGCCCGCAGCCGCTGGCCGGTCTGCGCCGAACCGGTGAACGTTACCGCATCCTGATAATCCAGGTGCGCAAACATGTCGCCGACGCCGCCGCATACCAACTGCAGCGCGCCTTCCGGCACCAGCCCGCTGTCGACGATCAGCCTGACCATCGCCTGCGTCAGCTGCGCGGTGGCGGTGGCCGGCTTGATGATGGCCGGCATGCCCGCCAGCCAGGTCGGCGCCAGTTTTTCCAGCATGCCCCAGCAAGGGAAGTTGAAGGCGTTGATATGCAGCGCCACGCCGGGGCGCGAGGTCAATACGTGGCGGGCGGCGAACTGCGCCTGCTTCGACAGCGGGATCAGCTCATCTTCCGGCCACAGCGTATCGTCCGGCAGATCGCGGCCGGCCATGCCGGCATAGGCGAACAGCGTGGCGATGCCGCCTTCGATATCGACCCAGCCGTCGCTGCGCGTCGCCCCGGTTTGATAGGAAATCTGATACAGCGCCTCTTTATGCGCCAGCAGGTGTTTCGCCACCGCTTTCAGCATCTGGGCGCGCTGCTGGAACGTCATGTGCGCCAGCGCCGGGCCGCCGTGGCTGCGGGCATAGCTCAGGCTGGCCGCTAACGGCAGGCCGTCGGAGCAGACCTGGAACAGCGCCTCGCCGGTTACGGCGTGACGGATCTCGCGCGCCTCTCCCTGCCCGTACACCCAGGCGCCAGAAAGATAACTGTGTAACTGCTGCATGTGCCCTCCGGAATTCATAAATTTTCACCATACAGCTTAATTACGTATCACATAAATGCCAGTCGATGCCAAACTCAATTTTAACAAAAAGAGAACAAGAAGCGCTTTCAAGCCGTTTCCCCTGGCATTAATACGGAGTCACTGCTTATTTTTATCAAATAAAATCAAATGATTAACAAAAACACTTGTGAGTGCGCTCGCAAAACCACATAAATCTCGTTTGATCTTTTTGTTATCAGTTTGTAGCCTTATGGTTAGTTAAAGTGATTCACATTTTTATATTTAATGTGAAAAATACGAATCACCAAGAGGCAAGCATGACAACTGACGCACAGTATCAGCAGCATTTCGACGACAAGATCGCGGCGGATATCGCCATTGAGGCTAAAGACTGGATGCCGGACGCCTATCGTCAGAACCTGATTCGGCAGATCGGCCAACACGCCCACTCGGAAGTCATCGGCATGCTGCCGGAAGCCAACTGGCTGACGCGTGCCCCCACGCTGCGCCGCAAGGCGGTGCTGCTGGCCAAAGTGCAGGATGAGGCCGGCCACGGTCTGTACCTCTACAGCGCCGCCGAAACCCTCGGCTGTTCGCGCCAGGACATCTACCAAAAGATGCTCGACGGCAAGATGAAATACTCCTCTATCTTCAATTACCCCACGCTCAACTGGGCGGATATCGGCGTGATCGGCTGGCTGGTCGACGGCGCCGCCATCGTCAACCAGGTGGCGCTGTGCCGCGCGTCCTACGGCCCCTATGCGCGGGCGATGGTGAAGATCTGCAAAGAGGAGAGCTTCCACCAGCGCCAGGGCTACGAGGCGGTAATGGCGATGGCCAACGGCAGCGACACGCAGCGCGCCATGCTGCAGGACGCCATCGATCGCTTCTGGTGGCCGGTGCTGATGATGTTCGGCCCGAGCGACGCCGACTCCCCCCACAGCGCCCAGAGCATGGCATGGAAAATCAAACGTCACAGCAACGATGAGCTGCGGCAGAAGTTCGTCGACAACACCGTACCGCAGCTGGAAGCGCTGGGCATGACGGCGCCGGATCCGGATCTGCACTGGGATGCCGCTGCCGGCCACTATCGCTTCGGCGAGATCGACTGGAGCGAGCTGCATGAGGTGATCAAAGGGCGTGGCCAATGCAACCACGAACGCCTGCAGGCCAAACGCCGCGCCTGGGAAGACGGCGCCTGGGTGCGTGACGGCGCCATGGCCCACGCCGCGAAAAACGCCGCTTCCGCCGCATAGCCAACATAAGGAACCGAGATCATGAGCCACGTTGAATGGCCGCTGTATGAAGTGTTTATCCGCAGCAAACAAGGGCTGGCGCATCGCCACGTTGGCAGCCTGCACGCCGCCGACGACCAAATGGCGCTGGAAAACGCCCGCGACGCCTACACGCGCCGTAATGAAGGCTGCTCGATTTGGGTGGTGCAATCCCGCCATCTGATCGCCTCGCAGCCGGAAGATCGCGGCGCCTTCTTCGATCCTTCCGAAGACAAGATCTACCGTCATCCGACGTTTTACACCATTCCCGACGGCATCAAGAACATGTAGAGGCGACCATGACGGTTAACGATCCGCGCATCAGCTATTTGCTTCGCCAGGGCGACACGCCTCTGATCCTCGCCCAGCGCCTGTGTGCCTGGTGCGGCCACGCGCCCGAGCTGGAGATCGATCTGGCGTTGGCCAACATCGGGCTCGACCTGCTCGGCCAGGCGCGCAACTTCCTGGGCTACGCCGCCGAACTGGCCGGGCCGCCCTGCAGCGAAGACAGCCTGGCCTTCGGGCGCGACGAACGCCAGTTTCATAACCTGCTGCTGGCGGAACAGCCGAACGGCGGTTTCAACGACACGTTGGTGCGCCAGTTCCTGCTCGACGTCTACCACGTGCAGCTGCACCAGGCGTTGAGCCGCAGCAGCGATGCGCAGATCGCCGCCATCGCTGCCAAGTCGTTGAAGGAGGCCGATTACCACCTGCGCTTCAGCCGCGGCTGGATGATCCGCCTCGGCGACGGCAACGACGTCAGCCACCGCAAGATCCAGCAGTCGCTGGATAACCTGTGGCGCTTCACCGCCGAGCTGTTCCACGCCGACGCGCTGGAGCTTGAGCTGGCGGAACAGGGCATCGCCGTCGATCCGCGCGAGCTGCAGGCTCCCTGGCAAGCGCAGGTGGAAGAGACACTGCGCCAGGCGACATTGACGCTGCCCGCCGAGCAGGCGTTCCGTCACGGCGGCAAACAAGGCCGACACAGTGAACACCTCGGCCCGCTGCTGGCGGAGATGCAGTTCCTGCAACGCGCCTATCCAAACGGCCAATGGTAGGAGGCCGCGATGAACGTCACTCGTTTGCAACCCGCTGAAATCCCGCAGATTTGGCACTGTCTGCAACAGATCAGCGATCCCGAGCTGCCGGTGCTGTCGATCACCGATTTGGGCATGGTGCGCGACGTGGCGCGCGACGGCAACGGCTGGCGCGTGACCTTCACCCCCACCTACTCCGGCTGCCCGGCCACCGAATTTCTGCTCAACGCCATCGAGCAGCGGCTGACGGCCGCCGGCTTCAGCCCGGTGCAGGTGGACATTCGCCTCAGCCCGGCCTGGACCACCGATTGGATGAACGCCGACGCCCGCGAACGGCTGCGGCAATACGGCATAGCGCCGCCGCAGGGCCACACCTGCGATCGGCCGCATGCCCACGGCCCGGTAGCCTGCCCGCGCTGCGGCAGCACCCACAGCGAGAAGATCAGCGAGTTCGGCTCCACCGCCTGTAAAGCGCTGTACCGCTGCTGCGACTGCCGGGAACCGTTCGATTATTTCAAATGCATATAGGAGCGCTGACACCATGACGGTCTTTCATCGCCTGAACGTCGCCGCCATCGAGCGCGAAACGCCGGACGCCGTAGCCATCACCCTGCGGGTGCCCGAAGAGCTGCAAAACCAATACCGCTACACCCCCGGCCAGCACCTGACGCTCAAGGCGCTAGTCAACGGCGAAGAGCTGCGGCGTTGCTATTCCATCTGCAGTTCGCCGCAGGAAGGCCTGCTGCAGATCGGCGTAAAAGCGATTGATCAGGGCCGTTTCTCCAGCTTCGTCAACCGCATGCTGAAAGTCGGCGATGCGCTGGAAGTGATGGTGCCGCAGGGGCGCTTCGGCTATCAGCCGCAGGCGGAGCGCCGCGGCAACTATCTGGCGATCGCCGCCGGCTCCGGCATCACGCCGATGCTGTCGATCATCAAGGCGACGCTGCAGCTCGAACCGGGCAGCAGCTTCACCCTGATCTACGGCAACCGCAACAGCCGTTCAATGATGTTCAAAGAGGCGCTGTCGGATCTGAAAAACCGCTATCCGCAGCGTTTTCAGCCGCTGTACCTGTTCAGCCAGGAGAGCCTCGACAGCCCGCTGCTCAGCGGCCGCATCGACCGTGAACGCCTGGCGGCGATCGGCGGCGCGCTGCTGGATTTCCGCGACTATGACCACGCCTTCATCTGCGGGCCGGAATCGATGATGGACGACGCGCAGATCGTGCTGGAACAGGCCGGCGTACCGGCCAATCACATCCACAGCGAACGTTTCAACACCAGCGGCCTGGTCGCCCGCCCGCGCCACAGCGGCGATCGCAATGCCACCCGGGTGGCGATCCTGCTCGACGGCCGCCGGTTGGATATCGAGGTCGGCGAACAGGACGACAGCATTCTCGATGCCGCGCTGCGCCAAGGCGCCGATCTGCCCTACGCCTGCAAAGGCGGCGTGTGCGCCACCTGCAAATGCCGTCTGAAGGCCGGCCAGGTGGAGATGGGCGTCAACTACAGCCTTGAGCCGGATCAGCTGGCGGCGGGCTACGTATTGAGCTGCCAGTCGTGGCCGAAAGGCGACGGCGTGGTGTTGGACTTCGACGTCTAGGAGCCGCGATGGATACCCCGTTTATTTTGCATCAGCAGCAACACCGCGTGGTCACGCTGACGCTGCATCGCCCGGAGGCGCGTAACGCCCTGAGCACGCCGTGCCTGGAACAGCTGGTTGTCCGGCTGGAGCAGGCCGACGCCGACAGCGGCGTGGGCGCCGTGGTGATCGCCGGCGCGGCGCGCTTCTTCGCCGCCGGCGCCGATCTGCGCGAACTGCAACAACAGGATCTGCCGGCCGCGCTGGCGGATCGCCGTCCGCAGCTGTGGCAGCGTCTGGCGCAGTTCAGCAAGCCGCTGCTGGCGGCGGTGAACGGCTATGCCCTGGGCGCCGGCTGCGAGCTGGCGTTGGCCTGCGACATCGTTATCGGCGGCGAAAGCGCCCGCTTCGGCCTGCCGGAGATCACCCTCGGCCTGATGCCGGGCGCCGGCGGCACCCAGCGCCTGATCCGCTGCGTCGGCAAGGCGCGCGCCAGCCAGATGGTACTGACCGGCGAAGCCATCGACGCCCGCACCGCGCTGCAGGCCGGCCTTATCAGTGAAGTATGCGTCGATGCTCTGACGCTGGAGCGCACGCAGCAGATTGCCGATCGCATCAGCCGTCAGGCGCCGCTGGCGCTGCGCGCCGCCAAACAGGCGCTGAAACAGGCCGAGGAAATCGGCCTTAGCCAGGGGCTGGCGATGGAGCGTCAGCAATTTGTCACCCTGGCCGCCACCGACGATCGCCGCGAAGGCATCGCCGCCTTTTTCGAAAAACGTACGCCAAACTATCAGGGGCGCTGATTTATGGATAACGCATTGATTCTCAGCCATCTCGACGCCGGCGTGTTGACGCTGACCCTCAACCGGCCGGATCGGCTCAACAGCTTTAATGACGAGATGCATCGCCAGTTGAGTGAAGCGCTGACGCAGGCCGAGCGCGACGACAGCGTGCGCTGCCTGCTGATCGCCGGCGCCGGGCGCGGTTTCTGCGCCGGGCAGGATCTCAACGATCGCAACGTCAGCGCCGATCAACAGGCGCCGGATCTCGGCCTGTCGGTCGAACGTTTCTACAACCCCCTGATCCGCCGCCTGACCGCCCTGCCGAAACCGGTGGTATGCGCGGTCAACGGCGTGGCGGCCGGCGCCGGCGCCGCGCTGGCTCTGGCGTGCGATATCGTCATCGCCGCCGACAACGCCAGCTTTATTCAGTCGTTCTGCCGTCTGGGATTAGTCCCTGATTCCGGTGGCAGCTGGTTCCTGCCGCGGCTGGCCGGCCACGCCCGCGCCATGGGCATGGCCATGCTGGGCGACAAAATCAGCGCCCAACAGGCGCTGGAGTGGGGCATGATCTGGCAGGTGGTGCCGGCGGATGAATTGGCCGACCGCACGCAAACGCTGGCGCGCCATCTGGCCACCCAGCCGACTTACGGTCTGGGTCTTATCAAAAAAGCCATCTACAGCTCGGCCACCAACAGCCTCGATCAGCAGCTCGATCTGGAGCGCGATCTGCAGCGATTGGGCGGCCGCAGCGACGACTACCGCGAAGGCGTCAGCGCGTTCTTCGCCAAACGCACGCCAAACTTCAGTGGGAAATAGCCATGAACGCGCCCCTTCTTAACGGCCAGGTGGCAGTGATCGGCGCCGGCACCATGGGCATCGGCATCGCCCAGGTGGCCGCCGCCGCCGGCCACCCGGTACGGCTGTTCGACATCGCGCCCGCCGCTGCCCAGCGCGCGATAGACGAACTCGCTCGCCGCCTGCGGCAGCGGGTCGACGGCGGCAAGGCCGACGCCAACGCCACCGAGGCGCTGCTGGCGCGTCTCGAACGCGCCGACTCGCTCGAGCAACTGGCCGACTGCACGCTGGTGATTGAAGCGGTGGCGGAAAATCTGGCGATTAAGCAGAGCCTGTTCCGCGATCTGGAAGCGGTCTGCTCGCCCACGGCGCTGTTCGCCAGCAATACCTCCTCGCTGTCGATCACCGCCATCGCCGGCGCCTTGCAACACCCGGCGCGCATGGCCGGGCTGCACTTCTTCAACCCGGCGCCGCTGATGAAGCTGGTTGAGATCGTCAGCGGTCTGGAGACCGGGGCCGAGACCCTCGCGGCGCTGCAGGCCCTGGCGCAGCGCTGGGATAAGCAAAGCGTCGTGTGCCGTTCAACGCCGGGATTCATCGTCAACCGCGTGGCGCGGCCGTTCTACGCCGAAACCCTGCGCGCGCTGGAAGAACGGGTGGCCGACGCCGCCACCCTGGATGCAGTCATGCGCGACGCCGGCGGCTTCGCCATGGGCCCGCTGCAGTTGACCGATCTGATCGGCCAGGACGTCAATTACGCCGTGACCGACTCGGTGTATCAGGCCTTCTACCAGGATCCGCGCTTCACCCCCTCTCTGGTGCAGCAGGAGTTGGTGGCCGCCAGACATCTCGGCCGCAAATCCGGCCGCGGCTTCTACCGCTACGACGCGCAACGCCCCGCCGCAGAGATGATCGCCTTTGCGCCGCCGGCGCAGGCCGCGCCGCCGCAACGCGTCACGCTGCACGGCGACTGGTCTTCGCTGGCCGATTTAGCGGAACTGTTGATCGAAAATGCGGGGGCGATCAAACAACCTGGCCAGACCAGCCCGTACCTCACGATCGACGACGTTACACTGATGTTAACCAATGGTAAAACCGCCGGCCAACTGGCCGACGAACGTGGAACGCCTGTGGTGCTGTTCGATCTCTGTGCCGACTATGCGCATGCCTCCGCCATCGCCATCAGCTGCGCGGCGCAAAACGGCGCGCAACATAATGCCAACGCGATTCGCCTGCTGCAGTCCCTCGGCAAGCAGGTCATTCAACTGCCGGATTATCCCGGCCTGCTGACGATGCGCACCCTGGCCATGCTGGCCAACGAAGCGCTCGACGTGGTGAACAAAGGCGTCGCCAGCGCCGAAGATACCGATCTGGCGATGCTGCGCGGCGTCAACTATCCGCGCGGCCCGCTGGCCTGGGGCGCCGCACTCGGCTGGCGTCACATTCTGACGACGCTGGAAAACCTGCAACGCTATTACGGCGAAGCGCGCTATCGCCCGATGCCGCTGCTGCGCCGCTACGCTTCCCCCGCCTCTTTCCCAGGAGCCGAACGATGAGCGCCAATACGCCGCGCGCGCTGGCTCAGCGCTGCGCCGAACAGATGTTCCAGCAAGATACCTGCGCTCAGGCGATGGGGATGCACATCGACGCCGTCGACGCCGGATACGCGCAGGTCAGCATGACCGTCGGCCCGCAGATGCTCAACGGCCACCAAACCTGCCACGGCGGCCAACTGTTCAGCCTGGCGGACACCGCCTTCGCCTACGCCTGCAATAGCCAGGGGTTGGCGGCGGTGGCCTCCGGCTGCAGCATCGACTTCGTCCGCCCGGCGCTGGCCGGCGATCGCCTCACCGCCAGCGCCCAGATGCGCCATCAGGGCAAAGCCACCGGGCTGTATGACGTCGAAATCGTCAATCAACAGGGCAAAACCGTCGCCTGGTTTCGCGGCCGCGCGCACCGCCTTGGCCACAGCATTTTAGGAGATCAGGCATGAATCAGGCATTTATCTGCGACGGCGTGCGCACCCCGATCGGCCGCTACGGCGGCGCGCTGGCGCAGGTGCGCGCTGACGACCTCGCCGCCCTGCCGCTGCGCGTGCTGCTGGAGCGCCATCCGCAGGTGGATTGGGCACAGCTGGACGACGTGATCCTCGGCTGCGCCAACCAGGCCGGGGAAGACAACCGCAATCTGGCGCGCATGGCGCTGCTGCTGGCCGGATTACCGGTCGGCGTTTCCGGCACCACGGTGAACCGCCTGTGCGGTTCGGGCCTGGATGCGTTGGCGATGGCGGCGCGCAGCATTAAAGCCGGCGACGCCGGGCTGCTGCTGGCCGGCGGCGCGGAGTCGATGACCCGCGCGCCGCTGGTGATGGGCAAGGCCGACAGCGCCTTCAGCCGCCAAGCGCAGCTGTACGACACCACCCTCGGCTGGCGCTTCGTCAACCCGCGCATGCAGGCCGAGTTCGGCACCGATTCGATGCCGGAGACCGCCGAAAACGTCGCGGCGCAGTTCAATATCAGCCGCGCCGATCAGGACGCCTTTGCGCTGCGCAGCCAGCAGCGCGCCGCCCGGGCGCAGGCGCTGGGCCACCTGGCGCAGGAGATAGCCCCGGTCAGCCTCACCGGTAAAAAAGGCGCGGTCACCCTGTTCAGCCAGGATGAACACCCACGCGCCGACACCACCTTCGAGCAGCTGCAGGCGCTGAAAACCCCGTTCCGTCAGCCCGGCAGCGTCACCGCCGGCAACGCCTCGGGCCTGAACGACGGCGCGGCGGCGCTGATCGTCGCCTCCGAAGCAATGGCGGTACGCCAGGGGCTGACGCCGCGCGCGCGCATCGTTGCCACCGCCACCTGCGGCGTGGAGCCGCGGCTGATGGGCATCGGCCCGCTGCCGGCCACCCGCAAGGTGCTGGAGATCGCCGGGCTGAGCCTGGCGCAGATGGACGTCATCGAACTGAACGAAGCGTTCGCCGCCCAGGCGTTGGCGGTGATGCGCCAGCTTGGCCTGCCGGACGATGCCCCGCAGGTTAACCCCAACGGCGGCGCGATCGCTCTGGGGCATCCGTTGGGCATGAGCGGCGCGCGCCTGGCGCTGGCCGCCCTGTTTGAACTGGAACGGCGAGCCGGCCGCTACGCGCTTTGCACCATGTGCATCGGCGTCGGCCAAGGCATCGCCATGATCATTGAGCGTGTCTGACCCCTGAGGCTAACCATGACAATAAATCCACAGCCCCTCGAAACGATCGAATTCGCCTCGCGCGATGAGATTGAAGCGTTGCAGTTGGCGCGTTTGAAGTGGACGCTGCACCACGCCTACGACAATGTGCCGATGTACAAGCGCAAGTTCGATCAGGCGGGCGTACACCCCGACGATCTTAAGCAGCTGAGCGATCTGGCGCGCTTCCCCTACACCACCAAGCAGGATCTGCGCGACAACTACCCGTTCGACACCTTCGCGGTGCCGATGGAGCAGGTGGTGCGCATCCACGCCTCCTCGGGCACCACCGGCCGCCCGACCGTGGTGGGCTACACCCAGCGCGACATCGATAACTGGGCCGATATCGTCGCCCGCTGTCTGCGCGCCGGCGGCGCCACCGCCAAAGACAAGGTGCACGTCGCCTACGGCTACGGCCTGTTTACCGGCGGCCTGGGGGCGCACTACGGCGCGGAGCGGCTCGGCGCCACGGTGATCCCGATGTCCGGCGGGCAGACGGAACGCCAGGCGCAGCTGATCCTCGACTTCAAACCCGACATCATCATGGTGACACCGTCCTATTGCCTGACGCTGATCGACGAACTGGAGCGCAAGATGGGCGGCGACGCGCGCGGCTGTTCGCTGCGGCTCGGCGTGTTCGGCGCCGAACCCTGGACCGAAGCCCTGCGCCACGAAATCGAATCCCGCATGGGCATCAAGGCGCTGGATATTTATGGCCTGTCGGAGGTGATGGGGCCGGGCGTGGCGATGGAGTGCCTGGAAAGCGGCGGCGGCCCCACCATCTGGGAAGACCACTTCCTGCCGGAGATCATCTGCCCGGAGACCGGCGTCGCCCTGCCGGACGGCGAGCACGGCGAACTGGTGTTTACCACCCTGACCAAAGAGGCGCTGCCGGTGATCCGCTACCGCACTCGCGATCTCACCCGGCTGCTGCCGGGCGACGCGCGCCAGATGCGCCGCATGGGCAAGATCACCGGCCGCTCCGACGACATGCTGATCATCCGCGGCGTCAACGTCTTCCCGTCGCAGGTGGAAGAACAGATCATGCAGTTCGAGCAGCTGTCGCCGCACTATCAGCTGCAGGTCAGCCGCAGCGGGCACCTGGACACGCTGGCGGTGCGCGTCGAGCTGAAAGAATCGGCGCTCAGCCTCAGCCATCAACAGCGTTGCGACATCTGCCACCAGCTGCGCCACCACATCAAATCGATCGTGGGCGTCAGCACCGACGTCAGCATCGCCAACTGCGGCGATATCCCGCGCTCGGAAGGCAAGGCGCAGCGCGTGGTCGATCTGCGGCCGCGCTGAGGCGCACGGCGTCACGGATGACGCCGCCCCAAATTATGTTAATGTTGTGGCTCATCGAAGGCTAACCCATGGAAAAATATGGAACATAAACTGGATGAGTTCATTCGCCACGCCGTCGACGCGCAGCCGATCAGCGGCACCTCGCTGATCATTTCGCTGTACGGCGACTCGCTCAGCCACCGCGGCGGCGAAGTGTGGCTCGGCAGCCTGAGCGCGCTGCTGGAGGCCTTCGGCTTCGGCGATCGTTTCGTGCGCACCTCGGTGTTCCGCCTGCAAAAAGAAGGTTGGCTGGCGGTGGAGAAAATCGGCCGCCGCAGCTTCTACCGCGTGACCGAGCAGGGAATGCGCCAGTTCCGCCACGCCGAATCGAAGATCTATCTGCGCGAGCAGCCCGCCTGGGACGGCAAGTGGGAGCTGCTGCTGCTGGAATGCGCCGAAAAAAACGCGCGCGCGCGGCTGAAAAAAGAGCTGGGCTGGCTCGGGTTCGGGCAGATCGCCAACAACCTGATGGCCGCCCCCACCCATGCGCAGACCGACGTGACGGCGCTGCTCGGCGAACTCAACGCCAGCGAACAGGTGATCTACTTTCGCGCCGATTACCCCTACAACCGCTCCGAGCAAACGCTGCAGAAACTGGTGGCCGAATGCTGGTCGCTCAGCGACGTGGCGGCCGGCTATCACGAGTTTATCGTCTCCTTCCGGCCACTGATGGCGCTGCTGCGCGAAGTCGACCCGGCGGCGCTGACGCCGCTGCGCTGTTTCCAGATTAAGCTATTATTGATTCACTTCTTCCGTCGCGTGGTGTTGAAAGATCCGCTGCTGCCGGACGCGCTGCTGCCCGCGCAGTGGGAGGGCCAAGTCGCCCGCAACCTGTGCATCAATCTCTACCAGCAGGTCGATCGCGCCGCGACGGAGTACGTCAGCTCGCTGGCGGAGACCACCATCGGCGCCCTGCCCGCGCCGGCCGCCGGTTACTATCGGCGCTTCGGCGGCCTGCCGCGCGACCCTACATATTAAGGAACTCACGCTATGCCTGTGTATCAGATTGACGGCCTGACGCCGGTCGTTGACCCCAGCAGTTACGTGCACCCGACGGCGGTGCTGATCGGTGACGTGATCGTCGGCAAACACGTGTATATCGGCCCGAACGCCAGCCTGCGCGGCGATTTTGGCCGCCTGGTGATCTGCGACGGCGCCAACATTCAGGACAACTGCGTAATGCACGGCTTCCCGCAGCAGGACACGGTGGTGGAAGAAGACGGCCATATCGGCCACGGCGCCATCCTGCACGGCTGCCGCATTCGCCGCAACGCGATGGTGGGCATGAACGCGGTGGTGATGGACGGCGCGGAGATCGGCGAGAACACCATCGTCGGCGCGATGGCGTTCGTCAAAGCCGCGGCGACGATCGAAGCCAACAAGCTGGTGGTAGGCAGCCCGGCGCGCGTGCTGCGCGATCTGACCGAACAGGAGCTGGCCTGGAAGATTGCCGGCACCCGCGAGTATCAGGATCTGGTGCAGCGCTGCAAATCCTCGCTGCACGAAGTGGCGCCGCTGACCGAAATCGAACCGGGCCGCCAGCGCCTGAGCTTCGGCGATCACCTGATCCCGAAAAGCCAGCTTTAATCCCCAGGGCTGAGGTGCGCCTCAGCCCCTCCCCCGCATTACTCCACTTCCGGCGCCTTGAGCGGCGACGGCGCAGCCGCGCGGCGGCTCTGGAAGTGATAAGCCACCACCAGCAGCAGGGTGAACGGAATACCGAACCACAGCGTCATGCGGAAAAATTCGGTAAACGCGGTCGAGATCATCAGCGCCGCCATCAGCCCGCCACCCAGTAAGGTGGTATAGGGGAATCCCCACATGCGGAACTTCAGATGGGTCTGCCGGTGCCGGCGGCGGAAGAACAGATGGGTGACGAAGATCATCAGCCAGGTAAAACAGGCGCCATACACCGAAATGGACATCATGGCGGCGAACGACGTTTCCGGCGCCACCAAGCTCAGGACGATGGACACCACGATGCCGATGCACGACATCGCCAGCGCATTGACCGGAATGCCGCGCCGGCTGACGCGCCCCAGCGCCGCCGGCGCTTGCCCGGCGCGCGACAGCGAGAACATCATGCGGGTGGTGATGTACAGCTGGCTGTTCATCGCCGACAGCGCCGCCACCAGCACGATAAAGTTGAAAATACCGGCGGCGGCGGGCAGATGGATCACGTTCATCGCCATCAGGAACGGGCTTTCGCCGGTGCCGGACTGGCGCCAGGGCACGATGGCCAGCATCAGGGCGATCGACAGCATGTAGAAGATGAACAGCCGCACGATGGTGCCCTTGAACGCCGCCTTCACCGCAATCACCGGATTTTTCGCCTCGCCGGCGGCCACCGCGATCATTTCAATGCTCAGGTAGCTGAAGATGGACACGATCACCGCGAACCACATGCCCTTGACGCCAAACGGCATGAAGCCGCCGGCGGTCAGGTTGCGCAGGCCGTAGGCCGGGTTGCCCGAGAACGCCAGAATGCCGATGCCGATCAGAATAAACGCCACGATCGCCGTTACTTTGACGGTGGACAGCGCGTATTCCACCTGGCCGAACGATTTCACGCCGATCACGTTAACGACGATCACCGCCGCCGAGAACAGCAGCACCCACGGCCAGGTCGGCGTCGCCGGGAACCAGAACTGCATGTACATGCCGATGGCGGTGACTTCGGTGCCCACCGCCAACACCACGCAGGACCAGTAAGAATAACGCACCAGAAAACCGAACAGCGGGCCGAGATAGAATTCGGCGTAGTCGCCGAACGAGCCGGGCGTCGGGTGTTCGGAGGTCATTTCCGCCAGGCTGCCCATCAGCAGCAGCGCAATGACGCCGCCGATCAGGTAGCTCAGCAATACCGACGGCCCCGCCATCTGAATGGCGTAGGCGCTGCCGAGAAACAGCCCGGTGCCGATGGCGCCGCCGATCGCCAGCATCGACATCTGTCCGGCGGTAAGATGCTTGTTCAACCCGCCCTGACGGCGGGCGATATGCTCAAAATCATTCATCTGTGGCATGGCTGTGCTCCCGGGCGGAGTTAGGCGGTACGGGTGACGTCGAGAATGGCGGCGGTCACGTAGTCAATGTTGCCGGGATTGAGCCCCGGTAGGCACATGCGGCCGGGCGAGACCAGATAGATGGCGTAGCGCAGCCGCAGGGTCTGCAGCTGCGCTTCGTTCAGGCCGGTATAGCTGAACATGCCGCGCTGCTCGCGAATGCGCCGGTGATCCAGCGAAGAGCCGCCCTGCGCCAGTCCCGCGGCCAGCTGTTCACGCATTTGCTTGATGCGCGAGCGCATTTCCGCCAGCTCATTGCGCCAAAGCTCGCCGAGTTCGGCGTCGCCGAGCAGGGTTTCCACAATCTGGCTGCCGTGCGTCGGCGGGCAGGAGTAGCTGCGGCGGATCAGCGTTTTTAACGCCCCTTTGACGTTGGCGGCATTTTCCGCATCAGCACAGCGCACCGACAGCGCGCCCAGACGCTGGCCGTACAGCGCGACGTTTTTGGAAAACGAGTTGCAGACCAAAAACGGCAGATCGGTTTTCAGCGCTTCGCGCAATGCAAAGCAGTCCTCCTCCAGCCCGTCGCCGAAGCCCTGATAGGCGATGTCGAACAGCGGCAGCAGGTTACGCCGCTGCAGCACGGCGAGCGTGGCGCGCCACTGCTCCGCCGTCAGATCGGTGCCGGTCGGGTTATGGCAGCAAGGATGCAGCAGGACTACGCTGCCGGGAGGCAGGCTGTCCAACGCATCGAGCATGGCGGCGAAACGCAGGCCGCCCGCCGCTTCATCAAAGTAGGGATAGGTATTCACCCGCAGCCCGGCGCCTTCGAAAATCGCCCAGTGATTGGCCCAGGTGGGATCGGACACCCAAATTTCACCGCGCGCCAGAAAGTGGCGCAAAAAATCCGCCGCCAGCTTCAACGCGCCGGAGCCGCCGACGGTCTGCACCGTGGCGATCTCGGCCGCCTGTTGTTCACCGAACAGCAGCGTCTGCACCTGGCGAGCGAACTGCGGCGAACCTTCGATCGGCGGATAACCGTGCGGGCGACGCAGCGCCAGCAACCGCTGCTCGGCGGCCTCAACCGCCTGCATCAGCGGAATATTCCCCTGCCGATCGTAATACAGCCCAATGCCTAAATTCACTTTTTTCGGATTGGGATCCTGCAAATAGGCTTCCATCAGCGACATAATAGGATCGGCGGCGGAAGGTGCAATCTGTTTAAACATGACGCATCCTTAACTCGTTATTGAATTAATATTAAGACTGACTTAAGAAGAAATTAAATCAGGCGATGGCGCTGACGGTAATTTCTATTTTCATTCCGGGCACCACCAATTTTTCGACAATGACCGTGGAGCGATTGGGATAAGGATAATTAAAGTATTTCCGGTAAATATCATCGAGACATTTAACGTCGTTGACGTCGGTGAGATACACGATCACCTGCAGCACCTTATCGCTGTGGCTGCCCGCCGCCTCCAGCGTCTGCGCCAGATTATCGAAGGTCAGCGTAATCTGTCGCTCCGGCGCGCCGGTGTCGATGCTGCCGTCCGCCCGCACCGGGCCGTGAGCGGTAAACAGCATGCCGCCGCCCCGGGTGGCCCAGGAAAAAGGCTGGCCGATCTCCGGCAGCCCGGTCTCTACGATCTCGCGCATGTCAGTGGTTCCCGTGGTGGTTAAGTTGGTGAA
Source organism: Serratia sp. CY40230 (assembly GCF_052168835.1). Lineage (NCBI taxonomy): Bacteria > Pseudomonadati > Pseudomonadota > Gammaproteobacteria > Enterobacterales > Yersiniaceae > Serratia > Serratia sp. CY40230. Next base: position 704,913 of record NZ_JBJNLX010000001.1, read on the forward strand.
GCAGCGCGCCGTCGGCGGCGAACAACGCATCCAGAATGGTAAAATGATTGGCGCCGGGCACCGCGACCAGATCGGCCGGTAGCCCGCGTTGGCGCAGCGCCGCATGATAGTGTTGCGACTGACCTCTCAGTTCCGGCAGTTCCAATGCGCCGTAATACAGCGTAAGCGGTTTGCCGCGCGTCGGCAGGCGGCGTGCCGGGCTGAGCGTTTCAATTTGCCGCGCGCTCAGCTGCAGCGCCCGATTAACATAGCTTTGTTGCAACGGCGCCAGCTCGAACAGGCCGCTGATGGGAAAGACAGCATCCACCAATGCATGCTGCTGCCAGAACGCCGCCAGCTGCCCGCCGGCGGAATGGCCGCACAGATAAACCGGATGGGCATAGTGCGGCGGCAGGCGGCGCTGAATGGCATCCAGCGCCATCCCGACCTGTCGGCATATTTCGTCGAGATCCACCGCCGGCGCCAGCGCATATTCCACCAACACCACGTCAAAACCCAACGCCAGCGGCTCGGCGGCGATAAAGGCGAAATCCGCCTTATCGCAGAATTGCCAATAGCCGCCGTGAATAAAAATTAACGTCCCCTGATGCTGCTTGGCAGAATAGAGCCAATCAAATGTTTCGCGTTCGCCGTTGCCATAAGCAATATTATTTTCATGGCGCGTCTGTTTATAAACAGCCGCGCTGCGAGTTTGAAATGAAGTCAAAATAGCCGCTTCATTATCCACCGTGGCGCCGTTATCATAACTCCCCGCAAGTGGTTTCATATATTAAACTTCGTTTATTATTTAAAATGTAAATTAACTATTAGCACCGGCAACATTATTGTCAAGACGGGCGCATCAGCAATGCGCGCCCGGTAAAATAAAACCTGATGAATAATGAAAAAGTTTAACCCATGAAACTTTTTGCGCTTATTTCCCCCGCCCGTCCGGCTGAATTTGCGGCAAGGCGCTGAGCCGTTCAAATGCATAATCCCAAAAGGCGCGCACCTTCAGCGGCATGTGCTGCGCCTGCTGCGCCACCAGCTGTACCGGCATCGGCAACGGCTCATGATCCGTCAACAGCCGCACCAGCGTACCGGCGGCCAAATCGTCCGCCACCTGATACGAGAGCAACCGGGCGACGCCCTTGCCGGCGCGCACCGCCAGCAGTTGCGCTTCCACGTCGTTGAGCAACAGCCGGGGAGTCAATCGCACGCGCTCGCCGTTTTCCTGCGGGCCGAAGCGCCATTCGCGCAGCGATGGCCGCTGGGTGCCGACGATGGTGGCATGCTCCGCCAGCTGCGCCGGCGATCGCGGTTCACCGCAGCGCGCCAGGTAATCCGGGCTGGCGACCGTCACCCGGCTGACCTGCCCCAGCCGCCGCGCCACGCGGGAAGAGTCCTGCAGATGACCGATGCGCACCGCGATATCCAACCCTTCGTCAATCAGATCGAGATTGCGATCGTTCAATACCATTTCGATCTGCATCTGCGGGTAGTCATCGAGAAACGCCATCACCACCGGCGCCACGTAGCGGCGGCCGAACTGCACCGGCGAAGTAACGCGCAGCAAGCCGCTCAGCTGTGCTTCGGCGGTATCCTGCACCACCGCCTGATAATCCTGCAGCAGCTGTTGCGCGCGCTCCAACAGCCGCGCGCCCGCTTCGGTAGGCGCCAGCCGCCGGGTCGTGCGCTCCACCAATCGGGTGCCGAAACGCTGTTCCAATGCGGCGATCGCCCGGGTGATCGCCGGCGCCGAACGCCGCAGTTTGCGCCCGGCCGCCGCCAGGCTGCCCTGCTGCACCACCGCCACGAAGATGGCCAACTCGTCTAGCCGATCCATAGATTCTTCCGAAAAGTGAAATTATCAATTTCCACATTGCCGGATTTCGCTCGTTCAACGCAAGAGTATGCTGACAAAAAGCACTGAGGAGAAACGCCATGTCCACCATCACACTCTACGGCACCCCGCTTTCCGGCCACGTTCATCGCGTGGCGTTGCTGCTGCGCATGCTGGCGCTGCCCTATGCATGGGTCGAAGCCTCGGCGGAGGTGCGGCAGAGCGCAGCCTTCCGCCAGCTCAACCCGTTCGGCCAGATCCCGGTCTTGCAGGATGGCGATCTGACGCTGGCCGACAGCAACGCCATTCTGGTCTATCTGGTGAAGCGCTATGCGCCGGACAGCCACTGGCTGCCGGAACAGCCGGCGGCGGCGGCGCGAGTGCAGGCCTGGCTTTCCAAAGCCGCCGGTGAAGTCCGCTACGGCCCGGCGGCCTGCCGACTGATCGCCCAATTCGCCGTGCCGGAGGACTATCAGGCGGCGCGAGCAATCAGCGATCGTTTTCTGCCGCAGATGGAACAGCACCTGAGCGAGCGCGACTACCTGGCCACCGAACACCCGACCATCGCCGATCTGGCCTGCCACAGCTACGTGGCGGTCGCGGCCGAAGGCGGCATTTCGCTGTCGCCTTACCCGGCGATACGTCGCTGGGCGGCGCGCATCGCTGCACTGCCCGGCTTCTTTGCCATGCCGGCCCTGCCGGAACCGGCGGGGAGTTGACGCCATGATCCCGCAACTGTTCCATCCCGATGAGCTGCGCGCACAGACGCTGGCCGGGTTTGGCGGTGTAGGCGGTGGCATCTACCCTGCAATGCCGGATCAGCACCGCGCGTTTTTCGCCGCGTTGCCCTACCTGTTCGTCGCCACGCTGGATGAACAAGGCTGGCCCATCGCCACCCTGTTCACCGGCCCGCCCGGATTTTTACGCACGCCGGACGACACGCACCTGCGTATCAGCGCACCGCGTCGCAGCGACGATCCCGCCCAGGCGCTGTTGCTGCCCGGCAAACCGGTCGGCGCGCTCGGGCTGGATTTCAGCAACCGGCGGCGCAACCGCGCCAACGGCACCGTCGGCCGCACCGACAAAAACCGGGTGGAGATCGTCGTTCAGCAAAGCTTCGGTAACTGCCCGCAGTACATTCAGCGCCGCGAACTCTACCCGGTGGACAGCCGGCCGCAGCCGGTTGAGCATTTAGTCTCGCTGGATGCGGCGGCGCAGGCACTGATCCGCACCGCGGATACCAGCTTCGTTGCCAGCTGCGCGCACCTGGCACTGGCGCAGGGCGGCGTCGATATTTCCCATCGCGGCGGCCGCCCCGGCTTTATCCACCTGGAAGGTGACACGTTGTGGATGCCGGACTTTCGCGGTAACCGCTATATGAACACGCTGGGCAATCTGCTGGCCGAACCGCGGGCGGCGCTGCTGTTCATCGATTTTGAACGCGGTGACGTGCTGCATCTGCAGGGGGAAACGCAGATCCTCTGGCAAGCGGAGGGGCATCCCGGCGTTGAAGGCGCAGAACGCTATTGGCGGTTTGACGTTCGCCGCGCCTGGCGTTTTACGGCGGCGTTGTCGTGGCGGGGGCGTAATCTGGAGTATTCGCCGGCGACGCTGGCGACCGGGGTGTGGCAGCGCTGAAATGAAAAGCCCCGCTGCGGCGGGGCTGGTTCGGAAATTACAGGCTGTGTTCGGCCGCCGATGCGGCCTGATAAAGCTGACGAAAATAATTCAACCGCGCAAAGAACAGGCGGCTTTGCTGCTCCGACATATTGCCGGCCACCTGCCCGGCGTCAATCTGCCGCCCTTGCCATTCCATCAGAGCGATGCTCGACGCCAAAAAATCCATTTCGCTGCCGTAGGCCGCGAGATGTCTGTCCACTGATTTCATCATTCGCACACTCCTTTTAATTACATCGAAAAGGGTCATATGCCTGCTCTTTCAGTATCGGCCCGGCGAAGGATATTTTTTGTACAGAAGGTGCGCATAAAGAAAACCACCATCTTGTTGCCGCGTGGGCAAACGGCGGCGGCAAAATTTGCTAGGGTAAAGGGTAGCCGTATGGGATAGACCACTCTGTTGAACTCAGCAAAGGAAGAGACTCATGAGCACCAGTATCTGCGCTACCCTCAAGGATCCCACGCTGTTCCGCGAGGCCAACTACATCGACGGGCAATGGTTGCCGGCCCAGGAAGGCCGTTCGATCGCCATTCATAATCCCGCCAACGGCGAACGGATCGGCCACGTACCGGCCTTCGGCGCCGAAGAAACCGCACGCGCCATCGCCGCCGCCAAAAAAGCGCTGCCCGCCTGGCGCGCGTTAACCGCCAAAGAGCGCGCCGGCAAGCTGCGCCGGCTGTTTGAATTGATGATGGAAAATCAGGAAGATCTGGCGCGCATCATGACGGCGGAACAGGGCAAACCGCTGGCCGAAAGCCGCGGTGAAATCGCCTATGCCGCCTCCTTTATCGAATGGTTCGCCGAGGAAGGCAAGCGGGTGTATGGCGACACCATTCCACAGCCCCAGGCCGGTCGCCGCATCATCGTGCAAAAAGAGCCGATCGGCGTGTTCGCCGCCATCACCCCGTGGAACTTCCCGGCGGCGATGATCACCCGCAAAGCCGGCCCCGGCTGGGCCGCAGGCTGCACCGGGGTGATCCGCCCCGCCAGCCAGACCCCGTTCTCGGCGCTGGCGATCGCCGTGCTGGCGGAGCGTGCCGGGCTGCCCGCCGGGGTGTGCAACGTGATAACAGGCCCCAGCAAAGGCATCGGCGGCGAACTCACCGCCAACCCGGACGTGCGCAAACTCTCCTTCACCGGCAGCACCGAAGTCGGTGCGCAGCTGCTGGCCCAGTGTGCGCCCACCATCAAGAAAACCAGCATGGAGCTGGGCGGCAACGCGCCGTTTATCGTGTTTGACGACGCCGATCTGGACGCCGCCGTGGCCGGCGCGGTCGCTTCGAAATACCGCAACGCTGGCCAGACCTGCGTCTGCACCAACCGTTTTCTGGTGCAAGACGGCGTATACGATGCCTTCGCTGCCAAACTGAAAGCCGCCGTCGCCCAGCTGAAAGTCGGCAACGGCCTGGATGACGGCGTCACCATCGGCCCGTTGATTAACCCGGACGCGGTGGAGAAAGTGCGCGAGCATATCGCCGACGCCGTCGAGCACGGCGCCTCGGTGCTGCTGGGCGGCAAGCCTGACTCGCTGGGCGGCAATTTCTTCAGCCCGACTATCCTGACCGACGTGCCGCGCACGGCGAAAATCTTCCGCGAGGAGACGTTCGGCCCGGTGGCGCCCCTGATCCGCTTCAGCCAGGAGGCCGACGCCGTCGAACTGGCCAACGACACGCCGTTCGGCCTGGCCGCTTACTTCTACAGCCGCGATATCGGCCGAGTGATGCGCGTGGCCGAAGCGCTGGAGTACGGCATTGTCGGCATCAACGAAGGGTTGATTTCCACCGAGGTGGCGCCGTTCGGCGGCATGAAACACTCCGGTTTGGGCCGCGAAGGATCGAAGTACGGCATCGAGGACTATCTCGAAATCAAATACCTATGCCTTGGCGGCGTGGATGCCTGATATGGGGGGCCCCGGGCATAAGGCAGACATTCATCCACGTGAAATGACACTCTTCGCTGCATAAAGTTAAAAACGTTATCCAACACCCTCGACGTCAATAGCCCCGTATTCTCTACGGGGCTATAAGCTTATTTCATCGTCAAACGTATTTTTGCAACGTTAAAAATCCGATGTCCAGACCATTGAGCGCAACATGCATACGAGTTCCATCCCAGGCCATCGCCAACTCAGCAGGAGCAGCCAGCTCCGTCCCTTCGCGCAACGAAAATCCGCCCTGAGCCACCGCATTGGCAGCCCTATCATAGCTACCGCCAACAGGTTTTCCGATATATAAGGCTGAAGAGTCGGGTGTATCGATATACCAAGGTAAACCGCTATACTGGCCAAGGGTCAATTGTATCCCGGCACCACGCAAAGCCGGCCGCACGCTATTCTTTCCTGTAATGCGCCAATGCTCCGCCACGCTTCGACCACTCCCTAATAGTTTCACTGGTGAATCAATGGCGTCTTCGCTTTGTTCAATGGTCAAATTGCGAGGAACATTGATCGTCGTCGCCGTCGTCGTTAAGCAAACAGCTTTAGTCCCTTTGACAATCAATTCGTCGATATCACAATCGGCAGCCAACAGCACAATGGGGAGCGTCCCTTCAGGCAATCCTCGATTAAAACTCAAGCGACGAATAACGCAATTGGCCAAGATACGGCACATGGCCGTGTTCGCAGCGTATGCAGCCGAAAATTCGCCTACATTGATCTCGTCAATCATCAGTTGCGGCATTTTGATAAAAAAGCTGTCTGCACTATCGACTTTTCCAATGTCGATGCGGCCAATGCGACAGCGGCTTTGCTGACCGGCGGCGGACAGCGCGAAACTGTGATAACAGGAACGCAGCGAAATATCATCGATTACCGTATCTTCAGAGCCATCGTGTAATTCAATCCCGCTTAAACACGCCCCAATAGAAACAGAGCGTATAGAATGCCTTGTCCCCGAAGAATAGACTGCACATGCGCGATTTTTGATTGCTGTACTGGTCGGATTGTTTAGAAAATAACAGTCACCAGCATTGATATTGACGCAGCTATTATTCTCTCCGGAGCAGATAACCACCCCACTGCCCCATCCACCACACTGCACGTTCGAAATAAAATTATTTTTCCCAAGGTCTCCATCTTGAGCAATACTTAAAACCGCACCAGCAAGGTAACCAGCCTCTGGTTTATCAGAGGGGACACCTGCGCCCAACATACGGATATTTGTTACATTATTATTATTACCTTTGATCAGCACCCCGTCACCAAGGCAATAACCACATGTAATATCCGATATCACGTTACCGTCATTGTAGGTGGCAAAAAAGTCATCACGGCACTCATCGATGATAATATCATGCGCCAGCGATCGCCCCTGCAGGCTGAATCCATCACAGAACCCACTTAATTGCATATGGTGAAAATAACTTCCTTCTCCACCGGAATAACCCACATGACTTTTCACCACGTCATAAACGCTATTGCGAGTAGCATTGCCAAGCAATTTACCGCCAAACATCTCTACGCCATGAAGATAATCGTAGGCTCCAGCCAGTGACGTTTCATTGGCAAACATCGGTTTTACGTGCCCCGCCTTGGCTCTGATCGTAGCACCGTTTAAATTGATAGTTTTGCGCGCCGTTCTACCGTCTTTCACATTTACCGTATTCGAAGTTAAATACACGGCGCCCGCTCGACAAATGACACTATAGGGAGAGACGAAGCAACGCGTTAACGACTCCGTATCATCCGTCACATTGTCGCCTCGTGCTCCATACATCGCGGGTGTAATAAGGCCAGACACTTCAAGCACTCTTACCCATGTCCAGTCTTCTGCCGATTTGATATAAATGCCTCCATCGTCATTAAATACGGCAGATTGCACAGCGGCAAATACGCCACCGCCTTCAGGAGTTCCGGTAGTCGTATACCAATCGGAATAATAAGAAGTAACCTCAATCAACTCGCCCGCTATAGCAGGCACAGTTTTTCGCAACGTAGCAATATCGGAACAAGTATTCATCATTCCACCCTTGAGTATTTTTAGGAGCCGTTATCGGCATACTCAATACTAATGGCTGTGAACTTGCTCTGCTCTTTCTATTCGTTGTGCCATCGTGGAATAAGCCAAGGCAGAGATTTCACTCTGCCGATAAATAAACCGAACTCACTCCAGGTACTCCGCTTCGCTGACCGGCTCCAGCCAGGTCACCGGACTGCCGTCCAGCGCTTCGGCGATGGCGATGTGAGTCATGGCGCAGTCCGGCGTCGCACCGTGCCAGTGTTTGACGCCAGCCGGGATCCAGACGATATCGCCGGGATGCATTTCCTGCGTGGCCTCGCCCCACATCTGGATCCAACCGCGCCCCTGAGTGACGATCAGCGTCTGGCCGAGCGGATGCGTATGCCAGGCCGTGCGGGCGCCGGGCTCAAAGGTGACGGTTGCGCCGCCCACTCTGGCCGGCGCTTCGCCGGCGAACGGCGCGTCGATGCGCACCTGCCCGGTAAAATAATCCGCCGAACCGCGCTGTGATGGGATAGAACCGCTGCGTTGTATTTTCATCTGTTTTATCCTCCGCGCCGGCTCTCACAACCGGCGCTGATAGTCATAAGTGAGTGATGCCAAGATAACGCCATGCTTTTCCGCCGACTAGCGGGTAAAATGCGCAAGGAGCTATGAGCTGAATTCATAAATCTACGCGCGGCCGCGCCCTAACCTTGCTCTTCGGTGCCGATATGTTGAAAGAAAACGTTAACGACCTGATCGCTTTCCTGATGGTGGCCAGAGAACGCAGCTTCACCAAAGCGGCGGCGCAGCTTGGCGTTTCCCAATCGGCGCTCAGCCACGCTATACGCGGGCTGGAAGAGCGCCTGGCGCTGCGCTTGCTCACGCGCACCACCCGCAGTGTCGCCCCTACCGAGGCCGGTGAGCGGCTGCTCAACAGCATCGGCCCGCGCTTTGCGGAGATAGAAAACGCGCTGAACGCGCTGGGTGAAATGCGCGATCGCCCGGCCGGCAACATCCGCCTCACCGCCGGCGAACACGCGGTGGATGCGGTGCTGTGGCCGGTGCTGCGCACTTTTCTCGTCGATTACCCGGACATCAACGTGGAAATCACCGTCGACAATAGTCTGGCCGACATCGTCGCCGGGCGTTTCGACGCCGGCATCCGGCTGGGGGAACAGGTGGCGAAGGATATGGTCGCGGTGCGCATCGGCCCGGACATGCGCATGGTGCCCGTCGCCTCCCCGGCCTATTTCGCCCGTTACGGCCGCCCCGCTACGCCGCAAGCGCTGCAAAACCATCGCTGCATCAACATGCGCCTGCCCACCCTCGGCGGGCTGTACGCCTGGGAATTTGCCCGCGATGGCCGTGAGATCAAAGTGCGGGTGGAGGGGCAACTGACCTTCAACAGCCTGCGCCAACGGATCGACGCTGCGCAGCTCGGCCTCGGTATCGCCTTTGTGCCGGAAGATACCGTCGCCGAGCCGTTGGCCGACGGGCGGTTGCAGATGGCGCTGGACGACTGGTGCCCGCCGTTTCCCGGTTATTACCTCTATTATCCAAGCCGCAGGCAACACACCACCGCCTTTGCGCTGCTGATTGAGGCGTTGCGGCGCGGGGCTTAACGCCCGACGTTTTTCTGCAGATGCGCCGGGTAACGATCGCCGATCACGTCGATAGCGGAGAGCGCACTTTCAATCTCGCCCAGTTCGTCCACCGCCAACACCACCGACGCCGCCGCGAGGTTCTCTTGCAGCCGATGACGCTTGGTGGTTCCCGGAATTGGCACGATCCACGGCTGTTGCGCCAGCAGCCAGGCCAAGGCGATCTGCGCCGACGTCACGCCCTTGCGCTGCGCTATCTGCCCCAGCACGCTCACCAGCGCCTGATTGGCCCGGCGCGCCTCGGCGCTGAAGCGCGGCACCACGTTGCGAAAATCGCCGCTGTCAAAGGCGGTGTCCTCGGTAATGGCGCCGGTGAGAAAGCCCTTGCCGAGCGGGCTGAACGGCACCAGACCGATGCCCAGTTCCACCAGCGTCGGCAAGATTTCACGCTCCGGCTCGCGCCACCACAGCGAATATTCGCTTTGCAGCGCCGTAACCGGCTGCACTGCGTGGGCACGCCGGATGGTTTGCGCGCCGGCTTCCGACAAGCCGAAGTACTTCACTTTCCCTTCGCGAATCAGTTGCTGCACCGTACCGGCCACCTCCTCGATAGGCACTTCGGGATCGACGCGATGTTGATACAGCAAATCGATAGTCTCTACCCGCAGGCGCTGCAGCGAACCTTCCACCGCCCGGCGAATATGCTCCGGACGGCTGTTCAACACCTGTTGCCCCGCCGGCTGCAGCAGATCGAAACCGAACTTGGTGGCGATGACGACCCGATCGCGCACCGGCGCCAGCGCTTCGCCCAACAATTCCTCGTTGGTGAACGGACCATAAATCTCCGCGGTATCGAAAAACATCACGCCCTCGTCAACCGCGGCACGGATCAGATCGATCGCCTGCCGTTTGTCGGTAGCCGGGCCGTAGCCAAAACTCAGCCCCATGCAGCCCAGACCCAACGCCGAGACTTCCAGCCCTTCGCGCCCTAACTTGCGTGTTTGCATCTTCACTCTCCCACTGAATGATACCGGCTCCGCCTGACGCGGCGCCGCTCCGGTGTGGTGACTGTAAAAGGCGGCTGCCGCCATGACTATGAGGCAAAATACGCTTGAGCTTATGAACCAGGCTCATGAATCCGTTAACCGTTGCTGGGACCAGCGTTTTTGCGGGAACGTTCCTGCCCGAGATACTCTATACTGATGTCAGGATGCCTTACCCTTTTCGTTTAGCGTCATGTAGATGGAGCGACAGATGGCTAACTCTGAATCGACCTGCGATTCCCTTTCAATACCAGTGGCAGATTTATTCCATGACCAATAAGAAAAGCGCCGTGCTTACCCCGGCTGCAATGCTATTGCTACAACCCATGTTTGCCAGCCAGGCGCTGGCGGCAGAAAATAATGAAGAAAAAAGCGACACCCTGGTGGTGATGGCGCAACCCACCGGATTGACCGAACTGGGATCGCCGGTGTCCGTCAGCGTGATCGACGGACAAGACCTGCGCAACGCCGCCCCGCAGATTAATCTGTCGGAAAACCTCGGCAGCGTGCCGGGCCTGCAGCTTCAAAACCGGCAAAACTATGCGCAGGATCTGCAGCTGTCAATACGCGGGTTCGGCAGCCGCTCGATGTTCGGCGTGCGCGGGGTGCGCATGTACGTCGACGGCATTCCCGCCACCATGCCCGACGGCCAGGGGCAAACCTCCAATATCGACATCAATTCCGTCGAACGCATCGAGGTGCTGCGCGGCCCCTATTCCGCGCTGTACGGCAACGCCTCGGGCGGGGTGATCAATGTTGATACGATTACCGGCACCCAGCCGCCGACGCTGGAGGCCGGCGGCTATTTCGGCAGCGACAACACCTGGCGCTACGGGGTGAAAGCGACCGGCGCCACCGGCGACGGCACCCAGGCCGGCGACGTCAACTACGCCATCTCGGGAACCCGCTTTACCACCCAAGGCTACCGCGATCACAGCGCCGCGCGCAAAAACCTCGGCAACGGCAAGCTCGGCGTGCGGCTTGACGACGTCAGCACTCTGACGCTGATGTTCAACAGCGTCTCGATTGACGCCGGCGATCCGGGCGGCCTGACCGAAGCGGAATGGAAGGAAAACCCGCGCCAGGCACCGCGCGCGGATCAATACAACACCCGCAAATCGCTCGATCAGACCCAGGCCGGCCTGCGCTATCAGCGCCAGATGAGCGAGCGCGACGAACTGACGCTGACCGCCTACCACGGCGAGCGCCACACCACGCAGTACCAATCTATTCCACGCGGGCCGCAGCTCAACCCCACCCACGCCGGCGGGGTGATCGTGCTGGAAAGAAAATATCAGGGCATTGACACTCGCTGGAAGCATGAGGATACTCTCGCCTCGTTACCGGTAACACTGATCGGCGGTCTGGATTATGAAACCATGACCGAACGCCGGCAGGGGTTCGAAAACTTTATTCTGCGAGACGGCACAGTGGACTACGGCGAGAAAGGCGACCAGCGGCGCAACGAGAAGAACCGCATCTGGAACCTGGATCCTTACCTGCAAACCTCCTGGCAACTGACGCCGCACTGGACGCTGGACGCCGGCCTGCGCTACAGCACGGTCAGCTTCGACTCGACCGACTATTACATCACGCCGCGCAACGGCGATGACAGCGGCAGCAAACGTTACCACCAGTGGCTGCCGATGGGCTCGCTCAACTATAAAATCAACCCGGTGTGGAACGTTTATCTCTCCGCCGGCCGCGGCTTTGAAACCCCGACCATCAACGAACTCTCCTACCGCCCCGACGGCCAGACGGGCCTTAATATTGGCCTGCAGCCATCCACCAGCGACACCGTCGAACTGGGCAGCAAACTGCGCCTCGGCAACGGCCTGGTGAGCGCCGCCCTGTTCCAGACCGATACCGACAACGAGCTGGTGGTGGCGGAAAGCAGCGGCGGACGCACCAGCTACGCCAACGCCGGCAAAACCCGGCGGCGCGGCCTGGAGCTGGCGCTGGATCAAGAGTTTGCGCTGGACTGGCGCCTGCATATGGCCTGGACGCTGCTGGACGCCACCTACCGCAGCGATATGTGCGGCAAAGCCGTTTGTACCCCCGCCGGCAATCGCCTGCCGGGCATCGCCCGCAACATGGGCTACGCCTCGCTGGCCTATGCCCCGCCGGAAGGCTGGCACGCCGGCGCGGAGCTGCGCTACATGAGCGACATTCAGGCCAATGACGCCAACAGCGCGCAGGCTCCCGCTTACACCGTGGCCGGCGTAAACGCCGGTTATCGCTTTACCTGGAACCGCTGGGCGCTGGACGTGTTCAGCCGGGTGGACAATGTTTTCGATCGCCGATACGTCGGTTCGGTGATCGTCAACGAAGGCAACGGCCGCTACTTCGAGCCGGCGCCGGGGCGCAACTGGGGTGGCGGCGCCACCTTGTCTTATCGCTTTGAATAAGGCAAAGCACCTTAAGGTTAAAAAACGGGATGGGTTTTACGTCACCCTAGCGGCTTCTCGCTGAAATAGTAGGGAGAAACCGCGTGTTTTTTCCGATTTGGCTTAATCTCTAAATCGGGGACTTTCATTTTTGGTAAGGGTATTGCTATGCAAAATAAAGCGTCACTATCGCCGCTTATCGTCATAACGGCGCTGTTTGCCGCGCTGAGCGGGCTTTATCTGCTCGGCGGCGGCATCTGGCTGGCCAAGTTGGGCGGTTCGCTGTATTACATCATCGCCGGGCTGGTGCTGCTGGCGACCTCCTGGCTGCTGTTCCGCCGCCGCGCCACCGCGCTGCTGCTGTACGCGGTATTCCTGTTGGGCACCACCATTTGGGCCCTGTGGGAAGTGGGCCCGGACTTCTGGGCGCTGACGCCGCGCCTGGACGTCACCTTCTTCTTCGGCCTGTGGCTGGTGCTGCCGTTTATCTACCGCAAGCTGGTGGCCAACGGCAAATTCGCCTACGGCGCGCTGAGCGCGGCGCTGGCGATCACCGTCATCGCGTTGGCCTATGCCGTGTTCAACGATCCGCAAGAGATCAACGGCACGCTCGACGCCGCGCAGGTACAGCCGAAAGACGCCACCGGCGCCGACTGGCCGGCCTATGGCCGCACCCAGGAAGGCACCCGTTACTCGCCGCTGAGCCAGATCAACGACAAAAACGTTGGCCAGCTGCAAGAAGCCTGGCGTTTCCAGACCGGCGATCTGAAGACCGCCAACGATCCGGGTGAGATCACCAACGAAGTCACGCCGATCAAAATCCGCGATACCCTTTACATGTGTACGCCGCACCAGAAGCTGTTTGCGCTGGATGCCGCCACCGGTAAAGAAAAGTGGAAGTTTGATCCGCAGCTGAAGTACAACCCAACCTTCCAGCACATCACCTGCCGCGGCGTGTCTTACCACGAAACCGCCGCAGCCGCAGGCGCCACAGGCGATGCCGCACCGGCGATGTGCGCACGCCGCATCATTCTGCCGGTCAACGACGGCCGTCTGTTCGCGCTGGACGCCGAAACCGGCAAACCCTGCCCGGACTTCGCCAACAACGGTGAGCTGAACCTGCAGAGCAATATGCCGTATGCGACGCCGGGCCACTACGAGCCGACCTCGCCGCCGGTGATCACCGATAAAGTGATCGTCATCGCCGGCGCCGTGACCGACAACTACTCCAACCGCGAGCCTTCCGGCGTGATCCGCGGCTTCGACATCAACAGCGGCAAGCTGCTGTGGGCCTTCGATCCAGGCGCGAAGGATCCGAACTCCATCCCGGCGGACGAGCACCACTTCGTGCCGAACTCGCCGAACTCCTGGGCGCCTGCCGCCTATGACGCCAAGCTGGATATCGTTTACCTGCCGATGGGCGTTTCCACTCCGGACATCTGGGGCGGCGATCGCACCCCGGAAATGGAACGCTACGCCAGCGGCCTGCTGGCGCTGAACGCCTCCACCGGCAAACTGGCCTGGTTCTATCAGACGGTCCACCATGACCTGTGGGATATGGACGTGCCGGCGCAGCCGACCCTGGCGGACATTACCGACAAGAGCGGTAAAAAAGTGCCGGTGATCTATGTGCCGACCAAAACCGGCAACATCTTCGTGCTGAACCGCACCAACGGCGAACTGGTGGTGCCGGCGCCGGAGAAACCGGTACCGCAGGGCCCGGCCAAAGGCGATCGCCTGTCGCCGACCCAGCCGTTCTCCGAGTTGACCTTCCGTCCTGAGAAGAAACTGACCGGCGCCGACATGTGGGGCGCGACCATCTATGATCAGCTGGTCTGCCGCGTGATGTTCCACAGCCTGCGTTATGAAGGCACCTTCACCCCGCCTTCCGAGCAGGGCACGCTGGTGTTCCCGGGTAACCTGGGCATGTTCGAATGGGGCGGCCTGGCCGTCGATACCGATCGCGAAATCGCCATCGCCAACCCGATCGCGCTGCCGTTCGTCTCCAAACTGATCCCGCGCGGCCCAGGCAACCCGATTGAGCCGCCGGAAGGCGACAAAGGCGGCAGCGGCACCGAGTCCGGCGTACAGCCACAGTATGGCGTGCCGTTCGGCGTTACCCTGAACCCGTTCCTGTCGCCGTTCGGCCTGCCGTGCAAACAGCCGGCCTGGGGTTACATTTCCGCCGTGGATCTGAAAACCAACGACATCGTGTGGAAAAAACGCATCGGCACCGTGCGCGACAGCTCACCGCTGCCGCTGCCGTTCAAAATGGGCATGCCAATGCTGGGCGGCCCGGTGACCACCGCCGGTAACGTGTTCTTCATCGGCGCCACCGCAGACAACTACCTGCGCGCCTTCAGCGTGACCAACGGTGAAAAACTGTGGGAAGCGCGCTTGCCGGCTGGCGGCCAGGCGACGCCGATGACCTATGAGGTCAACGGCAAGCAGTACGTACTGATCTACGCCGGCGGCCACGGTTCCTTCGGCACCAAGCTGGGCGACTACGTGGTCGCTTACGCTCTGCCCGATCAGAAGTAACCACCGCCGTTAGTACCCCGCAAAGCACGCCGCAAGGCGTGCTTTTTCTTTTTCCGCCCCGCCGGCTGTCCCCTCGCAATACCCTTAATTTTTTCACTCTCATTATTGATAATGGTTATCATTCGCAATATTATACCTCTGCGGCCCCGGCAGCGGCTGCGATCCTCTCCAGCTTAATGGGCAATACAACGATCGGCCGCCTTCGGGCGGCCCTATTCGGAGGCGCATGGTCGACCATACTCGGAAGCATCGAAAGAAAATTCTGCAAGCGGCGGTGAAAACGCGACGCGCCGGCCTGACGTTCGCGCCGGCGTCGCCAGCCACGTCGCCCTTTATCGGCCAGCACCGCCAGACGCAAGCCGTACTGATACACCTGATCGGCCATGATGAAGCACAGGAGGAACATGAATGAATCTGCAGCCCTTTACCGCCATGTTGATGTTCGCCTATGTGCTGCTGATGGTGCCGCTGCTCTACGTCATCGACAGCCGCCTGAGCGCCAGCAAGCTGGTGCGCAAAGCCACGCAAAACGTCATCATCATCGCGTTGACGCTGCTGTTCTTCAGCGCGATGACGCTTTTATACTGAGGCCATCTCGCCGGTGCCCCGCGGCCGACGTTACCCGGCCTCCCGGCGTTTGGCCCGTGGATATTTCCACAGCCAGCGCCCGCTGACCATGCGCCAGTAGAACAAGGCGCCGCGCACCGCCCAATCAAGGAACATCCCCAACCAGACACCCACCACGCCCATGCCCAGTTCGATACCCAGCGCGTAGCCCGCCACCACGCGGCAGCCCCACATGCCAAGCATCGTCACCCACATGGCGAAGCGGGCGTCGCGCGCGCCTTTCAGCCCGGCGGGCAACACCCAGGAAGCGGCCCAGATCGGCATAAAGGCGGCGTTGAGCCAAATCAGGGTTTTCACCACCGTTTTCACGTCATCCTGCGAGGTATAAAACGCGGCGAATACCCCGGCCAACGGCGCCGTACCCCAGGCGATAGCGGTCAACCCGAGGGTAGACAGCCAGAAAATATGGCGCAGCTGCCGTTCCGCCTGACCGATCTCGCCTTTGCCGAGCCGCCGGCCGACGATGATGGTCGAAGCCGAGCCCAGCGCGTTGCCCGGCAAATTGATCAACGAAGCGATGGAGAAGGCGATAAAGTTACCGGCGATCACGTTGGTGCCCATGCCGGCGACGAACATCTGCGTCAACAGTTTGCCGCCGTTGAACAGCACCGACTCGACGCTGGCGGGAATGCCGATCCCCAGTACTTCCCACAGGATGCTCATCTTCAGCGGCGTGAAATAGCTTTTCAGCGTGATGTGCAGCGCCGGATTAAAACCGATCGCCAGCACATAGAGGATGGCGATGGCGCCGATATAGCGGGAAATCGTCAGCCCCAGCCCTGCGCCGACGAACCCCAGCCCGTGCCAGCCCAGCATGCCGTAAATCAGGATGCTGCTGATGATGATATTGAGGATATTCATGCCGCCATTGATAAGCAGCGGGATCTTGGTGTTGCCTGCGCCGCGCAGGGCGCCGCTGCCGATCAGCGCAATCGCCGCCGCCGGGTAGCTCCACACCGTGGTTTGCAGGTAAGAGAGCGCCAGCGCTTTCACCTCCGGCGAGGCCGCGCCGGCGATCACATCAATGATCGGTTCGCCCGCCAGGTGAATGCCCGCCGCCAACAGCAGCGCCACGCCGGTCATCAGCACCAGCGACTGACGCGCCGCCGCCCGCGCCCGCCGGCGATCGCGCTTGCCGAGGCTGAAGGCCACCACCACGGTGGTGCCGAGATCCACCGCGGCAAAAAAGGCGATGATCACCATGTTGAAGCTGTCCGCCAGCCCCACCCCGGCCATCGCCTCTTTGCCGAGCCAACTCACCAGAAAGGTGCTCAGCACCCCCATCAACAGAACGCAGGCGTTCTCCAGAAAAATCGGCACCGCCAGCGGCGTGATTTCGCGCCAGAACAGCACGCGGTAGCTTTTCCGTTTGGCGTACCAGGGCGTATTTTCCACGCGCTGACGCAGTGCGGCATACAGGTTCAAGGTGGGCTCGATGGATAAAAGTGAAACATCATTTCAAATGATGAGCGATAAATCGTTATCCTGCAAAGAATTTTTGGGCGCCCGTGGCGAGCGCCCGACAGGCACACCGTAGCGCTACTCCATGTAGTCTTCCTGATCGGCCTGCGCCGCCGCGATAAAGCGCGCGGTGCTGCGGCTGAGCGTGGCGCATTTGTCCGTCAGCAGCTGATTGTCCTGTTGCAGAGTCAGGTAACGCGCCTGGGTGAGCGCCGGCAACTGCCGATACCCTGCCGCCTGCGTATCCCAGCCGCGGTGCTGCGCTGCACGCATCGCGGTGCGTTGCAATTTCACGTCGTCCGGCACGTCGCTGCGCCCACAGTCCACGCGCAGGAAATGCCCACCGGCCAACATCAAAGCGATGTGATCCAATTGCGCCTGCAGCGGCGGCGCCGGTTGATGCGCCGTCTGCTGACAACCGACGAGCAGCAACAACGCCGCTACGCCGCAAAGAGACGTGCGAAACAGAGTAGACATGGACGCTCCCGGAAACCTGTGGGTGATGAGATGATCTTAGGTGAGCGGATGCCGGGCGGCAAGGCGGGCAGCACGCTTAGCGCCGGCCGCTGCTGACCTTGGTGGCGCGGGCGGGGTTGCCGGCGACGAATTCCAGCGTGGGGGAATAGTAAAACGGCAACCAGGCGTTATAGCCGCTCTCCCACTCCCATTTAACCGGGCAAGGCCACAGCATGTCTTCATGCAGGATGTAATAGATCCACCGCCCGGGCGGGCGGCGCGGTTTGCGCGTTTTCATAGCGGGTTCGACGGCCTGATGGAATGCGATAGGGTCAACTGCTGCATTTTACCGCGATTTGGGTCGCGGGGACAGCCTGCGTTGCCGGCTTCGCCCCCGGCGCCGGCAAGCGCCCTTTATTCACCGCCGCCTGCCGGCGCGCCGCTCTCGGCCCCCAGCACCACCACCCTGTCGGCCGAGTCGATGGTCGACTTTCTGTGGGCGACGATCACGCGCGTAATATTCAGCGAAGATATCGCCCGGTTGATCGCCGACTCATTCTCAACGTCCAGATGGCTGGTCGCTTCATCCATAAACAGCACGCTCGGGCGGCGATAGAGGGCGCGCGCGATAAACAAACGTTGCTTTTGCCCGCCGGAGATGCCGTTGCCCAACTCGCCGATCAGGGTTTCGTAGCCCATCGGCATCTGCATGATTTCATCGTGGATATTGCTGTGTATCGCGCAGGCCATGATCAGCTCTTTATTGGCATTGACCTCAAACCCGCTGATGTTTTCCGCAATGGATCCGGAGAACAGCCGGTCGTCCTGCAGCACGCAGGCGATCGCGTTACGGTAGTTATTCACCCCGACTTTATGGATATCCATCGCGTCGGCCAAAACCTGGCCGGAAGTGGGGCTGAGCAAACCGCACATCACCTTCAGCAAGGTGGTCTTGCCCGCGCCGGAGGCGCCCACGACGGCCACGCTTTCGCCGGCCGCAATGCGCATGTTCAAGTCTTTGAAGATCGGCCGCGACAGCGCGTCATATTGATACGTAAGATTTTTTACCTCAATGGCAATCCCCGTGCCCGAGGGGAAAACCTGTCGCGGCGCGGACTCCGTCTCCGCATCGGTAAAGACGATGTCGGATATCCTCTCATTGTGCAGCGACAGCATGCGCAAGCCGATCGCCAGGTCGATCAGGCTCGAGGCCCGCTGAGAGAACTGGCCGCGATAGGCATTGAACGCCATGAACATGCCGAGCGTCATGGAATTGTCGATGACCATCATGGCGCCAAGCCACAGGATCGCCACCTGATCGAGCGTCGTGATAAAGGTATTGATCCCGCCGAACATCATATTGAATCGAGTGATTTTGATATTGGTATTGGCGGCGTCGACGTTCAGATTGAGCCAATAGCTGGAGCGCGTTTCCTTGATGCCCAGCGCCTTGACGGTCGAGATGCCGTACAGCGTCTCCATGAAATGCGAGTTGGCCTTGGCCGCCTTGACGATCTGCTCCTCCGAGAATTGACGGTAGGTTCTGTAAGTCATCATCCTGATGAGGATGTAGATCAGAGTGAAGCCCGCCACGACCCAGACCAGCCAGCCGCCGTAGACCATCATCATCGCGAACAGCCCGACCGTCATGATGCCGTCGATGATCCCGCTGACGATATTATTGGTAAAGGTGGTTCTGATCGCATCCAGCGAGGAAAAGCGCGATTGAATGTCCCCCAGGTGCCGTTTTTCGAAAAAATCCAGCGGCAGCTTCATCAGGTGTTCAAACAGCGTCGTCTTCCACTGAATGTCGGTCAGCGTCCCGAGCACGATGGAGATCCAGGCCCTGGCGATGCTGACCACCGCGCGGAACAAGGTGAAGAAGATCAGCCCCAAACAGATGACCGTCAGCAGGCTGTAGTCATGCGCCTGAATGACATGGTCGGTCACCAGTTGGGTTCCCACCGGCAGCAGCAGGTTGACCGACTCGATGACTATCGATAACGCAAAGATCTTGAGCAGCGTCCCCGGCAGGCCCTCGATGTTTTTCATCAAATCCAGCAGGCGCAAACGGGTCTTGAGGGTCTCTTTTTGAAAGGCCCTGTCGGGCCACAGCTCCAACGCGATGCCGGTAAAATGATTCGACATCTCCTGCAGCCCGATCACTCGGCGCCCGAAGGCCGGATCGTGAATGACAAAACCGGCGCGCTGCACCTTAACCAACACCACGAAGTGATTCATATTCCAGTGCAATATGCAGGGCGTTTTCAGCTGATTGATTTCGTCGATGTCCAAGGACAAGGCGCGCGTCTTCAGCTGGATTTGCGACGCGATTTGAGAGATCGTCCCCAGGGTCGCGCCCTGGGTGGAAATGCCGAATCGCTGCCGCAGGCTCAGCATATCCACATTAAACCCGTAATAGGAGGCGATCATGGCGAGGCACGCCAGGCCGCATTCCGATGATTCCGACTGCAAGATGCTCGGCACCCGCTTGCGCAGTGAGAAGGTTAACTTCTCGTTGATCCGTTCAAAGAGATTATTGTCCTTCATCGACTCGCCCCACGACGCTGTTTTTTATGTCATACAAAGGCGCGATCGCCCACTGATAAAGCGGTTTCTTATCCAGGAAGACGATGACCCTGGCCTGCAGCCCGCTGCTGATTTCGAGATATTTGCCTTTATCGCTGAATTGCGTGTCGCTGATGGACGCCAGCACTTTGTAGTAGGCGTTCCTTTCCCTTTTATTTCCGCTGCTGTATTCCGACATTTCCTGCGGGGAGGCGGGGACCGACGAGATGGACTCTATTTTTCCCGGAAACTGACCGAATTTATCCGACGGGAAGGCTTCATAGCGAATGTTGATGCCATCGCCGATTTTCACGTAGGGCAAACTGTTATTCGGCAGCCATAAAACCAGATAATATTTGATGTTATCAATCGGTTTGATTTGCGCCAGACTGCTGCCGCTCTCGACCACCTGCCCGGCGGTCACGCTCAGCGACTCGATTTTCCCCTTGAGCGGCGCTTTGATAATGACCTGGCCGCCGGCATTGGACTCCGCCAGCTGGCGTTGTAAATCACTGCGTTGCGATTCGCTTTGCGATATCTGATTGTCATAATCGGCGGCGCGAATCAGCAAATCGCTGCGCAACTGCGACAGTTGAATATTTTGCTGGATCTTTTGGCTGTAGAGCGCCTGATACGAGCTTTGCTGTTGTTGAAAAAGCGAACGCTGATAATTTAACTGATCTTTGGTGATCAGGCCTTTCGTCAAATAGTGTTCGTAATTTTTCAGGCTATCCCGCATTTTATCCATCCCCTCTTTGGCACTGAGGTTCAGTTTCTCGGTTTCTTTATAGGCGTTTTCATAGCTATTGATCTGTTTGCGCAAATTATCCAGCATGGCGGTTTTATTTTTATTCAGCTTGCTGATTATCGAATCCAGATTGCTAATCTGTTTGCTTATTTCGCTGGCCGCGATATGGCTGACATTGCCGGACGTGGTGCTTCTCGAGACATCAATCACATACAGCGGCTCGTCCTTTTCCACGACGTCACCGGCTTTATGGAATGCCTGGCTCACGTAGCCGTATTGGGAGGAAAACACATTGGTGGAATGCGGGATGCTGATCACCTCGCCTTCAACATCGACCCGGCGCGTGTACTCGCAAAAATAGAGTGCGCCCGCCAGGATCAGAATAAAAGTGAAACAGGAGGCGGCAATCACATGGCTCGACGCGCCGGAAATTAACAGCGCCCTGCCGGTCCATCTTTGACGTTGATAATTGACCGCCTCCTGGCGGAAAATATTCCTGCTCTTATTATCACTCATAGGAAGAACCTGCGCTTGCCTGACCGGGAGACAGCCGCAGCGAGAACGCTGCGGCTTTGGACCGCGTATGGATTTAGCTGATGGTGCCGTTAATCAGCCCATCGAGGCCTTTTTTGGAGTATTCCAGCGTGGTGTCCCAGCCAATAACGGCTGCGGCCACGCCGCTGGCTACGCCGCCCAGGATGCCGCCGGCGACCATACCGACGCCCTGGCCAATCGAGCCGACGCCCAGCAGGCCGCCGCCGTCGCCGCCGTGCTTACCGCCGATGACGGCGCCCGCCATGCTGCCCACGGAGGCGCCCAGAGCGATGGATGAAACGGCTTCCGCGGCATTGGAAACGGCGCTGCCAATCAGCCCCGACAGTCCATTGCTCATATCCCAGGAATAAGCGCCTGACACTTCATTCATTTCGATAACAGACAGTTCTTTCATTGGTTAATCTCCATATTTAAACGGACAAACACGGCCATACATGCGTGTTGTCATTGCATTGGCATCGGCCTGCAGCGCCTGATGCCACCAATAATGTCGCGCGAACAGACGACATTATATTTTTAATGGGGGTCTCTTTAATTCTGCGTAATGGTGAATGTCATCACCGCGTCGGCCTGCCCGGGGCTAATGGCTCCCGTTTGCTTATAGCGCGCCATCAAGGGGATCCTGATCTCTTTTTCAGCCGCGGTGTGGTAATTGATCGGTCTGGAAAACGTTAATGGATTACGGTTCTCATCCAACACTTCCACGGCGACGCCCTTCGCCGCATCGGCGCCGTCGGCGATATCAATCATTCCCACGCCTGGCGAATTTCCGGCCGCCTCGAACGTGACCTGAACCGGAATATTGTCCTCCTGACATTGCAGAACCACGGAAAAATTGCGTTCGGAAGACGCCGCCGTGCTGCCGACGCCATTAAACTCGCTGCGTTTAGGGCTGCCCAGATTCACCGTTTGATTTTTATAGTTCAAATCAACCAGGCAACTTTTCTGAATGACCTTCATGCCGGAAATACTGATATCCAAAATGGAGGTCGAATCCAGATAATATCTGGCGATAATTTTCCCGCCCATATCGCCGCCGGTTTTGATCGGGCCGGTTTTAATAAACGTCAGCCGAACATCGTTTCGATTGATCCACGGCGTCAGCAAGTTGGGCGAAATCGCCGTGTTGACGGGCACGTTCTTATTGCTCTGCCATAAGTCTGAAATCGTCACCCCCACGCCCTCGATGCCCGTTTCAAATACGCCGGGCAGCGCGCTCGGCGTCAGCGGCGACATGGAGCGATAGGCGACCGAGCCGGAACAAAGAAAAGAAAACGTCGTGCCGTTCATGCTGTTCTCGGTTCGAACAGCCAGCTGCTCGCCGACTTCGATGCGCGGATCCACGGCCAGCGTCAGCAACCCCATGCGGGCGGTTTTCGCGTTGGTGGTACAGGTGCCGGCATAAACCGCCGTCGTGAGCGTCGCCAGCCACACCAGGGCGCCGTAACCGAATATCCTGAGAAAAACGTTCATTTTCACTCTCACTTAAAAGTCATGATGGAGATAGAGCGAGATCTATTGGCAAACGCCGTTTAGGGTTTGGAGACCCGCTGACGGCGGCTCCGCCGGCAACTGGTAACGGATGCGGCATTGGTTCTCGCCATTCCTGCCCCACTGCGCGATGAGCAGGCCCTTTTCCGCCATGCCGGTCAGATAGACCACGCCGTCGCCGCCGACCAGGAACGGCTGAGTCGCCCCCTCGGCAAGACGCAGGCTGGCGCCCAGCGGCAGGGGGGCCCCCTGCGAGTCCGTCACCTTCATCAAAATCCGTCTGCCGACGTTGGCTTTGAAATTCGCCCGGCTCACCGCGCCGCGAGTCGGCGTGACCGACTGGTTCGTCAACTCGAGATCGACATCATCCGGCAAGCTGTCGACATCGAGGCGAATCGAATTGTTGCGATAAGGCGTGGCGTAAGGAACGATCGCGTAGCCGCGCCAGTCGGTTTTCACCCCGACCTGATTGCCGACCGCCACATCGCTCGCGCCGGCTGCCTGCACCAGGGCGACGGTTTCGCCGAACGGTTGACCGAAGGTCACGCCGTCTTCATGGGCGATCACCCCGCCCTTCACCCCGTAGTTGACGCGCTGTTGACTGCGATCGTAGGCGTAGCCCGCCGTGAGTTCGCCGTACGTCGCGCGCCAGTCGGCGTTGGCGTTGCCGCTGTTGCCCTGGCCCTGGCTGCCATACCCTTCCTGTACGCTCCAACTGAGGTTGCCGCCGGCCAGCGCCGTGCCGTTGAGGCCCGCCGTATGGCTGGTATTGCCTTTTTTGCTGGTGTTGAGGTTGTAGGTGGCGTAGGTGTTGCTCAGCCATTTCTCTAATGGCACGCTGATGTTGAAAGCGAAGATCTGATCGCGATCGTAAATGCGCCCGCGGTTCGAATCGCCGTAAATAGCCTGTGAATTCCGGCTGTAGCTGTAGTTAACACCGTAGCTGATGCCATTCCAGCTATTGTTGTAACCCGCGCTCAGCGACTGCATATTGCGCTCGGAGCCCCAATAGTCTTCGGAGACCGCGCTGAGTGAAAGCGACCCCGCCCCTTCCCATAAATTCTGGTTCAGCGTGATTTCGCCGCGATTTTTGCGGCGGTCTATCGGGGCGTAACGGTTGCCGCTGCGATAGGTGTCCAGCACTTCCTGCAGCCCATAGTAGCCGCTGGTCGAATAGCGGTAGCCGGCGATGGCGAAGTTCGTCCCCGTCTCGACGATATTTTTGCTGTAGCGCACGCGCCACGACTGACCATCGCTTTTCGGCTGATGCTCCTGCTTTGCCCACGCCTGGGTGACGTCGGCCGACAGGGCGCCGAACTCGCCCAGGTTCTTGCCCAGACCCAATGCCAGCGATTGATACGGCCCGGCGAATTGGCCGCCGCCATACAGGGTGAAACCGGCGGGCAAGCCATAAATCAGGCTGGCCTGCGAGAAGATCTTTTTATCCACGCTGTGATCGTAAGTGCGGTATTGCCCCGAGGTCAGCGCATATTTCAGCCGCCCTTCGCGTTGCAGCACCGGCAGGCTGGCGAAGGGAACGGTCAGGTGCTGTTCGCTGCCGTCCGCCTCCTTGATAGTCACCTCCAAATCGCCGCTGCCGCCGGTCGGGTACATGTCCGAAATTTCAAACGCGCCCGGCGCAACGTAACTCTGGTAGATGACATAGCCGTTTTGGCGAATGACCACTTGCGCATTGCTGCGCGCGATGCCGCGCACCACCGGCGCATAACCACGCAGGCTTTCCGGCAACATGTCGTCATCGGAAGCCAGCTGCGCGCCGCGAAACGACACGCTGTCAAACACATCGGACGGGCTGCTGCTTTCGCCGAGCGTCAGTAAGCTTTTCAGGCGGATGATATTGCGCTGGGCGTAGGTATAGACGGAGTCCCAACGATCCTCCGACACTCGCCCGCCGCCGGCGCTGTTGTAGCTCCAGGTGGTGTAGTTCCGCACTCGCCAGGCGCCCAGGTTGAAACCCGGCCGCAGGTTGAGGTAATAACTGCTTGCGCTCTGGGTGAATCGATCGCGTCCCTTGCTGTTGCTGCCGGTGAAGCCGTAGTTCAGCAGCATCGCCGGCAGGCCTTCATCCCATTGTTCCGGCGGAACGTATCCGCGCACCTTATTTTCCAACGCCGCCTGGGGGATACTCAGCATCAGGCGTTGGCGGTTAAATTGAAATTGCGCCGAGGCCTGTGGGATCGCGGCCAAATTCGCGCAGCGATCGGCGCCGGCCAAACCGGGAAACAGCTCAACTTTCACCCCAAGCCGTTTCAGATCTTCCCGCGTCAGACAAGGCTGCAGATCGGCCTTCTCGTCGCTGCCGGCCCGCAGAACGAACGACACCTCGCGCGTTTCCAGCAGCATGTCGTTCACCCAAATATCGACCCGATACGTGCCGGGAACCTGCTGGCCATTTTCAAAAATCGACAGATCGACGTGCTGCTGGCCTGAGCGCCCGGTTTCCAGCAACGCCGGATTAAAATAGTCACGAGAGAAGGCGGGTTTAGCCATATTGCCGCATACCGCCGTTGTTACCGTGAATAAGGCTATGCGTTTCAGCCAAGCATCCCGCTTCGCTAATATACGCTTTTGAGTTATCATTCATTAGCTCCATTATTGAAATGTTTTATCCCTTTTTCTGCCTTCCCTTACAGATTAAATACCTGACTGATGTTCTTTACCTGTGCCGCCATAATCATTAATTAATTTCCAGCTTACCGACGTTGCGCCCGCCACGGGCAATGCAAACATTTCGCTGCTCATCGGCGCGATATACGCCACCTCTTTCATTTCCCGCCCCCCGATACGGACATAATGGAAGTTCATATAATAAGGCGTTGGGTTGGTGAGTTTTAATTCTGAACCGACACGCTGCCATTTCAGCTGCTGCGTCACCTCTTCGGGTACCTGGCGGAGCAGCGGCGCCGGCCGATAAATCAATTTAATGCGGGTCTTGACCGCTATTTGCAGCGTATTCGATTTACCCGTCTGGGTTGTTGAAGGAATGGATTTAATATTCATCCAATACAAGCTTTCTTTATCTTTCGGTAAGTCATCGCCCACTTTCACGATGCGCAGCATATTTTCCTGGTTGCCGTCCAGCCGAAATAAAGGCGGCGTAACGATAAACGCGATTTTATCCACCCCGCTTTGTTGATTCTCCAGCCAGGACTGAATCAAATACGGTTCTTTATCCGGATTCTCCACGCTGATTGACGCTTCTTTTTTTTCGCCGTTGAATATCACCCGCGTCCCGCCAATCACCACGCCGGCGTGAACCGTAGACGCAAACAATAAAATAATGAAAGCCGCTAAGGCGCCGTAGCGATTAAAACGCATAATATTATCTCCGAGGCAATACAGCCCGCTGTGAACCAGCGGGCAAGAAAATATTATCAGTTATAATTCAGCGTAAAGGTGGCGACGCTATTGGCTTTACCGGCGGTCACATCTGCCTGCGTGGAAATATAGCGGGCGGTAAAATCGAGGTTATTTTTCACGCCGCTGCCGGAAGCCAACGGATAAGCCGTCGACGCCGTGTAAAGCGGCAGAACACTGTTAGAAATATCAGACAGTTGGATACCGACGCCGGTAGCGACATCCGTTTCCTGAGTCAGCTGTAATACGTTGCTGTCGCCGTTATCGGCCGCGCCGTCAAACTTAACGGTGGCGCTTTTTACCGTATCCGGACAATCGGTGACTTCCAGCGTGAATTTTGTCGCGCTGGACGTTGATCCCTTGCCACCCGCAAATGCCGTTCGGGCCACATCACCCAAAACAACATTTAATGGATTACTCAAGTCATTCGTGACCTTGCACGCAGCATCGACAATATTCCCGGTAAAATTAACCTGACCATCTGCTGCCAGAGCAGGTAAAGCGCTTGAACACGCTGCCGCGACAAATGCCAACATAATCACTTTTTTTTCCATCATGGGTACTTCTCCTTTTGATTAGACAGACTTCAAAATATCCCCGCCACGGAGAACCCGGACAGGGAGAATAGGAGCCCCGCTCCTTTCACAGTTAATTATGCTTAGCTTTCCCCCTTTAGCAATACATAAAATCAATGTAAAGATGAGAAAAGATAATTACCCCAAATAGAATTAGCATCATTCTTAATTTTATTTTGAAAAAACCGCCAAATCGGCGTTTCTTGATTCATTCATCTGGCCGCAAGGGAATTTATTATCGCGCTATTCGAAGGCGCTTTCGCCAGATCCTCCTCATTTCCCCCTCAGCCGGAAAATCGGGCGGCATCGCCGTAAAATGAAAGCCGGGCGAAAAAAATCGCACTGAAATAAATGACATTTATATTACGAAAGACATCACGACGCGGCGGCAGCGAGAGGGGCGGCAGAATAGCAAAAGCATGGCGATAACGGTTTATCAAACAGGAGGGAAAATAAGGCGTTCGCCGTTCGTGAAACCGGCGCGGTCATGTGACAACGAGAAAATGGCGTTACGCAGAAATATTCTGTCTGGCACCGTTCACTATTTCGAAAATAAGGCGGCAATGCGCTCTGTCGCGCAGAATAACGCATTGCCGCCTTAATGTTTTTCGGCGCCGCTAATTAATCGTCATGGCGATAATCTTCACCCAACCCTCTGCCGGGTAGGGTTTCACACGCCAGGCCATCGCCCGCGGGAACGGCGGACGGATAGTTATCGTCCGGCGTGATAAAGACCGGTGTGGTCGCGATAAACCCATCGTTGAACACCGCCTCGATAAAGGTGGCCTCCCAGCCTTGCGCCGGGGCGGCCAGACGAAACTCGCCGCGATCGGCCTCCGCTGCGGCCAACGGCTCCGGGGTGAAGCGTACGCCGCACGAATAACGAAAATCTCGCGCCGTGCGGTTGTGCGCGCTCCAGCGCCGCACGGTGGCCGGCGGTTCGGAAAAACGCAGCGTGCGCACCGCAGCATCCGCGGCGCTGCCTTGCACCTCGATCGTCGGCAACGCGATATCGCGCTGGCGGCGCTTGATCATCGCCAGTATGGCGCGTTCGGCGGCCGGCCGACTTGCCGCGCGATCCCCGTCGGCAATCGCGCGCAGCGAAGCCTCTCCCGGTGAGGCGCTGAAATAGAATCGCGTGCTGTCCGGCGGATAACGTTCGTCGCCGCTGGCGATGATGACATATTTCGGTACCGCTGGCCGCGCTCCCGCCGTCGGCGGCGGATAAGCGGTGGGATCCGCTATTTGCATCAGTTTGTCGAACGCCGGCGTCTCTATGCGCCGATCGATGCCGAGTTGGTAATAAGGATGAAACGCCAACGGCCAACGGCCGCCATACGTACGATAGGTATGCTTCAAGACCTGCCGCGCCGCGACCCCATCCGGGAACATGGCGACGACGGCATCGATGCGCTCATCCGACAATGACGCCAGCCACGCCGCGGTTGCGCCGCTCGCCGCGCCCGCCACGACGAATTTATCTATCCCCCACCGGCTCAATTCGCGCTGCGCCAGCGTCATGGTTTGCGACAAGGCCGCCGTCATGGGGATCGCCAGCGGCATCATCAAGTATTCATCCGCATCGTCCAGGAACAATCGCCAGCCTCTGGCCTGGCTGTCCTCCCCCGCACGACGCCGCCCCTCATTTTGATATTCCAGGTACGGATAAGGCAGCCGGTTGACGACAATCACGACGGTGTGACTTTCCGCCGCCAAGGCCGCCGGCGTAGCGACGGAAAACGCCGCATTTTGCTTGCCTGCCCCGCTCGCCCCTGCGGCGGCGCAAGCGCAGTCATCGCTCATCAGCACCAACGCTTTACGGGCAAGCGCCCCGTTGGGGATATAAATATCCACATCGTGCCACCATTGCGTCGGCCGGATGGCGTCTTGCGGCGACCAGGATTGCGACATCAACCGATAATGACGTATCGACACGTCATGGCCGTTATCCACGCCCTTTAACGAATATGACAGAGGCAATATCGCCAACTGATTGTTATAACAAGGAATAACGGTGTGCAAGGCGGAATGTTCGTCCGCAAAGCAGCGATCTTCCTCTGCCGCCATAGCCTGCCGGCCGCCGATTAAGGCCAAGCAAATCAGCGCGGTGTATCCGATGCGTTTTAGCATTTTTCCTCCCCCCCTTTGTCCGTGGCAAATCCCTTTTACGCCGCCTGGCGGCAGGAAACCCTCCGCGCGCCTAGAGCACCTGATGAAAGCGTATCGGATAGCCAAAGCTGTCCTTTTCGAACGCCACGTCCCTGTCGTTCTCGCCCAGCAATAGGCTGTAAACGCCGTTTTCCTCATAACGGCTCATGGCGATATACAGCACGACCTCCCGATGGTCAGCGATCGTAAACTGTTTGCGCCTGGCGTTGATTTCCAACGTAAACGCCACCACAGGATTGTTGTTCAGAAATACCGAGGTCTGCTGCATGGAGACGATCCTGCCCTGCGCTTTCTCGGTCACCTGAAAGGGCGTGGCGTCATTGGGGGCGCGTATATCCACCTTCTTTTGGATATAGATAAAGTTAAACACCGCCAACGCCACCGCCACGAACAGATTGATGGCCATGATCAAGATGATTTTATTCGCCATGAACTCTCCCTTTGCCGTTCTTGCGGCTCCCGACATGTGCGAGGTAAAAGTGCCCTTGCGGGCACTTTTCATTAAGGGCCGGGCTTATGACGATTTACGGCCAAACAGCTGCGAGAAGGCGCTAATACCGGCATCGATGACGGCGCCAATGCCCTCACCGAGTTTGGCGCCGGCGCCCGCCGCATCCGCGTGGATCCCGAATAGACCGGTACCGGCATCTACGATGGCGCCAATGCCATTGCCCAGGATTTTGCCGGCATCGGAAGCGATGCCTGCGCCGGAAACCGCCATGACTTCTGCTTCAGTCAGTTCTTTCATACTGTCTCCTTTGTATTTATCGACATGTTTAGTAATGAAAAAATGAAACCCTCACTGTTTGTTCACCTCCTTGTTATCTGCCCACGAAAGACCCTGTTGCCAATGCGTTCACCCGCGCGGCGGTGACAATGTCAGAACAGGCCGAACTCACGGCAGAGATAATCGGCAACGCCATTGCGGCTGTTGGGCAACGCAATCGGGTTAAACGGCAGCGCGCGCTTCAATTCGCCCATCGCATTGCCCATCACCACCCCCGTTCCGGCCCAGCGCAGCATGTCCAAATCGTTCATCGCATCGCCGAAAGAGAGACAATCGCGCATCGCTATCTGTTTGGCGCTCAGATAGTCGGCCACGCTTCTGGCCTTGGAAATATGCTTATCCATGATGTCTATCGTTTCCGCAGAGGACTTACAGATGGACAGCGTTTTTCCGAAAGCCTGACTGACCTCGTCGTAAAACCGCTCGATCAGCGCCGCTTCCCCCTGCAGCAGCACTTTCAGGATCGGTTGCCGTTTCATCGCCTCCGGTTCGACATAGCGGCAAGCGACGCCCGAGGTTTTGATATAGTCGGCAAAATGCGGATTCTCTTCGGCCATCATCCATCCTTCCTGGGTGAACAACGTCACGTGGAGCGGACAGGCGAAGAGGTAATCCATCAACATCATTTGGCTGTCGCGAGGCAGGAAATAGCTTTTATCCGCCACCGGCCGCCCCTCGATATTGACCATCGCGCCATTGCAGGAGACGATCGCCGGCGAGAACCCCAGGCCATCCACAATCCCGCGCGCATCCGCATCGCAACGGCCTGTCGCGATGACGATTTCCAGCCCGCGGGCATGCAAGATATTGAGCGTTTCCACCGTCAGATCAGACAGATTCCCGGCAGGATCCAGCAAGGTTCCGTCAAGATCGCTCACGATCGCCCGGTATTTTATTTTGCCGTCGATAGCAAGCCACATATCACGCCTCCTCCGCCTGGATAATCCCGTCTTCGGCGCGGATTTCGCTGTCGGGCGGAAGGTGGGCGATCGCGAGCGCAATGGCCTGAAAACGGCGTCCTACCGCAACGATGGTCTCCTGAGCTATCTCGTGAGAATCATAAAACAGTGAAATGGCGAGCCGTTCCGCTTCGGGGAACAAGCACAGCACCGTCTGGTGGTTGCTGCCGCTGACGATATCCGTCACCTGGAACGTAAACGGCAAGCGCGGATCCTTCTGCGGTTGCGGCATGTTTTCAAACACAAACAGGCTGCCGAACGGCGAAGTGGGCACCCATTGTTCGTCGTAGCGGTTCAGTTCGGAAAAGGCGTACTTCTGCCTCAGCGTCTGGGAATCCGCGATATCGGCCAGCAACGCATAAATGGGCCGGCGACGAATCGCCTGCAGGCGCAGCACCGGGCTGGCGACACACAGGCCAAACAGCGTCTGCACCTGCTCAATGTCCGCCGGGCGCTCGCTCATGGTCGTGCCGATCGCGATATCGTCACAGGCCAGCGCTTCGGCCAGCGCCAGCATCCAGGCCAGCTGCGTCAGTTGATTGACCGTGATCCCCTGGCGCCGGCAAAACGCGGTGAGGCTTGCCACCTGTTCCGCGCTGAATTCCGCGCCATATTGCCGCATGCGTCGCCCCTGCGGCGCGGCATCCGGCGAAGCGCTCAACGGCAAACGTTGGTTGACCGGCGCCCCGCGCAAATAGTTCGCCCAGAACGCCTGCGCCTCGGGATCGTCGCCGTGCGCGCGCACATAAGCGGCGAAAGGCTCAAATCGGTTAATTTCCAGCGCCGGCGCGCCCCCTTCCAGCAAGGTGAGGTAGACGTTGAACCAGTGTTCGAACAGAACGCCGAGGGACCAACCGTCGAACAAGATATGGTTAAAGGTCTGCACCAGATAGTGCTCATCGGCGTTCAACTTGATCAGGCGCCAGCGGATCAACGGCGGCGCATCCAGCTCAAACGAGGTTTCTCGTTCCCGGGCCAACAGCGCTTCCATCCTTTCTTCCAGCAAGGACGGCGGCGCGTCGGTCCAATCCTCGATCGCGATCGGCGCCTGCAGCGTCTCGCAGATGAAGACGTTGGGCCGCCCACGGCGGGTTTGATCGCCGAACCCGGCGCGCAGCATTTCAAATCGCTGCAGCGCCAGCGACCAGGCCTGGTTCAACACCTCCGGCTGCAGCGGGCCGGCCACCTCATAAACGGCCTGATCGATCTGATACTCGCGGTTAAGCCGGTTGAAATACATCAATTCCCGCTGCGTGACCGTAGCCTCGAAAACGGCGGCGATGCGATGACGTTGCTGCCAGCGGTCCAACTCGGCGAGGCTGACGTTGGCATGGGGGAAGTCCCCCGGGCTGGCGAGGCGAACGCCCTGGCTCGCCTCGTGGCAACAGTGTGCGACCAGCGCCGACAGGCTCTCCCGATAGTGCGAACCGATCCGGGCCAGCGTCGCCTGCGGCAATAAGCCCGACATCACGATGCTCAGCCGATCGCCGTGCACGTAGAGCACCAGATCCAGCACATTGTCGCTCGCCGGCAGCGCGCCGTTTTCCAGATCCGCCGTTTGGTCGATCAAGGCCCACAAGGCGTCGTCAGTCTGTTCGTTAAAGACCCCGAGATAGTTGAATGAAATGGCCGGCAAGCGGTGGCGCCGCAGACAGGCTATCGCTTCGTCGTCCGACGCTGAACCGTATTTCAGCGCCGAATAGCCGATGCCGTGATCCGGCATCTTTCTTAATGCGTCCTTGATGGCGCGCAGCGTGTGTTTTGGGCTCTGATGCGCGGTGATGCGCAAAGGCAGTAAGGCGGTGAACCAGCCGACGGTGTCGTCGAGCTGGATCTTATCGTCATTGATATCGCGGCCATGGTGTTCGAGCGTCAGGTAACTGTCCGCACGGCCATGCCAGGCCTGCAGCACCGGCGCCAGCGCCGCCAGCAACACATCGCGGATCGAGGTGCGGTAGGCCTGATGACAGCTGTCCATCAACAGCGCCGTCAACGCCGCGTCGCACTCGAAGCGACAAAACGCCGGATTCTGCGCCCCCTCGCTGAGCGTGGCGTAATCGGGTTGCCCGGCGATCATCGCCAACCAGTAAGCGCATTGGTCATGCCGGCTCGCCGCGTAGTGCCTTAACGTCTCGCCCCACTGCCGGTAGCTGGTGCCTTTCGCCGACAGCGATTCCCCCTGATGCAACCGTCGCATGTCTCTGACGATGATGCGCCAGGACACCACGTCGATGATCAGATGATGGAATGCGCAGAACATCAGCGCGTAGCCGGGCGCGCTGCTGTCGAAAATGTAGACGAAGCGGCACAGCGGCCCTTCTACCGGATCAAACCCCGATTGCCATTGATGCAGAAGTTCGGCGCGGCTTTGGCGACAAAGCGCCAGGTCATAGTATCCCCACGAAGGGCCGCCGTCGGCCACCGACAGATAGCGCTGCGCGACCAGCGCGCCGGCGTCGTCGGCGCTAAACCGCGCGCGCAGCATGTCATGGCGCGACGCCAGCCCGTTCACCAGATCGGCCACGCGCTCGGCGGACATCGGCGGCACCCGCACCAAAAAAGTCTGGTTGAAGAAGGCGCGATGTTGCGGCGGCTGCTCGTTGTACCAGCGCTGAATCGGCAGCAATTCGAATTCGCCCTGCAGCTCGCCCTGTTCATTGAGCGGCGCAATCGCCTCCCGTTGCTGCAAGATGCGCTTGGCCAGCGCCCGCGCATTCCGGGTTTCGAACACCGCACGCGAGTTGCTGTGATAGCCCGACTTGCTCAATTCGCTGGTGAACACGATGCTTTGGATCGAATCGCCGCCCAGACGAAAGAAGTCGTCATCCACCCCAACCCGTTCAACGCCGAGGATCTCCGCCCACAGGGCGCAAATCAACGCCTCCAGTGCGTTCTGCGGCGCGGCATATCGCTCGCTTTGCGCGAATTGCGGCGCGGGCAGCGCCGTGCGATCCAGCTTGCCGTTCACCGTCAGCGGTATCTCGTCGAGCGCGACATAGCTGGACGGCACCATGTAATCCGGCAGGATCCGCTCCAGCCGGGCGCGCAAATCGGCAGGATCCAGCGGCTCGCCCCGCGCCATCAGCACATAAGCGGCAAGGCGCTTGCTATCGCGATGGACGACATCCACCACGACGCATTTCTCGACGCCCTCCAGCGCATTGATCGTATTTTCTATTTCGCTGAGTTCAATTCTGAAACCGCGGATTTTTACCTGGCAATCGTTTCTGCCGAGATACTCCAGATTGCCGTCGCGCAACTCTCGCACCCGATCGCCGCTTTTATACAAGCGTCGCCCGTTCAGCGTAATGAAACGCTCTTGCGTCTGCTGCGGCTGGTTGAGATAGCCGCGCGCCAGCGCGTCTCCGCCGATATACAGCTCGCCGGCCAGCCCTGGCGGCAACGGCTGCAGCCAGCGATCCAGCACATGAAGTTCGCGCCCCGGTATGGCTCGCCCAATCGGGATGCTGCTGCGGGTTTCGTCCGCCGCGATGGCGTACATCGTGGTGAACGTGGTGCATTCCGTCGGGCCATAGCCATTGATGACCTGCTGCGGGCGGTTGGCTTGCCGCACCAGGCGCTGCATCAGCGTGGCGGTCAGCGCCTCCCCGCCCACCAGCAGACAGCGCAGCCCGGCGAACAGGTCGGGGTGACTGAGGTAAAGATGATCGAACAGGCTGCGCGTCGCCCACAGAATCGATACCTGCTGTCGACGCAGCAAGGCTTCCAGCTGCGGCACATCGCCGGCGATATCCTCCGTGTCGCGCACGACGACCAATTTGGCGCCGTTGAGCAATGCGCCCCACACCTCGAACGTCGCCGCATCGAACGCCGGGCTCGAGAGGAAGAGCAACGCGTCATCGGGCGTGACAGCGATGCCGGACGCGGTCGCCAACCCGCACATCGCGTGTTGCTCGAGCATCACGCCTTTCGGGGTCCCCGTCGATCCCGAGGTATAGATCACCGCGCCGAGCCGGTCGGCGCCGGTGACGGCCGGCAGATTCTGCCGCTCGTGCGGCAGGCGGTTCAGATCGCCCAGCGCGAGGACGGACACGGCGTGCGGCATCATCGCCACCAGCGCCTCGGCGGCCGACTGCAGGCTTTCCCCGGCGATGAGCACCGGCGCGCGCGTTTCTTCGAGAATATGCCGAATGCGCGCCTGAGGATAATTGCAGGAGAGCGGCACATAGGCCGCACCGGTTTTCAGCACCGCCAGCAGCGCCACCACCATTTCCAGGCTTTTCTCGCTGTACAGCGCAATCAGCGTATCCGCCTGGGGGGCGCCCCCGGTCAGCGCTTGGTAGCGGAGCGTAATTTCGCGCGCCAGGCTATTCGCCATGCCGTTCAGCTCACGGTAGCTGACATACAGCCCCTCAAACTCCAGCGCAATCTTATCCGGATAACGCAGCGCGATCGCCTCAAACCGGGCGCTGAGGGTTTCTCTCGGCAACGCGGGGGCCGCGTCGTCATCTGGCGGCATGTCGGCGGCGGGATAAAAGGCGAGGTGGCGTAAAGGCGCGTCAGGCGCGCGCATCGCCGCTTGCATCAAGCGCATGAAATGTTCCGCGCAGTCGCGCATATCTTCTTCGTCAAACATGTCCTGACGAAAACGCAGCCGGAACTGCAAGGCATCGCTGTCGGCCCGATCCTCATATTCCAGGGAAAGCGACGCGCTGGCCATATCGTGGTTGGCTTCAAACAGCGGCGAAGTGGCGCAATCGGCCAGCGCCAAGGCCGCATCGCGCAGGTTGGTTTGGGCAAAGGAAATCGGCATCGCGCGGATCCCCAACGCCTGCACCACCTGTTGCGTGGGCAGTTGGTTAAACCGTTGGCGCGAGTGCGGCGCCGCGGCGGTAATAAACGCCAGCGCGCGTTGATAAACGGCGGCGAAGCCTTCGCCGTCACGCAGCGAGAGGGGCATCACGCTGGTGTTTACATGCCCGCCAAGCGCAAATCTTTGCCCCTTTTTTATCGACACCGGATAGCTGATATAGACCGTTTCCTGATTGCCGCTGCGCGCCATCAAGATGCCCCACAGCACCAGCAACGCCAGAAAGTCATTCATTCGCCGTATTCCCGCGCCCTGCTTCAGCGCTTTCCATTGCGCTTTGGGCACCTGGAAACGCAGCTCGGCCGCCTCATCGTTTCGCACGGCGCCGCTTTTCTCAAAGGGCACGTCTATCGCGCCCAAATTTGCCGCTTCGGCCCGCCAGTGCGCCAGCGCTCCGTCGGCGGCCAGTTGTTCCACCTCGCGCTGCAGCTGCCGGTTGATGGCGGCAATCTCGGCCGCCTCGAGGCGTGTCGATAACCGCTGTTGACCATAGTACTGGCTCACCAATGAGAAAAACTCGTCGGAAGACGCGCCGTCGATCACCAGATGATGGCCCACCAACGCCAGGGTATAGCGCCCCGGCCCCTCGGCGAAAAGCGCCCAACGATAAAGCGGCCCGCGGTAAATGTCGAAGGGCTGGCGAATCACTTGGGTCAGCAGCGTGCGGTCCGTGTAATGCTGCAAAGGATGGATTGCGTCATTGCGACGCCAATACAGCTCGCCATTCTGTTCATGAATATGGCTGTTCAGCAGGACATGATCTTGCACCAGCGCATTCAGCGCAGCTTGTAATCTGATGGGATCCAGCGCGCCCTCAATACGCTGCAGCACCAATACGTTGTAATTACAGCCCTCTGGATGGCGGTCATATTCATCGATAAAAACTTTTGAATAGGGTGATACAGGAATCTCTTCCATGACAAACACTCCATTTAGAATACACGTGCCCTGCTTAACGGCGATCCATGCGGCATACCC
Source organism: Serratia sp. CY40230 (assembly GCF_052168835.1). NCBI lineage: Bacteria > Pseudomonadati > Pseudomonadota > Gammaproteobacteria > Enterobacterales > Yersiniaceae > Serratia > Serratia sp. CY40230. Next base: position 741,509 of record NZ_JBJNLX010000001.1, read on the forward strand.
AAACCTCTTTCGGCATCAGCTCGCTTATCTTTTCTGAGTAATAACCGATCAGCATGTTGATGCGCTTTTCTGCAATGACCTCCGCCGCCTGAGCGCAAATCGACTTGTAAAAACCAATAGGGATCATCACTTTGCAACGGCTATGCAGGTGCCGACAAACGCCAATGGCCCAGGAAAAACACTCCCTGGAAGGATTGGAAATATCCAAAAGTTCGGCACACTCACTGGAACAGCCAATCACAGCGTAGAGATTGCCTTTATTGATATAATGAATTTTATGATACAGAGGATGTTTTTCAATATATTCAAATGCGCGATGATCTTTTTCTCGCCCCAGATTATTGATAAAACTGGCCTGCCGCGCTTGGCCGCCCTCGGTAAAACGAAAGGCCATAAACTTATCAGGCTTTAAGGTTAATTCGACGAAGGGATAGATTTGCGTATTGGTGGTTAAATACTTTCTGAAAATCTTTTCATAAACCCTGATCTTCCTGTCATCGGAAAAGCAGATATCCGCCGCCACATCCGAACGCTTAGCCTGCAGGAAAAAGTCTTTCAAGACGGTGGAAGATTTGACCTGACGGTGGATCCCAAGATCGCCAAGCATATTGACATTAAAAGACAATTCATTGATTTTAAAAGGATAAAAACTGGATACAAACATCCCGAGATAACGTTCTTGATCCTTGTAAAATATGCCCGTTTTTTCCATCGGCGCCCCACAATGCGGATCGAGCAAATGCTTCCAGTGCAGGAAACGCTCCCCGCCCAAATCTCTGCCATAAAGCTCCTGCAATAATTTGAAATGATTATGAGAAACCGCTTCCCTCACAAAGACAGCCATGTTTTATCTCCCTATAAAACCGATTCCATGCCGGGCGGAAATCAATAAAAGATGACCGCTCAGCGCCGCTTATAATACGGCGCCGGACCGTTCGCTTCCTTTCCCTGATTAACAAGAGTCGCTGTGCATTTTTAACCAGCGCAAGAATTCAATATTATTATCGATGTTCAGTTTTCTCATGGCCGAACGTTTATGAATACTCACCGTTTTCGGGCTGATGCCGAGCAACATCGCCGTTTGGTTTTGTGAATAGCCCAAATGGATCAAACGGCACACTTTCCCCTCGCTAAAGGTCAACTGGGTACGACAACGCGGGCAATAGCTTGAAACAAAACTATTTTTCTTGCGATAGCAGAACATGACCTTGTCCACGATCGCCGCCACGCTGTCTTTGCGCGTAATACTTCCGGCCTCCAAATTGCAATGAATTTTAGGGAATGTCTTTTTATGCTCCAATATTGAAAAATAGAGCGGGATAGAAGAAAAGTTGCCCTGCAAAAGCTGGGTATGGCAAAAATTTATGGACACCCGCTTGTCCGGCGCCCTGAATATGATGTTGGCACGTTCTTCTCCCGTGATCTTGGCCTTAATGCCATTCGTGAGAAAACCTTCTTGCAAGGCAAGACTCAACCCCAGCTTGAAGAATTGATTTTTATCCACAATAGCGATATTGACGCGCTCCATTAACAAACCTCCCTTTTGACTACGCTTGCTCACTCTCCTTACTGCAATATCATTGCTGTGATTATTTTTTGTTTTAACGTGCTTTTTAATAAAAAAGCGTTATAGGCGAAGCAAAAAAGACCTTGCCTCGCAAAAGTGCATTTTATATATAGGGTTATATAAATCATCTGCCCTGGAGAGCATACAAAAGCAAGACGCGGTAAGCTGCCGCGCTTCGCAAGGGAAATTGTTATCGTAAGATATATTTATAAGGCATCATTGCCATCAGCATCACGGTGCTAAGATTTTTCTCTGATACGTTAATTTTACTCCAAGAGCGCAATATATCCAGATAAATATCGAAAAAACACATAATATAGAACATAACATTGCGCGACATTGATTGTTAAGAGAATCCGTTTATGCATTAGGAATTTACTTATGATAAAGGCAGGATAATGCTTTTTTCGTCCGTGGCGGTGGGGTCATCGCAGACCCTATTAAACAGAGTATAACCATATTCATTTTATTGTAAAAAAATTGCATAAAAAAAAGCTACACTTTATGGCAGTAAGTGATTCCCGCCCTTTCATGTAGACGGCAACAAAAAAGAAGAAGGCGAACCCATCGGCCGCCCGCGCAAGAAATGCCTGGTAGGAGTAACGATTTTTCAGGAGTGATGCGCAGCGCAGAAAGATAACGCGGCATCGTTGACGAGCGGGATGATTTATATTTTTTTTATCCTCATCAATTTTTTAGCCTCCAGGCAGGAAACCAACCCGAGGTGATCTTTTTTTAGCTGCTTGTCGCTCCCAAGAGGAAGAATGACTTTGAACGTTTGCAACTTACCGTGATTATTATAGATATCAAAGACTATCACCGGCGGGCCATAACCCAGGATCATGCAGTCTAAAAACCGCAGAACGGCGCAGCCCAAGCAGCTCCTGGCCTCGCGGATAATTTTATCCGCAAGCTCATCATACCGGAAAGGTCTTTCCTGCGTCGTCAATACCTTCATAAGGTCTCCCTTCTGGTATATATCATTCCGATTTAAAATAATAACCTCATAAAACCGCCGCCGTTCAAGGCGAGTGAGATATAAAAACCCAGGCTTCGGCAATATATAATCTAACGATGCAAAATCAATCTAACAAAAAACACAATAGTATAAAAAAACAGCGCGAGTTTTATTGAAAAAATGATCTGATTTGCAATAATGAAATGGCCTGAAGTAAAGGGCTAACTGAAAAAGGAGTTTCAATCATGAAAGAACTATCCGCAGTAGAAATTGAACAAGTTAACGGTGCTGGTTTTTTTGGTGACGTAGGCACACTGATTGGCAGTGCGGTAGGTACAGGTATTGATACCATTTCCGCGATTGCCGGTGTTAACCCGGATGCCAAAACCGTTGTCGGCACCATCGGTAAAGGTATTGGTCTGGCTGTCGATGCGCTGATTTCCAGCGGATTGCAGATCATCTCTAAACTGTAATAACAATTCATAATCATCCCTTCCTATTTTTTAATTCGCTTCATTTTAAGCACCTTCGCGGGTGCTTTTTTTTACTTCAAAGAATCAAAAAATAGATAAGGTCAGAAAAACCAATATCCAAAAAAACAAGCTGGGTATCACTATGATGAAAAAACCCATGCGTTTATTGGCGTTTTTAAGCATCCAGTCATAGATCATCGCACCACTCCTTGTGAATACCGGGAGGCATTTCCACCTCCCGGTATTTTATCCATCGAGTTGTTGATTACAGTTTCGGCACTTTGGAAAAGAAGTCCGCCATTTCGTGCGGGAACCCTTTCGCAATCGCCGGACGAAGATCGTCCATGGAAACATTAAAATCTTTCGGCTGCTCGCCCGTTTGCATTTTTTGGTGTGCGTTCACATTCGATTGCAGACCATTAAAAATGCCCTTCATATTGCCGAACATATCATCGCAAGATTTTGTCACGTTACTCATGACCGACTTGGCCGCATCCGGCCCCGACATTTGAATATTGCTGACGCCTTGCATAAACGGTTGACTCAGCGACGATTGGGAGTTGGTGCCCAAATTGCCGCCGGCCTTCATGGTTTCTAAAATTTTGGCTGGATCTAACATGTTTATCACCTCTTTACGGTTGTGTTTACATCGCCTTCGGGCACGAGAATCCTCGCAACGCCCGTGACCAAAGTGGGAAATCTTTCATCGTCGAGCGCAATTCCAGTTTGAGCACGCCCACCACCGACGACATCGACATCGTCAGCTCTCGTCTGTCGCTGGCGAGCGGCACGGGATTGCTGGCATCGAACATCCGGAACAAGGCCCAGGGTCCGTCGAAACTGGCGACCTGGATCTGGCCGGTGCCGGTACGGAAGGTCAGTCGAACATAGCTGCCGCCTTTCGGGCCCGGCCAATCGATACGGGTAGGCTGGCTGAAACCATGGCTGTAGTTAATCACCTGCCCGTCGATATCCAGGGTCGCTTCCGTAATGGTCGGCGTCAGGGACAACGGCCTGATGAACATGGAGAAGGACAGCTTGTCGCCGGCGGTGAAGAAGGTATCGCGGATCAGCCGGGCATTTTCAAACGCGCCCAGCGTGCTGGCATTGACGATCCCCTCTGAACCCGGTTTGGCATTCCATTTCTGCGCGTTGACGTCCACATAAGGGGCCAGGTTCTCATCGAAGAACTGCTGCATCGCGCCGCTTTGGCCAAACATGCGCGAGAAGTCCTCGATGCCGACCTCCGCTCTGGCGTTGCGCGAGAACGGATAACGCCCGCTGATGCTGCTCTTGCACAAGCCGGAGGCCAGCGACGAAGCACCTTTGCTCAGGTTCTTTTGGCTCTGCTGAATCGTCTGGCTGTCCCCGACCTGCAACAAGTCCATCATCACGCTGCGCACCGGTTCCGGCTGGCGCGCCGCATCCAGCTGCAGACGCTTCAGCGTGCCTCCGGCGGGCACCACCTGGCCGCCGCGCAGCGAGGTGGACAAGGTGGTCAACTGGCTGTACAGCGCTTCGAAACTGCGGCTCAGCGGATCGTTGCTGGCGTTGGTGGTCTGCAACAGCTGATAGCCCAGACGGCGCAGCAGCTCGAAGCGATCTTCCACCGCGCGCTCCGGCGTGAGACGAAAACGCGCGCGCTCGCCGGAAATCTCGCCGAGGATGTCGCGCCGCTGCTGCTCGATGCGGTTGCGCTGGCGATCGAACCAGCTTGCCGCATCGCCCTGGTTGGTGCCGGTCATGCTGGTTTCGCGCGCGGCGAAGCGCACCAGATTGGCCAGCGGAGAAGAAGGATCGGACAGTTGACGCGCCAGGATCGCCGCATCCTCAAGCCCGTTGACCGGCCGGGCGCGCACGTCGCGCATGAACGCATCCCATTTGTCGGCATACTCGATGAGGTAAAGCTTCCTCGCCTCGTCGGCCAGCTTCTGCGCCGAGGCCAGCGAGTTCACCGCGTTTTTCCCTTCCCCACTGTCGCGCAGCACCCAGGACTCTTCTTCGATCATGTCCTTGGCGGCGTCATCGAGCTGCGCCAGGAAAACGTCGCGATAGCTGGCGCGGGTATAGAACCCCGGCACGGCGGTATCGGTGACCGTCGCCTGGCTCTTGCGGCGCAGCATCAAGGAGACGTTCGGTCCGGCGGCGTCGGCCAACGAAATATCGTTGATCGCCGCCGGCAGCGGTTTCTCTTCGATGCGGCGCACCACCCGCACCTGCATCGGAATGTTCATCGCTTTCACCCGCGCCAGGCGCAGCAGATCGCCGTTCATCTTCATGACCGGCGCGTCCGGCAAAGAGAACATCTCCCGCAGATGGTAAGCGAAGATGCCTTTGTTCATGTCGGTGTAACCCTGCGGCATAAAGGTTTCCCAGCGCGCCATGAACCAGTCGACCAAGGCTTCGGCGGAGCGATGCGAAGGTTCGCCCATCATCAGGTACACTTTCAGGGTGCCGTAGACGTCCTTGTTGGACGCCGAGACGTCATTCTTGAGTTCGTCCGCGATATAGTTTTCCACCGCCGGCCAGAAGATCTGCAGCAAATGGCGTTGGTAGGTTTTTTGCGCCGCGCTGTTGATCAGCTTGTGCTCGAAATAGGGATTCGGCACCGGCGACACTTCGCCGCCCAATTGCGCGTTCATGTAGCCCAGCTGCTCATAGGCGGAAATGACATCGTCGCTGACGCGGTTAGTCACCGGAATTTCCCGCACGATGCGTTTTGTCTCATCGAAGCGCGCCGCAATGTAGGAGATGTAATCGCTCTCCCACAGGTAACGCATCGCCAGCAGATTAAACGAGACCGCCAACAGAATGAGCACCAGCACATAGCGGCCCAGGGAGCTCATGCGGCTGCCGAGCGGCCTGGCGTGCGAAGACTGCTGCATCACCCCGCGTTCTTGCCGGGCGTAATCCAGCTCCGGGTGATAAATGCGCCCGGTCGGGCGAGCTTCATAGATATCCGCCGCTTCCGCGTTGTAGATCGCCCCCTGCGGCGACAAGGCGATGGTGCTGCCCAGCCACACCTGCTGCAGATGGCAGGCGTAGCCCACCGGCGTTTGCGGGAAGATCTGCTCTAACAGGGAATACAGCGGGTTGCCCAGCGACCCCAGCGACTCGGTGAAGAACAGCAGCTGCTGGCGGTTTTGGCCGTCCGGCGCATCGTGCAACAGTTCGAGCACGTGATGGCTGACGCGCGCCACCATCTCCCGGTAGAGGGTTTCATACTGTTCGAAGGGGGTTTCTCCCTGTTCGGCGCGGTTCAGGCTGAACCCCATGCCTTTTTGCAACAGATCGTCGCCCAGCATCGACAGGAAGGTCTCGCCGCCGACCAGTTGATCGAGGTGGCTGATGGTAAGATAGACCGGCAGCTCGCTGCGGAACCACGAGGCCATCTCCAGCAGGCGCACGCGCAGCGCGTCGGCGACCGACTTTCTCTCCGTCAGCGAGGCGTGCAGCAACCAACGCGCATCAAGACACAGCATGATGCCGTCGATGCCCGGATGGCGGCGATGGCGGCGGATCAGTTTGAACAGGGTGTCGCGCGCCCTGGCGCCCTCTTCCCCCAGACCGTTCAACTGCAGCCATTCGCCGGAAGTGTCGACATACACCGAATTCTCCGCCAGCCACCAGTTGCAATCCTGGGTCGGCCCGACGTCCACCGTCTGCTGCAGGCCATAGTGCTCGGCCAGCAAGAAGCGTTCGCCGCTTTCGCCGATCAGCGAGGTTTTGCCGCTGCCCGGCGGCCCGATGACCAGAAACCACGGCTTTTCGCTGACGTAACGGCGCGTCAGGCGGTATTTGAAGCGCTGCCAGGGGGTGCGCTGCTTCGCCGTGCCGACGTACTGCAAGGTGCGCAAAGCGTCGTAAAAGCGCGAGGTCACGCGATCTCGCTGGGCGGTCTTGCGTTTGGCCGGGGCCGGCGCTCGCGCGTGGCGGAACACCCAGGATAAGAACGTCGCCACGAACGGCCACAGCGCCCAGCACAGGATCAGCGCGATGATGATGCCCCTGACCCAGACCGACAGCAGCGGCCGATAGGTGCCGATGGCGATCAACGGCCCAATCCACCACACCACCGCACACAGCAGCAAGGCAATCACCAATATGAATGATCTACGTATCATATAATTTCCTTATTATCTCTACGCCGGCGGATGTCTTAGTTATCCTCGGGTACCTCGGCGGCTACCCCTGCCTGATTTAACGTTGCAGACGGTGAAGCCATCTCCCTCTCGCCGATTTTCCAAAGGATGTCCACGCGGCGGTTGCGGCGGCGCCCTTCTTCCGTCGCGTTGTCGTCCAGCGGCTCCTGATCGCCCTTGCCGACCGAGGTCACGGTGCGGTTGTATTTACTGTTGGCCAAGGATTCGCGCAGCTTGTCGGCGACCGTCTGCGCGCGCGCCTCGGACAGTTTCAGGTTGGAGTTGTTGGAGGTGTTGCGATACGGTTTGTTGTCGGTATGCCCGATGACCTCCAGATCGCCCGGCCACGGCGCCAGCGCTTCCCCCAAACGCTCGATGTTGCGTTTCTTTTTAAACTCTTCCGACAGCTTCGACTGCCCGGTGGCGAATGCGCCGTCGGAGGTGAAGATCAACAGCCAGCCGCGCGGATCGGCGCGCACCTCCAGCCACCCTTCGCTGAGGATTTGCGGCAGCGGCTGCGGCAGCGTCTCCATGATGTTGATTTTGCGCGGCTGCGGCGGTGTCCAGGCCAAAATGGCGTTGCGCAGCGCGCGGGACTGATCGTGCAGATACCAGGCGGCCGAGGCATACGCCAGCAGCGCGATGGCCAGACCGTAGCACAGCAGCTTCAGCGGCGTGATGCGGGTCGCCTTGCGCACCACTTTGCTCGGCTCGGCATCGGCCAGCGTCTGCGTCGGGTTCTGGCTATACAGATAGCCGTCAAGACGGTTGCGCACATCGGCCAACAACACCGCGCCGCGTTCCATCACGTGATATTGCCCTTCGAAGCCCAGCGACAGGATCAGATCGTAAAACGCCAGGATCTCCTTGTTGCGCGGCGAGGCGGCCAGATAGGCTTGCAGATGCTCGAAGCACTTTTCCCCGCCCCAGGCGTCGCGATAAAACTCCACCAGCAGGCTGAGATTCAGTTCGCCGGATTCGAGCGTGCTCATGCAGCACTCATCCACGTAGGAGCACAGCAGATAGGCCAGTTTGTCCACATCGCTCGGCGCGATGTGATCCGCCAGCAGCGTCTGCTGAAATTGTTGGATCTCACGCACGATCTGCGCGCGCACCGCGCCCGGATTCAGCTGTTTCTGATCGCGCACCCGCTCCACCTGCAGCAGGACCGGGATGGCGGCGGCGATCAGCGGGTTGTCCCAATGGCCCATCATCACGCCGGGCTTGCTCAGCGCGGCGCGGCCAAACAGCCCGCTCGAGGTCGGCGCCGCCTCGGCCGGGCGCTCGCCCGGCGCGGGCTCGCTGCTTTCCGGCGCAACGCTTTCCGCTTCATAAGGCTTGGGTTCGGGGGGCGTCGCCACTCCGGCGCTTCCCGGCCGCAGCTTGGCGGCCAGCGCCCGCGCGCCGAAGGACAGCGCGGCGATCTCCGCCGTCGTTTTGCCCACCGAGCCGGACGCGGGAAGGCGCGGCGTCGCGTTGTTGCGCGTTACCGCCATCGCCTCGCGTATTTTTCTCTCGAATTCGTTCATCCCACCCTCCCTTGCCTTAATCCCCAGACGTCAAAACGCAGGTCGGGGAAATCACCCACGATGCTGAGCGCCATCGCCGAGCCGGCCATCATTTCCTTATAAATCGGGTCGGCATGATCAACCTCGAAATAGATGCTGTTCGGGTAATACGGTATGTGCCGCGGCGGCGAAGCCATCGGCAACAAGCGAGCGCCCGGTAATTGCAGATCGATCAGCTGAATGATTTTCTCGACCGGCCCCAGTTTGACCTGCGCGGGGAAATACGAGCGCAGATGCTCGATGGACAAACCGCAGCTGACGGCGAACACCAGTTTTTCCAGGCGCAGCTGCGAGTCGTTCGGGCACAGATAAATGCTGTCGCCGCGATCGATAAACGGCAACGCCACCGCCGGCGCTTCGATCACCAGCGACAGCGCGCGGCGAATCGAGGCGAACAGCTGGAAGTAGCAGTTGTGCGGCTCATCGTGCAGATACACCAAATCGGCCCGATCCCAGAGGCGTTCGCCGCCGGGAATGATGCTGAGCCGCCCCAGCAGGCTCAGCAACGTGTCGAACAGGGTTTCAGGATGCACCTGCGGGCTGGCCAGCAGTTGGCTGATGCGCAAATTGAACTCGCTCAAGGTTTGCAGCAACAGCAGTTCCAGCAGCTCGGAAAGCCCGCCGATCGTCATATGCACGTCCGGGCGGAAAACCGACTCCAGACGCTGGCTGATCAGCCCAAGCAATTCGGTGGTGAAAGCGGGCAGCCAGCCGATGGCGCGGAAATCCAGCATCGGCGGCAAGGCGCGCTCATCCAGCAGCACCCGACGATCGCTGGTCAGCTCGCGCACGAAACCGACCGGCAGCACGCTTTCCGCGCTGCTGACCGCGTCCTCCAGGCTTAGCCGCGTCACCAGGCTGCCCAGTTGCATCGTGCACACGCGCGGCGTTCCCTCCAGGCTGACGCCGTGGTTGCGATCCGGCACCTCGGCGTCCATGGTGCGAAAACGGCTGCTTTTTCGCGCATCCTGGATAAGATCGATCTGGGCGTTGCCGGCGATGTCCATCAGCACGGACAGGCACACCACTTTCCCCTGGCAGCCTTCTCCCAGCACCAGCGGCGGCGGCAGCGGTATATCCTCAGGCATGCTGAACGCCGTGCCGTCGGGGAAAACGCCCTTGGCTTTCTTCAGCGCAAACTTGCCCTGTTCCAATAGCCCGTTGTCGATCTCCAGCGTCAGGAACCCCCAGGTGAAGGTTTCGACGCTGCGCAAGCGCGCTTCAATCAAGTGCTCGAAAAAACGTTCCTGCTGCTGGAAATGCTGCGGTTCCATCAACATGCCTTCTACCCAGGCGACGCGTTGTTTAGGTAACATGTCATTCATCCATTTTGTCGTTAGTCACTATGCTGAGTGACGTCATCCCCACCATCACCTTCATTTGCGAATCAGCCTGCGCAGGGGACTTTTGCTCGGCGAGCGGCAACACGCCGCTGATTTGCTGAAACTCCGCCCCGACGACGACCCATCGCTCTTGCCCCGCCGGCACCTCGAAGCGATAACGCAACGTCTCCCTCGGTTGCAAAATGCTCTGGTGCCGGCTCAGCGCCCCTTCCGACGGCGCCGTCTCGCGGCAAGGAGCGCCGTCGCCAATCCCCTCGGGCATCCACCCCGAGCGATTGGTTTCTATCACGCATACCTTGACCGGTTGCGCCTCGCCGGCCGCATTCGGGTTCACGTTGTCGTTGGCGGTCACTTCGACGTCGATAAACCGCAACCGACGCCCCGCGTCCGCTGCCTCGTCGTGAGAAAACCAGCTGCATCCGCCGAGCATCCCCACCGCCAACAATCCCCCTGCCGCGACTCCCCGAAGCGTCTTCACCATGTTGAACTCCTATGCATTAACGAAACATTTGGTCTGGCTCGGCGCGACCTGAGTGGCGACCATATTGTTATTGTTCGTTGTGCTGGAATCGCCTAGCCGCGTGACCGGCATGCCGCCGGTGAAATACTTGCCCGATCCCTGCACCGGCTGCATCTGGGCCGAATGCGTCCCGGAGGCGGCGCCGATCACCCCGCCCGAATCGACGGTGGCCGCGCGAATGCTGCCGAGGTTCTGTTCATTGCCGCCGCAAAGGAAACAGTTAGGCACGTTCGGTATGCCGGTGTTGTTGGGCGCGGTGTTCGGGCCTGGCGCCGGTATCATCGGGTCACAGCCGGCAAAGCTGATCCCGGCCATGTTGTTATTGGCTGCAGTCATGGTGGTTTACCCCATATGTATCTGGCCGCCGTCGATCTTCAGCACCGCCGAAGACTTCAGAGAACCAATTTCACTGTTGATGACGAGGGATTGCCGCGCATCCTGAATGATGTGCTTCGCCAGCACCTCGTCGGTTTCCTCCACCCGCCGGCTCGCGTGCTTGCTGCGCACAAACAGGCGTTGAGAGATTTGGTGCAGCGTTTCGGCCACCCAACGGCTGCTGCGCGTCAGCAGCGTGAAGTGCGGGCTGCGCAGCGTCAGCCGCTTGCCGCCCTGCAGCTCGATCTCCGGCGCCACGATGCGCAAGTTGGCGCAGCGGCTGTCCAGCGTCATGACGGCGTTCGCCTGTTGCCGCGACAAGATCTCGGTAATGACCAACTTGTCGCCGTCGGCGATGACGCAAACGCGATCGCCCGCCAGCGGCTGAACCAGGCAGCTGGTGGCGACCGCCAGACAATGGGCTCGCATGCCGTCGACATACAGACTGCCGTTGGCGTCGGCCGCCAGCGTCACCACCTTGCGCCCCCCTTGTTCGGGAAGCGGAGCGCTGCGCACCAACTGCAAAGGCGTCACCCTGGCGTTGGCATAGACCTTCTGATGCTCTCTTCTGGATTTATACATATCTGCTTACTCCTGTTGGCCGTTGATACGACGGTTGCCGCGGCCCCGGTTGTTGATGCGCATACCAGGCGTCGATCGCACTCAAGAACGGATCGGCGGTAAGCGGCACGTTTTCGGCGCGATGACGCTGCGCGCCATGCAGGCGAGCACTCTGTTGCTGAGCGGCGGTCAACGGCTGTTCGATCAGGTTCGCTTCCCGCAGCTCGGCCTGCTCAAGATTGGCTAACGCCAGATCGCACGCCCTGAATTCCGCTTGCGGCAAGATGGCGCGCCCCCAGTTGGCGCCGCCCATCGCGCATTCGCTGAACCGGGCCTTCTGCCCCTGCGCCAGGGTCAGCGTCGCGCGTTCGAAATCGCAGCGCTGTACCCGCGCTTCGGCGAAGATCGCCGAGGTCAGATTGCTGTCGGCGAACGAACACCCCTCCAGCTCGCTGCGGTGAAAACTGGCGCCCTGCAGCTGTAGCTGCGCCAAAGTGCAGCCCGACAGGCGGCAGGTGAACCAGATGCGCGCCTGCCCCGCGATCGTCTGCCAGCTGCACGTCTCCAGCTGACAACTGCCCATCACCTGACGATCCAGGGTCGACGCCTGCCACAGGCACTGCGTGAGTTGGCAGGCGTACCAGTTGGCGTCCTGTATCACGTCCTGATGAAACATCAGGTTGGTCAGGGTGCTGGACTGCACCGCCAGATGCCCCAGGCTGCTGCGTTCAATTTCCGCGCCGTTGACCTCGCACCGGATCAAACCGCAGTCATCCAGCAGACAATCGCCGACGTAACACCCCTGCAGCGCGGTGTCGTTACACGCCAAATTGCACAGCAGCCCCTGTTGCAGCGTCAGGTTGTCAAACCGGCATTCGTTGAACGACAGGCGCATCAGGCTGCCACCGACCACGTTGACCTGCTGCAGGGTGCAGCCCTCAAAGCGCACCGCCCGCAAATCACAACCTTCAAACGTGACGCGTTCGAAATGACAGTCGATGAAAAAGCAGTCGCTCAGCGTCAACCCTTTCAGTTCGCGATCGTGGAACCGGCGTTTCTTGAAGATCCGCGGCATGGGCGGCGTCTGCGCCACCGCCTGGGCGACCTCCAGTTCGATCGCCTCTCGGTCAGGCAGCGCCTGTTGAATCACGCGGCTTTCAGTTTTCATGCGCATAGTCCCCATGAATGATTCTGCGCGGCACCCAACACGCACGCTCCAGCAGACAGCCGCTGAACCGCGTGCCGGCGTCCTGCCAGGTCATCGCCAGATGCGCCGCCGCCAGATTGCACTGGTCAAATGCCGCATCGCGCAGATCGGCGTTATAAAACAGGCCTTGCTGAGCGCTGCTGTTTTGCCAACGTGAGTGCGTCAACAGGCTGTCTTTAAACCGCACGCCGGCCAGATCGCAGCCGGCGATCGCGCAGGCCGTCAGATCGGCCTCGTCAAAGTTGCATTCAGTGAAAACGCTGTACTGCAGTTGGCACCTCTCCATACGCGCCGCTTTCAATCCCACTTTGGTGAAACAGCTATCGCTGAACACGGCGTGGGAAAAGTTCGCCTGCATGCCCGCCGTCAGGCTCTCGACACGGCAGCGTTCGAACCGCACGCCGCGCCAGTTGCCGCCAAGGAACGAGTTTTTGGTGAGCGTCATCTCCAGCGCAACCGCTTCTTCGGCGAGGCAGCGGTTAAACACGCACGCGTCCAGCTCGCCTTGCAGAAACTGCGCGCGGATCAGCGTCGCGCCATTAAACATGCCGTTGCCGATCGCCGCGTGTTCAAAGCGGCTCGCGGTGAAATCGCCCCGCTCGAAAACGCAGTTATCCAGCTTCACGTGGTCGGCGCGCAGGCCTTGCCCCTGAGGCTCCGCCAGCGTCACCCGTTCGAAGACCGCCTCTTGCCACACGCTTTCCGCCAGCAACGGCTTTTGCAGCGTGCACGAGATCAGGCGGATCTGGCGCAGCGCCGCCTGCGTCAGGTTGACCCCATCAAAAACGCAGTTTTCGAAGGTGCAGTTCTCAAAAGAAGCCTGCGAGAAATCGCAGCGCTCAAAGCGGCACTGCAGAAAATGCCTGCCCGACAGCGCCTCGCAGCGCAAACCGCTGAAGGTCTTCCCTTCCACGGTCGCGCTATCGGGGAAAAACGCGTCATTGCCGTCTTCGGCGGGAAGATCCGGCAAATCGGGCAGCGTCACGGAAGCCGGCTCCGCCGCCGTTTGTTGCTGGTGCAAGGCGATCGCCTCGCGGATTCGTCGATAGAACACGGCGGAATCGCCCAGAGAGGTGGGCGACGGATCGTAACGCAAGTCGCTGGGGTGATCCGACACCGCCTGGATGACGTTCAACCCCATCTCCGCCGGCATCAGATCCGGATCGAACAGAAACTCAAAGGGCGAGGCGTCATCGTCGCTGCGCTTGCGGAATACCTGTTGGAAATAGTCGAACGAGCGCGGCGCATCGCAGCGATCCAACGCCAGCATGACGGACTCGATGGACTCGTCCAGCAGATGCGTCAACGGCGCATTGCCGGTGAAGATAAGCAAAGCGATGTCGCTGTCGGGCAGGAACCACAGCGTTTTGCGCTGCAGCTCGATTTCCTCGAGGCTGTCGCTATCGTGACGGCGGATGAACGCCCGTCCGCGCACCGCCGGCAGCTCGCCGCGAATCGCCTCGCTTTGCGCGCCGACGCCCTGCAGCTCGAAGGGCACCCGATCCGGCCACGCCGCTTCCGGCAACCACTGCGCCGGCGGCGCCATCTGGAAATAACGCCGATCGATATTGGCCGGCAGCCCGGGGAATACCGTCTCGAGATAGGCTTTGCCGGCGATCTGGCCCGCCACCTTATCGATGTGCGCCTTGCGCAGCGCAAACTCGTGCGGCACCGGCGCCGGCGCCGCCAGCGGAGAGCGCTCCTGCGCGGTCCCCTCGGGGGACAGCGTCATCAGCAGCGGCCGCAGCCCGTCATTGCAGCCGCGGCCAAACGGGTTCTCCTTGTTGTCTTTGCCGCCCCAGGCGGAGGTGTGATCCAGCGGCACGCTGAGGAAGGGTTCCACCTCCATCGCGCCGCGCCGTCCCTCGCCCTCGACCCGCCAACGGCGCTTCAGCCCGCCGATGTCGGCGCTGACATTCAGCGTTTTCACCGGCTGACCGATGCCGGCATGGCCGGCGATCAGGTATTCGGCGAACGGCTTCGGCTCGGCAACATCCAATATCGGCAGGCTGAGCGGCACGCGCTTCCACGCCTCCCAGATTTCGGCTTCGTTCACGAAGTGTTCAGGCCGGGACAGGTAGCACCCGGCCACGACGCTGATGCCGAGCCGGCTGTCTGTCCCGATCTGGTAACTTCCTTTAATCGCCACCAATTGCTGTGGCCGTATGATTCTCATTGCCGCGCCTCGTTAGTTTTTGCTTTGCATCCCGACTTTTTTCAAATCGACGCCGGTCTCGGACAGTGACGCGCCGGTATAGCTGATCGACACCCCTGTCGTGCTGGTGCTGCTGCCGGTATTGCTGACGCTGCTGCCGGTATTGCTGACGCTGCTGCCGGTGCTGCTGACGCTGCTGCCGGTGGTGCCGACGCTGCTGCCGGTGGTGCTCACGCTGCTGCCGGTGGTGCTGATGCTGCAGCCGGTGGTGCTGGTCGACGATCCGGTGGTGCTGATGCTGCAGCCGGTGGTGCTGGTCGACGATCCGGTGGTGCTGACGCTGACGCCGGTAAAGCTGGTGCTGCTGCCGGTCTGGCTGGTGCTGACCGTGGTGTAGCTGTTGCTTTCGCCGGTCATGCTGTTGCTGATGCTGGTGAAGGAGTTGCTTTCGCCGGTCATCGAGTTTGATACGCCGGTGCAGCTGGTGCTCTGCCCGGTGAACGAGGTGCTCAGCCCGGTGAACGAAGTGCTGACGCCGGTAAATGACGTGCTGACGCCGGTGAACGAGGTGCTGACGCCGGTAAACGAGGTGCTCACGCCGGTGGCGGTGAGGCTGACGCCGGTCATCGACGCGCTGACGCCTTTAATCGAGGCGTCAAACCCGGTAATGCTGAAGACGTAATCCTTGTAAGAGACGTGGTTGGTGAACCAGTCCGTAAAGGTGCGGCGGATGATGTCGAACTTGTCCATTCCCACCTCGGTGGCCTGGTTGCGCTCCACCGTGGTTTGCAGATCGCGTTCGGCATGCAGCATGACGCGTTCGTTGTTGCGGTTGTCATCGAAGGTCAACTGGCTGGCATGCTGCGGCTTGCCGAAGCGCAGCGAACGCGACACCATGCCCGAGTAGTTGATGTATTCAGGTAACTGATAAGGCGGCGGGTTGTCGCCGTTATACACAATCCCGGTCACCATCGGACGATCGAGATCGCCGTCGACATAGGTCACCAGCACTTCCTGACCGACGCGCGGCATGGCGATCACGCCCCAGCCTTTCCCCGCCCAGGCCTGCACCACGCGGATCCAGCAAGAGCTGTCTTCCTCGGTGGTTTTGTAGCGATCCCAGTGGAAATGCACGCGGATGCGCGCAAATTTGTCGGTATGCACTTCGGAGTTGGGCGCGCCGACCACGGTGGCGCTCTGGATGCCCGGCATCTGCGGCTTTGGCGTTTCGCGCAGCGGGCGGAACGGCACGTCGTCGTTCAACGCATTGAAACGGCAGGTGACGTTGCGGCCGTCGCTGCTGCTGTCCGGGCCGTCTTGCACGAACACATAGTCGCAACGGGTCAGTTTGAAGCGGCGGTTGCGGTTGGCGTCCGGGTGCAAAATCAAGGAGAAATCCTTGCCGGCCATCAGCCCGACGGCGTTGCTCTCGCCAAACAGCAGGTGACCATCGCTTTGCATTTCTTCCAGGCGCAGCCGCGCCAGGTTTTCACCGCGTTCGGTATCCACATAACCCGCCGCGTAGTCGTACCACTCCAGCGGGGTGTTCTGCAGGCCGAGGCGGCTCTCTTCCACCTTGGTTTGCAGGTTCTTGCGCGGGTTCTGGAAGTCAAAGTCGCGCAGCACGATTTCATTCGGGCGCACTTTGCGGGAGCGCTGGATGCGCTGGATCCCTTCGCGGATGGCGCGGTTTTCTTCGCTGTCCGGCATGAACGGCAACACGGCGTAACCGAAATCCAGATCGTCGAAATTCTGCCGGTCGGTGATCACCAGCGTGTGTTTATCCTCGGCGTGATCGAAGTAATACCAGATGCCTTCGTCTTCCAGCAGGCGGCTGATAAACGCGAAATCCGTTTCGGAAAACTGCACGCAATATTCACGCGTCGGATAAGTGCCTTGAATATCCAGACGGTAGTCGGCAAAACCGTAGCGCGAGAAGATTTGCTCGATGATGTCGAGCACGTTCAAATCCTGGAAAATGCGGCTGTTGCGGTTCTGCATCAAAAACCACAGCCAGGTGCTCAGCTCCAGCTTATAAACGAACTTATCCTGATGCTGCCCTGAATCGGAAGCGCCGATCACGTAAGCGTAAAACGGCCGCGCGCCGAAATCCGGCCTTTCTATTTGAATGCTGATCCCTTGACCCAGCAGAGATTCATAATCAACGTCCGCCTGTTCACATTCGAATTCGAGCGTATATTGCGAGTTGCTCGACAACCCTTCTTTGGTGGTGAAGCTGAGTGGAAACGCATTTAATTCGGCTAACACCGGGTTATCAATTTCGATTAAAGGCATAACAACCTCTCTGATCCGATATCGAACCCCGCCCCGCGTTTACGGGCCGGCGGCAAATTAAAAATCAGTCGAAATAAACACTTAAACTATCGTTCTCGACCATGAGTTGGATATTCTGCAGTTCCTTTCCCGTCCGTTTGCGCTGCAGCACTTCATTGCTGATGGGCGGCAAAATCGCCTGCTGCAGCAGCGACTCGACCGCTCTGCCGCGCGAAGGATGGGCGCTGATGCGTTTGGCTATCCAGCCTGGAATGTCGCCTTCCAGCACCAGCGACACGCCCACTTCTTTGTGCAAACGCTGTTGTAAACGCGAAATCTGTTTGGTGGCGATATGGGTTATCGCTTCGGTAGAAAGCGGCACGTAGGGAATGACGTTCATGCGCGCCAACAGCGCCGCCGGGAAGAAGCGCGCCAGCACGTCGTGCAACATCGGCCGCAGCGCTTCGGTTTTCAGATCCGGCGTTTCCGCCAGCGTCGCTTCTATTTCGCCGGCGCCGATATTGCTCGTCATTAAAATGAAACACTGGCGGAAGCTGATCATGCGGCCCTCACCGTCTTCCATCACGCCCTTGTCGAAGACTTGATAAAACGCCTCGTGGATATCGGGATGCGCCTTGTCGAATTCGTCGAGCAAGACGATGGAATAAGGTTTGCGGCGCACCGCCTCCGTCAACTTGCCGCCCTTGCCGTAGCCGACATAGCCCGGCGGCGCCCCTTTCAGGGTGGAAACGGTATGCGATTCCTGAAACTCGCTCATATTGAAGACGATCAGGTTATGCGCGCCGCCGTACATCGCCTCCGCCAGCGCAAACGCGGTCTCCGTTTTGCCGACGCCGCTCGGGCCGGACAGCATGAAAACGCCCAATGGCCGATCGTGCGCCTGAATGCCGGCGCGGGAGATGCGCACCGCCTGCGCGATTTCATCGATCGCCGTCTGCTGGCCGAATATCTGGCGGCTCAGCAGTTGATTGAGATTGAGCGCATTGTCCAGATCGCTTTGCAGCATGCGGCCGGTGGGGATGCCGGTCCAATCCGACAACACCTCCGCCACGACGCGGTCATCCACCCACGGATACACCAACGGCAGGCCGCCGTCTTGCAAGGCTCCCAGCTCGGAGGCCAACTGCGGCAAGCGCTCCGGCGACTGCCGCTCCGCGTCGAGCAAGGTGGTGACCGCCTGTTGCTCCTGCGCCTGCCGCTGACGCAGCGCAGCCAGTTCGCCTTCCATGTCGCTGAGGGTCTGCTGCAATTCAGTGATGCGGCTGAGCGCCAGATCGTCGAATTTGCTTTCCTCCTGCAGGCCGTTCATTTCGGTGCGCTTCACCGCCAACCCGGCCTCGAGCGACTCGATTTTTTCAGGCAGCGCATGCTGGCTCAGCGCCACCCGCGCGCAGGCGGTGTCCAGCAAGCTGATGGCTTTGTCCGGCAGTTGCCGCGACGGCAGATGGCGCAGCGACAAATGCACCGCCGCCTGCAGCGCCGACTCGCGGATCTTGACGCTGTGGTGCTGTGCAAAATGCGGGGCGATGGCGCGCATCATGTTCACCGCATTCTCTTCGTCGGGTTCAGAAACCAACACGTACTGGAAACGGCGCGTCAGCGCGGCGTCCGGCTCGATGAACTGTTTGTATTCCGACCAGGTGGTCGCCGCCACCATGCGCAGCGCCCCCCTGGCCAGCATCGGTTTCAACAGGTTGACGGCGTCGCCGGTGCCGGCCTGCCCGCCGGCGCCCACCAGCGTATGCGCCTCGTCGCAAAACAGGATCACCGGCACCGCCGAATGCGCGATGGCGTCGATCAGCGCTTTCAGGCGCGATTCGAATTCGCCCCTCATGCTCGCCCCGGCCTGCATGCGCCCCAGATCCAAAGACAGCAGCCGGGCGCCCTGCAGCAGCGGCGGCACCTGCCCCTGTGCTATCTTGCAGGCCAGCGCTTCCGCCACCGCCGTTTTGCCGACCCCGGCTTCGCCCACCAAAATCGGGTTGTTCTGCCGGCGACGCAGCAAGATGTCGATCACCTGGCGCAGCTCCGCTTCGCGGCCAATCACCGGGTCGATTTCACCGTCGCGCGCCTGGCGGGTCAGATCGGCGCACCATTTATCGAGAATATCGACCGTCTCGGACGCCTCAGGCGCATCGCCGTGGGCGCTGTAGACCTCTTCTTCCTCTTCCTCATGCTCGACGGACTCCGCCAGAATCGCCGGATAATCGTCGAACAGCTGCGGTATCGGCAGTTTTTTGAACTCGTCACTCAGCCGGTACAGGCTGCGCTGCAACGTGGGATCCTGCAGAATGCCGACCAGGATATGAATGGTGCGCACCCCGCCGGACGGCGTTTCGGCGAGCTGGCTCATCAGCAGCCCTCTTTCCACCACCGTTTCCAGTTGCGTCGACAGATCCAC
Organism: Serratia sp. CY40230; assembly: GCF_052168835.1. Taxonomy (NCBI): domain Bacteria; kingdom Pseudomonadati; phylum Pseudomonadota; class Gammaproteobacteria; order Enterobacterales; family Yersiniaceae; genus Serratia; species Serratia sp. CY40230. The sequence goes on from NZ_JBJNLX010000001.1 coordinate 761,074, forward strand.
CACCGCATTCGTGCGGTTCGGCAAGGTATGCAGAATGCGATCCAACGCATCGCTGATGCGCTGACTGTTGATGGCGTAGTGCGCCAGGATCAGCGGCAAGTCGCCGCGCTCCTTGTCCACCAGGACTTTCAGCCAGTGTTCCAGCTCCACGTATTCGTGCCTGAAGGTTCGGCACAGCTTGGTCGCTTCGACGAACGACTGATAGGCAAAGTGGCCCAATCGCGAAAAAAGACGTTCTCGTTGATACACCTTAAATTTCCTTATATTAAGTTGTTGATTGATAAACCAGCTGCCTAAACGTCCCTGTCTTAGGTTTCAGCCAGCTGTCTTTACTCAGCGACTTGCCGCCCAGCTGCGCCGCCATGCCCGGCTCCGTGGCGATCAGCAGGCTGACATCCAGCATCAGCTGATGGCTCGTAAAGTCATGACAGATGCTCACCAGCGCCTGCAGCCGCCGGCTGCCGCGCTGATACTGCTGATACTGCGGGGCCCCCAGCGGGCCGATCTGAATATGCGCGCCGTACTGGGCATCGAAAAAGCGGCTGCCGATGCGCGTGCTGCCCAACTTGCCCAGCTTTTGGCTGCCGCTTTGCTTGCCGTCGTCGATCCACTTGGCGTAGCGCGGCGTAATCGTGATGGGAACGGCGAAATAGGCCGCCAACATCTTGTTGAGCTGCCGCAGCGAGCGGCGACCGGGCAGATAAGTGCCGGGGTACGCCTCGCGCAGGCGCTGGATATGCGGGTTCACCGTCAGCGCCGTATCGACGCCCACCGTCTGGCGCAAATGGCGCAAGAACGGGTTTTTGTCATCGTCATGCTCATGGCCGATCATCGCCTTCAGCTGCGCCCAGGCCCGGTAGTGCAATACGGCGAAGCGCTGGCTGACGATGCCGACGAACTGCTGGAACGCCTGGTTGCGTCTGGCGATGACTTCGGTGCGCGCGTGCTCGGTCACATGGATCGGCAGCGGGCCGTAGGGGGCGAACATGCCGAAATGCCGCGCCTGAATCAGCACTTGCTTAGGGCGCTGCACGATAGAGGCGATTTCACGCGAAGCGAACGCCATATCCGCCGGCTGGGTAATGCAGAGCCTTTCGCGGCTGCGATCGTTGGAGACGCCGAGCCGCGGCGCATCCGGCTGCGCGCGTTCGATACGCCGCAGCAGCTCGAAAAAATCCTGTCGATTGGACAGCCCGCGGATTTCGGCCTGGCCCGCGCTTTCGCTTTGCGCCCCCTGCGTCGGCGCCTGTTCCAACGAGAGCGCCGTTTCACGCATCAACGACATATCAGCCATAGTAGAGCGCCCCCCAGTCGGCGTGGGTTTCCCCATCCAGCAACAGCTTCATGCTTAACGTTTGGTTCAGGTCGCCGTATTGGCTCAACGCGTGGTGCAATATTTTGCCGAACAGATAGGCGCCGTGGTCGGCATGATGGTTGGCGCTTAAGTTGACGGCGATCTCGGCCCCGCGGATCCAGGCCAGCGGCCCCGGCCCCTGATTGCGTTCGAAGTGGTGCTCCACCCAGGCGTTTTTGATGCTGGCGATGCGCTTGCGCTGGCTGGAGTCATCCTGATGGCAGAACAACGACAGCCAGTCGCGCAACAGCGCCGAACAATCCTGAACGTCGGGGCGCGCATGGCGCAGAGGATTGGAGGCCAGCATCTGAATCGCCTGCCACGCCTGGCTGATGTTCGGCACCGCGACCGGGTTGCTCGGGTAGCGGACGATCTCCACCTGGTGGATCGGCATCGCCGTTTCCAGCTGGAAATGCGGCTGCTGAAGGTGCGCCGGCACCAGATGCCGTTCGCAGACCAGCGCCTCGACGCTGAGCGACGTGATGTCGTCGATGTCGATGCCGCTTTTGCCCGGCGAGATGGCGATGAAGGTATCTTCGTTGGGCAGGTGCGGATTATTGTACTTGGAGGGCGACGGCTCCCGGCGACGGTGCAGCGTATAACCGGCCGGCTCCCGCTCGCAGTCGTACTGCACGTCGGCCTGCAGCGAAGAGAAAATCACCGGGTTGCCGTCGGGCAGCATGCCTTTCACCTGTTTTACGCTGTGTATCTCATACAGCGAGGTGTTCAAACGATCGACCACCAGCTGGTGCTCCGTGCGCTCATCCGTCAGCAGCACCGGCGAGCAATGGCGGCGATACAGGTTGATGACTGGGGTCGCGAAAAGATGAAAATCCCTGGCGTTGACGCGACCGATCAGAGTGAGTGGGCGTTGCTCCAGCGCGAACAAGATCTCGAACTCGTGAACGCGTTCACATTGACGCAGAAAATCCTGCACGCCATGCAGCTCCAGGCTGAAGAAGCGGCTTGGCGCGGCGAAGTATTCGCGCATCAGCCGGTTGCCGGGCAGTTCCCCCACCACGGTGGGCAACAAGGCTTCTTCATCGCTGACGCCGCCCAGGCGCAAGCTGTCCGGCGGCAAGACTTTGACGATTGGCCGGTCGTCGCTTTTCGCCCATAGCACGATGCGCAAGGTGCGATTAAGCAACGCGGCCAGCAGTTGATTGGCCCGCACCGTATCTTCCGCCAGCGTCAGGTGCAGCGGCTCGAGATCCAGCTCCGAGACGGGAAGCACGCCGTGCGTCGTCAGGCATATCCTGACGTAGGCCGAGCAATCCTGCATGTGTCTGGCGGCGCCGTCAGGCAAATGGTGCGGCGGCAAAATCTCGCATTCCGCCAGTGAAATCTCAACCGGCTGCACTTTAATATGCCGCGCCGTGGTGAACGTGGCGGGTTTGTTGTTCAGCGAGATATCGTTGAGGGTCATGCGGCTCCCGCGCGGCAGGTCAACCTGGCTGTGCCACTGGGGAAAAGAGAGATCGGGCTTAATCGCGACGGTGGCGATCGCGGGAACCGGCGTATACCACAGCGGCGCCAGGCGTGAGAGCATTTGCAGGGCAAATTCCGGCTGCTCATTGTTCAGCTTTTCCTGGATGCGGGTGCAAAGGAACGCGGAGCCCTCCAACAGACGCTCAACGAAAGGATCCAGCACGCCGTCGATATGCATGCCTAAATGCTGGGCGACCTGGGGATGAGAAGAGGCGAACTGACGACCGGCCTCGCGAAAATAACGCAGCTCATCATTATATAATTGGAGAAAGCGCTCACTGAACATAGTCACCCCTATTAATCAAATACGTGTACGGCGCCACAGGAATAATCAAGAGCGATGCGCAAATTAACCAGCATTTCGTCACCCGGTAATGAGCAGGTGCCATAAATATCGAATAAAATCGCCAGCACATACGATTGGCGTTCATTCACTACAGGCACCACACGAATCGTTTTCGGATCCAGACGCGGCTCAAACGAAGTAATGATTCTTTGTATATGTCTCGCCAGCGTTAACGGGTCGGTATTAATCGGTATGCGTTGGCTCAGCGACGGCAGGCCATAATTCAATACCGAACTTTCGCTGTGCGCATAATCATGAAGTTTCAAATCAGCGCTGCGCGATGCGTCATTCAGTAAGAATTCGATATCACGCACCAAAACACGCCGCCAATTATCGGCGCTGGCGCTTTGATGTCTCACGCTGAGCTTATCGAATAGCATGGGCAATGACGCTTTCATTTAACACCTCGCGATAAGGCTTATGTCTGCCCGCAATCGCTGCGGGCAGACAGCCTGCAATTAGTGTTGTGACATCAATGATCAGATACGGGCATTAAGCTTGAGGTCATACCCCGTCTTAATTACCGCACCCATGGAGCCATCATTGTTTTGCTCTTTGTACTCAACTTCGATACGTGCGAAATTCAGCTTGATAACGTCGGTTGGCAGCACGGTATCGATTTCAGTACCGATGGTGGAATTCAGCGGCATATTACCCACGGTCTTGAATGAGGAAACCAGGCAGTTGCTGAAGGTCACGGCAATGAAGTCTTGCTGACCCTGGCCTGATTTACGGCAAACAAGTTTTGCCTGAGGAATATGCTCGCCGGTGGCGCACATCAGGAACAGTTTCGGCGAAGCCTTATTGCTCACCATGCGAAACTCAAAGTCTTTCATCTCGACTTTGCCTGAACCGCCGCCGCTCCCGAACCCCCAACGGCCGGCGTTTTCTTCCGCCCATTGCCAGGCTTGCAGCTGAATCCAGCCAGGGTAGGTTTGGTCGGGTGATTCACCATCAACACCCTCAATTTTCAAAAAATAGTCTACTAAAGCTTTCGTGCTCATTTTTTGTCTCCTTGACTGATAGGTCTACTTCGTTAATTGAAAAGTCTATTCAGATAAGTCGTTATATTGCCTACGCGATCATTGAAATAGCGACAATGAGAACCCATTAGCCATTAATAAATAGCAATAGCGTAAAAAACAGCGCCACTAAATTTCAATGAAATATCAATTCCCACCAACGCCATTTAATAATTAACGTCGGCAATATCCAAACCAATGACCAGCCGTAACTTATCTGCTCCCATCTTTTTTGGCTGACGGAAGTTTTGATACAAGTCGCAAGGACACGGTCATGCCTTCCAACTGGTAATGCGGGCGCAAATAGAAATGCGCGCGGTAATAACCCGGATCGTCTTCCACATCCTCAACGCGCACCTCGGCGGCGGCTAATGGACGACGCGCCTTGGTCGCCTCGGTCGATACGGAAGGATCGCCATCGACGTAGTTCATCAGCCAGTCATTCAGCCACAGCTGCATATCGTCTCTGGAACGGAAAGAACCGATTTTGTCGCGCACGATGCATTTCAAATAGTGCGCGAATCGGCACGTGGCGAAAATATAAGGCAAGCGCGAAGACAGCTTGGCGTTGGCCGTCGCGTCGGGATCCTCGTATTTCGCCGGCGCGTGCATGGTGCAAGAACCGATAAAAGCGGCGAAATCGGAATGCTTGCGATAGACCAGGGGCAAGAACCCGGCGTCGGAAAGCTCTTGCTCGCGCCGATCGGAAATGGCCACTTCCGTCGGGCACGTCAGTTCATATCCGCCCTCATCGGAAGGAAACGCGTAGGCGGGCAGTTCTTCCACCGAGCCGCCGGATTCGATGCCGCGGATCTTCGAACACCAGCCGTACTCATGGAACGCGCGGTTGATGTTGACGCCCATCGCATACGCCGAGTTGGCCCAGGAAAAATCATCATCCACATCCGGCCTGACGGACTCCTCGAAAGCGAACTCTTCGATCGGGTTGGTTTTCGCCCCGTAAGGCAAACGCGACAGGAAACGCGGCATCGTCAACACCAGGTAACGCGAGTCGTTGCTTTCGCGCAGGCGGCGCCAGGACGCATATTCCGGCGTGGTGAAAATCTTGCCGATATCCCGCGGGTTGCCCAGTTCGTTCCACTTGCTCATCTGCAGCAGCGACGGCGACGCGGCGGAAATGAACGGACAGTGCGACGCCGCGGAAATTTTCGCCAACTCGGTCAGCAGCGTGACGCTCATCGGGCTGTGATCGAATTCAAAATCGCCGATGATGCAACCGAACGGCTCGCCGCCGAACTGACCATATTCCTGTTCGTAAATCTGTTTGAACACCGGGCTTTGATCCCAGGCGGAGCCCCGATAGCGGCGCAAATTGCGCGTCAGCTCATCCTGACTGATGTTCAACACCCGGATCTTGAGCGTTTCGCTGACGTTGGTGTTATCGACCAGATAACTCAGACCTTGCCAGGCGGACTCCAGCTTCTGGAACTCCTTGTGGTGCAAGATATTGTTCATCTGTTGCGAAAGCTGTTCGTCGATCTGGGCAATCAACGATTCAATGGTCAATACGACATCCTGGCTGACCTTGACCTTGCCTTTGTTGGCATATTCGGACAGCGTGCCGATAGCCCGACGAACCGCTTCCGAAGCCTCGTTCGTTCTGGGCCGGAATGAACGCTTGAGCAAACCGTCAAGCTCATTTTCCGTGTCCTGAGTTTCAACTTCAGCGACTGCCGTAGCCTGCTGCTTAGCCGAATAGCGTCGTTGCCTCGCTCTCATTCCTCATCTCCTTTATTGCCGGGATCCTGCACATCCTGTTCCGCATCCGCGACCGTTTTACGCGCATCCGTCACTAAACGATGCAGAAAATCGGGTTTCTCCAGCAGATTCTTCACCACCTCTTCCGCGCTGGATTTACCATCCATATAGGTGATCAGCTCCGTGAGATGCTCCCGGGCTTCAAGCAGGCGTTGCATCTGCGGAACCCGTTTGGCGATGGCGCCAGGCGTGAAGTCATCCATCGATTCAAACTCCAATTCCACGTCCAGCAACGCATCGTCTTCGCTCAGGGTGTTCTCTACGTAAAATTGCAGACGAGGCTTGATGGCGCGCATGCGATCGTTGAAGTTGTCCTGATCAAAGGTCAGGAATTTCCGCTCTTCGATCGGCAGCAAAGGCTTTTTCCGATGCCCAGAGAGATCGGACATGACCCCCGTAACAAAGGGCAACTCCACTTTCTTTTGTGAACCGTAAAGCTCTACGTCATATTCAATTTGCACGCGCGGCGCGTTATTTTTACCGATAAATTTCTGAGAGCTTGAGTCCTTAGCCATTGGAAAACTCCTTTGTGATAAAAATTACTTCCCGGACAATTGATTTAACGAGGCCAGAGATTCCGGCAAAAGCTCCTCAACAATCGTCGCGAAGTCCATACCGATCATTTTTTGTGAACGTCGAATAAGAATGGGGGCCGGATGGCTGGGCTCATAGTTTTGGAAATAGTCCAAAACCTGATCCAACAGCAAGATGACATCCTGCCGGGAACGGATATATTTGCCGGGCATGGCGACAGGCGCGTCAGCATCCGGCGAGTCAATCTCCGCGTCATTCCGTTCAGCCGGCAATTCCTGCTGTTCCAGTGAAGCCAGCTGGCGGCTGAACTGTTTCAAATAGTCGCGTACCTGCCGGCAGTCCAAACGATAATCTTCAGCCTGCAGATTGGCGTAATTCTCGACGCGCTCCAGCGCATCGATTTCCAGCGCCAATTGCTCTTTCAGCGAAGGCAGATTTCTGCCGGCAAAATAACTGTCGGCTTGCCCCAGCACCTTTACCACCTCCGAAAAATGCAGGCTTTTGCCTTCCTGCTCGTCAAGCCGCATATTCAGCAGCTCGTCGGTGGTTAACGGCGTATCGGGAAAAATCTTGCTGTTCTTGATTTCGTGCAGACAGGACGATGTGGCGAGCCACCCTAATGCGGCCGCATGAAAGCTGTCCGATGAGGGTTCCATGTCCGCCTGAGGGAAAATGGTGGCGCCCTCCTCGGCATATTTGGCGTCAATATCCTTAATGCCCTGGTAGAAGGCCGAAAAACCGTCGATATGAAGATTGGCGCGCATAAACCACAGCACGACATGTAAATCGAAGCACTGTTCCAGCAACGCGGCAGACTGCTCGCGAATGGCGTGCCAATTGATATCACGCGCATTGTCTACGGCATTAAGCGGATCGGTTTGGCTGTCATATTCCGAAAGCGTGAATTCAATTTCACTGTATCGTGGATCAAATTCGACGCCATTCACTTCCGTTGAGATGACTTCATTCATGGCCTGATATCCTTTTCAATCAGCACTAGAAACATAAAGCCTAATAAAGCGGGCTTTTACGTTCGCCAGTCTTTCCCAGAGTCCTTTTAGCGTAAGTTAGTCGTCACCAAGCTCGCAAATTGTTTAGATGTATTAATATTAACAACAATAATAGATTGAGCCTATCAATAGAATCGCAGTGATCGGTTTAAACTATTTTACATTTACATATTTATTTTTTCTTTTTAAAATCAATAAATTGCAAACGATAATTATGCAAGCTAAGAATAGGAAAAAAATCAAAAACTGCCCTAAAAACAACGTTTCATCCTTGGTAGGATAATTCCAGTAATACCACCGGATACAAATAATTTAATTAGCAAATGATAACTACAGTAAATAGTGAAATTTTTTCATAAAACCATGACAGCCAGTCGTTTCTTGCAAGCGGGTAGCACGCAATGATCAATAGAAGACGATGGCAGTGTGACTTTCATTTCCAGCACTCAGTACTTACACATGCGAAACCTGGTGTGAAAATAAACAATTTGGCGAGAGTTTTGATTATTAATTTTAAAGCTAAAGCACAGATTAACATTCCGCCGTGGTGCACCGAATACCTATTGATACACAAACAGCCTGGTGGATAAAGCATCATTCTTTTATAGTTAACTCAGGGTAATGATCAGAATAATTTAAGATTCAATTCCCCTTCGTGTGTGTTCTCATACGGCTTACCGCGGCAAAAGCACCACTGCGGTAAAGAGTCTCGCAGACTAAAGTGGCATTAGAGATATCATTTACTATAACGGCAAAATAACCACGTAAGCGCTGCAACGACAGGAACCGTGTTAAGACCAGCAATCTGTTCCATATACAAGAAATGTTTCCCTAACTGATAAGACCACTAATTTGATACTAGCAAAGGCAAACCCAATATCAAGAAAAAATATTATTTTTTTAATAAAAAAATAACAAATCAATATACATAAAACAAACAATTCAATAACTTAAAACAGTGCTGAATCGATTACTTTTACGCCAGAAAAAATAGTTCATGGAAATTTGCCCCCCCCTCACAACCCCCTCAGTCAATCTCCCTCATTCTCTTCGGCATTGAATTATCATCAAAAAATAAGAAAATCTATAAAAATAAAACCCGCCACTGGCCGTATGCCCCACAGGATCAACTTTCGCAAGGCAAAATAAGCAAGATAATTCCCAATAAAAAGGCCGAAAAAAAGCGTTAATGATTTAGCGGTTCAAAATAAAAATAAAGGTAACTCTATTGGGTTATTAAAGCGAAAACGCGCACCTTTTCATTGCTGCAAAAAAACCTTATGAATCTTTACGTTGCCTGTCCTTTGACAATCCTTGATGAAAACGCAAATCGGGTAGCCAACACATACAGAAAAGAGATGGGCTACGCGGCGGGCCACCTCTGCCGATGACTTTTCTCATCCCCGGTTCGGCCGGTGCGCACAGGTCATTCCACCTAAAAATCAAGCCGCACCGCCGGCCTCGCCCGGCGATTTAACGCCAAGCCCGCCGTTTTCCTGATCCAGAACAGCTTTCGCATTCATCCGACTGATATATTGATTGAAAATCATTCCTATTCAGGAGAAAAAGCCATGGTTAAGTCACTCAATGCGGCATTCACTCGCTTTTTTGACCACCCGGACGCCGGCAAATTGGCGCTCAGGCTAACCTTCGGCGGGCTGATGCTGTTTCACGGCGTGGCGAAGATTCAGCACGGCGTCGGCTGGATCGCCGGGGCGTTGCAGGAACAGGGGCTACCCGCCTTCATCGCCTACGGCGTGTATGTGGGGGAGATCCTGGCGCCGATACTGATCATTTTGGGGCTGTTCACCCGCCCCGCCGCGCTGGTTTACGCCTTTACGCTGGTGGTGGCGTTTTTGATGGTGGGCACCGGCAAGGTCTTCACCGTCACCGACGTCGGCGCCTGGGGCATTGAAAACGAGCTGGTGTTCTTTATGGGCGGACTCGCCATCCTGCTGCTGGGCAGCGGGAAGTATGCCATCGCGCGCAATGAAGCCTATCGGTAAGCGGTAGCATTAATAAGGAGGTTCTTGGTTTGAACCTCCGCGGTGCGGAAGCGGCGTTTAACGATCGGCCAACCGGTATACCGGAACCTGGCGCGTCGTGCCGGTCAGGGTGTCGAAAATCTCCGTTTCCGCCGTCACGATCGTCATGCCGGTTTTTCTCAGCCTGCGCACTTCTGCGGCGATGCGCTGTATGCCGAACCAGAACAGTCCGTCCAGCGCCGTGACGCGCAGCCCCTGCTCCAGCGCCAGCTTAAGCCGCTCACGCGGCGCCTTGAGCGCTTTGGCGATTTCCCGGTAAGGCAGCGCGTCCACGCCCGACGCCGAAGTTCGGTGAATACGGGTCGACAGGCCATATTGGAAGGCCTCAGGCACGTCGCTTAAATCGCTTTTCAGGCTGTAAACGCAGCCAAAGCGCTTGCCGTTGAACACCACATTTTTTTGACTGATCGACAGCTCATCGCGCAGGCCGGCAATCAGCTGCGGCGCCCGCACCAGCAATAAGCGAAACGGCAATTCGAAACTGGTCACATAGTCCACGTTGAGCAGCGCAATGCGCAGACGCTGTTCCGCCCCGGCCTGCGTCTGGCGACACTCGTTCAACACCTCGCTCCACTGGCGCGCGATCCGCGGGGCTTCATCCAGCGGCGCGAAGTGGTATTTCTCGATGTGGTAGTCGATCCTTTCATTCATGTCCGTTGGCCCCTGCCTCAGTCATCATGCCCTCAGCAAATTACCTTACCCGCGGGCAACAGTACAACACCGCGATGAGGTCACTCGGGAAATACGGCGCTGGCTTTCGCCGGAACGGACTACGCGGGCTCGATGAACAGCATCATGCGTTGCAGTGCGTCATCCAGGGCACTGAGCCCGGCATTATCCAGACAGGCCATCAGCTGTGCGTCATAATCCGCCACCCATTGCCTCGCCTGGTCAAAAATGGGACGAGACGCCGGCATGACGCGCAGATATACCGCGCGCTTATCTTCCGGATCGGGGAAGCGCGCGACCCACCCCCGATTAACCAGTTGGGTGATCGTACGGCCTAGCGCGGTGCGATCGGTCTGCGAATGCGCTATCACCTCGCTCATGGCCACGTCGCCCGGAAAACTGTAGAGAATGCGCAACGCGCGCCACTCATGGAGGCTGAGTCCTTGCAAAGCGAGTAACGCAGACAGCCGTTTTTCGCGGTGACGCACCACCTCCGTCATCCTGTAAAGCGCACCATTGGGCAATCCCATTCCCCGTCTGCCGCTCTGCGTGCCTTTTTTTTCAGAATCCATACTGTTTCCAATTAGCCTCGACTTTTGCCCTGACCTGTTCCGGATAAGAGTGCCTGAAAGAGGCGGTCCCCGCACGTGTTACGCCGCTGAACTGCTCGGGGAACAGGCAGTTGATGATGGCTTTGCCGCCGCTACCGCGCGCCTTGTCTTCTTCCGTCAGGTACGGCACCATCGGGAACTCGCGTACGTCCGGGAAGATAAAATGGTCGCGCGCCGGATGTGAACGCGTGGCCAACGCCCAAACCACCTGATCGATATCGACAATATCAATGTCATTGCCGACCAGGATCAGTTTGGGGATCAGGTAGCCCGCATGCGAGCCGAAGGCCACCTCCGCCACCTTGCCGGCAAAATCCGCCGCGGTGGTATTCATTCCGGCCAGTTTTTCGATATCGACGGAGACCACCGCCCAACAGGTCGCCGCCTCATAGGAACACCAGACAAAGTCAACGGGCAAGGCCGCGCTCTGCAGGGTTTCCAGCAGCTGAGCAGAGATCATGGTGCCCCAGATCGTATGATTTTCTTCCGGCGGCGTGCCGGCGACACAAATCGGCAAAATGGGGTCATCGCGAAACGTCACCGCACGCACATGAAACACCGGCTGTTCATTGCCTTGCTGGTGTTGATAGCCGTGATACTCCCCCATCGGCCCCTCCAGCGCCGTCTCCGTCAGGCTGATTTCACCTTCCAGCACAATTTCCGCATTGGCCGGCACCCAGAGATCGTTGGTTTCCGCTTGGGTGAGCGTAACGCTTTTACCGAGCAGCGCGCCGACATAGTCAGGCTCACTGACGCCGGCCGGCAACGGCATCCCCGCGACCGCCACCGCGGCAGGCGGCGCCCCGAGCACCATCGCCCATGGCGTAGGTTTCCCTTCTCGGCGCCACATTTCACGGATCATGCCGATGTGTTGGGTGGGTATCGCCGGGCCGGTGAGACGATTGCGATCGAGCATCATGAGCCTGCCGACTCCCCAGCTATGCCACTTTCCGTCCGGGGATTGCACGACATGGAACCCGTAAGTGCCGAAATAGCGCCCGCCATCCCGTTCATGCAACAGCGGTACCGGGAAGCGTTCCAGATCAACCTCGTCGCCACGCCAAATATTCTCTTTCACCGGACCGGTCGAACAATAATCCGGCGCAAACGGCTCCGCCTTCACCGCCCGGCGAATCGCCGCCACGATATCCCGCGGAGCGCTCTCCGGCGGCAGCCCAAAATGGAGGGCGAGGCGAGAATAGGCATGTTCCGCAGAAGCGAGCATGCCGGCCGGCGCGCCGAGGATGCGGGCCCCTGGCATCGCGCCCGCCACATGATGAAATAGCGGAGCCGAAAGCCGTTGCTCATAGACCCGGCGGCAGACAGCCGCTATCTCCAGGTCGGCGGAAACTTCCTGATGCACGTCGACCAAATCGTTTCGGCGACGCAATTCCTCAATGAATTGACGAAAATCCAGTGCGCAATCGAGCAAACTCATGGCAAGTCCTCCAGTCTCCAGGCGGTCAGCCCCTTCTGTCGCCCTCGTTTCGGGCAGGAGACTGATCATTTATGTGCATGTGCACACATATTAGTGCGCAAAAAATCGCGTGTAAATACACACTATCCTGGAGGCGTTGGGCATGTTTTCAGTCTGGCAAACTTTTCAAGGGATAGCGGACTCAGACCGTGCACGCCCCTGCCGGCAGGCATTATCGCCGTGACGGTTTCACACCTTCAGCGTGATTGGCATGCATAGCATTGGGCTTGCAGCAGGCGCCATATCGGATCCAAGCGCAACGTGGCTCACAAAATGAAGAACATAATCGCAAAATGCTATTCGTTGATATTGCACGAGTTATAATGCGGGAAAGGATCTCGGCCAACGCAAACCGGTTTCATATCCAACGGTTTACAAGCATTAGCGAAAGAAAAGGATTTTGATTCAATGGGGGAATAACGCGGGGTAAAGTGGCGGAGAGAGGGGGATTTGAACCCCCGGTAGAGTTGCCCCTACTCCAGTTTTCGAGACTGGTCCGTTCAGCCGCTCCGGCATCTCTCCTGACAACGCTTGCTATCATGCCCGCTTTTGCGGCATTTTTACAGCATTAGCATACCGCTGAACGTTCAAGTGATGAGTTTACGAGCAACCTGATGATTAAATGGCCGTGGAAAGCGACTCAACCCTCTCAATCCCAGGCAGACATCGAGGCCCAGTGGCAGGACGCGCTGGCGATCCCGCTGCTCTCGCCGCTGAATGAGCAGGAGCGGCAGCGGCTGGTGGCCGTCGCCGGGCAAATATTGCAGCAAAAGCGCATCGTGCCGCTGCAGGGGCTGCAGCTCACCTCGCAAATGCAGGCGCGCATCGCCCTGCTGTTCGCCTTGCCGGTGCTGGAGCTGGGCGCGGAATGCCTCGACGGCTTCAACGAAATTCTGCTCTACCCCACCCCGTTCGTGGTGGAAGACGAATGGCAGGACGAGATCGGTCTGGTGCACTCGGGGCCGGTGGTGCAGTCGGGCCAAAGCTGGGAACAGGGGCCGATCGTGCTCAACTGGCAAGACGTGCAGGACTCTTTTGACCTCTCCGGTTTCAATCTGGTGATCCACGAAGCAGTGCACAAACTGGATATGCGCAACGGCGGCGTCGCCACCGGCGTGCCGCCGATCCCGCTGCGCGAGGTGGCCGCCTGGGAACATGATCTGCACGCCGCGATGGAAAGCCTGCAGGACGAGATCGACATGGTCGGCGAAGATGCCGCCAGCATGGATGCCTACGCCGCCACCGATGCGGCCGAGTGCTTCGCCGTGCTGTCGGAGTATTTCTTCAGCGCTCCCGAACTGCTGGCCGAACGCTTCCCGGCGCTGTATCAGCACTTTTGCCGCTTCTACCGCCAGGATCCGCTGGCGCGCCTGCTGCGAGACCAGGCGGAAAACGACGCGCAATGGGCTGATTGACGGGCACATTGCTCAGATACCGAGCAGTCGCACCGCCTGGGGCAATTTAGCGTTGACACACCCGGAGCCGCTGGATATGATGCGCCCCGTTCACACGATTCCTCTGTAGTTCAGTCGGTAGAACGGCGGACTGTTAATCCGTATGTCACTGGTTCGAGTCCAGTCAGAGGAGCCATATTTAGAGAAGCCCGCTTAAGGAAACTTAAGCGGGCTTTTTGCTGTTGGGCGTTTATAGCCCGCGTTGTTCCATCAGCAGCGCCAGATCGACCAAGCGGTTGGAGAAGCCCCACTCGTTGTCATACCAGGCGAGCACTTTCACCAGGTTGCCGCCGATCACCAGCGTGGACAGGCCGTCGATGATCGACGAACGCGCATCGCCCCGATAGTCGCTCGACACCAGCGGTTCATCGCTGTACCCCAAGATCCCTTTCAGCGGGCCGGACGCCGCCGCCGCGCGGAAAGCGGCGTTGATCTCCTCCACCGTCGCCGGGCGTTTCAGCGTCACCGTCAGATCGACGATGGAAACCACCGGCACCGGCACCCGCAGCGAATAACCGGTCAGGCGGCCGTCCAGTTCGGGGATCACCTTGCCGAGCGCCTTGGCCGCGCCGCTGGAATAAGGCACGATCGATTCCGCCGCCGCCCGCGCGCCGCGCAGATCTTTTTCCGGCTGATCGTGCAGCGCCTGGCTGTTGGTATAGGCATGCGTGGTATTCATCAAGCCGTATTCGATGCCGAACGCCTGATGCAATACCTGCGCGGCGGGCGCCAGCCCGTTGGTGGTGCAGCTGCCGTTGCTGACCACCTTATGCAGCGCCGGATCGTAGAGGTGATCGTTAACCCCCATCACCAGCGTGATGTCGTCATTCTTGGCCGGCGCTGAGATAATCACCCGCTTGGCGCCGCCGTGCGTGATGTGCACTTCCGCCTTGGCTTTATCGGTAAAGAAGCCCGTCGCTTCGATCACCACGTCCACGCCCACGCTGCTCCAGGGGATTTCGGCGGGATCGCGCTGCGAAAACACCTGAATCGGCCGGCCGTCCAGCAGCAGCTGGTTGTCGCCGGCTTCCACCCTGGCCGCCAGCGTGCCGGAAAGCGTGTCGTATTTCAGCAGGTGCGCCAGCGTCTTGCTGTCGGTCAGATCGTTGATCGCCACCACTTCAAAATCGCTGCGCCCCAGCGCCGCGCGCAGCACGTTGCGCCCGATCCTGCCGAAGCCGTTAATGCCTACTCTCACCATGATGCACTCCTCATTTGTGGACTTTGCATCAAATCTAGCGCCGACCAGAAGCGGCGTAAATGACGTTTACCAATCAATTTACGCCAAATTGCGCGCATGAAAGCGTTCGCGGTATTCGCTCGGGGTCAGCTGCAGTTTGCGCTCAAACACCCGCCGCAGGTTAAGGCCGTTGCCGAAGCCGGTGGCCAGGGCAATCTGCTCGATACCTTCCGCGCTCTGTTCGAGGCGCTGCCTGGCGGTATGCAACCGCCCCTCTTCAACGAATTTGGCGGGAGAAATGCCCGTCTCGCGGGTGAACACCCGGGTAAAGTTGCGCGGGCTCATCGCCACGCGCTCGGCCAACCGATCGACGCTGAGATCGTCGGCAAGGTTTTCCAGGATCCAGGATTGCAGGTCACGGATCGGCCCCGGCGATTTGGCCTGGTTGAGCGGATAGCGGCTGAACTGCGCCTGCCCGCCGGGGCGACGCAGAAACATCACCAGATCCTGCGCCACTTCGCGCGCCTGCACGAAGCCGTAATCATCCTCCACCAGCGCCAGCGTCAGATCGAAGCCGGAGCTGACGCCGCCGGAGGTCCAGATCGGCCCGTCCTGCACGTAGATTGGGCCGTTTTCGACCTGCACCCGCGGGAAGCGCGCCTGCAGCGTTTCCGCCAGCCGCCAGTGGGTAGTCGCCCGCCGCCCGTCCAGCAACCCGGCTTCGGCCAGCAGCAGTGCGCCACCGCAAACGGAAGCGATACGGCGCGCCTGCGGCGCCGCGCGGCGCAGCCAATCGGCGACCAGAGCACCCTCTTCTTCGGTCGCCCCCTTGCCGGCGACGATCACGGTATCGCGCGGCAGGGCCGGATCGAGATCCGCCAGGCGATGATCGGCCAACAGGCTCAGCCCGGACAGGCCGTGCACCACCCGGTGAGATTGCGTGGTGGCGACCGCGATCTGATACAGCGGCGTCTCGGCAGGGCTCAGGCGATTGGCCTGCATCAGGATATCGGCGATGCCCGCCGCTTCGAACAGCATGCCCCCTTCAGGGACGATAATCAGGAATGAGTGCATGGCAATAATATAAATAACAATCAAAACAGGCCAGGTGCCCACTGTATAAGAAAAGCCCCGTCGGTTCACCCTGCGGGTATAAAAAAGCCCGCCGATAATCACCGACGGGCCAGGAAGGAACGGCCATCAAGCCTGCGGCAGGTTCACCCCGCCGGCGCGCGCCAATTGCGCCAGCAGCGCCGTTTGAAACGCCTCATCGTGCACCGCCGCGTGAGGTTCAAACCGCTGCTGGTGGTGCCAATAGCCGCCGGAAATCAGTGCCTGCGGTTCATCGCTGCTCACCAGCCACGCCTGCGTCACGTGTCCCAGCGCCAGATCGTCGGGCGCATCCGCGCCGCCCATTTTGGTCGGCACCCAGCCGGGATCGACCGCGCTGCTGATAACGCCGGGCCACAGGCGCGCCACGGCGGCGGCCAGCGCGGTGACGAACAGCTTGCTGTCCGAATAGGAGCCGGCTGCGCCGCCAAGCCAGTCCACGCCGTTCAGTTCCGCTACGCCGTCAAAGTGCATGCTGCTACTCAGGTAGACGATGCGATCGGGGCGTTCGATCAGGGCCGTCAGCAGATAGGGGGCCATCACGTTCACCGGCATCACCTGCGGCCCGGTGAACATGCCGGCGTTGTGGATCACCGCATTCGGGCGGCCAAGACGATTCACCTGCTCGGCGACCTGACGGATCTGCTGCACCTCGGACAGGTCGCCAATCACCGCCTGCGCGCCTTGATCCAGCAGATCGCGCACCGCCTCCAGACGGCCGGGCGCGCGCGCATGCAGGATTACCTGATGCCCTTCCTCCAACAGCGTTTGCGCGGCGGCGCGCCCCAGCCCGTCGACCGAACCGGTAATGAAAATGCGTGACATGCCACTCCTCCGTTTAGCGCCAGCCGAGCGCCGGCGCGACATGGGTTAAAATCGATTCGATAACGTGGGCGTTATAATCCACGCCCAGCTGGTTAGGCACGGTCAGCAGCAGCGTATCCGCTTCGGCGATGGCCTCGTCCTGCGCCAGCTGCTCGATCAGCGCGTCCGGCTCAGCGGCATAGCTGCGGCCAAAGATCGCCCGGGTTTGCGCGTCGATATATCCCAGCTGATCGCCCTCTTTGCCGCTGCCGCCGAAGTAATTGCGATCCCGCTGATCCACCAGCGCGAAGATGCTGCGGCTCACGGAAACCCGCGGCTCGCGCGCATGGCCGGCCTCTTGCCAGGCGGCGCGATAGGCGCGGATCTGCTTGGCCTGCTGGATATGGAAGGGTTCGCCGGTCTCGTCATTCTTGAGCGTCGAGCTTTGCAGGTTCATGCCCAGCTTCGCCGCCCAGACGGCGGTGGCGTTCGAACCGGCGCCCCACCATATGCGATCGCGCAGCCCGGCGGAAAACGGCTCCGGCCGCAGCAGCCCAGGCGGATTGGGGAACATCGGCTGCGGATTGGGTTCGGCGAACCCTTCGCCGCGCAGCGCTTCCAGGAACACTTCGGTATGGCGGCGGGCCATGTCAGCGTCGGTTTCGCCCTCGGCCGGGGCGTAACCGAAATAGCGCCAGCCGTCGATCACCTGCTCCGGCGAGCCGCGGCTGATGCCGAGCTGCAGCCGCCCGCCGGCAATCAGATCCGCCGCGCCGGCGTCCTCCACCATGTACAGCGGATTTTCATAGCGCATGTCGATCACGCCAGTGCCGATCTCGATACGTTGGGTTTTGGCGCCGATGGCGGCCAGCAGCGGGAACGGCGATCCCAGCTGACGCGCGAAGTGGTGCACGCGAAAATAGGCGCCGTCCGCCCCCAAATCTTCGGCGGCAACCGCCAGATCGATGGACTGCAGCAGCGCATCCGCTGCGGAACGGGTGCCGGACTGGGCGGAAGGCGTCCAGTGGCCAAACGAGAGAAAACCAATCTTTTTCATCGGGCATCGTCCTCAAAGGCAAAATCATCGGCCTACAGTGACAAAAACCGCGCGCCTTGCGCCAGCAAAATCGCCCCCGATCGCACTAAACGAACCGATTGCCGCCGCGCCGCCCGGCGATTGTAATCAAAAAACAAATGTCGTATAACAGGCAGCTCCGAGGGGTGTCCTGTTACGGGCTGAGATGGCGCAAGCCGAACCCTTTGAACCTGATCTGGGTCATGCCAGCGAAGGGACGGTTAGGCAACAACGCTATCACCCGTTGCCTGTTCATACCTCAGCGTGCCCGGATCTCCACTGACTCAAGGAGGTCCCATGTCCATCACCACCCTGTTCGAAAGCGGCCTTTACGGCCGGTTGCGCCACCATGCCGGCAGCCACTGGCAGGACTACGTCGATCACCCGTTTCTGCAGCAGCTGGCCGCCGGCACCTTGCCTGAACGAGCTTTTCGCCGCTACCTGACCCAGGACTATTTGTTCCTGCTGCACTTCGCCCGCGCCTACGCGCTGCTGGTCAGCAAGCTGCGCACCCTGCCGGAGATGCGCGCCGCCACCGCCTCGCTCAACGGCATCGTCGCCGAGCTGCCGCTGCACGTGGCCTACTGCGCCGAATGGGGGCTAAGCGAAGCGCAGATCGCCGCCCAGCCGGAAGCGGCGGAAACCATGAACTACACCCGCTACGTGCTGGATATCGGCCATGCCGGCGACGCCCTCGATCTGTTGGCCGGTCTGCTGCCCTGCGTGGCCGGCTATGCCGAAATCGGCCTGCGGCTGCTGCACGATCCCGCCACCCAGATGGAGGGCAATCCTTACGCCTCCTGGATCCGCAACTACGGCGACGAGGGCTATCTGGCCGGCGTACGCGCCGCCATCGAACTGCTGGAAACCGTTGGTCAGCAGCGCGGCGCACAGGATCGCTTCACCGAGCTGGCGCAGATTTTCACCACCGCCACCCAGCTGGAATCGGCATTTTGGCAGATGGGGCTGAACGCCTCATGACCTCCCCGCTTCTCCCGCCCGGTATCCAGGTGCGGGATCTCAGCCTGCGTTTCGGTCAGCACATCGTCTTCGACCGGCTGAGCTTCGACATCGCCGGCGGCAGCTTCGTCGCCCTGCTCGGCGCCAGCGGTGCCGGCAAAACCAGCCTGCTGAAGATCATCGCCGGCCTGGCGCAGGCCAGCTCTGGCTCGGTGATCGGCAGCGACGGCCTGCCGATCGCCGGGCGCATCGCCTACATGGGGCAAAAAGATCTGCTTTACCCGTGGCTGACCATCGAAGAGAACGTCGCCCTCGGTTCGCGGCTGCGCGGCGAAACGCCGGATCGGGCTTGGGCGGCGCACCTGCTGGAGCGCGTGGGCCTGGCCGCGCATGGCCGCAGCCTGCCCGCCTCGCTGTCCGGCGGCATGCGCCAGCGCGCCGCCATCGCCCGCACGCTCTACGAACGCCAGCCGATCGTGCTGATGGACGAACCCTTTTCCGCGCTGGACGCCATTACCCGCGCCGAGATCCAGAGCCTGGCCGCCGAGCTGCTGGCGCAAAATACCGTGCTGTTGATCACTCACGATCCGATGGAAGCCTGCCGCCTGAGCCACCGGCTGCTGGTGCTGTCGCCCTGGCCGCTGGGCCTCGACGATACTCACCGCATCAGCGGGCTACCGCCGCGCGCGCCGGATGACGCCGACCTGCTGAAAAGCCAGGCCGAGCTGCTGCAGCAGCTGGTGAGGGCCGCGCAATGAATAGTGCCCAAGAGCGTGGACTCACCCGCCTGCGGCGCGGGCTGACGGTATTCGTCGGCCTGCTGCTGCTGTGGTGGCTGGCGGCGCAAAGCGGCATCCCGGCCTTTCTGCTGCCCACGCCGGGCGCAGTAGCGCAGGCGCTGTGGGACGGGCGAGGCTATCTCGCCTGGCACACGCTGGTCACCGCTTCGGAGATCGTCAGCGGGCTGGTGCTCGGCGTGTTGCTCGGCGCGGCGCTGGCGCTGTGCATGATTTTCTCGCCGCGCCTGCAGCGCTGGCTGATGCCGCTGGTGCTCACCAGCCAGGCGATACCGGTGTTCGCCCTGGCCCCGCTGCTGGTGCTGTGGTTCGGCTTCGGCATGAGCGCCAAGGTGGCGATGGCGGTGCTGGTGATCTTCTTCCCGGTGGTGTCGGCCTTTTTTGACGGGCTGCGCCGGGTCAACACCGACTATCTCGATCTGGCGCGCACGATGCGCGCTTCGCGCTGGGCGCAGCTGCGGCACGTGCGGCTAATGGCGGCGCTGCCGGCCTTCGGCTCCGGCCTGCGCATGGCCGCCGCCGTCGCGCCCATCGGCGCCATCATCGGCGAATGGGTCGGCTCGGCCGAAGGGCTGGGCTATGTGATGCTGAACGCCAATGCGCGCATGCAGACCGACGTCTGCTTCGCCGCACTGTTTATTTTGGTGCTGATGACCGTGCTGCTGTGGGCCGCGGTGGATGCGCTGCTGCGGCGCCTGATCGCCTGGGCGCCGGAAAACGACTGATGATTGCAACCATAACCAGGGATAAAGGAACGACCATGATCAAACAAACCGTCTGCGGGCTGCTGCTCGGCGCCGCCATCACCGGCCAGGCCGGCGCGGCTGAAAAGCTGACGCTGGTGCTCGACTGGTACATCAACCCCGATCACGCGCCGATTATGGTGGCCGAGCAGATCGGCGCCTTCAAGGCCGCAGGGCTGGACGTCAAGATCGTGCCACCGTCCGATCCGGCGCTGCCGCCGCGGCTGGTGGCCGCCAAACAGGCCGACCTCGCCATCACCTATCAACCGCAGCTGCACTTCTTCGCCGATCAGGGCCTGCCATTGATGCGCGTCGGCACGCTGATCAACACGCCGCTGAATACGGTGATCGCACTGGACAAAAACATCACCTCGCCGGCGGATCTCAAGGGCAAAACGGTGGGTTACTCGGTCAGCGGCATCGAACAGGCGACGCTGGCCACCATGGTCGAACACGAGCACCTCAAGCCGCAGGACATCAAGCTCATCAACGTCAACTTCCAGCTGACCAGCGCCCTGCTGGCGGGCCAGGTCGATGCGGTGATCGGCGGCTACCGCAACATCGAAGCGCTGGAGCTGAAGCTGCAGGGCAAGACGCCGGTGGTGTTCAACGTCGAAGATTACGGCGTGCCGGCCTACGACGAGCTGATCATCGTCGCCCACCGCAATGCGGTGAACGAGCCGAAAATTCGCAAATTCCTCGCCGCGCTGAAGCAAGGCAGCGACTACCTGCACGCGCACCCGCAGGACACCTGGCTGGCGTTCGCCAAGGCGCACCCGGAGCTGAATACCGAGCTGAACAAACAGGCGTGGCAAGCCAGCCTGCCGCTGTTCGCGCGCGATCCGGCCAAGCTGGATCGGGCCCGCTATGAGGCTTACGAACAGTTCCTGTTCGACAACAAGCTGATCAAGAAAATCACCCCGGTAGACCAGTACGCGGTGGAGCTGAACTGATCACGCCGAGGCGGCCGGCGGCGCCACCGTCACTTCGCCCTGGCCGCTGCGCTGCAGGGCCGCCTTCACCAGCCCATTGGCCTTGCAGCGTTCGATAAACGCGTTCACATAGGCGGCGCCCTGCGTGTTTTGCCGCGGCACCGCCATCGCCTGACGGATGGCGGTAAAATGTCCGTCCAGCACTCGGTAGCCGGGATGGGCGGCCGCGGCGGCCAACAGCGGTTGACGCACGCCGGCCGCCGCCTCCAGCCCCCGTTCGAAAAACAGCGCGATCGCCTCGGCGGAGGTTGCCGCCCGCACCAATTGCGCCTGCTGCAGCGTGCGCGATAAAAACAGATCGTACGCCGCCCCCTGCCCGACCGCGATGCGCACCTCCGGCCGGTCGAGCTGCGCCACCTCAGAGTAAGGCGCGTCGTTCGCCACCAGATAAGTCCCCTCAATGATCACGTAGGGTTCGCTGAAGGCGATCTGCGCCGCGCGCACCGGCTCGATGGCCATAAACGCCAGGTTCCAGGCGCCGCTGTCCAGATCGGCGAACACCTTGCCGGCCGCGTCATAGGTCACCAGCTCCAGCGCCACGCCCAGTTCGCAAGCCAGCGCGGCGGCCAGCTCCACCGAAGCGCCTTGCGGTTTGCCATCAGCCCCGGCCTGCGCCAGCACCGGATTGCCGTAGTTGATCGCCGCGCGCAACACGCCTTGCGGGGCCAGATCGTCGAGTACCGCTGCGGGGATTGTCTGCATACTTCCTCCTGAATGGCTGATGGATGCACCGTCGTGGCGCTCATTAAGCGTAGAGCGAAACCTCCGACCAGCAAGCTTTCGCCGCCGCGGCCACCGTCGGCGTGATTAACGTCACACTATTGTCATAAAAATGTACAATAGCCGCCGCTCGTCGGCCGTAGCGGGAGATCGCACGTTGTTCCGCCGCCGGCAATAGGCTATACCCTTCACTTTTCGCACCGCGGCACACTCGGCGGCGCAAACCAGGGCAGCAACGGTTTTATTTCAATCAGACAAGGTTTGGCGGATGGTTTTAGCAGTCGTTTCGTTTGTTCTCTTTTTGGCGTCGATTTTGATTTATCGCACCCGGGCCGCCGCCAACCGCTGGTGGTTCGCCATTCTGCTGACGCTGCTCGGCAGCTATCTGGTGCTGAACGTCATCCTGATCGCCAGCAACTACTTCACCGGCGACGGCATCACCGATGCGGTGATCTACACCGTCACCAGCAGCCTCAAAGGCGCGGGCATCAGCAAATATGTGCTGCCGTTTATCGGCCTGCTGGCGGCGTTGGGGCTTATCTTCGCGGTGTTGGCCCGCAGCCTGCTGCGCCGCAAGGCCAAAGGCAGCAGCGTGGCCTACAGCGTCGTCGCCGTGCTGCTGGCGCTGTTTTCGGTCGGCACCACCCCGGCGTTTCAGGACATCTCGCTGCTGGTCAAGAGCCAGATCGTCGGCGATACCGCCGATTTCACCACCTACTACAAGGCGCCGAAAAAGACCGTACAGGGCAAGCGGCCGAACCTGGTGTACATCTATGCCGAGAGTCTGGAGCGCACCTACTTCGATACCGAGCTGTTTCCCGGCCTGACCGACGAGCTGAACGCCCTGCGCACGGACAGCATCGATTTCAGCAATACCCAGCAATTGCCGGGCACCGGCTACACCATCGCCGGCATGGTCGCCTCGCAGTGCGGCATTCCGCTGTTCGCGCCCTTCGACGGCAACGCCTCCAGCGCGGTCTCCACCTTCTACCCGGAGAACGTCTGCCTGGGCGACGTGCTGAAGGCCGCCGGCTACAGCAACTATTTCTATCAGGGCGCCGAGCTGGCGTTCGCCGGTAAAGACACCTTCCTGAAATCCCACGGCTTCGACCACGTTTACGGCTTCAAAGAGCTGCGCGATCAGGTCGCCGATCCGAGCTACAAAAACGACTGGGGCTGGTACGACGACAGCGTGCTGGACGTGGTGTACGGCAAGTTCGTCGAGCTGTCCAAACAGCGCCAACCGTTCTCGCTGTTCACCCTGACCGTCGATACCCATCACCCGGACGGCTTTATCTCTGCCGGCTGCAGCAAGAAAAGCTACGCCTGGCAGAACAAGGAAAACCGCTCGCTGAGCGCGGTAGCCTGCAGCCAGCAACACATCGCCGCGCTGATCGACAAGATCAAACGCTCGCCCTATTTCAGCAATACCGTGATCGTGGTGTCCTCCGATCATCTGGCGATGAACAACACCGCCTACGATATCCTGACCAAACAGAAGCGCCGCAACCTCTTCTTCATCATCGACGGCACCCGGCCGCTGGCGGAACAGCGCAACGAGAAACGCAGCACGCTGGACAACGGCGCCACGGTGCTGGACGTGATGGGCGGCGACAACTACATCGGCCTTGGCCGCAGCAGCCTGTCGGCGCCGTCGCTGTCTACGGTGTTCCTGAATATCGAAGAGAAGATCAACGGCTGGAAACCGGCGGTGATCAATCAGTGGGGCCTGCCGAACCGCATCAGCGACTACAGCGTGGATACGCGCCAACGCAGCTTCAGCTTCTCCGGCGTCACCTACAAGGTGCCGTTCATCCTGCGGGTGGGCGACAACCGCATCGAACCGATGTTCAACGTCTACCTCTCCACCCCGCTGCGCAAGCAGCTGGCCGGGATGGGGGCGGGGGAGAAATTCGTCTGGGTCGATAAATGCTACGAGATCGGCCGGGTCTGGGCGCCGCAGCTGGCGCTGAGCACCGACATCTGCGTGGCTTCGGGCACCCTGGCCTCGCCGCCGCAGATCGCGCAGGCCAGCGGCGAACGCTTCAACGGCAAGGTGAACTTCACCGGCCCGGCGGCGGACAGCGTCGCCGATTATCAAAACGCCGTCGCCCGCCTGCAGGTGGACGACGCGGCGGTGAAATACCGGGCGGACACCATCGAGTTCATGCTGCCCGGCATGCCGGAACAGGTGAAAGCCATCACCGGCGTCTCCGCCGTCGAGGAATGGGGCCGCTGGTCCGACGCCAATCTGGCGCCGGCGGTCGACATCGATTACGTCGATCCGCTGCCGAAGCGCTTCGATCTGGTGCTGCGCGCCCGCGCCTACGGCAACAACGTCGGCGAACCGATTTCGGTGCGCGTCGGCGACGAAGAGCGCTTCGTGTCGCTCGGTGAACAGGACAGCACCGTCACCCTGCGCTTCGACAACCCGCGCGGCGTGCAGAAGATCAGCATTACTCCGCCGGCGCCGACCGAGCCAAAAGAGAGCGCCAGCGGCGGCTTCACGCCGAAGAAGCTGGGCATCGGCCTGGTGTCGCTGAAGGTCGAAGCGGCCGCTCCCGCCTCCTGATCCCTCGCCTTCACGGGCGCGGTATTTTCTTTGCCGCGCCCGTCATTTCGACCAAGCTTTTACGCCCTTCTTCGGCTAACCTGTGACGGTAAAACGCCGCAACCCCGCCACAGAGCCGGGACATCCAAGGAGAAAGTATGAGCTATGCCCCACCTCGCAGCGGCCTCAGCGCCGATCAGGCACTCGATCAACTGGAAGCCCTGTATGACGCCGCGGTAGACGCGCTGCGGCAGGCGGTCAGTGACTTTATCAGCCACGGCACGCTGCCGGACCCGCAGGCGCGCGCCGCCGGGCTGTTCGTGTATCCCGAACTGCGCGTCAGCTGGGACGGGCAGCAATCCGGCCCGAGCAAAACCCGCGCCTTCGGCCGCTTTACCCATCCCGGCAGCTACAGCACCACCGTGACCCGGCCGCAGCTGTTCCGCCACTATCTGGCCGAACAGCTGGCGATGCTGGAACACGATTACGCCGCCCATATCGAAGTGGCGCCGTCGCAGCAGGAGATCCCGTTCCCTTATGTCATCGACGGTTCCAGCCTGGCGCTCGATCGCTCAATGAGCGCCGGCATCGCGCAGCATTTCCCCACCACCGAGCTGGCGCAGATCGGTGACGAGACCGCCGACGGCCTGTACCACGCCACCGACAACCATTTCCCGCTGTCGCATTTCGATGCGCTGCGCGCGGATTTCTCGCTGGCGCGTCTGCGGCACTACACCGGCACGCCGGTGGAACATTTTCAACCGTTTGTGCTGTTCACCAACTACACCCGCTATGTGGACGAGTTCGTGCGCTGGGCCTGCGCCCAGATCGCCGATCCGGCCAGCCCGTACATCGCGCTCTCCAGCGCCGGCGGCACCTACATCACGCCGGAAACCAGCGCCCCGGAGCAGGCGGTGTCCGATCTGGCGTGGAAAAACCACCAGATGCCGGCCTATCACCTGATCTCGCGCACCGGCCAGGGCATCACGCTGATCAACATCGGCGTCGGCCCGTCCAACGCCAAAACCATCTGCGATCACCTGGCGGTGCTGCGCCCGAGCGCCTGGCTGATGATCGGCCACTGCGGCGGCCTGCGCGAAAGCCAGAAGATCGGCGATTACGTGCTGGCCCACGCCTATCTGCGCGACGATCACGTGCTGGATGCGGTGCTACCGCCGGATATCCCGATCCCGAGCATCGCCGAGGTGCAGCGCGCCCTGTATGACGCCACCAAGATGGTCAGCGGCATGCCCGGTGAAGAGGTCAAACAGCGTTTGCGCACCGGCACCGTCGTCACCACCGACGATCGCAACTGGGAGCTGCGCTATTCCGCTTCGGCGCGCCGCTTCAACCTCAGCCGCGCGGTAGCGGTCGACATGGAGAGCGCCACCATCGCCGCTCAGGGTTATCGCTTCCGGGTGCCGTACGGCACGCTGCTGTGCGTCTCCGACAAACCGCTGCACGGCGAGATCAAACTGCCGGGCCAGGCCAATCGCTTCTACGAAGGGGCGATCTCCGAGCACCTGCAGATCGGCATCTGCGCCATCGATTTGTTGCGCGCCGAGGGCGATCGCCTGCACTCGCGCAAGCTGCGCACCTTCAACGAACCGCCGTTCCGCTAACGGTGCTCAGGCCCGCTGCGGCGGGCCGTTTTTTCCTCAACGCACCAGCGCCAGTGCGCGCTTCTCCTGGCTGCGGCCGCCGGCGATCGACAGCAACAGGTCTTTCACCAGCAGCGCCGGGGCGGACAGCCCCTGTTGGCTGGACATGCACAATGACAGCGGCACCGACATCGTCGGCGCATTGATGCGCGCCATCCAGGCCTTGGCCGGGCCGATCATCGCGCGCGCCACCGATTCCGGCAGCACGGTCGCCCCCAGCCCGCTGGCGATCGCGGCGCTCAGCGCGCCTGAGGATTCGATCTCCCCCACCACGTTGGCAGCCAGCTTGCGCAGCGCCATCGCCTCCTCCAGCTGGTTGCGCACCGCATCGCCCTCGCGCGGCAGGAACAGGTTCAGCCGCGCCACGTCCAGCAGCTCGACACTGTTGCCGGGATGCGGCACCGCGCGCGTCGCCACCAGATAAAGATCTTCCCGCATCAATGCGATGGCGTGCAGCCCGGCGGGCATTTTGGCGCCGTAGACCATCGCCATGTCCAGCATCTGGTTAGCCACCTGCCCGGCCAACGCCGCGCCGCCGTTTTCATGCAGGCTGAGCAGGATGCCCGGCTGCTGATCGCGCAGGGTCTGCAACAGCGGCAGCGCCAACTGCGCCGCGGTGCTGCCCGACGCCAGCCCGAGCGACACCTGGCCGCTCATCGCCTGCCCGGCGCTGTTGACCGCGCTCTGCGCCTGCTCGCACTGGCGCAGAATGGTCTGCGCGTGGGCATACAGAATGTTGCCGGCCTCGGTCGGCTGCACCCCGCGCTTGGTGCGGATCAGCAGCTGTTGCTTCAGTTCCCCTTCCAGCGTCGCCAACTGCTGGCTGAGCGCCGGTTGGGCGATGTGCAACACCTCCGCCGCCTGGGTCAGGCTGCCGATATCGACGATTTTCACGAAGTACTTCAGACGTCTGAAATTCATAGTGCCTCCAGCGAGCCGCTAAATTGAGAATGCCGAAATCCGGTCATGCAATCACAGCAAGATCCAGGCCAGAGTCGGTAAACGGCCGTGGAAGCGGGGTACAAGGCGGTAAATGGCCGTTCGCCGGGCGGCGCGCGCCACCGCGCAGGGCAACCGTTGCACCATCGGCAGGCAACGGCGCCGATCAACGGGCAATTCGGCGACGCTGCACGCGGGATAAGCGACAAAAGCGAGAAAAAGCAGCAGGTTGGGCAATCTTGCAGCAAACGAACGCATCGGGCGTTTTCACGCTTTACAAGCCGCAACCACCCCGCTATTATTCGCCCCGTTCCAACGATTCCTCTGTAGTTCAGTCGGTAGAACGGCGGACTGTTAATCCGTATGTCACTGGTTCGAGTCCAGTCAGAGGAGCCATATTTAGAGAAGCCCGCTCAGGGAAACCCGAGCGGGCTTTTTGCATCTGTACCGCTGCCCTCCCGTCTCAGCGTCACCCCATCCACAAAAAACGCGAAACCCTCACCTGCGGGTAGAATGGTTTTATCCGTCAATACCCTGAGCCGACAGCGCTAAATATCCGGCCCGAACAATAATTTCTCGCCATAACCGTATTTTTCCCCGTTCCCTGCTTGCATCACGGGTTGAGCGTTGCAGCCAGATACCGGGCTTAGGTATAATTATTGACCGATAATGCGCTATTACATGGAGTGTTCGCTGTGAAAAAATTATTGTGTTTATGCCTGCCAATTATTTATTCGTGTAATGTCTATGCAAATGAAAAGGTCTGCCCTGAACATCTCACTTCCATTAATGCTTTCAATAACATGATATTGACGCAAGACTCTTCAGCCAGGAAAATCCCTAAAAAAGTCAGCATGCATATAGAAAGCAAAGATGATTATATAAAGGCTGATACGCAGATGGAGTTCGATGAATGCGGCGCATTGTTAAGCTCACGCAGTAATAAAACCATCAGGTCCCGGATTAATAACAATGTCTTGCTAACCCAGCTCAATGGTGCCATAGATAAAAATCATAAGAATTGGGATTACAACATGACCTTCAAGATGTCGATGATTGAACATGGCAATGCCCAATCGGAACTGATCACACAAAAAATGAGCGGTTCATTCCTGACAGACAGCAATGGAAAAATAATCCGTTCTGAAGACACATCCGATATTTCTGCCGGAAAAAATCAACAATCCGGCAAAGCGATAACCACATTCTCAACAGATGAGGCAGGCAGGCTCTCCGGTTCAAGCCGGGTGAGCACACTGGGAAATGACAGTGGCAACACCGTTTATAGTTATGACGCTAAAAACCGTTTAATAAGAACACTATCAGGCCCAACAACCGGAGATTTTACTTATGATAACGACGATAGAGAGTTAACCAGCAAAGAAGTGATGAAGTCCTTCACCACAGAAACGACCATAACCACCTGTAAAAGTTGGGATAAGTTTGGACGATGCATTAATGCTCAGCAAAACATTTCAATTTTAATTAAAGACGAGAAAAAAAACAGAGATAATGTCTACGACCACGTTGCAGAAATAAAGTATGACTATGTTTACTAGATTGTTATCGGGGGAGTAATCTCCCCCGACAATAGGCAACGTCACTCAAGGCCGGCAGCAAACGGCCAGCAAACGGCGCGCTCAAAAGCTGCGTTTCGCCACCAGATAGGCGCCCGCTACCAGCAATAAGGCGCCGAACAGCGCCGGCAGATTCTCGCGCAGCGCCGCCGGGCCGGCGCGGTAGACGTCCGCCAACAGCCCCATGCACAGCTGGCTGGCGACCAGGATCGAGATGGTGGCTGCCGCCCCCAGCTTCTGGTAACCCAGAATGCCGGCGAACACGAACAGCGCTCCCAACAGCCCCGGCAACAGCATCCACCACCTGGCGGCGCCGGTCACTTCCGCCACCGCGCCGAGGCCGTTTTTGGCCAGCAGCAACCCCATCAGCAACAACAAACCGACGCTGGAGTTGATCACCAGCGTAATGAGGATGGTCGAAACGCTTTCGGTAATGCGCACCATCAGCAGATTCTGCACCACCAGCCCCATTCCCGCCGCGATCAGCAGTAACAGCATATTCATCGCCCTGTCTCCCGGGATCAGCGCGCGGGCGGCGTCGCCCGCTCGTCGAGCCTCAGCTGCAGGAACGTCAGATCCAGCCATTGGCCGAATTTGGCGCCCACTTGTTCCATGCGCCCCACGTCGCGAAACCCCAGCGCCAGATGCAGCTTAATCGAGGCCTGATTGCCGGATTCGATGCCGGCCACCATCACGTGCTTGCCGATTTCCCGCGCCCGTGCGATCAGCGCCAGCAGCAACACCTTGCCAATCCCTGCGCCACGATGCGCCTGATGGACATACACCGAATGTTCCACGGTATGGCGATAACCATCCCAGGCGCGCCAGTCGCCGAACGACGCGTAGCCGATCGCCTCGTCCGCGGCGTTCACCGCCACCAGCACCGGGTAGCCCGCCGCCTGCCGCTCGCCGATCCACGCTGCGCGGTTGGCCGCATCCACGGTTTGTTCATTCCAGATGGCGGTGCTGTTCAACACCGCGTCGTTATAGATAGCGGCAATCGCCGCGCTATCGTTGAGCGTCGCATTTCGTATAATCATGGTTTACCCCGGCCAATTGTCCACTATAATACTACGATATGAATATTAAATTAGACAATCTAAATCAGCTGATCGGCGCGCGCATTCGCATTGAACGCGAGGCGCGCCACTGGTCGCTGTCCGATTTGGCCGAACGGGCGGGCGTATCGCGGGCGATGGTGCATAAGATCGAGCGCGGCGAGAGCAGCCCGACGGCGATGCTGTTGGGCAGACTGGCGGGGGCGTTCGGCCTCAGCATGTCCAAGCTGATCGCCCGCGCGGAAACGCAGGAAGGCCGGCTGCTGCGCCGGGAAGATCAACCGGTCTGGGTCGATCCTGAGAGCGGCTACGTGCGGCGCCACGTGTCGCCGCGCACCGATCTGCCGCTCGATCTGGTGCGCATCGAACTGCCGGCCGGCGCAGCGATCCCGATGCCGGCTTCGGTGTATGCCTTCAAGCGTCAGCTGATCTGGGTTTTATCCGGCGAGCTGGTCTTTCTTGAGGGTGAGGCGCGCCATGAAATGGCCGAAGGCGACTGCCTGGAGCTAGGCCCACCGGCGGACTGCCGCTTTGAAAACCAAAGCGATGAGGCATGCGTGTATATGGTGGCGGTGCTGAGCGCCGCCTGACGGCTCGCCGGCGCTACCCCTGCGTCGGCTGGTTATAGCCGGCGTGGAAAAACTTCTCCGCCAACCGGCTGTCGCCGCCGGAGAAGAACTCGCTCATCGGCTCGCGACCGAGGCCATAGGCGCGGCTGAGCTGCCCGGCCTCGAACGCCGCCCGGTTCTCGTCGCCGCAGCGCTGCGCCAAATGGTGCGCATAGCCGAGCACGAAACCGCGCTTGTAGTCGGAGCAAAAGCGCGACAGCTCCGCCTCCGGCTTCAGTTTCTCCACCTTTAACCCCGCCAACAACCCTTTGCCAAAATGATCTCCCACGGGTTCCTCCTCACCGCACAATCGCTATATAACAAAATATACAACGAATGAGCGAACGCGAACATACTCCCAAAGTTTTACTCGCCGCATAAAAAAGGCCCGCCAAGCGGGCCTGCGAGAAAGCGGGCAATCACAGCGTGAAATTCAGCCCTTCGCTGACGGTCTTGCCGAGCGGCAGACGGCCCGACGGCGCTTCTTTCTCCTGCAGGAAATCCGGCAGGCGGGCTTTGTCGCCCGGCTTGCCGATCGCCACCATAGCGTGCACCGCATAGTCGTCCGGCAGTTGCAACGCCGCTTTGATCTTATCGTGGTGAATGCCGCTCATGCAGTGGGTCAGCCAGCCTTTCAGGTGCGCCTGATGCGCCAGGTTGGCCCAGGCCGCGCCGGTGTCGAACGCATGGGTCGGGTTGTCCACCAGTCGCTCGCCGTTCAGGCTGGTGGTTTTGGAGACGATCACCACCAGCGCCGAGGCGTGTTGCGCCCAGCCGCGGTTGAAGTCGATCAGGAACTCCAGGTAGTTCTCCCAGCTGTCGGAGCCGTGCTTGCTGTAGGCAAAGCGCCACGGCTGAATGTTGTAGGCCGAAGGCGACCAGCGCGCCGCTTCAAAGAAGCTCAGCAGCGTTTGATCGTCGATGGCGTCGTTGGTCATCGCGCGCGGCGACCAGCGCTCGATAAATTGCGCGTCAATCGGGTAATCGGAGATTCTTGGCTGGCTCATGATAGGTTCTCGCAGTGAAGTAAAAACAAAAGTTCGCTGATATTCCCACAGCTTAGGACGGTAAAACTTTTATTTCGTGCCATTGTCCTGCGGCAATTCCTGCTGCAGCCAGGCCAGAAACGCCCTGACCGGCGGATGCCGCTCGCGCCCCGGGGCGCACAGCACGCTGTATGCGGCGCCCGGTACGCGCACCTCCGGCCGGTACGCCACCAACAGACCGTTGTCCACCATCTCGGACACCATCACCGAGCTGGCGAGCACCCATCCCTGCCCGGCCACCGCCGCCTGCAGGGCGTAATGCTCCTCGTGATAGCTGCGCATCGCCGCATGGCGCTGCCACCAGTCCACGCCGGCGGCCCGGCACCAGTCATGCCAGCCGCTGTCGTACAGCGCCGAATCCCCCCACTTGACGGTGATCAGCACCGGGTTTTCCGGCGGAGCGGCGGCCAGCCCCGGCGCGGCGTAGACGCCAAAGCTTTCCTCCAGCCGCGCCGCCTGATGCAGCGCGGGATAATGCGCGCGGCTGTAGCGCACCGCCACATCCACGCTGGCGTCCTGCTGCAGGTCGATCACCTCGGCGCAGGCCTCCAGGCGCACCAGATAGTGCGGATGCGCCTGGTAGAAACGCCCCAGGCGCGGCACCAGCCACAGCGCCGCGAACGAGTGCGTGACCGAGACGCATAGCGAGCCGCTGCTGGGCTGCGGCCGCAGGCCCTCAAGCGTGGCGGCGACGTCCAGCAGCGCGCCGTGCACTCCGGCAAACAGCGTTTCGCCCTTCGCCGTCAGCCGCACGCCGCGCGGCACCCGCTCGAACAGCGCAAAACCCAGCTGCTGTTCCAGCGCCTTGATCTGGTGCGAAATCGCCGTCGGCGTCACCGCCAGCTCGGCCGCCGCCAGCTTGAAGCTGCGCAGGCGAGCGGCGGATTCAAAGGTGCGTAACGCGTTGACGGGCAGCGTAGCGAACATGGCGAAGCCTCTTGGGATGAGTTGAATTCATCCTGGCAGAAAAACCGTCATTTGTCGCCTGCATACATTCGCTTCTAGATTAAGGCTGAGTTCACTTCACACCAAGGAGCATGACATGAATACAGCTCATCAATCCAAGCGCCTGGTGGTGCTGGTCGGCAGTCCGCGCCGCGACGGCAACAGCGCCACGCTGGCGCAGGCGATCATGGCGGGCGCCGCCGAAGCCGGCACTTCCGCCAGCCTGCATTTTCTCGACGATTACCTGAGCGGTTTCCTGAGCGATGAACGCCATACGCCGCCGCCGGCCGATCGCTACGCCGAGCTGTTCCTGGAGCACTTCCTGCCGGCCGACGGCGCGGTATTTTGCACGCCGATTTACTGGTACGGCATGTCGGCGCAAACCAAGGCCTTTTTCGATCGCTCGTTCAGCTTCTATTCCAACGCCTACCCTCAGGCGGAACAGGTGCACCAACGCATGAGCGGCAAACGCATCGGGCTGGCGGTGGCGTCGGAAGAAACTTATCCCGGCGCGGCGCTGGGCATCGTGCATCAGATCCAGGAGTTCAGCCGCTACACCCATTCCGCCTTCGTCGGGCTGGTGCACGGCGCCGGCAACCAGCGCGGCGAGATCGCCCGCGATCCGCGCAACCCGCTGCGGGCCGCCCGCGAGTTGGGGCGCGAGTTCTTCACCCGCCCCTACTCGGATTATCAGATGGACAGCCCGCGCAGCACGCAGGTTTGGACGGAATAGCCACGGCCTCAACCGCCACTGCCGATTTGCCAGATAAAGGTCGGCGTATGGCGGTTAATTTCCCAGTCACCGATATTGCGCGCCTTGTAGATCACCGGATTATGTGAAGAGAGCGTGCGCGCATTGCGCCAGTGGCGATCCAACGCCTTGCCGGTACGGGTATCTGAAGCGCCGAGCGCATTGAACAATTCACCGGCGGCGCGCTGCACCCACTCCCCGGCGATGACCTGCGCCCTGGCCGCGTCCAGCTCCGCCGTCACGTTAAGCGCCTGCAGCAGCGCTTCATCGCCGGATCGATGCGCCTCGTAAGCCTGCTGCAGCGAGGAAGTCGCTTTTAGCACCGTCGCCTCGACCGCATAGGCCCAGGCGCTGATTTGCCCCACCACCTGCTGGATCTGCACGTCGTCCTTCACCCAACCGGCGTTGCCGTGGCTATAGATCCTTTTACGTTGCCTCACGCCCTCGCCGACGTCTCGCAGCACCGCGCGGCCGATCCCCGCCAGCGTCGCCAGCAACACATGCTGATAGAACGCAGTTTGGTAGCGGAAGCGCTCGGCAAAGTCATAGACGTGCGCCTGCTCGACCTGCGCATCAATAAAACGCGTGGTGCCGCTGCCGGTAGTGCGCTGGCCAAATCCGTCCCAGTCGTCGTCGCGCTCTACGCCCGGCTGGGCGACGTTCACCAAAGCGATCACCGGGCCGCCGCTGTCGCTGCGCTCGGCATACACGTCGATCCAATCGGCAAACAGACTGCCGGTGCTGTAAAATTTCTCGCCGTTGAGCGACCAGCCGTCGGCCTGCGGCGTTACCCGGGTATTAACCTGCCCCAGCTTCACGCCGCCGATCTCGGTCCAACCGCTGCCGACCAGCTCGCCGTCGAGAAAGCGTTCGAACCAGCGATCGCGCTCCGGTCCGTCCGGCGCGTTCAGCCGATCTTCCACGAAGGCGAAATGCGCCCGCAGCGCCTGCGGCAGGTTAGAGTCCGCCTCCGCCAGTTCGGCCAGCAGTTCGAACAGCTGCGGCAACGAAGCGCCGTCGCCGCCCTTTTCACGCGGGATGCGCACCCTGCCGAACCCCGCCTCTTTCAGCCAACGGATCGGTTCATGCGGCAGCGTGCGCGACAGCTCGCGCTCCACCGCCCCAGCGGCGATTTCGGCGAAGATCGGCCGAAAACGCGCGGCCAGCTGTGCGTAGTCTGCTCCGGTGGATAACAGGTGTTGCGTCATGTCAGTGTCCTCTGTGGTTAAGCGCGATCGGCCAGATCGTCGATATCGTGCGCCGTCGGTTCGAAGCGAATGATCAGCAGGAAGACGATGGGGATCGCCGCCGCCAGTGAAACAATCCAAAACATGTCGGTGCCGAAGCGCGCCTGCAAAATCGGCAGAATAAACAGCGCCAGCGCGCTGCCGATACCGGACAGCGAACGGCCGAAACCGACGCCGGTGGCGCGGATCGCCGTCGGGTAAGAGAGCGCCGGGTAAATCATCATCTGCGCGCCGGGGCCGAAGCCTTCGGCGAACAGCCATAGGCCCAACATCAGGATCGCCAGCCCAACGCCGAACGCCGCCTGTGGATGCCCGATCAACGCCAGGGCAATCAGCGCGATAAACTGCAGCGCAAATCCGGCGATCGCCACGTGGCGCGAAGGATACTTCCATGCCAGACGCATGCCGAGCAGGCCACCGGTAAAGGCGAACAGCACGTTCAGCCCGAGCGAGGCGGAGAGGGTTTCAAACACCCCGGCGCCGAGAAACTGCGCCAGAATCGACGGCAGAAAGAAGGCGATGGCGGTGTATTCAAAGGAAATGCAAACGTTCATCACGCAGGAGACCAGAGTGCGCTCGCGGTACGGCTTGCGGAACAGCACGCGGAAGCTGACCTTCGCCGCCGCCGGTTGGGCGGCGTCAGGTTCCGCCTCATGGGCGGCGATGCCGTATGACTCGCGCAGGATGCGCGCCGCCTCTTTCAAATCGCCCTGGTTAGCGGCCCACAGCGGCGACTCGTTCATAAACTTACTGCGCACCATGATGATCAGCAGCGCCGGCACCGCGCCGAAAATCAACGAGGCGCGCCACAGCCAGTTCGCATGTTCGGCCGGCAACAGAAAATAGAGCGCAAAGATGATCAGAAAACACATCGACGAAGCGGCGTACCACATCGGGCACCAGGCCGCCAGGCGCGACGCCTTGTTGGCCTTGCCGGAGAATTTGGAGAATTCGGCCAGATAGGCCATCGCCACCGGCAAATCGATGCCGACGCCGATACCCATCAAAAAGCGCGCGCCGATCAGCACCCAGACGTTGGGCGCCAGCCCGGCGGCGATGGCGGAAACCACAAAAAACAGCATATCGGCCATAAACACCTGATAGCGGCCGTACTTGTCGGTCAACCAGCCGCCGACCAGGTTGCCAAGAATGGTCCCGACCATGATCGAAGAAGTTACCACCCCGGTCAGCAGCGGGCTGAGGCTGAATTCACGCACCACGTCATCGATGCCGTAAGACAGCGTGGTCAGATCATAGGCATCGAGAAAAACACCGCCCAGCGCCAACAGCACGATCATGCGCGCATGGGTATTTTTCTCGCTGCGTTGGTTAATCAAACGCGCCACATCGCTGGCGGAGCCGATGGGCGCAGATAACGGCGGCGCGGTATCGATATTTAAGGTACTCATAGCTTCCTCGTTGTAATTGGCAGGTGACACCTCGTTTATAGGGTGAAAAAATTACGCCGACAAACAACAAATTATTCTATAAATATCATTAATATCAATAAATTAAACTCAGTTACAGCGTAACAGAAGCGCCGGATTAACACGCGTTAATCCGGCCTTTATCACGGCCATTTCGGGCGGGGATTATTCTGCCGAGACCGGCACCAGCACGCCTTTCACCAGCGGGTCGTCGGTGTTTTTCAGCCACGCCTGCAACCTGGGATCGGCAAACGCCCGCTGCAGCTTGCGAATATTTTCGTCCTGCAGATAGGGCGTGCCAATCACCAGCTGCGAAGCGAAGGTCTTCGGCGCCGGTGGGAACAAGATGCCCTTCTCACGCGGCACCTTGCCGGCGTCGAACTGCGACACATAGCCAATGGCCGCATCTACCGAATTCAGCGCGCGCGGCATGGTCAGCAAATCCAGCTCCTTGAAGTTAAAATGGCGTTTGTTCTCGCGAATGTCTTTCAGCCTGGCGGTGCGCGCCTCGATCGCCGGATCCAGCCCGATCAGTCCAATGCGCTGCAGCAGCCACAACGCCTGCCCCTGATTGGCGCCGTCGTTGGGCACCACGATCTCCGCGCCGTCCGGCAACTCGGCGATCGACGTATAGCGGTCGGAATAGATGCCGAACGCCCACTGAAACACCGGCAGCGTCGGGGTCAGCTTAAAACCGTTGGCCTCCACCACCTGCTTTAGCCACCACTGGTGCTGGTAGATCGTGGCGGCGTACTGCCCCTGCGCCACCGCACGATCGGCCTGCACCGGATCCTGCAGGCCAACCGCCTCCAGCCTGAGGCCGTAATCCGGCGCGATATGCTCGCCGACGTACTCGATCACCCGCTGCTCTCCGGCCATCGCCGGCTCAAAGTGCACTTTCAGCGTGCTGCCGAACTGCACCGTCTGCTGCTGGCGGGCGCTGAAGTGCCAAACCGCGGCGGCGATAATCGCCACCGCCGCGATACCCACCGGCCACGGCCAGCGTTTCTTCTTCACTATCTCAAAATCGTGATTAGGCATGATTAAAGGGTTTCCTGATGATGACGCAACGCGGCGACCAGGCGGTCACCAATAAACTGAATCAGTTGGATCGTGGCGATCAGCACCACAATGGTGGCGATCATGATGTGATTGTCGAAACGCTGGTAGCCGTACACCACCGCCAGATAGCCGATGCCGCCCGCGCCAATGGTGCCGGCGATGGCCGAATACTCGATCATCGAGATGACGTTCAGCGTGATGGCGGCGACGATCGCCGGCAGCGCCTCGCTGAGCTGCGCGCGGGTGACTATCTGCCAGATCGAACCGCCGGACACCAGCCCCACCGCCGTCACCTCCGGCGGCAGTTCACGCAGCGCGTTCTCCACCAGCCGGCCGAAGAACGGAATGCCGGCGACGATCATCGGGATCACCGCTGCCGGAATGCCGATGGTGGTGCCGGTCAACCAGAAGGTGAACGGAATAATCGCCGCCATCAGCACCAGAAACGGCAGCGAACGGCCCATGTTCACCAACCAGCTCAGCGCGCGATTCAGCGCCGGGCGCGGAAACAAGCCGCGCGATGAGGTGTTGAACAACACCACGCCGACGGCGCCGCCAATCGCCACCACAAACAGCATCACGATGCCGACCATCAGCCAGGTTTCGCCGTAGGCCGGCAGCATCAACAGATGGATCTCGCGCCAGGGTGTGTCCTGGCTCATCACGCTGTCAGACAGATTTTTCATACCGCCTCCTTCAACGCCGCCGGCTGTTCCAGCACCTCGGCGAGAATGCCCAACCGCCGCAGCTCGTCCTGCAGTTCAGCCACCGAACGCGAACCGCCGCCAAAACGCACCGCAATCTCCAACCGCCCGGCCAGGCTGCCGCCCACCACTTCAACGTGGCCGCCCAACAGATCGATCTGCAGGTCGAGTTGGCGGCTGATGCGGCTGATCCAGTCGGTGGCCGCCGGCTGACGGGCGCAGTAGGTTACCTGCAGCCGCAACGCGGCGTCGGACGCCAGCGTCTTCAGCGGGAACAGCCGGCGGCCCAGCGAGGAATCGGGCGCTGCCAACAGCTCGCGCACCGGCCCTTGCTGCACAATCACGCCGTCGCGGATCTCGGCCACCGCGTCGGCGGCGTCGCGCACCGCATCCATCTCGTGGGTGATCAGGATGATCGACAGGCCATACCGATCGCGCAGCTGTTTAAGCAGGCTGAGAATGGCCCCGGTGGCGTCCGGATCCAGCCCGGAGGTGGCCTCATCCGCCAGCAGCACCGACGGATTCAGCGCCAGCGCGCGGGCGATGCCGACCCTTTGGCGCTGGCCGCCGGACAGCTGCGCCGGGTAAAACGCCGCCTTGTCCGCCAGCCCCACCGCCGCCAGCAGGCTCTTTACCCGCTTGTCGATATCGCGCGGCACCACGCCCAGATAGGTCAACGGCAGCGCTACATTCTGCCAGGCGGTTTTGCGCTGCAGCAGCGCGGAAGACTGGAACACCGTGCCTATCGCCCGCCGCTCCCTGCGCAGCGCCTCGCCCGCAAGCCGCGACAAGTCCTGGCCGTTCACCCGGATACTGCCGCTGCTCGGCCGCTCCAGCAGGCTGATGCATTTCGCCAGCGTCGATTTGCCCGCCCCGCTGGGGCCGACCACGGCGGTAATCGATCCGGCCGGCACCCGCAGCGAAACGCCCTTCAGCACCTCAATCCGGCGCCCGTCCGGCGCGCGGTAAGCCTTGTGCAACTCCTCAATCTCTATCATCGCATCCTCACTTGACGCTCAGTGCATCGGCCAAGGACGCGCCGGCCGGCCAGCGGTAGCCCACCGCCGGGTGCGGCTCCGCCAGGCGCGGCCCCTGATTGAACAATTTTTCTCGCAGAGTGCCCGCCGTGTAGTCGCGCTTGTACGCTCCGCGTTTTTGCAGCTCGGGGATCAGCAGTTCCACCACGTCGGTGAAGGTTTCATGGGTAACGGCGTAGGCCAGATTGAAACCGTCAACATCCGTTTCCTCCACCCACGCCTGCAGTTCGTCGGCCACGGTTTGCGGGCCGCCCACCAACAGCGGGCCGAAACCGCCGATGCCGACCCATTCGGCGATGCCCTGTACTGTCCATTCACGGCTGGGATCGGCGCTGGAGAAAGTTTCCACCGCCGACTGAATGGCATTGGTGTGCAGATGCTTCAGCACCTGATCCGGCTGATACTGGCCGAAATCGATGCCGGTCCAGCCGGACACCAGCGCCAGCGCGCCTTCGTAGCTGGTATAGGATTTGTATTCCCGCCATTTTTCCTGCGCCTGTCGGTCCGTTTCACCGACGATCACCGTCTGCAGGTTGAAGATCAGGATGCTGCGCGGATCGCGCCCGGCCTCGGCGGCACGGCGGCGGATATCGGCCACGGTTTTTTTCAGCAATGTTTTCGAAGGAGAGGCGACAAACACGCATTCGGCGTGCTCCGCGGCAAACTGCTTGCCGCGGCTGGAAGCGCCGGCCTGATACAGCACCGGCGTGCGCTGCGGCGAAGGCTCGCTCAGGTGAATGCCCGGCACCTGGAAGAACTCGCCCTTGTGGTTGATCGGATGAATTTTCGCCGGATCGCTGAAGATGCGCCGCTGACGATCGCGCAAAATCGCGCCGTCTTCCCAACTGCCCTCCAGCAGCTTGTAAACCACCTGCAGGTATTCATCGGCGTAGTCGTAGCGCGCATCGTGATCGGTCTGCGCCCGGTGGCCAATATTGCGCGCGCCGCTCTCCAGGTAAGAGGTGACGATATTCCAACCGATGCGCCCCTTGGTCAGGTGATCAAGCGTCGACAATCTGCGGGCGAAAGGATAAGGGTGCTCGAATGACAGCGAGGCGGTCAGCCCGAAGCCGAGATGTTCGGTAACCAGCGCCATCGGTGTCACCAGCGCCAGCGGATCGTTAACCGGCACCTGCGTCGCCTGGCGGATCGCCGCGTCGCCGCTGCCGTTAAGCACGTCGTAAATCCCCAGCACGTCGGCGATAAACAATCCATCGAACTTGCCGCGTTCCAGCAGGCGCGCCAGATCGGTCCAATATTCGAGATCCTTATACTGCCAGGAACGGTCGCGCGGGTGCGCCCACAGCCCCGGCGACTGATGGCCGACGCAGTTCATATCAAAAGCGTTAAGACGAATTTCACGTTGCGATGACATAGCGAGCTCCACAATTATCTGCCGGCCACGGACGGAGCCGGGCCGGATGGGGGGTCTTAGGGTGTTAAAAACGGGAATGGACGATCAGTTTGCAGCCGGACATCGCGCCAGCAGGTATTGCGCGACGCTTTGGGCGTGTTCCGCCACCTGCGGCAGCCCCATCAGTTCGCCGAAGCGGCCGCGCGCCGCCGGGCCGGCCACCAGCAGGCGCGGGTTGGCAAGGCCGTCGCCGCCGATCGCCTGGCTGTCGGCATTGACCCACAGCCCCAATCCCTGCGGATCGGCGCGCAGCGCCCCCTGCTCCGCCAGCGAACTGAGCAACGGGCTGGCGGCGATCAGGCCGGCATGAGCCGGCCCCGTAGCGATCAGCAACCGCTGCGCCTGCAGCGCCCGCTCTGCGCCCTGGCGCGGCAGAATCGTCAAGCGCACGCCCTGCGGCGTGGGTTCCGCCCGCCGCAGACGAGCGGCCAATACCTGCAGCGTGC
Organism: Serratia sp. CY40230; assembly: GCF_052168835.1. Taxonomy (NCBI): domain Bacteria; kingdom Pseudomonadati; phylum Pseudomonadota; class Gammaproteobacteria; order Enterobacterales; family Yersiniaceae; genus Serratia; species Serratia sp. CY40230. Next base: position 801,717 of record NZ_JBJNLX010000001.1, read on the forward strand.
CCGCTGCCTGTTGCTCCATCAGCAGCGTGCTCACCTGCGGCGCAAGGCGATAGCGGTGCACGTCCCAATAGGCGCGCAGATGCCGCAGAAAGCGCTGCTGTTCGGTCAGCGTCAACGCTTGCCACAGGCGCTGGCCCTGGGCGCGCACCGCGTCCAACACTGCCTGCCACGGCACCCGTTGCCGAGCGGCGCGCGCCACCTCAAGGCGCACCTGCCGCACCCCGTCACGCAGTCCGGATGGCGGGGTAAACGACCACGTCGGGTACTCCCCTTCGGCATTGGCACGCGGCAGCAAGCCGTGACGAGAGAGCGCGGTAATCGGCCCGCGATGCCCGCGGCGGTGCAACGCCGCCACCGCATCGGCCATCGTCAGCCCGCTGCCGACGATCGCCAACGATTCATCGGGTTCAATCTCATCCAGCGCCCCCTCCACCCAGGGATTGGCGATCAAACGCGCGTCGCGCGCCAGTTCCGGGGCGATCTGCCGCGGCAGCGCGGGCGGCGGATGGCTGGTCGCCAACACCACATAATCGCCCCACAGCCGTTCGCCGCCGGCGGTGATGACGGACGCGCCCTGCGCCTGCGGCTGCAGGTGCTGCGCCCGATCGCGCAGGTGCCGCAAGCGGGCCTGGCCCGACTGCGCCGCCTGATGAAAACGTTCCTCGACATAGCGGCCGAAGGCGCCGCGCTGCGGATAGGCTTTACCGTCGCGCCACAACGCCTGCGGATCGGCCGCCAGCCCGCCGCCCTCGCGGAACCAGCGGTCAAAATCCCCCGCCGGTTCATCCGCCAGCTGCATCCTATCGGCCGGGACGTTGATGCGGTGAGTCGGCTCGGTGGTCGAATACGCCACGCCATAGCCCGGCGCGGCGCGCGGTTCGATCACCGTGACATCCACCGCTCCGCGCGCCAGCTGGATCGCCAGCGCCGCGCCGGTGAAACCGCCGCCGATAACGATAATATGGGCACGCTTCGCCATCAGCCCTCCCGCTGCGCCGGGCCGGGACGACGATCGCCGCCGATGGTTTCGCCAAACGGGCCGGTATTGATCGTGCGAGCCGTCTGATGAGCCGACTGCGCCAGCGGCAGCAGCGGCATCACCAGCTCGGCGAAGCGGTGGGCCTCTTCCAGATGCGGATAGCCGGAAAGGATGAAATTGTCGATGCCCAGCGCCTGATACTCGCGTATGCGCGCCGCCACCTGCTGCGGATTGCCCACCAACGCGGTGCCGGCGCCGCCGCGCACCAGGCCGACGCCGGCCCACAGGTTGGGGCCGATGCGCAGACTCTCGCGCGAACCGCCGTGCAGTTCGCTCATGCGGCGCTGGCCGGTGGAGTCCATGCGCGCAAAGATCTGCTGCGCCGCCGCGATGGTGTCGTCATCCAGATGCGCAATCAGTCGCTCGGCCGCCGCCCAGGCTTCGTCTTCAGTTTCGCGCACAATAACGTGCAGGCGAATGCCATAGCTGAGTTTACGCCCCTGCCGCTCGGCGCGCTGGCGCACCGCCGCCAGCTTTTCCGCCACCTGAGCCAGCGGCTCACCCCAGGTCAGGTAGGTGTCGATCTGCCCGGCGGCGATGTCGAGCGCTTCCGACGATGAGCCGCCGAAATAGAGCGGCGGGCCGTTTTCCTGCACCGGCGGGAACAGCAATTCGGCGCCTTCGACGCGAATATGCTTACCGCTGAAATCCACCTTCTCCCCTTGCAACAGCCGTTGATACACCGTGAGAAATTCCTGTGTCACCTCATAGCGTTCGGCATGGCTGAGGAAGATGCCATCCCCTTTGTTTTCCACCGGATCGCCGCCGGTCACCACGTTGATCAGCAGGCGTCCGTCCGACAGCCGATCCAGCGTCGCCGCCATGCGCGCCGCCAGGCTCGGCGGCTGCAGGCCGGGGCGCACCGCCACCAGGTAGCGCAACCGGCGGGTGATCGGCGCCAGCGCCGCCGCCACCAGCCAGGAATCCTCGCAGCTTTTACCGGTTGGGATCAGCACGCCGTAATAGCCGAGGTTGTCGGCGGCCAGCGCCACCTGCTGCAAATAAGGCAGGTCCACCGGGCGCCCGCCCTGCGCCGTGCCCAGATAGCGACCGTCGCCGTGGGTCGGCAGAAACCAGAAAACGTTGATGCGATCTTTCACTGACTCAGTCATTTATGCCTTTCCTATATAACTATTTTCATTATTTATCGATAGAAAAACTTTGCTTGGTTATAAAAAGAAAAGCAGGATGCGTGCCACATTGCAGATTTAAAAAAACCAATGCATATCAATATATTGATGAGATATCGACGTCAAAACGCTGCTGCATTGGCAGCAGGCGGCGGCGGAAAGCTGTTGCCAATGCAGCACCGTGCGCCTTTTATCCTCTCGCGGCGGCTCATTGGCTGGGATAAGATTTTTTTCCCCATCGTCGTCAGACAGGAGACGCCCATGTACGATCCCCAACCGTTCGCTGCCGACAAACCGGTGCTGATCGATCCGGCGTCGCTCGCTCTGCAAAGCGTGCTCGATCGGCTGGCTCCCACCGACGCCACCGTGCTGATCGTCGGTGAAACCGGCACCGGCAAAGAAGTGGTGGCGCGCTATCTGCACCACCACAGCGCGCGCCGCCATCAACCTTTCCTGGCGGTCAACTGCGGCGCGCTGACGGAAAGCCTGGCGGAAGCCGAACTGTTCGGCCATGAGAAAGGCGCCTTCACCGGCGCCGTCGGCACTCATCAGGGCTGGTTCGAAGCGGCGGAAGGCGGCACCCTGCTGCTGGACGAGATCGGCGAGCTGAACCTGTCGCTGCAGGTCAAGCTGCTGCGCGTGCTGCAGGAGCGGGAGATCACCCGCGTCGGTTCGCGCAAACCGCTGAAGATCGATGTGCGGGTCATCGCCGCCACCCACGTCGATCTGGCCGGCGCGATTCGCCAACGGCGGTTCCGTGAAGATCTCTATTACCGCCTGAACGTGGCGGCGGTGACTTTACCGCCCTTGCGCCAGCGGCCGGACGATATTCCGGTGCTGGCCAGACATTTTCTTGCGCTGTACGCCCGCCGTCTGGAACGGCCACTGCCGCGGTTGACGGCAGAAGCGCAGCAGACGCTGCTGGACTACCCTTGGCCCGGCAACGTGCGCGAGCTGGAGAACACGCTGCATAATGCGGTCTTGCTGAGCCAGGAGGGGGCGATCGCCCCGCAGCAACTGCAGCTCACCCATCGCCTGACGGATAACGACAGCGGCGGCGATGACGCCATCGATCGCTTTGTGCAGCAGCAGTTGCAAGGCGACAGCGCGCAGCTTTACCAACGGGTGCTGGATGCGCTGGTGCGCAACGCCTTCGAACGCAGCGGCGGCAACCAGCTGCAAGCGGCGTCGTTGCTCGGCGTCAGCCGCAATACCCTGCGCACCCATTTGGCGCATCTTGGTCTGATCAAACCGCGCCGCCGCAGCGCCGGCGCCCCCTCACATTCACCGGCCATCAGCGCAGCGCCGCTGCCCGAACGCGAACTGCGCATCGGCTATCAAAAGTTCGGCAACCTCGGGGTGCTCAAGGCGCGGCAAAGCCTGGAACAGCTCTTCGCCACACAGCGCATCAGCGTGCTGTGGAGCGAGTTTCCCGCCGGGCCGCAGCTGCTGCACGCGCTCGACGGCGATGAGATAGACTTCGGCACCACCGGCGAAGTGCCGCCGATCTTCGCCCAGGCACAGGGCAATGCGCTGGTGTACGTCGGTTTTGAGCCGCCGGCGCCGCAGAGCGTGGCGATGGTGGTGTCGCAAGACAGCCCGATACGCAGCGCCGCCGATCTGCGCGGCAAACGCATCGCGCTCAACAAAGGCTCCAACGTGCACTATTTATTGCTGCAGATGCTGGACGAACAGGGATTGACGTTGAACGACGTGCGTATCGTCTACGCGCCGCCGAAGTATCCGCTGTCGGCGACCGACCTGCAGGCGGTGGACGCCTGGATGATGTGGGATCCGCTGCTCAGCGACGCGCAACGCAACGGGGAACTGCGCGTGATCGCCGACGGCACCCAGCGGGTGCTCAATCAGCAATTCTACCTGGCGCGCCGCGACTTCGCCGAGCGTTCGGGCGATCTATTGCGGCCATTGATGCAGGCGCTGCAGCACACCGGCCGCTACATCAGCGCGCAGCCGAGAGAAGCCGCTCGTCACCTTTCCAACGAACTGGGGCTGGCGAGCGCCTCGCTGGAACTCGCGCTGTCGCGCCGCAGCCACGAGATCCGTGCCATGGATTTGCAGGTGATCCGCCAGCAGCAAAGCATCGCCGACCGCTTCTACGCCCTCGGGCTGCTGCCCAGAGCGATCGCCGTACGCGAGGCGGTCTGGCCGCTGTGATCCCCTGCCGAAGGCGCCGACGCCAGATGTCCGGTGGATCCCGGGCGGCAGCCGACAATGCCGCCGCCTGAAAGAGGGCAGAGATCAGATATAAGGTTCGCCCAGCGTCAACATCAACCGGTTGGCCCAGGCGAAAAACGCCGTCGCCTGCACCAAATCCAACAGCGCCAGCTCATCCAGGCCCTGAGCGCGCAACGCCGCCAGTTGCCCGGCGTCGGCCTGCGGCGGCGTGGCGGATAGCGCGGCGGCAAAGGTTATCTGCGCTTGCCAGGCGTCATCCTGCCCCTGGCTTAACGCGCCGCCCGGCGCCACCGCCAGCAACCGATCTATCTCGGCTTCGCGCTTCGACAGCTGCGCCGCCTTGCGCGCATGCACCGAGGCGCAGTAGATGCAGCCGTTCACCTTGCTGGCGACCGTCGCCGCCAACTCGCGATCCTGCCGCGACAGCCCGCCGGAGGTATAAAAAATCGCCCGGTCCGCCAGCGTGCGTTGTTCCAGCACCGGATGGTTGCGCGCCAACAGGCGGAAGTAATCGGAATCGGCGTGGCCAAACCGCTCTAGCAACGCCCGGCCGGAGTCATCGAATTCCGCCAACGGCTTGGCGGCGATCCACGGCTCCCACCCCAGTTCTTGCCGGGTAAACGCCGGCGGCGCGTGACGGCCGCCTCGCGTCGCGCTCTCCGTTCGCCAGCGGCCGGCCGTTACCGGCTGATGCGCCGCAGCGTCGTCCGTCTTGCCGCCCAACAACCGGTAGCCACGCAGCAAGCGGCTTTGGAAACTGACAAAGGCGATTAACTGCGACAATGTGACGATGGCGTCCAGCGACCAGCCGGCCTGCCGCAGCGCCTGCAAGTGCTGGGCGTTGGCGTTGGCCGGTTGAAACGCCAAACGTTCTGCATGCGCCAACGCCGCCGGCAGCCGCTCGTCTTCCGGCGCTTCGTCCTGACGTTCCAGCAGAGCAACGTAATGCGCGGCCAAGCGCGGCTCGCCATGCCATTCACTGATGCGCTGAGCCAACCGCAGCCGCTGCGCCAGCGGGAAATCGCCGGCGTCCGCAGGCGCAAACAGCGCCAGATAGCTGGACTGAACGGCATCGGTCGCCGCCTGCCGGGTGGCTCTGGCCTGCGCCAGCGTGGAATCCGGCGCAATCTCGGCCAGTTCGGCCAGCAGATCGACCTGGTGCGGTAATGTCGTCATAGCTTTTCCTCAACGTGATATTCATAAGCAACGGCGGGCGTGCCGCGCCGCCAGCCCAGTTCAGGGGCCACGTGGCGGGCGATAAGATCGATAGAACGCAGAATATGGGCGTGCGGCGGGTCGATGGAGTGCACCTGAAACGCCAGATCGGTGACGCGCGCCAGCGCGCTGTCCCGTTGCAGCGAGGCTATCACCTGATCTGGCGTGCCCAAGTGCACGTCGAAAGCGCGGATCAGGCCGTCGAGCGACGTATCGGCCAACCGGTGGCCGCTGGCGCGCATCCGCTCCAGCCCACGGCTCAACCCGGCCGTGGCGAAGTCGCGTGCCTGCTGGCCGTTCTCGCTGACAAACGCAGTGCGCGACCCCATGATGCGCGGCGCCACCCCTGGCGGCAGCGCCGCCAGATAAGCGTCAATGATCGGATTCTGCAGTTCGTCCAGCGGCAGGTCAGGCGCGTCCGCCGGGCGCGGCTGCGTGCGCGACAGCATCAGGCCGTCACCGGCGCGGCCGGCCCGTTCGCCCCCTTCCACCGAGAACGTGGCCTGCCAGACGCGCTGCGCCAGCTGCGGCGCCGCCGGGTACAGCCGGTTGTCTTCGCCGCCCAACGCCTCTCCGCGCCAGGCGCTCAGCAACGTGCGCAAATTCTCGGCGAATGCCGTGTTGCGCTGCCCGGCGTCGAGACCGAAAGCGGCGAAAGAAGACGGCGTGCCGCCGCCGGCCACGCCCACCTCCAGTCTGCCGTCGGACAACAGATCCAGTACCGCAGTGTCTTCCGCCACCCGCAGCGCCGACTCCATCGGCAACGTGATCACCCCGGTGCCCAGCCGGATACGGCGGGTGCGTGCCGCCGCCTGCGCCAAAAACACCAGCGGTGATGGCAGACCGCCCTCATCGGCATGAAAGTGGTGCTGCGCCACCCAGGCGGTGTCGAACCCGGCTCGTTCGGCGTGCACGATCTGTTCGGTCGCCAGCCGGTAGCGCTCCTGCGCGCTGCCCTGATCCAGCAATCGGGTGAAGAAACCGAGTCTTTTTCCGCTCATATCGCCTCCTCGAATTTTGGCTGTCCGGCATGCGATGCGCGGCCGGGAATGGCGGCGATCAATTGGCGGGTGTAATCGCTCCCCGGCATGGCGAACAACTCGGCGGTGGCACCGTCGTCTACCCGTTCACCGCGGTGCAATACCGAAACACTGTGCGAAATCCGCCGCACCGTCGCCAGATCGTGAGAAATAAACAGGTAGGTCAGGTCCCGTTCCTGCTGCAACTCTTGCAACAAATGCAGGATCTGCGCCTGCACCGTGACGTCGAGCGCCGACGTGGCCTCATCCAATACCAATATTCGCGGTTGCAGCACCAGCGCGCGGGCAATCGCCACCCGCTGACGCTGGCCGCCGGACAGTTCGTGCGGCCTGCGGTTCAGCAAATCGGGCGGCAGCGCGACCCGTTCGAACAGCTCACGCACCCGCCGATCGCGCTCCGGTTTGCCGATCGGCGCGAAATTCAGCAGCGGTTCTTCAATCACCCGATAAAGAGTCTGTTTGGGATCGAGCGAGCCGAACGGATTCTGATAAACCAGCTGAATGCGCTGCCGAAACTGACGCAGCGCTTCGCCCCTGAGACCGATAACATTGACGCCGTCGATCAGGATCTGCCCGGCATCCGGCCGCTCGAAGCCCAGCAGGCAACGCGCCAGCGTGCTTTTGCCCGACCCGGACTCTCCCACCAACGCATGGGTGGTGCCGCGCGGCACGCTGAATGACACGCGATCCAACGCGCGGAATCCCTGGCCGCCGGACAGCCGAAAATCCTTAACCAGCGCCTGAACCACGATCGCCGGCGGCTGCCCGCTGCGTTTCTGCGGCGGCGCAACGGCGCCGCTCAATGAAGGCGCATCGGCAAACAGTTTACGGGTGTATGCGCTGGCAGGCGCGCGCAGCACCTCGGCGGTAGCCCCCTGTTCCTGCACCCGGCCGTGGCGGAACACCAGCAGCCGATCGGCGCGTTCCGCCGCCACGCCCAAATCGTGCGTCACCAGCAGCACTGCAGTGCCGAATTCGCGCCGCAGCTCGTCGATCAGATCGAGAATGCGTTTTTGCACCGTCACGTCCAGCGCGCTGCTCGGTTCGTCGGCAATGATCAACGCCGGCTGCAGCGCAATGGCGATGGCGATCAATACCCGCTGCTTCATGCCGCCGGAAAGTTGATGCGGAAACTGGCGCGCCCGCAGTTCCGGGTGCGTCAGCCCGACGCGGGTCAACAGTTCCGTCACCCGCTGTTGTACCTGCCCGCGCGGCAACCGGCGGTGAATATTGACGATCTCCGCCACCTGCTCGCCGATGGTTTTTACCGGGTTGAGCGAGCTGGCGGGATCTTGCGGGATCAGGCTGATTTGCGCCCCTCTCACCGCATCCAGCCGCCGCGATGACCAGCCGGCGATATCGGTGCCGTGCAGCCGGATGGCGCCCTGTTCAAGGTGGCCGTTGTCGGCCAGCAAGCCGATGATCGCCTGCGCCGTGGTGGTTTTGCCGGAACCGGATTCGCCAACCAGCGCCACCACCTCCCCCGGCTCAATCGTGAACGACACCTCATGCACCACCCTTCGCCTGCCTTCGTTGCCCTGATAGGCGATGGAAACCTTGTCCAGCGCCAGTACCGGCGGCCGCGCCGCCCGTTGCCATGCCGCTTGCATGCTCATCGCGCTTTTCCTCCCAGCGAACGGCTGATGCGGTTAGCCGCCAACACCACCGCCACCACCACCATGCCCGGGAAGGTGGTCAGCCACCAGGCGGTGGAAATGTAGTTGCGCCCTTCGGCGATCAGCAGCCCCCATTCCGGGGTTGGCGGCGGAGTGCCGTAACCGAGGAAGCTCAGGGTGGCGATCGCCAGGATCGCACTGCCGAACTGCAGCGCCGAGAAGGCGATCACCGAAGTCAGCGAGTTCGGCAGGATATGCCGCCACAGCACCGCCCAAAAGCTGCCGCCGCTGCCGTAAGCCGCTTCAACGTAATCGCTGTGCCGCACTCGCACCACTTCCGCCCGTGCCAGACGGGCAAAGTTGGCAACCGAAGTGACGCCCACGGCGATGGCGGCGTTGACCGTACCGAAACCAAGCAGGATGATAATGCTCAGCGACAGCAGCAGGCCGGGGATCGACAGCAGCACATCGACGACGCGCATCACCGCGTCGTCCGCCACGCCGCCCAACGCGCCGGCGATCAGGCCGAGCGCGGTGCCGAACACCAACCCCAGCGCCACCGCCACTACCGCGCCGGCCAGGGTTTGCGACGCGCCGTACACCATGCGCGCATACAGGTCGCGTCCCAGTTGATCGGTGCCAAGCCAATGAGCACCGCCGGGCGCCAGTCGCTGCGCGCCGGCAATGCCTTCGGTGCCGCTGTAGGCGGTAAACAGCTGCGGCGCCAACGCCCACAGCACCACCAGCGCAATGACCGCCCAGGCCAGCAAAAGCGTCAGAGGGACACGGCGGCGGCTCGAACGACTGGCGGGCAGCGCGCCTTCACTTTCAGCGCCGGACAGATCGCGCTCCGGAACCGTGGCTTTTTCAAAGGAGATACTGCTCATAGGGATGCTCCTGCCTGGGTTTTCAGCCGCGGATCCAGCAGCGGGAACAGCAGATCCACCAGCAAGTTGATGATGACGAAAGCGGCGGCCGAGATCAGCACTATCGCCTGCAGCACCGCCACGTCCTGATTGACCACCGCTTGCTGGGTCAATTGCCCCAGGCCGCTGCGGCCAAACACGGTTTCGGTGATCAGCGCCCCGGCGATCAGTTCGCCGAACAGCATGCCGGCGATGGTCAGCGCCGGCAGCATGGCGTTACGCGCCACATGCCGCCACAGCACCCCGCTGCGGCTGGCGCCCTTGGCCCGCGCCACCGCGACGAACGGCTGGGTTTGCACCGCATCGATGCTGCGGATCAGAATTTGCGCCAGCGGCGCGGAGATCGGCAGCGCCAGCGTCGCGATCGGCAAAATCACCCCCTGCCACTCGCCGGGGTTAATGATCGGGATCAGCTTCAGGCGGAACGAAAAGAGCTGAATCAGCACAATGCCCAGCCAGAAGGTGGGCACTGAAACGAACAGCGACGGCAGCATCTGCAGCGCCGAACGCAGCCAGCCGAAGCCGGTCAGGTTGGAAACAAAAGCGATAATCAGCGCCAGCAGCAACGCCACCGCAAAGCCCAGCACCGCCAACTGCAGCGTGGCGGGCAGATTAGCCGCCAGCAGCGCGGTAACCGGCACCCCGGCCTGCATTGAGAAGCCCAGATCGCCATGCAGCACGCTGCCCAGGGTATGCAGATACTGCCGCCACAGGGGGACATCCGCGCCATAGGCCGCGCGCATGTCGGCGATCTGCGCCGGACTCAGCCCCATGTCCGGGTTCTGGAATTTGATCAGGATCGCATCGCCCGGCAGCACCTGCAGCAGGATGAACGACAGGGTAAAGGCCGCCCACAGCACCAATGCCGCCTGCCCGATGCGCCCCGCCAGATATCGCTTCATTGCGCCCCCTTAATGTTTCTCTAACCAGGCGCCGTAGAAGCTCGGGCGACCGACCGCTTCGAAACTCACCCCCTTCAAATAAGGCGCACCAGCGAACACCTGCGGCTCCTCAAAAAACGGGATCACGTAGGCTTGGTCAATCAGGTAGTTTTGCGCCTCGCCGGCGATCTGCAGGCGTTGTTGCGCATCAACCTCGGAGGCAATGCCGAGCAGCAGGGCATTCAGCTTGTCATCGCTAAAGTTGCTGTTGCTGCTGGTGCCGCCCTTCTGCAGCAGCCCGTCGCGGTTGGTTGGGTAAAACTGACTTTTAATCACGTCCGGATCGGCGCGCCCCACCTCCACCACCGTCGCCGGGGTTTTCTGTGGGTCGAGATTATCCGCCACCCGGCTGCCGGCGTCGCCCGCCAGAATGTTCAGCCGCGCGCCGACTTTCCCCCACTGCTGAGAAACCAGCTGCAACACCGCCTTGTTCTGCGGCTGCGGCAACGATTCATACACCGTCAGCACCAGCTTCTTGCCGTCCTTTTCCCGCAGCCCGTCGCCGCCCTTTTTCCAACCCGCTTCATCCAACAGCCGGTTGGCCTGCTGCGGGTCAAATTTCAGCTTGTCGGACAGATCGACAAAGCCGGCGGCCGAGGAGGCGATCACCGATTTGGCCTGCGGGTAGTTGGTGGAGAACAGCGTATCGACGATCTGCTTGCTGTCGGTGGCATGCAGCAGCGCTTGACGCACGCGCAGATCGGCCACCAGCGGGTTATCCGGCCGGAAAGCGACGCTGTCGTTGACGCCGCGCGTCGGTGCGGCATAAATGATAAAGCCCTGATCCTGCGTTTGCTTCTCGTCATAGGCCTGGATCTGGCGGATAAAATCCGCCTGCCCGGCCTGCAGCGCACCGATGCGCACGCTGTCCTCGCCGGTGACGATCACCTTGATGCCGTCCAGATTGGCTCGCCCTTGTTGGGGCGATTTGGCCGGTCCCCAGTCATAATCCTTACGGACGCTAAGCTCGACCTCACGCCCCAGCGTTTCGCCGCTGACCACGAACGGACCGGAACCGATGATATGGCGCGCATCGCCCAGTTCGTCGTAGCTGCGGTTCAGCGTGCTGAGCGATACCAACCCGGAGCCGATAGTGGCGGTGCCCTGCAGGAAACCCGGCGACGATCGCGTGAAATGGAATTTAACCGTCAGCGGATCCACCACTTCACTGCGCTGGTAGTTATTGATCACCTCGGAAACCGGCAGGCGTTTCTCCTTGTTGCCCAGCCCGTAGGTGTCGAAGTTCTTCGCCACTGCGTTGGCGTCCAGTGGCGTGCCGTCGGAGAAAGTCACGCCGGGGCGCAGCTTGAAGGTGTATTCGGTTTTGTCGGCGTTGCTGCTCCAGGACTCGGCGATCCAGGGTTCAATCTCCAGCGTCTTGGGGTTCTGGTAAGTCAGCTTGTCGGTGATCTGATTGAGAATACCGCCGTTGGGGTAAAACCCGCCGGAAGGCGGATAAAGATTGGTGTGCGCCTGTTGTTCGAGGTAGATCAGCGTGCCGCCCTGCACCGCCGCCAACGCCGGGCTCATCGCCGCCGCCCCTCCTAACGCCACCGCTATTCCACCGGTTAATACCTTGAAAGAAAACTTAAACATTAGTGCCGCACCCATATTATTTCTGAAAGTTATGGGTTAGATAACAAACCAAATCGGCGGGGAATTGAACGAACTAATTTCGCTAACCAATGGTGTAAATCGCACAAGACGCGTCGCTTGGCGGCGAATGCAATCTGTTATAAAGTATCAAAACCTCAGCCAAAGGAAGACGACGATGAAAATCCAGCTGTCGCTGTTATTTCTCAGCCTGCTGGCCGGCAAGGCCGCAGCGTTTCAGTCGAAAGTGCCCGAACCGCGCCCGGAGCAGGCGCGGGTGGCGGAACAAAACATCGAAAATCTGTTTTACGGCTTTCACGCCATGGACGCCCAGCCGGTGAGCATCGGCAGCTGCGCGGCGGTGCCGGTGGCGGGATGCCAATGCGCATTCTGTACCCAGCTGCGACAGGCCGGGCGCTGAGCCGCCCCCTTATTCAACCCAGCTCATATTGCACGTTCAATTGCCCTTTCTTCATCTTTAGGCCGGTAATCGCGATCGCGCCCACCTCGCCCAGCGCGGCGACATGAGTGCCGCCACAGCCGTAGGCGGGCAGCTCGCCGAAGCCGACCTGGCGCAGGCCGTCCACCGCCTGCTGGCGGCGCGGCAGATCGGCGGCGATCAAACGCATCAGCTCCGCCTGCAAAAAGTCCGCTTCTATCGTCTGCGCATCCGCTCCCGGCGCGAAAGTGATGCGCCCTTCCCCCGGCCAATGATGCGCCTTGACCGGCCGCCAGCCCCGGGTTTCGCCCAACCAGCCGATCAGATGCCCAGCGGAGTGCCAGCGGGCGTGCAGCCGACGCTGCGCTTCATCGATTTGCATCGTAACCGGCCCGTTCGGCAGCGGCGCGGCGGTAAAGTGCACCACGGTATCCCCCTGCTGCTGCACCCGCAGCACGGTAACGCCGCCTAACGACCCCACATCGGAAGGCTGGCCGCCGCCCTGCGGGTGGAACAGCGTGGCGTCCAGTTCCACGGCGTAAGCGCCCGCCTCGGCCGGCGCACAGCTCAACACCCGCGCCTGGCCCTGTAAATCGTCGCTGTAGTAATAACGTCGCTCGGTCATCATTTTTTCTCCTCGGTTCGGAGAGCCATTATATTCATGCCATAATCGAAGGATAATCCGCCGCCATCACAATGGACTTTTGCGTCATGAGCACAAATCTTTCTTACGCGCTGTTGGCCGAAATGGCCGTTTTCGTTCAGGTGGTAGAGAGCGGCAGCTTTTCCGCCGCCGCCCGCAAACTGGGCGCTTCACCTTCCGCCGTCAGCCGCAGCGTGGCGAAGCTCGAACAGGCGCTGGCGCTGCAGCTGCTGCATCGCACCACCCGCAAACTGCGGCTGAGCGAAAGCGGCGAAGAGGTGTTTGCGCACTGCCGCACCCTGCTGGCGGCGGCCGACGCGGTGATGGCGATCGGCGGGCGCGGCGCCGCGGAGCCCGAAGGACTGGTCAGCGTCAGCGTGCCCAAGGCGGTAGGCCGCTTCGTGCTGCATCCGCACATGCCGGAGTTCCTGCGCCGCTACCCGAAGGTGGACGTGAGGCTGCGGCTGGAAGATCGCTACATGGATTTGATAGACGATCGGGTCGATCTGGCGCTGCGCATTACCGATCGCCCGTCGCCCGGGTTGATCGGCCGCCAGTTGATGAGAATAGACCATCTGCTGTGCGCCACACCGCACTACCTGGCGCAGCACGGCACACCGCAGCATCCGCACGATCTGGCGGCGCACAGCTGCATCTATCTGGGGGAAACGCCGAGCGACGCGCAATGGAAATTCCGCCGCAGCGGCAAAACGGTGACGGTCAACGTGCGCGGCCGCTACGCCGCCAACCACACCGGCGTGCGGCTGGACGCAGTGAAACGCCATATCGGCATCGGCAGCCTGCCGTACTTTACCGCCCGCCAGGCGCTCGACGACGGCGAGATCGTGCAGGTGTTGCCGGAATGGGATTTCCTCAGCAGCTATCACGGCGGCCTGTGGTTGCTCTACGCGCCCAACCAGTATCTGCCGCCCAAACTGCGGGTGTTTATCGACTATCTCGTCGCCTGCCTGGCGCAGGAGCCGCAGCTAAAGCGCCTTGCGTAGCGTGATGTTGATGCGGTGGGCCCCCACCAGCGAGTGGTAGCCTTCCTTGACCGGCAGGATGCCGTGAAAACAGAGCCGAGATGGGCCGCCCCACACCACCACATCGCCGTGCGCCAGCGGAATGCGCCGCGCCCGGTCGCTGCGTTGCAGGCCACCGAACTGAAACACCGCCGGCAGCCCGAGCGACACCGAGACGATCGGCGCGCCGAAGTCGTGTTCGTCTTTATCCTGATGCAGCGACAGCTTGCTGCCCGGATCGTAACGGTTCATCAGGCAGGAATCCGGCACGAAGGGGCCGAAGCCCGCCTGCTGCGCAGCTTCGTCCGCCAGCGCCATCAGGATCGGCGGAATGGCCGGCCAACGTTTGCCGCTGCGCGCGTCGCGTTCCGAATAGCGGTAGCCGCGGCTGTCGCTGGTCCAGCCGTTGCCGCACCAGCTCATCGCCACCGACATCACGTGCCCGCCGGGGGTGGTCAAATGCCGCCACGGCACCTGCGCCACCACGCCCTGCACCGCCGCCAGCAGTGCCGGCCCGTGATCGCGCACGAAGCCGTGCATCACCACCGCGCCGGGGGCGATCTCTTCGCGCCACGGCGGCGGCAGCGCGTCTTCAAAAAGATCGATTGTCATCGCCAAAACCTGTATGAATACACAGTACCCATTGTAACCCGCCGCCGCCGATTGTCCAGCGCCCTGCGGCGCCATTGTCGTTGGCGGCAAATTTCTCTACAGTAGCCGCCATAAAATCAATCACTCACCAGGAATGCGTGTGATTAAGGGCATCACTCTTTCAGTCGTCGCCTCCATCTTGTTCGGCGCGATGTATTACTTCACCTCTACCCTCACCCCGCTGAACGGCGAGCAGGTCTACGGCTGGCGCACGCTGCTGACGCTGCCGTTCCTGACGCTGTTCATGGCGCTGTCCGGCGATTGGCGCAAGGTGGGCGACACGCTGGCCTGGATCGGCCAACGGCCGCCGCGTCTGCTGGGCCTGCTGCTCACCTCGGCGCTGCTGGGGGTGCAGCTGTGGCTGTTCCTGTGGGCGCCGCTGCACGGCAAGGCGCTCGACGTATCGCTCGGCTATTTTCTGCTGCCGCTGACGATGGTGCTGGTGGGCCGTTTGATTTACCGCGATCGGCTGTCGCTGCTGCAAAAACTGGCGGTGGCATGCGCCATGGTCGGGGTGGGCAATGAGCTGTATCAGGCGGGTGGTGTGTCGTGGCCGACGCTGGTGGTGGCGCTGGGTTATCCGCTCTACTTTATTTTGCGGCGGCGTTTCGGCACCGACAATCTCGGCGGGCTGTGGTGCGAGCTGGCGTTGATGCTGCCGGCTGCGGCCTGGTTCGCCTTCGGCGACGGTGGCGCCGCGGCGCTGCAGATCAATGCCGAGCTGTATTGGCGCATTCCGCTGCTCGGCGTCATCAGCGCCGTGGCATTGGTGTGCTATATCCTCGCCAGCCGCCTGCTGCCGTTCAGCCTGTTCGGCCTGCTGAGCTATGTGGAACCGGTGCTGCTGGTGATCGTCGCGCTGCTGCTCGGCGAGAACATCAGCCAAAGCGAATGGCCAACCTATCTGGCGATCTGGCTGGCGGTGCTGCTGCTGGCGGCGGAAGGTGCGCAACACCTGCTGCGCCGCCAGCGGGTCTGACTCAGGCGGCCAGCGTGGCGCCGCCGTCGATCACGATATCCTGCATGGTGATGTGGCTGGCCAAGTCGGAGGCCAGGAACAACACCGCGTTGGCGATCTCGTCCGGGCGGGCGATTTTACCCAGCGGGATCCCCAGTTTGAACAGCTCGGGGAAGCCGGCGATGGTGCGCTGCTGTGCATCGTCGGTCTGCCACATGCCGCGCTGCATCGGCGTGTCGGTCGAGCCCGGCGACACCAGATTGCAGCGCACGCCGTACGGCGCCATCTCCAGCCCCACGCAGTGGTTCAGGCTGGTCAGCGCCGCCTTGGAGGCGCAGTAGGCCGCCATCTGCGCGCGCGGCACGTGCGCGGCGTTGGAGCCGATGCTGACGATCGCCCCGCTGCGCTGCGCCTTGAAGTGCGGCAGCACGGCGCGGAACAGGTAAAACGCCCCCGAGGCGTTGACGTTGATGCACTGGTGCCAGTCATCCACGCTCAGATCTTCAGTATTGCCCATGCGCAGAATGCCGGCGGCATTGACCAACACGTCCAGTCGCGGGTTTTCCGCCAGCTGTTGGCGGCACACCGCCTCCACCTGCTCCGGCCGGCTGATGTCCAGCGTCACGCAAGGGTAAGGCAGATCCGGGTTGGCGAACTCGCGGTCAAACCCCACCACCTCGGCGCCCTGCGTCAAAAAATGCCGGGCGATCTGCTCGCCGATGCCGCGCGCCGCGCCGGTCACCCACACGCGTTTGCCGGTGAAATCCATCTGAATGCTCATGCGCGCACCGCCATCCGGGCGCACAGCCGGGTCATGTTGTTGTTCATCGTTGTCTCCTGCGAAAAGCATATGATGCGGCGCGCTGCGCCGCAAAGTGGCCCTACAGCGCGCCGCTGTTCAGGCCGAAAGCGTTGAGCATGGTGCCCAGTTTGGCGGCGGTTTCCATCCACTCGGACTGCGGCGTCGAGGCGGCGACGATGCCCGCGCCGGCGAACAGCCGCACCCGGTTGCCGCGCAGCAGGCCGCTGCGGATGACGATCGCCCACTCGCCGTCGCCGTTGGCGTCGCACCAGCCGACGATGCCGCTGAACAGGCCGCGATCGTGCGGCTCCAGATCGGCGATCAGCTGGCGGGCGCTCTCGGTCGGGAAGCCGCACAGCGCCGGCGTCGGATGCAGCAGGCAGGCCAGCTGCATCACGTTGAGCGCCGGATTCAGCAACTCGCCGCGAATGCGGGTGGACAGGTGCCACATGGTGCCGGTGCTGAGCAGCGACGGGCCGCTCGGTACGCTCAGGCTGGCGCACAGCGGCGCCAGGCGCCGACGAATGTCGTCGATCACCAGTTTGTGTTCGTATTTGTCTTTGGTCGAGCGCATCAGGCGCTCGCTGCCGTGGCGATCCTGCCGCGCATCGTCCTGACGGCGCGCCGACCCCGCCAGCGGATTGGTGTGGATTTCGCCGCCCTGCTTGCGGATCAGCAGCTCCGGGCTGGCGCCGAGCAGCACGCCGCCATCGGCCAGCGGCAGGGAGAAGTGGTATCCGGTCGGATTTTGCACCATCAGGTTATTGAGGATGTGGTGGCCCGCCACCGGCTGCTCCAGCTCGATGTCGAGGATGCGCGACAGCACCGCCTTGTCCAGCTTGCCTTGTTTGAAGCGGCTGACCGCTTCCGCCACCGCGTGCTTGAAGCGCGGCTCGTCCGGAATGCTGGTGCAGGCGACCAGGCGATGCGGCTGTTGCAGCATCGGGCGCGCGGCGCGGGTAAAGCTGTCGTTGGCGACAAACTGGCAGTTTTCAGGCACGTACAGGCTGGAAGGCCGGCGCGTATCGAACGGAATGGCGCCCACCACCACCGGTGCCGCCTGGCCGGCGGTTTTGGCGCGCGCCAACGCCTGGCGGATATGCTGCGCCAGCGCGCTGTCTTCCTGCTCGCCGCCGAACGCCGGCGTCTCAATGCGCTCGAACACGCCGCTGGCGGAGAGGGAACGGAATTCGGACCGGTACAAAAAGGTCGATTGTTCGGCGTACGCAAACCCGGGGAAGGTTTGGTTTTCTGTCGTCAGTGTCGCCACAAGACCACTCCTTTGTTGCGCCTCACCAATGATAATGTTTATGCGAATAGTTATCATTAGCTGTAAAGGGATGGTAAATTACACCGGTTCCCCACCGTGGGTCAATCTCCGATGAATGAATCTTTCCGCCCGCTGCGTCAAATCCGCGTTACGGCACGGAAAGCAATAACACGTTGTTATTATTGTATTTTAGCAAAAAATAAAGGTCGTGACGTCGTCACCTTCACGCCAAAAATGCCCGCTGAACCGGCGCCCGGCGGGGCAATGCGGCGTCAATGTCTTAAGCAGCTCTAATACGAACGTCTGCCGCTGCACATCCACGGCCGTCATGCGCGCATCAAGAAAATCGAAGTAACAACGCACCTGCGGATACAGCGCCTTAAACAGGCTCTCTTTGGCGGAAAACGTCAGCGTCAGCAGCGCGTTGAACGGCAGCGTTTCGCCCAGCAACGCCTCGCGCTCCGCCGGTGAAACGATCGCGCTCCACAGCTCCTCAGCTCGCTCCACGGACAGCAACGTCTCCACGTCCAGCCCAACGCCGCCCAGCCCGCTCTCGCGGTGCACGGCGCACAGCGCGGTATGCGAATTATGGCTCAACGCCCCGGCAATGCCCGGCGGCCACTGCGGCGCGCGGTCTTCGCCGCGCGCCAGGGTGAAATCGGCGAAACCGAGCGGTGCCAGCAGCTGGCGCGCCAGAACACGCCCGGCCAAATACTCCGCGCGGCGTTTCGGCACCGCGCGCGCCAGATGGTCCGGCAACGTAAAACCTGCCTCGGGATAACTCTCGTCGCGGTAATCCGCCAGCGCAAAATGGCAGCGCGCCACCTGGCCCGGATAACCGTCCGGCGTGAAAAATTCGATATTGCGGATAAAAGTGGGCAACGGCGGTATCCATGATAAGCAGGCAGGCCGATGATGTTAGCCCCCGAAACGGCCTGCAACAATGACCCTGGGCAAAATAAATGGCGTTAAGTCCCGCGCGGCGCCGCGTTAGACGAAGTGGGAAAAGGCCTCTCCCCCGCGGTCGGGAGAGAGGCCGGGCATTACAGGATGCCTTTCATGGTCTTCTCGAAATCGCTCCAGGCGCAGAAACCGTCTTTATCGATCGGGCAGCCTTTCAGCGCCAGCGTCACGCGCTGCGGCGGGGTTTGCAGCGTCAGCGGCGTCGCCTTGCGCAGCTGCTCGGTGGACTGATAGACGTACTCGATCTTCAGCAATTCACGGTCGTTCTGCGCGTCGCGCCAGCGCTGGAACACCAGTTTGCCGCCGATCGGCGTTTTCTCGTACTGCTGCGGCAGCTGATACGGCTGGAACTGCATGGCCGACAGCAACGAGGCGATATTGGAATCGTGGCCGACCAGCACCGTCAGCTTCGGCGCGTCCGGTTTGCGCTCGCCGAGCAGCGCGTTGTTGATGTAGGTCAGCAGCGGCTTGGCGACGTTTTGCGCCACCACCGGCGAGGTGAACAGCGAATCCTGATAGCCGTCTTTCAACTGCGCCAGCTGCTTCCACTGCTGCGGGGTGACGATTTTGCCCCAAGCCACCTCTTTCATCGGGAAACCTTCGTAGTACTGCAGCATAAAGGCGTCCACCAGCGAGTTGCCCACCCGCAGCGGGCCGGAGACGCCCGGCTCTTTGCCCGGCACCGCGCTCATCACGCTGGCTTCTTTGGTCAGGTCGCAGTGTTTGTCGGTCTTGCAGGCGGCGGAATCCTTGTAATCGATGATCTTCGCCAGCTGTTGATAAGAGGCGTCCAGCTTCAGCGATCCCAGCGCGGCGTTCATCGCCGCCAGCGCCTGCTGGTTGAAGGCTTCGCCGGTGTCGGTGATGATCGGGTTGAAGGTCGGATCCATCTCTCCCATCTTGTCCTGATGGTGCACGCTGACGTCGCAGCCCGGGAACGCGCCGTTGCTGAAGAACTGCGCGGTGGCCACCGTGCGCTGCAGGCTGTTGGCGTAGACGTACACGCTGCCGGCGGTCGGGCAGCCCTCTTGCGGCAACAGGCCGGTCTGCTTCAGCCAGGCGTTGAAATAGTGCCCCATATACACTTCCAGCACCCCGCCCTTGGTGGTCAGCTGGCCGCCCGGCGTTTCCCAGGCCGGCCAGGCCTTCGGCGTGGACTGCGCCAGCACGCTGCCGTTGTTGGCCAGCGGCGCGCGCAGGTTATGGCGGCTCATCACCAGCACCTGTTCCAGTTGATAACCGCCGGCGTCCGCCAGCGCGTTCCCGGTGAATAACAAGGGCAGGCACAGCAATAACGTTTTTTTTCTCATCCGCAGAGGCTCCCGGAAAATGATTATTTTTAAGGTGTTAGCGTTTGCCTGAGTATGATGGCGGGGTTAGTGTGACAAGTGTGTGACAGGGTTCACGGGAAAAGATCGTACCAGCGGCCGCCGGGCGGCGGCCGCTGTGCGTCAACTCAGTACCACAGGCTCATGATCGGCCAGCCGATCAGCAGCAGCGCGGCGATGTACACCACGCCGAGAATGCCGCCCAGGCGCCAGTAGTCTTTCGATTTCACGTAGCCGCAGCCGTAGATGATCACCCCCGGCCCGGTGGCGTACGGCGTCAGCACGCCCATGATGCCGATCGACAGCACCAGCAGCATCGACAGCTGCTCCATCGGCACGCCCGGCAACCCTTTGCCGACCGCCAGGATCACCGGCAGCATGGTGGCGGTGTGCGCCGACAGGCTGGCGAACAGGTAGTGGGCGAAGTAGAACACCAGCACCAGCGCCACCACCGTCATGTTCGGCGAGAAGCCGTCCAGATGGGTGCTCATGGTCTGGGCGAACCAGTCGATAAAGCCGGAGCGCGTCAGACCGTTGGCCATCACCACCAGTGTCGCCAGGTTAACAAGCGTATTCCAGGCGCTGGAATATTTGGTGATTTCTTTCCACGACACCACGTGCAGCGCCAGCATCAGCGACACCGCCAACAGGCACACCGCGGTGGCATCCAGCACCTTGCCGCCGAACACCCACAGGCACAGGCTGAGCAGCACCAGGCCGATCAGGGTGTATTCCTTGCGCGTCAGCTTGCCCATTTCCCCCAGCGCGGTATCCGCCCAGGCGGCCACTTCGCTGCTGTGGGTCACGCCCGGCTTGTACAGATAATAGGAGATCAGCGGCGCGATGATCAGCAGCAGCAGGCCGACCGGCAGGAACGCCAGGAACCACTGCATCCAGCTGATGTGCACCCCGGCGATCTTGCCGACGAACTCGATGCCCAGCACGTTCGGCGCGGCGCCGGTGACGAACATCGAGGAGCTGATGCTGGTACCGACCACCATCATCCACATCAGGTAACCACCGATGCGGCGCGAGGAGGGATCGTTAGGGAAGGAATCGAACAGCGGCGGCAGGTTTTTCACCACCGGGAACACGGTGCCGCCGGTGCGCGCGGTGTTGGACGGCGTGAACGGCGCCAGCAGGATATCGATGATCACCACCGCATAGCCCAGCGTCAGCGTGCGCTTGCCCATGAATTTCACCAGGAACAGCGCGATGCGCCGCCCCAGCCCGGTGGCCTCGTAGCCCAGCGCAAAAATAAAGGCGCCGAACACCAGCCAGACGGTGGTGCTGGAGAAGCCCGCCAGCCCCCATTTCAGCGCCTCTTTACCGGCCTTGAAGCCCGGCTCCGCCAGTTCCTGCGCGCCGAACAGCACCCAGTTGGCGCTGAGCACGCTGACGGTCACCGCGATAAAGCTGATGGCGGTGGCCGGGATCGGCTCCAGAATCATGCCGACGATCATCGCCACGAAGATGGCGAAGTAGTGCCACGCCTGCGGCGGCATGCCGTCGGGCACCGGTATCAATAACAGGATCGCGAGCACCGCCAGCGGCGCTATCGCTTTCCAGATCTTTTCCTGGGTTTGGGACATAGGGACTCTCCTGAAGGCTCGGTTATTATTCTTGGGCACCCAGCTGCGCCAGCAGCCAGGTCACTATCAACAGGTCGGCGCTGCCGCCGGGGCTGAGGTTGCGGGCAATGCAGTCGGCATCGAAGCGCCGCAGGCGCGCCAGGCCCGCCTCCCCGGCCGAACCGCCCTGCGCCAGCAGCAACGCCGCCCGGCGCCGTAGCCAGCGCAGTCCGTGCATGCCGCCGCGCGAGGCGACGTTGGTGTCACCGTTGTGGGCCATCAGCCACAGCAGACTGTCCAGCAGCGCCCGCTGTTCGTCGCCGTCGGCGGCCAGCCGTTGCCGATACAGCGGCAGCGCGCCGTCCAGCACCAGCCGAAAACCGGCCTCCGCCTCGCCGCGCGCGCCGCTGAGGCCGTAGGCAGCGAACAGCCGCTGGCCGGCGGTCTGCCCGGCGTTGTTGCGCCGCAGCTCGCGGTCCACCAATCCTCGGCACATCGCCGCCGTTTCGGCGCACAGCGCCGCTGCGCCGATGGCGCGCCCCTGCTGCTGCAGGCGGCCAAAGGCGGCGCACAGCAACCCGAGCGAGAACACGCTACCCTTGTGGGTGTTAATGCCGCCGGTGGCGCGAAACATCTGGTTTTCGCAGGCCAGGCCGAGCGGCCGCAGCCGCGCCAGCTGCTGTTCTGCCGGCAAAGCCGCGTCTTCCCGTCCGCGTTGGATAAAGCGCGGCAGCCACACGCCGATGGCGCGGGCGCTACGGTAAAAATGCCCGAGATCCATATCGCGGTGGGCGCCGGTGTTATGGCGATCCACCAGCCCCGGCTTGGGCGTGAGGTTGACTTCCACCAGCAGCGCGCGAAAGGCGGCGCGGGCGAAGTCGCAGGCCGGTTCGGCACGGCGGGCAGGCAGATTAATCGGCAGAGAGCGCATCGTTGAACATCCTTTCCATTTCATGCAGCAGCTGCTCGCTGCTATGCCGCCGCTGGCGGGCGCAGATCTTGGCCGGTTGGCCACACAGCAGGCAGCGCCGTTCCGGCAGGCCGATATCGCGGCGCGACAAAATGCGCCCCTGCGTATCCAGCACGTCGATGTCCCACAGCCGGCCGATCGGGCGGCTCACCTCCAGCTGCATGGCGCAATCTTTCACCCGCTGGGCGTCGGCGCGCAGCGCCACAAACCCTTCGCAGCCGGTGGAAAGCGCCAGCGCCTCGGCCTGCGGGCTGGGCCAGCCCTGTTCGGCGCACAGCCGCAGCAGCGCCGCCCAGCCGAGGTTGAAGATGCCGCGCGTCAGCGCGCTGTCCTTCACCGGGCCGGGGACGACCAGCGTCAGCACCAGCAGCGTGCACTGGTGCTGCGCCAGCCACGCCTGCTGGCGCGCCTGACGGCATTCGCGGCTGGTGAGCAGCTCCGGCAGGCTGACCGCGCGTTCGGCGGCCAGTTGGGGATCGACGGCGGCCATCGGTTACTCCGCCACCTGATGCACCACATCGATCACCGAACCGTCGCGGTAGCGCACCACCGCCACCACCTTGTCGGTAAAGGCGATCGGCTGCGGTTCACCGGTCAGCTGCAGCGCGCGGGTGCGCAGCCAGTCGATGCTCACCACCTCGAGCCCGGCCTCCCGCAGGCGCTGCGCCAGCTCCGGCCGCGCCGGGTTGACGGCGATGCCGTGGTCGGTCACCAGAATGTCGATGCTGGAGCCCGGCGTGACGCAGGTGGTCACCTGCTCCACCAGCGTCGGAATGCGCCCGCGCACCAGCGGCGCGACGATGATCGCCAGCCGCGCGGCGGCGGCGGTGTCGCAGTGGCCGCCGGACGCGCCGCGCAGCACGCCGTCGGAGCCGGTCAGCACGTTAACGTTGAAGCCGGTGTCGATTTCCAGCGCGCTCAGCACCACCACGTCGAGCCGATCGACCGAGGCGCCCTTGGAGCTGAAATTGGCGTACTGGTTGGCGCTGATCTCGATATGGCGCGGGTTGCGCGCCAGCGAGGTCGCCGCCGCCCGATCGAAGCTCTGCACGTCCAGCAGCTTGCCGATCAGCCCTTTCTCGTGCAGATCCACCATGGTCGAGGTGATGCCGCCAAGGGCGAACGCGGCGCGAATGTCGCGGGCGCGCATCTTGTTCTCCAGGAAACGGGTCACCGCCAGCGAGGCGCCGCCGGTGCCGGTTTGCAGCGAAAACCCTTCGGTGAAGTAGCCTGAACCGGCGATCACCTCGGCGGCGCGGCGGGCGATCAGCAGCTCGCGCGGGTTCGAGGTCATGCGCGTGGCGTCGGCGCCGATCTTGTCGGCGTCGCCCACCCGCTCCAGCTGCACGATCAGATCCACCCGATCCTGCGCCAGGCTGGCGGGATGATGCGGATACGGCACCAGCTGCTCGGTCAGCAGCACCACGGTGCCCGCCGCCTCGGCGTCCACCCGCGCATAGCCGAGCGAGCCGCAGCAGGCTTCACCGCTGTAGCCGTTGGCGTTGCCGAACTCATCGCAGGCCGGCACGCCGAGGAAGGCCACGTCTATCTGCAGCTCGCCGGATTCAATCAGGTTGACCCGGCCGCCGTGCGAGTGAATTTGCACCGGCTCCGCCAGCAGCCCGCGCGAAACGGCGTCCGCCAGCGGGCCGCGCAGCCCGGAAGTGTAAATGCGGCTCACCACGCCGTGGCGGATATGCTCAACCAACGGCGCGTGGCAATCGGTCAGCGAACTGGAGGCCAGCGTCAGGTTGCGGAACCCCATCGCCGCCAGCGTCTCCATCACCTGATTGAGCGTCAAATCACCACCGCGAAACGCATGGTGGAAGGAAATGGTCATGCCGTCCTGCAGCCCGCTGCGGCGCACCGCTTCCTGCAAGGAGTCGCACAGCTTGAGATCGCGCGGTTTGCGCGCCTGCAGGTTGGCTTTGGAAACGTCCTGATAGCCCGGCAGATCCGCCGGGTTGGCGAAGGTCATCAATCGTTGTTGGCGGTTCATCATGCTTCCTCCCCGTGCTGCGCCGGTTCTTCCCGTAAGCCGGACAGCGCGGCGCGCTCCAGCACCAGCCGGGCGCGTTCAATCACCGGGCTGTCGACCATTTTTCCGTTCAGCGACACCACGCCTCGCCCCTCCCGCTCCGCCGCTTCGGCGGCGTCCACCACCCGCTGCGCGTGCGCCACCTCTTTGGCGGTCGGCGCGTACAGGTTGTGCAGCAGCTCAATCTGGCGCGGGTTGATCAGCGATTTGCCGTCGAAGCCGAGCTGTTTGATCAGCGCCGCCTCCTGCAGGAAACCGGCCTCGTTGTTGGCGTCGGAATACACGGTGTCGAACGCCTGAATGCCGGCGGCGCGCGCCGCCTGCAGCAGCGAGCAGCGGGCGAACAGCAGCTCGATGCCTTCCGGCGAGCGTTCGGTGCGCAGGTTGCGTACATAGTCCTCCGCTCCCAGCGCGATGCCGATAAGACGCGGCGAAGCGTGCGCGATCGCCACCGCGTTGGTGATGCCCTGCGCCGATTCGATCGCCGCCAGCAGCCCGGTGCTGCCGACCGGCCGGCCGCAGGCCGCTTCGATGGCGGCAATCTCGCGCTCCATGTCGATAACGTCCTGCGCGCTGTCGGTCTTCGGCAGGCGCACGATATCCGCGCCGCCGCGCACCACCGCCTGCAAATCCGCCAGGCCGTAGGCGGAGTCGAGCGCATTGACGCGTACGATGGTTTCCACCTCCTGGTACAGCGGGTGCTGCAGCGCGTGGTACACCAGCCGGCGCGCCGCGTCTTTTTCACGCAGGATCACCGAGTCTTCCAGATCGAACATCAGCGCATCGGCCTGATAGATAAAGGCGTTGCTGACCATCGCCGCGTTGGCGCCGGGGACGAACAGCATGCTGCGGCGCAGCCGGGTTTTATTCAGCGTTTTCATCTTTCGCCTCCCACGGCAGTTGGCCACCCTCGCAGGCGCGCATCAGCGCGGTTTCCAGCCGGGCGCGCAGCACGCAGTCCAGCGCCCCTTTGTCGTCGACGATCACCTGCACCGGTTCCACCTCATAGCGCTGCAGCACCTCCAGCAGGGTGCGGCGGATCGCCGCGCCGAACTGTTTTTCCACGCTGCTGGCGATCAGCAGATCGTGCTGCGGCCCTTCGGCGGGCGCGATGCGCACCATGACATCGCTGGACTCCAGCGTGCCGGCCATTGCTTCTCGGATAATTTTCATCATTCACCTGATTGTGCGGACTCAAAAGGATGCGGGGCCGCCTTGGCCCGGCGCTGCGTTTGCAGATCCTGCAGGTAGTACAGGGTGTCCGGCGGCACCAGCGGCGCGGCGGCGTGGAAGTCCCCCGCCGCCAGCAGCTTGCGCACCCAGGAGGCGGAGATCGCCGTGCCCTGATATTGCAAACGCTCGATTTCCACCAGCGCGATCGGCGGGCTGGGCAGCGCCGGCGTTTCCAGCCAGTAGCGCATGTCGCGGTTGTATTTCGCGGTCACCGCGCAGAACGGCTCGTTGCCGACGAAGCGGCGCGTAATGCCCAGCGCGGGCGCCAGATACTGGCGGAAGATCTTCAGATCGATTTCGGTGTAACAGTCGTCGGCCACGCCCTGGTCCTTGATGAAGTAACAGGGGAAGGTGGCGCGCGAGATCACGTACTGCGAGCCTTCGTGTACCGTGAGGTTGGGGATGTCGGCGGTGCCGGCCAGCACCAGCCGGCGGCGGTCTTCATAGCTGAAGCGCGAGGTATTTTCCTTCACCAGAAACAGGTGCAGCCAGTCGCAGCGTTTGGCCGCCTGACGCACCAGATACTGATGCCCGCGAGTGAAGGGGTTGGCGTTCATCACGATGCTGCCGATGGTGTCGCCCGGCCGGCGCTGGCTCGCCAGCTGGGCGGCGTAGCGCTTCAGGCGGCACGGGCTGTTTTCCATCAGCACCACGATGCCCGGCACGGTGGCGATCGGGTAGAAACCGCACTGGCGGAACAGCGGCTCGTTCTGCACCTTGGTGTAGATAAACAGCTGGGTGTGGTGGCGCTCGTAGGCCAGGTTCACCAGCTCGGTCGCCAGCGCCAGCGCCAACCCTTCGCCGCGCATCAGCGGGCTGATGGCGACGCATTTGATAATATTGTCGGCGATGCCGCCGCAGGCGACCAATTTGTCGTGCTGGGTAACGGTAATAAATATTTCAACCGTGGTGTCGATATTCAGATCGTTACTGCGCAAAAAGGCGCTTATTTCTGAAATCGCTTTATGATCCGATCGCTTTACCCGATTAAATACGGCATCGCCTAACATAACACGCTCTCTGGGTTAACTGGCAAACAACAAATGAAATACAAAAAGGCATTTTAATTAACATCAGAAATGGCAATTAAAACCTTAAAAACCATGAAGATAAAATCATCCTCTCGTTCGATAAACCCATGGTAAGCAGAAAAAAAACGCCGATTATTGACCTATTTCACAAACCGATCCCGGTTAATAAGTTATTTAATGTTCTTTATTTGCTTAATTAATCTTATGGTGTTTATTATTGAGATAATCTTTATTTGGCGCCGCAATTCACTTACATTCACTTAGCATTTTTATTGCAATTACGGGTCGCACTATGGAATGGCTGAACATCCTGATCGTTGAAGACGAAACGCCGCTGGCGGAGATGCACGCGGAGTTTATCCGCCAGAACGGCGGCTGCCGCCAGATTTGGCTGGCCGGCACGCTGGCGCAGGCGCGCGCCATGACCGAACGCTTCAAGCCGGATCTGATCCTGCTGGACAACTTTCTGCCCGACGGCCAGGGCATCACCCTGCTGCGCGAACTGACGCTGAGCGGCTATCGCGGCGGCATCGTGTTCATCACCGCCGCCAGCGACATGGCCACCGTGGCCGAGGCGTTGCGCTACGGCGTGTTCGACTACCTGATCAAACCGCTGGCCTATGACCGGCTGAGCCAGACGCTGCAGCGCTTCAGCCAGCGCCGCGAAGCGCTAAAAGACAAAGCGCGCCTTAACCAGCGCCGCATCGACGAGATGTTCAACACCTACGCCCGCGGCGAACAGCAGGCGGCGCTGCCCGCCGGCATCGACGAGCTGACGCTCGGCAAGATCCGCGCGCTGTTCGCCGAGCCCGCCGCGCGCCACACCGCTGAAAGCGTTGCGCAAAAAATGGGGCTCAGCCGCACCACCGCGCGCCGTTATCTGGAGTTTTGCACCGCCGCGCAGCAGCTGCGCGCCGAGATCATTTACGGCAAAGTGGGCCGCCCACAGCGGATCTATCGTGCCGGCGAGCCGCATTAACGGTTATTTGATCGCCCTTGCAAGGTTGCGTGTAACCGCTTTACTTTTTATGCGCCGGTCAGCATCTTGGTGAGCATCACCTAGCCGACTGGACGATCGCCGATGCCCGCTGAACCCCTAGCTTCCCTGTCCGAGATCCTCGCCCGCCGTGACTGGCAAAACCCCGCCTGCACCCACTACCGCCGGCTGGACGCCCACCCGCCGTTCGCCAGCTGGCGCACGGTGGAAGACGCGCGCGACGATGCCCCCAGCGCCAGCCGCCGGTCACTGAACGGCGAGTGGCGCTTCAGCTATTTCCCGCGCCCGCAGGCGGCGCCGGAAGGCTGGCTGCAGCAGGATCTGCCGGACGCCGCCCCGCTGGCGGTGCCGGGCAACTGGCAGCTCGCCGGCTACGACGCGCCGATCTACACCAACGTGCGCTACCCGTTCCCGGTCGATCCGCCGCGCGTGCCGGAAGACAACCCGACCGGCTGCTACTCGCGCGCCTTCAGCGTCGATCCGGCCTGGCTGGCCGCCGGCCAGACGCGCGTCATCTTCGACGGCGTCAACTCGGCGTTCTATTTATGGTGCAACGGCTACTGGGTGGGCTATTCGCAGGACAGCCGCCTGCCGGCGGAGTTCGATCTCAGCCCGTGGCTGCAGCCGGGTGAAAACCGGCTGGCGGTGATGGTGCTGCGCTGGTGCGACGGCAGTTATCTGGAAGATCAGGACATGTGGCGCATGAGCGGCATCTTCCGCGACGTCAGCCTGCTGCACAAACCCGCCGCGCACCTGAGCGATGTGCGCATCACCACCCCGCTGCATGACGGCTTTACCCGCGGCGAACTGGTGGTGACGGCGCGCGCCAGCCGGCCCGGCCCGCTGCAGGTGCAGGTGCAGCTGTGGCGCGATGGTGCGCGGGTGGCCGAGCGCACCCAGCCGCTCGGCAGCGAGATCGTGGACGAACGCGGCGCCTATGACGATCGCGTCACGCTGCGGCTGCCGGTGGAACGCCCGGCGCTGTGGAGCGCCGAAACGCCCGCGCTGTATCGTGCCACCGTCGCCCTGCTCTCGCCCACAGGAGAAATTATCGAGGTGGAGGCCTATGACGTTGGCTTCCGCCAGGTGGAAATCAGCGGCGGGCTGTTGAAGCTTAACGGGCAGCCGCTGCTGATCCGCGGCGTTAACCGCCACGAGCATCATCCGCGCCACGGCCAGGTGATGGACGAAGCGACGATGCGCCACGACATCCTGCTGATGAAGCAACACAACTTCAACGCGGTGCGCTGCTCGCATTATCCCAACCACCCGCTGTGGTATCGGTTGTGCGATCGCTACGGGCTGTACGTGGTGGATGAAGCCAATATCGAGACCCACGGCATGCAGCCGATGAACCGCCTGGCTGACGATCCGCTGTGGCTGCCGGCGATGAGCGAGCGCGTCACCCGCATGGTGCAACGCGATCGCAACCACCCTTGCATCATTATCTGGTCGCTGGGCAACGAGTCCGGCCACGGCGCGAACCACGACGCGCTGTACCGCTGGGTGAAAAGCCAGGATCCGACCCGCCCGGTGCAATATGAAGGCGGCGGCGCCGACACCGCCGCCACCGACATCATCTGCCCGATGTATGCGCGGGTGGATCAGGATCAGCCGTTCCCGGCGGTGCCCAAATGGGCGATCGGCAAGTGGATCGGCCTGCCGGAGGAACAGCGCCCGCTGATCCTGTGCGAATACGCCCATGCGATGGGCAACAGCTTCGGCGGCTTTGAGCGCTACTGGCGCGCGTTCCACGCACATCCGCGCCTGCAGGGCGGCTTTGTCTGGGATTGGGTCGATCAGGCGCTGATCAAGCGTGACGAGCGCGGCGAGGAATTTTGGGCCTACGGCGGCGACTTCGGCGACACCCCCAACGATCGCCAGTTCTGCCTGAACGGGCTGGTGTTCGCGGATCGCACCCCGCACCCGGCGCTGTTCGAAGCGCAGCGGGCGCAGCAGCTGTTCCGCTTCGCCTTCGACGCCGCCTCGCTGACGCTGACCGTCACCAGCGATTACCTGTTCCGCCACACCGACAACGAACAGCTCAACTGGCGGTTGGAGCTGGACGGCGTGGAGCGCGCCAGCGGCAGCTTCGATCTGGCGCTGCCGCCGCAGGGCAGCGCTAGCTTCATCTTGCTCGAGCGGCTGCCGATGCTGCATCAGCCCGGCGAGCTGTGGCTGAACGTGGAGGTGGTGCAACCGCAGGCCACCGACTGGTCCGAAGCGCACCACCGCTGCGCCTGGGATCAGTGGCGGGTGCCGCGCGCGCTGCATCCCGCGCCGCCGCCCGTACAGGGCGTGCCGCCCACGCTGATTGAAGACGATCAGGGGCTGACCCTCACCCACGACGACCAGCGCTGGCGCTTCGAGCGCAGCAGCGGCCACCTGACGCAGTGGTGGCAAAACGAACAGCCGCAGCTGCTGACGCCGCTGCGCGACGGCTTTGCGCGCGCGCCGATCGATAACGACATCGGCGTCAGCGAAGCGGACCATATCGATCCCAACGCCTGGGTCGAACGCTGGAAGCTGGCGGGCCTGTACCGGCTGGAGGAGCACTGCGTGCGGCTGCAGGCGGATGCGCTGCAAAACGGCATGCGGGTGGTGAGCGAACACCAGTTCGGCGTGGACGGGCAGATTTTGCTGATTAGCCGCAAGCAGTGGCTGTTCGACGCGCTGGGCGCGGTGAGCGTGAACGTGGAGGTCGAGGTGGCCGACGCCCTGCCGCCGCCGGCGCGCATCGGCCTGCACTGCCAACTGGCGACGGTGCAGCCGCAGGCGGAATGGCTGGGTCTGGGCCCGCACGAGAACTACCCGGATCGCCGCCTGGCCGCGCAGCATGGGCGCTGGCGCCTGCCGCTGGCGGATCTGCACACGCCGTATATTTTCCCCGGCGAGAACGGCCTGCGCTGCGACACCCGCAGCCTGCGCTACGGCGGCTGGCGCATCGACGGCCGCTTCCACTTCTCGCTCAGCCGCTACGGCCTGCAACAGCTGATGGCCTGCAGCCACCAGCATCTGCTGCAGCCGGAAGCGGGCACCTGGCTGCACCTGGACGGCTTCCACATGGGGGTGGGCGGCGACGACTCCTGGAGCCCGAGCGTGCACCGGGATTACCTGCTCACCGCCGGCGTTTACCGCTATCAGCTGCGCCTGCAGCGGGCGCCAGAGGGCTAAATCTGCCAAAAAACTCAACGGGTTGCGCATTCTGTAAGCAAACAGTCACAGAATGTGTAATCCTCCTTTGACATGCCGACGGCGCCTCGCTATTATTCGCCCCGTTCCAACGATTCCTCTGTAGTTCAGTCGGTAGAACGGCGGACTGTTAATCCGTATGTCACTGGTTCGAGTCCAGTCAGAGGAGCCATATTTAGAGAAGCCCGCTCAGGGAAACCTGAGCGGGCTTTTTGCTGTTGGGCGGCTATGCTCGAGTATCCCCGACACTCTCTACCCGAAACCGGTCAGCCATCCGTTGAACGGGTAAGTTTCTCCCATTGTTCAATTTCCTGACCTAACGCCTCGAGCTTTTGCCGCACCAAACTTAATGCGTCACTGCCTAACAACAGATGCGTGGGTGGGTTCCGGCTCTCAATCACTGCCAGCATGGCGTGAGCCGCCTTAATCGGATCGCCGAGTTGCTTACCGCTTTTTTCCTGACGCGCCTGACGAACAGGTTCAAATAACGCGTCATAGTCCGGGAGACGGCGAGGGCTGCGCACCATTGAACGCCCGGCCCAGTCCGTTCGAAACGAGCCGGGCGCTACTGCGGTCACGTAGATGTTGAACGGGTCAAGCTCTTTACTTAACGTTTCTGATATCCCTTCCAGTGCAAATTTGCTGCCACAGTAATAGCTGATACCGGGCAAGGTAATGAAGCTGCCCATTGAGGTAATATTGATAATGTGGCCGCGACGGCGCTGGCGCATGCCCGGTAGCACGGCTTTGATCATCGCCACCGCGCCAAACACATTGACGTCAAACTGGCGGCGCAGCTCTGCAAGCGGGGACTCTTCCAGAATGCCTTCGTGGCCGTAACCGGCATTGTTCACCAGCACATCTATCGGACCGACGGCGGACTCAATCTCTCCAACCACCTCATCAATACGCTCAACGTCCGTGACATCAAGCAGATAGCCAAAAGCCCGCTGCGTATCGAGCGCGCCGAAAGCCTGCAGTGCTTCGCTGTTGCGCACCGTCCCTACAACCCGATGCCCTACGGCGAGGGCTTCCCGCGCCAGCGCCTGGCCAAAGCCACTGCTGACGCCGGTGATTAAAATCGTTTTTGCAGATGCCATAAAAAGAACTCCCATGAACCATGAAGGTTGCATGGTATTCTCTGCTCTGCCGCATTTTTAGGCCGTATCTTCTCTTTTTCTTGCCTGATTTTATGAGGTGGTGGGATGTCCGACATGATTGCCCTGATGAATAGACTTGCGGTGCAAGAGGGATACAACCTCACTGCCCTACCTGATGTGCGAATTTTGCGTTCCGATCGCCCGCTTGCCAGAACGCCGGTGCTTTACGATCCGGGGATCGTGATTGTCTGCCAGGGCAGCAAACGCGGTTATTTCGGTCAACAAACCTATTTATATGATGAGCAGCACTACCTGGCGGTTTCGGTGCCGGTGCCGTTTGTGATGGAAACCGACGCGTCGGCAGCACATCCGCTGCTGGCGATTTATATGCATCTGGATTTTCAGCTTGCCGCTGAACTGATGTTGCAGATTGAACAGCATGGCGCCCCGCATCCTCCCGTCGCACCGCAAAGCATGATGTCGAGCCCGATGGACGACAGGGTAAAAATGGCCGTTCTTCGCTTACTTGACGTCCTGACCAACCCGCTTGAGGCGGCGATCCTCGGCCCGGCGCGGGTGCGTGAGCTTTATTTTCGCGTGCTGACAGGCGCACAGGGCAACGCAATGCGTGCCGCTCTGGCCTTGCAGGGCCAGTTTGGCAAAATCGGTAAAGCGTTGCAGCACATCCATGCCGCTTACGCGGAGCCGTTAACGCTGACGCAGCTGGCGATGGGGGCCGGCATGAGCGTGCCGACCTTTCATAGCCATTTCAAAGCGATAACGCAGATGCCGCCGATGCAGTATGTGAAATCGGTACGCCTGCACCAGGCACGGATGCTGATGGTGCGCCAACAAATCACCGCCGCCGCCGCGAGTTACGCCGTTGGCTATGAAAGCCCATCGCAATTTAATCGAGAATTCAAACGTCTGTTTGGCCTACCACCGGCAGAGGAGATAAAACGCATGCAGCGTCACTTCGCCATTCCGCCCGCGCAGCCTGCCTCGGTATTTGTTTCATCGCACTGAGGCTTATGTGGTCAGGCGAACGATAGTCCGCTTCTGGCGCCAGGCGGATCGGCACTTGGGGAGAAAGTCCGCTATGAGCGAGAGCGGACATCAAAGTATTAAAGCAAAGAACAACATCTTCAGGTGATAAATAAATTTGACTGAAATAACGTACTTACCGACCCGAAGGCCGGTCATTGTTAACACGGATAACGGTTACCATGCGTAGGCTTCAGGGGCTTCCCCACCCGGTCCCGGCCAGATGGTATCCAGTCTTTTGAGCGTATCGCCTGAAAGGGACAACGTCAGGGCATTGAGATTCTGACGGAGCTGTTCAGCTGTGCGCGGACCACTGAGCACAGCGGTAACCACGGGGTTCTGCAACAGCCAGGCCAACGCCACGTCTGAGGGCGCCTCCCCCAGCTCATCACACAGCGTTTCCCAGGCCTCCAGTTGCGGCCGCAAGCGATTGATTTGTGCCTGCAGCTGCGGTGTTGCCCGGCGGCCATCGGCAATTTTTTTCAGCACGCCACCCAGCATCCCCATCCCGACCGGGCTCCAGGGGATCAGGCCAATGCCGTAATGGCGCAGTGCCGGAATGACTTCAAGCTCAACCGTGCGCTGGGTCAGGTTGTAAAGGCTCTGTTCCGATGCCAGCCCCAGCAGGTTGCGCGCATCAGCCGTGCACTGTGCGGTGGCAATATCCCAGCCGGCAAAGTTACTGCTGCCCACGTAGCTGATTTTACCCTCACCGATCAGCTGTTCCATGGCCTGCCAGATTTCCTCCCAGGGGGTGTTCCGGTCGATATGGTGCATCTGGTAGAGATCGATATGGTCCGTTTTCAGTCTTTTCAGACTGGCCTCACAGGCCCGGCGAATATGGTAAGCGGACAGATATTTGTCATTCGGGCCCGTATCCATCGGCTGGTAAACTTTCGTGGCCAGCACGATTCGGTCACGCAGGCCACTGCGCGCCAACCAGTTACCGATGATTTCTTCGGATGTCCCGTACCCCTTTGCCATATCCGGTGACTGCGGTCCGCCATAGACGTCAGCGGTATCGAAAAAGTTGATACCCGCATCCACGGCTTCATCCATGATCCTGAAGCTGGCCGGCTCATCCGTCAGCTCACCGAAATTCATGGTACCGAGACCGATGCGGCTCACCCGCAGGCCGGTACGACCCAGATGTTTATAGTTCATGTCAGATGCTCCTTAACTGAACGTGTTATTGCAGGTTCTTACGGAAAAAGTCTGTCAGTTTGTCAAAAGGGATCACGTCGGTACGATCATAGAGATCGACATGCCCTGCGCCCGGTACGACATAAAGCTCTTTAGGCTGACCGGCGCGTTTGAATGCATCCTCGCTGAACTCTTTTGAGTGAGCCCGATCGCCGGTGATAAACAGCATCGGACGCGGTGAAATGGTTTCAATATCGTTGAACGGATAGAAGTTCATAAACTTGCCGATACTGCTCAACATCGGTTTCGTCGTCAGTGCTTCTTTCTCACCCTTCGGGGTGTAACCACCGCGTTCGGTGCGGTAGAAATCGAAAAACTCACGCTGAATATCCGGCGTTGAAGCGTCCAGTGTATTCACGGTACCGGGAATGTAGGCCGTCTCGCCTCCCTGAAACTCTGCTAAACGCTGCTCTGTGGCTGACCGGATAAAGGCCTTTCGTTGTTCCGGCGTCTGGGAATGGTTGAGGCCGTTGCGAAATGCAGCCCCCATGTCATACATGCTGACGGTGGCAATGGCTTTCATACGCGGGTCAATCTTGGCAGCACTGATAACAAAACTTCCGCTGCCGCAGATACCTAATACACCGATGCTATCCGGATCAACAAACGGCTGTGTGCTTAGATAATCAACCGCCGCGCTGAAATCATCTGTGTAGATTTCCGGTGAAATCAGGTGCCCCGGTTTGCCCTCGCTTTCTCCCCAGAAAGAGAGATCGATAGCCAGCGTGACAAACCCCTGCTCCGCCAGCTTCTGCGCATAAAGATTCGAACTCTGTTCCTTAACGGCTCCCATCGGGTGACCAACGACGATCGCCGGGTGTCGGGTATTCTGGTTCATCTTTTTCGGGATAAACAGGTTGCCGACCACGGCCATCTGATACTGGTTTTTAAAGGTGACTTTTTGCTGCGTCACCTTATCGCTTTTATAAAAATTATCGGCCCCACGGGACATATCCGCCGCAGAGGAAGCAAATGCACTGATCAACAGCCCCAGCGCTAACGTAAATTTTTTCATGATGGTCTCCTTATCATTAAGCCAGGGTGGCGTTATCCGAATGGCAGACGCCGCAGAACGCGAAATCAATCTGCACATCACGGGCGCCGGAGGCGCGACGGGTGATATCCATCGGCTCCAGCGGCAGTGTGCCCGCATGGGCACCGTAAGCTTTACCTGTCATGACATAACTCCAGGGTTTATGAATGGTCTCTGGCAGAGGTGTCTGCGCGTGAGGTCAGGAAAATCAGCCCGGCCGCGATAAGCAGCATCGTGACGCTGGCCAAGAAAGTGCTCTGGTAGCCGTGGTGATCGAAAAGCAGCCCCCCTACCGTTGAACCTAGCGCAATGGATAACTGGACCATTGCCACCATCAGCCCGCCGCCGGCTTCGGCATTCTGCGGAAAGATACGCGGTACCCAGGCCCACCACCCCACCGGCGCACCGGTAGAAATCAGCCCCCACAACCCGAGCAGCACCATCACGATGGCCACCTGACTGCCAAAAGCGATCAGTGCCAGCGCGGTGATGGCCATCAGCACCGGAATGGCTATCAGGGTCGAGTAGAAGCCGCGTTTCAGCACTCTGCCAATCAGCGTGGTGCCGATGAAACCCGCGACACCGATAACCAGCAGGATTAGGGTGACCACTGAAGCATCCACCTTCGTCACCGTTTCAAGGAAAGGCCTGATGTAGGTAAAGAGCGTGAACTGCCCCATAAAGAAGATGCCGACGCCCAGCATGCCTAACGTGACCACTCGACGGCGAAACAGCGTGAAGACATTGCTGGCACCGTTACTCTGCCGGGTGACCTGCATGGAGGGCAGGCTGAACAACTGCCAGATAAACGCGGCGATCGCGACCGGCACCAGACAAAAGAAGGCCCCGCGCCAGCCGATCACCGAACCGAGCCAACTGCCCAAAGGGGCCGCGATGACCGTGGCCAGTGCATTGCCGCTGTTAAAAATGGCCAACGCCAGCGGAACTCGGTGCACCGGAACCAAACGCATCGCCGTGGCTGCCGACATCGACCAGAACCCGCCGACTACGATGCCAATCAGAGCCCTGCCCGCCATATAGGTCAGGTAATTGGGTGCCATCGCAATAACAGCACCGGAAATTGCCATCATGCAGGTCAGGCCGAGCAGCAGCGTTTTCCGGTTAAGCGTGCCTGCCAGCACGGAAATAAACAGGCTGGTTACCACTGCAAATGCCCCGGAAATGGCGATGCCCTGTCCGGCCATGCCTTCGGTGACACGAAGGGTCTGCGCCATCGGTGTCAGCAGGCTGACCGGCATGAATTCGGAGGCGATCAGGGCGAAGACGCACAGCGTCATGGCAAAGACACCACTCCAGTGCGCAGGCTGTTTCCCGCTTCCGGTGTTTTTTTTTCTGTTTTCGTCTGTCTTATTACTCATTCAGGGATTTCTTTTCAGTAGATAACATGAAGTCTGTGCCCCGGAGCCTTCAGCGCTGCAGGAAGAGCTGAAACGGCATACGGAGACGGGATAAGGGGGATAATCGCGGTACGGAAGGTGCTGCGGGTCAGTTGGCGACCCTGATCTGCACCGCAAGAGGTCCGTGGCGCTGCAGGACCGGCAGTCAGGAATCCACTTTCCCTAACGGGATCAGTGAACGGGCGTAAGCCCTGCCCTGGGCAAAAATCGCCAGGTTGCCCCAGGGCGCGTAGTAAGTGATATCTCCGGCTTCCGGCGTCATGCCGTCCGGTGCCTGCACCGTGGAAAGCCTGCGCGGCAGGTCGCTTATACGCTCAATATCGTCATAGTCTTCCAGCGTCAGGCTGAGGGGAAGCAAAGACGCAAAGTCCCGGCCTGTCGGCGTATCAAAGAGGGTGGCGGTGGCGGTTTCTCCCTCCACAATGATCTCAATTTTCATAAGCGTCTCCTGCGCCACTCCCCGGTCGTTGTCACCCGCCATAGCGGACTGCGTGACGAAAAGCAGGCCGGCAAGGAGCAGCAGTGATGTTCTGCAGTAAGCGTTTTGCATAAGGGTTAGCGTTGACTTTTTCATCGCATTATTGTTACCAATATGCAGCGGGTTAACTAGCTAATGAATACTTAATACCCTTATAAGTAAAATTTATAAATGGACCGGAAACGAGCATGGCCAGACGCAATCTCAACGACTTACTCTCTTTCGTCACCGTGGCGCGTGAGGGCAGCTTTACGCGCGCTGCCGCCCAGCTCGGCGTGACCCAGCCCGCACTGAGCCAGGCGATTTCCGGGCTGGAAGAACGGATGCAAATCCGCCTGCTGACGCGAACCACGCGCAGCGTGTCAGTGACCGCCGCCGGGGAACGCCTGCTGCAGTCTGTGGGCCATCGTATTGATGAGATTGAAGCCGAGCTGGACATGCTGACGGCACTGCGTGATAAACCTGCGGGGACCGTCCGTATTACATGTGGACCTAATGTTCTGAAGACCACGCTGCTGCCAAAGCTGACACCACTGCTACGCGAATATCCTGATATTCATATTGAGTTTGATGCCAACCACGGGTTCCGGGATATCGTGGCGGACCGTTTTGATGCCGGCGTGCGGCTCGGAGACACTATCGACAAAGATATGATAGCCGTACCCATTGGCCCGAAACTGCGCATGGCGGCTGTAGCTTCCCCTGAGTATTTTGCCCGGTGCGCCGCCCCTCAGACGCCACGCGATCTGATGCAACACTGCTGTATTAA
The DNA here is from genome assembly GCF_052168835.1 of Serratia sp. CY40230. Taxonomy (NCBI): domain Bacteria; kingdom Pseudomonadati; phylum Pseudomonadota; class Gammaproteobacteria; order Enterobacterales; family Yersiniaceae; genus Serratia; species Serratia sp. CY40230. The sequence goes on from NZ_JBJNLX010000001.1 coordinate 839,566, forward strand.
TGAGCGCATGGTTCAATCGGGGAAAATTTACGCCTGGGAGTTTGAGCAGGAAAACGGTAAATTTCACGTTCGGGTTGAAGGGCAAATGACGTTTAACACATCGGAACACGTCGTTGACGCAGCTCTTGCCGGACTGGGCATTGCCTTTTTACCTGAAGAGGAGTTCGGCACACATCTGCAGGAAGGAAAACTGATCCGCGTGCTTGAAGAATGGTGCCGTCCTTTTCCCGGCTACTATCTTTATTATCCCAGCCGTAAACAGCCTTCCCCAGCGTTTTCACTCGTTGTGGATGCGTTGCGTATTAACCGGAAAATTTAACGCTGAATTATCGGGCCAATATTTCAAGAACGGACGTGAACGTCCGCTTCTGGCACGCAACGGACAGGCTACGTGGTCATTGGGTCTGCTTTGAGCGAGGAGCGGACTTTAGTAGAAAAATAGAAGGCAGTATGTAGACTATCTTCTTTTAGTGTTTATTTGTTATGGCCTTATTTATGTCTTCTGAAATGATTTTCCCACTCAAAGAAACTGAGCGGCGCGCGGTAAGAGTTGTCCTGATTGATAAGACCTGCTCGATCCTGCTTCTCAGCACACGTGATGTCAGTAATCCTAACTTCATAAATTCGTGGGAATTACCTGGCGGTGGCATTTTGGAGGGGGAATCTCACGCGGACGCAGCCATACGTGAAGTGTTTGAAGAAACGGGTTTGATAGTTCCTTTCCAAAGCGTCCGTGTACCTCAGTGGTTCAGAGATGTTCATTACTCGTATCGCGGTGAAAGGCGCCTGCAACACGAAGCTATATCCCTTGCCTATATAAATGATTTCAAACCTGATATCCATTATGCAGAACGGGAACCTTTTGAACTGGAAGATCATCTCGAGTATCACTGGTGGTCCCTGGAGGAACTAAAATCGTCGTCTGCGACTTTTTATCCAAGGAACTTACCTAAACACATTGAGCAACTGCTCCAGGGGGAAAGTATTAATGATCCCATTGAGATTTGGGATTAACTGGCTGATCTGTAATCATAATTGAAGTACTTTCTGCCAACATTCCCGATGTAAGCAAAAGAGTTTTCAGGTTTGTCGGCTAACCTGTTCAAGATTGTTAACGTCCGCTACTGGCACAAAACCGACCGCCAGAGTCCCCACTCCAGCATTCCCCCCCATTCCACACTCCAGCAGCGCCAGAGAGAAATCGCCCTCCTGCGTTGCCGTCGGTGTGAACCCGCAAAGCGGCAGCCACCGCCATAACGCCGACGCTTGGCCCCACCAGCGAAACCCACTCTTTTATCTAAGAAGATTCCTAACCCAGCTGACGGAAATCCCTCCCTGGCACCAATACGCGGGTTAACCCGCCGATTTACAGCAATAATCCTGTAAAAACAATCGATAAGCGAATTTCTCGCGCTCGGCAAGTTGCGTCTATCCTTTCGCTATGGGTGCCTGCTGCCCATCGTTCGCTGCGGCTCGCGGCATGCGCGTTTCTGGCTGTTCGGGTTTCGGTTTATTCCATCGCGCGCTTCCATTCATCATGTTGAATTTCAAAGCAATCTCTCAGCAACAAGGAGTGTTTATATGGCTTACGTCATTACCGACCGAGAAAAACTGCAAGCGATTTGGGAGGCCGCCAAAGCCGGCGACTGGCCGGCCGTGTATGCCGCATCCGTCGATGCGCTCACCGATCCCAACCATGCCAACCAACCCATTGAGGGCGTGGATATCGCGGTGTATACCTGGATCAAAGGCGCCTATGGCGTGAACTCGAATCAGGGGGCGTTTGCCCATTACATTCGCGACCAAACCAAGTTGCAGTATGAGCTGCGCACCGGGCATGTGCCCGATGACTGGGAGGCGCGCATTCAGAATGCCTCCGACAACATCGCCAAAAACTTCGCCAAAACGCTGTTTGGCGTCGATCTGAGCAGCGATCCCAATGCGCCGCTGCCGGATGCCCCGCCCACCAGCGCCAAAGTGCCGGATATTCACGAGGTTGGCCTGATCGACGCCGGTGCGGCGGCGTCCGAAGTGTTCACCGACGCCTCCTCGACCGGCGCCCCCAACTATTCTCCCTGGGCCGGCACCACGCTGTTCTCTTATTTAGGCGACACCTCGTTCTTTACCGAATGGGTGGCGACCAACGACACCTCGGCCTTTAAGGTGGAAGGCGGGACTTACGATCTGATTGCCGCGGCGCAGGTCTCCATGCAGATGAAAAACCTCAGTTACGTGGTTGAAACGCTGCTGGCGGGCGAAGTGCCCACCTATTTGACCACCCTCGGCATTGGCCACGAGACCATCCGCCTGGCCGCCGAGGCGGCGCGTGATTTCTACACTGAGTCCTACGGCAGCAGCGTGACCGGCGGCGGCAGCATTATCCCCGGCAAGCTGGATATCGGCTCGGCGATTTTCAACGACATTGCCGACGTGCTGTCCACGCCGAATCTGTACCGCGTCGGTACGCTGCATGATGATGATTTCACGCTGGCGTTCGGCAATATCGCCGTTAACACCGGCAGCGGCGACGACACCATCAGCGTGCCGCGCGGCTGGCAAAACAACGCCGGCAACTACGGCTGGACGGTGATCGACGGCGGCAGCGGCCACGATACGGTCGATTATTCCAGCCTGTCGCACGGGGTAAACCTGAAGTTTGACGACCAGGGCAGCTATGGCGGGCGCGGGGTAATCGAGAAAAACGGCATCGGGCTGTATGGCTTTAAGGACGGGCTGTACAACATCGAAGCGGTTAAACTGACCGACTTTAAGGACAACGTCACCTTTAACGATCGGGTGCTGACGCCGGCCAACGGTCTGGAGGTCAACCTGGGCAAAGGCTCCAGCGAGATTCGCTTCGAGCATGGTTATACCACTGCGCCGGGTGGGAGTGCGCCGCAGGATTATCTCGGCGTAAACCTGAGCATGCTGTCCAACGATGTGCCCTTCCCCAACAGCCTGCTGAACATTCCCGTGAAGCAGACCCACAATATCTACATCGACGACAGCTTCGAGCTGGGCTTTTTACAGGCCTCCTCCCTGTCTATCGATAACCACCTGCTGGCCTTCGGCGCCGAAGGATCAAACAGCAGCTTCTCACTGAATTACAACGCGCAAACCCATACGCAGGATCTGTCGATATTCATGCAGGGCGAAAGCGCGCTCAATCAGCACGTCGTCAATATCTACAATTGGGATCAAGGATACTTTGGCATCAATCTGGAGCAGCCGGCCATTCAGCTTGTCGGTTTGCAAACCATTGCCCCGCAAGAGCTGGCGGCCGCCTAAGCGAAGCCCGCCGGGTTTACCGGCGGGCTGTTTACCTGCAGCGCGGCGGCTCACTCCCTGTCACGCTCCGCAATCCGCGCCATCAACGCCCCCAGCAAGGCCAGATCGACCAGCAGCGCCAGCGCGAAACAGGCTCCCTTTATCCCCGGCGCGGCATAGGTTTGCACCAGCGAAACGGCAACCACTACGGCCACGAGAGTCACCACCGTCGTCAGCCTGCACGCCACGGCGAAGGCCCCTTTCTCCCCCACTGCCGTGCGGTAGGCGACGCCCTGGCCCAGGCCACCGAGGGCGAGGCCCGGCAGCAGGGCCGGCCAGCCGTGGCCGCCGAACAGCATCAGCAGCATCAATAGCCATCCCGCCGCCGCCAGTAAAAAGCCGTGGCGGAGAATAGCCAGCGCAGGCCGGTTCCGCAGCGTCCGCCAGCGGGCCAGCGCGGCGCCGCCGAGAAACGCCAGCGCCAATGCCGTCAGCAGCATCAGGGTCGCGCCGATGCCCAGCAGATTTTCGGTCTTCAGCAGCAAGGCGCCCGCCGCGACCGGCACGCTGAGCGCCAAGGCGCTCGCCGCCGTTCCCGTGTGTTCCATGGCGCCCAGGGCGCCGTTGTTGATATAGAGGCTCATCGTTCACTCCGACATAATGGAAATGATGAAATAAATTCATTTCCCTGTTCACATGTCAGTAGCCTATCTCTTGTATAATGGGTCAGACAAACTCATAGTTTTCAGCCTTGGATGAGAATAATTCAGCCATGAGAAAAACCCGTTTGCCGCCGCTGGGCGCGCTGCGCGCTTTCCACGCCGTGGCCGTCTGCCGCAGCTTCAAACTGGCCGCCGAGGAGCTGGGCGTCAGCGCAACGGCGATCAGCCATCAGATCAAGCTGCTGGAGTCGGTGCTGGCATGCCGGGTGTGCGAGCGCAGCGCGCAGGGCGTCAGCCTGACCGAGACTGGCGAGGTCCTGTATGCCGGCACCCAGCGCGCCTTCGCCACGCTGGAGCAGTCCGTCGCCCAAATCACCCGCGCCCGGCAGCCGCCGGCGCTGACCGTCACCACCACCTCCAACTTTCTCACCCACTGGCTGGTGCCGCGCCTGGCGGATTTCAAGGCGGAGTTTCCCGCCATCGATCTGCGCCTGCACACCAGCGTCGAGCGGGTGGATCTCAGCCAGCGCACCGTGGACGTCGCCATCCGCTACCGTGAAACGCCGGAAAGCGATCTGCACTGCCCCCTGCTGCATGAGGATCGCTTTATCGTGGTGGCCAGCCCGGCGCTGGCGCTGGAGCACATCGAAGATTTGCTGCGGGTGACGCTGTTTCACGTGGAGCATCGGCAGGTGCCCGCCGACTCACCGACCTGGGATAACTGGCGGCGGCGCTACGGGCCGGAAGGATTGAACGTGGAAGCCGGGCTGACCTTCAGCGACGAGACCCATGCGCTGCAGGCGGCGGTGGCGGGCCAGGGGGTGGTGATCGCCAGCCGGCTGCTGGCGCGCGATTTGTTGCAGCGCGGCGTTCTGGCGGCGCCGTTCGAGATGTCATTGCCCGGCGCCAACTACTATCTGGTGGCCACCGAAGAGACCGCGCAGCGCCCCGATATCATGGCGCTGCGCGCGTGGCTGCTGCGGCAAATGGCGGCGGGCTAACGGCTCTCGGGGGCGATTTCCCCCAGGCGGATCGCCACGCTGATCGCCTGCGCGGTGGTGGCGGCGCCGAGACGTTGGCGAATGCGCCGCAGGTGATTTTCCACCGTGCGTTCAGACAGGCCGAGCATCGCGGCGATATCCGCCTGCCGCCGGCCAATGGCGGTCCAGCTCAGCACCTCGCGCTCGCGCGCCGACAGCCGGCCCTCCCGTTCACCGGCAGCAGGTTCGAACAGCCGCCGCGCCGCCAGAAAGGCCGCCGCGCCTACCAGCGACAGCGCCAGCCGCACCGGCGGCGAGGCGTCGATGCGCTCGCCCCCCAGGCTGACCGCCCCCTCCAACCCGGCGGGGCCGAATACCGGGATCTGCACGCCGTGCAGACCGGCGCCGCGCGGCGTGCGCACAATCCGGTAGCGCTCGCCCTGCTGCGCCCGGTTTTTGGTCCAGAAGAACGGTTCGGCGGCCCGCAGCATGTGCCGGGTCACCGGGCAGTGCCGCACGTAGGTCAGCGCATCGACCGCCTCCCCCTCACCGAACCAGTCGCCCTCGACCCAATAAATATGCTCGATCCCCGCCTCCGCCGCCGCGGAGGCGGAAAACAGCACAAAGCGGTTGAAACCGAACGGCGCGGCGAAGGCGCGAACCCGCCCCTGAATGGCGGACAAGGTGCGCTCGTGGTCCATCGCCAACGCCGTCTGGAAAGCGCGCTGCGCGATCTCGTCGCTCATCGCGCGGCGACGTCGGCCAGCAGCGTTTCTGCCGCCAGTTTGCCGAGGTTGTTGGAAGCCAGCGGGCTGTCGCCGGTCAGCAGGCGCCGATCTTTATGCACCTTGCCGGTGATGTCGGCATTGACGATCTTCACGCCCAGCTCACGCAGGCGTTCGCCCACCAGCCAGGGCATCGGGCCGGGGATATAGCCGATGTCGATGTTGGCGCCGGTATCGAGCGAGTCCGGGAACACGCACATCTCATAGCCGCGATAGAGGAAATCCGCTTTGCTCTCGCCAATGCCCGCCGCCAGCAAACCGGCCGGCCCGTGGCACAGCGAGATCACGTAGCGATCGTTATCATGGGCCCAGTGCAGCGTCTTTTTCACCTCTTCACTGAACGGGATATCGTTGAGCACGCCGTGGCCGCCGGGAATGAAAACGCCGAGGTAGTTGCCGCCATCCAGATCCTTCACCACTTCCGTCAGCTTTTTCGGCTGCTTGAGTTGGCTGCGGTACTTCTCGTAGGTGGCCTTGACCGCTTCATCTTCATGCGGGAACGCCCACATCTCCAGCTTCACCGGATCGCCGGACGGCGTAGCGACGTCGATCTCGAAACCGGCCAGATCCAGGTGATACATCGGCAGCAGCATCTCGACCGGATGGTTGCCGGTGGAGAAGAACTTGCCGTTTTGCATCAGCAGGTAGCGCTCCTGCGAGGCGATCATCAGCACCTTCCACTTGCCGCCGCGATAGGCGTTCGGGTAGCTGGCGCCCGTGAAGTCGGTTTTGGACGAGGTGTACTGGCTGAGGGAGTAAGGGGATGGGAAGAACGCGTTGTCTTCCGCCACATCCGGGGTGGGATTACGATCGTTGGACACTGAATCAGTCATGATTATCTCCATATTCATCGTTGCATTGCCCATTCAGCTTAAATAACCGCCGGCAGGGCCGCAATGAGGGATATCCCTCAAGCAGCGCCCAGGCGGCGGAGCGTCCCCCTGGGCGCTGTTCTTAGCTGTTCACAAACGCCAGCAGATCGGCGTTGACCTGATCGGCGTGGGTGGTCGGGATGCCGTGCGGCGCGCCCTTGTAGGTATGCAGCGTGCCGTTTTGCACCAGCTTGGCCGACAGCACGCCGGAATCCTGATAAGGCACCACCTGATCGTCGTCGCCGTGGATCACCAGCACCGGAATGGCAATCTTCTTGAGATCTTCGGTGAAATCGGTCTGCGAGAAGGCGACGATGCCGTCATAGTGCGCCTTGGCGCCGCCCATCATGCCCTGGCGCCACCAGTTCCAGATAATGGCCTCCGACGGTTTGGCGCCCGGACGGTTATAGCCGTAGAACGGGCCGGCGGGCACGTCGTAATAGAATTGCGCCCGGTTGGCGGCCAGCTGCGCCTGGAAATCATCAAACACCGCTTTGGGGGTGCCCTGCGGATTGGCGTCGGTTTTCACCATCAGCGGCGGCACCGCGCTGATCAGCACCGCTTTGGACACCTTGTCCTCGCCGTGGCGCACGATATAGCGCACTACCTCGCCGCCGCCCGTCGAGTGACCCACGTGCATCGCGCCCTGTACGCCCAGGTGTTTCACCACCGCGGCGACATCATCGGCGTAGTGATCCATGTCGTGCCCTTCCCACACCTGGCTGGAGCGGCCGTGGCCGCGGCGATCGTGCGCAACCACGCGGAACCCTTGGTTCACGAAGAACAGCATCTGGGCATCCCAGTCATCGCTGGACAGCGGCCAGCCGTGGTGGAAATAGATAACCTTGCCGTTTTTGGGGCCCCAATCCTTGTAGAAAATCTCGACGCCATCGCTGGTCGTTACATAACCCATGTCGTTTCTCCCATTTACACTATGGTTAAAAAAGAAGGTTTATACTGCGCGCGGCGCCGGGATCTCTGGCTCCCTCATCCCGGCTGGCCGACGATCTTGCGTTGATCGTTTAACGAGTATAGGTTTAAAGCTCACTTTAAGGTCAAACCCAATTCGGCAAACCGCATTCCCGCTTTCGATCGGCATCAGGAGTATTCAAGTGCAAGGAGATGACACCGCCACGACGATGGAGCAACGGCTTGCCGCCCAGCGCCACGCCTTCCTGCGCGACGGCGCGCCGACGATGGATCAGCGCAAGGCCGCCCTGCGCCGCCTGCGGAGCGCCATTCTGGCCCAGCGCGGCGCGCTGGCGGCGGCCGTCAGCGCGGACTTCGGCCACCGCTCGCCTTACGAGACCGACATTCTGGAGATTCTGGTCACCGTGCAGGCGATCGATTACCTGCTGCGCAACCTGAAACGCTTCATGCAGCCGGAGCGCCGCCACGTCGCCCTGCCGTATCAGGCCGCGCGCGCCTATGTGCAATATCAGCCCAAGGGCGTGATCGGCGTCATGGCGCCGTGGAACTACCCTTTATCGTTGACCTTCATCCCGCTGGCCACCGCCCTGGCCGCCGGCAACCGCGTGATGCTGAAACCTTCGGAGCTCACGCCGCATACCAGCCAGCTCATCGAAACGATGCTGGCGGCGCGGTTTCCCGCCGATGAGGTCGCCGTGGTGACCGGCGGGCCGGACGTCGGGGCCAGATTCAGCGAGCTGGCGTTCGATCATCTGGTGTTCACCGGCAGCACGGCGATCGGCCGTCAGGTCATGCAGGCGGCCGGCAAACATCTGGTGCCATTAACGCTAGAACTGGGCGGCAAAAGCCCCGCCGTCATGGCGCACGGCGCGGTTAACGCCAGAAACGTCCAGAGCGTGGCGTTCGGCAAGCTGTCGAACGCGGGCCAAACCTGCATCGCGCCCGATTACCTGCTGATCCATCAGGACGATCTGGCAAGCTTCATGGCGCTCTACGACGCGGCGGTCAAAACCTTTTATCCCGACGGGCCAACCGGCGACGACTACGGCGCCATCATCAACGACAGGCACTACCACCGCTTGCACGATCTGCTCGCCGATGCCCAGGCGCGAGGCGCGCAAATCATTCCGGTCGGCCATCGCCCGGACTCGGCGTCTGAACGGCCGAAAACCCTGGCCCCCACGCTGGTCGTCGGCGCCCCCGACGACAGCCGGATCATGCAAGAAGAGATCTTCGGGCCACTACTGCCGGTGCGCACCTACGCCGCCTTTGATGAAACGATCGACATTATCAACGCCGGGCCGCGCCCGCTGGCGCTCTACTACTTTGGCCCGGCAGACGCGCAGCAGGATCGGCTGCTGGCGCGCACCGCCTCCGGCAACGTCAGCATCAACGCCACCCTGCTGCACTTCGCTCAGGACGACCTGCCGTTCGGCGGCATCGGCCCCAGCGGCATGGGAGCCTGTCACGGCATCGAGGGATTTCGGGCGCTGAGCCACGCCAAGGGCGTTTTCATCCAGAGCCGCTGGCGCTTTACCGACCTGCTGCGCGCGCCGTTCGGCAAGCTGGCGGACGCGGTGCTCGCGTTCATGCTGCGGCGCCGATAACGCGGCGTGTTGACTATCAATAGCACACCCATAAATCGCCGCAAGCTATCACAATATTCACTCATTCCTATTTTATCTCTCCGCCGCCGCTGACTAAGCTTAGCCATGAGTCACCCTTTGCCCGTTGGCGGCGAGGATGACGTAAATCGATTGAGTTCAGTTATTTAGCGCAATACCCGACGCAAGCCTTACCCGCATGCCTTGTTAACCGCTCCACGCCCGGCGGCTGGAGCATCTTTACGGAAGCAGAGAGCGCATTATGACAACTGAAAGCAAATGCCCGTTTTCGGGCGGCAAGCAGCCCGCACCGCAGAACGGCCCCACCAATCAGGATTGGTGGCCTAATCAGCTCAGCCTGAAACCGCTGCATCAGCATTCCCCCCTGTCCGATCCGATGGATAAAGACTTCAACTACGCCGATGCCTTCAACAGCCTCGATCTGGCGGCGGTCAAACAGGATCTGCACGCCCTGATGACCGACTCGCAGGAATGGTGGCCGGCGGACTTCGGCCACTACGGCGGCCTGTTCATCCGCATGGCCTGGCACAGCGCCGGCACCTACCGCATCGGCGACGGCCGCGGCGGCGCGGGCGAAGGCCAGCAGCGCTTCGCCCCGCTCAACAGCTGGCCGGACAACGTCAGTCTCGACAAGGCGCGCCGCCTGCTGTGGCCAATCAAGCAGAAATACGGCCGCAACATCTCCTGGGCCGACCTGATTATCCTGACCGGCAACGTGGCGCTGGAATCGATGGGCTTCAAAACCTTCGGCTACGCCGGCGGCCGCGCCGACACCTGGGAGCCGGACGACGTCTACTGGGGGTCTGAGAAGATCTGGCTTGAACTGAGCGGCGGGCCGAACAGCCGCTACTCGGGCGACCGCGATCTGGAAAACCCGCTGGCGGCGGTGCAGATGGGCCTGATCTACGTCAACCCGGAAGGCCCGGACGGCAACCCCGATCCGGTGGCCGCCGCGCGCGACATCCGTGAAACCTTCGCCCGCATGGCGATGAACGACGAAGAAACCGTGGCGCTGATCGCCGGCGGCCACACCTTCGGCAAGACCCACGGCGCCGGCCCGGCGTCTCACGTCGGCGCCGATCCGGAAGCGGCCGGACTGGAGTCGCAGGGCCTCGGCTGGCACAGCACCTTCGGCACCGGCGTCGGCAAAGACGCCATCACCAGCGGCCTGGAAGTGACCTGGACCACCACCCCGACCCAGTGGAACCACGACTTCTTCCGCCACCTGTTCGAATACGAATGGGAGCTGAGCCAAAGCCCGGCCGGCGCGCACCAGTGGGTGGCGAAAGACATCGGCGAAACCATTCCCGACGCCTTCGATCCCAACAAGAAGCGCCGCCCGACCATGCTGACCACCGACCTGTCGCTGCGCTTCGATCCGGCCTACGAGAAGATTTCACGCCGCTTCTATGAACACCCGGAAGAGCTGGCCGACGCCTTCGCCCGCGCCTGGTTCAAGCTGACCCACCGCGATATGGGGCCGCGCGCGCGCTACCTCGGCCCGGAAGTGCCGCAGGAAGAGCTGATTTGGCAGGATCCGATCCCGGCGGTCGATCATCCGCTGATCGACGAGCAGGACATCGCCGCGCTGAAAAGCAAGGTGCTGGCTTCCGGCCTGCCGGTGTCCGCGCTGGTTTCCACCGCCTGGGCTTCCGCATCGAGCTTCCGCGGTTCCGATAAACGCGGCGGCGCCAACGGCGCGCGCATTCGCCTGGCGCCGCAGAAGGACTGGGCCGTCAACCAACCTGCGCAGCTCGCCGCGACGCTGGCCACGCTGGAAGGCATCCAGCGCGCCTTCAACGACGCGCAGACCGGCGGCAAGCGCGTCTCGCTGGCGGATCTGATCGTGCTGGCCGGCGCGGCGGGCGTGGAACAGGCGGCGAAGAACGCCGGCTTGACCCTGACGGTGCCGTTCGCCCCAGGCCGCATGGACGCCTCGCAGGAACAGACCGACGTGGACTCCTTCGAGGCGATGGAGCCGCTCGCCGACGGTTTCCGCAACTTCCTGAAGGGCAAATACCGCGTGCCGGCCGAAACGCTGCTGGTCGACAAGGCGCAGCTGTTGACCCTGACCGCGCCGGAAATGACGGTGCTGGTCGGCGGGCTGCGGGTGCTCGGCGCCAACGTTGGCGGCACGCAGCACGGCGTGTTCACCCATCGCCCGCAGGCGCTGACCAACGACTTCTTCGTCAACCTGCTCGACATGGGCACCACCTGGCACCCGGTGGGTGACGACGGCCTGTTCGAAGGCCGCGATCGCCGCAGCGGCGCGGTCAAATGGACCGGCACCCGCGTCGATCTGGTGTTCGGTTCGCACGCGCAGCTGCGCGCGCTGGCCGAAGTCTACGGCAGCGCCGACGGGCAAGAGAAGTTCGCCCATGACTTCGTCGCCGCCTGGAACAAAGTGATGAACCTCGATCGCTTCGATCTGGCGTAAACTCCCCGCAACGGTCTGCTTCGGCAGGCCGTTTTTCCTCCCGAGAGCAACACCGCCTCCGCTCAGCGCCAGCCGTAGCGCACGTCGTTATATTTCTTTTCCCGCTTATTCGTATTTACTCAACAAGTCATATAAAAATTTGATGGGCGGCAATTCTTTTAATGCTGTATTTATATTTTGAGGGCAATGAAGAACGTAAATTCAGCGCGCTAATACGATATATCCCATCAAGGAGAACACCGTTATGGATTATCCCCAATTCACTTCAACACGCGGCGAGGCGGACCGCATTATCAGCGCCGACCCTTAGCGATAGCGGGCCTGCTGGCCCGGCGCCTCACCGTTTACGCCAATAAGAATAAATGTTCTGCCCCTGCGCCATATTCGCCGGGGCGTCAGAACTTCGCCCCTATTTAGCGTTTCATCACGCGCGTTGCGTTTTTAGCTTTTATTTTTCAGCCGACGGGAAAGCTCATAGGAAATGACGTTTCACTCAGGAAAATAACCGCTACCTGGAGGTCAACATGCAACACATTATCGGTATTTCTTCTCGTCGGCTGAGGATATCAGCCCTTGCGCTGCTGCTCCCTGCCGTATCATGGGCGGCCGATACGGCATCTCTCGCCGTGGGGCCGCAATATGACACCACCCATGTCTACGTCGAACGCGGCAAGATGGACGCCTTTGTCGACAGCATCCTGAAAACCTTCGGCGGCACCAGTACCGAACGCGTGCTGGTCAACGTCACGCCGACGCCGAGCGAAACCTACTCCCAGCTGATATTGACGCCGGCCGGCAGCTTCTCGGTGTTCGATTTCAAAACGCCGATCCCGTACCCGTTCGGCGTCGAACGCAACGGTTTTCTGGTCAGGGATATGGACGCCGCTATCCGGCAGGCCAGGGCCGCCGGCGCCGATGTGCTGGTCGCCCCCTTCGACGATCCGATTGGGCGCGACGCGGTGATCCAATGGCCCGGCGGCGTCAACATGCAGCTTTATTGGCACACCAAAGCGCCCAACTACAAGCCGCTGCTGAGCGTGCCGGAAAACCGCCTGTATCTCTCCGCTTACCGCGTCGATGACTTCCTGAAAAGCTATCAGACGTTCTCGCACGGCAAAGTCGTGCGCGACGAGCAGGTCAGCGATGCGGCGATCGGCCGCAACGATAACGGCAAGATCCGCCAGATCGAACTGGACTCGCGTTTTGGCAAAACGCGCATTTTCGTCACCGATGGGCATCTGCCTTATCCGTTCGGCCATGAGCGCACCGGCTATGGCGTCGAGGATCTGCAGGCCACGCTGGCCAAAGCGACGGCCAGCGGCGCGCAGGTGCTGTGGCGTTCGACGGCGGCGGAACGCCGCGCCTCGGCGCTGGTGCGTTTCCCCGGCGGCTACATCGCCGAAATTCACCAGACAGCCAAATAAACCCAAGGCGCGCTGCGGCGCGCTTTTTTACTTCGGATATTCATGATGAAACGCACGCTACCCGCACTGTTGCTGTTCTCCACGCTCCCCACTCTGGCGGCGGAGCCCGCCGCTTCCCCCTGGAAAAACATCCCGTTGGGCGATGCGGCCACCTTATCTTTCGACGGTTCACTGCGCGAGCGCTATGAATGGACGGATCAACGGGATCTGAGCGGCGGACGCGACGACACTTTCATGCAGCGCTTGCTGGTTGGCGCGCGCCTCGACTACGGCGACTATTTCGGCGCCTATGTGCAAGTGGGATCGTCGCTGGCCACGCCGCGCGATCGCGGGCGCAAGCCGACCGACGAAGATCATGCCTACCTCGGGCAGGGCTATGTGGATATGAAACTGCCCACTGCCTACGGCCTCGGCACCCTGCGGGTCGGCCGCCAGGAGATTGCGCTGGGCTCGCTGCACCTGCTGGGCACCCGCGACGGCCCCAACGTGCGCCGTTCCTTCGATGCCATCCGCGCCAGCTGGGTCAAGGATAAAAACCGCCTCGACGCCTTTATCGGCCATCCCGTCACCCTTAAAACCGGCAGTTTCGACGACGATACCGACAACAGCCAAAAGGTGTGGGGACTGTACGGCACCACGCCGCTGACGCCGCTGGCTTCTTCGCTCGATCTCTACACCTTTGGCTTTGAGGATAACGACGCCCACTACGCGCAGCTTAGCGGGCAAGAGCGGCGCTATACCGTCGGCGCACGCATCTTCGGCGCAGCGCGGGGGTTCGACTGGGATAATGAAGCTGCCTGGCAGTTCGGCAGCGCAGAACAGCGCGATATCCGCGCCTGGTCGGCGTCGGCGCACGCCGGCTATACGGTGAGCGACTGGCGCTGGCGGCCGCGCTTTGGCGGCAAGATTGGCATCGCCAGCGGCGACAAAAACGGTCACGATGGGCAGCTCAACACCTTCAACGCCATGTACCCCAAGCTGCCCTACCTGACCGAAAACGGGCTGGTGGCGCCGGCTAACCTGATCGCCATCCATCCTTCGGTCACCATCACGCCGTGGCAAACCCTGGCCATCGATTTCAGCTGGGACGCCTTATGGCGGCAACGCCGCGAGGACGCCTTCTATCTCGGGCCAATGCGCCCGGTGAAAGGCAGCGAACAGGGCTCGCGCTTTATCGGCAACCAGTACCAGGTCGAAACCACCTGGACGCCGAGAAGCGATCTCCAGTTCAAGGTGGCCTACGTCTACTTCGACGTCGGCCACAGCCTGCAGCACCATGCCGGGCTGAAAGACATGAACTTCGTGCTGGCGCAGGGCACCTACAGTTTTTAAGTATCAGGCAAGTTAATCGGTGTACGCGGGCGCCCTCAATAATCCCATATCCGATTAATGACGACAGCCGGCGTGCGGCCGCCTCTATGCGTTACGGCAATGGCGGCTACTCACCGCATTTCACAGATAAAAAGCTGGAAAAACAGAAAGATAAATCAGCAACGCAAATGCCGCGCGCCGATTACAGAGAAATATTAAATAAAGATTTAATTCCAACGAATTATTTAAACAAGTCTTTTACTCATATCTTATGTAAAAGATTCATATAAGAATAACTAATTAATAAAATAATTGTGTTTATACTGCTTTAACTCAATCGCAGTGCACAATTAATTCCTCACCGTGACTAATGATAAGGATATATTCCGCTTGAACGCAATATTCAAGCCAGACCAAGGAGGCAAGCCAATGATATCACATTAATTATCCCTGATTTTCAAACCTGTGTACGAGCATATAGAGCGTTAGGTGCAATATTGTCAACGTCCAAAGGAGTTTGATATGTCATTAGCTACCGATAAGATTTCCGATTATTTAACCAGTTATGAAAGAGGCGATCACGCGGAGAGCAATAAACCGTCATATACCACGCAAGAGGTTTCAGATCTGCTGCTGAGAAGCCATTATTCCGCCAATGGCAAAGGCGTGACAGACCATGCGGCTACCTTGACCTACTCTTTCCCCGTCTATACCGGCAGCGACAAGACGGGCGCCGCGCAGCTTACCGCCGCTCAGCAAACCCAAACCAAGCTTTCATTGCAATCCTGGTCGGATGTGGCCAACATCACGTTCACCGAGGTTAAAGGCAACGATGCGAAAAATGCAGATATAAAGTTTGGTTTTTATAAGGCGGCCAGCGGGGGCAATTACACCTCGTATGAAAGTACGCAGAGCGATCTCAAAAGCACCATTTGGATCAGCGGTAATAACGGCTACGACGCCTCCAATCCGCAAACCAATAACTACGCCAGGGATACGCTTACCCATGAAATAGGGCATGCGTTGGGGCTTTCTCATCCCGGCAATTATGATGCGTCAAATGCCACCTACCCCACCTACGCCAACTCGGCGAAGTATTATGAAGACGACCATCAATATTCTTTGATGAGCTATTTTAACGAACAATACACCAGCGCTGACTATAAAGGCGTTTGGCCATCAGGACCGCAGCTGGATGATATTACCGCCATACAGAAGCTTTACGGCGCGAATACCACCACGCGCACCGGCGATACCACCTATGGTTTCAACTCGAATACGGACAGAGACTTTCTGAGCGTTAAAGCGTCCACGGACAAAATCGTGGCGGCTATCTGGGATGCCGGCGGCAATGACACGCTGGATTTTTCAGGCTACAGCCAGGATCAGCGCATCAACATTAACGAAGGCGCATTCTCTGATGTAGGCGGCTTGAAGGCGAATATCGCCATCGCCTACGGCGCGCAGATTGAAAATATCATCGGCGGCAGCGGTGCCGACATTCTTGTGGGCAACGCGCTGAACAATACGCTAAAAGGCGGTGCAGGCAACGACATCATTTACGGTGCCGGCGGCGCCGATCAGCTTTGGGGCGATGCAGGCGCGGACACCTTTGTCTTCCGCGAAGCCGGCGACAGCCGAGCCACCACGCCGGATTGGATCCGCGATTTCCAGACC
Organism: Serratia sp. CY40230; assembly: GCF_052168835.1. Taxonomy (NCBI): domain Bacteria; kingdom Pseudomonadati; phylum Pseudomonadota; class Gammaproteobacteria; order Enterobacterales; family Yersiniaceae; genus Serratia; species Serratia sp. CY40230. The sequence continues at coordinate 855,536 of NZ_JBJNLX010000001.1, forward strand.
GCGGAGGATAAAATCGACCTGTCGTGGCTCAACCAGACGGCTAAGGCCGAGGGGGGCGAGTTGCACTTCGTGGATAATTTAAGCGGCTCGTTATATGAAGCGGCGCTGAATTATGACGCGCAGCAGAATGTCACCGATCTGGCCATCAATCTCTCCGGCAATCAATTGCCTGATTTTCTGGTTAAAATCGTTGGGCATGTCGACGCTTCCGCCGATATTCTCGTCTAGCCAAGAAACCAACAGTCCGGTGCGAACGCCGGACTGTTCATCTCTTATCAGGCCTCACCCGGCGTCTTTTTACATTGCCACAGCAATAAATCGCGCAGACGAGGTCACACCGCTTCCAGCTCCGCCGCCAGGGTGGCGACCAGCTGCGCCGCCGGCATCGGCCGCGCCAGGCCCACGCCTTGCCCGGCCCACAGCGACATAAACTCCCCGCGCCCGGCCTTGGCCGCCGCCTGGCGGATATCGCCGGTGAGCGCGTTCTGCACCGGATAAGGCAGGATCTGCGCCTCTTCCGCGCGCATCTGCCGCATGAAATCATTGACGATGCCGCGCGCCGGGCGGCCGCTGAAGGCGCGCGTCAGGCGCGTGCTGTCATCGCCGGCGTTGCTCAGCGCCGCCCGCCAGGCTTCGGCGATGCCCGACTCCGGGCTGCACAGAAACGCGGTGCCGAGCTGCGCCGCCTGCGCGCCCAGCAATTGCGCCGCCGCGATGCCGCGCCCGTTCATGATGCCGCCTGCAGCGATCACCGGGATTTTCACCGCCGCCACCACCTGCGGCAGCAGGGCCATCAGCCCGACGCAGGATTGTTCGATATCGCCAAGGAAGGTCGGGCGGTGGCCGCCCGCCTCCGAGCCCGAGACGCAAACGAAGTCGGCGCCCGCCTCTTCCCAGGCGCGGGCTTCCGCCACCGTGGTGGCGGTGCCGATCACCCGTGAACCGGCCTTCTTGAACTGCGTGACCGTGGCGCGCGGCAGCACACCGAAGGTGAAGCTGACCACCGGCGGCGCAGCCTCCAGCAAGGCTGCGATCTGGTCGCGGTTGTTTTCGGCGAATTGAGTGGGGATCGGCGGCTCGCTCAGCCCCAGCGCTTCGCGGAACGGCCGCAGCAGGTGCTGGGCGCGCTTCAGTTCGGCGAGCCCCGGGTGCTGCTCATTGAGCAGAAACAGATTGATGTTGAACGGCGCGGCAGTCTGTGCGCGGATCTGCTGCACACGTTCGAGGATCACCGCCGGTGAAAACAGCGCCGCCGCGCACGATCCCAGCGCCCCGGCGTTGCTCACCGCCAGCGCCAACGCCGGCGGTGACGCGCCGTTCATCGGCCCCTGAACGATCGGATAGCGCAGCCCAAGCTCGCGGGCAAAAGCAGAAGGTGCCGTCATCAATGTGTCTCCCTGTACTGACTACATTCGTCTTACGGCGGCCGCGCCGCCGAACCGACCAAAAGCATAGCACCTTCTCACCGCCTGGCCGTGCAGTTAATGCTTCACCTGCCGCCTGTCCAACGACAGGAAGTGATGCACCACCGGTTTCTCCGGGCCGATATGGAAGCGCAGCGCCTCCTGCTGCAGATCGGCGTCGGCGTGCGACACCCGCTGGTGCTGCCGCAGATGCTCCGCCCAGGACTCCACCAGGAACCACTCCATGATGCATTCCGGATCGCCGGTATGCTCGGTGATACCCCAGGCGTAAGCGCCATCGCGGCGGCGCGCCCGCTCCAGCATCAGCAGCGTGCGCAAGAACTGCGGGCGATCCTGTTCGCGGATACGGTACTCCACCTGAATCATGACCGGGCCGCGATCGTTTTCGACCGGCGTGTTGACCAACGGTTCCGGCCAATGGTTCGACGGCTGCAGATCGGCCTCACCGGTCGGCAGACGCAGGCGGTGGAACAGCAGCCCCGCCGCCAACAGGCCGACGCCGCCGACCAGCAGCGTGGCGGCCACGCCCAGCTCCTGCGCCACCAGCCCCCACAGCAGGCTGCCCGCCGCCATCGCGCCGTTGAACACCATCAGGTAGATGGCCAGGCCGCGGCCGCGCACCCAGTTGGGCAGCACGCCCTGCGCCGCACCGTTGAGCGTGGTCAGCGCGATAATCCAGCCTGCGCCCAGCACCAACAGCAGCACCACCGCCAGCCACTGCGGCGGCGCCAGCGACAGGGCCGCCATCACCGCCGCCGTCAACACCGCCGCCAGCAACACCAGCCCGTCGGCATTCAGCCGCTGGCGCAGGCGCGGCAGCACAATAGCCCCGAGGATCGCCCCGGCGCCCACCGCCCCCAGCAAAACGCCGTAAAAGCCGGCGCTGCCGCCCAGCATGCGGCGCGCCACCAGCGGCAGCAGCGCCCAGACCGAGCTGGAGAAGGCGAAGAACACCGCCGCCCGCAGCAGCACCACGTGCAGCTCGCGGCTGGAGCGGGCATAGCGCAGGCCGGCGCGGAAGGCGCCGAAGAAATGCTCCGACAGGCCGCTGTCTTCGGCCTTCGGCCGCTTCCACCACAGCAGCGCCGCAATCACCAGCACATAGCTCATCACGTCCGCGCCGTAGGCCGCGCCGGCGCCGAAGCTGGCCAGCAGCAGCCCCCCGGCCGCCGGGCCGATGGAGCGAGCGATGTTGATGCCCAGCGAGTTCAGCGCCACGGCGTTTTTCAGCTCGGCGCGCGGCACCAGCTCCGGCACGATCGCTTGCCAGGTCGGCCCCATCAACGCCGCGCCGATGCCGCCGACGAACGTCAGCGCCAGCAAATACTCCACCGTCAGCGAGCCGGTCTGCGACAGCACCAGCAGGCTGCCGCTCACGCAGGCCAGCAAGATTTGCACGAAGATCAGAAAGCGCCGCCGATCGAGAATGTCCGACAGCACCCCGGCCGGGATCGCCAGCAGGAACACCGGCAGCGTAGCGGCGGTTTGCATCAGCGCCACCGCCGAAGGGTTGCTCGACAGGTCAGTGATCAACCACGAGCTGGCGACGTCGCGCATAAAGCTGCCGACGTTGCCGAGCACCGTCGCGCCCCACAGTACCGCAAATAATGGGATTTTCAGCGGCGCGAAGCCACCCGCCGCCGCCTTGTTTTCCGTCTGCTCAGCCATCTGTTCGCTCCTTCAAATCGTTAAATGCCACCAGCAACAGCGCGCCGGCCAGCCCAAGGTGTTCAAAAAATCCGTTCATCATCTGGCCGCGCTCCGCCCCGTCGAACTGCCAGAACGGATTGGCCATCAGCGTCGCCATCAGGGTAAAACCGGCCAGCGCCAATGCGCCGAGCCAGCGATAAAAGCCGCTCAGGATCAGCGCCGACGCCGTCAGTTCGAGCAGCGTCACCAGCACGGCGAACAGCGCCGCCGGCTGCAGGCCGAAGTGGCTCATCTCGGCGAGCGCGCCTTCGACGTTCAGCGCTTTGACCAACCCGCCCTGAATATAGGCGGCGCAAATGGCGAGCAGCAGCAGCCAGCGCACCACAGGCGCATGCAGCCGCTGTGCGCAGCGGGCGGCGATAGCAGTCAGGTTCATCGCGCCCCCTTAAAACGGCGAATTTTGGATGAAGGCCAGCAGATCGGCGTTGAAGCGATCGGGATCGACCTGCGCCAAACCGTGCGAACCGCCGGCGTAAACATTCAGCTCCGCCTGTTGCATAAGCTTAGCGGCTTTCAGCGCTGAGGCGCCGATCGGCACGATCTGATCGGCGTCGCCGTGCACCAGCAGCGTCGGCTTGTCGATCGCCAGCAGGTCGGCGGTGTAATCCACTTCGGAGAACGCGCGCACACACTCGTACTGCCCTTTCACGCCGCCCTGCATGCCCATCAGCCAGAAGTGGTCGATCAGCCCCGCATTGCTCTCCACCTCGTCGCAGTGGAGACCATAGAACGGCACCGCCAAATCTTTGAAGAACTGCGAGCGGTTGCCCGCCACGCCGCTGCGAATGCCGTCGAAGGCCGCCATCGGCGTACCCTCAGGGTTGACTGGCGTTTGCAGCATCAGCGGCGGTACGGCGCCGACCAGCACCACCTTCGCCACCCGATCGCTGCCGTGACGGCCGATGTAGCGCGCCACTTCGCCGCCGCCGGTGGAATGGCCGACCAGGATCAGATCGCGCAGATCCAGCGTTTCGATCAGCAGGGCCAGATCGTCAGCGTATTGGTTGATGTCGTTGCCGTGCCAGGTTTGATCCGAACGGCCGTGGCCGCGACGATCGTGGGCGATCACGCGGAATCCGCTCTGGCCGAAAAACAGCATCTGGTTGTCCCAGGCGTCGGCAGACAGCGGCCAACCGTGGGAGAACAGGATCGGCTGGCCGCGGCCCCAATCCTTATAAAAAATGCGTGCGCCATCGGGCGCGGTAAGGGTGCTCATGACGTGTTCCCCGCTCGGTATCGAATTGGATTTTGTACGGGTTAACAGTACGGCAGGCGTAAAGGCAGTGATAACGGAATAATTTTCGCATGATCGCGAGTTTTTTTGCTGAAGAAGCCGGCGTCGCCGCCGGCGCAAAACGTCAGATGTTTTCCAGATCGATACCGCGCGTTTTTGGGCCGAACAGCCCGATCACCAGCATCACGATCAGCATGCTGGCGACGATAAACGCGATCACCCCCAGCGAACCGCCGTACTGCAAGATAATGCCGATGATGATGCTGCTGAACACCGTCGACAGCCGGCTGAAGGAGTAGCAGAAACCGACGGCGCGGGCGCGGATATGGGTCGGGAAGATCTCGGATTGATACGAGTGGTAGCTGTAGGTCAGCCAGGCGTTGGACCAGGTGATGAAGAAACCGCACAGGATCAGCCACAGCGGGTTGTTCTGCAGTGCGAACAGCGAGCCGAAGATCACCGTCACCAGGCAGGACAACACGATCTGCCACTTGTTCTCCATCTTGTCGGCGTAGAAGCTGCACAGCAGCGAGCCCAGCGGGTAGGCCAGCGTGATAAAGAAAGCGTACAGCAGGCTGTGGGTGACCGACGCGCCCTTGCCCGACAGCAGCGCCGGCAGCCAGTTGCCGAAGCCGAAGAAGCCGATGGCCTGAAAGAAATTCATCACTACCAGCATCAGTGTGCGATCGCGATATTGCGGCGCCCAGATGTCGCGAAAGCGGCCGCGCAGCGGCGCTCCCTCGGCATCGTCAACTGGGCGCGACGGGAAGTCCGCGGCCGCCACGCCGCAGCGCCGTTCCATGTCCCGCATCACCTGCCGGGCCTGCGCATAGCGCCGCTGTTGCACCAGCCAGCGCGGCGACTCCGGCAGCCCCTTGCGCACCAGCCAGATCACCAGCGAAGCCAGCGCGCCGGCAATCACCACATAGCGCCAGCCGCTCAGCCCCCAAATCGTCTGCGGCACCAGCCACCAGGACATCAGCGCCACCGCCGGCACCGACAGAAACTGCACGAAGAACGCGAAGGCGAAAGCCCGGGTGCGCAAGTGCGCGGGCACCCACTCCGTCAGGTAGGTATCGATGGTCACCAACTCGATGCCGAGCCCGACGCCCACCAGAAAACGCAGAAAGATCACCCATTCCGCCTGCTGTTGAAACGCCAACAGCAGCGAGAAGGCGCCATACCAGATCAGGGCGAACATAAAGGTGGCGCGCCGGCCGAAGCGATCGGCGTACGGGCTCAGCAGGCTGGCGCCGACGAACAGGCCGAGAAAGGTGGCGGAGGCAAAGGCCGCCTGATCCGACACGCCGAAAACGCCCTGCGCGCCGGTGTGGAAAATGCCGTCGGCGATAAGGCCAGTGCTGATATAGCCGGTCTGGAACAGATCGTAGAGTTCGAAAAAGCCGCCCAGCGACAGCAGAATGATAAAGCGCCACAGGCCGGCCGACGCGGGCAAGGCGTCGATTCTGGCCGCCAAATCCCGCGCATGGATCGGCGACGCCGCTACAGATTCACTCACCATTAACCTCGCATTAACATTTTTGATGACTTTCTATGCTAGCGAAGCGGCGTCGGAGTTAAATTTTTAATTAGCAGACTATGAAAAAAAGTTAAGCATAAAACGCTGCAGCAGCCTGTTTTATAGCAGGAAAATGTAGCGCGGGATGCCGCAGCGGCATCCCGAATCGGCAGGTTAACGGCTGTGGTGCTGCTGCAGCCGTTCGCTGCGGTAGACGCTCAACAGGCACCAGCCGAGGGCGATCAGCGCCAGCGGCGCGGCGACGAAGCCGATGTTGCCCATGCCCAGATGCAGGCTCACCTGGTTGCCCAGCAGCGCGCCGCTGCCGATGCCGAAGTTGTACAGGCCGGAGAAAATCGCCATCGCCACGTCGGTAGCGTCCGGCGCCAGGCTCAGCACTTTAGCCTGCATCGACAGGCCGATCGCCATGATCGCCATCCCCCAGAAGATGCACAGCACCGTCAGGTGGCTTTCACTGCCGGCCGCCGGCAACAGCAGCAGCAGGCTCAAGGCCAGCAGCGTGATGGCACCGATGAAGAAGCCGGAAGGAAACCGCTCGCTGTAGCGGCTGAACAGCAGGCTGCCGACGATGCCGGCGGCGCCGAACAGCAGCAGCATCAGCGTGGTGAAGTTCTCCGACAGCCCGGCCACGGTCTGGATAAACGGCTCGATGTAGCTGTAGGCGGTGAAGTGCGCCGTCACCACAATGATGGTCAGCATGTAAAGCGCCACCAGCGCCGGGCGCTTGAACAACAGCGGCACGCTGGCCAGCGAACCGGAATGCTCGCTTTTCAGCACCGGCAGCAGGCGCCACAGCAGCACCAGCGCCAGGGTGGCACACACCGCGATGCCGATAAAGGTCATGCGCCAGCCGAGCAGTTGCCCGACCACCCGCCCGAGCGGCAGCCCGAGCACCATCGCCAGCGCGGTGCCGCCCGCCAACAGGCTCAGCGCCTGGGCTTTCTTGCCCGGCGGCGCCACCCGGATCGCCAGCGAGGCGGTGATCGACCAGAACACCGAGTGCGCCAGCGCCACGCCGGCGCGCGAAATGACCAGCGTGGTGAAGTTCCAGGCCACGGCGGTCAGCACGTGGCTGGCGATAAACAGCATGAACACGCCGATCAGCAACTTGCGGCGCTCAATCTTGCTGGTCAGCAGCATGCACGCCAACGAGGCGGCGGCGACGATCCAGGCGTAAATGGTAATGATCAAGCCGACCTGTTCGGTTTGCATCGAGAAGCTGGCGGCGATATCGCTCAGCAGACCGACCGGAATAAACTCGGTGGTGTTGAAGATAAAGGCCGAGACGGCGAGGATAACCACGCGCAACCAGGCGGTTGAGCGCGAAACGGGAGCGTGTTCCATGGTAAACAAAATCCGGACAGGTGCGGGCAAGTCGCGATATTTTAACCAACCGGCCCGCTAAATGCGATATACGTCACACTTTAATTGTGTGGTTTTTTTCACCGCCCATCGACACGCTCACCGACGCACGGTTGCCAAAATGCTGTGCTAATCTATTGAAGCGTACCAATTTTTCCTGCCGTTCTTCCCAGGCCGTCCACGCGCCGCGCCGAAGAAGCGCGCAGTGTCCCTTTGGCGTTTCCTGAGGCGAGGTCATTATGATGTCCGCGATTTATGATTGGTCCGTGCTCGCATTGCGCAATGTTTACGATCGCCGCATTCAGGGCCAACCGGTGCTCGACAGCGCCGCGCTGTTCCCCGACGCCGAACGTTTCACCGCCCAATGGCGGCAGATCCGCGAAGAGGCGCTGACCGTCGCCCACGATCTGCACAATATTCCCCGTTTTCACGAGATCATGAGCCAGCAGGCGTCGATCTCCGCCAACGACGCGCGCGACTGGCGCATGTTCATCATGAAGGCCTACGGCCAGCCCATCCCCCACAACCTGGCGCGCAGCCCGACGCTGGCGGCGCTGATCGCTTCGTCGCCGGACGTGCTGTCCGCCTCGCTCTCCTTCCTGGCGCCCGGCAAACAGGTGCCGCCCCATCGCGGGCCGTTTCGCGGCATTCTGCGCGGCTATCTGGTGCTGGACATGCCCAAACGCGCCGACGGCGCGCCGGCGGCGGTGCTGAAAGTGGACGGCCGCGAATACCGGCTGCACGAGGGGGAGTTCATGCTGTGGGACGATACCTTCGAACACGAGGTGTGGAACGACAGCCCGCAGGTGCGCACCGTGCTGCTGCTGGATATCCGCCGCCGCGATATGCCCGCCGGGCTGCGGCTGCTCTCCGGCGCCATCATCGCGCTGGTGCGGCTGAACGTGCGCTGGATGCAGCGCCAGTTCTGACTGCGGCGCTCAGGCGATTAACCGCCCTGAGAAGCCAGCCACTGCTCGGCGGTGGTGGTGGTTATGCCCTGGCGCGCATTGAAGGTTTTCGCCTTATCCCAGGCCACGCCGTCGGGCCGGGCGAAAGCCAGCCGGTATTTGGCGCCGACATCATGCGGATGATTGCGCACCTCCGCCTGCAGCCGCTCTTTGTCCAACAGGACTCTGTTGACCTCCACGCCCCAGTGCGCCTGCATGACATCGGCAAGCTCGCGGTAGGTCAGCGTGTCGCCGGCGATATAGACCACCTGGTTGCGAAACGCGGGCCGATGGAAAAAAATCGCGGCCGTCAGCCGGCCAATGTCCTCAGGGGTGGTCAGCGTCACCGCGTAGCGCCAGTCGCCCAGCGCGCGCACCGTTTTGCTTGCCGCATCCACCACGCCAAAGCCGGGGTCAAACAGGTAGCTGGTGAAAATGCCCGTGGAAACAATCACCCACTCCGTCACACGCTGCGCACGCAGCAGGTGGCGCACCTCAAGCTGTTCATCCCACACCTGTTGCCCGCTGCCTTTACCCACGACATCGTAGTCCACGCCGAACTGCCACGGGAAGTAGCGCGCCACGCCCGCCTGCAAGACGGCCTGGGTGATCTTTATCTGCGTGCCCGCCCCGCCGACAAAGCCGCTGCAGTTGATCACCGCGTCGAAGGAACGGAATAGCGCGCTCAGCGCCTCCACGCCGTTTTGCTGCAGATCGCCTTCCACCACGGCGATGCCGAGCCGCGCCAGCGCATCCCGCCGCGCCCGGAGCGGGCCGCTGACGGCGCGTGCAGCCTCCGGCCGGAGCAGCACGCTGATTTTTAAAGATGGAGATAACCGAGCCTGCCGGCTCATCGCACGCAGTACCGGCAGCCCCAGTTCACCGGCGCCGAGTATGAGCACGGTATTGATAGATGGATTTGTGGATTTCATGCTTGCCTCCTGTCTTGACACTGCGTCATCCTGACAGCAGACAAAAACGGGTTCAATTAGGTACACGCGTGATACCGGAGAGGAATATGACGAGCGATCGGGAAGCGCTGCTGCAATTTTCGCAGGCGTTCTGTGAAGAACTGAGCAACGACGATGAAGGGTTGAAGCGTGAGATCCTCGCGCATGCGGGCAACCGTTGGTCGCTGGGGGTATTGCATATCCTGGGCACTCACGGGCCGCTGCGCCACGGCGAGATAAGCCGCCAACTGGCGGGCGTGACGCAGAGAATGCTGACGCGGACGCTGCGCCATCTCGAGCGGGACGGGCTGATATCGCGCTGCGATTATCAGGAGAAACTGCCCCGCGTGGTTTACACCATCACCGACGCGGGGGAAGAGATGCTGCTCAACATGCTGCCGCTCTGGTCGTGGATTATCGCCTCCGCCGACGCCTTCAGAGCGGCCCGTTCGCACTACGATGGCCAAGAGCGCAACGCCGCTGAAAAATGAACGCGGGCATCCCTGCCCGTGGGGCGGCGCTCAGCCGCCGCCCAGATAGGCCTTTCTCACCTCCGGATCGTTTAACAGCTCCTGGCCGCTGCCGGTGAGGCGGATCTGGCCATTGACCATCACATAGCCGCGATCGGACAGTTTCAGCGCGTGGTTGGCGTTCTGCTCCACCAGAAACAGCGTCATGCCGCTGCGGGTCAGCTCGCGCAGTACGCCGAAGATCTGCCGCACCACGATCGGCGCCAGCCCCAGGCTCGGCTCGTCCAACAGCAACAGCTTCGGCCGGCTCATCAGCGCGCGGGCGATCGCCAGCATCTGCTGCTCGCCGCCGGACATGGTCATCGCCCGCTGGTTGCGCCGCTCCTTGAGGCGCGGAAACAGCTCGAACATGCGCGGCAAATCCTCCTCCAGGTAGCGATTGCCGACGGTGATGGTGCCCATCAGCAGGTTCTCCTCCACGCTCATGTCCGGAAAGATGCGCCGCCCCTCCGGCGCCTGCGCGATGCCGCTGCTGGCAACAAAGTGCGTGGAGCGACGGCTGATGTCCTCGCCGCCAAACAGGATCTGCCCGCCGGCGATGCGCGGCTGGCCGAAGATCGACATCAACAGCGTGGACTTGCCCGCGCCGTTGGCGCCGATCAGCGCCACCGTCTCCCCGGCGTTCACCTGCAGCGACACCTGGCGCAGCGCCTGGATCGGCCCGTAAAACACATCCACTTCGCGAAATTCCAACATCGCTTCGCTCATCCCGCCAGCTCCTCTTCGTCCGCGCCCAGGTAGGCGGCGATCACCGCCTCGTTGTGCTGGATCTCCTGCGGCGTGCCGCGGGCGATCACATCGCCGTGATCGAGCACGATCACCCGATCGGAGATCTCCATTACCATGCCCATGTCATGCTCGATCAACAGCACCGTGATGCCGTGATGCTGCCGCAGGAAGCGAATGATGCGGCTCAGCGTGGCCGTTTCCACCGGGTTCAGCCCGGCGGCCGGCTCATCGAGGCAGATCATCTCCGGCGCGGTGCACATGGCGCGCGCGATCTCCAGCCGCCGCTGCTGGCCGTAAGACATCTCTCCCGCCAGCCGGTTGGCGCAGCTCACCAGATCCACCACCTCCAGCCAGTAGAAGGCGTGATCGAGCGCGGCGCTCTCCGCCCGGCGGTAGCCCGGCGTATTCAGCACCCCGGCGATCAGGTTACGGTTGCTCTGCATGTGCTGCGCCACCAGCAGGTTCTCCACCACCGACATTTCACGGAACAGACGGATATTTTGGAAGGTGCGCGCCAGCCCGGCGCGGTTCACCAGGTGGGTGCCGCCGAACATCTTGTAGTAGAGGCGCGAACCGAGGCGCTTTGGGCGTATCCAGTCGCCGGCGCGGAACTTCTGCCCCAGTACCTGGATCACGTCGGTCGGCCGCTTGTGGGTATTGAGCAGGATCGCGCCGCCGCTGGCGCGGTAAAAGCCGGTCAGGCAGTTGAATACCGTGGTCTTGCCGGCGCCGTTGGGGCCAATCAGCGCGGTGATGGAGCCGCGTTCCACCTCCAGATTGACGTCGTTCAGCGCTTTGATGCCGCCAAAGTGCATCATCAGGTGTTCCACCTGCAAAATGGCGTCGCTCATGGCGCCACCCCCTTGCGTTCGGCGAAGCTGGATCGGCTGATGCGCACCAGCCCGCGCGGCCGCCAGATCATCATCGCCACCATCAGCACGCCGAACAGCAGCACCCGGTATTCGGCGAAGCTGCGCAGCAGCTCCGGCGCCACCGTCAGCACGAAGGCCGCCAGCACCACGCCGAGGGTGGAGCCCATGCCGCCCAGCACCACGATCGCCAGGATCAGCGCCGACTCGAAGAAGGTGAACGAAGTCGGGTTGACGAAGCCCTGGTAGGTGGCGAAAAACACCCCCGCCAGCCCGGCGGTGGAAGCGCCGAGCATAAACGCCGACAGCTTCACCAGCACATGATTCAGCCCCAGAGAACGGCAGGCGATCTCATCCTCGCGCAGCGCCTCCCAGGCGCGGCCGATCGGCATGCGCGTCAGCCGGTGCTTGATATACAGCACCAGCAGCACCACCAAAAACAGCACCGCGTAGATGAAAATGAACTTGAGATTCGGGTTGTAATCGATGCCGAAAAACTCGTGGATCGGCACCCCGCCGTCTTTGGCGCGGCGGCCGAACTCCAGGCCGAACACCGTCGGCGCCGGCACCGAGACGCCGTTCGGTCCGCCGGTGAGCGACATCCAGTTGTTCAGCACCAGCCGAATGATCTCGCCGAACCCCAGCGTAACGATCGCCAGGTAGTCGCCGTGCATGCGCAGCACCGGAAAACCCAGCAGTGCGCCGGCCAGCGCCGCCATCAGCGCCCCCAGCGGCAGCATCGCCCAAAACCCCAGCCCGAGATATTGGTAGCCCAGCGCCAGCCCGTAGGCGCCAATGGCGTAAAACGCCACGTACCCCAGATCGAGCAGCCCCGCCAGCCCGACCACAATGTTCAGCCCCAGGCCGAGCAGCACGTAGATCAGGCCGAGGATCGCCACCGTCAGCAGGTATTTGGTGGCGACAAACGGGAACAGCAGCGCGATCGCCGCCATCAGCGGCAGGATCCAGCGTAGGTTGGATTTATAGCCCAGCGGCTGCACGTAAACGCCGTCGTTGCCGCCGTCGAAACGCGCCAACACCCTGCGCCCCGGCGCGGTTTGCAGGAACAGGCTCAGCAGCAGCCGCCCGGCCATCACCGCGACGATGATCCACACCAGCCGGTGCGGCTCGAAGTTAAAGCTGTAGCCGTTCAGCACGATGCCGACGATCGGCCCGAACACGATCAGGGCGATCAGCCCGGCCAAAACGGCATCCAGCAGGCTGCGTTTAACGTCCAGCCCGCCGTTGATCACGGATTGCGACATGGCGTTCTCCTTAAACCTTGGCGATCAGGGGCCGGCCGAGCAGGCCCTGCGGACGGAAGATCAGGATCGCCACCAGCAACCCGAAGGAGAACACGTCCTTGTAATCCGAATTCACCATGCCGGCAAACTGCGCCTCCGCCACCCCGAGCAGCAGCCCGCCCAGCATCGCGCCCGGCAGCGATCCGATGCCGCCCAGCACCGCGGCGGTGAAGGCCTTGATGCCGATGATAAAGCCGACGTAAAAATCGAAGGTGCCGTAGTTCATGGTGATCAGCACCCCGGCCAACCCGGCCATGGCGGCGCCGATCACGAACACCAGCGAGATCACCCGATCGGTATTGATGCCGAGAATCGAGGCCATTTTGCGATCCTGCTGGGTGGCGCGGCAGATGCGCCCCAGCCGGGTGCGCTGAATGATGTAGGTGAGGATCGCCATGCCGAGCAGCGACGCCACCAGAATGAACACTTTGGTGTAGGTGATCTGCACCACGCCGCCGTCGAACTCCAGGCGGAACACGCCGCTCAGCAGCGTCGGGATACCCTGCTGGCGCGGCCCCTGGCTTATCTGCGCGTAGTTTTGCAGGATTAACGACATGCCGATGGCGGAGATCAGCGGCGCCAGGCGGGTGGAGTTGCGCAGCGGCTTGTAGGCGATGCGCTCGATTACCCAGCCGTACACCCCGGTGATGACGATGGTGAACACCAGCGTGCCGAGGATCAGCAGCGGAAACGAGTGCAGCCCGAAGAACGACAGCAGCGCCAAACCGATGGCGCACAGGTAGGCGGAGATCATATATACCTCGCCGTGGGCGAAGTTAATCATGCCGATGATGCCGTAAACCATGGTGTAGCCGATGGCGATCAGGCCATACACCGCGCCGAGGGTCAGGCCGTTGATCAGCTGTTGCAGAAAGAATACATCCATAATGAGCAGTCTCGCCTGGTAAGGCCGCCAACGCAGTCCGACGCGGCCAAAGGTCATCGCGGAACGGGCGCGCCAGGGCGGCGGCCCGTCGGTCATAGGGTCATAACTTCACGGTTCGGCCGTTTACAGCTGGTGATATTTGCCCTTGTCATCCCATTGATAGACCACGTAGTCCGAGACCTTCAGGTCGCCCTTCTGGTCCCAGGCTTTCTTGCCCATCACGGTGTCCACGTCGTGTGACTTCAGCCATTCGGCGGCCTTGGCGCTGTCTTTGCCGCCGGTGGCGTTGAAGGCGGCGGCGATCGCCTGGATCGAGGCGTAGGAATAGAGGGTGTAGCCTTCCGGCTCAAAGCCGCTGGCGCGGAACTTGGCGATCACCGCCTTGCCCTCCGGGATCAGGCGCGGATCGTTGCCGAAGGTCATCAGCACGCCGTTGGTGTACTGCGGCCCGCCGGCGGCGGTCACCAGCTCTTCGGTCACCACGCAGTCGCCGGAGAAGAACTTGGCGGTCACGCCCTGCTCGCGCATCTGGCGCACCAGCGGCCCGGCTTCCGGATGACAGCCGCCGAAGTAGACCACGTCAGGTTTGACCGAGGCGATCTTGGTCACCAGCGCGTTGAAGTCTTTCTCACCTCGCGACAGCCCCTCATACAGCACTTCCTTGACCCCGCGCTTGTTCATCGCCGCCTTCGCTGCGTCCGCCAGCCCCTGGCCATAGGTGTCTTTATCGTGGATCACCGCGATGCGTTTGGCCTTCAGGGTATCCAGCATGTAGTTAGTGGCGATCACGCCCTGCTGATCGTCGCGCCCGCACATGCGGAACATGCTCTTCATGCCACGCTCGGTGATCTGCGGATTGGTGGAGCCGGGGGTAATGGCGATAATGCCGGCCTCGTCATACACCTCGGAAGCGGGCATGGTGGATGAGGAACAGAAGTGGCCGACCACCGCCGAGACCTTGTCCTGATCCACCAGTCGGTTGGCGACCGCGACCGCCTGCTTCGGTTCGCAGGCGTCATCCCCCTGCACCAGCTTGATTTTTTCCCCTTTGATGCCGCCGGCGGCGTTGATGTCCGCCGCCGCCTGCGAAGCCCCGCGCCAATACTGATCGCCATAGGTGGCGTTCGGCCCGGAGAACGGCCCGGCGACGCCGATGACGATATCGGCCTGCGCGGAAAAAGCCGTACCTAAACAACCGATGAGCAAAGCAGCGAGCGGACTTTTTATCAATTTCGATGACATTGTTATCTTCCTCAGCACTGTTGTAGCGAAACGCCCTGGGGCGCGGATCAGTCACTTTATGTGTAGACGGGGAAAATAATTTTCTTGAGAGCGCAGTCGCATTCCCCAAAAATGGGTAAGCAAAAATCCAGCCATTGTGACGACGAATACATATTGTTTGCTTATTCATCCTACATATCAGTTGCAGCGCGGCGTGTGGCGGGGATAACCGAGAGTCTGGGCAGTGCGGCTAGCGTGAGAGGGAGAACGGCCTTGCACCATCGCCGTGCAAAGGCTTGTGCAATCGTTGTGGGCCGCAAAATCACCGCACAGCGATGGAAAATGCCGAAAAACAGCGCAAGGTGCTCATTCCGCCAGCAAACGCGCTTTTTTTGCAGTTTAGCGCTTTGACAAACCCCAGGCGCCCCGCTATTATTCGCCCCGTTCACACGATTCCTCTGTAGTTCAGTCGGTAGAACGGCGGACTGTTAATCCGTATGTCACTGGTTCGAGTCCAGTCAGAGGAGCCATATTTAGAAAAGCCCGCTTAAGGCAACTTAAGCGGGCTTTTTGCTTTTCTGGTTATAACTCGCTGCAAGAGAGGGTTCATTCATCCAGGAATGACGACCGGTTACCTGGATCGCTAACCGGTGTTTCAATAGGGTTTACGGTGCATGTCAGCACATCATCACCGCCCCAGGGACAACATGACAATGGCGGTTCAGCTCGGGAACCAGCCTGGGGTATTTTGAATCGCTTGCCACAGTTTATGTGGGATCTGTAATTCATCCGGATCTTGCGACAAATTGAGTTTGACGTTCATGCTTCCTTCATGACCTGATTGTACTCTCTCCACCCATTGGGGATTCATAACCATCGCGCGTCCCAAAGCGACCATGGACAATCCGGCATCCAGCGCTTGCCGTGCCACGTCCGACGACGTGATTTTTCCGGCGGCCAGTATCGGTAAACGGCCGTTATTCTGCTCAATGAACCTTGCCAACGTCCCCTTTTCATCATCGTCATCCCGAGGGGTGTCCGTCAGTACATGGTGCAGCGAGATGTGCAAATAATCGATAAGCGCCTCTTCCGTCAATTGGTTCGCCAACGCCAGAGAATCATCTATACGCAGTCCCTTTTCGCCGGATTCTTCCGGAGACAACCGATACCCCAATAAGAAAGGCTGCGTAGCATGGCGTTCGATAACTCGCCGAACTTCGCGCGCCACTTCCAATGGGAAACGCATGCGATTCTCCAGCGAACCGCCCCATTCATCCGTGCGCTGATTGAAATACGGGGAGAAAAAGTTTTGGAGCAGGAAACCATGCGCGCCATGCAATTCCACGCCATCGAACCCCGCCTCAATCGCGCGGCGAGTGGCTTCGCCAAAATCGCGGATCACAGTCAGAATTTCATCATGGCTTAACGCGCGGCCGGCTTTTTTGCCATCGTTAAACGGGCCTGCCGGTGCGGCTAGCGCACTGGCGCTAACGAGCTCGCCATCGGGGATCAAGGCCGGAACGGCTTTGTTTCCCGCGTGAAAGAGTTGCAGGATCGCCGGCGCGCCGCCGCTTTTAGCGGCATCCGCCAGCCGTTTCAGGCTCGGAATAAAGCGATCGTCATAGGCCGCGAACTCATGAGTAAACCCGATGCCATTTCGCTGTACATGGGAACAGCCTGTCAGCACCAACCCAACACCGGTCGCGCGTGCCCGATAATAGGCTAACTCCGCATCTGAAATAGTTTCATCATCATTGGCTGACCAGGTGGTCATTGGGGCCATCACGATGCGATTACGCATCTCAAGACCGTTTTTAAATAAAAATGGCTGCATTAATGGATCTTTCATCATTCTCTCAGCATTTAACATTTTGATCTAAAATCAAAAATCATAAACAATCACTTCGCCAGCGGGGGTCCCAGCCAGCGATCATCGATAAATTGCAGCATCTGTTCCGGTGTGATTTGCTGCGTCATTCGCCCTCGCAGCACCGTGCGATGCTCGAAAGTTACTGCTCCCCGTGCAAGCACCTGGGCTTTAAAACGCGCGATATGCTCGTCCGAAAAGTGGCTGTTGTGGGTATTAAACAGGATGACCCGTTTACCGCTGAAATCGCTGTTCTCGATAAAAGCCCAAATCGGCGGCGCCGGACTGTATAGCCAGATCGGCGAGCCCAACCAGAGGGTGTCAAACGGCGTCAAGTCAATCTTGGCCGGCGTTATCTCGGGCAACGCATCCTGCCGCTCTTTCAGCAAAGTGGCGTCTTTCAGCGCATATGCCAGCCCCGGCAAGCCAGGGGCATAGTTCGGCGCATCAAGCCTGAAGAGCTGTGCATCCAGGCGGTGAGCGATATGGCGAGCGGCCAGCGCCGTATTCCCTGAACGAGAAAAATAAACGACGGCGGTACGCGATGCGTTTTCTCCTGAATGCGCATGAGGCTCTATCTTGGCCAACTGGGCGGCTTGTCGATTTTCAATCAGCGTGACAGAGGCCAATACGCCCAAAATGGCCAGCAAAACGACCGTCAAACCGATGAGGGTTCCATACATAGGTAAGCGCCTTGCTGCCATTAATCAAAATCGGTCGTCTTGCTGAGCGCCTCAAACTCCCACGTTTCTGCGATGCGGGACTGCAATGTCGGCATGACGAAATCGATAGCATCATTACCGATTAATAGCTGGCGCGGAGGCGTGTCCATTTCCACCAACCGGCAAATCACCTGCGCAAGTTTGGCAGGATCGCCCTGTTGCTGACCATCGGCGGATGCCAGTAGCTCGCGCGCGCTGCCAAAAGCGGCATAATCGGCAATGCTTCTTTCCCCGTACCGGGCAGAACTGTCATTGAGAAATTCGGTGCGGAAAAAGCCAGGCTCAACGGCGGTGACGGTAATTCCAAGAGGCGCGACCTCATCGGCCAATGCCAGGGTCATACCTTCCACGGCAAACTTCGACGCGGAATAAAATGTGGCGTTCGCGACGGCTTTTACGCCGGCGATGGAAGAGGTGTTGATAATGCGCCCGCTCCGCTGGCGCCGCATCACCGGCAGCACCGCGCGCAATACATTGGCCATGCCGAAAACGTTGGTTGAAAATTGCTGCTCTATCTGTTCGGCTGTCGCTTCTTCAAAGCGCCCCAACAGACAGAACCCGGCATTATTCACTAATACATCAATGCGGCCAAAACGGCTCACGGCCGCATCTGCAGCCGCCAGCGCCTGATGTTCATCACGAACATCAAGCTCCAGCAGCTCAATCTTTTCCGCTGCAACATCGCTGCATGTCCGGCGCAATTTTTCCCTATCCCGCCCCGTTGCAACCACACAGTCTCCCTGTTGCAACGCAGCCCTGACAATATGGGCGCCCATGCCGCGCGCGGCGCCGGTGACAAACCAAATGCGATTCATATCTGTTCACCTTAATCGGTTTAAAAACTCGTACTGCCTCATTGCAGTACGCGGTGTCGAGGCACTAAAGCGTCAATTGCAAACTAGGGCGTATCACGATGTCATCGAGTAATACACCGGGCGGTTGAGCAAATGAATAGACCAATGCACGAGCCACATCATCCGGCATGAGAGCCTGAATGGCATCACGACGTTCGCGCATCATGTCCGCAGAAACATTGTGTCCCCATTCCGTATGCACCGCCCCCGGATGAATCAATGACACGCGTATCCCTTCTTCAGCCAGCTCCTGCCGCAAACCGTCACAGAACCCCCTGACTGCAAATTTGGTGGCGCAATACACGGCCCAGTTAGGCGCGCTGCTTTTCCCCCCGACGCTGGATACCGTGGAGATCATTGCGCCGGAGCGATTTTTCATCAGAGGGATAGCTTCGTAGGAACAGTTCAACACGCCGTACATATTCGCATTGATCTGCTCCTGCCAGCCCTCGGGTGAGCTCTCCTCGAACCGACCGAAAATCCCCATGCCCGCGTTGTTGAAAAGCAGATCCACACCGCCGAAGCGGCTCTTCACCTCATTAAAAAGTGACCGGACCTGAGCTAAATCAGCAACGTCAGCGTCAAAGGCGACGGCGGCCCCGCCCAGTTCGGCAGCCAGGCTTCCGATTCGCTCTTTGCGTCTTGCTACCAGCACGACCGAAACGCCTTCCGCAACCAATCGGCGGGCGGCAGCTTCACCAATACCGCTTGAAGCCCCGGTGATAACAGCGACTTTACCGCTGAGACTGTTCATCTCCATCGTCCTGCCTCTATAGAAAAATTTTATGGCGGGTATTTACATAAAATACGGCTTGTCACCGTCAGTGCCCGGCTGGTTGACGCCGATGTTCTCACCCAGATGTTTTTTCGGTTGCTCGATGATGTCGGCAACTAAAGCGGCGACGCTCTTGCGCGATACGATGGTTCCTTTGAACGGCGCATCGCGGGCGGTAAGCTCATAGTCAACCAGGTCTTCATCCGTTAACCAGGCCGGGCGCAGAATGGTGTAGTCCAGCCCGGAGGCTTCAATCGCGTCAGCCGCCCGACGAAATGGCTTGAGGGGCTCACCGATGATCGCGTTGTTCCATTCACCGAATTTTCCCGGGACCTCATCATAAATCCCCAGCGAAAGAACGAAGATCAGGCGTTTGACGCCGCTGGCCTGCATGGCGGCAATCACCGCCTCAGCCTGCACATCCAGATCCTCTCCCGTCAGGTTGGCATACACCAGATCCTGGCCCTGCATCGCTTGTTCCAATGCGGACGGATTCAACACATCGCCGATAAGGATCCGGCCGTTGGCCGGGCGCGACCGGATTTTTTCCGGCTGGCGAGCGAACAACGTTTGCACAAGCGACTGTTCATCCGCCAATCTGTCGATAACATGGCGGGCGATTTGGCCGCCGGCGCCAAGGATCAATACATTCTTCATGGTGTTCTCCATCGGTTATTCACCCAGGTGCGCGGCCAAAAACGGCAGCACCTTGTCCATCGCTGCGCGAACGGCTTCCGGTTTGTCATACAGCTCGTAATGTGAAAAGTCCGCTAACGAGACCAGCTCGCGATGCGCTGAAGCCGTTGCGCGCCCATAGACTTCCATGCCATCGCGATAGGCGCCGAAGGCACCGACTTTCTCGCCCACCACCACCATCACCGGCTGAGTCAGCAGCACCTCGGTAAAGGCGAAGGCATCCCAGGCCAGCGTTTTTTGCGCATGCGAGAACAACATGCGCGTCGCGCCACCCGGCTGTTGACCGCGCGCGGTCTTGTAATAGTCTGTCGCTTCGAAAACGTCGCGTTCGGTGAGCCCATGGGCCGTTGCCTCTTGAGGACTGGCGGGCAGCAGTTCATTGACCTGAAGCTCTCCGCCCCGCGCTTCCCGGGTGCGCTGCGCAGCCATCGCGCTCAGCGCGCCCAGCGGATCGTAGCCGCTGAAGCCTTCGCGGAAGAGTCGCCCAATATTAACGCCGGTGATGCTCACCACGGCTTTGATGCGTTTCTCTGTCAGCGTGGCATTGACGGCATAACCGCCGCCGCCGCAAATGCCCAGCACGCCGATACGCTCCGCATCGACATACGGCAAGGTGACGGCATAGTCGATGACGCGGCTGATGTCTTCCACCCGCTGGGTCGGATCTTCTATCCAGCGCGGCGCCCCGCCCGACTCCCCCTGAAAACTGGCGTCATAGGCGATAACGACGTACCCCTGCTCCGCCAACGCCTTACCGTAAACATTGCCGGAGGTTTGTTCCTTGCAGCTGCCGAAAGGATGGACGCTGACCACCGTCGGGTAGCGCTTGGATTCATCGAACCCCGGCGGCAGCTGAATGTGGGCGGCGATGTGCCAGGCCATATCGGCGTTTTGGATGCGGATATTTTTCATTACAGCGTCTCCTCAAAGAACGGCGCCAGGACGGAAACGGCTTCGGCGACATAGGCTTTACCGTCATACAATTCCATATGATTCGCGCCTTCGACGATGTGGTAACGCTTGTCGCTGCTCGCGGCGCGGTCGTATAAATCGTCACTCATCCATTTACTGCCCGCCACGCTGCCCGCCACGATCTGCATCGGCTGGGTCAGATACACTTCGGCCATATGGTAGGCGTCGTAGGTAATGATCTGGTTGAGGCTGCGCAGCGTCGCATAGCCGGGCGCCGTCGGATATTGCGCGCGCGGGGTGTGGTAATACTCCCAGGCCTGGCGCAGCTCTTCGTTCGGCGCATCGGATTCTTTCATCGGCGCCAGCGGCATGGTGGCATGTTCACCGCTGCTGATATCGCCGGTGCGGGCGTTGGAGCCCGCCTCAACGTACGGCAGCGCATCAATGGACTTCACATTGTTTTCCCACCCGTTGCGGAACATCGAGCCGATATTGACGGCGCTGACGGTGCCGATGGCCTTGATGCGGCGATCCTGGATCGCGGCGTTGGCGGTATAGCCCGCACCGGCGCAAATGCCCATCGCGCCAATGCGCTCGTTGTCGACATAAGGCAGCGTGGTCAGGTAATCAATCACCGCGCTGACGTCTTCGGTGCGGATATAAGGGTTTTCCAACTGACGGGGTTCACCGCCGCTTTCCCCCTGATAAGAGGCATCGTAAGCCACGGTCACGAACCCCTGCTCCGCCAGTTTTGCGGCATAGGTGCCGGCGGTTTGCTCTTTCACGCCGCCCCCCGGGTGAGAAACGACGATGGCCGGATACTGACGGCCCGCGTCGAAGGCCGGCGGGAAGTAGAGCACTGCGGAAAGATCGATGGTTGGGTTATTGCTATTCGTGAAGCTGATTTTCTGGTTCATCATCCGGTTCCTCATCAGGGTGGTCGGTTAACTGCATCGTTTCTGATTCTCACTATAGACATTGAACATTAAGATGATTAGACCCAAAATAATGATTAGACCTATCACTTAAATGATTAATCAGCCGAACGGAAAACAGAGATGAAACGTGATGAGATAGCCGATTTGGTGGCATTTGTGGTGGTCGCCGAGGAGCGCAGCTTCACCCGGGCCGCGGCCCGCCTGGGCATGGCGCAGTCAGCGTTAAGCCAGATCGTCCGCCGCATCGAAGAACGGCTGGGGTTTCGTCTGCTGACGCGCACCACGCGCAGCGTAGTGCCCACCGAGGCCGGAGAGCAGCTCTTGTCGACCCTGGGTCCCATGCTGCAAGACCTGGATTCCGTCATGACTTCACTGGGCGAGCTGCGCAACCGCCCTTCCGGCACCATACGCATCACCACGGTGGAGCATGCCGCTAAAACCCTTTTGCTGCCCGCCATGCGCATGCTGCTGAAATCTCACCCAGAAATTAACGTGCAGCTCATCATCGATTATGGTCTTAGCGATGTGGTCGCAGAACGTTTCGATGCCGGCGTCCGTCTGGGGGGAGAGATGGATAAGGATATGATTGCCGTGCGGATTGGGCCTGATATTCCGATGGCGATCGTTGGCGCGCCGGATTATCTTGCCCGGCGAGGCACCCCGACCTCGGTGGCGCAACTGGTCGATCATCAGGCGATTAACCTCTATCTTCCTACATCGGGCACCGCCAACCGTTGGCGGCTCATGCGCGGCGGACGTGAAGTTCGGGTTCGCATGGAAGGCCAACTGTTGTTAAACACCATCGACCTGATCCTGGACGCCGCTCTCGACGGGCACGGCCTGGCCTACCTGCCTTGCGATCAGGTGCAGAACGCCCTTGACGAGAAAAAACTCGTCCGCGTGCTGGACAAGTTCACCCCGGACTTACCGGGGTATCATCTTTACTACCCACACCGCAAGCACCCAGGATCGGCCTTTTCTTTGCTTATCGATGTGCTTAGGTTTAACGACGCGCAGAAGCCCAAATAGCGTGCTGCCGCCTGAATCCACTCCGACAGGCACAGGTATCGTCTCCTGTCAGAGAAACTCTGGTTGAGAAAAGCCCGCTCAGGAAGACCTGAGCGGGCTTTGTGCTTTTCTGCCGTTAGCGCTTACAGCACAAATTCGTAGTGCGAACCGTCCGGCAGTTCGACATCCAGGCGCAGTTTGCCGCCGGCCGCCTCAACATAGCGTTTAAGCGAAGACAGTTTCAGATCGCGGCCCGGTTTTTCCATCACGGCGACGGTCGGTTGCCTGATACCCAGCGCCTGCGCCATTTCAACCTGGGTTTTCTGCACCTTCTCGCGCAGCTCGGCAAGATGGATGTTCAGCATAATGTCCGTCGCCATTGCCTGCGCTTCGGCCACGACCTCGGGCTTTTCCTCCGCAATAAGCTGTTCCAGCGTTCTGCCCATCGCGTCACTCCTTCTCTTTTAGTGTGTTCAGCCAATTCGTGAATTCCCGATCGGCAATCTGCAGCATTCGATCGTAAAAACGTTTTTCATCGCCCGCTTTATTGCCCGCGCAAAGCACCATGCCGACGCGGTACGGATCGAAGGCGAAGAATGCCCGCAACGGTTCGCCACGGCTCTGAATACGCAGCTCTTTCATGTTGCTGTAACGCGAGCCTTTAACCGTATCGGCATAGGGTCTGGGCAAGCGGGCCCTTTTTCCCGCAGGACCATCAATGCAGCAAGCACGCAGGCCCGGTCGGCATCGCTGAGTGATCTGAACCAATGATCAAATGCATCCGTTGTTTTAATTTCCCACACGGGACCTCCCTAAAATATAGATCAATAGCTATATAGATGTAAAGCTATAGCAGAGAGGCGCTGGGATAGCATGCAAAGGCATGCGTTGTTACTGCAAGGCTGAACGTACATCCACGCATTTTGCAAACGCAGTACGGGGCATTCACCTTTTTACGCGCGGTATCGAATAATCGTTCAGAGGCACGGGGCGTTTCCCCGCCGCCCCTTTATGAACCCTGTCACAAAAAGCGCATAACGTTTTCGGCGTTCTGCGCTGCGGGCGGTGAGCGGCAAACTTGTTAACGCCACGTTACATCGGGTTAGGCAACATTGTTAACGCCGATTGATGCGCCAAACGCATCGCGCCATGCGTTTATTGCGCTTATTTACTTTATTTTCCTGAGCGAGTCTTCAGCAACAGGCGCGGCGTCAGGCGCCAATAACAAACTGGAGATAACGATGCATTCCTCTACCTCACCCATGACCATCCGGGCCAGATCCGGCGCGATACTGCGCGTCACCTCCGGCAACTTTTTAGAGCAGTTCGATTTTTTCCTGTTCGGCTTTTACGCTACCTACATCGCACACACTTTTTTCCCGGCCAGCAGCGAGTTCGCCTCGCTGATGATGACCTTTGCGGTGTTCGGCGCGGGCTTTTTGATGCGCCCGATCGGCGCCATCGTGCTGGGCGCTTACATCGATAAAGTCGGCCGCCGCAAAGGGCTGATCGTGACCCTGTCGATCATGGCCGCGGGCACCTTCCTGATCGTATTGATCCCCTCTTACCAGAGCATCGGGCTTTGGGCACCGCTGCTGGTGCTGTGCGGGCGTCTGTTGCAAGGCTTCTCGGCGGGCGCGGAGCTGGGCGGCGTGTCCGTCTATCTGGCCGAAATCGCCACGCCGGGCCGTAAAGGCTTCTACACCAGCTGGCAGTCCGGCAGCCAGCAGGTGGCTATCATGGTGGCGGCGGCCATGGGCTTCGCGCTCAATGCGGCGCTGGAAGAAAGCGCCATTCGCGAATGGGGCTGGCGCCTGCCTTTCCTGTTCGGCTGCCTGATCGTTCCCTTCATCTTTTTCCTGCGCCGCAAGCTGGAAGAGACGCAGGAATTTACCGCTCGCCGTCACCACCTGGCGATGCGCGACGTGTTTAAAACCCTGCTGAAAAACTGGCCGGTGGTGATCGCCGGCATGCTGATGGTCGCCATGACCACCACCGCGTTTTACCTGATCACCGTCTATGCACCGACCTTCGGCAAAAAGGTGCTGCTGCTCAGCGCCTCCGACAGCTTGCTGGTCACCCTGCTGGTGGCGATCTCTAACTTCATCTGGCTGCCCATCGGCGGCGCGCTGTCGGATCGTTTCGGCCGCAAACCGGTGCTGGTCGCCATGACGTTGCTGACGTTGGCCACCGCCTACCCGGCGCTGAGCCTGCTCGCCGCCGCCCCCAGCTTCGGCATGATGCTGGCCGTGCTGCTGTGGCTGTCCTTCATTTACGGCCTCTACAACGGCGCCATGATCCCGGCGTTGACGGAGATCATGCCAACGGAAGTGCGGGTGGCCGGGTTCTCGCTGGCCTACAGCCTGGCGACGGCGGTGTTCGGCGGCTTTACGCCGGTGGTCTCCACCGCATTGATCGAATACACCGGCGACAAGGCTTCACCGGGCTACTGGATGAGCTTCGCCGCGCTGTGCGCCCTGCTGGCGACGCTGTATATGTATCGCCGCATCGCCATGCCGCTGCAAACCGCGCGATAAGCCGCCATCTCAAAAGGAATAATGCCATGCAAAAACTCACTCGTTCGATCCTCGCCGCGCTGGTGTGCGCCTCCTGCAGTACGGCGGCGCTGGCCAAAGACGTGACCGTCATGATCTCCGGCGGCTTCAAAGCCGCACTAGAGAAGCTGGCTCCGGAGTATGAAGCCCAAAGCGGCGACAAAATCATTCTGGTGTCCGGCCCCTCGATGGGCAAAACGCCGCAGGCGATCCCCGCGCGGCTGGCGCGCGGAGAGCAAGCCGATGTGCTGATCATGGTGGGCGACGCGCTCACCCAACTGGAAAAAGAGCACTGGACCCAGCCGGGTTCACGCGTGGAGCTGGCCGATTCGCCGATCGGCATGGTGGTGAAACAGGGCGCGCCCAAGCCGGTGATAAAAACGGATGCCGAGCTGCGCAATGTCCTGCTGCAGGCTGACTCTTTCGCCTATTCCGACAGCGCCAGCGGCCGCTATGTCAGCGGCCAACTGTTCAAAAAGCTGGGCATAGAGGAACAGGTGAAAGGGAAAGCACATAAGGTTGAGCGCATTCCGGTGGCCTCTGAAGTGGCGCAGGGGAAATACGCGCTGGGCTTCCAGCAGGTCAGCGAATTGCTGCCCGTGGCGGGCGTCACCTTTATCGGCGAGCTGCCGGAAAACGTGCAGTACATCACCCGCTTCGCGGGCGCGGTGACCGCCAAGGCGGAGCACCGCCGCGAAGGCAAAGCGCTGCTGGACTTCCTCGCTTCCCCTCAGGCGCAGCCGACCATTCGCGCGACCGGCATGCGAACCGTGCCGGCGCCGCAGCCGGTCAGGCAGAGTGATACTGTTCAGTAATCAGCTTTTCCAGCTCGGCGGCGACGAAAGACTGCATGCGGCCGCCGCGTCTGATGAGACCCACGGTACGTTTCACCACCGGATCGACCAGCGGCACCGACGTCAACACCGAGTGCTCTGAAGCAGGCATCGACATGGCGGGCACGGCGGCAATGCCGATGCCCGCCTCAACCATGCCCAGCATGGTCGTCACATGGCGAGTTTCACACACGCTGGGGCGTTCCGGCACGAGGTGTTCCAGGCGCTGATCGAGCAGATTGCGATTGCCGGAGGTTTTATCCAGCGAGACGTAATCCTGCTGATAGAACTCTTGCCAGGTGAGGCTCTTTTTAGCGGCGAGCGGATGGTCGCGCCGGCAGGCGGCCACGTAGACGTCCCCCACCAACGGCACAAATTCAAGATTAGGCTGCAGCCGCCCGGCGAAGCAGATGCCGAAATCGGCCTGGCCGCCGGTGACCGCCTCGATGACATGACCTGCGCTGCCGTCGATCAGCTTGACGCGCACGCGCGGATAGCGCAGCCGGAAACGGCGTATCACGTCGGGCATGAAATAGTAGGCCGCCGAGGGCACCGTGGCGACGGTAACCAGCCCCACCCGCTCCTGGCTGACCTTGTCGATATCGGCCAACACCGCTTCGACGTTCATCAGCAGCTGATCCGAACGCTCGGCAAAAGCCTGCCCGTACAGCGTCAAGGTCACGCGCCGGGTGGTGCGATCGAACAGTTTGCTGTCCAGCGCGTTTTCCAGCTTCTCAATCCTGCGGCTCAGCGCCGACTGCGACAGGCAGATGGACTCCGCGGCCAGCCGAAAATTGCCGTACTCCACCAGCGCGCGAAACGCATAGAGATCGTTGAGATCAAAATTCACGGGCATAGCGGCATACTCTCCTTGCTGAAATGGCAGAAGACGCAAAACAGCGATGATAACCGCTTATATCGCCACGTTCACCGACTGGGTGGTTGAACCACCCAAGCCCCTATCGCCCCAGCAGCACCATTCCCCAAATAATGATAGTCATCACCACGGCTACCAGCTGCGCTGCGCCGCCCAAATCTTTGGCGCGTTTGGATAACGGATGCAATTCCAGCGAAATGCGATCGACCACGGTTTCAATCGCCGTATTAAGCAGCTCAACCACCAATAGCAGAAAACTGCAGGTGATTAATAACAGCCTTTCTATATTTGTAATATCTAAACCAAATGTAACAACCAGTAAAATGGCGTTAATAACCAATAATTGGCGGAACGCATCTTCGGTAAGCACAGCATCAATAAACCCGGCCCAGGAATTCCTAATGCTGTAGGTTAATCGGCTTATTCCTTTTTTCTTTTCCACAGGCATACAATCAGCTCTCGTCAAAACTACGACAGTCACTCACAAATAAATCACGCAGCGTGAATTTATCTCGAGTTTATTAATTAAAAACCTTAACCGTTCTCTTTCAGGAAACGATGCATTCACTCACTCGCCGTCCCCCTGCTCCTGAAACGCCACCGCCCGAAAATGCCCTGGCGCGGTTATTATTCTGGGAGCGTAAAAAGGGGACGCGATATCAGCCGCTTAAAGCGTTTTCTCGTACAAGCGGTAACGCTTGTACGGCACCGCGCCGATGCGTTCTAAAATCGTCCGCATGCCGGTATTGGTTTCCAGGATCCACGACATTTCCAGCGCGTCGATATTGCGCTTCGCGAAAGGCTCGCGCAGCGCCTCAATCAGCAGCAGCGCAATAATGGGCCCGATACGGCTGAATTGATATTCCTGGCGTACGCCCATCAACGGCACGCGCGCGGTGCGCACGCCGCTGACTTTCAGGCGCCACAATAGCTTCGCCCAGCCGAACGGCAATAAACGCCCCTGCAGATCGGCAATCGCTTCGTTAATGTTCGGCAGACCGACGATAAAAGCGCAGGGGGCGCCATCCACCTCGGCGATATGGATCATATCGTCGGGCACCAGGAACTTCAGCTGATCCCCCATGGTGGCGAACTCGTGCTCGGTGAACGGGACAAACCCCCAGTTATGTTGCCACCCGGAGTTGAACACCTCGCGCAGCACCTGCATCTCCTCGCGAAAGCGCTTGCGATTGAGACGGCGGACGGTCACCTTTTTACGCACCTGATCCATCATCCGGGTTAACGACGGCGAAAAATGCAGGTCGGTTCTTTTCATCCAATAGGCAAGCAAATCAATCCCTTCACTGTAGCCCTGCTGCGCTATCTGGGCCGCGTAGTAAGGTTTCGCGTGCGTCATCAGGGCGGAAGGCGGGGTATCGAACCCTTCGACCAACAGGCCGCTTTCCTGATTGATATTGAGGCTGAATGGCCCGGTGATTTTACGCGCGCCTTTCGACCTCAGCCACTCCTCCGCTACCGTGAATAAGGTGCTGAACACGGCGGGATCGTCAACGGCGTCAATCATGCCGAAATGGCCGGTATCCTCACCATGCAGCTCCCGGTGCAGAGAATCGATTTGCGCAGTGATGCGTCCAACCACTTTGCCCTGTTTTTTGGCCACCCATGCCTGCCATTCAATATGGTCGGTCCCGGGATTCTTCTTTGACAGGTGCTCTTCGCGCTCTACATGCAGCGGCTCAATCCAGTTCGGATCATCGCGAAACAGTTGCGAGGGGAAAGCAATAAATTCTTTAAGTTCGCGTTTATCCAGAACTTTCTCAATACGGATCATAAATAGCCTTACGTTTTAATAAAATAATTAAATAAGCACGCGACAACGCCTTTAGCATTTTTTATGCTGTTGCCTTTTATTGAATTGTGTATTGCCTCCGGCTCACTGATAAGAAAAACCGAATATTCCCCCTCGGCGAATCAGCAACGTGTTGCCTGACATTCACCCTGTGATGTCCATAATTGATAAAAAAAGGAAACAGAAAGCGGCGCAGCCAGGCTACGCTAATAGTGCTCTTTTATTATTTCGTGCTGTTATGGTAAAAGAAACTCGCCGCTTTTAGTGTACCGACTTTAATCAGGAGGTGCGCCGCCATTTTTACCACTTAATGCTATTTTTAAGATTAGCCTTAAATGAATCGTTCACTTTTGAATTTCTTGCGGCATACTGTTTAGGAAGTGTTTAAGTTCCAAGATAGCCATGCATGAGGTCATAACCTATGAGCCGACAGTTATTTCCTGCCCGACAGATGCAGACTAAAGAACGGCGAAGTCCGGATATTACAATAGTCTCTCATATCTCGCCAGGGTGCCGCTCAAGGCTGATGACTCGGGCTACTTACGCTCTGCCCGGTTAATAACCGGCATGCCGCTCGAGCACGGCAATATACGCTGTTCGCGGAATGAAGATGGTTGAATAACAAACTTATTCAAAACCTATTCATAGTAAAACATCAATTACCTCGCCAAGAGTGATTTCTCTCTTTTGGTGATTTTTAATCTATGGCTAAGTTTGTCTATGTCTGAAACAAGTTCCGTTCATTCTCTTCCCATGCGCTATGCGGACTTCCCCACGTTAGTGGACGCGTTGGATTACGCGGCACTCGGTAATACGGGAATGAATTTTTACGACCGTCGCAATCAACTCGTGACCGTTCTCGACTATCGCACGCTGCAGCAAAAAGCGATCGCGGGCGCGCGGCGTTTATTGTCCCTGAAGCTCAAGAAAGGCGATCGCGTAGCGCTTATCGCCGAAACCAGCCCGGGCTTCGTCGAAGCCTTTTTCGCTTGCCAATATGCCGGCCTGGTGGCAGTGCCGTTGGCGATCCCGATGGGCGTTGGCCAGCGCGACTCCTACACCGCCAAACTGAAAGGGCTGATCGCCAGCTGCAACCCCGCGGCGATCATCAGCAGCGAAGAGTGGACACCGCTCATCGCGTCGGCCACGGAAAACACGTCGGCGATGCACATCCTCAGCGACGCGGACTTTAACGCCTTGCCAGAGCCGGAGATCGCGTTGCCGGCGCCTTCGCCCGACGATATCGCCTATCTCCAATACACCTCGGGCAGCACCCGCTTTCCGCGCGGCGTGATCATTACCCAGCGGGCGGCCATGGCGAACCTGAACGCGATCAGTCGCGACGGGATCAAGTTGCGCGCCGGCGACCGCTGCGTTTCGTGGCTGCCCTTCTATCACGATATGGGCCTGGTCGGTTTCCTGCTTACGCCGGTGGCGACCCAGCTGTCCGTCGACTACCTGCGCACGCAAGATTTCGCCATGCGCCCGATGCAGTGGCTGAAACTGATCGCCAAGAATCGCGGCACGGTGTCCGTCGCCCCGCCGTTCGGCTACGATCTGTGTCTGCGCCGCAGCAACGCCAAAGAGCTGGCCGATCTGGATCTTTCCAGCTGGCGGGTTGCGGGCGTGGGCGCCGAGCCGATCCCGGCCGAGCTGCTCGCCCAGTTTGGCGAACACTTCAGCAGCATCAACTTCGACAGCAAAGCCTTCATGCCGTGCTATGGCCTGGCCGAGAACACCCTGGCGGTGAGTTTTTCCGACCCTTGCTCCGGCCCGCAAACCAACGAGGTCGACCGCGATATTTTGGAATACGAGGGTAAAGCGGTCGCGCCGGGCAAGAAAACCCGCGCCGTCTCGACCTTCGTCAACTGCGGCCGTGCGCTGCCCGGCCACCGCATCGAGATCCGCAGCGAAACCGGGCAACCGCTGCCGGAACGTCAGGTCGGCCATATCACGATTTCCGGCCCCAGCCTGATGAACGGCTATTTCTGCGACGATGAGTCCCAGCAGCAGATCCAGGTGACCGGCTGGATGGACACCGGCGATCTCGGCTATCTGCTGGACGGCTATCTGTACGTCACCGGCCGCAAGAAGGATTTGATCATTATTCGCGGCCGCAATATCTGGCCGCAGGATATTGAGTACGTCGCGGAATCCGAACCGGAAATCCGTTCCGGCGATGCGATTGCCTTCGTGACCGAAGAACACGACGAAGCGGCCAGGATCATTTTGCAGATCCAGTGTCGAGTCAGTTCGGAAGAACGCCGTGAACAAATCGTGCATTCGCTGAGCGCGCGCATTCAAAGCGAGTTCGGCATTGCGGTGGACATCGAGCTGCTGCCGCCGCACAGCATTCCCCGCACGTCGTCGGGTAAACCCGCACGCGCGGAGGCCAAGAAACGCTGGCTGAGCGCTTCGCTCTACCCGCAAATGCCGCAGCTGGCCGGTTTCGCGCAATGAGCGGCACCGTGGCAGTGACGGGCGCGACCGGCTTTATCGGCCGGCATATCGTCCAGGAACTGCTGGCGCAAGGGTTTAGCGTGCGCGCCCTGACGCGGCAAGCCGGAAAAGCCGCCGCAGACAACCTGCAGTGGATCCCCGGCGCGCTGGAAGATCGGCCCTCGCTCACCGAACTGGTGCGCGGCGCGGAGTGCGTCGTGCATTGTGCGGGCCAGGTGCGCGGGCATGCTGAAGCGGTGTTCACCCGCTGCAACGTCACCGGCAGCCTGAATTTGATGCAGGCGGCCAAACAGAACGGCCGCTGCAATCGCTTCTTGTTCATGTCGTCGCTGGCGGCCCGCCATCCGGCGCTGTCCTGGTACGCCCATTCAAAACAGGCCGCCGAGCAGCAACTCATCGCCGCCACGGGCGATATCGCGCTGGGGATTTTCCGCCCGACGGCGGTTTACGGGCCCGGCGATAAAGAGCTGAAACCGCTGTTCAACGGCCTGCTGCGCGGCGTGCTGCCCCGCCTGGGCGCGCCTGACGCCAGGCTCTCTTTTCTGCACGTGAGCGATTTGGCAAAGGCGGTCAGCCAATGGGTGCAGACCGAACCCGCGCAGCCAAATATTTACGAACTGTGCGACGGCGTGGCCGAAGGCTATAACTGGCTGCGCCTGCGGGACATCGGCGCCGCCGTGCGTCACGGGCCGGTGCGTCTGGTGGGCATTCCGCTGCCGCTGCTGAAAGCCCTGGCGGATATCAGCGTGGTGTGGAACCGCCTGGTAAAAAAAGAGCCGATGCTGACGCGCAGCAAAATACGCGAATTAACGCATCGCGACTGGTCCGCCAGTAATCAGGCGCTGTCGCAACAGATTAATTGGTTTCCACAGGTGAGTTTGGAACGCGCGCTGCGTGAAGGGCTGTTTTAATTATTCCAAGTAGAGGTGTGTCAACGTTCTTATGCTAAATCGCGATGCTGTAATGGATTATATCCTGACGTGTTTGCAAGGTATCGTCGAAGGCGGAGTGGAAATAAAACCTGATAGCGATCTCGTCAATGATCTTGGCCTGGAATCCATCAGAGTCTTGGATCTGCTGATGATGCTGGAAGATGAATTAGATATCTCCATTCCGATCAATATATTGCTTGATGTCAGAACGCCTGAGCAACTGCTTGACGCGCTGCGCCCTTATCTGGAGAAACACCATGGGACTGTATGATAAGTTTGCGCGGCTCGCCAATGACCGTGAACAATTTCAAACGTCCGGTCTGAATCCGTTCGGCACCTGTATCGACGAAGTGTATTCCGCCACCCAGGGGCGCATCGGCGATCAAAAGATTGTCCTCGCCGGCACCAATAATTACCTTGGCCTGACGTTCGATGCGCAGGCGATCGCCGCCGGCCAGGCGGCTCTGGCCGCGCTCGGCACCGGCACCACCGGCTCGCGCATGGCGAACGGCAGTTACGGATCGCACCTGACGCTGGAACGGGAGCTGGCGGAATTCTTCGATCGCCCGAGCGCCATCGTGTTCTCCACCGGCTATACCGCCAACCTGGGCGTCATCAGCACGCTGGCGGGGCCGGGTGCCGTGGTGCTGATCGACGCGGACAGCCACGCGAGCATTTACGACGCCTGCGCCCTCGGCGGCGCGGAAATTATTCGCTTCCGCCACAATGACGCCGCCGATCTGGAGCGCCGCATGGTGCGCCTGGGCGAACGCGCCCGCGAGGCGATCATTATCGTGGAAGGCATCTACAGCATGCTGGGCGACGTCGCCCCGCTGGTGGAAATCGTCGACATCAAGCGGCGATTGGGCGGGTATCTGCTGGTCGACGAAGCGCACTCCTTCGGCGTAATGGGCGAGCACGGCCGCGGCCTGGCCGAAGCGCTGGGCGTCGAGCAAGACGTGGATATCATCCTGGGCACTTTCAGCAAAAGCCTGGCTTCGATCGGCGGTTTCGCCGTCGGCGGCAAGGGGATGGACGTGCTGCGCTACAGCAGCCGGCCGTATATCTTTACCGCTTCGCCGTCGCCGTCCAGCATCGCTTCGGTGCGCACGGCGCTGCAAAAAATCGCCCGCCATCCCGAGCTGCGGGAAAAACTGTGGAGCAATGCGCACCGCCTGTACCACGGCCTCGCCGAGCTGGGCTATACCCTGGGGCCGCGCATCAGCCCGGTGGTGCCGGTGATGATCGGTTCAAAGGAAGAAGGGTTGCGTTTCTGGCGCGAGCTGATCGCCCACGGCGTCTATGTGAACCTGGTGCTGCCACCGGCCGCGCCGGCGGGCGTGACCCTGCTGCGCTGCAGCGTCAATGCCGCGCACAGCGATGAAGAAATCGACACCATCGTGCGCGCCTTTGCGGCGCTGAAAAAATAAAGTCTTTCCTTCTCGGCCGCGGCGGCGGTGCCGAAAATGGCCACGCCGCCCTGCCGAATCGATGCGCACCTCAGTGCGCAGCCGTTGATACCCCATCAGCCGAATAGCGATACCCCTGCGCCGCCATAAATTCCGCGATGGCTTTTTCCGCCGCCGAAAGCACCTCCTCGATCGGCCGATCGGCATCGAGATCCACGATGTCGGCGCCTTCGAACGTCAATAGCGGCGTGACGGCGATCTTCTTCTCCAGCGCCGCTTTGCGGTGATCGGGTTTGCGCGCGCAGGCCACGTCCAGACTGACATTCAGCTTGAGCACCAGATCCGGTTTTTGCCCCGCCATCCATTGAAACGCCGCCCGTTCACGCGCCGCCAGCCAACGGACGAAACGGCTGCCTTCAACGTCGACGGGAAAAACCGTGCCGTCGTAAGCGCCAGGGATCTGCGCCTGCGGAAAACGGTCGGTCAACACGATGAACCCTTGCCGGCGATACGCCAGCATGCGGCGAAAACGCAGCAGCCGCCGCCCCACGAAAGCGATGATCACCGCCGACGGCAACAGGCCAATCCGGGATTTTTTCGTTTTGACTTTTTTGGTATTGCTCTCGATAGCCTTGCCCACCGAGCGCCCGAGCAGCGGCAATTTCGCCGCCGCGCGCCCGACGTTACCCGCCTGTTTGCCCAGATGCACCTGCACCGCCGGGCCATAATGTTTCACATACTCGATCAGATGTTCACAAACGGTGGACTTACCCGATCCGTCGCTGCCGATAACCGCAATCAGCGGCGGAAATTTTGCACTCATAATAAGACTCTCTTTCAATACACCAGAAACGGCGTGCCATATTTGAAGCGAACGATCGCTTATCATTGCCGCGGTGGCTGCGTGAAAAAAAATTTGCCATACGCAGCGCCAAAAAGCACAAAAGATTAAGCGAAAATTGAAAACCTCTGCTCTTTTTTCGCCGTGAGCCATGCCGAGAATTAACATAAAAAGCGAAACCGGCCCACGCACGAACAATTAGCACAAAATAACAAGAACAAACGCCATGAATATCAATTCAAATAACGAAAAAGAATACCGATCTCATTATTTTATCGCAGCAAAGCACAATAAATATCTTGAACCCAAGGCGTATTGGAATACAATAGTTTTTTTCGCATTGGATCAATTATTGTGAGTCAGCAGATAAGACCTTCATC
Organism: Serratia sp. CY40230; assembly: GCF_052168835.1. Taxonomy (NCBI): domain Bacteria; kingdom Pseudomonadati; phylum Pseudomonadota; class Gammaproteobacteria; order Enterobacterales; family Yersiniaceae; genus Serratia; species Serratia sp. CY40230. The sequence goes on from NZ_JBJNLX010000001.1 coordinate 890,111, forward strand.
TGATCGCTCGCCCGTGCGCGTAATAGCGATAACCGGCTGTGACGGCTCGGGAAAATCCACGTTAGCCGCCAGCCTGGTCAACGCTTTATCGGCACAAGAACCTGCCGAACTGCTGTATCTCGGCCAGTCTTCCGGGCGTATTGGCGAATGGATCAGTTCGCTGCCGATTATTGGCGCGCCCTTCGGGCGTTATTTGCTGAAGAAATCGGAACGCGTGCATGAGCGCCCTTCCACACCGCCGGATAATGCCACGGCGCTGGTGATATTTTTACTCTCCTATTGGCGCGTTTATAAATTCCGTCGCATGCTGAAGAAAAGCCGCAGCGGCGCATTACTGATCACCGATCGTTATCCGCAAGCCGAAGTGGCGGGGTTTCGTTTCGATGGCCCGCAGCTGGCGAAAACCGCCGGCGGCAATCGCTGGATCCGCTGGCTGAGAAAGCGCGAACAAAACCTGTACCAATGGATGGCGTCTTATCAGCCCTTATTATTAATTCGGCTGGATATTGACGAACAAACGGCCTATTCACGCAAACCCGATCACTCGCTGGCGGCGTTGCGTGAAAAGATCGCCGTCATCCCGCACCTGACGTTTAACGGCGCTAACATATTGGATTTAGACGGCCGCGAACCGGCCGACCGTATTTTCGACGCATCGCTGCACGCCGTTAAAATATCGCTGAGGGCCGCCAATGCCTAGCCGACAAATAACCTTTCCGTACCGAAACAGATGAAAAAAAATAAACTCACCGCCGAACAGGATACCTCTCCCACCTGCATCACCGGGCTGATTGCCGTGGTGGGCAGCGACGGCACGGGCAAGTCCACGCTGACCGCCGACCTGGTGAAAAACCTGCAGCAACATCGCCCCACGGAGCGGCGCTATTTGGGGCTGATCTCCGGCGAAGACGGCGACAAAATCAAGCGTTTGCCGTTCATCGGCGTGTGGCTGGAACGGCGCCTGGCGGCCAAATCCGACAAAACCCAGCGCATGAGCAACAGGCCGCCGGCGCTGTGGGCGGCGCTGATCATGTACGGCTTTTCGCTGTGGCGCGCATCCAACCTGCGCAAGGTGCGGCGGCTGGCGCAGAGCGGCGTTCTGGTGATCAGCGATCGCTACCCGCAGGCGGAAATCTCAGGTTTTTACTACGATGGGCCCGGCATCGGCGTGGAACGCGCAAAAGGGTGGCTATTAAGCCGCCTGGCGGCGCGCGAACGCCGTTTATATCAACGCATGGCCGTCTATCGGCCGGAGCTGATCATTCGCCTTGATATCGACGTCGATACGGCCTTTTCCCGCAAGCCCGATCACAGTTACGAAGAGCTGAAAGACAAGATCGCCGCCATGGTGCGCCTGCAATACAACGGTTCGCGCATCATCGAGCTGGACGCCAGAGCCCCTTACGACGAGGTGCTGAGCAATGCGCTCAACGCCATTTCCGCCGTGGTGAACCCCGCGAAGCGCCCGCAGAGCGATCTCGGGCACCCCGGCGAGAACGCCGGTAAAGAAACTCAGGTTTATTAAACGAATACAGGGCAAACGCATGACTGCGGAACACAAAATGCAGCAAAACAACGATAACGGCTGGTTTTGGCTATGAAACGGTGGTTTTCCGACGGCGCGTTTCGTTCCATTTTACGTAATGCCGCCTACCTGGGCTCCGGCAGCGTCGCCAGCGCGCTGCTCGGCCTGCTGGCGCTCTCCTGCGCCGGTAAAGGCATGTCGCCTGAAATGTTCGGCGTGCTGGTGGTGATTCAGGCCTATACCAAAGCGGTCAGCGATTTCATCAAATTCCAGACCTGGCAGTTTGTGGTGCAATTTGGCACTCCGGCACTGGAGCATCAAAATACCGGGCGCTTCCGCGACGTCGTCGCCTTCTCCTTCGGCCTGGATATCGCCAGCGGCGTCATCGCCGTACTGGGCGGCATGATCATGCTGCCGTTCTTGTCTCACGCTCTGGGGCTGGACAGCGAAAGCTTCTGGCTCGCCATGCTGTACTGCACCCTGATCCCATCGATGACCTCGTCCACGCCGACCGGCGTGCTGCGCGCCTTCAACCGCTTCGATTTAATCGCCATCCAGCAGGCGATCAAACCGTTCCTGCAGGCGGTGGGCAGCGTCATCTCCTATTATTTCGATCTGGGGTTCCCCGGCTTTATCGTCACCTGGTACGCCTCTAACCTGATCGGCGGCACGCTGTTTTGGTGGTTCACCGCGCGCGAGCTGCGCCGCCGCGATATCCATGGCGCGCTGAGGCCGCGCCTGTTCAACGTCGCGCGCCGCATCGAGGGCGCCTGGAATTTCGTCTGGACCACCAACATCGCCCATACCATCTGGGCCGCCCGCAACTCCTGCACCACCGTGCTGGTGGGCGTGGTGCTCGGCCCGGCCGCCGCCGGGCTGTTCAAGATCGCCATGACCTTCTTCGATGCGACGGGCACCCCGGCCAAGCTGCTGGAGAAAAGCTTCTATCCCGAGATCATGCGCCTGGATCCGCGCACCAAGACCCCGTGGCTGCTCGGCCTGCGCTCTTCGCTGCTGGCCGGCGGCATCGGCCTGGCCGTTGCGGTGTTGATGTTGCTGGTGGGCAAGCCGCTTATTTCCGCGGTATTCGGGCAGCAATACCTGGAAGCCTATGACCTGATTCAAATCATGCTGGGCGCGATCATCGTCTCCATGATGGGCTTCCCGCAGGAATCCTTACTGTTTATGGCGGGCAAACAGCGCGCCTTCCTGATCGCGCAGGCGACGGCCTCGGCGGCCTACATTGCGCTGCTGGTGTCGATGGCGTATGCCTTCGGCGTGCAGGGCGCCGCCTTCGCTTATTTACTTGGGCAATGTTTAGACGTTCTGTTATCCCTGATACCGACGATCGGCGCCTACCGCAATCGCTTTATGTTGGGGCTGAATGTGCCCAAAGAGAGTAATCAATGACCGCTAGCAATAATTGGAAAAAGTTCTCAGCCGAAACCACCCAGGCGCTGTTTGTCGCGGTGGAAGAGGACGACCTGGTTGAGGCGAATATCAGCCTGCCGCAGCAGATTGATCTGGAATGCTCCCCCGAGAGCATTCGGGACAACTACGCGCTGTGCCTGCAGTTTTGGGAAGACGGCTTTTCCCGCCGCGAGCTGCTGCAATTGGTGAACGGTTTCCTGCAAGACCCGCAGTTGGCGGCGGCTACCCGCATGCGCTACAAATATATCCGCGCCCGCTATAAGCACCTGCGCTTCGCCCAGCAGCTGTACGGCGCCCCGCACCGCGCCAACCGCCTGTTCCACACCACCACCGTGGTGCTCGGCCATTTTCAGGACGCGTTTCGCAACGGCAACCAGAAGAACCTGACGCTTTACGGCAACCTGCTGCGGCTGCTGCTCAGCAAGCCGGTGTGGTCTTACGTGCGCTATGCGCTGCGCCACACCCGGCTGGAAAGTGCACAGGGCTTTATCACCTACCGCCAGGAGCAAATGCGCCAGCTGCAAACGCTGATCGCTGGCCCGGCGCTGACCGGGCATCAGTTCCATGACGTGCGCAAAATCGTCAGCCGCCAGGTCTCGTTCTACGACACGCTGAGATCGATCGATCCCGACAACCGCGAGGCCCGGCAGATCTCGCGCTTCCTGGCGGCGATTAACGGCCTGATGGGCGACCGGCATGACGTGATGGTGGCGGACAAGCTGGCCGGCGGCGATATCTATGATCGGCCGGCGATCCTGGATATCGACATCCGCCAGCGCCTGGAGCTGCTGCTGGCGCGTTTTCCGCTGTCGTTTTCCCAGCCGGCCATCTCGGCGGGCAGATAAGCGGGTTGCCCGGAGCCATGATGACGTTACGTCGCTTGCTGACCCTTGCGCTGCTGCTGTCGCCGCTGACGGCATCTGCGCATAACTTCGTGCATGGCCGGCCGGTGGCGCCGATCGCCATCGCCGATCGCGGCGAGCTGCTGCTGCGCAACGGCGATTTCAGCTACCGGCCGTGGAACAGCGCAAAACTGGCGGGCAAGGTGCGGGTGATCCAGTACATCGCCGGGCGCACCTCCGCCAAAAAGAAGAACTCGCTGCTGATCAACGCCGTTAAGGACGCGAACCTGCCGGGCGATCGCTTCCAGCCGACCACCATCGTCAACACCGACGACGCGATACCGGGCTCCGGCTTCTTCGTGCGCGGCAAGATCGAGAAAAACAAGCGGCATTACCCCTGGGCGCAATTCATCGTCGACAGCGACGGGCTGGGGCGCATGGCCTGGCGGCTGCCGGAGGAGAGCTCCACCATCGTAGTGCTGGACAAGGCCGGGCGCGTGCAGTGGGCGAAGGACGGCTCACTCACCCCGCAGGAAGTTGACCAGGTGATCGCCCTGCTGCGCGCGCTGATCGCGCAGGAGACGCCATGAAGCGCACGCCGCCGGGAACCGATAACGCATGTCTTTGATTGAACGCTATATCACGGTTGAGATCCGCCGCCTGGTGATGATGATCGCCGGGTTTCTGATCTTCATGTTCGCCAGCTACTCCGCTCAGCGCTACCTGACCGACGCCGCCAACGGCACGCTGGCGCTGCGGGTGGTGGCCGACGTGGTTTTCTATAAATCGCTGATCGCGCTGGAGATGATATTGCCCGTCGCGCTGTATGTCTCGGTGGCGGTCGCGCTGAGCCAGATGTACAGCGATGCGGAGATCACCGCCATGCTGGCCGCCGGCGCCAGCCCGCTGCGGCTGTACAAGGCGGTGCTGATACTCGCCGTGCCGCTGGCGATAGCGGTCACGCTGCTGTCGCTGTATGGCAGGCCCTGGGCGTACGCCAATATTTATCAGCTACAGCAACAGTCGCAATCGGTGCTGGACGTGAGCCACCTGCAGGCCGACAAATTCAACGTCAGCGGCAACGGCCGCATGATCCTCGCCAGTCACGTCGACAAAACGGCCAACCACCTGACGGACGCCCTGATTTATGTACGCGGCGGCCATCACACCAACCTGTACCGTGCGCAGTCGGTGGAGGTGCTCGACGCCTCCCCCGCCAGCCCCGCCGTGCGGCTGAAAACCGGCACCGCCTATGTGCTGGATCGTGAGGGCGCCGACGACAACGGGCAGAATTACGACAACTTTGACATCGCGCTCAAACCGTTCGTGCCCAGCGCCGAGAGCCGGCACAAATCGGCCTCGCCGGCGGAACTGGCGCGCTCCGCAGATCCGGGCGACGCCGCCGAACTGCAATGGCGCGAGAGCCGCGGGCTGACCACCGTGCTGATGGTGCTGCTGGCGATCCCCTTTAGCCGCATCAAGCCGCGGCAGGGGCGCTACGCCGCGCTGCTGCCCCTCACGGTTCTGTTTACCGTGATTTTCTATGGCGGCAACATTTGCCGCACGCTGGTGGCCAACGGCTCTCTGCCAACGATCCCCGGCGTTTGGCTGGTGCCGATAGCGATGGCTGTCGGTATCGCCCTGCTGCTGGCGCGCGACCTATCCCTGCTGCGGAAACCCTCCCGATGACCCTTTTTAGCCGCTACCTGATCCGCAACGTGTTCATCGGCTTCGCCGCCGCGGCCGGGCTGCTCATCCCGCTGTTCACCACCTTTACGCTGATCAACGAGCTGGAGGACGTGACCCCGGGCGGCTACCGCTGGCAGCAGGCGCTGCTGGTGACCGTGATGACCCTGCCGCGCAGCCTGGTCGATCTGGGGCCGTTTATCGCGCTGCTCGGCGGCATCGTCGGGCTGGGGCAGCTCTCCAAGAGCCTGGAGCTGACGGCGATCCGTTCCGCCGGGATGTCGATATTCCGCATCGCGCTGGTGATGCTCGCCGCCGGGCTGCTGATGAACCTCTCGCTCGGCGCCCTCGATGAATGGGCCGCCTCGCCGCTGCAGCAACGCGCGCTGCAAATGAAGAATAACGCCCTGGCGCAGTCAAATAATAACGACGTTACCGTTAACCCGCTGTGGGCGCGGCGCGGCAACGAGTTTGTAACAGTGAAGACCGTCGATGAGAACGACCAGCCCCACGGCATTGAGATCTTCCGTTATCAAGCCAACCGCGCGCTGGAGTCTTACATTTACGCCGACAGCGCCAGCACCGCCGCCGACGGCAGCTGGCTGCTGCACAACGTGATGCAGAAAAGCTGGCAAGGCAGAAAGGAGACGATTGCACGACAAGACAGCCTGCTCTGGCGCTCACTGTTCGCCGTGCCGAGCCTGAAAGAGCTGACCCTGCCGGCGGGCAGTTTCTCGCTCCAACAGCTGGATCGCTATATCGATTACCTGCAAGGCTCGGGGCAACCCAGCACCGAATACCGCCTGGCGCTGTGGAAAAAACTCGGCCAGCCCCTGCTGGTGCTGGCGATGATTTTGCTGGCCATCCCGTTTACCTTCACCGCCCCGCGCGCCCCCGGCATGGGCAGCCGGCTAGCGCTTGGCGTCATCATCGGGCTGCTGACCTACATCGCTTACCAGATCGTTCTCAACCTGGGGTTGCTGTTCGCCCTCAACGCGCCCTTCACCGCCCTCGCCCCGCCGCTTTTGCTCCTGGCGTTGGCGCTGGTGCTGGTTTATCGGTTTGACCGGCGGGGTTAAGCATTTTCTGAGGTTGATAAGGGATAAGAAGAGAATCGCAATTTCCATTCCAGAGAAAACATCAGGCACTCACCTGCTCGCGATTTTTAAGGATGTTAGTTAATGGCAAAGATAGCTGTTTGTATACTGACTTTTAACTCCTCTCGTTTATTACACGAGGTGCTTTCTCCACTCATGGGCATTGCGGATGAGTGGATTGTGGTGGACTCCGGCAGTACGGATAAAACGCTGTCTATTTGCCAAAGCTTTGGAATAAGCCCTATTTACCATCGTTTCGAAACGCATGGACGGCAAATGAACTTTGCGATTTCTCAATCTCACCATGATTGGGTACTGTGCCTGGACAGCGACGAAATCCTTGATGCCGAAACCATAGCGTCCATTTTAAAATTCAAAGCGCAGGCAAACCCACCGCCACAGCAAGCCTATAGAATAAAAAGGAATTGGTTTGTACTCGGACAGCCAGTCAGAACGATTTATCCCATCTCCTCACCGGACTACCCCGTTCGGCTGTTCAATAGAACGCAGGTCAGGTTCAATGATGCTCCGGTAGATGATGCCGCTGAAGGCTATATTCACACGTCGGTCATTCCCGGCAATGTTAAGCACGATACCTTTTACTCTCTCCATGAAATATTCAACAAGCTCAATAGCTATACGACAAGGGTAGTAAAATACAGAAACATTAGGCCCTCGATATTTCGTGGCGTCGTTAGCGCGATCGGCGCATTTTTTAAATGGTACGTACTGAGCGGCGCATGGAAGGAAGGCAAAGTCGGCGCCGTCACTGGGTTTTATGCCGTGGCTTACAGTTTCCTGAAGTATTTTAAATCCTGGTATGGCAAAGACAGATAACGTTAAAGACAGAAACAGGGGCTGAATGGTAACCGCCATCCAGCCCCTGCTTGCCCAGCCGACGTTAACGCAATTCCTTCGCTATCGCGCTAAACATCAGCGACGCCTCCAGCGGTTGCGCGCTGAAAGAAGGCTCCGCCTGCGGCCAGGTGGACCATTGGACGATCACCAGATTCTCCGCCTGATTCACCATGATCATCTGGCCGAAGATCCCCAGCGCCCACAGGGAATGCTTGAGGGAGGTCTGCGGAGCAGGCTCAACGTTAGTCACATTAGCCGGCACTTCGTTGTTCCACCATTGGAAGCCGTAAATGCCGTTAGGATGCGCCGCCGACACCGAGCCCGCCGCCAGCGTCCAGTTGGACGACTGGGCTACCCAATCTTCCGGCAAGATCTGTTTGCCGTTCGGCAACGTTCCGTTATGCAGAATGAACTCACCGAAGCGCCCCCAGTCTTCCAGCGTGGCGTTAAAGCCGTGCGCGCCCACGTCGTGCTGGCCTTTGGCGTAGGCATGCCACACGCCGTCGCTCGCCATGCCGTAGGGCTGCCAGATGCTTTGTTCCAGATAGGTCGCCAGCGGCATGCCGGTGGCGCGTTCCAACACGTCGCCCAGCAACCAAGCGCCGCCGGAGGAGTAAGACCAGTTCTGCCCGGCCGGATGCGTACGCTGCAAACCGGCTACCAGCTTGCGCACGCAGGCGTAGGTACCGGGCTTGGCTTCACACTCTGTCAGCTGCGCGAAGTCCGATTTCGGGTTGGTGTAATCCTCATTCCACGCCACGCCGGAGGTATGGGTGATCAGCTGCCTGAGGGTCACACCGTCCCACGCGGTGCCTTTCAGATCGGGTTCGTATTGCGTGATGAGATCGTCGAGCGAGTGGATTTTGCCCTGTTTAATCGCCACGCCAACCAGCGTGGCAACCACGGATTTGCCCACCGAGCGCGACGTCCACAGGGTAGCGTCGGTATTACCCTGCCCCAGATATTTCCAGGCGATTTTGCCGTCTTTCAATACCAGCATGCCGCTGACGTTCTGGCGCTGCAGGTAATCCTGCAGGTGGTAGGTTTTGCCATTCACCCGATAGCTGGCGTCCGTTAACGGTTTAGCGGCAGCCGCCAGCGGCGCGGCGTTGCCGTGATGAAACACATCCCCGGCATAGTTGCGGTAGTCGTTACGAAAACCGATCACCCGGTCGCTCTGGCTCCAGGTGAGCATCTTGTGCGTGTCCGGCAGTTGCGCATCGAAAGGCGCGGGACAGGCGCTGAGTTCGGTGCCCGCACAGGCGGCCAGCGCGGCGGGCGCCAGCAGGCCGCTGCAGAGACTGATGACAACGCCCGCCAACAGGCTGCGGTTAAACACTTTGTTTTTCATATTTTTTCTCGCTTAGCTCAGGAAGGCGTTCAGCTTAAAAAAACGCGGCCTATAATAAAAAACGCCTGATGGGGGAAAATCCCCCGCAAAATCGACGGGAGAGCCGCGTGCCAAGCCTGATTTATTCCTTTGCCCAACTGGAAGCCTTCACCGCCGTGGCCGAGCACGGCAGCCTGGCGAAAGCCGCGCTCAAACTGGGCAAAGATCGCACGACGCTGCGCGATTTGATTGATTTTCTCGAGGATGGCTTGGGCTATGCGCTGTTCCTGCGCGAGGGGCGCAGCCTGCACCTAACGCCGGAGGGCGAACAGCTGCAGCGCCAGGCGCACCTGCTGATGCGCCAGGTGAAAGCGTTTGAGGCATTTGCCAAAGACGTGCCCAAGAGCGCGGCGCAGGAAATCTCGCTGGTCTACGATCCCTTTACCCCCCGCGCGCTGCTGCAGGCGCTGATTGCCGCTATGGCCCAACGCAACACGCGCCTGAGCCTGATTAACGCCTCACGCGACGAAGCGGAAAGCCTGCTGGCAAACGGCCAGGCCGATCTGGGCATCTGCCAGGCGCGCCATCGCAGCGTGGGCGACGCCATGGAGTGGCGCGCCTTAGGGGCGATAGAGATGGATTTTTACGCCGCCAAAACGCTTTTCCCCGGCGCGGAACAGCCGCTCTCGCTGCTGGAACTTTCGCTAACACCGCAGGTGATCATGCACCCGGATTCTGACGAGCCGGTGGCGCGCCGCCTGCAAATTTCCGGGCATACAATATTTACCAACGAGCTGGAAATGCTGCGCGCCCTGCTCGAACAGAGCTGCGGCTGGGGATTCCTGCCGACGCATATGCATGCCGAACAGTGGAAAAACGTCAACACACTGCGCACCGAAGTCGGCAGCCAGGGGATCAGCCAAACCATGGTGACCATCTGGAAGCCTGGCAATGACCGGCGAACGCTGATTGATGAGACGCTGGGGTTGTTGCCGGGGTTGTGGCGGGGAGTTGGGGGGTGAAAAGTCGCGGCTAGATTAGCGGTGTTGTTATCGGTAGTCGAGCGTAGGGTTCATCATCTGCGTTGTTTTTTCGATCATTCTTTGGCGTGGATTGCTGTTTTCACCCAATGAGCCCCTCACCGCCGTCGCTCCTACGCTGCTGGCGCTGGTTTGTTGCTTTGATTGGCGGTATTAGAGAGGCTGCTTTGAGCGAAAAGCGGACGTTATGCCTGCAATTGAGATGCGTGAAAATACTAGTGTCAAAGTGCCTTGAAGATCGGTGGCGATTCAGATCATTGCGGGTAACCATCACTCAAACCGCTGCTCACTTTCACGATCTTTCTGCTGTTCTCGAATTCTTTGACGCTCAATCATAGGTATCAATCTCTCATGTATCTTTTTTGCAGCCTTTGAAATGTCATCCCGCTCGTGTGCAATGAGTTCACCGAAACCGTCAGTCCGGGACTGTAATATGTTTGCAAGACTGCCACTCCAACTTGACGGACTAGTTAATTCAGCAAAAGACTCAAGAACCACTGAAGGTTCAGGTGCAGCCTCCAGGAATTTGATGGCGTTCTCGCGCAAAGTAGTCCTGCTTGTGTCAGTACTACTTGACCAGAGTTCTAACCCCTGCGGCACATATGCCCATACCTTGGTATTCTCATTCCTGAAGCACCAGTCAATCACGATTTCTATGCCAACACCAGAAAGCAGTGGAGTATCCGAAATGCCGCCACGCATGAAGAACAACCGCATACATATTTGATCTTCAGAATCAGCAAAGAGACGAGAGAGAAACTCTACGGGTATGAGTGTCACCGTTGTCTGAATAGTTTTATGGTAATCATTCATGTAACCATAATGTTTATCGATCGCTGAGAAGACTGCGTCCAGCCAGTTTTCTGTCAGCCCATCATGACTGTCAAACTGCAATGCCGCCGCTACGACAGATGCCATAAAGCCATCAACGAAACCGCCCCGATCATCAGTCTCTTTCTGTAAAACCTGAATTGCTGCCCTGAGACCGATTTGACGGAGTTCCGGGCCAAGTATGTCCTCTGTCGCTTTGTTGTCATGTAACCTCATCCCTAGCCCATTCAAAATCACCTCAGCGCCGTTTTCTATGGCTAAAAGTCGTTCTGCCAGTTCAAGCACTCGGTTTAATGGCAAATGCAGGTATTTTTTTTGCCAAAGAATGGCGTCAAACATAACTATACGAGTATCAGGTTTATTCAGAATCGACATACATCGATAGAGGTCGGTTTCTGTAAAATCTCGCTGGGGATGCAAATTAACCAGAACTCGGCAGAGTGAAGGATGCACAGCACAGTGATCCAGAAATTCATGGGCTAGCACTTCCTTACTACGATCCACGCCTTCGATAAAGCCTTGAAACACAGAAAAATCTTTATTTTCAGTAGAGTTCTGTTCCAGTTCTTTTATAAGTAATTGCCAGACTTCATGGGGATTCGCGGTTCCCTCAGCGAGCCCCTTCCCGAATGCGCTCCGGTAAGGCATCCATTCAGAAGAGAACAGATTGGGTCTCAGGTCAGAAAGACAAAGTATTGAAGTGGCAAACTCACGCCCCAGTTGCTCTGCTCTGGCCATCAGTCGCTCTTCTGCTTCAGTGTATCGTTCCTGGTCACTGCGGTTAAATTCGTCATCAAGCACCCAGTTATAGTGGCCTTTACTCAGGACATAAAGCCGGATAGCGGAAAGCAAATCATTCGGTCTGAGCTCCCTTTCCAGAGCATCAAGAGTTTCAAGCAGCACGGACGATACCTGAGGCTCCTTCCGCATAAAGTACAGTTTTGTCCGAATCGCCTTCCAGCCCTCTCCCCAGGGAAGACGGGCATGCAATGTACGTGCGGCATCAACGAGGACGGAGCCCATCCTCTTATCACGCCACAGGCCACTGAGTGCATTTGCCAGAATTGTCCGCGCAGCGTTGGCAAGATGCATATCATCGGCGCTCCCGACGCGAACGGCAATCTCGATGAACGAGCATCTCCACGCCATCAACGCGTTATAGTCTGGTTCTGCCCCGTAATCCCTCGGGCGGGCACCAAACTCATATATACCCGAACTTGTCCACGTCGAACCGCTAAGTCCGGCAGAAAGCATTTTCAGCCCCAGAGTGCGACGCTGTGATAAACCTGAAGTAAGACACTCCTCCAGAAGCGCAATTCGCTGCTCCAGAGAGGCATGTGTACCTGACAGATAGGGCTGACAGAACAATGTGAGTCTGTCTCGCGCATTCTCCTGACGAGTCTTATCTATTTCATGATCCGCTATTTGCAGCAGAAGGCTGGCGCAACGGTTGAAGTATGAAGGTTCCCAGGCCAGTGCCTGCAAAAGGTTGAGGATGGTACTCCAGCGGGGATCGTAATGTCTTTCCCGGCCTTTAAAGTCTGCGGCCCTGAGGACCTCGTCAATCCGGTTAAGCAGAACGTCAGGCACCACCGGTGCTATGTACTCCAACATACGAGCCGGCAAGTCCTCTAATGCCAGCAGGTTACCCAGCATGGCTTCCGGCTGGAGCCATGCAGCCGCAATCTCCTTTGCCACCGGATGATCGTGTAAAAGGCCCAGCCGGTGAGCAAATGACATAAGGAGGCGCTCCCGTCCCGGCACTTCAAAGGTAGACCTGAGAAACGCAACCGGAAAGCTATTCAGCGCGGAGGCTGCCAGTTTGTTCGCTATAGCATGGGGTAAGATGGCTCGCCAGTGCGATCTGGCCTGAAGAATGCGGCGATCGGTCAGCTTCTTGAGCGTACGGTACAGCTGGTTATGTGAATAGCCCGCGAGCGTGCCAAGAATCTCCAGTTCACTGTCGCCTGTTTCAGAAAAGTCACTCGAAAACGAGTATACCAGCGAAAGTATCTCAGCCTGCTCCCGTAATCCCTCATCTCGCTCATGACGTTGTTCAAAAAGTCTGTCGAAGAGTTGTGCATCGGACAGAACGGCCAACGACTCCCCCTCATCCACTCTCTCAGCGATAGCCAGCGAGACTCTGGCATTTCCGTCAGCGAACTGCGCGATTCGACGGGCGTTCAACTGTCCGATACCGGGGAAGCGCCGCAGCAGAAGTTTTTCCGCCACTTCCGGTCCTACCGCCTCGATGTGGATCACCTCCGTGGTCTGAGGTTTGTCCTCCCGAATATCATACTCAACGGTAATTAGCTTGATCCTACCCCCCACCGAGGTAACTCTCGCCGCGAGGGCAGCATGCAGTTCAGACGGGCAGTTATCAAGAACCATAATTGCGCTGCGCTGGTCAGCGATGAGGCGTTCCAGCATGGCTGCAGCAGAAGGGATCGGATCGTCACCGGTATCGGCATAAACCGCCAGGGTGCGGTCCAGGGCATCGGCTCCTACGGATTCATCAAACAAGGCCTGAACAATCCTCGTTTTACCGACGCCCGATAAACCAGTAATACGCACGGCTTTACGAGTGGTCAGGATAAGCTGGCGTATCGGCCCGATGGCATCCTTAATACTCAGGGGATGACCTTTTTCTGACGGAGTTGAGATCGTGATGCCGGACGCGGTTATCAGGGTATCTTCCGCCCCATCTGGAGGGCAACTCCATGATCCATATGGTTGCCAGCCGGAATATCCCCGCCCCAGTATTCTGTTTACCCACAGCATTACTGACGGATGCTGTCGTATCCACTGAGCCAACTTTGCGCGATCATAGAAAGCCAGATGAAGAGTTGGGTGAGACGGAGTATGCCTGACGGCCTCATACATCGCCTTGACGCGTTCGGCAAGCATAGTGGGGGAACAGTCCTCATCCAGACTGACAATGATATAGCTTCCCCCCTTTGTGGCCTGGCCGGATATCATGGGAGAAAGGACGCCAGAGGGAGCCATCTCTCGCAGAATATCTGCCCTGCGCATCCTATGTTTTTTGGCCTGGAAGACGGTATCCGGTCGCTCAATATACCCGGAGTTGAGCTCTTCGACCGGCACCTGCACGTGGACATCAATTCCACCATCAGGTGTGTTGATCGATCCCGACCAGCGCACCCACGCCGGGCTATGACCGCAGGCCGCCACTTCGGCTTCAGCAAGGCGAGCAATTAACTCTTCCAAAAGAGTATCTGAGAGTCCGAGTAATTCATCTTTATTGATATCGAAGATCGCCACGGCATAGTCCTGACAGAAAATTGAAATTTTTCACAACTGATGCCCAGAATATTAAGCAATTAGAAACAGATTGTCCTGTGACTAGCTCCCATAGCTCCATACACAAGCAGATTAGCAATGTCCGCTTATGGCACAAAGCGGTTTTCCATGTCCGACGTCGCCCGTAGAAAGCTCCTTACTGAACTATCTTGCGAACAACAATACAATTACATCGAATTATTTAATTCTGAATTAATAAACACATGGCATTATTGATAATCTTTGCATTTTTATTTCCCCCTCCCACAAACAAATCTCATCCCCCATCCCCCCTAGCACCGCCCCCGCCCTTTCCCTACAATAAGGGATCTGTTGAGGCATAACGCAAGGAAAGACGGTGTCGAAAGCCAATCCCAATGCCACTATCGTGGATATCGCCCGCCGCGCCAGGGTGACCAATATCACCGTTTCCCGCGCCTTCAATAAGCCCGAGCTGGTCAAGCCGGAAACCCGCGAGCGCATTCACGCCATCGCCAAAGAGCTGAACTATGTGCCCAACGCGTTCGCGCAGGGGCTGAAAAGCAGCAGCAGCCAGATTATCGGCATCGTCACCAGCAGCATGTACAACCCGTTCTATTCCGGCCTGATCAAGACCGTGTCGCGCATTGCGCGCCAGCAGGGCTACCAAATCATGCTGTTCGACACCGACGGCAGCGAAGAGGCGGAAATGCGCGCCATTCAGGCGCTGTTCGGCTACAAGGCGCGCGGCATCCTGCTCTCGGCGGTGCGCGACGACAAGCGCTACCGCCCCGCCTATCTCGAGCTGGCCGAGGTGTACGGCGTGCCGCTGATCCTGATCGACCGCGATCTCTACGATCAGCAGCTGAGCGGCGTGTTCCTCGATAACCGCGAGATCGGCGTGCTGGCCGGGCGTTATCTGGCAGAGCAGCCGGAGCAGAAGCTTTTGATTATCGGCGGCCCGGCGGATTCGGAAATTACGCTAACGCGCACCGCCGGCATCGTCGCGGCCTTGCAGGGCAGCGGCCGTGAGATTCATATCATCAACGGCGACTACGATTTCACCTCACAGGAAAGCGAGGTGCGCGCCTATCTGGCGCAGCCGGAGAACCGCCCGGATTACATCATCGGCCTGAACGGCATCATCACGCTGGGCGCCATCGCCATCTGCCACGAGATGGGGCTTTATCAGCAGGTGAAGTTCTTCTCGATAGACGAGCCGCCGCGCGCCGGCGCTTACGGCCTGCACATTCCGGGGGTGTATCACGATACGCAGAAACTGGGGGAGATCGCCGCGGAGCTGCTGTTCAGCGCCATTAACAGCCCGCGCGGCGAGTTGCCGGTGCGCAGAGAATTCTTCACCGGCTCGCTGTTGAATCGCTGACGGGCGCTATTGCCCGTAGTAGGCGTGTTTGCCGTGCTTGCGCAGGAAATGTTTGTCCAGCAGCTCCGGCTGCATCGGGGCGATGGCCGGCGCCAGCTGGCGCGTCGCCATCGCCATGATCGCTACCTCTTCCAGCACCACCGCGTTGTGCACCGCATCCGCCGCGTCCTTGCCCCAGGCGAACGGGCCGTGGGAATAGACCAATACTCCCGGCACCTGCTGCGGATCGCGCCCCGCCTGATTGAAGGTCTCGATAATCACCTTGCCGGTTTCCCCCTCGTAATCCCCGGCGATTTCCGCCTCGCTCATCGGCCGGGTGCAGGGAATGTCGCCGTAAAAGTAGTCGGCGTGGGTGGTGCCCAGCGCCGGGATCGGCTGCCCGGCCTGCGCCCAGATGGTGGCGTTGCGGCTGTGGGTGTGCACCACGCCGCCGATATCGGCGAAGGCGCGGTACAGCGCCAGGTGGGTGGCGGTGTCGGATGAGGGTTTGCGGTGCCCCTCGCGCACTTTGCCCTCCAGATCCACCACCACCAAATCCTCCAGCGTCATCGCCTCGTAGGCGATGCCCGAAGGTTTGATCACCACCAGCCCGCTCTGGCGGTCGATCGCCGAGACGTTGCCCCAGGTAAAGGTCACCAGCCCGTATGCCGGCAGGCTGAGGTTGGCGGCCAGCACCTGCCGCTTGAGTTCGTTCAGCATGCGATGCCTCCCTCATTCATCTGTTGTTCGATCCAGGCCTTGGCCTGGGCGATGCGTTGCTTATCCCGCCCGTCTTCGCGCGCCCACATCTCCAGCAGGTAGGGGCCACGATAGCCGAGCGCGTTGAGCACGGAAAAAGCGTGGGCGAAGTCCACGCAGCCCTCGCCGAACGGCACGTCGCGGAACTGCCCGGCGCTGCCCGGCCCCACCGCCACGGTGTCTTTGAGGTGTATGGCGGTGATGCTGCCGATGCCCAGCGCCAGCTCGGCGGCGACGTCGTTGCCCCAGGCGCTGAGGTTGCCGAGATCGGGATACACCGTGAACCACGGGCTGTTGACGTGGCGGGCGATGTCGCGCCATTTGCTGATGCTGTTGATGAACGGCGTGTCCATCACCTCCACCGACAGCATCACCTGCGCCCTGGCGGCCTGCGCCGCCGCCCACTGCATGCCCTCGATAAAGCGCTCGCGGCTGTGGCGATCGGCGGGTTCGTAATAGACGTCGTAGCCCGCCAGCTGGATGTTGCGGATGCCGAGATCCGTCGCCAGTTCCAGCGCCTTGCTCATCAGCACCCGCGCCCGCTCGCGGGTGGCGGCGTCGTGGCTGCCGAACGGATCGCGCCGGTGCGCCGACAGGCACAGGCTCGGCACCGTCACCCCGCTGTCGAGCCGCGCCTGGATAAACGCCAGCCGCTGGCGGCGATCCCAGTCCAGCCGCTGCTGGCGCGCCGGCTGTTCGTCGATCGACATCTCTACAAATTCAAAGCCCAGCTCGGCGGCGGTGGCCAGCCGCTGCGGCCAGCTCAGATCGGCGGGCAGCGCCTTTTCATACAGCCCCAGACAGGCGGCGTTAGTCGTTTGCATCAGTCACCTCACTCAAAGCCTGAGCGACCGCCAGATAGCGCGCCTGCTGGGCGCGCAGGCGCCGATGGGCGGCGGTCGCGGGATAATAACAGCGCAGTTTGGGCGGCGCGGCAGCGATCGCCTCGGCGAACCCGGCGTACTCCCCGGCGCCGACGGCGGCGCACAGGGCGGCGGCGCGGCAGCCGCTCTGGCGCGTTTCCACCACCTCGAGCGGCAGGTTGCCGGCGTCAGCGTACATCTGCATCCACACCTCGGACTGTGTCGGCCCGCCGGTCATGCGCACCCGCTCGATGCGCGGGTTCAGCTGCACCATGCGCTCCTGATGGATCAGGTGCGAGAACACGATGCCCTGGTAGATCGCCTGCACCACGTCCGCCATCTCGTGATGGGCGCTCAGGCCGATCAGCCCGCCCGGCGTGTTGCCGCCGAGGTTGGAGCCGTACAGATACGGCAGGAACAGCAGCCCGCTGGGCTGCTCGCGGCGCTCGGCCACCCAGGCGTTGAACTGGGCGTAGCGCTGCCGGTCGTCGGCGCAGAACTGGCGCAGGAACCAGGCCAGGTTGCCGGCCGAGGTCGGGCTGCCTTCGTGCACGAAATAGCGGCCGTCGATGCAGTAGCGCCCCCAGGCGTAGGGGTAATCGGCGGGAATGATGCGCTCGGTCACGCAGGTGGCGATCGACCAGGTGCCCGCCACCGCGCTGAGCGTGCGATCGTCGGCCACGCCGGAGCTGAGCGCCGCGCCCACCACGTCGAACAGGCCGCCGTACACCGCGGTGCCCGCTCGCAGGCCGCACTGCGCCGCCGCAGCGGCCGTCACCCGCCCGGCCAGCTGCGCCGAGCCGATCGTTGGCGCGGTCTTCTCCTGCGCCTCTTCGATGCCGAAGGCCGTCATCAGCGCCGGATCGTAAGCGCCGCTGCGCTGGTTAAACAGGTTGCTGCCGGAGATGTTGGTCACTTCGGCCGCCGCCTCGCCGGTGAGGCGAAAGCGCAGGTAGTCGTGCGCCATCAGGATGCGATCGACGGCGGCGTACTGCGCCGGTTGCCGCTGCTTCAGCCAGCGCAGCAGCAGCGCCGGGTGGCTGGGCCACAGCGGCTGCAGGCTGCGCGGGTAGGTCTGCGCGTCCACCCCGGCGCAGCGCAGCTCAGCCGCCGTGGCCGCCGCGCGGTTGTCCGAAGAGAGGATGCCGTTGCCGACCGGTTTGCCGTGGCGGTCGATGGCGTACAGCCCTTTGCCGTGCGCCGAAAAGCTGACGCCGCGCACCTGCCCGGCCTCCAGCCCCGCCGCGTGCAGCGTCTGGCGGATCGCCGCGCAAACGTCATCCCACAGCGCGTCCATATTGCGTTCGCTAAAGCCCGGCTGGGCGGCAATCGCCGCGCCGTCGCGCTCGGCGATCGCCAGCTCTTCGCCACTTGCCCGGTACAGCCCGGCCTTGATCACCGTGCCGCCGACGTCTATGCCAAGAAAGACTGACATCGCGCCTCCTATTTGCGCCGCACGGAGCTGAGGTAGATGGCGGCCAGGATGATGCCGCCCTTCACCACGTTCTGGATATATGGCGACACGTTCATCAGATTGAGGCCGTTGTTGAGCACCCCGAGCATCATCGCCCCCACCAGCGTGCCGACGATGGCGCCGCGCCCGCCGGAGATCGCCGCCCCGCCCAGCACTACGGCGGCGATGGCGTCCAGCTCGAAGCCTTCGCCGGCGTTGGGCTGCCCGCTCATCAGGCGCGAGGTCAGCACCAGCCCGGCCAGCGCGGCGGTCAGGCCGCTGATCACGTACACCAGCATCTTGTAGCGCGGCACGCGGATGCCGCTCAGGCGCGCCGCCTCTTCGTTGCCGCCCATCGCGTAGACGTAGCGGCCGAACGGCAGCTGGTTGAGCATCAGCCAGGCCAACACATACACGCCGAGCATGATCAGGATCGGCACCTGGATGCCCAGCACCGTGCCGCGGCCGAAGAAGGAGAAGACGTCGGGCAGGCCGGAGATCGGGTAGCCGCCGGTATAGAGCAGCGCCAGGCCGCGGGCGATGCCCATCGACGCCAGGGTGACGATGATCGGCGGCATGCGCAGGTAGGCGATGCAGGCACCGTTGGCCAGGCCGAACAGCGCGCCGAGCGCCAGCGCCGCTACCATCGCCAGTGGAATGGGCACCGCCGCCAGCATCAGCCCGGCGGCGACCGAGCCGGCCAGCGCCATCACCGGCCCCACCGAGAGATCGATGCCGCCGGTCAGGATGGCGCAGGTCATGCCCACCGCGATGATGGCGTTGATCGACACCTGGCGCGCCACGTTGGTCAGGTTGTTGACGCTGAGGAAGCTGTCGTTCAACAGGCTCATCAGCACGAACAGGACAGCGAAGCCGATAAACGGCAAGACCGCCGGGTGATGCAGCAGTTTTTCCCAGCGCTTGCCGAGGCTGGGGCCGGCGGCGCGGCGCGCCACGGCGGGTTGTTCAATTCCGATCATAAGGCACTCCCGGTCGCGTGAAGCATGATGTGGTTGGATTCGATGTCGTCGCCGGTCAGCTCGGCGGCGATGTGGCCGCCGCGAAACACCAGCACGCGGTCGCACACGCCGATGATCTCCGGCAGTTCGGAGGAAATCATGATGATGGAGATGCCCTGCTGGGTCAGTTGCTGCATCAGCTGGTAGATCTCGGCCTTGGCGCCCACGTCGATGCCGCGTGTCGGCTCGTCGAAGATCAGGATGTTGCAGTCGTTGTTGAGCCAGCGGGCGATCACCACCTTCTGCTGGTTGCCGCCGCTCAGGGTACTGACGGCGGTCTCGGCGTCCGGGGTTTTCACCCCCACGGCGCGGATCAGCCGCTGCACCACGTCGCGATCCTTGCGGGCGCTGACGAAGATCTTGCCGCGCCGGTGGTGCCGGTTGAGGGTGATGTTCTGCGCCACCGAAAACGGCAGCACCAGGCCCTCGGTTTTGCGGCTCTCCGGCAGCAGGCCGATGCCCTGCGCCAACGCCTGCGCCGGGGAGCGCAGCGCCGCCGGTTGGCCGCCGAGGCTGACGCGTTTGCGGTGGCAGCGGCTGGCGCCGATCAGCGCCGAGACGGTCTCGGTACGCCCGGAGCCCACCAGCCCGGCGAAGCCGAGGATCTCGCCCTTATTCAGCCGAAAACGGTCGGTCGCGCCGTGCTTCTCGCGCTGGATCTCCGCCTCCAGCAGCACCGTCGCGGTATCGACCGGGTGCTGTTTCACCGGGAAGGCGTTCTCGATTTTGCGCCCGACCATCAGCCGCACCAGCTCTTCCACGTTGGTGTCTCCGGTGGCCAGCGTTTCGATGTAGGCGCCGTCGCGCAGCACGGTGATGCGATCGCAGATGGTGAAGATCTCGTCCAGATGGTGCGAGATAAACACCATGCCGACGCCCAGCAGCCGCAGATCGTTCATCACGCTGAACAGGTGTTCGGCCTCGCCCGGCGTCAGCGTGGCGGTCGGCTCATCCAGCACCAGCACCCGCGCCTCCAGCGACAGCGCCTTGGCGATCTCCACAAACTGCTGCTGCGCCACGCTCAGCTGCTCCACCGGGCAATCGAGATCGATAGCCACCGTCAGCCGCTTGAAAATGGCCTCGGCCTTGCGCCGCATTGCCCGCCGATCCAGCAGGCCCCAGCGGTTCCTGATCTCCCGGTTGAGGAAGATGTTGTCGATGGCGCTCATGTAGGGAATCAACGAGAATTCCTGAAAAATAATGCCGACCCCGGCCTCGATCGCCTGGCGATAGTTGTTAAAGCGGCGCTGCTCGCCGTCGATAAAAATGTCGCCCTCGTCCGGCTGATGGATGCCGCACATGATTTTCACCAGCGTCGATTTGCCGGCGCCGTTTTCGCCCAGCAGGGCGTGCACCTCGCCCCGTTGAATGGCCAGATCGATGCCGTCCAGCGCCTTCACGCCGGGAAAGCTCTTTTTTATTCGCTTCAGTTCCAGTAAAGGTGTCACCGCATTGCCCTCCGCGCCGAACGCCCCGCCGCAGCGGGGCGAACCTGCCGCTGTTACCAGCTAAAGCCGGCCGCATTGCTGCGGTCGATCAGCTTCACTTTGACCGGCACGGTTTTCGGCACCGTGGCGCCCCAGTAGCGGGCCAGCGCAATGCCGAGCGCGATGCGCAGCTGGTCACGCGGGAACTGCGCCGAGGTGGCGATAAACGGCGAATTCGGCTTGAGGATCTCTTTGATGGCTTCCGGCTGGCCGTCGACGCTCACCAGCTTGACCTTGGCGCCGTTGCTTTCAATCGCCGCCAGGGCGCCGAGCGCGCCGACGTCGTTGACGCTGAAGATGCCCGCCAGATCCGGCGCCGACTGCAGCATGTTTTCGGTGACGGTCAGCGCGGTGTCGCGCTCCTGCTTGCCGTTTTGCTTGGTGACGATCTTGATGTCGGGGTATTTTTTCATCGCCGTTTCAAAGCCGCGCACGCGCTCCAGGATCGGCACCACCGGGATACCGTCGAGGATCGCCACCTTGCCTTTGCCGCCCAGCGCTTTCGCCAGGTATTCGCCCGCCTGGAAGCCGGCGTCGTAGTTTTCCGAGCCGACGAACGAGTCCAACGGCCCTTCGGCCTGCGCGTCGATCGCCACCACCACCGCGCCGGCCTTGTGGGCGGAGATCACCGCCGACTGCACCCCCACCGAATCGGTCGGGTTGATCAGCAGGATATCCACCTTCTTCTGCAGCATGTCCTCCACGTCGCCGATCTGTTTGGCGACGTCATGGCGCGCATCGGCCACGTACACCTTGGCGCCGATATCCGCCGCCGCCTGATCCAGCGCCTGCTTCATGGTGACGAAGTAGTCGTTGTTCATTTCCTGGAACGACATACCGATAGTGATTTGCTTGGCCAGCGCCCCATGGCTGGCCGCCAACATTCCACCGGCGACGATAAAAGGCAGGGTCTTTTTGAATAATGAAAACATAGCCAATTCTCCTGTAGGGAAGCTTCTTGTTGTGGTTATCAGAGCAACAGCATGTCTTTACGTTTGGCCGACCGGCCGGCCCCCCCATT
The DNA here is from genome assembly GCF_052168835.1 of Serratia sp. CY40230. Classification (NCBI taxonomy): domain Bacteria; kingdom Pseudomonadati; phylum Pseudomonadota; class Gammaproteobacteria; order Enterobacterales; family Yersiniaceae; genus Serratia; species Serratia sp. CY40230. The sequence continues at coordinate 911,995 of NZ_JBJNLX010000001.1, forward strand.
GCGAGCGGGCCGACGGTCGTGACTGCAACAGCGGTACGGCGGGAGGGTCAGGGAACCAGGATCACCTTGATGGAGTCGGTCGAGTCCGCCAGGGCGAAGGCTTCATCCCAGTCGTTCAATGAATAGCTGTGGGTCACCACGCCGCTTGAGGTCACCAGCCCGCGCTCGAACAGATCGATGGCGATCTCATAGCTGTAGGGCGCCAGGTGCGCGCCGCGAATGTCCAGCTCCTTGCGATCGCCGATGATCGACCAGTCGACGGTGGTTTCCTTGCCGAACACGCTGAACTCCACGAAGCGGCCCAGCTTGCGGATCATCTGCAGCCCCTGGGTGACGCCGATCGGCGCGCCGGTGGCCTCGATGTAGACGTCGCAGCCGTAGCCGCCGGTCAGCGATTTGACGATCTGGTCGGCGTCTTCCTTCAGCGGGTTGATCACCACGTCGGCGCCAAACTCCTTCGCCAGCGCCAGCCGCTCGTCGATGGCGTCGATCACGATCAGTTTCTTCGGCGTCTTCAGGCGTGCCACCTGCACCATGCACAGCCCCAGCGGCCCGGCGCCGGCCAGCACCACCACGTCGTCCAGCTGGATGTCGCCGCGCGCCACGGTGTGAATGGCGCAGGCCATCGGCTCGATCAATACCGCGTCTTCATGGCTCAGGCTTTCCGGGATCTTGTGCACGATGGCGTTCTCGGAAAAGCGCATGTATTCCGCCATGCCGCCCTCCGCCACGTCTTTCTGGAAGCCGTAAATGTTATGCGTCTCACACATCCAGTAACTGCCGGATTTGCAGTAACGGCACTCCCAGCACGGCACGATTTGCTCGGCAATCACCCGCTCACCGATCCGGTATTTGCCTTCCGCGCCCTCGCCCAGCGCGGCGATACGGCCGTAGAACTCGTGCCCCGGCACCACCGGCGGTTTGACCCACGGGTTCTCTCCCCAAAACATCTGCGCGCCGTTCTTGCACTTGCAGTCGCCTGCGCAGATGCCGCAGCCTTCCACCTTGATCACCAGCTCGCGCGCCTTCGGCAGCGGCGTGGGCACCTGTTCGAAACGGTAGTCCTGCGGGCCGTGGCAAACGACCGCGCGCATTTTTTCCGGCAACTGACTCATCCACTCCTCCAATACACTCGTTAAACACTTGAAAAACCTAAATGTTGACGTTGTCATTTTTATCAAACAAAAAACAAACTGAGTTATAAAATTATAAATTTCAACAAATTAACCATTGCATATCCCGATAACTAAAAATGACAACGTGAACATAGAGCGACATATAACCAAAGCTGCAAAAATAATTATTTGAGCAAAATCACAGTTCGTTAACATTGCGGCTAAAAATGCTACAAATGCGGATCGCGATCCCATTTACGGGATCGCCGATCCGGGCAGATCCGCTAAATCAGCAGGCGCACGCGATCGTAGATCTGGCGATCCTCCGGCCGCGACGATCGCACCTGCTGGCGCAGGGTGCGTACCAGCGTGTCGATAAACGCGTGGGCGGCGGCGCTCAGAATGCTGTTGCGCCGGGTGACGATATTCAACTGCGCTGGTTGGCAGCTCTCCCGCAGCGCCAGCGGCTGCACGCGGGAGGCAAACTGCGGCAGCGCGGCGATCGGCCGCGGGCACCAGGTGCACATCTCGGCGGATTCCACCAGCGCCTGCAGCATGCCGAACGAATGCGCCTGGATAATGCGCTGGCGCGGCAGGCGCACGCCGTGGCGGTGGAACACCTCGTCGAGCAGCGCATCGAAACTTTCCTGGGTATAGCTCATCACCCAATCCTGCTCCAGCAGCTGATGCAACGAGGTGCTGTGCGCCAGCGGGTGGCCGCGCCGCACCATGTACGCCGTTTCATACTCCAGCAGCGGCTCGCAGTGAAACTCCTGCGGCGCCGACGACGCCGGCAGCGGCGTGATGGCGAAATCCATCGTGCCCTCGCGCAGCTGCGACTGGGCGTTGGCCATCAGGCTTTCCGACAGTTCCAGCCGCACCGCCGGCACCTTGCTGCGAAACGCCATCACCGCCGGCGGCAGCACCGTCAGCATCAGCCAGGGAGTGATCGCCGCCTTGATCAGATCCGCCGCACTCCCGCGCAGCGCCGCCATTTCGCCCTGCGCCTGCTCCAGTTGGTTGAGCACCAGTCGGGCGTGCGCCAGCAGGGTTTTGCCGTAGGGGGTAAAACCCAGCCCGGTCGGCGTGCGGATCAGCAGCGGCAGCGCCTGTTCTTGCTCCAGTTCGCGCAGTGCGCGGGTCACCGCCGCCTGCGACAGCCCCAGATGCCGCGCCGCCGCGCGAATGCTGCCGCTGTCAGCGCTGGCCACCAGCGCCTGCAGTTGGTGCAGTTTCATGCCCACCTCCTGACAATCATAGGTTGTCAGCATAACCGAACGGCGGCTACCCGGCAAAAACGGAGTTTGTTAGTCTCGATGCCTATCCCCTCTGCCCCGTTCCGTGCCCGTTGGCCGGAATCCTTTTGCCGGAGACCGTGATGACGCATTCACTGGTACTGCCTGAGATCGCCGCCGTTCATGATGAGATGGTCGCGCTTCGCCGCCACCTTCACGCCCACCCGGAGCTGGGCTTCCAGGAGTTTGCGACGTCGGATCTGGTGGCGCAGCGGCTGGAGGAATGGGGTTACCGCGTCACGCGCGGCGTAGGACAAACCGGCGTTGTCGCCACACTGCAGCGCGGGCCGGGAAAATCGCTCGGCATCCGCGCCGACATGGACGCCCTGCCGATTGCCGAAACGACCGGCTTGCCGCACGCCAGTACCCATTTCGGGGTGATGCACGCCTGCGGCCACGACGGGCACACCGCCATGCTGCTGGCGTCGGCGCGCTATCTGGCGCGGCAGCCGAACTTTTTCGGCACGCTGCATCTGATCTTTCAGCCGGCGGAAGAAGGCGGCGGCGGCGCCAAAGTGATGATCGAAGACGGCCTGTTTGAGCGCTTCCCCTGCGACGCGGTGTTCGCCATGCACAACGTGCCCGGCTTACCCACCGGCCACCTGGGCTTCGCCGGCGGCCCCTTCATGTGCTCGGCCGATACGGCGCACATCACCCTGCACGGCCACGGCGGCCACGGCGCGGTGCCGCAGAGCACCGTCGATCCGGTGGTGGCCTGCGCGGCGATCGTCATGAGCCTGCAAACCATCGTGGCGCGCAATATCGATCCGCAGGAAACGGCGATCGTCACCGTGGGGGCGATGCAGGCCGGCCAGGCCGCCAACGTGATCCCAGCGACCGCCACCCTGACGCTCAGCGTGCGCGCGCTGACGGCGGCGGTGCGCACGCGGCTGGAACAGCGCATCACCGAGCTGGTCACGGCGCAGGCCGCCAGCTTCGGCGCACGCGCGGAGATCGACTATCAGCACGGCTACCCGGTGCTGGTGAACCACCCGGCAGAAACCGAGCTGGCGCGCGCGGTGGCGCTGGAATGGGCCGGAGAGAGCCGGGTGATCCCCACGCTGCGGCCATTCACCGCCAGCGAAGATTTTGCCTTTATGCTGGAGAAGTGCCCAGGCAGCTACATCTCGATCGGCAACGGCCCCGCCACGCCGGGCAATTCTCTGCACAACCCCGGTTATGACTTCAACGACGACAGTCTGTCGTTGGGCGCCACTTACTGGGTCAAATTGGTCGAGCGCTTTTTGGCTCGCCCCGCGGTTTAATCGCCAACACAGAGGAAATGACATGAAAATCATCAAAGGGCTGTTGTTGTTGCTGCCGCTGGCCGCGAGTTTTCCCGCGCTGAGCGGTGAATTCAGCGGCAAAGTGATCAAGCTGGGCATCGATCCCACCTTTCCGCCGCTGGAGTATAAAAATCCGCAGGGCAAGCTGACCGGCTTCGGCGTCGATATCGCCCAGGCGCTGTGTGACCAGATGCAGGCCAAATGCGTGTGGGTGGAAAGCAGCTGGGACGGCATGATCCCCGGCCTGCAGGCGAAGAAGTTCGACGCCATCGCCTCGTCGATGACCATTACGCCACAGCGCCGGCAGCAGATCGCTTTCTCCAGCAAAGTCTCCAACGCCCCGGCGCGGCTGGTGGCGCATAAAGGCAGCAATCTGCAGCCTACCGCCGCCTCGCTGAAAGGCAAATCGGTCGGCGTGCAGCAAGGTTCCAGCCAGGAGGCCTACGCCAACGCGCTGTGGCGGCCGGCCGGCGTCAACGTGGTGGCTTACCAAAGCCAGCAGGAGGTGAACGAAGATCTGGCCAACGGCCGCCTGGATGCGTCGCTGCTGGCCAGCGTCAGCGCCAGCGAATTCTTCAAAACGCCCGGCGGCAAAGACTTTGCCTTTATCGGCGCCGAATTGAGCGACAGCAAGTACTTCGGCGTCGGCGACGGCATCGGGGTCCGCAAAGAGGATACCGCGCTGCTTAACGCCTTCAACGCCGCGCTGCAGGCGATCCGCGCCAACGGCACTTACAAGAAAATCAACGACAAGTATTTCGACTTCGACATGTACGGCGCGGAGCAGTAACACGCGTTCCCCGGCGGTCACCTGCAGATCCTGCAGGATGGGGAGGCGCCTTCGGCCGCCGGGGAACGCCCCAACGGAAACGGCAATGTCGGCAAGAACGGAAAATCAGGCGGGATAAGGATGCGGGCCAGGCAGGACGCCCGGCCCGCTAAAGCGGGTTACTTCACTTCGCCCATCGCCTTCAGCTTTTTGGACAGCTCGCGGCGTTCTTTGGACAGATCGGCATTTTTGATGATGTAGTCATCAACGCGATCTTCGTAGTCGCTGCGCATGTTGGCGATGATGCCCTGAATGTCTTCAATGCTCATGCCGGGCTTGATGTACTCACTCAGGTTGTCGAGCAGCAGCACGCGCTTCTGGTTATCACGAATTTTCTTTTCGTTGTCGACGATCTCGCGTTGCAGTTTGTTTTTGCGGCGAAACATACGCACAAACTCCAGCACGTCCTGGAAACTCGGCTTATTTGCATTATCCATCTTTATACCCTTGCTTTAGTAATACACAGATTCATTTGCTTACGGCCACATGGCACCAAGATACAGGTTTGTGGCGGTCCGGCACAACAGTGATTGGCTTATCTTACCCACTTTGCCCCGGCGGCCAAAACCCAAAGCGCCGCCTTCATGATCTGACCCCTTATTCGCGCCCGGCGGCGGTGCAGACCTGGAGCAAATCCCCCAACTCTTCCAACTGCTGCGCCAGCTCCATGCTGAGCCAGACATAGCCGTAAATCGGCGCTTCGCCGTGCTGGCCAAGGCTGACCTCCTGCATCAGCGTTTTCAGCTCGCCGGCGATCTCCGCCAACTGCCCCGCCGCCGCCTGCCGCTGCGCCTGCGGCCCTTCGCGCATCAGCACCGCCAACGACTCCAGCGAGCTCAGCGTCAGCAGCTGGGTGCTGCGCAGCGTGCGGGCGTTCAACATAATGAAGTGCGTTTCGCGCGAGGCCCAGTAGGCGTCGGCCATCAGCTCCAGCGTGCACACCAGATTGCGGCTGAGGGTTTGCACCGCCTCGAACACCGCTTTGGGGATGTGGGTTTCCTTGCTGGCGGGCACGATCAGGCTGCGCAGCTTCACCACCTGATTCAACAGATCCTTGAGCTGCGGCTCCAGCCGCGGCCGCTCAATGACGTTCGGCGAAAAATACGCGCCGTAGATACGGGCGGCGGTTTGCAGACAGTCCGCCATTTGCATGCGCCACAGAATATAGGCGCGCTGTGGGTAGATGCTGGTGAACAGCAGCGCCAGCAGCGAGCCGAAGATCACGTCGCCGCTGCGCCACAGCGCGGTATGCATGTCGCCGGCGCCCGCGCCGCACACCACCGCCAGCGTGATCCCCACCAGCAGCGCCATATACGGCCGTTTGCCGAGCGTCAGATAACCGCAGACGAACATCACCACGCCGCACCATGCCAGCATCAGCGGCAGCGAATAGAGTTCCAGATACAGGGCGATCAGGCCGGAAGCCGCGCCGAACACCGTGCCGGCAATGCGTTGCAGCGCCCGCTGCAGCACGTTGCCCCAAAACGAGATCGGCCCCATCACCACCACCAGGGTGATCAGCGGCCAGGTGCCTTCGGGCACCGCCAGCAGGCGGATCAGCAGAAAAGTCAGGATAAACGCCAGCCCGATGCGCACGCCGTGGACGACGCGATAATGGCGATAGGTCAGCAGTTCAAGTGAAGAGATTTTTCGATCGAGGCGCACAGTGCCTCCGATAAACACCAGCCAGGCCGCTATTTTAGCGGAGGAAGCCCGGCAAGGAAAAGGCGAATGAGGCGTCCCCCATTCGCACTCAGGCTCAGGCGGCGTATTTGTCGACCAGCGCGCGCAGAACGGCGGCGGTCTCCACATCCATCACGCCGTCATACTTCTGCGGACGGAAGTGCAGCTGGAACGCACGCACCAGCTGGCGATAGCCTTCTGCGGTGTTCGCCGCCGAGGTGTCGTAGCCGTATTGGGCGAACAGTTTCAGCAGCTCAGCCTGCGCCGGCAGGCCCTGGCTGCAGTATTCCTGCTGGCGCTGCTGCTTGGTCGCTTCGTCATACCAGGCGCCGACGCCGGCCTGATACAGCTGCTGCCACGGGAACTGCGGGCCCGGATCGCTCTTGCGGCCCGGCGCGATGTCGGAGTGCGCCACCACGTTCACCGGCGAGATGTCCGGATAGCGCTGCAGGATGTTCTGCGCCAGCTGGGTGACCGCCTCGATCTGCTGCGGATTGAACGGCGGGAAGGTGATGTTTCCACCGTCGCCGCTCGCCAGGTTGACGATCTCGATGCCGATCGAGGTGTCGTTGATATTGCTGCGGGTGCCCCACTGGCTGGTGCCGGCATGCCAGGCGCGCTCGTTCTCGTCCACCAGGTTGAAAATGCGCACGCCGCTGAAGCCGGCGGCCTGGTAGGTGGCATCGGTCGGATCCGGCACCAGATAGTGCGCGCTGACCGATTTTCCGGTCAACGACGTCACCGAGTCGGCGAAGTTTTGCGCCGTGTAGTGCAGCACCAGAAAGCGCACGCGGTGGCCGAAGCTGGCGACCGATCGGTAGCTATTGTAATCAATCTTGTACATCGTAAAGTCCCTCTCTCGTTTGATTTCACTGAGCGGCCTCTCATCATGACAGGCCGCTCCGCACAGGTGAACCCTTGGCTCACCCTTTTGTTTTAGCTAATTGCTAAATCATGCGCAAGCGTTTTTTAGCAAAACCGTTATTTACCTTTTTGCTAAAGAGTGCGATCATTGCACGATGGAAACTAAAGAAATCAGGCGCAACAATCTGCGCGAATTGATGGCCCGCTACGCCCGGCAAGGCGTCAACCAGAATGAGTTCGCCACGCTGGTTGAGTCTTCCGCGCCGACGCTGAGCCAAATCATCGGGGAGAAATCCTCCCGCAATCTTGGCGACAATCTGGCCAGGCGGATCGAGGCCAGGCTGAATTTGCCCAAGGGCTGGTTCGACGTGTTTCATGAAAAGCAGCTGGTGCGCCCGTTTGACAACGTGGCGGCGGAGTCGGACTTCCAGCCCGCCCGTTTGAAACCGGTGGTATGGGAAGATACCGAACAAGACAAGGAAGAGTTTGTGGAGATCCCGCTGCTGGATATCGATTTTTCCGCCGGCGACGGCTGCTACGAAATCGTCGATCGCGAGGAGTTTTCGCTGATCTTCCGCCGTTACTATCTGCACAAGATGGGGGTGGCGGTCAACGCCGCGCGCATTATCCGCATCTCCGGCTCCAGCATGGAACCGCGTCTGCAGGACGGCGACGTGGTCGGCATCAACACCGACGATACGCGCATCCGCGAGGGCAAGACCTACGCCATCCGCCACGGCAATTTGCTGCGGGTGAAGGTGCTGATCGAACAGCCGGACGGCGGCGTCGTCATCCGCTCCCTCAACCGGGAAGAGTACCAGGACGAGCATCTCAGCTATCAGCAGCGCAAGGAGCAACTGGTGGTGCTCGGCCGCGTCTTCTGGTCGTCTTCGTCCTGGTAACGGACGATAACCTCGGGCGCCCGTTGCGCCCGGCGGTTATTTGAAGTCCACCACCATCTGCTGCTGGATAGACAGCCCGCGCGTCGACTGCACGCAGCCGGCGATGTAGTCGGTGAAACGCGGCGGTTTCGGCATGCCCAGCTTGAGGATCTTCTCGTTGCTGAAACGCACGTTGAGCATGGCGAACGATCCGTACAGGCGCATCGCCTTCAGCATCAGCCGTTCGTTGCACGGGCCGAAAATGTCTTTCAGCTGGCGGCGCATTTTCACCAGCGCGTCATAGGTCACCTGCGCATACTCATCGCCCACCGGCGCTTTTTCCAGGGCTGCCGCCATGGCGTTGTCAATTTCGGCAAAGCTGACGCTGCTCTCCTCACCGGCGGAGATGTGATAAACGTCGTTCTCCAGTGTTTCGCTGTTCATCAGCATCACCAGCGCATCCGCGCAATAGTCCGCCGGGATCACGTCGATATTGTCCTGCAGCGAGCACATGAACTTGCGCAGCATCAGCGCCATGCCAAACACCCAGAAAATGCTGCTGGAAGGCTGGCAGCCCAGGCGAGTGTGCCCCACCACGATCGACGGACGAGCGATGGTCAACGGCATTTGCGGGCAGCGCTGGCGCATCAGCTGTTCGATGGTGGATTTGGAACGGGTATATTCCACCAGGTGTTCGGCGTCTTCCTCAAACTCGCCGCTCTCCGCCACCAGCGAACCCGGCTCCGGCGAACAGGACATGGCGGTGCCGACGTGCAGGAAACGTTTTAATCCCGGTACCTGCGCCATTCTTTCGGCAAAGGCCAGAGTGCCTTCTACGTTTACCTTCCAAATGAGCGGGTTATTACCAAATGAAGCAACGGCCGCGCAGTTAATAACGTGCGTAACATTGTTAATACGCGCGTCAGTTAAAAAGTCGGCCGGCTCGGAAAGGTCGCCCAATAATATATTTTCAATCGTAATTTTAGACAGCAGATTCGCATCGATATTAAACTTTTCCATATTCGTGCGAATACGGGCCAGCCCTTGCTGCGCATCGTCTGCACGCACCAGCAAAAGATAATTAACAGACTGATTTTCAATCAATAATTTTTCGAGAACCGCACCACCAAGAAAGCCGGTAGCGCCGGTCAACAGTAGCGTTTTCATCATTGTCACCCACATTGGCATTGAATGTGGTTGATTGTATCCGCGGATATTTAAACAAATATTAAATAGAATTACGGCGCCCTTAAACACTTTTCTTAATATTATCTTAAGGAATCTTTTGAAACATCCATCATGGGTTTAGTAACAAAAGAACCGCGTAGACTCCATGATTAATCTCCGCCGTTTAAATACCATTGATGTAGTGCCTGATTAAATTTAACGGTCAATGTTATTTCTCTTCTCGTCCGTGGAGGACTTATGACCTATAACCAAAAAATCTGGTTGGGGGTTTTGCTGCTGTGCACCCTGTTTTGGGCGGCAGTGATAAGCGGCGCCTGTTCGCTGTATAATCGGGCAGATCGCCTCAATGCGCACCAGGCGCAGAGCGAGTTCGCCGCCCGCCACAGTCTGCCCCCCTGCCCGCAGCAAAGCGTTCAGGCCTCCGCCGCCCCCCGGAATGGGTAGGGACAAGACCGGCTAACGATCCTATTATACCCTAAGATTAACAGGGAGATAACGATGGCTCGAAAGCTGGATAGCTTACCGCAGGCGCAACGCGAGAAAATAGAAACCGATTTGCTGGCCATCAGCGTGATCTACAACGAGCGCTACGGCATCGCCTCGACCCAGACGGAAACGGAACAACAAATCCCCGATCACCTGCTCCCCTACTTTCATCAGCGGCTGGATTACTATCGCCGTGCGTAATTGCGCGCATTTCGCTAACCGCCGCTTGGCATCGCTCCCCACGCCGTTACAATAGAGACATATTGTATCCGCCACTGAAGAGACGCGATTTTGAGCAGCAAGGCAACGGCCACATTTTATATTCACGATTACGAGACCTTCGGCAAGAGCCCGTCGCTGGACCGCCCGGCGCAGTTCGCCGGCGTGCGCACCGATATGGATTTCAACATTATCGAAGAGCCGCTGGTCATCTACTGCGCCCCGGCCGACGATTACCTGCCGGAACCCGAGGCGGTGATGATCACCGGCATCACGCCACAGGTGGCGCGCGCCAAAGGCGTTAACGAGGCCGAGTTCACCCGCCAAATCCATCAGGCCTTCAGCGTGGCCGGCACCTGCATTCTCGGTTACAACAACATCCGCTTCGATGACGAAGTGAGCCGCAATATCTTCTATCGCAACTTCTACGATCCCTACGCCTACAGCTGGCAAAACGGCAACTCGCGTTGGGATCTGCTGGATGTGATGCGCGCCTGCTACGCCCTGCGCCCGGACGGCATCGTCTGGCCGGAAAACGAAGACGGTTTCCCCAGCTTCCGCCTCGAACATCTCACGCGCGCCAACGGCGTCGAACACACGCAGGCTCACGACGCGATGTCAGACGTATACGCCACCATCGCCATGGCCAAGCTGGTTAAGCAGGCGCAGCCGCGGCTGTTCGATTTCCTGCTGCAGCACCGCAACAAGCACAAGCTGAACGCCCTGATCGACGTCGCCGAAATGACGCCGTTGGTGCACGTCTCCGGCATGTTCGGCGCGGCGCGCGGCAACACCAGCTGGGTGTCGCCGCTGGCCTGGCACCCGGACAACAAAAACGCGGTGATCATGTGCGATCTCGCCGGCGACATGACGCCGCTGCTGACGCTGAGCGCTGAGCAGCTGCGTGAACGGCTGTACACCCGCCGCGACGATCTGGCGCCGGATCAGGCGCCGGTGCCGATCAAGCTGGTGCACATCAACAAATGCCCGGTGCTGGCGCCGGCCAAAACCCTGCTGCCGGAGAACGCCGAGCGGCTGGGCATAGATCGCCAGGCGTGCCTGCAAAATCTGCAGCTGCTGAAACAGCACCCGGAAGTACGCGAGAAAGTGGTGGCACTGTTCGCCGAAGCCGAGCCGTTCAAAGGTTCCGAGGACGTCGACGCCCGCTTGTACGACGGTTTCTTCAGCGACGCCGACAAGGCGGCGATGAGGATTATCCAGCAGACCAAGCCGCAGAACCTGCCGGCGCTGGATCTGGCCTTCAGCGACGGCCGCATGAAAGAGCTGCTGTTCCGCTTCCGCGCGCGCAACTATCCGAATACGCTGGACGACGCCGAGCAGCGCCGCTGGCTGCAACACCGCCAGGAAGCGCTGAGCGCGGAGCGCGTGCAGAGTTACCTGCTGCAGCTCGAATCACTGTATAACCTGCACGAAGGCGACAAAGAGAAAACCTCCCTGCTGAAAGCGCTGTTCGATTACGGCAAAGAGTTGGTGGGATAAAACCCGCAGCAAGCAGAAAAGGAAAAGGCCGCGAAAGCGGCCTTTTTTGTGGCTGAGGAGACAGCTCGCGCTTAGGCGGCGTCTTCGCTCGCTTGCGGCACCGGCAGACGGAAGCTGCGGGTGACGAAGGCCAGGTAGATCAGACCGATGGCCGCCCAAACCAGGCCCAGCGTCATCGAGCTGGCTTCCAGGTTGATCCACAGCGCGCCGACGGTCAGTGCGCCCATCACCGGCAGGATCAGGTAGTTGAACGTGTCCTTCACGGTGCGGTTCATCTTGTCGCGAATATAGAACTGCGAGATCACCGACAGGTTGACGAAGGTGAAGGCCACCAGCGCACCGAAGTTGATCAGCGCGGTCGCGGTCACCAGGTCAAACGACACCGCGGACAGCGCGATGGCGCCAACCAGCAGTACGTTCAGCGCCGGGGTACGCCACTTCGGATGCACATAGCCGAAGAAGCGAGTCGGGAACACGCCGTCGCGGCCCATCACGTACATCAGACGCGAAACGCCCGCGTGCGCCGCCATGCCTGACGCCAATACCGTCACGCAGGAGAACACCAGGATCACCGACTGGAAGAACTTACCCGCCACGTACAGCATGATTTCAGGCTGCGACGCGTCAGGATCCTTGAAGCGCGAGATGTCCGGGAAGTACAGCTGCACGAAGTAAGACACCACGATAAAGATGATGCCGCCGATCAGCGCCGTCAGGAAGATGGCTTTCGGGATCACTTTCTCTGCGTCTTTGGTTTCTTCGGACAGCGAGCTGATGCCGTCGAAGCCCAGGAACGAGAAGCACAGGATGGTCGCGCCGGTAATCATCGGCACCACGTGAGCGTTATCGGACCAGAACGGGCGGCTGCTGACCAGCGTACCGGCGCCTTCGCCGTGGTAAACGCCGTTGATCACCAGACCCAGGAACACGATCATGATCGCCACCTGCACCACCACGATGATGGAGTTCAGGTTGGCCACCAGCTTGATGCCGCGCAGGTTGAAAATCGTCATCAACCCGACCAGCACCGCCACGAAGATCCAGGACGGGACGCCCGGGAAGATCGCTTCCAGGTAAATCTTGGCCAGCAAAATGTTGATCATCGGCATGAACAGGTAGTCCAGCAGCGATGACCAGCCCACCATAAAGCCGACGTGCGGGCTGATGGCTTTCTGGGCGTAAGTGTAGGCGGAACCGGCGGAAGGGAACTTCTTCACCAGCTTGCCGTAGCTCAGGGCGGTAAACAGGATCGCCAGCAGAGCGAAGGCGTACGCGGTCGCGACGTGACCATCGGTCAGGCCGGATACGATGCCGAAGGTATCGAAGATGGTCATTGGCTGCAGATAAGCCAGACCCATCATCACTACCGGAACTAATGTCAGGGTTTTACGCAGCTGAGTGCGCTGAGCCGGAGCGGCGTTAAGGGTGTTATCGGACATTGTTCAGCCCCCCCTTACCTTGAGCCTTGCGGATGGCGGACACGCCAAGACTTAAGGTTGCGGGGAAACTTCGCAACGAGCGACTTAATTCTAAAAGAAGGGGATTGTAAGCTGGATAACGGGTCGAGGTAACCTCGGCTGCTCCATAGTCGCTGCGGCCACAGCGGAAACCGGCGGGCACCGGCGCTAAAGTGAAAAATTGCCCCATCTTTCTAATCCTCATGAGTCACGACCATAAAGTTTTGTTTGATCGTGCACGAAACTATTTATCTATCCGGATCGGTGTCCGGCCTCGCTTGGTGTATGAAACGCTACGTTGGTAAAACTTAATGCAAAAAAAATAACCGACGCTTTCAAAACGTCGGCTATCTGCATTTGAGATATTTTGCACCAGAATGCCTCCGGATGACAAGATCCGGAAGCCCTCAAATACAAATTCTTTTTGTCGATCGAACGGAAAACCAGCCCGGCAGGCGAATTAATCCGCTACCGGCAGGCCGGTCGCCCGCACATACTTCTTACTTTATACGCCCATTCAGGCATTTTTCAACATCCAGTCGATCTCGGTTTCCGTCACCCGCCGTTCAAACTGCAGCAATTCGTCGGTCTTGCAGGCGTGATAAACCTGGGTGAAACGCTCGCCCAGATAGTGGGTCAACGCGTGCTGATGTTCAAACTCGTACAGCGCATCGCTCTGGCGGATCGGCAGCGGCAGCCCCTCTTGCTCCAGCCCGTTGCCGGTCACCGGCTCAGGCAACGGCAGCGCGTTGTCCAACCCGTACAACATGCCGGCCAGGATCGCCGCCATCACCAGATAGGGGTTGGCGTCGGCGCCGGCCACGCGGTACTCCACCCGATGATTCTCCGGTTCGCCGCAGGGAATGCGCAGCGCCACGGTGCGATTGTTGTGGCCCCAGGCGGCCTGGATCGGCACATACATCCCCGGCTGGAAACGCCGATAGGCATTGACGTTCGGCGCCAGCAGCGCCATCGACGCCGGCATCAGGGTGATCATCCCCGCCAGCGCCTGTTTCAGCAACGGTGAATCCTCGCCTTCGCCGTCGGCAAACAGGTTGTTGCCCGCCCCGTCCTGCATGCTGACATGCACATGCATGCCGCTGCCGGCGTAATCCTCATAGGGTTTGGCCATAAAGGTGGCGTGCATACCGTGGTTCTCAGCCACCAGCCGCACCAACCGTTTCAGCGCCAGCGCGTGGTCGCAGGCCAGCAAGATGTCGTCGGAATGGCGCAGGTTGACCTCGAACTGCCCCGGCGACGCCTCCGCCACCGCGCCGTCCGCCGGCAGCCCCTGCAGCTTCGCCAACGCGTCGATATCGTTCAGCACCTCGGCGAAATGGTTCAGGTTATCGACGGAGTACACCTGGCTTTGGGTATTGCGCTCCTGAGTGCCGGGCGCACACGGCGGCTGCAAATCGCCTTCTGCGTCGCGCTGCCTGTCGATGAGATAAAACTCCAGCTCTACCGCTGCCACCGGGAACAAGCCGCGCTGTCGCAGCGCCTGCCACACGCGGTTCAGCACATTACGGGGTTCAACGTCAAAGGGAGTGCCATCTTCATCCAGCATGGTCAGCAACACCTGGCCGATATGCTCCGGATCGGCGGCCGACGGCGTCAGCGAACCGGGCACCGGCAGGCAAATGCGATCCGGCTCGCCGAGCTCCTGCCCAAGACCGGTCTCCTCCACCACGTTGCCGAGGATGTCCATGGCGAACACCGACGCGGGGAAGTAGCTGCCTTTTTCCAGTTTTTTCAACCCTGAGACGGGTATGCGTTTGCCGCGGAAGGAACCATTGAGATCGGTGAGAAGGATATCGACATACTGCGTGGCGGGATGGCGTTCCAAATAATGAGCAACCTCATTTTGGAACGCGCTACTTCGCCTCTCTTCATGATGCTGTGCAAAATGTTCAACTGCTGCGCTATTGGTTTGCATACGTCACCCGCCATTATGCTCTTAAGGCGCGTTAGCGCCCGTCCGCCGTTCGATTCAACACATGATTGGATTTCTCGCCAGGTCGCGCCGCTGCCGGGCGCTCAAAATAACATCCACAATATGAAACATAGTATTAACAGAATGGGTTTGCAAATGTTACAATCCTGTTTGATTATTCACCACCGGCTGCTAAATTGATAAAATATTGACCGAAAAGGCCTTGCTGCCATTTTTACGTCAACTATTTCGTCCAACGCACCGAGAGTGAACATGGGCAATATATTTTCCAAACCTGCCCTAACTATCGATATCATGCAGCATCGTTATCGCCCAGACAGGCGCCCGATAACGATATTCATGTCTGCCTGTCGCCCCTACCAGAAGGAAGTACCGCTATGAGCGAAGCCAGCTTGGCACCGGGCAAACGCCTGTCACAGATCCGTCAGCAATTGGGTTTGTCGCAGCGCCGGGTCGCCGAACTGTCCGGGTTAACCCACAGTGCGATCAGCACCATCGAACAGGACAAGGTCAGCCCGGCCATCAGCACGCTGCAAAAGCTGCTGAAGGTGTATGGCCTGTCGCTGTCTGAATTCTTTGCCGAACCGGAGGCCGTCGACGAACCGCGCGTGGTGATCGACGCCGAGGATCTGATTGAGATCGGCAGCCAGGGGGTGTCGATGAAGCTGGTGCACAACGGCAGCCCGACGCGCAACCTGGCGATGATGCTGGAAACCTACCAGCCCGGCACCACCACCGGCGAAAAGATCAAGCATCAGGGCGAAGAGATCGGCACCCTGCTGGAGGGCGAGATCGTGCTGACCATCAACGGCCAGAGCTATTGCCTGAGCGCCGGTCAGAGTTACGCCATCAACACCGGCATTCCGCACAGCTTCAGCAATACGTCGGCTCGCGTTTGCCGCATCGTCAGCGCACACACCCCTACCACCTTCTGACCGCTTCTCGCACCGGCGCAGCCTGACGCGGGTTGCGCCCCTGCTCACCCACGCTTTTTTCATCGCCGTTATGCCATTTTGTTGGTTGCCAACGGCGCAATCTGTGTTACAACAGAGCAAAACAGCCATCTAAACATCTAAACGGCCTTAACACCCTATGTCAACCGCAACGCCTTCACGCCTCGAGATGCGCAATATCTCGATCGCCTTCGCCGGCTTCAACGCGCTACAGGACGTGGACTTCACGCTACAGGGCGGATCAATCCATGCGCTGGTCGGCGCCAACGGCGCGGGCAAGTCGACGCTGATGGCGATCCTCTCCGGCGCCCACGATCATTATCGCGGCGAGATCCTGATCGACGGCCAGCCGGTGGCGATCCACTCCCCGTTGCAGGCGCGCCGTCACGGTATTCACGTGGTGCAGCAAGAGGTCGACGTCGCGCTGATCCCCACGCTGTCGGTAGCGGAAAACATCATGCTGGACTGGCTGAACGAGCCGGGCCACTGGCTGAACTGGGCGGAGCTGCACCGCCGCGCCGCGCAGCTGCTGCAGCAATGGGCGCTGCCGCTCAACCCGCGCAGACGCCTGGCGGACTGCACGCTGGCGGAAAAACAGCAGGTGCTGCTGGCGCGCGCGCTGTCGCACCGCTGCCGTTTTCTGGTGCTCGACGAGCCGACCGCGCCGCTCGATCGCGCCGAGAGCGAGCGCCTGTTTAACGTGGTGCGCCGCCTGCAATCCGAAGGCATCGGCATCGTGTTTATTTCCCACCGCATCCACGAACTGAGCGACATTTGCGATCGGCTGACGGTGCTGCGCGACGGCCGGCGCGTCAGCGAAGACGCCATGCGCGGGCTGAGCGGCGAACAGATCGTCGAGAAGATGCTCGGCCATCGGCTGGACGACATTTTCCCGCCACCGCGCCCGCCACACCCTGAGCGAACGCTGCTGCAGGTGCAGGGCTTGCACGATCGCCATAAGCTGCGCGACGTTTCGCTGCGGCTGCATGAGGGCGAGATCCTCGGCATCGCCGGGCTAGCCGGGGCGGGCAAAACCGAACTGTGCAAGGCATTGTTCGGCGCCAGCGCCGTGCAGCTCGAGCGCGGCGAACTGCGCGGGCAGCCCTGGGTGCCACGCGCGCCGCACCTGTCGGTCGAACAAGGATTGGCGCTGGTGCCGGAAGAACGCCGCAAAGAAGGTATTTTCATCGACGAGGCGATCCCGATGAACCTGAGCGTCAGCGCCGACGACAGCTTCTCGCGCTGGAGCCTGTTCAGCCGGCGGCAAGAGCTGCGCTGGGCGCGCGAGATCATGCAGCGTCTGAATATTCGCGCCTCCGGCCCGCAACAGCGGCTGGCGCGCCTGTCAGGCGGCAATCAACAAAAAGTGGCGATCGGCAAATGGCTGCGCGGCGACGCCGAGGTGCTGATCTTCGATGAGCCGACCAAGGGCGTGGACATCAAGGCCAAACAGGAGCTGTTCAGCCTGATCGACGGCCTGGCCCGCGCCGGCAAAGGCGTGATTTACGCCTCCGGCGAGTTCGCCGAGCTGATTGGCCTGTGCGATCGCATCTGCGTGCTGTGGGACGGCCGCATCGTGGCGGAATTGAACGCCGCCGACATCGACGAAGAAACCTTATTGCTCTATTCCACCGGAGGAACCCCTGCGTGAGTAAAGAATTTGCCTTGCGGCCTGCGCTGCCCTGGCGCCAACAGCTGTTTGATTTCCTCTACAAGTGGGGCATGCTGCTGACCGTAGCGGCGCTGATCGCCCTGTTTGGCCTGGCGTCGGACAACTTTCTCGATGCCAACAACATCATCAATATCCTGCGTTCGATCGCCATCGTGACGGTGATCGCCATCGGCGTCTCCATCTCGCTGTCGGTCGGCGGTTTCGATCTGTCGGTCGGCTCGACCGCCTCGCTGGCCAACGCACTGGTGATTTCGCTGTTCGTCTGGCACGGGTTCGGCACCACCGGCGCCATCGTGGTGACGCTGCTGCTGTGCACGCTGGTCGGCCTGTTCAACGCCCTGCTGATCGTGGTGTTCAGAATTCCCGATATGCTGGCGACGCTGGCCAGCCTGTTCGTGATCCAGGGCGTGGCGATGACCTACAGCTATGGCGGTTCCATCACCCAAAACATGGTGCTGCCGAATGGCGACATGGCGGAAGGCCCGATCCCGGAAGTGTTTGCCGCTCTCGGTCAGGTGCCGGTGATCGTGCTGATCATGCTGGCGGTCACCGTGGCGGTGCAGCTGTTCCTGTCGTTGACCAAGCACGGCCGCCGCATGTACGCCATCGGCGGCAACCCCGAGGCTGCGCGTCTGTCGGGCATCCGCACCGTGCGTTACAGGGTTGCCGCTTACGTCATTTCCTCCTGGCTGGCGGCGCTTGGCGGCATCTTACTGGCGTCACGTATTGGCTCTTCGCAGGTCAATGCCGGCGGCGGTTATCTGATGGACGCGGTGGCGGCGGCCTATATCGGCTTCTCGCTGGCTGGCGCCGGTAAACCCAATGCGCTCGGCACCCTGATCGGCGCGGTGATCCTCGGCGTGCTGCAAAACGGCCTGGTGATGCTGTCGGTGCCCTACTACGCCATGGACATTATCAAAGGCCTGGTGCTGGCGCTGGCGCTGGCCATCACCTACATCCAGAAACGCTGATCCCCCCGGCGCACGCCCGCTGCGCCGCTTTTCCCTTTAATTCATCCGGTTACCCTTTTCCGTCAGCATAACAAGCATACAAATGATATGAATTATCATTAGCGTTTACATTAAGAAAAAAATCCTTACAATACCCTCACGCAACGCTGACGAAGCGGAGTATTTCTCAGCGAACGATGAATAATTTCATTAGAAATTCAATTGGTTAATTACTTTCACTTCAATCCAGGAAAGGTTTACCTCATGGAAACGCCACGTTACAGCAAGCTCGCCGCTCTGGTGATCGCCTCACTCAGCGCCACCGCCGCACTGGCCGCGCCGCAGGACGACACCCAGGACACCATGGTCGTCACCGCCTCCGGCTTTCAGCAAAAAATTCAGGACTCTGCCGCTTCCATCTCGGTGATCCCGCGCCAGCAGATCGAAGATAAAGCCTATCGCGACGTGACCGATGCACTGAAAGACGTACCGGGCGTAGTGGTCACCGGCGGCGCCAGCAGCAGCGACATCAGCATTCGCGGCATGTCTTCCAAGTACACGCTGATCCTGGTGGACGGCAAGCGCGTCGACACCCGCGGCACCCGGCCGAACAGCGATAACGCCGGCATCGAACAGGGCTGGCTGCCGCCGATGGAAGCCATCGAACGTATCGAAGTGGTGCGCGGGCCGATGTCTTCGCTGTACGGTTCCGACGCCATGGGCGGCGTGATCAACGTCATCACCCGCAAAACCTCGCGCACCGAGTGGAAAGGCTCGCTGCACGGCGACGCCACCCTTCAGGAAAACCGCGATTCCGGCGATCTGTTCCAGACCAACGCCTACGCCTCCGGCCCGCTGGTTGAAGGCCTGCTCGGCCTGCGGGTCAACGGCCTGCTGTCGCGCCGCGCGGAAGATAAAATCACCAACGGTTACAACGAGCAGCGCATGCGCAGCGGCACCGCGGTGTTCACCCTGACCCCGGACGAGAAAAACGAATTCGACTTTGAAATCGGCCGCTCGCTGCAGGATCGCAACAGCACGCCGGGCAAATCGGTGGTAGCGGAACGCTGCAGCAAAGGCAAATGCACGCCGACATCGCGCAGCGAAAGCCTGTATACGCGCACCAACTACGCGCTGACCCACAACGGCTATTACGACTTCGGCAACTCCACCAGCTACGTTCAGCGGGAAGAGACCAACAACCCGGGCCGCAAAATGAAGATGTACAACACCATCTTCAACACCCAGAACCAGTTCGAGCTGGGTTCACACATGCTGAACCTCGGCGGTCAGTATCGCTATGAAAAACTGAGCGACAGCGGCAACCAGCTTGAATCGGCGCAAGGTCTCAGCAAGCTGACGCGCTGGAGCTGGGCGCTGTTCGCCGAAGATGAGTGGGCATTGACCAACGACTTCAGTCTGACGACCGGCATCCGCATGGATCAGGACGAAAACTTCGGCAGCCACTGGACGCCGCGCATGTACGGGGTCTGGCACCTGACCGAACAGTGGACGCTGAAAGGCGGCGTCTCCGCCGGCTACAAATCGCCGGATCTGCGCCAATCCTCCGCCAACTGGGGCCAGGTCACCGGCGGCGGCGTGCGTAAAGGCATCATCGTCGGCAACCCGGATCTGCAGCCGGAGAAGAGCCTGAGCGAAGAGATCGGCCTGATGTGGGATAGCCTGAAAGGTGTCAACGCCGGGGTCACCGTCTTCAACACCGACTTCAAGAACAAGATCACCGAAGTGCGCCGCTGCGAAGACACGCCGGACTGTAAGATCGGCAATGACGTCTACGACTTTATCAGCGATCGCGTCAACGTCGACAAAGCCAATATGCGCGGCGTAGAAGCCACCTTCGGCTGGCAGATCAACAAAGACTGGAAGTGGAACACCAACTACACCTACACCTCTTCCGAGCAGAAGAGCGGCGAGTTCCAGGGCAAGGCGCTGAACCAGATGCCGAAGCACATGGTTAACACCGTGCTGGATTGGCGCGCCACGCAGGACCTCAGCCTGTGGTCGCGCGTTAATTTCCGCAGCAAAACGTCTGAGTATCTGAGCCGTACCTCGATGGCCAAGAGCACCCCGTCCTACACCTTCGTCGATGCGGGCCTGAGCTACCAGGCGGCGAAAAACCTGCAGCTGACCGGCGGGGTCTACAACATCCTCGACAAGACCGTGGATTACGATCACTACAACACCACGCTGGACGGCCGCCGTTACACCGTCGGCATGACCTACAACTTCTGATGCCCCCGGGCGCGCGCTGCGCGCCCTTTTCATTCCATCACCGTGAGGAAGCCCCATGAAATTACGCCGCTCCCCCCTGATGATCGCCCTGCTGACCGCGATGGCGCTGGCGGGTTGCCACAGCAAAACCGACGCGCCGGCGGCCCCGGCCACCGTCAACGTCCAGCACCTGAACGGCAGCACCGAGGTGAAGAAACACCCGCAGCGCATCGTGGTGCTGGATTACGCCTCGCTGGAAACGCTGCAGCTGCTGGGCGTCGAACCGCTGGCGCTGCCCGGCAACCGTAAGAATTTGCCGGATAGCCTGAAGCGCTATCAGGACGACAAATACCTCAATGCCGGTACCCTGTTCGAGCCGGATATGGCCGTGCTGCGCGCCGCCAAACCGGATCTGATCCTGATCGCCGGCCGGGCGTCCAAAGCCTATGACGAGCTGAACACGCTGGCGCCGACGCTGAATATGTCCGTCGATCAGCAGGATCAGTTGGGCAGCCTGAAACAGCGCACGCTGCAGCTGGGTGAGCTGTTCGATAAGCAGCAACAGGCGCAGGCGGCGGTCGATAAGCTGGATGCGCAGATCGCGGCGGTCAAACCACAGGCCGCCCAGGCCGGACGCGGGCTGGTGGTGCTGTTCTCCGGCGGCAAGATCAGCGCTTACGCCCCCAAGAGCCGTTTCAGCTTCGTCTATGACGCCCTCGGCTTCGCGTCCGCGTTGCAGTCCGATGAAAAAGACGTGCGCGGCAATAAGCTGACGCCTGAGCAGGTGGCCAAACTGAATCCGGACTGGCTGTTCGTCATCGACAGAGACGCCGCAACCGGGCGGCCGAACGCGGTGGCACCGCAGAAAATCCTTACCGGCACCGCGCTGAAGAAAACCACGGCGGTGAAAAAAGGCCAGGTGGTTTACCTGCCGGCGGCCGAGGTTTATCTGTCCGGCGGCATCGTCACCGCTCAGCACGTCGTCGAACGCGTGAGCGAGGCGCTAACCCACGCTGCGCGATAAAAAAAGCCCGGCGATGCCGGGCTTTTTCCTGGATTAAATCGTCGGCTGGTTTACCAGGCCGTCTATCAGCACCTGCGGCGTGCCCTGCGAACAGCGCTCGATGCGCCCGCGCACGCCGTAGACCCGCGCCAGGCTCTGCGGCGTTATCACCTGATCCGGCGCGCCGTCGGCGATCAGATCGCCATCCTGCAGCATCAGCACGTGGTCGCCGTGACGCAGCGCGATGTTGATGTCATGCACCACCACCACCGTCACGATATTGCGCTTGCGGGTTTCACGGCGCACCAAATCCATCACGTGGAACTGGTAGTTGAGATCGAGCGCGCTCAACGGCTCATCCAGCAACAGCAGCGACGGCTGACGGATCAGCGACTGCGCCAACCCCACCAGCTGTTTCTGGCCGCCGGAGAGCTGATCGAGGTAGCTCAGCGCCAGGTGGGCGATGCCCAGCTGTTCCAGCAAAGCCATCACTTCCGCTTCGCTGCCGGCGTTGCTGCGGCCACCCGAGGCGCGCTGCGCCACGATGATCGACTCCAGCACGTGCAGATGCACCCCGGCGGGCAGCGACTGCGGCAGGTACACCACTTTCTCCGCCCGACGGGCGAACGGCATCTGCATCAGATCGCCGTCGTCCAGCCACAGCTTGCCCTGCGCCGGGTTCAGCCCGGCCAGCGAGCGCAGCAGCGTCGATTTGCCGCTGCCGTTCGGCCCCAGCAGCACGGTGATTTGCCCGCGCGGCAGCATCGGCACCGAGAGATTGTCGATCACCTGACGCTTCGGGTAACCCGCCGAGAAGTTTTCTATCCGTAAACCCTGGCTCATACGTTCCCCCGATGGCGCAGAATAATGCTCAGGAAGAACGGCACCCCGACCAGCGACGTCACGATCCCCACCGGGATGATTACCCCAGGCACCAGGTTTTTCGACGCCACCGAGGCCATCGACAGCACCAGCGCGCCAATCAGCGCACTGGCCGGCAGGTAGAAACGGTGATCTTCGCCGAAGATCATGCGGGCGATGTGCGGCGCCACCAGGCCGATAAAGCCGATCGGCCCGACGAAAGCCACCGCCAGCGCCGAGAGAATGCTGATGCGCAGCAGCGTGGTCAGCCGCAGGCGGCGCACGTCGATGCCGAAGCTCACCGCCCGGTCTTCCCCCAGACGCAGCGCGGTCAGTTTCCACGAGCTCATCATCGACAACGGCAGCAGCACGGCGAACACCCCGAACAGAATGCCCAGCTTGTCCCACGAGGCGCGCGCCAGGCTGCCCATGGTCCAGAACACCAGCCCCTGCAGCGTGTCCTCGCTGGCGATGAACTGCATCATCGAGACCAGCGCGTTGAAGGTAAACACCAGCGCGATGCCGAACAGCACCACGCCGGAGGTGGCGACCCGCGTCCAGCGCGTGATGCCGTCGAGCATCAGCGCAGCGAACAGCGCAAAGATAAAGGCGTTGGCGGAGATGAACCACTGATCGGGAATGCCCGGAATGCCGATGCCGAGCACGATCGCCAGCGCGGCGCCAAAGGCCGCGGCGGATGATACGCCGAGGGTGAAGGGGCTGGCCAGCGGGTTATTCAGGATGGTCTGCATTTCCGCCCCGGCCAGACCGAGCGCAAAGCCCACCACCACCGCCATCAGCGCATAGGGCAAGCGGATGTCCCAGACGATCACCCGCGTGCCGGCATCGGCCGCGGCGGGATCAAGCAGCGTTTGCCACAAAGACGACAGCGACAGGCCGGATGGCCCCATGGTGAAATCCAGCAGCAGCGAACCCAGGATCGCCAGTGCCAACACGCCCATCATCAACAGGCGATGGCGAAGAATATGCTGATAACGCCCCATCACGCCGGCGTTGGGTTGCCCCTTGGCGTCAGTCATGGGATCGGTGGATACGCTCATTCGTTAAGATACCTGTTACAACCATCATGACAGCGGCGCGAAGGCGTCCGCCGTAAACCGGAAAGCGCGCGGCGACCGCCTGCGCGCAGCCGCCCACAATAAAGCAAACGATAATACTTATCAATCATATCAATAGGTGAAAACGGCGTTGTCGAAATGTAATAATTTGTTTTTTATCGCCATTTTTCAAACCACCACGCTTTCCCCCGCCAACGGCCAGTAGGTTAATTATTCTGAAAATTATTCCTGATCCGACCAGACTCTGACAAATAGCGGCAAAACCACATAGAATCCAAAACCACAGCACCGCGCGTGCAAAAAACTTTCAGGCCGCCGCAAGAGCGGCCTTATTGACGAGGCTGTAATGAGAAGTCCATCTCCGGCGGTAACGCCCAAACGCCCGGCGCTGCTGAACTGGCTGTTGCACAGCCCGCTGCACGCCGATGACGAACCGTTTCAACGCCAGCTGCGTCTCACGCTGACGCCCTCTCCTCTCACCCCCTGGCTGAATGCCGTGGGGCCGGCCGCGCTGTTGGTAGGGTACGCCTGGCTGAACCAACCGCTGGTCGGTATCGGCCTGCTGCTGCTGTTGCTGCTGTTGACCGCCGGGCGTGCCAGGTTGGCGCAAAGGCGCCAACCCGCCTGGCCGAACGCCATGCTGGTGACGGTGTTGTTGTGGGCGCTGCTGGTTGGCGCCAGCGCCGCGCTGGCGATGCTGTCGGGCCGCTTCGTGCTGATCCTGTTCGCCGGCCTGACCATCACCGCCCTGGCCTGCTGGTTGATGCAGCGCCATGCCGCCGCGCCGCGCTTCGCGCTGCTTGAGGTGATCGCGCTGACGCTGCCCTACCTGCTGGCGGCGCCGCTGTCGCGCGTGCAAAATCTGTTTGTCATGGCGGATCTCGCGCCGCTGTGGCTGGTGCTGGCCCATGGCATGATCGCGCGCTACCACCGCCAGTTGGTGCAGCACGTCACGCTGAACTGGGAGAAGCAGCAGGCATCGCACCGCGATCGCCTGACCGGCTTTCTCAACCGCGCAGGCGGCGAGGTGGTGATGCGCAGCATCTGCCGCCCCGCAACGGCGCAGCCGATCTCCCACCTGTTCATTCTCGAATTCGGCCCGCTGGCGGCACTCTACCAAAGTCACGGCGTCCAGATCGGCGACGACGTGCTGCGCACCGTCGGCGAGCGCCTCAAGACGCTGATCCGCCCGAGCGACTACGTCTGCCGCTATACCGGCGGTCTGTTTCTGATTCTGGTGCACGATCTGCCCTACGGCGCGGAAAGCGAGTTTCTGGCGCGCATTGTGCCGCCGCTGGAGGCGCCCTACGATTTTGGCGCGTTCGGCGAGGTGAACATGCGGCTTAACGCCGGCATTTTGGCGCTGACGCAGAATTACGCGACGGTAGAGAGTTTGATGAGCTCGGCGCAGCAGGCGCTGGCGGAAGCCAAAGGCGGGAAAAAGTAAAAACAAAACGCGGCGGGAGCCCCCGCCGCGCGTCACTCACCGAAGATTACTTCACGTCCATCTTCGGGAATTCCATTTCGCTGTACTTCACGACACGGGTGCCTTGCGACAGCTTGTAACCGAACCAAATCAGCAGGAACAGCGGAATGCCGATGTAGGTCGCGGTCACGCCGTACCAGTCGATCTTGTCTTGCAGGAAGGCCTGGTAATTCTGGCCCAGGGTAATGATCAGACACAGCACGAAGGCGAAGATCGGCCCCAGCGGGAAGAAACCGGAACGGTACGGCAAGTCGTTGAGATCGCGCCCCTGCAGCATGTAACCGCGACGGAAACGGTAGTGGCTGATGGCGATGCCCAACCAGGCGATGAAGCCGGTCATGCCCGAGGTATTCAGCAGCCACAGGTAAACCGACTGGTTGCCGAACATCGAGGTCAGGAAGCACAGCCCGGCCACCACGCAGGTCGCGTACAGCGCGTTGCGCGGCACGCCGCCTTTCGACAGCTTGGCGAAGATACGCGGCGCTTTGCCTTCCGATGCCAGGGTGTACAACATGCGGGTCGATGCGTACATGCCCGAGTTACCGGCCGACAACACCGCCGTCAGGATCACCGCGTTCATCACCGCCGCCGCCGACAGCAGGCCGGCATGCTGGAACACCAGGGTGAACGGGCTGACGCTGATGTCTTTCACGTCATTGCGCAGCAGGCTCGGATCGGTATACGGAATGATCAGGCTGATGATCAGGATGGCGAAGATATAAAACAGCAGGATACGCCAGAACACCTGACGCACCGCGCGCGGAATATTTTTACCCGGGTTTTCCGATTCGCCGGCCGCGATGCCGATAAGTTCAGTGCCCTGGAACGAGAAGCCGACGATCATGGCCACGCCGATCATCGCCGAGAAGCCGCCGGCGAACGGCGCATCTCCAATGGTCCAGTTCTGCCAGCCGGCATGCTCGCCGCCTTTCAGAATGCCGACAATCATCAGCACGCCGACGGCGATGAAAATAATCACGGTGCTGACCTTGATCAGCGCGAACCAGTATTCCGCCTCGCCGAACCCTTTCACCGAAATGTAGTTCAGCAGGAACATCAGGCCGAGGAACAGCGCGCTCCAGATCCAGCCGGGCGTGTCCGGGAACCAGTAGCTCATCACCAATTGCGAAGCCACCAGGTCAACGGCGATGGTCACCGCCCAGTTGTACCAGTAGTTCCAGCCCAGTGCGAAGCCGAAGCCTTCTTCCACGTATTTGGCGCCGTAGGTGGAGAATGAACCGGAGACCGGCATAAAGGCCGCCAGTTCGCCCAGACTGGTCATCAGGAAGTACACCATCAAACCGATCAGAGCGTAAGACAGCAGCGCCCCGCCGGGGCCTGCCTGAGAAACCGTGGCGCCCGAGGCGACGAACAGGCCGGTGCCGATGGAGCCGCCGATGGCGATCATGGTCAAATGCCGGGCTTTCAGCTCGCGGCGCAATCCGGGAGCTTGCTGCCCCGATGTTTTTATATCCTGCTGAGCCATTCGTTCCCTATCTATCTGCTCTTCGAAAAATGAGGGCGGATTGTAACAAATACCCGCCGGTGAACTAGCAACATTGCACCGATATAAGATAGCTTCATAATTCAGAGGCAATTATTAGCCGCGCCCCTTATAGCCTTACTTACTCTCATTAATGTGAGCGCGCGCAGGTTTTTATGCTTTCTTTGGCCTGCGCGGCGATAGAAGACGTGACGCACTGTCGATCACAGCACGCAATAGCTGAGAAAACGCTGCAACGCGTTGGAAATGTGCTTTTGCCGATGGCGGATCAGGTACAGCGTGCGCCGCAGCGGCGGCAGCGGCACCGGCAGTTCCACCAACGCGCCGCTGGCCAACTGTTCCGCCACCACCCGCCGGGACAGGCAACTGATGCCGATACCGTGCCGCACCGCATGCTTGATCGCCTCCGAGTTGCCGAGCTCCATCACCAGCTGGAAGTGCGGCAGGTGCGCCAACAGCAGATGATCCAGCACCTCGCGAGTGCCCGAACCGCGCTCACGCAGGATCCAAGGCGCATTCGCCAGCGCCTCCAGCGTCGGCGGTTGACGGGTCAGCGGGTTATCCGGCGCAGCGAACACCACCAGCTCGTCCTCCAGCCACGGCTGCGTCACCAGCTCCGGCATATGGCAAGGCCCTTCGATCAGCCCCAGATCGACGCGAAAATCCGCCACCGCCACGATCACATCCTGGCTGTTGCCGACATTCAGCTCCAGCGGCGTGGCCGGAAAGTCCCGGCGGTAACGGGCGATCATCTCCGGCAGCATATAGTTGCCGATGGTGCTGCTGGCGGCGATGCGCAGCGCCCCGCCATCATGGCGAAACAGCTGCTCGATCTCCCCCGCCTGCTCCAGCAGCGCCAGCGCCTTGGGGTACAGCAAGCGGCCGTGTTCGTTGATCACCAGCCGTTTGCCGACGCGATCGAACAGCTGCACGCCCAGCTGCCCCTCCAGATCCGCCAGCGCCGCGCTGACCGCCGACTGCGACAGCGCCAGCACCACCGAGGCCTGAGTGGTCGAACCGCTTTTCAGCACTTCGGTGAAAACTTCCAGTTGACGCAACGTGATATGCATAGCCGTCCCGGTATTGAAAGAAGGTTCTGCCAGAGAACCCCAACATGGTGATGTGGGCAGCCCGGCCAGGCTACCCTGTTTGCGGCCAGATCGGCGCGCTATTTGCCCAAGGCGACCAGCTGCGCCGCCGCGGCCAGCACCGGCTCTCGCGGCGTGCCGGCTTCGTCCCGCAGTATCAATTGCAGCATCGCCACGAGATGCTCGCGGTCGATCGTCTTGTTTTCTTCAATCAACCGCCGCACCGCGCGGCCCACTTCCTGATCTACCTGCTCTCTGCGTTGACCGTCGGTATCCATCGCCTGCTCCTGTTAGTTGGAAAGTTACGGCGGCTCGCCGCTCCTCCACACCCTAGCCGCAATGCGGCGTTATGCCAATGCCTGATCCCATACCACTTATTCAGATAGGTTATAAATATATAATCAATTTCTCTTTTATTCAGCCCAAACGTACTCTTAGCAGCAAGAAACAGACTGAAGGACTGACTTTTATGGCGACTGATACCACTCACACCTATCCCGAGCGACGCTTTCCGCTGTTTGGCCTGCCGCGGCTGGTGCCGGGGCTGGCGCTGACCGGCGCGCTCACCGCGCTGGCCGTCTGGGCCGGCGATATTCCCTGGGTGGCGGAGCTGGGGCTAGGGGCACTGACGCTGGCGATCCTGCTCGGTATTCTGGTGGGCAACACGCTGTACCCCCACTGGCAAACCGTTTGTCACAGCGGCGTACAGCTGGCCAAACAGCGTCTGTTGCGTCTGGGCATTATCCTTTACGGCTTCCGGCTGACCTTTCAGCAGATCGCCGACGTCGGCGCCAGCGGCATCATCATCGACGCGCTGACCCTGATCACCACCTTCCTGCTGGCCTGCTGGCTCGGCAAGAAAGTGTTCGGCATCGACAGCCAAACCGCGATACTGATCGGCGCCGGTAGCAGCATTTGCGGCGCGGCGGCGGTGATGGCCACCGAACCGGTGCTGAAGGCCGACTCCAGCAAAGTGGCGGTGGCGGTCTCGACCGTGGTGGTGTTCGGCACCCTGGCGATCTTCGCCTACCCGTGGCTGTATCAGTTGAATGAACACTTCCAGTGGCTGCCGTTCAGCCAGGAAACCTTCGGCATCTACGCCGGCTCCACCATTCACGAAGTGGCTCAGGTGGTCGCCGCCGGACACGCCATCGGGCCGGACGCCGAAAACGCAGCGGTGATCGCCAAGATGATCCGCGTGATGATGCTGGCGCCGTTCCTGCTGCTGCTGTCGGGCTACATCAGCCGCGGCAGCGCAGGCAAGGCGGAAAAATCCGCCATCACCATTCCGTGGTTCGCCGTGCTGTTTATCGCCGTCGCCGGGCTGAACTCCTTCAACCTGCTGCCGGCCACGCTGGTGCGCCATCTGATCACCGCCGACACGTGGATGCTGGCAATGGCGATGGCGGCGCTGGGGTTGACCACCCACATCAGCGCCGTGCGCCAGGCCGGGGTGAAACCGATTCTGCTGGCCACGCTGCTGTTCGTCTGGCTGCTGGTCGGCGGCGGCGCGATAAACCAACTGGTGCAACACCTGCTGTAATCGCCCTCGGCGGCCCGCTTCGGCGGGCCGCCGCTTTTCACCATTCAATCCGCCCGCCATCAATGCCATAATGTCACCGATAACACAGGAGAATGAAGATGAAGTTTGTCGGTGCACATGTCAGCGCGTCAGGCGGCGTGGATCAGGCGGTTATCCGCGCGCACGAATTGGAGGCGACCGCGTTCGCCCTGTTCACCAAAAATCAGCGTCAATGGAAGGCCGCGCCGCTGGCCGCGGACGTGATCGATAAGTTCAAGAGCGCCTGCGCCCAGTACGGTTATGGGCCGGGGCAGATCCTGCCGCACGACAGCTACCTGATCAACCTGGGGCACCCGGTGGCCGAGGCGTTGGAAAAATCGCGCGAAGCGTTTATCGACGAGCTGCAGCGCTGCGAACAGCTGGGGCTGACGCTGCTGAACTTCCACCCCGGCAGCCACCTGCTGCAAATCGATGAAGATAAATGCCTGGCGCGCATCGCCGAATCGATCAACATCGCGCTGGATAAAACCGCCGGCGTGACGGCCGTGATCGAAAACACCGCCGGCCAGGGCAGCAACCTGGGCTTCAAATTCGAACACCTGGCGGCGATCATCGACGGCGTGGAAGACAAAAGCCGCGTCGGCGTCTGCATCGACACCTGCCACGCTTTCGCCGCCGGTTACGATCTGCGCACCGAAGAGACCTGCGAACACACCTTCAAACAGCTCGGTGACATCGTCGGTTTCAACTACCTGCGCGGCATGCACCTGAACGACGCCAAGAGCGAGTTCAACAGCCGCGTCGACCGCCATCACAGCCTGGGGGAAGGCAACATCGGCAAAACGGTGTTCAGCTACATCATGCGCGATCCGCGTTTCGACAACATCCCGCTGATTCTGGAAACGGTAAACCCGGATATCTGGGCGGAAGAGATCGCCTGGCTGAAGGCGCAGCAGTAACGCGGCGCCCAAACGACAAAACCGGAGCCTGGGCTCCGGTTTTTTATGGCTGGTTCGCCGTTACGCCACGCTGGCTGCCGGTACTTCAGCACGTTTCAGCAGGGCATAAGCCACCCCGGCCAACAGCGTGCCGGCGGCGATCGCCACCAGATACAGCAGCACCGGCGAAATCGCGCCCGGGATCAGCAGCACGAACAGCCCGCCGTGCGGCGCCATCAGCTTGGCGCCGAAGGCCATCGACAGCGCGCCGGTCAGCGCCCCGCCGGCGATGCAGCACGGCAGCACGCGCATCGGGTCACGGGCGGCGAACGGAATCGCCCCTTCGGTGATGAAGCACAGCCCCAGCACCAACGCCGCCTTGCCGCCTTCCTGTTCGGATTTCGGGAACTTGCGGCGCGCCAGCAGCGTCGCCAGACCCATCGCCAGCGGTGGCACCATACCGGCGGCCATGATGGCTGCCATCGGCGCATACACCGAGGAGCTGAGCAGCGCCACGCCGAAGGCGTAGGCCGCTTTGTTCACCGGCCCCCCCATGTCGGTGCACATCATGCCACCGAGGATCGCCCCCAGCAGCACGGCGTTGGCGGTGCCCAGAGACTGCAGCCAATGGGTCAGGCCTTCCATGATTTTCGCCACCGGCGTGCCGACCACGTAAATCATGATAAGGCCGGTGATCAGGCTGGCCACCAGCGGAATGATCAAGATAGGCTTCAGCGCTTCCATACTCTGCGGCAGACGCAGCTTGCTGCTGATCGCCCTGGCGACGTAACCCGCCAGGAAACCGGCGATGATGCCGCCGAGGAACCCGGCGCCGGTGCTCACCGCCAGCATGCCGCCGATCAGGCCCGGCGTCAGGCCCGGACGATCCGCGATGGAAAAGGCGATGAAACCGGCCAATACCGGCACCATCAGCGCGAAGGCGGAGCCGCCGCCGATCTGCATCAGCGCCGCCGCCAGGGTGCCCTTGACCTCAAACGCCTTGATGCCGAACACGAACGACAGCGCGATGCACAACCCGCCCGCCACCACCATCGGCAGCATGTAGGACACGCCGGTCAGCAGGTGACGATACGGGCCGTTGCCCTCTTTCTTTTTCGCCGCCGGCGCCGCGTTGCCGCGCTGCTGCGGCTGGAACACTTCCGCCTCGGCCTGCGCCTTGTCCAGTTCCTGGGCGGTTTTCTTCAGCGCCAGGCCGGTCGAGGTGCGGTACATCGGCTTACCGGCAAACTTGTCCAGATCCACTTCGATGTCCGCCGCGACGATCACCAGATCCGCCGCCGCCACTTCTTCCGGAGTGATAGCGTTGCCGGCGCCGACGGAGCCGCGCGTTTCCACTTTCACCCACCAGCCGCGTTTCTTGGCTTCGCTTTCAATGGCTTCGGCCGCCATAAAGGTGTGCGCCACGCCGGTTGGGCAAGCGGTGATCGCCACGATGCGTTTTTGTCCATCGGCTTTCACCGCAGCCGCCTGCGGCGCCTGATAGGTTTCAGCTTCGGCCTTGGCACGCGCCAGAAAAGCGTCCGGTTCCCGCACCGCCTGTTCTACCTCGCCCACATACACCAATTTGCCGTTCAGCCCGGCGTCAGCAGGAGCAGCCTGCCCCGCCACCGCCACCAGTTCGGCGTCCTGCAGTGACTCGACCAGCGTCAGGCCAGTTTTGGCCGCGGCGGCCTCCAGCATGCGTTTCGCCAGGTGGCCACGGGCCTGCCCCAGCGAACTGTCTACCATCAGCAGCGTTTTCATTCTGCCTCCTGCTATTGATT
This sequence comes from Serratia sp. CY40230, assembly GCF_052168835.1. NCBI lineage: Bacteria > Pseudomonadati > Pseudomonadota > Gammaproteobacteria > Enterobacterales > Yersiniaceae > Serratia > Serratia sp. CY40230. The sequence goes on from NZ_JBJNLX010000001.1 coordinate 943,824, forward strand.
GAAAGGTTTCAGATCGACGCGCGCCATCATCGCGGCCAACTGGGGACGATCGGTCACGCCGACGTTGCTCTGGCTGACCGCCAGCGCCGCTACCGCCGTGGCCAGACGCAGAGTGTGTTCGCTGGATTCGCGCATCAGCAGGCCATAAATCAGGCCGCCGACCATCGAATCGCCGGCGCCCACGGTGCTGACCACCTCACAGGACGGCGGTTTGGCGATCCAGGCACCGGACGCGTTAACCCACAGCGCGCCTTCCGCACCGAGGGAGATCACCACGTGGGCGATGCCCTGCTCGCGCAGCGCATGCGCGGCCTCAACCACGTCCGCCAGCGCCGGCAGCGGGCGACCGGCCCAGATTTCCAGCTCGCGGCGGTTCGGCTTCACCAGCCACGGCGAGGCCTTCAACCCGGCGACCAGCGCTTCGCGGCTGCTGTCGAAAATGATGCACGGGCACTTGGCGCGCAGCTGGGTCATCCAGTCGGTAAAGGCGTCGGGATCGACACCGGCCGGCAGGCTGCCGCTCACCGCCACCATGTCGAACTGGCCCAGCCAGCTCAGCGAGTCGCTGACGAAGCGATCCCAGTCCTGCGGCGTCACTTCGAAACCGGAGAAGTTGAAGTCGGTGACTTCGCCGTCTTTTTCCGTCAGCTTGACGTTGATGCGGGTACGGCCCGGCACCACCTGAAAGCGGTTGGCGATCCCCAGATCGCTGAACAGCAGCTGGAAACCGTCCTGATTGTCTTTGCCCAGGAAGCCGCCGACGGTGACGTCGATGCCCAAATCCTTCAACACCTTGGCGACGTTGATGCCCTTACCGGCGGCGTGCAGGCCGGCGGTTTTTACCCGGTTGACTTCCCCGCGTTCGATCTGCGGGCAGAAACCCACCAGATCGTACGCCGGGTTCAAGGTGATCGTTGCTACTCTTCTGCTCATGCTGCGCCCTCGCCCAGTCCTTCATTAATCGCTTCGCCAATCGCCTTCAGCGCGGCTTCAGCATCTTCTCCATTGGCGGTAAAGCGCAGGTGATGCCCTTTCTTCACGCCCAGCGCCACCACCTTCATCAGGCTGCGCCCGTTGGCCGGCTTGCCGCTGCCGTCCAGGTTGGTGACGGTGATGTCACTGTTGAAACTTTTGATCACGTTGACCAGCGCCGTGCCCGGCCGCGCGTGCAGACCGTGCTCGTTGCGGATCACGAACTCGGCGCTCAGCACGCTGCTCTCCTCAGCCACTTCGCTGGTCAGCAGCGCCAGCACGCCGGCGGCATCCGCCTTCAGCAAGCGTTCAGCTTTATTGGCCAGCAGCAGATCGCTGAGGTAGTTGAGCACCGCCAGCGGCTGCGCGTCGGCGACCGACACCGTCAGCAGCAGCGCCACCGGCTCGCCGTCTTCCACGAAAGCCTGCGCCGGGCGGCTGACGGTGGCCGCGCTGGCCAGGTTGCCTTCGACGCTGTCGCTCAGCCAGATGCCCTGCCCCAGGTTCAGCGGCTTGCGGGTGATGACATCACTGACGAACTGCGCGTTGACCGCGCCGGCCTTTTGCAGCCGGCCGGCGTTCAGCGCCTGCAGCGTCATCAGGCTGTCGGCGGCGACGTCGAGCGCAATCAGCGAGACGTCGAACTGGAATTCGGCGCTCTGCTGCTCACCCATCAGCAGGCTGCGCAGCTCTTCCGCAGAGGTGGTTTGCGCCAGCCGCTCCGCCACGCTGTCATCGCTCAGCACGTGGGTGAGCTGACGCAGCAGCGCCAAATGCTCGTCGGAGCGGGCGGCGATGCCGATCGCCACATAGGCGGTCTGGCCTTCGCCCCACGCAATGCCCTGCGGGAACTGGAACACCTGCACGCCGGTTTTCAACACCAGATCGCGGGTATCGGTGGTGCCGTGCGGAATGGCGATGCCGTTACCCAGATAGGTGGACGTCTGCAGTTCGCGCTGCAGCATGCCGTCCACGTAACCGGCGCTAACGCAGCCGGCTTCGGTCAGGGCGGCGGCCACCAGGCGGATGGCCTCTTGCTTGCCGTCGGCAACGGCGCCCAGATGAATGTCTTGCGGTGACAACTGGAACATGATTCTCCTCTCCTGCTGAATTGAATCGTTTCAGCTTCATTGAGAAAAAGGAGCGTTATCCGTTCGCCACAAGCGGCCGGACAACGCTGAAACGTTTCAATGAGTGTGTGAGCAGCACAAGGCGAAAGCAAGCTTTCTCCCTTTCGCCATTGCAGATTTTTGAGCTTACGCACACTTTTGCCGGCGTATTGGCCAGCGCCGGGGCAAAATGACATACTGTGCTGAAACCTTGCTGACGGAGAAAAGCATGAATGTAGTGACGGGCGTCGGGGTGATCATCGTCAACCCTCAAGGCGAGATTTTGTTGGGCAAACGCTGCGGTTCCCACGCGCCCTTTTGGTCGATCCCCGGCGGGCATCTGGATGCCGGTGAAACCTTCGAGCAGTGCGCCCAGCGCGAAATCGCCGAAGAGACCGGGTTGCTCATCGACCCGCCGCGCTTTGTTGGCGTCAGCAACAATCTGCAAACCTGGCGCGCCGAAGGCAAACACACGGTGTCAATCTGCCTGCAGGTGGATCACCCCGGCGGCAACGCCGAGCTGAGAGAGCCCGAGAAATGCGCCGAATGGCGCTGGTGCGCGCCTGAAGCCCTGCCGGAACCCCATTTCGAAGCCAGCCGCACCGCCATCCGCCTGTGGCTGAGCGGCCTGGCCTATTTGCCCACGGCCTGACCCATCGCGAGCGCGTGCTGCGCTCGCTTCCCCTGCCGCAGCGCCCTATCGTTATATAAATTAGAATATAACGCTATTTTTTGCGATATACGCCATTTTTTTGACTACGGATAACCCTATGGGGTTAACCCTCTTCTATCATTACCCCTGCAATCGACGTGGCATTCTGACCTCCGGTCGGCGGCCTTTTGGCAAGATTTTATTTTAAATTCATAATTATAAGCGGGTTTACCATGAGCAAAAAACTGACTGGCTTTGAAAAAAAGCGTCGGTGGGGATGGCTATGGCTTTTGCTGCTGGGGATTATCCTCGGCGCAGCGCTGTTGGCCGGGACCGCCACCGTCTTCCATAAAACCAGCGATACCGCCTTCTGCGTTTCCTGCCACACCATGCAACAGCCGCTGGCCGAATATCAGGGCAGCGTCCACTTCCAGAACACCAAGGGCATCCGCGCCGAGTGCGCCGACTGCCACGTGCCGCACCAGCCGATCGACTACCTGTGGACCAAGATCCGCGCGGTAAAAGACATCTACGGCGAGATGGTCGGCACCATCGATACGCCGGAGAAATACGAAGCGCACAAGCTGGCGATGGCGCAGTCAGTCTGGAAAACGCTGAAAGAGAACGACTCGGCCACCTGCCGCTCCTGCCACAGCTACGACGCCATGGACATCACCGCCCAGCGCCCTGAGGCGCGCCTGCAGCACCCGGTGGCGATCAAACAGGGCGAAACCTGCATCGATTGCCACAAGGGCGTGGCGCATATCCTGCCGGACATGAGCGGCGAAACCCAGGCCGGCGCCGCCGAGCTGGCGAAGGCCGCGGCGCTGACCGCACCGGACGCCACCACCCTTTACACCATCGCCACCGAACCGTTCTTCCTCGGCGCAGACGACAGTCATAACGCCGGCAACCTGATGCCGTCCACCGAAGTGCAGGTGGTCAAGCAGGATGGCGACAAGGTGCTGGCCACCGTGAGCGGCTGGCAGCAGGACGGCGTCAGCGAAGTGTTCTACGCAGCGCAGGGCAAGCGCATCCTCAGCGTGCTGCTGGGTGAGGATGCGCGCCAACAGCTGAAGACCGCGTCGACTCAGACCGATGCGGAAACCGGCCTGGTCTGGCATCAGGTTTCTTTGCAGGTGTGGCTGCCGCGCAAGCAGCTGATCGACGATCAGCAAAAAATCTGGCGCTACGCCGCGGACATGATGTCGGCCAACTGCACCGGCTGCCACGGGCTGACCGCGCTCGATCGCTTCAACGCCAACCAATGGATCGGCGTCATCAAAGGCATGGCGCCACGCACCTCGCTGACGCAGGAACAGCTGCGCGTGCTGACGCAATACGTACAAAAACACGCCAGCGACATGCCACCTGCCGCACCGGCCAAGCTTTAAGGGAGAAGCGCAATGAGCAACCAACAACCGTTAACCATGAGCCGCCGCCGCTTCCTGACCGGCGCCGCCGCGCTGGCCGCCGCCCCGCTGCTGGCGGGCTTATGGCCCAAAGCGGCGCTGGCGCAGGCCATCAGCGAAGCGCTGCCGCAGTTCATCGTCTTGCGTCAGGCGCAAAAAGGCATTCTGACCGGCGCCCACTGGGGCGCGTTTGAGGCCATCGTGCAGGACGGCAAGATGATCGGCGTGCAGCCGGTGCAGGACGATCCGTATCCCAATGAGCTGATCACCATGGCGCCTTATCAGGTGCACGCCGAGAACCGCATCAAATATCCGATGGTGCGCAAAAGCTGGCTGGAAGGCGGCCCCGGCAGCCGCACCGAACTGCGCGGCCGCGACGAGTGGGTGCGCGTCAGCTGGGACAAAGCGACCGAGCTGGTGTGCAATGAGATCGTTCGCCTGCAGAAAGATCACGGGCCGCAGTCGATCTACGCCGGTTCCTATGGCTGGAAAAGCGTCGGCATGCTGCACAACAGCCGCACGCTGCTGCAGCGTCTGATGAACCTGACCGGCGGCTTCCTCGGCTACGCCGGCGACTACTCCACCGGCGCAGCGCAGGTGATCATGTCGCACGTGGTCGGCTCGATGGAGGTCTACGAACAGCAGACCGCCTGGCCGAACGTGATCGAGAACAGCGAGCTGGTGATCCTGTGGGGCTGCAACCCGATGGTCACGCTGAAAAACAGCTGGAACGTGCCGGATCACGTCGGCCAGACCGGCTTCGAGGCGCTGAAGAAGAAAGGCACCCGGGTGATCAGCATCGATCCGGTGCACAACGACAGCGCCAAGTTCGTCAATGCGCAGTGGATTGCCCCGCACCCTTATACCGACGGCGCCATGCTGATCGGCATCGCCCACACGTTGCTGACCGAGAAGCTGCATAACCCGGACTTCCTGAAAACCTACACCGTCGGCTTCGACAAGTTCCAGGCCTACCTGCTGGGCGAGAGCGACGGCGTGGCGAAAACCGCCGAATGGGCGGCCGACATCAGCGGTGTCGATGCCGACACGCTGCGCAGTCTGGCGCGTGAGATGGCGAAGCATCGCACCATGATCATGGGCGGCTGGGGCATTCAGCGCCAGCACCACGGCGAGCAGCAGCACTGGCTGCTGGTGACGGTGGCGGCGATGCTCGGCCAGATCGGCCTGCCGGGCGGCGGCTTCGGCTTCAGCTATCACTATTCCTCCGGCGGCAGCCCGACCGCCAAGGGCGGCATCATCGCCGGCATCTCCGCCGGCAACGCGCCGAAGAACTCGCCGGCGCCGATCCCGGTGGCGCGCATCGCCGAATGCCTGAGCAACCCGGGCAAAACCATCGACTTCAACGGTGCCAAGGTCACTTACCCCGAGGTGAAAATGGTGTATGTGGCGGGCGGCAACACCTTCCACCAGCATCAGGACACCAATAACCTGGTCAAAGCCTGGCAGCGGCCGGACACCATCGTGGTCAACGAGCCTTACTGGACCGCCACCGCCAAGCATGCCGATATCGTGCTGCCGGCCACCACCAGCTACGAGCGCAACGATCTGGAAATGGGCGGCGACTATTCGCAGCTCTACGTGTTCCCGATGCATCAATGCGTGCCGCCGCAGCACGAGTCGCGCAGCGACTTCGACATCTTCTCGGCGATGGCGGCCAGGCTGGGCGTGCAGGAAGCCTTCACCGAGGGCAAGGATGAAACCCAGTGGCTGAAAGGCATGTACGACGACATGAAGAACCAGGCGCGCGCCGCGCGGGTGGCGCTGCCGCCGTTCGACATGTTCTGGCAATCCAACAACTACGTGCGCTTCCCGGTGCCGGAGGCCAATAAGCAGTGGGTGCGCTTCGCCGACTATCGCGACAACCCGCTGCTGAACCCGCTGGGCACGCCCTCGGGCAAGATCGAGATCTACTCCGACGCCATCGCCAAAATGCATTACGAGGATTGCCCCGGCATTCCGACCTGGATGCCGCCGCACGAGTGGTATCGCGGGCCGGAAGCGGCCAAGTATCCGCTGTCGCTCAATACCGCTCACCCGACCAACCGGCTGCACTCCCAGCTCGATAACACGCCGCTGCGCGAGAAATACGCGGTAGCGGATCGTGAAGCGATCCTGATCCACCCGCAGGACGCGCAGCCGCGCGGCATCAGCGGCGGCGATCTGGTGCGGGCGTTTAACGATCGCGGTCAGATCCTGGTGGGCGCGGTAGTCAGCGAAGACGTGCGGCCCGGCGTGGTGCGCATCAGCGAAGGCGCCTGGTTCGATCCGGCCGATCCGGCGCAGCCCGGCTCGCTGTGCAAGAACGGCAACGTCAACTGTCTGACCTTCGACATCGGCTCTTCCAGCCTGGCGCAGGGCAACTGCGGGCAGATGGCGCAGCTGCAGATCGAGAAGTATCAGGGGCCGGTATTGAAAAACACCGCACACGCGGTGCCGCAAGGCGCCTGATCCCATGGTAAACAGAGGGCACAACGCGTAATGCCGGTCAGTTAAGCCTGACCGGCATTTTTTTATCCAGTCTCTGTACGCGCCGTGCAAAAGGAATAGCCTTAAATATCCGGTATTTCTCTGCGACCGCCATGAACGGCATCTGGAGAGACAGCCACTACGCCGGTCCCCCACACCATTCGGGGCGGCTGCGATGGCGGCAGGCGCGACGCTGTGTCTGTGGAGGCTGAGGGCAGCTTAGGGCGCGGTGTCCGCTTCCAGTCTGGCGAGGTAGATCAGCGCCTGATCGCGGTGATCGTGGCACATGTCGCGGCTCGGCTGCAGGCTGCCGCACACCTTCGGCCGCAGCGGCGAATGAAACAGGCCGCAGCGCAGCCGTTCATCCAGATGAATGCAGCGAGTATTGGCGGGCTTGCCGTTCGGCATGCCGGGGATCGGGCTGGATATTGACGGCGCGATACAGCAGGCGCCGCAGTCGCTGCGACAGTCCATCAGCGCTACTCCTGGTGGGCTGGGGGGAAAGAAGCGCGACAATAGCAGCCGCACGCGGCCACCGCCAGCAGAATCCCTGCGTCCCCGCGATCTTTACACTCATCGCTCTGCGCCGGCCGGCTGCACCCGATGGCGAATAAACGCCCAGCAAACCTTGATTTAAAGAAAAAAACGCGTGAAACGTGCAATTCCTTCGCTTTACATGCGCCATGCGCCCATGTACTATTGAGCTAGTACAAAAGAACTTCTTCCCTCAGGAGCACGCATGTCTACGGACACCATTCAGAAGCTGGCCCGCCCTTCCGTCCTCGGCGGCGCGATGATCATTGCCGGAACCGCCGTTGGCGCCGGCATGTTTTCCATTCCGATCGTCACTTCCGGTGTCTGGTTCAGCGGCTCCGTCGCGCTGCTGGTGTATACCTGGGCCTGCATGCTGCTGTCCGGCCTGATGATCCTCGAAGCCACGCTGCACTACCCGAGCGGCGCCAGCTTCAACACCATGGTCAAGGATCTGCTGGACAAAGGCTGGAACGCCGTGAACGGCCTGTCGGTGGCGTTCGTGCTGTACATCCTGACCTACGCCTATATCTCCGCCGGCGGCTCGATCATCGCGCACACGCTGGAGGGCATCGTCGGCGTCGGCCAGACTACCGCCGGCCTGGTGTTCGCGTTGGTGGTGGCGTTTATCGTCTGGCTCTCCACCCGCGCGGTCGACCGCCTGAGCACCATTCTGATCGGCGGTATGGTGATCACCTTCGTGATGTCGGTGGGCGACATGTTTACCCACGTGCAGCCCGCGGTGCTGTTCAACACCGGCGACGATCGGGCCAGCTATCTGCCTTACGCCCTGGCGGCGCTGCCTTACCTGCTGACCTCGTTCGGCTACCACGGCAACATTCCCGGGCTGGTGAAGTACTACCACAAGGACAGCGGCTCCGTGGTGCGCAGCCTGGTGTACGGCACCCTGCTGGCACTGGCGATCTACATCCTGTGGCAGTATGTGATTCAGGGCAATATCGCGCGCGACGCCTTCAAGCAGGTGATCGCCGAGGGCGGCAATATCGGCAGCCTGCTCAAGCAAATGGGCAACGTCTCCAGCAGCCAGACCGTCAGCCAACTGCTGAACGCCTTCTCCTATATGGCGCTGGCCAGCTCGTTCCTCGGCGTGTCGCTGGGCCTGTTCGATTATCTGGCGGACTTCTGCAAGTTCAAGGACGACGCCGTCGGGCGCAGCAAGACCGCGCTGGTGACCTTCGTGCCGCCGACCCTGGCCGCGCTGCTGTTCCCGAACGGTTTCCTGTACGCCATCGGCTTCGCCGGGCTGGCGGCCACCGTCTGGGCGGTGATCGTGCCGGCGCTGATGGCGCGCGCCAGCCGCCGCCGTTATCCGCAGGCCGGTTACCGTGCACCGGGCGGCAACGGCGTGATCCTGTTCGTCATCCTGTTCGGGTTGATCAACGCCGCCGCACATATTCTGTCGCTGTTCGGCCTGCTGCCGGTCTTCCGGTAATCCTCGAAGGGAGAGCGCCTGCTCTCCCTTTCCTGCACTGTTTTTACGCCGGGCTATTGCCTGAAATCGGCGGCGCGAGTACCTTGTCGCAACTTCTCTAATACTCTTCATTGCGGATGAATTGAAATGGCAAGAGCTAACGAAATTAAGCGCGGCATGGCGATCAGCTACAACGGCAAGCTGCTGCTGGTAAAAGATATCGACGTGCAGAGCCCGAGCGCCCGCGGCGCCAGCACCCTGTACAAAATGCGCTTCTCCGACGTGCGCACCGGCCTGAAAGTGGAAGAACGCTTCAAGGGCGACGATATCCTGGACACCATTTCCCTGTCGCGCCGCAAGGTGAACTTCTCCTATATCGACGGCGAAGAATACGTGTTCATGGATGACGAAGACTACACCCCGTACATTTTCAAGAAAGACCAGATCGAAGACGAGCTGCTGTTCATTCCAGAAGGTGGCCTGCCGGGTATGCAGGTGCTGACGCTGGATGGCCAGGTGCTGGCGCTGGAGCTGCCGCAGACCGTGGATATGGAAATCGTCGAGACCGCGCCGGGCATCAAAGGCGCTTCCGCCAGCGCCCGCAACAAACCGGCCACCATGGCGACCGGCCTGGTGATCCACGTGCCGGAATACCTCAGCGCCGGCGACAAAATTCGCATTCATATCGCCGAACGCCGCTACATGAGCCGCGCAGACTAGTCGCGCCTACGGGGCCGATACTCGGCCCCGTTTCATTTTCCGCTACGGCAATTCCGGGAAAAAGCGCCGCTTGAGCGCCAGCTCGACGCCGCGCAGCTCCGCCAGCCCTTTCAACCGCCCGATGGCCGAATAGCCCGGATTGGTTTTCTTTTTCAAATCGTCCAGCATCTGATGCCCATGATCGGGGCGCATCGGGATCGGCCGCCGATCGCCCGCCCGCTGCCGACGCAGTTCTTCGGTCAGGATCGCTTCGATCACCGCCACCATGTCCACATCGCCCTGCAGATGCGCCCCCTCGTGGAAGCTTTTCGGGTTTTCTTCGCGGCAGGTGGCGCGTAAGTGGGTAAAGTGAATGCGATCGCCGAAGGTTTCAATCATCCGCACCAGATCGTTGTCGGCGCGCACGCCGTAGGAACCGGTGCACATGGTGAAGCCGTTATGAATGCTGTCGACAGTCTGCTTCAGCCACTGCATGTCTTCGATCGTGGAGACGATGCGCGGCAGGCCGAGGATCGGCCGCGGCGGATCGTCGGGATGCACCGCCAGCCGGATGCCGGCCTCTTCCGCCACCGGCACGATGGCACGCAGAAAGACCGCCATGTTTTCGCGCAGTTGCGCCTTGTCGATGCCGTCGTATTCCGCCAGGCGGCGACGGAACTGCTCCAGCGTGTAGCCTTCTTCCGCACCCGGCAGCCCGGCGATGATGTTGCCGGTCAGCGTGGCTTTCTCCTCCTCGCTCATGGCGGCGAAATAGGCCGCCGCCTGACTGCGCTCTTGCGCCGTATAGTCCGCCTCGGCGCCGGCGCGCTGCAGGATGTGCAGCTCGAACGCGGCGAAGGCTACCTGATCGAAACGCAGCGCTTTGGAACCGTCCGGCAGCGGATAGGCCAGATCGGTGCGCGTCCAGTCGAGGATCGGCATGAAGTTGTAGCAAACGGTGTCGATGCCGCAGGCCGCCAGATTGCGCAGTGACTGCTGGTAATTGGCGATGTACCGCCGCCAGTCGCCGCTGTGGGTTTTGATCTCCTCATGTACCGGCACGCTCTCCACCACCGACCACACCAGCCCCTTTTCCGCCAGCAGCGCCTGCCGCGCGCGGATCTCGTCGATCGGCCAAACTTCGCCGTTCGCAATATGGTGCAGCGCCGTGACCACCCCGGTCGCCCCGGCCTGACGCACGTCATCCAAAGAGACCGGATCGTTCGGGCCATACCAACGCCATGTTTGTTCCATGTTGTGTCCTTATGCCTGTCTCGCATCGCGATGTTGTTATACCAGTTTAATTTAGATGTCAGCTAGCTTTAACTTACTCTTTCGCCGCGCGCTGTCAAAATTGAACCGTTCATTGGTTGATCCGCTTCACGATTCTGGCTTATTTTGGCCTGACCAATTCCCTTAACCTGCCGACAACTTTAGACTGGTGGCAGTTTTTTATCGTCAGCGCGCCCTTGTTGATGGGGCGACAAACTGGTCCGCTAACTTGACGCAAGTGGCCCGCCAGCTGTCTACTCGCTTTGGAGATGAGATGAATACGATCGCCAACACCCCGCTGCCGGGCGCCGTCCGGCAACCGAATTATGATCGCCGGGCCCTGCGCAGCCGCATCGTGCACCTGGGTTTCGGCGCGTTCCACCGCGCGCATCAGGCGCTGCTGACCGATCGGGTGCTGAACGCCCACGGCGGCGACTGGGGCATTTGCGAGATCAGTCTTTCCGGCGGCGTGCCGCTGTTTGAGGCGCTGCGGCAACAGGATCATCTGTACAGCGTGCTGGAGAAAGGCGCGGACGGCCATCAGGCCATCGTGATCGGCGCGGTGCATGAGAGCCTGCACCGCAAACTGGAGGGCATCGCCGCGGTGCTGGAGAAGCTGGCCGAACCGCAGGTGGCGATCGTCTCGATGACCATCACCGAAAAAGGCTACTGCATCGAGCCCGGCAACGGACGGCTGGACCGACAGCATTCGGGGATCGTCGCCGATCTGGCGTGGCCGCATCAGCCGCAGACCGCGCCCGGCATTTTGGTGGAAGCGCTGCGGCTGCGGCGCGAACGCGGCCTGCCCGCCTTCTCCCTGCTTTCCTGCGACAATATTCCGGAGAACGGCCACGTGCTGCGCCGGGCGGTGCTCGATCTGGCGCAGGCGCGGGATCCGTCGCTCGCCGACTGGATCGCCACCGCCGCGACCTTCCCCTGCACCATGGTGGATCGCATCGTGCCGGCCGCCACGCCGGCCACGCTGGATGAGATCGCCGCCGCGCTGGGCGGCGTGCGCGACGAATGCGCCATCGCCTGCGAGCCCTTCATTCAATGGGTCGTGGAAGACAACTTCACCGCCGGACGCCCGGCGTGGGAGTTGGCCGGCGCCCAGTTGGTCAGCGATGTGCTGCCGTTTGAACACATGAAGCTGCGCATGCTGAACGGCAGCCACTCGTTCCTGGCATACTTAGGCTACCTGGGCGGCTACCGCTATATCAACGAGTGCATGGCGGATGAGCACTACCGCCGCGCCGCCCTGCGGTTGATGCTGGACGAACAGGCGCCAACGCTGAGCGTCACCGGCATCAGCCTGCCCGATTATGCCGCACAGCTTATCGCGCGCTTCAGCAATCCGGCGCTGCAACACCTTACCTGGCAGATCGCCATGGACGGCACGCAGAAGCTGCCGCAGCGGCTGCTGGATGCCGTGCGCTGGCATCTGCGGCACGGCGGCGACTATAGCGGGCTGGCGCTGGGCGTGGCGGGCTGGATGCGTTACGTCGGCGGCGTCGATGACGCCGGTGAGCCGATCGACATTCGCGATCCGCTGGCAGACGTGCTGCAACAGACGATCGCCGCCACAACGGACGATCGACGGCGCGTAGCGGCGCTGTTGGCGTTGAAATCGGTATTCGGCGAAACGCTGGCGGCGCATGCGGCGTTTAGCGAAGCGGTGACGCAAGCCTATTTATCGCTGCGCGATCGCGGCGCGCGTGAAACGGTGAAGGAGTGGGTAATGCGGTGAGGAGCCTGCAGGGCCGAGAATAACCATGCCGGCGTAACGTTACGCCGGCATGGCGGAACGACTTAACGATAAACGACCGTCATAACAGCGAGTTTCTTCTGTTGGTCTACCCACTTCATTTCGGTTGTGCCTAGATTTAGCGGAAGTTCTTTGCGTGTAGTATCAAAACCTGACAACGCTTGCTGGGCCTGATAATGCTGGCCGTTGCGGTAACATTGCGTATTCGCCTTAGAATCTGCAATCTTGACCGTGCAAGGACTTTCAACGATAGAGCCGACGAAGCGAATTACCCCGCCGGCCACTCCTGCCTGACTCACTGCCGTCCATGAAAACAACATTCCTACGATCAAAAATAACCGAAAGGTATTCATGGCAACCTCATTTTTAGTTAAGCCAATTTAACCATAGAGGATCTTGTTAGGAATAATCGCAAGGAAAGGGACGAGATTTGATCGTTAATCTCGTCATTAACAATGTAAAAACAAGCTACTAACAAAAGTTAACCGCATCTAATACAGGGTTTTATCTAAGAATTTTCTTGTTATAAACGGTGGATTTTGTCGGTTGAAAAGCGCATGGTGACGTGCAAAATTTGCGAGATAGAGCACAAATTAAATCGCGGCCGTTTCACCGACACGGCTGCGTAACTCATTTATTAAGCAGGTTAATTTTTGCGCCAGGAATTATTAATGACCAAAACCAATTTGATTACCGGTTTCCTCGGCAGCGGCAAAACCACCACTATCCGCCATTTGCTGGCTCATAAGCCCGAACATGAACGCTGGGCGGTATTGGTCAATGAATTCGGCGAGATCGGCATCGACGGCGCGCTGCTGGCAGACAGCGGCGCGGTGCTCAAAGAGATCCCCGGTGGCTGCATGTGCTGCGTCAACGGCCTGCCGATGCAGGTGGGCTTGAATATGCTGTTGCAGCAGGCCAAACCGGATCGGCTGCTGATCGAGCCGACCGGGCTCGGGCATCCGAAACAAATCCTGTCGCTGCTGACCCAGGAGAGCTATGCCGGCTGGATCGATCTGCAGGCCACCCTGTGCCTGCTGGATGCCCGCCAGCTCAGCCAGCCCCGCTACCGCGACAACGAAAACTTCCGCGATCAGCTGGCCGCGGCCGACATTATTTTGGCCAGCAAAAGCGATACCTACCGGCCGGAAGACAGGCTGGCGCTGGAGGCCTGGAAGGCGCAAGACCCGCTGCAGCGCCCCTGCTACGCCATCGCGCAAGGCGAAGCGGATGTCGCGCTGTTGTCACTTCCGCGCACGAATCGTACAGAATTGCCGGACGCGCAGCATCATCATGGTCAGGCGAAAAAGCAGGGGCTGGCGGCGCTGCGGCTGCCGGAGCACGCCCGCTGGCGGCGAGCGTTGAATGAAGGGCAAGGCTTCACCAGCTGCGGCTGGATTTTTGACGGCGATACCCGGTTCGACACCGTCGGCTTCATGGAATGGGTGCGACTCGCGCCGGTCGAACGCGCCAAAGGCGTGGTGCGCATCCCCGAAGGCACATTGCTGATCAATCGTCAGGGGCAGGATCTCAACATCGAAACCCGCCCGGTCGCGCCGCTCGACAGCCGAATTGAGCTTATCCACAGCGAAAATGCCGATTGGAATGCCCTGCAATCCGCCTTGTTTAAGATTCGTTTAAGTTAGACCCCGTACCGTTGCCCCCCGGTTGCCGCAGGGCTGCCGGGTTTTATTTCGTTTTCATTTTTCCAACAGGTTATGTCATGACACGCCGCAATTTACCCCTCATTCTCTTCTTCAACTTACTGGGCGTTGCGCTGTTTCTGTCCTGGTTCCTGCCGGCCAATCACGGCGGCTGGTTTACCCTGGATTCGGCGATTTTCTTCTTCTTTAACCGCCATCTGGCCACCGACCCGGCGTTTTTACACCTGGTCGCCATCACCAACAACCGCGCGTTCGATGTGATTTCGCTGCTCGCCATGGGGCTGCTGTATCTGTACTTTTATCTGAAGCAGGACGCCGCCGGCCGCCGCCGTCTGGTGATCACCGGCGTGGTGATGCTGCTGACCGCCGTGGTGCTGAACCAGCTTGGCCACCTGCTGCCGGTAAAACATCCAAGCCCCACCCTGACCTTTGACAATATCCATCGCGTCAGCGAGCTGACCGGCATCCCCACCAAGGACGCTTCCGGCGACAGCTTCCCCGGCGACCACGGCATGATGCTGATTATTTTTTCCTGCTTTATGCTGCGCTATTTCGGCCGCGGCGCCTTCGCCGTCGCCCTGCTGATTACGTTGCTCTTCTCATTGCCGCGCGTGATGATTGGCGCCCACTGGTTTACCGATATCGCCGTCGGCTCATTGTCCGTGGTGCTGGTTGGCGCCAGCTGGGTGCTGATGACGCCTTGCAGCGACTGGATCGTCGATCGGTTGAATCGCCTGTTGCCCGGTAAGCACCGCCCCGGCCAACCATAATTTGTGTTTATGACTCATGCCGGGAGGCTTACGCCTCCCGCCCTCTTCCCCTCGCCGCGCGTAAAAATTTCCCCGCCGTTCGTTAACGCTTTTGCAACCTGATTTCACGCCAGATTCATACATCGGACAATTGGCGTTTTTTATATGAAGATTTACATTATGTTACATCACAAATTCATATAAAAAAGACGGGAAAAAGGCTCGCAATCCCCTATTGGTTCCGGTAATCTCAGATGCGTTTGTGCCTGGTTTAAGTCGAATCAGTATGAAATCCGATAAAAATGTGCGTTCTCGCACGTTTTCAACGGTAACTGGTTGTCGATGCAACAGGTGCGGACTAGGCTCGTTTCGTTTGGCATTTTTCAGGTAGCGACTTTCGTCGTTAAGGACTTCAAGGGAAAACAACAACAATGGTCAAATCTCAACCGTTTCTGAGATATTTTTTGCGGGTAGTCCCTGCAATTGCCGCTGCGGTTATGCTGTCAGCGTGCAGCTCGACTCACACTTCGAACTTGAATAACGCACAAACTGAGATGCGTGCAGTTAATGACAAAGACGGTCTTTTACTGCAAGCCTCTCAGGATGAATTCGAAGCGATGGTCCGCAACGTTGACGTCAAGTCAAAGATTATGGATCAGTATGCGGATTGGAAAGGCGTTCGCTACCGCTTAGGCGGTGACACCAAGCGCGGCATCGATTGCTCGGCGTTTGTACAGCGCACCTTCCGCGAACAGTTCGGCATGGATTTACCGCGTTCGACCTATGAACAGGAAGATCTCGGCAAGAAAATTCAGCGCACCAAGCTGCGCGCCGGCGATTTGGTGCTGTTCCGCGCCGGTTCTACCGGGCGCCATGTCGGCATCTATTTAGGCAACGATCAGTTCGTTCATGCCTCCACCAGCAGTGGGGTCATGATTTCCAAGCTGACCGATAACTATTGGAATAAACGTTATCGAGAAGCGCGCCGGGTGCTGACCAACGGTTAACGGCGCAACGCCCTGAAGATCCTGAATACCAAACGAGCGATAAGCGCCGCCCACGGGCGGCGTTTTTTTGGTTGTCGAACAGGTATCATCAAAATTGATCCCTGCCTTATCGTCACCTTTCCCTGCTTAACGCCGCCGCACGCCATTATTTTGATAAACTGTTGGCGGGAAATCGCCCCGTCGAGGAAAAACTCGCCTATTATCGTCAGATGACGGCAACGGCGCCCCGGCGTTATTTAAAACGTTTCCGCTGATATTATGCGCATGATATTTCTGTCGGCGACGCCACATATTTAAATGGCGCCGCCGGTTGGTACGGGATAAAAAGGCAAAAATGAAAAAAAAGCCGTTGGCACAATCCATTAACTGGCTGCGCGACACGCCTGACGCCCGGTTGCAGAGGACTCGGTTATGGGCTTGAAAAGAGCTTTCGCCCGCAGCGTGTCTCACCGACAACGCAGCCTGGCTAAAAGCGGTGTCGCCGCCCTGGTATTTTTTACGCTATTCACCGCGGTCACGCTTTCTTTGATTAACCACCAGCGCACGCAATATCAACATAAGGTCGAAGCGCGCACGCAAAAGTTCACGCTGGGTTATATCTCGCATCTGACGGCGGTGATGCGGCAAATGATGCCGCTGCTGGGCAAGCCTTGCCTCTCCAGCCAGTCGGATATTACCTACCAGGCGGCCTTTACCAGCGGCGTGCGCACCTTCCTGTTGGTGAAGGACGGCTACGCCTATTGCTCCTCCGCCACGGGCGACATGATGTTGCCGATGAAAAATATCTACCAGGATATCGACTGGGATCTGTCTCTGGATCTCAAGCTGCAGCAGGGTACGCCGATGGTGCCAAATAAACCGGCGGTTGCGGTTTGGCTGCGACATCCCGGCGAAAAGGCCACCGGCATCCTCGCTACGCTGGACATCGATCTGATGCCCTACCTGCTGTTCACCTCGCACGACGAACAGGCGCCGGGCATCGCCATCGTGATGGGCAACCGCGCGCTGACCACTTTCAGCCCGAACCTGATGCCGGTCAATCAGCTACCGAAGGGCAAGGCGGATACCCTGACGCTGCCCAATCTGCCGCTGACCATCCTGTTCTACAACGAGAAACTGACCCCCAACGACATTCGCCTGACGCTGCTGGGCAGCCTGGTGCTGTCATTGATGACCGGCGTACTCTGCTACTACATGCTGCTGCTGCGGCAAAGCCCGGAACGCGCGCTGCTGCGCGGCATCAAGCGCAACGAGTTCTTTATCGAATACCAGCCGGTGTTCCATACCGATAGCAACAGCATAGGCGGGCTGGAAGCGCTGATCCGCTGGCAGCATCCGATCGAGGGCCGCATCCCGCCCGATGTCTTTATCCCCTACGCCGAAAGCAACGGGCTGATCGTGCCGCTTACCCGCCACCTGTTCAGGCTGATCGCCGAAGATGCGCCACAGCTCGCCAAAGCGCTGCCACGGGGAGGTAAAGTCGGCCTCAACATTTCCCCCGCCCACCTTAGCGCACCGTCGTTTCACCAGGACGTGTATGAACTGTTGACGCAGCTGCCGGGCGATTACTTTACGCTGGTGTTTGAAATCACCGAACGCGGCATGGTGGAAGAAGAGAGCGCGCTGACGGAGTTTGACTGGCTGCACAAACAGGGCATCGAGATCGCGGTGGATGATTTTGGCACCGGGCACAGCGCGCTTATTTATCTTGAGCGCTTCACCATGGATTATCTGAAGATTGACCGTGGCTTCGTCAACACCATCGGCCAGGATACGGTCACCGCGCCGGTGCTGGATGCGGTGATCTCGCTGGCGAAAAAGCTGAAAATGCTGACGGTGGCCGAAGGCGTGGAAACCGCCGAGCAGATGCAGTTTCTGCAAGAACACGGCGTCAACTTCATGCAGGGGTACTACTTCAGCAAGCCGCTGAGCATCGATGATTTCGTCGCTTACTGCAATGCTAATCAGGTCTTTGATTATCAGGAAAAAATAGTTAATCTTTAAGCATCTTTACCCTGCGCACGTCCGAAGAATGTTATGCTGGGCGCAGGTTGTACTTTATTCCACAGCAGGAGCTTACCGTCTGATGTCCGTGCGCATTTTCGCTGCTCTGGTGCTCTCGGCACTGAGCTTCGGCCTGCGGGCCGAAGCCCTCAACGAAAGCTACGCTTTCGCCCTTCTCGGTGAACCGAAATACGCCACCGACTTCAGCCATTTTGACTATGTCAACCCGGCGGCGCCCAAGGGCGGCGACGTGCGGCTGGCGGCCATCGGCACCTACGACAACTTCAACCGCTTCGCTACCCGCGGCGTGCCCGGCGAGCGCACGATGGAGCTGTACGATACGCTGTTCACCAACTCCGACGACGAACCCGGCAGCTATTACCCGCTGATTGCCGAATCGGCCCGTTTCCCGGCCGACATGCGCTGGATGGAATTGGATATCAACGCCCGCGCCCGCTTCCAGGACGGCAGCCCGATCACCGCCGCCGACGTGGCCTTTACCTTCAATAAATTCATGACCGAAGGCGTACCGCAGTTTCGCTCCTATTACAAAGGCGTCACGGTCAAGGCCATTTCCCGGCTGACGGTGCGCATCGAGCTGCCTAAGGCGAACCGTGAGCAAATCCTCAGCCTGCTCAGCCTGCGCGTATTGCCGGAAAGCTTCTGGAAAAACCATAAGCTCAACGAACCGCTCAGCACCCCGCCGCTCGCCAGCGGCCCGTATAAAATCGGCGATTATCGCCTCGGCCAGTACATCACCTATCAGCGGGTGCGCGACTACTGGGCCGCCAATCTGCCCGTGAACCGCGGCCGCTACAACTTCGACAGTATTCGCTACGATTATTATCTGGACGATAAGGTATCGCTGGAAGCCTTCAAGGCCGGCGCCTACGATTTCCGCATCGAGCCGTCGCCCAAGAGCTGGGCCACCCAGTATCAGGGCGGCAACTTCGCGCGCAACTACATCATCAAGCAGGACGAGACCAACCAGGCGGCGCAGAATACCCGCTGGCTGGCGTTCAATCTGCAAAAACCGCTGTTCGCCGATCGTCGGGTACGGGAAGCGATCGGCCTGGCTTTCGATTTTAACTGGATGAACAAGGCGCTGTATTACAACGCCTATCAGCGCGCCGACAGCTATTTCCAAAACACCGCCTACGCCGCCCGCGGCTACCCGGACGCCGCTGAACTGGCCTTGCTGGCACCGCTCAAGGGCCAGATACCGCCGGAGGTATTTACCAGTATCTACCAACCGCCCTCTTCCGACGGTAGCGGCAACGATCGACAAAACCTGCTGAAGGCGACCCAACTGCTGAAAGAAGCCGGTTGGGTGGTCAAAAATCAAAAGCTGGTCAACGCCAAAACCGGCCAGCCGTTCACCTTTGAACTGATGCTGCTGAGCGGCAGCAACTTCCAGTACGTGCTGCCGTTCCGCCACAACCTGCAGCGGTTGGGCATCGAGATGCAAATCCGCGAGATTGACGCCTCGCAGTACACCCGCCGCATGCGCGAACGCGATTTCGACATGATGTCGACGGTGTATATGGCGATGCCGTTCCCCAGCGCCGATCTGCAAATTCTGTGGGATTCGCAGTACATCGATTCCAGCTATAACACCCCCGGCGTCAAAGATCCGGCGGTCGACAGCCTGGTCAGGCAAATCGCCGCCCATCAGGGCGACGAAAACGCCCTGTTGCCGCTCGGCCGCGCGCTGGACCGGGTGCTGACCTGGAACAACTACATGCTGCCGATGTGGTACTCCAGCCACGACCGCTACGCCTATTGGGACAAGTTCTCCACGCCGTCGGTCCGCCCGGCCTATGCGATCGGCTTCGACAACTGGTGGTACGACGTCAACAAGGCGGCGCGCTTACCGGCTCAGCGGCAATAAGGAGTCGGAATGGCGGCCTATCTGATACGCAGACTGTTATTGGTGATCCCCACGCTGTGGGCGATCATCACCATCAACTTTTTTATCGTGCAAATCGCCCCCGGCGGTCCGGTCGATCAGGCCATCGCCGCCATTGAGCTGGGGCACGGCAGCGGGTTTGGCAGCGGCGGTGTCGGCGAAGGCCTGGGCCACGCCCGGACGGGCATCGCGGCTGGCGACGGCCAATACCGCGGTTCGCGCGGTTTGGATCCGGAGG
Organism: Serratia sp. CY40230; assembly: GCF_052168835.1. Classification (NCBI taxonomy): domain Bacteria; kingdom Pseudomonadati; phylum Pseudomonadota; class Gammaproteobacteria; order Enterobacterales; family Yersiniaceae; genus Serratia; species Serratia sp. CY40230. The sequence continues at coordinate 963,726 of NZ_JBJNLX010000001.1, forward strand.
TGATCGCCGAGATCACTAAGCGTTACGGCTTCGACAAACCGCTGCACGAGCGCTACTTCACCATGCTGTGGAACTATATGCGCTTCGACTTCGGCGACAGCCTGTTTCGCGGCGCTTCGGTGATGCAGCTGATCGGCCAGAGCCTGCCGGTCTCCATCACGCTGGGCCTCTGGAGCACGCTGATCATCTATCTGGTGTCGATCCCGCTCGGCATCCGCAAGGCCGTCCACAACGGCAGCGCGTTCGATACCTGGAGCAGCACGCTGATTATCATCGGCTACGCCATTCCGGCCTTTCTGTTCGCCATTCTGATGATCGTGCTGTTCGCCGGCGGCAGCTACCTGGACTGGTTCCCGCTGCGCGGCCTGGTATCGAGCAACTTCGACACCCTCTCCTGGCCGGCGAAGATCGCCGACTACCTGTGGCACATCACCCTGCCGGTGCTGGCGACGGTGATCGGCGGTTTCGCCACCCTGACCATGCTGACCAAGAACTCATTCCTCGACGAGATCCGCAAACAATACGTCACCACCGCCCGCGCCAAGGGGCTGGACGAGAAAAAAATCCTCTACCGCCACGTGTTCCGCAACGCCATGCTGCTGGTGATCGCCGGTTTTCCGGCCACCTTTATCAGCATGTTCTTCACCGGCTCGCTGCTGATCGAAGTGATGTTCTCGCTCAACGGCCTGGGGCTGCTGGGCTACGACGCCACGCTGCAGCGCGACTACCCGGTGATGTTCGGCACGCTGTATATCTTCACCCTGATCGGCCTGCTGTTGAATATCCTCAGCGATATCACCTACACCCTGGTCGATCCGCGCATTGACTTCGAGGCCCGCCAATGAGCCGCCTTAGCCCGATCAACCAGGCGCGCTGGGCGCGTTTTCGCCGCAACCGCCGCGGCTACTGGTCGCTGTGGATCTTTTTGGTGCTGTTCACTCTGAGCCTGGCCGCCGATCTGATCGCCAACGACAAACCGCTGTTGGTGCGTTATGAAGGCCGGTTGTACCTGCCGTTTATGATTAGCTACAGCGAAACCGCCTTCGGCGGCGAACTGAATACCGAAGCCGACTATCAGGATCCGTTCGTGCAGCGGCAGATCGAACGGCACGGCTGGGCGGTCTGGGCACCGATCCGCTTCAGTTACGACACCATCAACTTCGCCACTGAGGTGCCCTTCCCTTCGCCGCCTTCGCGGCACAACCTGCTGGGCACCGACAGCAACGGCGGCGACGTGCTGGCTCGGGTGCTGTACGGTTTTCGCATTTCGATGTTGTTCGGTCTGGCGCTGACGCTGTTTTCCAGCCTGATCGGCGTGTGCGTCGGCGCGACGCAGGGGTATTACGGCGGGCGTTTCGATCTGTGGGGACAGCGCTTTATCGAAGTGTGGTCGGGCATGCCGACGCTGTTTCTGATCATTCTGCTGTCGAGCATCGTCCAGCCCAATTTCTGGTGGCTGCTCGGCATCACCATCCTGTTCGGCTGGATGAGCCTGGTGGGCGTGGTGCGCGCCGAATTCCTGCGCACCCGCAATTTTGACTATATCCGCGCCGCGCGCGCCATGGGCGTGCCGGATCGGGTAATCATGTCCCGCCATATGCTGCCCAACGCCATGGTGGCGACGCTGACCTTCCTGCCGTTTATCCTCTGCGGCTCGATCACCACCCTGACGTCGCTCGATTTCCTCGGTTTCGGTCTGCCGATAGGTTCGCCGTCGCTCGGCGAATTGCTGCTGCAAGGCAAAAACAATCTGCAGGCGCCGTGGCTCGGCATCACCGCCTTCCTGGTATTGGCTGTGCTGCTGTCGTTATTAATCTTTATCGGCGAAGCGGTGCGCGACGCCTTTGACCCCAGCAAGGCGCATTGATATGGCCACTCCTTTGCTCGCTATTCAGGATCTCAGCATCGCCTTCCGTCAGGGCGACACCGTCACGCCGGTGGTCAACGAACTCTCGCTGCAAATAGCGCCGGCGGAAACGCTGGCGCTGGTAGGGGAATCCGGCTCCGGCAAAAGCGTCACCGCCCTGTCGATACTGCGTCTGCTGCCCGCGCCGCCGGTGGTGTACCCTGCCGGCGATATTCTGTTCAACGGCGAGTCGTTGCTGCATGCGCCGGAGACTGACCTGCGCAAGGTGCGCGGCAATCAGATCGCGATGATCTTTCAGGAACCGATGGTGTCGCTTAACCCACTGCACACCATCGAGAAACAGCTGGCGGAAGTGCTGATGCTGCACCGCGGCCTGCGGCGCGAAGCCGCGCGCGCAGAGATCGTCGAATGCCTGGAGCGCGTCGGCATCCGCCAGGCCAAAAACCGGCTGCAGGACTATCCGCATCAGCTGTCCGGCGGCGAACGCCAGCGGGTAATGATCGCCATGGCGGTGTTGACCCGCCCGAAACTGCTGATCGCCGACGAACCCACCACCGCGCTCGACGTGACTATCCAGGCGCAGATCCTGACGCTGCTGCAAGAATTGAAGCAGGAGATGGGCATGGGGTTGCTGTTCATCACCCATAATCTGAATATCGTGCGCCGCCTGGCAGACAACGTGGCGGTGATGCGCCAGGGGCGCTGCGTAGAGCAAAACGGCCGCGCGCAGCTGTTCAGCCGGCCGCAGCATCCCTACACACAGCAGCTGCTGGCCGCCGAAGACGTCGGTGAGCCGCTGCCGCTGCCCACCGCGCGCCCCGGCGACGAGCGGCCGCTGCTCAAGGTGGAAGATCTGCAGGTGCGCTTCCCCATCCGGCGCGGCCTGCTGCGCCGCACGGTGGATTATCACTATGCGCTGAAATCGTTGAGTTTCGAGCTGCGCGCAGGGGAAAGCGTGGGGCTGGTGGGAGAATCCGGCTCGGGTAAAAGCACCACCGGGCTTGCGCTATTGCGTCTGCTGGCCTCGCAGGGCGCCATCTGGTTCGACGGCGAACCGCTGCACCCGCTCACGATGAAGCAGATGCTGCCCTACCGCAGCCGAATGCAAATCGTCTTCCAGGATCCCTATTCCGCCCTGAATCCGCGCCTGAACGTGCAGCAGATCATCGCCGAGGGGCTGGAAGTGCACCAGCGGCTTAGCGCCGAGCAGCGGGAACAACGCGTGATCGAGGTGTTGCGGGAAGTCGGCCTGGATCCGCAGCTTCGCCACCGCTATCCCACCGAGTTTTCCGGCGGCCAGCGCCAGCGTATCGCCATCGCGCGCGCGCTGATCCTGCAACCGCAGCTGCTGATCCTCGACGAGCCGACCTCTTCACTGGATAAATCGGTGCAGGCGCAGATCCTGACGCTGCTGAAATCGCTGCAGCAACGCCACCGGTTGGCTTATCTGTTCATCAGCCATGACCTGCAGGTGGTGCGTTCGCTATGTCACCAGGTCATCGTACTGCGACAGGGGGAAGTGGTTGAACAGGGAGACTGCCGGGCGATTTTCGCGGCGCCCGCAGCCGACTATACCCGTCAACTGCTGCAGTTGGCGGATTAGCGGCGAATTCAGAAGGGGTATTGCGCGCTGAGCGGTTCGGCGATCGCGGCACCGACGTTTTTCAGGCGGCACATGGTGGCGCTCTCGTCGCTGCGCTGCACGAACAGGCAAGGTTCCCCTTCCCATTCGACGATCGCACAGTCGACCTGAATCTCCTGCAGCGACAGATTGAGCTGTTGCATTACCTGCCAGGCCTCGGCCCCTTCATGGCTGAGCAGCTTCAGCCCAATCAGGTTGTTATCTTCGTCTATTCCGTTAAACGGAATCGGTTCGACCTTCACGCCGGTGAAACCGGATAGCCAACGATAACTTTGCGGCAAGCGATGCACTACCGAAAGTTGGATACTCTCCACATGAAATCCCTAGTTTGAAAAGGTGAAACACTTTTACCTGACAGGGTTACTAAGTTATAGCCGTTGACTCCCGACTCTGCCGCGCACAAATGTTATTTAAATGTAAATTTTGCCGCAAGCCATTAACCTGACCCCGTGCTTGCCGATGCCGTGCCACTTTTTGGCGCGCCGTGCGGTGTTATTTCACGGCATTTTGCGACTCAGCTCGCATTTTTGCGTTATATGTAACCCTTTCCCGCAGCGATCTCAACTCTTTTTTCTTGCAATGCGACTACTTTTTCGTCGCCATATTTTTACAATGAAGAAACATCTTACCCGTCACGTTAGCGCCGCCACCGCTGCTAATACCTTGATATACATCAATCCTAATACAAATCCCCCGCGCGGCTCAGCCGACAGCGCGCCGCGCCTCCCGGGGAATATTGGGCGGCACGGCGGCAGAATTTTTTAACAAAAAGCACACAGGTGAGAAAGCGGTCAATTGATTAGCTTGCGTATATTTAGCAACAAATTTTTCATTGCCGGTTGCACCCTGAAATGGCAGGGCGCAACCCCGTGACGATGCGGAGCGACACGCCCCGAATCGGGAGAACGTCAGGCTGCGCGATCGCGCGGCCGGCTGGCGTAAACATAGAACAGCACCGCCACGATGCTGCACAGCGCCATCGAGGTGACCATTGGCCAAGCGCTTTTGCCCGGCGCCATCGACAGCACCGCCCCCACCAGCGCACCGATGCTGAAGCGCAACGTGCCGGCCAGGGAAGAAGCGGTGCCCGCCATATGCGGAAAATCATCCAGGATCACCGCCATGGCGTTGGAGGAGATCATCGCGATGCACCCCAGATAGACCGCAACGCCGATCACCAGCGCCCAGAAGCCCAGGCCCACGGTGCTCACCGCCATTAGCCACAGCCCCATCGCCAGCTGTACCAGCAGCCCCAGCTTGAACATCTTGACCGCGCCGAAGCGCCGCACGTTGCGGCTGTTGATCAGCGTCGTCAGGAACAGGAAGACGATGTTCAGCGCAAAATAGTAACCGAAATGCTGCGGCGAAACGTGGTTCAGTTCGATGTAGACGAACGGTCCGGCGCTGAGGAACGAGAACATGCCCGCAAACGAGAAGGCGCTGGCCAACATGTAACTCAGCACCCGCTTATGGCGGAACAGCGAACCGAAGTTGCCCAGCGTGGTGCGCAGGTGGAACCGCTGGCGCCGCTCTTTCGGCAGCGTCTCCTTGATGAACAAGGCCACCAGCAGTGAACCGATCAGCGCCGCGGCGCCCATGGTCCAGAAGATGGCGTGCCAGCTGAACCACAGCAGCAGCGCACCGCCGATCATCGGCGCCAGCAGCGGCGCAATGGTCATCACCAGAATGACGAACGACATCATGCGCGAGAACTCATCCTTGGTGAACATATCGCGCATCAGGGCGTTGATCACCACGCTGGCGGCCGCCGCCGCCAAACCGTGCAGGAAACGCAGCCCGATCAGTTGATCGATCGACTGCGCCATGGCACAGGCGCAGCCGGCGATGGCGAAGATCAGCGTTCCCCACAGGATCACCGGCTTGCGGCCGATGCTGTCCGACATCGGCCCATAGAACAGCTGCCCGAAGGCAAAGCCGAGCATATAGGCGCTGAGCGTCATCTGCACGCTGCCGGACTCGACGCCAAACTGGGCGGCGATCACCGGCATACTGGGCAGGTACATGTCGATGGCCAACGGCATCAACATGGACAACAGGCCCAGAATGAAAATCAAACCGAGATGAGAGGTTCGGTTCTGTTGCACGTTCCACGACTCCTTAATCGGCCGCAATCAATGATCGGTTATCAGTCCTGCAGGTGCGGCGCGCCCACGCTGGCGATCTCTTCTTCTGTCAAGGGGCGGTATTCGCCCGGCGCCAGATCGTCATCCAGCACGATGGCGCCGATGCGCTCGCGGTGCAACGCGATCACCCGGTTGCCGACGGCGGCGAACATCCGCTTCACCTGGTGGTAGCGCCCTTCGCTGATGGTCAAGCGCACCACGTGCTCGTCGACCTGCTCCAGCGTCGCCGGCCGCGTCAGATCTTTCTCGTTGTGCAGTTGCACCCCTTCAGCGAAACGCTGCGCGGTGTCTTCCGCCAATGGGTGCTCCAGCGTGACCAGATAGGTTTTCTCGCAGTGGTGGCGCGGCGACGTGACACGGTGCGACCATTGACCGTCGTCGGTCATCAGCACCAGCCCGGTGGTGTCGATATCCAGCCGCCCGGCGGCGTGCAGCTTGTACGCGACCGGCTCATCGAGGAAATACAGCACCGTCGGATGATCGGGATCGTCGGTAGAGCAGACGTAGCCCTGCGGTTTGTTGAGCATGAAATAGCGCGGGCCGTTCTGCTGCTGCAGCGGATTGCCGTCGAACGCCACTTCTTGCTCCGGGCTCAGTTTGACAGCCCCGCTCTTCACTACCTCACCGTCCACGGTGACGCGTTTAGCCCGAAGTTCGCGCGCGACCAGCGCACGGCTGATGCCTAACTGCTGAGATAAAAACTTGTCCAATCGCATGGGATCTGCTTTGCCTGTCGTTGTTATGATCGCATTGATCGTATTGCCAAAATATGACGCCCGCCGTTGCACCGGGTGCAAATAGCAGGTTCAGGGGGGGAATCGCGTGGGGGAACAGCGATTGCTGTCACACAAGTATAGCGACACAACGCGTTGCCCGACAGAGGTAATTTTCACGCTTCTCGCACCGCGCGTGCGCAGAAGGCATAATAGTAGAAATTTTTCGGCCGCCCGGGGCGTAAAATGTCGCTGTTTCTGTGGGAACGGGGGCGACAAGACCTGTACCCGGCGGCCCATTCCACTCTACGGCGTTCATTTTATGGCCTTTACCCTACGCCCCTACCAACTGGAAGCGGTCGAAGCCACCATCAACCATTTCCGGCGGCGTCCCGAACCGGCGCTGATCGTGCTGCCGACCGGCGCCGGCAAAAGCCTGGTGATCGCCGAACTGGCGAAGCGCGCCCGTGGGCGGGTGCTGGTGTTGGCGCACGTCAAGGAACTGGTGGCGCAAAACCACGCCAAATACTGCGCCTACGGCCTGGAGGCGGACATCTTCGCCGCCGGTCTGCAACAAAAAGAGAGCGCCGGCAAAGTGGTGTTCGGCAGCGTGCAGTCGGTGGCGCGCAACCTGCCGCTGTTCGACGGCGCCTTTTCGCTACTGATCGTCGATGAATGCCACCGCATCAGTGACGACGACGACAGCCAGTACCAACAAATCATCCAGCATTTGCAGAAAACCAACCCGCAGCTGCGGCTGCTGGGGTTGACCGCCACGCCCTATCGTCTGGGCAAGGGCTGGATTTACCAGTATCACTACCACGGTTTTACCCGCGGCGACGGCGCCAGCCTGTTTCGCGACTGCATCTATGAGCTGCCGCTGCGCTATATGATTAAGAACGGCTTCCTGGTGCCGCCTGAGCGGCTGGACATGCCGATTGTGCAGTACGATTTCAGCCGGCTGGAGGCCAGAAGCAACGGCCTGTTCAGCGAAGCGGATCTGAACCGCGAGCTGAAGCGGCAAAACCGCGTCACGCCGCACATTATCAGCCAGATTGTGGAGTACGCCGACGATCGCAAAGGGGTGATGATCTTCGCCGCCACCGTCGAGCACGCCCGCGAGATCCACGGCCTGCTGCCGAACGGCGAGGCCGCGCTGGTCAGCGCAGAAACGCCGCCCACCGAGCGCGATGCGCTGATCGAGGCGTTCAAACAGCAGCAGTTGCGCTATCTGGTCAACGTAGCGGTATTGACCACCGGTTTCGACGCGCCGCACGTCGATCTGATCGCGATCCTGCGCCCGACCGAGTCCGTCAGCCTGTATCAGCAGATCGTCGGCCGCGGGCTGCGGCTGGCGCCCGGCAAGGAGGATTGTCTGATCCTCGACTATGCCGGCAACCCGCACGATCTGTTCACGCCGGAGGTCGGCGTCAGCAAGCCGCACGGCGACAGCCAGCCGGTGCAGGTGTTCTGCCCGGCCTGCGGCTTCGCCAATCTGTTCTGGGGCAAGTGCACCGAGAACGGCGATATCATCGAGCACTACGGCCGCCGCTGTCAGGGCTGGCTGGAAGACGACGACGGCCACCGCGAACAGTGCGATTACCGCTTCCGGTTCAAGAGCTGCCCGCACTGCGGCGCGGAGAACGACATCGCCGCACGCCGTTGCCATCAGTGTCAGGAGGTGCTGGTCGATCCCGATGACATGCTGAAGGCGGCGCTGAAGCTGAAAGACGCGCTGGTGCTGCGCTGCGGCGGCATGGAACTGCAGAGCGGCCGCGATGACAAGGGCGAATGGCTGAAGGCCACCTATTACGACGAGGACGGCACCAGCACCAGCGAGCGCTTCCGTCTGCAGACGCCGGCGCAGCGCAAAGCGTTCGAGATGCTGTTCCTGCGCCCGCACCAGCGCGCGCCGGGCGTGCCGTTCGCCTGGCACACCGCCGCCGACGTGCTGGCGCAACAGCAGGCGCTGCGCCATCCGGATTTCGTGGTGGCGCGCAAACGCGGCCAGTTTTGGCAGGTGCGCGAGAAAGTGTTCGATTATCAAGGCCGTTTCCGCCGCGCCAATCAATTGACCTGAGCGAACGGTCCCCAATCTGGACAGGTTTTCGTTGCCCTGCAGGCGGCTTTCCGTTAAAATGCCGCGCGCTTTACCTGGGCCTGCCCAGCGTTAAAGTGGATTTCCGAACTTGCTACTTGGGTCGCCTGTAGCAGGGTAAATTTTCTTTTAAGAGAAAAAACAATGTTCACTATCAATGCAGAAGTACGTAAAGACCAGGGTAAAGGTGCGAGCCGCCGCCTGCGTGCAGCAAACAAATTCCCAGCTATCGTTTACGGTGGCAAAGAAGCTGCAGTTTCCATCGAATTGGACCATGATTCTGTTAAGAACATGGAAGCTAAACCAGAATTCTACAGCGAAGCAGTAACTCTGGTTATCGACGGTAAAGAAACCAAAGTTAAGGTTCAGGCTGTACAGCGTCACCCGTTCAAGCCAAAACTGGCTCACATCGACTTCGTTCGCGTTTAATCGCTACGTTTTCGAACCTTTCGGGACGCCGAAATAAAGAACGCCGCAATTGCGGCGTTTTTTATTGTCTGCGATCCGGCGCGCTTACTTGCCGCTGCCGGTCCGGCGCTGCAGCTGATCGCGCAGGTTCGGCGGCGTGCCTCTGATGGTCAGCGTGTCGGTGGCCGCATCCCAGAAAATGCGCTCGCCCAACAGCATGGCGTCGAAATTCAGGCTGATGCCGCCGCCGCTGCCGGCAAATTTGGTCAGCTGGCGCAGCGTGCCGCGATCGGCCGGGAAGCTTTCCTCCAACTCATACCCTTGCTCGCTGGAGAACTGCATGAAGTCTTTCTCACCGACCGGCGACAGCTCCTGCGACAGGGCCTGCAGTTCAATCTCTTCGCCCGCCTGCAGCTGTTCGTTGCAGTAGCTGTACACCTGTTGGCGCACCGACTGGCGCTCGTTCTTGTCCAACTGCGCATCGGCGCAGTAGTCGTCCACCGCCTGCAGCAGCCCGCGGTTTTGCGCCTTGGTGTCCAACCCTTCGGACGCCGCCAGGAAATCCATGAAGAAGTCGGCGACCTTGCGGCCTACGCGCCCGCGCAGGAAGGTCAGATAGCGGGTCGATTCCGGGTTGGTTTCCCATTCGGTCAGATCGATGCGCGCGACGATATCGGCGTTGTTGATGTCCAGATAGTGCGTGGTGTTGATATCCAGCTCTTCGTTGACGCGCATGCTGTTACGGCTGTTCAGCACCGCGATCAGCAAGTACTCCACCGCCAGATAACGGTATTGGCCGAACAGCACCACGCCGCCTTCGGCAAACGGATACTTCGCCAGTTCGTCGCGCAGGCGGCCGGTCGCCGCGCGGCTGAAGGCCAGAAAGTCCTTATCGTCCTTGCGGCAAGTGCGCAGCGCTTCCGCCAGTTCGCTGCCTTCGTTGAACAGGCCCAAGGCCTTGCTCTTGGCGCTGTAGACGCGATGCAGTTCCGTCATCATTTCTTCCACCGCCGCGTTGGTGGGAAGCAAGGTATCGCGCAACACCACGTCCAGCGTTTGCTCGTCGCGTTTCACCAATTGGTGCAGAGCGATCTGGTCGATATCCAGACTCATGATAAATCCTCCTGTTCTTTAGGCGCGTATTCAAACACTGAAGACCCCGCCCTGCAATACTAAAAAGCTGCGGCAAACCGGAAAGGCGCAGCGGGGCCCCGCCCCGGCGCGGGCGAACAATTTCCCGAATGACAGGAAGTGATAAAAGAGCGGAAAATCACTGCCCTATACGGTAAGATAGGGCACTTTGCAGATTACTAAGCGCAATTTTATGCCACAATCATCCCGTTACAGTGACGAACACGTTGAACAACTGCTCTCAGAGCTGGTCAATGTTCTGGAAAAACACCATACCCCCACCGATCTTTCCCTGATGGTGCTGGGCAACATGGTCACTAATTTGATCAACACCAGCGTTGCCCCCGCGCAGCGGAAAACCCTGGCGAGATCGTTCGCGGAAGCCTTGCAGGCTTCTGTCCGTGAAGATAAAGCACATTAATATTGACTTATGGTGACAAACCGTCAGCGTTATCGTGAAAAAGTCTCCCAGATGATCAGCTGGGGGCACTGGTTCGCCTTATTCAACATCCTGCTCGCCCTTGGGCTGGGCAGCCGCTACCTGTTTGTCACCGACTGGCCCGCATCCCTGCTGGGCCGGGTCTATGCCTTTGTCAGCCTGCTGGGGCATTTCAGCTTTATCGTGTTCGCCGGCTATTTGCTGGTGATCTTCCCGCTCACCTTCGTGGTGATGTCGCAGCGGCTGCTGCGATTTATTTCCGCCGCGTTCGCCACCATCGGGCTCACGCTGTTGCTGGTCGACAGCGAAGTGTTCTCCCATTTCCACCTGCACCTCAATCCGGTGGTGTGGGATCTGGTGGTCAACCCGGATCAAAGCGAACTGTCGCGTGACTGGCAGCTGATGTTTATCTGCGTGCCGGTGATCTTCCTGGTGGAGATGCTGTTTGGCACCTGGAGCTGGCAGAAGCTGCGCAGCCTGAACCGCCGCCGCTTCGGCAAGCCGCTGGCGGCGCTGTTTATCAGCGCCTTTTTCGCGTCGCACCTGATTTATATCTGGGCCGACGCCAACTTCTATCGCCCGATCACCATGCAGCGGGCCAACCTGCCGCTCTCGTACCCGATGACCGCGCGCAAGTTCCTCGAGAAACACGGCCTGCTCGACCAGCAAGAGTATGAACGCCGTCTGGTGCAACAGGGCAACCCGGAAGCGGTGTCGGTAGAGTATCCGCTCAGCGATCTCAGCTACGGCGATAAAGGCAGCGACTATAACCTGCTGATGATCGTAGTGGACGGCATTCGCGCCAAAGACGTGGCGCAGGACATGCCAACCCTGACCCGCTTCGCCCAGGAAAACGTGCGTTTCAGCGATCACTACAGTTCGGGCAACCATGCCGATACCGGGCTGTTCGGCCTGTTCTACGGCATTTCCCCGACCTATCTGGACAGCGTGCTCGCCGGCCGCAAGCCGTCGGCACTGATCAATGCGCTCGGCGATCGGGGCTACCAGCTGGGGCTGTTCTCCTCCGATGGCTTCAATGCCAGCCTGTACCGCCAGGCTCTGTTGACCGACTTCTCGCTGCCGACGCCGGCGCCGCAAAGCGACGCCCAGACCACCCAGCAATGGCAACGTTGGTTGGCAGACCAGGGTAGCAAAGAGCCGTGGTTCTCCTATATCAACTTCAGCGGCGCCGAGCCGACCGAAGGCGACAAAAAGTCGGTTCCGGCCGACTTTATTCGGCGCTACCGCACCGGCGCGCAAGATGTGGATGCCCAGATAGCCCAGGTGCTGGACACGCTGAAACAGCGCGGCCTGCTGGATAAAACCGTGGTGGTGATCACCGCCGAGCACGGCGTCGAGTTCAACGACAGCGGCAAAGGCCAATGGGGCGCCGGCACCGCCTTCAACCAGGCGCAACTGCAGGTGCCGTTGGTGATCCACTGGCCAGGCACCCCGGCGCAGACCATCAGCAAGCTGACCGGCCATAACGACGTCATGCGCACCTTGATGCAACGCCTGCTGCACGTGAAAACCGCGCCGAAAGACTATTCGCAAGGCGAGGATCTGTTCACCGCCCAGCGCCGCAACAACTGGATCGCCACCGGCGATGGCAACCAACTGGTGATAACCACGCCGACACAAACACTGATGCTGGACAACAGCGGCAACTATCGCGTCTACGATCAGAACGGCGATGAAATAAAAGACGAGAAACCGCAGCTTACTCTGCTGTTGCAGGTGTTGACCGATGTAAAACGCTTTATCGCCAACTAACTGCTTAAAACTAAAGCAATCAAGTGGCGAGGCGCTTGCATTAACATCGGGAATCGGTAGTATGATTTTTCATAGCGTCGGCATGTAGCGCAGCCTGGTAGCGCACCGTCATGGGGTGTCGGGGGTCGGAGGTTCGAATCCTCTCATGCCGACCAAATTTAAGAAAACCTGCTGTTACAGCAGGTTTTTTTTCGTCTGCACTTTGAGAGGATGAGAATCTCCGAAGGAGGTTTGAGCCGAACGAAGTGAGACCACGTTGCTTTAGCAACGGCCCGCAGGGCAAGCATCGAAGATGCGCAAAGAACCAACAATCAAGATCTGGCGGGGGCGGTCGACGTGCCGGCGCTAGCGCCCCCATCGGCGACACGAACGCGCTACAACACGGCGAGCGAAGCCGGCGGGCATTCTTGCCGCTGTTCGATGGCGAGACATTACTCCGCTGGAGTCCTGCGAATTTGCCATCTGGTGATTGCCGAGTGTGTGGGGGGCTGTGGCGTAATATCCCCATCCCCTGCCTCTGACTCGCAGCCTGTCGCGTACCGATGCTGCTGGACGGCATCATGCGGCAACATACCAATGGCATGGTTCGGCTGGAGAAATCCGAGGCCAAATTAACGCCTGACATAGCCAGATTGGAATTGGTGCGGACAAGGGTTCGCCTTGCTCAAGCAAAAGCCGCCAGGCGCTCAGTAATATTTTGATCGTAATCTGACAGGGCGCGAAGCCCCTCCGTAGCATAATGAGTGCGAATTCCCTTTTGTTACTTTTAAGCCCCTCTTTAATGCGGTTGCCTAACTTAATTCATTCATTTTGGTACGCGCACCGAAGCAAATGATAAATATGAGTACGATACCTACCAGCTGCGGCCAAGTTGCGCCGAAAAGGAAGTCTTCCCCTATATGCTTACTGAGATCGAAGCATGTGTAAGCCGTAGCTCCAGAGAACCAAGCTTTTATCCAAGATAATTTTCTTCATGGGTTCTCCCTATTCCAAAACATTTTAATATGTCACATAACATAGTAAATAGTTATGAATATAAACATTGATTCGATTGTGGAAAAGAGCTAATTATAAATAGCCTTACGGAGGCTTACATAGTGTCAACAAAATAATCAAAAGGAGTTGTTTATGAAAGTTATTGATTCTTCAATGCTAAATTTCGTTTCTGGCGCAGGGAATTTTTCGGATAACCGTAGCAGTAACGGCAAGGTCAACAATAATAATGGGGGCCGTGGTGCTTCAACTAACTATGGTGGCCAGGCTAATGGCTTTATTAGCAACTCTTCAGCCGGCATGAGCAAGGATTGTGCTATAGCACTAGGATTGGCAGCGGCAGGTGGCGTTATCGGAGGACTTATATCGCAAGGTGCCAGGGCTGTTATTGGTGGTGTAGTGGGATCTTCTATTGGATCCCTTGGAGCATGCATTGGTGGAAGCAACAACAATGGTTCTCAAAACGTCTCTAAAGGCGGAGGTTATAACGGGGGCACCTGTTCCTGGTAATTACACACGAAATACTAACAGTGCTTATAAAAAGCTTGCATGGTGTTTTTTGAAAGGAGGAAAGGAAGAAAATGAAAAATCCATTTATTGTTTTTGCTTTTGTTTTCATAATAATTTCATTATCGCAAAGTGTTTTTCACACTCTGGGAATAACAAGTTACAACGGATTTTTAAATATCAGCTTACCTAAAGATCTCGCTCTGAGCATTGTAATTATTTCTGTTCCAATAGGGATTTTGGCAATCATGTATCGGATCTATTCATCTGTTAAATGGTTTGCTAAAACGTGGAATAAATCTGGAGGGTAACAGATTACTCCCTATGCGATAGTGGAGGGTAAACTCTCCCCTATCGCTGGTTTATTATTATTTAATCCAACCTAATCACTCTATCAATGCAGGCAGTAAAAAAAATTGCAACAACTCAATAGGCGGTTCTTGTAAGGTTTAACTTTACCTTCAAGAACATAACATTACAATATCAGACAGGACTAAGACGGTGACAAGGATTATCAGTTCATTAATTGTGTTTTTATCCATCCTGGCCGGTTCTTTTTTTCTGAGTGGCGCCGGGGTAATTGGTTACCAACCGTGGTTTTCTGCACCCGTGAATTTGTCAAAATTTGTGATTATCGTTGTCACCTACTGCTCTTTTGTTTACGGCGCATTAAGTATTTATAGAAAACTTAAAAAAAAAACCATAAGAAAGCCATAAAACAGGCATGCCGTTTAGTTTTGGGTTAAAGAATAGAATTAACTATAAATTAACCCTCGATAATTCAGTTTTTCGTCTGCCGTTTACGCGGAAAGTTTGACGATCACCGCCGGAATACCCTGACGCACCGCCGCACCGGTCACCCAATCCAGCCAGGTATTCGGCACTTCGCGCGTCGGATCGGCAAACCCCAGATCGTTGAGGTTGATGCCGGCGGCGATGCGCTCATCCATCGCCAGCGGTTCGCCATCCAGGTAGTGCTGGCTGGCCCCCATCTCCCGGTGGCCGTAGCCGTGTTCCACCGCGATCACGCCGGGCATCACCCCCGCCAGCAAACTGATCTGCGCCTCGCGGCTGCCGCCCGGCGTGCTGATGCGCACCCAATCACCGTGTTGAATGCCGAAACGCGCTCCGTCCGCCGGGTTCAAGGCCACCAGGTTCACCGGCTTCACGTCGTGCAGGCGCCGGATCACCGCGGTGGAGCTGCTCATCACATTAGATTTGAAGGACATCAGGCGCAGCGGCCACTGCCGTTCTGGGTAGAGCGCTTCCACCGCGCGGCCGTCCGACAAACGCGCCGGGTAGCAGGTGGGGCAGCCGCTGAAACGCTCGCCGGTGATCGCATGCCGGTGCTTCGCCACTTCCGCATTCCAGATCTGCAGCGGTTTCTCCCAGCGGTTGCCCACGCTGCCGTCGCGGCGGCCGCTGTCGTGATCGGCGAAACGGCCGCCGCGGCTGTAGATAAACGCCACGCGGTCGATCTCATCGGCGCGCAGCGTCTGCGCCAGCTGCGGCAGCAAGCGATCGACACCGCTCAGCGCCAGTTCGTCCGCCCTCGCGGCCGGCACCGGTGCCTTGCCGGCAAACGCCACGTTGGCGGCGGCGCGCAGATAATAATCCTCGGCACGGTTGAGCGGCAGCAGCCCGCCCTGGCCGTCGCCGATAGCGCGATCGCCGAACCCCGGCAATGCCAGGCGTTTGGCGATGGCAATGCAAAACGCCTCCATGGAAATCGGCTGCCCTTGCGCCGTTTGCGCAGTCGCCGGCGTCACTATCGGCCAACGCGCGGTGGTAGTCTTACTGGCGACGCCGCCCCAGGGGGCGCTGAATCCCCAACTCTCAAAATTATGGGTATCCGGGACGATATAGTCGGCCAGCGCCGTCGTTTCGTTGATAAACGCATCGATAGCGATAAACAGCGGCAAACGCGCCGGATCTTTCAGCCGCTCCTCCGCCACGCCGCGCAACCCGGCGATACCGTACAAGGGGTTGGTCATGTTCGAGATCCAGGCTTTCAGCCCATACGGGTACCCTGCCAGCGCCGAGGTCAGCAGCTCGGTCAACTGCCCGGCGACGAACGGATACCAGGGCGCCCTGGCCGGCCAGGGCGAAACGCCCGCCGCCACTTTTTCGCGGTATTCGTCGGAGGTTTCATAGGCGGCCTTGCTGCGCGCGATATTCAGCCCTTTCGGTTTTACCAGGCCAGGAAACTCGACCAGGTTATAGCGCGGCCCCTCGGCGAAGCCGTTGAATTTACCGCCGCCGACGAACACGCCCCCCGCCAGGCTCAGGTTGCCGATCAGCACGTTAAGCATCATCACCGCCCAGGTATTGTAAAACCCGTTCGCCGCCATCATCCCGCCATGGGCGATCACTGCCGCCTTGCGCCCGTGGGCGGTAAAGGCCTCGGCCAGTGCCGCGATGCGTGCCACCGGCACACCGCATTGCCGGCTGTACGCCTCCGGCGACAGCTTGTCGGCGGCCTCTTTCAAACACTGGAAGCCGCTTTTCACCTCCACCTGCGCGCCATCGTACAGCGTCACCGTACGGGTTACCCACAGCTCGGCGCTGTCGCACGTCTCGGCCGCCACCAGCTCACCCGCGCCGTTGACCACCAGCGGCGACGCCGACCCGGCGCCGTTGAGATCGGCCAGCGTCAGGTGCTGCCCCGCGCGCGGATGCTCGCTCTCGGCGATCACCAGATGCGTGGCATTGGTCCAGCTCTTCTCGCCGGCGCGTTGCATGGCGCCCTCCGACGGGATGGCGAGATAATCGGCCTGATAACGCCGGTGGTCGAGGATCCAACGGATCATCGCCATCGCCAGCGCCGAGTCGGCACCCGGCAATATCGGGACCCAATGGCCATGATCGTCCGCCAACGTGGTGGTCAGCGGCAGCGCCGGCGCCACCACCGCATAACGGAATTCGCTGCGCAATCTGGCGCTGGCCAATTGCCGGGCCTGGCGCTTGAACGGGTTGCCGGACTGCGCCGGTGAGGTCCCCATAAACAGCGCGAATTCGACCTGTTCCCAGTCCGGTTTCACGTGCGGGTTCTTGTCCAGATCGTTCATCAACGCGCCGGAACCGGCACGGTAGGCCAGCCCGCAGTAAGCGCCGTGCGCGCCGAAGTTTTTGCTGCCGAAACTGTTCTGGGCGAAGCGCCGCAGGAAGCTATCGCGCCCGTCGTCACCGGCGTTGGTCACCAATAGCTGGTTGGCTTTCGGCCCCAGCCCCGGCCGTCGGGCATCGATCGGCGTCTCCAGATCGCGGATCGCCCGCAGGCCGTCCACATGCCCCTCGCCGAACAGATTGCCGCCCTCCACCACTTCGGCGATCAACTGCTCAAAGCTGATGCGCTGCCACTTGCCCTCGCCGCGTTTGCCGACGCGCTTCATCGGCTCCAGCACGCGCATCGGGCTGTAAAGCCCCTCCAGCAGCGTGGCGCCGCGTGCGCAGGCGGTGGAGCGGGCATCGAGGCCGCGTTCGCCACCCAACTGCGCCAACGCCTCCTGCAGCGGCAACGCAGAGTCGACGTGCCGTTCCTGAGACAGCGGATGATAAGGGTTGCCGGCAATGCGCAATACCCGGTCGGTCTGCCTGTCCACCCGTACCCGCACGCCGCATTGCGTCCAGCAGCCGAAACACTGCGTCATCGAGATGGCCTGTTGCGGATTGCCTTGCCATTCCGGCATTGCCCGTCCTTCGGGCGATAGGGAATTGCCGTTGATGCGATCCAGAGTCACCCGCCCTGAGGTGCCGTGAATCAAGCCGTCGATCGCCCGTTTGGCGACTTCACGATAGCTCAGGCCGAAAGCGGACAATCCGCCGAAGGCCAGGCCCACTTTCAACCACTGACGCCGGGTGAGTTTAGCCATGTTGTTTTCTCCGCAGTAAAAACGCCTGTGCTTCACGCACCATGATCATTAACGCCAGCCACAAGCCGAAGGTGCCGACGATCGCCAGCAAACCGTCGGTGCCGAGCGGCAGGCTATAAGGGGAGTTAGACGCGTTGTATTTCGGGATGGTTTGTACTTCGATCAACAGCGTCCAGCGCATCAGCCAGCTCAGTCCTAGTGCGCCGGCCACCAGCAGCGGCGCGCCGCCGCGCGGCAAGCGCCGATAGCCGGCCCAGGCGGCGCACGCCAGCGTCGGCCCCCATAGCGCAATCCATCCTGCGGCATACCGGCGAGCCATCGCCTGCGTCTGCAGCCAGTGGCGTACCGCCGCGCCGGATAACGTATCGCCGCATACCCACAGCAGGATCGCCCCGCCGAGCAGCAGTAACGTCAGCAGCATCCCGCGCGCCAGCGGCGCCTGCAGACCGGGCCGTTCGCGCATCGCCAGCAGCAGCAAAGCCAAGAGCGCCTGCAGCGCGCTGAGGAACATCACGATCGGAAACCCGTAGCTGAACCAAATTGGGCGGGCGCGCACGATGGAAACCTCTCGCCCGGTGTACAACAGCAGGCCGATAGCCAGCAGCGCGCAGGCGGGCGCTATCCCACGCAACAGCGCAACCGGTCTGCCCGTCAGCCGCGTAAATTCAATCGCGATAAACCACAGGCCGATCAGCAGGGTAAACAGCGGCAAGAACAGCGCGCCCCACGGCATCCACGACCAGGGCGTCGGGTAGGCGTAGAAATGCCAGAAACGGGCGGTTTGATGCAGGTCGGCGGTCAACGCCAGCGGTGCGGTAATGGCGCACGTCAGCCCGATAAACAGCGCCATGCGCTCCAGATGCGCGGCATTATCTCCACCGCGCCAGCGCCATACGCAGGCCAGCAGCGCGGCGCAGGCGGCGATGCCGATAAAGAAGAAATATTGTACGGCCCACGGCAGCCAGCTCACCGCCTGCGGCTGGCTCAGCACTTCTGCGATCATCAGTTGGCGGCTCATCGTCTTTCTCCCCATAAGGCGACCTGCGCCCGCCCCGGCAGCGGCGTGACGAAGGCATCATCCAGCCCCAGATAGAACACGTGGGGCGCGGTTTGGTTCTCCGGCTTGAGGACTTTTATCTCAGCCTCGTGGCGCCGCAGCAGCTTGCTCAGCGTGCTGTGCGGATCGCGCATATCGCCGATAATCCGCGCTCCTCCCACGCACGACTCCACGCATGCCGGCAACAATCCCGCCTCCAGCCGGTGCACGCAAAAGGTGCATTTGTCCGCCGTTTGGGTCGTGTGATTGATAAAACGGGCATCGTACGGACAGGCCTGTACGCAATAGGCGCAACCCACGCAGCGTTTGTTGTCGACCACCACGATCCCGTCCTCGCGCTGAAAGGTGGCCTGTACCGGACATACCGGCACGCAGGGCGGGTTGTCGCAGTGATTGCACAGCCTGGGCAACAGCACGTTGGTCGCAGCGGCTTCGCCTTCGAGGCTGACCTGATACTGGTTTACCGTGGTGCGAAACTCCCCGTGCGGCGTCTGGTTTTCAATGGCGCAGCTCACGGTACAAGCCTGGCACCCTACGCAGCGCCGCAGGTCGATCAGCATCGCGTAACGGCGGCTCGCATCCCCCTCGCGCCGCGTCGGTGCTAACGTCAGCCCGGCCTCCGCCACGGAGATCAGCGAAGCCCCCGCCGTCAACACGCCCAGCCGCTGTAAAAACTGCCGTTTACCGAAATCCATGCGCCTCTCCCACGTCCTGGGCATCACCCCGATCACGCTATTGATGCCCGTTAGATGAATAAACAATGTCGATGATTTACAGTGTAAAAATGACATTGGGCTCAGCTCTATTGTGGTTAACCACATACCGGACCTAACGTTGATCTAAAACAAGTGACGGCAGGCAGATTGCCCATCAGGAGGGGCCGTGAGGGTCGTGTTATTACTGCTGCTCAGTCTCGGCTGGGGGATGGCGGCACAGGCGGGCGAGTGGTCGGTCGGCGTGCTGGCGATGCGCGGCGATGCGGCGACCGCGCGTGACTGGCAGCCGCTGATCGACAGGCTCAACGGCAGCGTCGGCGGTGAGCGCTTCCGCCTGCAGCCGCTCGATCTGGCGCAGATGCGCGAAGCGGTCAATCGGGGCAGCGTGCAGTTCGTGGTCACTAATCCGGCGCAGTTCGTGCAGTTGAACAGCCACTATCATCTGCGCTGGCTGGCGTCGTTGCGCGCCGCCAACGGCGATCGGGCAACGGGCAACATCATCGGCAGCGTGATTTTGGTGCGGCGCGACAGCGGCATAACGACGCCGCAGGCGCTGATGGGCAAAACGGTGGGCGCCATCGATCCCCAGGCCTTCGGCGGCTATCTGACCGGCTATAAGGCGCTCAGCGATGCCGGTATGCGGCCCGAGCGCGATTTTCACCTGCGCTTTACCGGGTTCCCTGCCGACGCCCTGCTCTATCTGTTGCGCGAGCACGCCATTCAGGCCGCCATCGTTCCCGTCTGTCTGCTGGAGAAAATGGGTCGGGAAGGCTTGATCAACCCGGCGGATTTTCGCCCGCTGTTGCAACGGCCCACATCGGTTCCCTGCGTCACCAGCACGCCGCTTTATCCCAACTGGTCGTTCGCCGCCCTGCCCGGTCTGGATAACTCACTGGTGGATGCGGTGGCAAGAGCCTTGCTGACCGCACCGCCGCAGTCTCCCTTTCAGTGGGGCGCACCGGCCTCGACCAGCGCGGTGGAAGCGCTGCTGCGCGCCGTCAATCAGCACCCGGAACAGCGGCGCCTGTGGCTGGATATCAAGAGCTGGCTGATCCAGCATCAGACGGCCGTCAGCCTGTCGCTGGCGGTGCTGGCGCTGTTGATTGTCAACCATATCTGGATCGCGCTGCTGGTGCGCCGGCGTGGGCGACAGCTGCTCCATGCCGGAGAACAACTGCGCCGTCAGGAGCAGGCGCTGGAGAACGCCAGGCAGTTGAACGTGCTGGGAGAGATGGCCTCCGGCTTTGCGCATGAGCTCAACCAGCCGCTGGCAGCCATTCGCCACTATGCGCAAGGGTGCCTGATCCAACTGCGCAAAACGGACGCCGGGCACCCGCTGCTGACGCCGCTGGAAAATATTGATCGGCAGGCGCAGCGCGGCGGCGAGACGATTCATAACCTGCACCAGTGGGTGCAGCCCCCCACCGAGACGGTAGACAAGGCGAGCTGGCGCCCCATCGCGGTAAGCGAAACCGCCGAGCGGGTGTGGGCACTGCTGCGCCTGACGCAGCGCTACCCCGACCTGAAACTGTTCAACAACGTGGCGCCTTCGCTGACGCTAACCCTGCCGCCGGCGTTGCTGGAACAGCTGCTGGCGAACCTGCTGCTGAATGCTGCGCAGGCCGGCGCCAACGCCGTCTGGCTTTCCGCCGACGAGCACGAACGGGCGCTCGATGTGCGTTTGCAGGACAACGCGGGCGGGATGAGCGCGGTCGGGCTGGAGCAGGCTTTCCGCCCCTTCAACACCACCAAGACCGGCGGCATGGGGATGGGGTTGGCCATTTGCCGCCGCCTGGCCCGGTATGGCGGCGGCGAGATCCAACTGGCTAACCGCCCCGCCCCCGACAGCCGCAATGGGCTATGCGTCACCCTGCATTTCATATCTAACAATGAGGAAAACCATGCCGCTAATTCATCTGGTGGATGATGACGTCGCCGTCACCGACGCCTGCCATTTTTTACTGACCAGCCTCGGCCACGACGTGCAATGCTGGAATGACAGCACCGACTTTTTGGCGCAGGCCGATCTGTTTCAGACCGGGATCGTCTTGCTGGACATGAGGATGCCGAAACTCGATGGGCACCAGGCCTACGCTGAACTGCGCCGCCTCGGCAGCACGCTGGCGGTGGTGTTCCTGTCCGGCCATGGCGACGTGCCGATGGCGGTGGAGCAGATGAAGTACGGCGCGGTGGACTTCCTGCAAAAACCGATCGCCGCTGAACCGCTGATCGCCGCCCTCGAACGGGCGCGGCAGGTCTCGGCCAAAGCCTGGCGACGCCATGAAACTTGCGGCCGCTACCGCACGCTCACGCCGAAAGAACGCGACATCGCGCAGCTGGTGGTGCGAGGCATGATGAACAGGGAAATGGCGGAGCGGTTGAATATCGCCCTGCGCACCGTAGAGGTTCACCGGGCGAAAGTGATGGAGAAAATGCAAGCCGCCAGCCTGGCGGAATTAGTGATTCAGTTGCAGGGGTTACCGCACGCCGCGCAAGAATGATCGCATCATGCAAAATTCCGCCCCCCCTCTTGCCAACCGGCCTTCCTCAGGCCAGAATACTGTACATTAATTCAGTGTTTACAGGTGAGCCATGTTTGTAGAATTGGTGTACGACAAACGCAACGTCGCTGGGCTGCCCAACGCGGCCGAGATTATTCGCAACGAGCTGGAAAAACGCGTGCATGCGCTGTTCCCGGAAGCTGACGTGCGCGTGAAACCGATGCAGGCCAACGGCCTGAACTCCGACGCCAGCAAAAGCGATCGTGAGAAGCTGAACCGAATGTTGGAAGAGATGTTCGAAGAAGCGGATCAGTGGCTGGTCACTGATATTTGACGGGCAGTAACCCCCAGCGGGAACCTTGCCAGGCGGAACGGGCTGCGTGTTTGCCCGAGCCTCTCGGTGATAATGCCGGCGCCGATGCATTAGGCGGCCAATAACCTACTGCACCGGCATTTTACCTGGCATCCACTTTATTTATGAAACCGCGTTGGTTTCCGATGACGTGTCATCGTTTGATACCAGCGCCTCCGGCGGCAGCACTTCCACCCTTTCGCGCGCCGGCATGGCGAGTCGCAGATCGATCCAGCGCCCTTCAGGGATATCCATCGCTTCGCCGGCCACGACCGTCGCGGTATCGATGTCAAAACGACGTTTGCTGATTTTCACCGTAATGACGCCGTCGTTATCGGTGGCGGTTTCCACAAAGCACAGGCGGTTGCCGTTCACGTCCTGCGGCACTTCGATAGTCCAGCCCTCCTTTGCCAACCCCAGCGATCCATTCAGCTGATAAAGGCCGGTAGCGATTCGTTCCGCGCTCACCCCGTCCGCCTCACCATTAACCGCCGCGCAACCGGCCAGCGCAAAGCCGCCTTCCAGATAGTCAGCCTGCATATGCTCAGGCGCAGCGGACAATCTGGCGATCGGCGAGGCTTTCTTGATAAAACCGTTGCCGTCAACCGTGGTGTTGGCTTCCGACCACATCCAAACCCAGGGGGTAAACGTGGTGCCATTCCAGCTGCGCACGGCAATTTTCCCCGTTTGCGCAGCACTCACGCCATAGCCGTAACAGGTTTGCACCGTTCGATAGCTGTCGTCGGTTCCCGCCTGCGTCACCGCCCATGAGCGCGTATCGAGGAAATAAGTCCCGGTATCTTTGAATGGATTACCGATCGGATCGGTAGCCGCATACCCCCGGCGGCTTTGCATTTGCGCATTGAAATTGCCTTTATTCGCCGTAGTCACGCCTTTACTCAATCCCCAGTCTTTCAGGTTTGCAATATCCGCGACGGTGGGTTGATCGGACGAGCTGAATAACCGCGACCAGGTGATAGTTGAAGGCAATGCGGTAGATGAACTCCCCACCCAAGCCTGCCGCGCAACCGATGTAGCAAAATACGCGCACGAAGGGCCGCCATCGACCGGCAGCGTTAATAACCCCCCTGACGCATTGCCCGGCCGATTGGCCGTCGCCACCGTGTAGCGTTGAATGGAGGATTTATTATCCTTCGCAAACGCATCCTCAGTATGAATTGGTCCGGTGCCAAACCCACCGATCGCAGATTGGGCGACAGTGGCATAATCGGGTAGCGCCTGGGATTGCGAGAACGAGACGCCCGTGCGCATATCAATTCTCATCACCCCGACCGGCTCCACCGATTGTTTTACCGCCTTATGCTCCCAGCGCAAGCCGGCCGCATTAGCGTAGGTAATTTGCTCAACCGTATACCAGCAGTTGATGGTGAAGGTATTCACTTTCACATAAATATCATAATTATCACGACTGGATTCAATAACCTGAATATCCAAGATCGCCGTTCCGGCATCGTTAATAAAGGTGCCGCCGATACGATTGGCCTTATTGGTCGTATCGCTGGCACCAAGATTACCCGTTCTCAGCATCAGGCGTGATAAGCCAGCGTTATAAACAAATCCGTTATAGCCATTCGATCCGTAGAAATTAAGCGCTATCCCGACGCCATTTTGCCCCGCATTTTTAAACTGCCCCAACAGGAACCAGACAGAGGCATTGGTGTTGTTCTCCGGCAGCTTAAAACGCACATTATCAAAGGCGGTCACCACCTGAGCGGCGCTCTTCGTCGCATTTTGTTCGCTCACTTTTGCCGCCGCAGCAGAGGAAGATGCCTTGCCTGCGGAAGCGGCCGCCTCGGCACGCAAACGATCGACGGTTTGCACAATCTCCGGCGTGATATCGCCTTCCCCTGGCCGGCGCAGGAAATCATTGAGCGTGCCAGGCAAGGAATCGTTATAAACTTCGATAGCCCCCACTCGCTCCGGCTGCGCACCATACACAGAGATAATGACCTCGTAAGCGCCCGCCTCCACGGGTAGGGAATATTTACCGCTATCATCCGTTACTGATTGTGATTTAGCCAGGCTCAATACCGTTGACGAGGTTCTGACTGCGCGCAGGGTAATGGTTACGCCGGAGCGAGGATCGCCGTAAGGGCCTTTTAATACGCCGCTGATTAATGTCATTGCACTTTCTCCATGAGTTCTTTGATTAATTCATCCTGGCGATCGATTCTATCCAGAGCCTGATTCAATGCAGCCAGGGCCACATATCCCAGCGTTGAATAATCGACGGATTTTACCCGAGTAACAGTTTCGCCGTTTTGCAATTCTAAAGAACCACCTTCAGCAACAACCTGGGGAAGTTTCTTTTCAATTTCTTGTGCGATACCACCGATAAATGGCTTGCCATCACGCTTGCCGGTATAGAGTTTTAAACCGCGAATGAGTGTTATAGGGTCTTCAATTTCTTTTACTTCCGTTTTAATTCTAAGGTCTGAGCCGGTCACCCAATTTCCGGTTAAATTATTAAAGTCTCCATTATTCTGTAGACGTACCTCATGCCAGACATTGGCGTAATCCTTAAATGAAATCGCACCATAATCAGTTACACCAATTTCGCGACGACAAAACATTTGCATGGCAGTGACAACGCCACCTGCTGTTGTCATGACCGATAGTAATGTCGGGCCATCTACAGTTCCGGTAGATCTGGTAAACGTCTTTTCAGCACGAACATTAGACGACCCCGTATCACCAGAGTTTAAATGAATGCCATTTCGCCCCATCATGGTATCATCAAATGTCGTTGACTTACGGAAACGTGAATATCCCCCCACGTCAAGGTTTGCCGTTTGCCCTGTCACCAAAGAACCCTGTAAAGACAGTGAACCTTTAATCTCCTGGGCAGCGCTAGTCGTCTTGTCTAACTTATTATTGAGTGAAGCTGAAATATTATTCCAGGCCGGGCCGCTATAGGTGCTGCCATCCGGCAACTTAACGGTAATATTTCCGGTATTGCTGAAGACCTGCTGCCAGTTCTCTTTATCGAGGTTCAGCCCACGCAAAGCCTTTGCCATCTCGGCAGCCAACTGGGCGGTGATAGCGTTCATAGCATCGCGCGGAACGGCATACCATGCTGCGCCCGCCTGCGTTGGGCCATCATAGGCTTTAATCAACGTGACCTGGGTGGCGCTATCAACGGTTTTCACCGGCAACGTATAGGTGACGCCGCCGACCACGCTCACGATGAAATCACCGGATTTTAATTCGGTATTAAAGGCCGTCCCCGTACCTTTCACTACGGCGGAATTATTTGTTATGGTAAGAGTGCCTACTGGCATAATACTCTCCTGAATTTTGAAAATAAAAATAAGAAGGTGTCAGGATTACGTTCTTGTCTAGCAAGGTTTATACTTATACCAACCAATGCGATATTTGTTACGAGTGCCTATTTCATTTTCTTGACTTATCTATTCATGAACGTTGCAATAGGAAATTTCAAATATCCTCGTCCAGAAAATCGCTCCGAATATGTCTGAGTCCGATATTTTAGCCACGTCAGTTGAAGTTCCATCCCTGTCCATCGAACTAAAATACCTGCATTTTGTGCAGAAACCTCGCTTTCAAATGAGTCAGCTGGCATGCAATTGATTGGAAACCACGGGCTAAAACTAGATGGTACTGACTGTATCCCGTTGTCTACTGCATTAGTTACCTCAACTATGCTCCGTACTCGTGGCATATCACTAGCTGATTTTGCGGTCCATATAAGCTCAGATTCAGCAGAGAACACATCTAAATATCCGGACTGCATTGCGATATTATGCGATGTAGCAATAAGCTCAACACCTCCCGCCGTGAAGTATTTAGCGCCTGGCCAGCACCAAGCGCCCGGGGATAGCCGAGCCCAATACAGCAACCCAATCGAAAGTTCATTAATAGCTAAGCAGCTTAATTTATGAAGGTCACCAAATATAGTATCACCCCATAAATCAGGCGGGTAAAATTTTGGCACTTTGTGCTCAGCAACAAGAGTATGCTTATACTCACTGTCTATTACCAATGAGCCATCCGAGTTGTAAATTTGAAAATTAGACATTATCGAATCTCATAAATGTGGACAGTATAATATTTATCATATCCGTCCGTTACAGAGCTTATTAACCACACTCCTCCATCTCTTGTGCAGACTGTAACCCCATCAAATATAATGTCTCCATGAAAAAATGGTCCAGCTCTAGCAATGGCTGCAAAATGCCTATCCGAGGTCACACCTGGGTAACTAATATTAACTGCTGCCTGATTTTTTGGTAGCGTTGCATCAATAGAGGCAAAAAATCTAGTGCTACAATCACCCAGATCGACTGTAATGTTTCCATTACTATCCCAGCATTGTAATCCATTACCCATTACCAAAGCCCCATTCTGACGCGTAGTACATTATTACTGTCAAATATCTGAATGAGTGTACTAGTAATCAACATTCTGCCTCCTCCGGCCACGCCATTTATCTCAAAGCTGCCAGTTTTATCTAATCGCCACCCTTGTGAGCCCACAACATAGTTATTCGACTGGATATAGTTACCAATCTTGGCATTACTGATTGTTCCATCCTGAATAAAGGCATTATTTATAAACACCTGCCCATCGACCACAGCAAACGGCGAATACTGATTGCTGTTGTTGCCGCTCATCAGCACGAACTGGTTGGCGTTAAAGCCGACGCGGGTGGTGACCGGCCTGCCGTTTTCCGCCAATACCGCGATCGACATGCCGGCGTTATAGAAGGTGCCGTTCACCCGCACGCCCGCTTTCAGCGTATGGATGGCCGTGGCGCCGTCGGCGTCTACCGTCGCCGTCAGTTTGTCTTCCAGCACCGCCGCCACGTCGTCAATCTGCGCCTGCACCTGGGTTTTCATCTCGGCCAGCCCGCGATCGACCTCCGCGATGGTGGTTTTCACCACCATGATATCGGCGCGCACCGTGCCGTACTGCGCCCACTGGTGATCCACCGTCGCCTTGTTGGCCAGCGCATTCTGCAAGATGGCGTCGATGTTGGTGTCGATATCGCCCACCAGCCGCTCGCCGTCTTTCGCGGTCAGAAGATCGTCGCCGATGTTCTCGAGATAGTCACCGGCGTCCGCGTTCGCCTGCCCGGCGCTCCAGCCTGTCCAGTCGCCCTGATTGCCGGTGCGGTCTTGCAACCGCGCACGGAACCAGAAGCCCTGGCCCGCCTTCAGCCCGGTCATGGCGTGGGTGTGCAGCGGATACGGGATATCGGCCAGCAGCATCGCGTTATTCCCGGCGGCGTTGTCCGCATACTGAATTTCGGTCTTGAGCGTATCTTCAGCGCCGGTGGGGAACGCCCAGTCGAGCTGGATGCCCCACAGCAAAGGCGATGTCTTGAAGCCAAGCGGCATCGGCGGTTTACCCTCTTTGCCCTTGAGGTAGGTTTCCATCGAGGTCGCCCAGACAGACGACACATTGCTGGCGTTGATGGCCCGCACCCGCACCCGATAACGACCGGCGTAAATCCCCGGCACTTCAAAGCTGAGCGCCGAGGTGCGCGGCACCGACACCCAGTTGCCGTTATCTTTGCGCCATTCCGCCTCATAGGCGATGGCATTTTCAACCGCGCCCCAGGCGGCGCGCAGGGTGGTAATGGCGATACCCTGGCTCACCGAGGAGTAGCTGTCGATGGTGATGTTTTTCGGTGGCGCCTGCACGCCGGGCGGAATGATGGAGATCGGACGATCGTCGATACGCGCGCCGGTATCGATGCGGGCGTACTTGTTCGGATCGTGTTCCGCGGCGTTGACGGTATAAGTGTTATCGCCGTTGTCGGCGATGCCCACCACGCGGTAAAGCTGCACCGCCAGGTCGTCCGCGTCGATGGACCATACCGCTTCCGGCGCCGGCGTCTCGCTGTAGGCGGTGGTGACGGTCACTACGCGATCATTCACCGCCTGCACGGTGCGCGCCTGCGCTTTACCTGAAGGCAGGTTAACGATCAGGCGATCGCCGGCTTTAGCGCCCGGCTTTCTGTCCAGCGTCAGTTTACGTCCGTCCACGCCGCTGAGGCGCCCGCCAATCACTCGTCCGGCCAGCATCTGGTCCGCCACGCCGACGATATGCCCCGGCATGGGGATCATGCCGTCCAGCCCCACGGAGAAGCTGACCGTACGATCCTTGCTGTTGGTCAACAGCGCCCAGCGGCCGCGGCGGTTCGCTTCGCTCGGCGTGGTGCAGCCGATGGCCGTCAGCTCGGTCTGGTTCACGTCGTAGCGGCGTACCAGATCGCTGTCGAATACCGCCTCTATCGCATCGGCGTAATGGTTGCCCGGATCGGACCAGCTGACCATCGCCGTACTGTAGCGGGTGCGTTCGCTGGCGGACGAGTAGGTAAACTTGCCGTCGATCACGTTGGCGCGGGTGTAGGTGAAGTCCATATCGCGCGGCATGTCCGCCAGGGCGACCATTTGGTTTTGCCCCCAATAGGTCATGCCGCGGAAGATGCCGGCCAAATCGCTCAGCACCGTCCAGGCCTCTTCCCGTGACTGCAGATAAACGTTGCAGGTGAAGCGCGGCTCCATGCCCTCGCCGCCGCGCCCGTCCGGCACCGGCTGATCGCAATACTGCGCGATGCGGTACAGTTCGGACTCGGAGACCTGGGAGGCGTCGATGCGATCGCCCAGGCCAAAGCGCTCGGCCAAAATAATGTCGTAAAACACCCACGCCGGGTTATCGCTGTAGGCCCACTTAAAGCCGCCGCTCCAGATGCCGGTATAGCTGCGCGTTTGCGGATCGTAATTGTCCGGCACGCGGATCAGGCGGCCGCGCGGTTTACAGCTGATCTTCGGGATGTTGGGGAACTGCTTCGAGTCGAACTCCACGTAAAGCAGCGCAGTGTTCGGGTAGCGCAGCTTGGCGTCGATGATTTCGGTCAGCGCCTCGATGTTCATGCGGTCGGCGATCCGGGCGCTGTTGGCATTAGGCGTCAACCGGCGCACGCGCAGCTGCCATCCCGTGGTGGCCTTCGGCAAATTGATGCGGTGCGAGCGTTCATACAGCGAGGTGGTTTTATCGTCGATCGCCGCCGTTAACACCTCCTGATAACTGCCGCCGTCGGTCGCCACGTCGATGGCGTACTCGATGCGATAGCCGTTGACGTCGCCGTTGTCCGCCTGCTTTTGCAGCATGGGCCACCCCAGGCGCAGTCGAACGGCGGAAAGTTGCAGGTTAGAGACGGAGCGCACCCACGGCGTGCCGCTTTTCAGTTCGCTGCCGACTGAGATCTCATTTTCAACGGCGGGAATGCCCTGGATATATTCCTGCGCCTGCGAGCCAGGGCGGAATTCCCAGCGGAAACCGGGAAAGTTTTCCGTTCCATCGCTGCTCAGCACCGGCGTACCGTCAACAAAAATGTTTGTGCCATCCAGCCCGCCGGCAAATTCTCCTTCGCCTAATGCGAACAGCATCTTCGCTCTGGCGATCGACTGAATGCTGTCCGGCGATTCTACCGGCGTGTGGCCGCCACCGCCGCCGCCTTTTCGCCCACGGATCATGTTCTGTGCCATATTTCGCCCATAAAAAAAGCCGCTATTGCGGCTGTCTGTTCAAACGGATGATGGTTATTGCTGGTCTTCGGTATAAATACCTGCTGAGATAATCGCCCCGCCAATTTCACGCGTGCCGTACAGCACACCGACGGGGTTGCCCTGCGCCGTGGTGTTGACCGGCCCGCCAAAGGCATAGCTCGGTTTATTTTCCGGGCCTTGCCGCATGCGCAGCCCGCCCATTTGTGGGGAAAGCATTTGGACGACACCGCCGAGGGCCATTGCGGCACCGCTCATTGCCAACACCCCACCGAACGTACCAGTCGAACCAAAAGCCGCCCACCCAGCAGGGCCGGTTAGCATCGCAGCCCCAATCAAAGCGATACCTAAAATAGTTTGGAATAGACCTGCACGTTTGCTCCCAATCACGACAGGAACAAGGTGAATATCTTCCGTCCCTTTGGTTAACTCCAGTTCCTCCTGCCCGACATTGCGCTTACCAACGAAAACTGAAAATGTCAGACCGCGTTTGTGAGCTTCAAGCATGTAGCGCTCAAAGCCGGGCAGCAGATTTTTCATGGCATCAATAGCCTTTGGTACATTGCGAGCACGATACTCAAATTTTTTTCCAAATATGCCAACCATCGGGCCATGGAATCGTATTGTTCTCAATGGTATTTCAATAAAAGTCATAAGGCCTCGAAAAAATATTTTTAAATCCCTACAAGCAAGATTTAATCGCTATTAAGGTCACTTTTATTCTCCGCTCAGGAAAAAGAACGGACCTTGTCCCTTCGCCATAATAAACAACTTTCGTTCCGGTATTAATCTTAAGTAAATCGATAAACTCCAGCCCAGCCAGTGGAACTAAAGTTACTCCATTTTCTAAAGGCTTAACTGTTGTATTAATTGCAGGCCCATTATAAGTTTCACTATCTAATTTTGGAATTAAACATGTTTCCATTTGCTCCAGTGTTTTGGTTGTCGAAAAGGTTTGCGTTGGATTTTTTCTAATGTCTGTATAACTCATTGCACATCCCGCCAAACCCAGTACCACCAGCCCAATCATTAACTTTTTCATTACCTTTTCCTTAAGCTGAAAAGTGGAATGATAGCATCACATCAGGGCTTTGTGGCGCAACACCTTCACCGTTCGCTCCTTCCAATAACCACCGTAAGGCACCCGCTGGCTGAGCATGCCGTACATATGGTGCAGCAACAGGCCATCTGCCAGCAGAATACCGGCGTGGTTGGCCACCGGCGCCGAAACCTGCATGACCGCCATGTCGCCTGGGCGCGGCGGGCCATCGAACTCGCGAAAGCCGCAGGCATGCCAGTTTTCCAGATAGCGGTTTTCACCCTGCTCCCACCACGGGTAATCAACGCGGTAATCCTGGAGCGTTATGCCGTGCTCCTGGCGGAAATAGCTCATGATCAGTCCCCAACAGTCGGTATGCCCCAGCACGAACTGGCGGCCCACCAGCGGCAGTTCGCCGCGCGGCAAAATGGTGCGCAAATCCCCCTCCGGCCAGCTGACTATCGCCCAAGGCAACTCCATCGCATCGCACTGCGCCTTGTCGAGTTCACTTGGCTGCGTAGTGGCGTCCGGGTGGCTGTGCACTATGAGGGTGATGGTGCCCCATTCGGCGGCGGCCACGTAGTCTTCCGGCGCCAGATGAAACTGTTCGGTGGGGTTGTCCGCCAGGTTGCGGCACGGGAAATAGCGCTCCACGCGGGACTTTTGCGCCACCACACCGCAGCATTCGCGCGGATACTCAGCCCTGGCGTGCGCCATAATGGCCGCCGCGGTTTTTTCTTTCATGCTCGCCCCCTACTGCCGGATCAACGCCGCGCCGGGGAAGCCGCCGAACGGCAGCGGCTCGTACTCGCCAAAGCGTTTTTGGCAGTCGCTCAACAGCCCGCCGCAGCGATCCTGGCTCGGGTCATCCACCGGGTTGCCCTTGTCGTCAAAGTAACGGCTACCAGCGTAATCGCAGCCCTTGCCGGTGCGATAGCCGCCGCGCGAGCACCAGGTGCACAGGCTGTGGATTTGCCGGGTCGGGATGCGCAATCCCCGCAGGTCAGCCGGACTCGAGAGTTCGAACTCCACCGCTTCGTCGCTTTCTGTCGCCTTGCGATCGATGTAGAACACCTGCAGCTTTTCCTGCAGCGGATCGGCCGAAGAGTTCCCTTGCGGGAAGTTGCGGGCATCAAGGTAGTGCACCAGCGTGTCGTGGATCCGCACCTTGGCCTGCGCCATGTCCTCAAACTGCAGGCAGAGCGCGCTGATCAGGCCGTTGATATTGGCGACCGACAGCTTGGGCGCGTTGCCCTGGCTGTCGGCGGAGATCTCCAGCCCTTCGACGCTAAACGGCCACGGGCCGTACTCCTGCCCCTGCCACCAGATCGATTTAGCCGGCAGTTTACTTTCATCACCGCCGGCGGCGGCCAGCTCTTGCGGCGTAAAAGGCAGGGTATCGCAATGAAAGCGCAGAATATCGGCGCCAAACCGGGTGCCGTCTACCTCAATCAGGCGGATGCGGTTGCCCGGCTCCAGCTTTTGCAAATCTGAATTCAGCATCATCTCCCCCGGTTAAACGTGGAAGGCCTCGGTAAACGTGGCCGTCAGTGAATAGTTGTCCCCGCCCATGGCGACAGGCTTATAGCCCTCGCAGCGGTACAGGCCGGGAACCTGCGTCGGTGGCGTCCATTGGAAGGACTTCACCCCGTGATGATTTTCCAGAAAGACGATGATCGGCGTGATGTAGTCATACTTGCCGACAAAGGTCAGATCCCAGGAGCGTACGATCGGGTTAATGCCGTCGCCGGAGACCTGCGCATAGCCGTCGCCGAACTGCGCCTTTCTGACGCGAAAGCGCATATCGCCGGCGGCATTGACGCGCGCCGGAAATTCAAATGTCTGAATGCCCATTACATCCCCTTGATTGCTTTCCAAATCGGCTGGCCCGGCATCAGGTTACGGTTGATTACCTTTTGGCTTTCCTGCGCGGCGATATTGCCCATCCGTTTACCGAACTCACCCCACCCCGGATCGGCCTGCGAATTGACGTTGCCGCCGTTCTCGATGGTGATGTAGACATTCGGCGCCGCGGCAGGCTGCTGGCCGCCGCCGATCGCCCGCACGCCGAGCGAGCCGTCCGCGCCGCGTTTGAGCGGCATGATGGCCTCCGGCCCGGCTTCGCCCATCAAGCCGGCGCCTCTGGCGAACGCGAACAATGTAGGATTGCTGACGATCTGGCCGCTGAATGCGCTAAGCGAAGGCGAGGCGTACACGCCGCCCTTGGCGTTGGGAACATAGCCTTGCCAACCGGTCGGCATGCCCATCGCGCCTGAACCAGCCGCGCCCGCGCCGGCGCTTGCAGCCCCGCCCAGCAAGCCGCTGCCGATATTCATAAAGGTGGAAAGAATGGTTCTGGTCAACAGCGCCTGCATCGCCAGATCGATCAGTTGCTGAATGATGGACTGCGTCATGGAGGTCATCAAACCGAGCATGCTTTGCTTAAAGTTTTGCGTCCCGGTCAGCAGATCGAACATCATGCCGGAGGTCCGTTCCCGCGTCATGTCCACCAGCCCCAGCGCCATCTTGTGCACGCGGCTCTGCCCGCCGAACAGACTCAGCGCCTGCTGATACTGAGCGTCCGACGATTCTTGCGTCGCCGCCTGCATCAGCTGTTCATAGCGCTGTTTATCCAGAATGCCTTGCTGGTAGTAAGCCTGGTATTGCGCCAGCTGCTGCACCAGCTGGTTGTTAAGGCGAGCGACCGGATCCACATCACCGGCAATGTTCATACGCGGCGCAGCGAGCGCGTCGGTTTCAGCCTTCAACCGCTGGCGCGTCGTTTCTTGCTGCTGCATCCGGCTGGCGGTCTGGTACTCGCGTTCGGTCAACAGACGCCCGTCATACAACGCCTTCAGCTCCTTGCCGATCTCTTGCTCTTTGCGCACCGCCGCCTGCCCTGGCGCGTATTGTTCAGCGAGCTGTTGCCGCTGCCGCTGATACTTCTCGGCGATCAGCGCCATCGCACGCTGCACATCAGCCTGCCCGGCACCGGCCGCCTTGGCCGTTGACGCCAGCTTGGCCTGTGCGCTTTGTTCATCCTGGGTGATTTTGTCGAGGCTGCTCAGATGCGCCTGCTCGATTTCCTGACGCAGCTGTTGGTACTGATCAAGAGCCTGCTGCTTACCGTTATCGTTTAAAATACGACCGACAGGAGGAGCGCTAGTTTGATGGCTCTTAGGCTTAACAGGTTTGATCTCAACATGGCTGTCATTGCCATTTTGTGCTTTGACGGCGTTGTTTCGCTGAAGCCGGATCGCTTTCTCGCCCTCAATGATATCTTCCAACTGCGCTTGCAAGGCGTTCCGTTCTTTCCTCACCTCTTTGGGATCAGAGTAGAGGAATCCCAATATCCCTTTGCTTCGGCGCTCTAAGAGAGCAAGTCGGATATCGCTCCGATTCGCCAGTTGTTTCTCGATCTTGGCTTTTTCCTCACTGAGCGTCTTTAGCTGATCGTCGAAGGTATCAATTTTGACGGCGAGCTTTGCCTTGGAGAGCTTGCTGAGATCTTCGGCCGTCTCGACCGCCGCATCTTTCAATGCCAAAGCCGATTGACGGGCCAATTGGTTTTGCTCATGGAAGTACAGCATCGCCAATCCCGCCTGGATGGCGACACCGATCGGGCCGCCAAGCGCCC
This sequence comes from Serratia sp. CY40230, assembly GCF_052168835.1. NCBI lineage: Bacteria > Pseudomonadati > Pseudomonadota > Gammaproteobacteria > Enterobacterales > Yersiniaceae > Serratia > Serratia sp. CY40230. The sequence continues at coordinate 998,171 of NZ_JBJNLX010000001.1, forward strand.
CCAGCGCGACATTGGCGACACGAGACGCCGCGCCGACGCCCGATGTCGCCTGAGCCGCCCCGCGCGCCGCCGCAGCCTGATCGCGCCAGGCCGCCGCGCTGTCATTCAGGCCGCCGGCCAGTTTCAGCATCTCCTCCGCCCGGCTGCCGCCTTCGCCGGAAGCGCTGCTCGCCTGGCGGGCCGCATCGTCCAACTGTTTCATCTGCGCCGTCGCGGCGACGGTGATGGACGCAAGTTCGGTGAGCGCCTGCCCATACTGGCGCGAGGTGGCGGCGAGGCCCTGCAGCGACAGCTCAACGCCGGCCAGCCCAGCCAGTTTCCCCGCCAGGCCGCCAAGCGTGCCGCCGATGCGTTGATACGACTCGTCGGTCTTCTTCGCATCCTGCTGAGCCTGGCGGTTAAATTTGGCGGATTGTTCCCCGGCGGTGCGGTAAGCCGCCGTCAGTTTGTTTTTAAAGTTGGTGTCATTCAGTTGCAACCCGACGACCAACTGTGCGGTATCAGCCATTTCCCAGCACTCGCATAACGTCAGCACACTGCATATCAATACTGCTTTGCGCGGGCTGACCGGATTGATGAACGGGGGCACTCTCCGCCGCATCGGCCGTCATGCCTTGCAGTTTGAAGTATGCCCGCCAGTGATTCAGGATGTGCGCCGGCAGCGCGGCGATCTTGCGAGGATCCGACTCACCCCAGCGATCGGCCAGTTGGAACACCAACATCAGCCAGGGCGAGTCAGTCAGTTTTTTTCCGCTTCCTCCAGGCTACCGACCGCATGGCGCTTGACGGCGCCGATGGCTTCGACCAGCGTTGGGTTGTCGTGCGCCGCCAGCAGATCGTCAACGCTCGGCAAGGCGCCGGCCGGGATACGTTTGCCGTCCGGCGTCATCAGGCATGACAGCAGCAGCTGCACGTTGAGCTGAGCGGCTTTGCTCATGTCACCGCTGTCGATGGCGGCCTTCATGCCGTCTTCGTTTTCCTGCAGTTCCGCCGCTTTCAGGCGGCGAATAAAGGCTTTGGCGCCAAAGATCTGCGTTTCAATCACGTGATCGTCGGATTTCAGCAGCGCCGCTTTCAGCGCTTTCAGATCGTATTTCTCACTCATCGGTTTTTCCTTGTTCAACTCGGTTTACTCTGTACATCAGCGGGTTGCCGCAGACCGCATAGCCCGCGGCGGAAGCGATCGCGCCGAACGCCCTCAGGCGTTAACCCAGCGCGATCGTCGGATCGTCACACTTTCGGGGTGACCGTGCCCCAGGTGTTGCTGTTTTGCTTGCCCTGGACGGTAATCTGAATGACTTCGCTCGCCGGGGCGGTGATCTCATTCATTTTCCAGCCGGACAGCGACAGGATGGAGGTGGAGGTGCGGCCGTTCGGCAGCTCGACGTAGAACTGCACCGTTTCGCGTTTGTCCGCCGCATTCAACAGCGCCGCGAAATCGGCGTTGGACGGATCGTCGATGAAACCGATGGATTTCTCCGCGCCTTCCGGCAGGTCGGAAATAAACTGCTTGGCGGTATCCAGCAGCGTGGTGCAATCGACAAAACCGCCGGTTTGCCCCATTTCACCCACCGCTTTACAGTTGGTCAGCGCCTTCATGGCCGTCGGTGCAGCCCCAACGGTGCCCCATTTGACGATAGTGCCGGCAGGCAGCATGGCGTATTCTGGCGAAGTTTTATCAGCCATAGTTTTTCTCTCTCTTTTTTGATGAAGGATGGTAGCGGTCGCTACCGGTTTTCGATGCCATAGCGGACGTTAGCCGCCAGGATGCGTAACACTTGGTGTTTGTGGTGATCCAGCGCAGGGCGAATAAACGGGGCGGCGGCCTGCGTTGCCGTGCCGTACTCCTGCGCCAGGGCTCTGTGGTAATGCTGTTTACTGGGGCCGACACGCAACGTCACCGCGTTCCATCCGGTAACGGCCGGACGTATCGCGATGCCGGCGCTCAGCGATGGCTCGCTGTTTGACGCCCCCCGCTCGGCACACTGCCGCATCGTGCTGAGCAGCGGCGCCAGCGCGGCGTGGCCTGCCTCCGGCAGAATGTGACTGGCGACCTCGCGCCGAATCGCTTCCAAGCGGCGAGCCAATTCCGCCATGCCGGAAACGTTTATGGCGATCACGCCGCCACCTCGGAATGGGTAATGAGGTAATCGCGCGCCATCCGATACTGAACGCGGTTATCCGCCAAGGGCGTGGCGCTCTGCAAAAGGGTGCTGCGCATAACCGCCTGTACCGGCCATTGGCCGATGTGGCCATGCCGAACCCCTTCCCAGGCGTTCAAAACCGCCTTATCCAGAGCGATCTGCCGGGAGTAATCGTCGATCACGTACAGCACGATCTGAAAACGGCTCTGCACCAGCGAGCTGTCAACCAGACCGGTGTTCACTTTCAGATCGCTGATCTTCTGATAGGTCACACCTTCTTGCTGCGGATCCGGCAAGATCAGCGGATGAACCGCCAGGTGGGTTAGCGCGGCCAGCGAGCGTTGGATTTCATCTTCAATCATTTGGGCAAGGTCTCCATCGTTTTGAGGGGGAATCGTTTTACAGACGCATTCAGGCATCAGGAAAGGAACAGCGCGCGTTCCGCCGCACGCCGGGCAACCAGCCCATCGAGCCGCACACCGCCCGCATTCACCCATCGGCCGAACTGGTCGGCCGCCCCCTGCCGATCGCCGGCATTCAGCCGGCGCAGCAGCGTCGATTTCTCCAGCGCGCGCAAGCCCAGGTTATAAGCGAAGCTCACCAGCGCATCGAACTGCCCCTGCGTGATCGTCACCGCCACCAGCCGTTCGACGCCCTGTTCGAATTGGGCGACACCGCACATCAGCAAACGCTCGGCCGTTGCGGCATCGATCGCCATGCCGGCCCCCACTTTTCGTCCCGCTACCGGTTGAGTCCACCCGTAGCCGATGGTCCAAACGCCGACCGAGTCCTGATAAGCCTGCAACCGCAGGCCTTCGAAACGCTTAATCAGCGCCATGCCATCGTCACTTATCTTCATTGGTTTCCTCCTGACGCTTTATTGAGAAATCGGCGTTCCAATGCCTTGATCAGCGATGCTCCCGACCACCCCGCCATGCCGCATACGCCGCCCATCACCTCCGAAGGCCAGTCGTAATGCAGCGCAATCATCACCATGGTCAAGCCGGCGAAAATAGAGACGAACAGCTGCAAAAACAGCGTCCTCCAGCTAAAGGTTTCGCCGTTCAAAACCTTGAAGGAATAGCTGGCGATCGCCCCCAGCAGCGTCATGCCGAAAGCAAGCAGCATTGAAAGGATGTTTGGTTCATTTTTCCAAGGCATAATCATCACCCTCCCCTTACCGGGGCATAGCCCGATCGTCGGGAGTCATGGAAAAGAGCGGCTAAATGCGGCGCCCCTCTTCGTCATTCCTATTCCATTTAAAAAGCGGCCATTTACGCTGTTGAAAATGGCTTATCCATTCTTTTCAACCTGAGCAGATAAATAAGGATTGCGCCGTTTTATAAAGGAGAAGGATTAGCCTCCCCTCGTGGTCATTCAACGACAGTCATTATTCAGTGAGTGATTGACCGTTTTGACAAGGAGGCTAAAAATGAAAAACCCCGCCGAAGCGAGGTTTATTTGTCGTGCGGCGGCGCCGGCAACAATTCAGTTTTATCAGATTACACACTTATTTGCGTACGCGTGATCCTTTTATTATAAAAAAAATAAAAGCCCGCCGGAACGAGGTTTAGCTATCGTGCGGCGGCGTCGGCAACAATTCAGTTTTATCAGATTACACACTTATTTGCGTACGCGTGAGTCTTTTATTATAAAAAAACAAAACCCCGCCGGAGCGAGGTTTTGTTATCGTGCGGCGGCGCCGGCAACGACTCAGTTTTATCAGATTACGCGTTTATTTGCGTACGCGTGAGTCTTTTATTATAAAAAACAAAACCCCGCCGGAGCGAGGTTTAGTTATCGTGCGGCGGCGCCGGCAACGATTCAGTTTTATCAGATTACGCGCTTATTTGCGTACGCGTGAGTCTTTTTTTAAATTATTGCAACGCGCATACGCTATTGTTATTCCTGATGTCACAGTGAAACGAGAAATAAACCCTCATCAACTTCAACGACAGCAGTTTCAGCGATCCATACTCAACTTTATATCCAGCATCGCCAGGCATCCCCCGATGAATCCCTCCGCCGTTTGCATCTCTTTGCGTATCGTACCGTCTGAACATTTCCTTTTCAGGGCGATCTTACGCAGAGATATGCCATAAACATGGTGGGCAATGATGAGATCGAACTCTTCGGGTTTGTATTTCTTCAATCTGCCCACGCAACCGTCGATCACCAGGCCATCATCATCGCAGCAGGAACGTTCACCTTTCGATTTATAGGACAACAGCCCTCTGAACCCGGCAGCAATGGGGGAATAATCGATGCCGCTGTTATCCCTGGCCCATACGCCCCACCGCTCCAATACTTCATTCATATCTCTCATGCTTCCACCTCCTTTGGGCGTTTGCCACATCGCCAGGGCTCCATGTCGTTGACCGACGTCGGTCGAGCCGCTCTTCTGCTCGGCGTGCGCCAACACGCAACAACCGCTCCGCCCGGCGTGCTCGCCGAGGGTATTACACCAAATACTGTATAAATAAACAGTATCAAGTATACCCAGAGGTATCTTTTTTTCAATAGCGAAAATCCATTTACCTATAGGTAAATTTAGGTACGATGGCCCCATGAAAAACGAGCAAAAAATGCACCTCCAGGAGATGCGGCGAGAGCGCCTGATCATCCTGATCGATAACCTCGGCGTCGGGGGGCAAAAGCGCCTTGCGGAGGCGCTCGGTATTGCCGCAGACTATGTCTCTCGCCTGCTCTACCCGCCGGGCAAGAAAGGCAAAAAGGGCATCAGTGGCGATATGGCGCGAAGGATTGAACAGTACTTTGCCGTGCAAATCGGCTGGCTGGATGGCCTGGAGCAAATCGGGCTACGCCCCGCCAGGCAGAAGACTTCGCAGACCTTGGGTAAAACGCTGCCGCTGCTGGCGTGGACATTGCCGTTGTCTCATGAACAGCTGCGCAAAGGAACGACCGTCCACTACCCGGCGATGGTGCAATGCAGCGCTCAGGCCTACTGGTTGCCGGTCCGGGATGACACGATGAACGGCTCTGCCGGCGCCAATTACCCAAAGGGCGCCTTGATACTTGTCGAACCCGTTACTGCCGGCATAACCGAGCTCATGTCCGGCGATAAGGTGATAGCGAAACGCTGTGACAGCGCGGAGCTCATCTTTAGAAGGTATGTCGAGGAAGCCGGGCATCGATGGCTTAAGGGAAGCATGCCGGGTTGCCCGGCGCAGAATGCCGATGAGTACGCGATTATCGGGGTGGTGCTTGGCGCCTGGCTGCCCTAGCCCATGCGTGCCGCGTTGAGAACCGCATAAAGCAAAAAACCGCCAACCTTGCGGCTGGCGGTTTTTTGGCACTCATGGTGCCGGCTACCGGAATCGAACTGGTGACCTACTGATTACAAGTCAGTTGCTCTACCTACTGAGCTAAGCCGGCTGAATTTGGCGGAAGGACAGAGATTCGAACTCTGGGAGCTGTTACACTCGACGGTTTTCAAGACCGTTGCCTTAAACCACTCGGCCATCCTTCCAATGGGCGCTGATATTAGCGATACCGTTATGAAATGTCTATCATTTTGATGCAAAAAAAATGGCATGGGCGGTGCAGTTGCCTAAACTTCAGGCCTTAAACGCTTAAAAAATGAAAAGCCCCGCAAAAGCGAGGCTTTTATGTTCGGCTGAAACGCGATTACTTCGGCTGCGAATCGTAGTCGGAACAGGTTTGATAGCCCTTGTTCATGACATGGCCCGTGTCGTTGTAGCTGACAAAGTACGTTTGCACTTTGCCATCGCGCGGCGCGACCGCATAGGTATCGCAAGTGCCTTGCGCATGAATCAGCGTGGCAGACGTCGACGGCGGACCGGCAATCGCCCGCACCTGCTGCTTGGTCATCCCTACTTTGACATCGCTGACCACCGGCTCATTGACATAACTGGTTGCACGGTCATAGGCGGTGCAGCCGGCAAGAATGGAAAATACCGCTGCAGTACCGACGGCCAAAACCAACTTCTTCGTCATAGCTTGTCCTCTTGGAGTACGTTTGTTGTCCCCTAAGTCTAGAAGTGGAAAGGCTTTTCTACAAATTCCCGTTTGTCGATCGGTGCGGTTTACGCTCGTCGATCAGCGTTTGACGTTTTCCTGTCGTTTCAGCTGCTCTTCAAACTCCTGCTGTGACTCCTGCACGTAACGCTGCAGCCCTGCGGGATCGATAAATGCCTGCGTATCGCCGGCCTGCAAACGCCGCCATTTGTCGGCTAAAGCGAAACGCGTCCCTTTATTGGCGATAAATATATCCGCCTGCACCCGCGCCAAACGGGCGAAACTGCCGCGAATGTCCTCAATCAGCTGCGGATAGTTTTTGTTGCCGATCAGGTAGTAATCCGGTGTAGCCAGGCTGTCAGCATAGATAAAGCGATACGGCTTGCCGTTATGCCGTAGCGTGATCAACCACGACGTCGCGCCCGGCAGATGCCCCGGCGTCATCATCGCGGTCAGCGTCAGGCCGCCAAGGGTGATGCTGTCGCCATCGGCAACCACAATATCCGTTTGCACGGCCGGGAAAGTGAGCGTATCCCCCAACGCGAAATCCTGCCGTCCACCTAACGCCAACTGCCGCGCATTGGCCGCGCTGGCCACCAGCTTCGCGCCGCTCCAGCGTTTCAGCTGCGCAATGCCGCCGGCCTGATCGAGCCTTGCATGGCTGTTCAGGATATATTTCAGATCCTTAATGCTGAACCCCAGCCGTTCGATATTCGCTTTGATGCCCGGCGCACTGCTCTCCAACCCCGCATCGATCAAAATCAATCCCTGCGGCGTGCCCAACAATACCGACGACAGGTTACTCGTGCCGACGTAATACACCTGCTCAAAGATCTGGAACGGCGCTATCGGCTGCGCCCACTCTTCAAACAGCGAGTATGGCGGAGCGCTAGACAACGGCTGCGCCGGGTCTAACTTCGCCTGCGTGGAGAAGCTCAAGGAAAAGGCCATCACCATCAGATAATGCATGCTTTTTTTCATTTTTCTCTTCTGTCTGTGTCAACCGGGCAGGAGTATACTCGGCCTGATATTGAACAGTATTCAATTAAAAAAAGGACAATTGATGAATATTCTACAAATGGACATGAATCTGCTGAAAGTGCTGTATCTGCTGATGGTAACGGGTTCCAGCCGTAAAACCGCCGAGCGGCTGGGCATCAGCACCTCCGCCGTCAGTCATGCGCTGGCTCGCCTGCGGGAAGTGTTGGATGACCCGCTGTTTCGCCGAGAAGGACATCGCCAGGTTCCCACCCTGTTTGCACTGTCGTTGAAAGACAAGTTGGCGCCGCTGTTCTCCTCGCTGGACAGTGAAATGTTCGGCCAACAACCGCAGGCGCCGCGTCGCTTCACGCTGGTGGCGCCCCCCGCTCTGCACCCTATTCTGTTGCCTTTGCTGGCGGAAAAGGGCGCCGCTTGCCATGCCGATATTCACTGCCAAAACTTTGAACGACGCGCCTGGCGCGAAGAGTTGCTTGAGGGGAGCGTCGATCTGGTGCTGGCGGTGGGCGATCATCAACAACGCACCAGCGCACTGCATTATGAAGCGCTTGGGCGCACTCGCCTGATTGCGCTGTATGGCCCGCCGCTATACCCAGTCCTGCAAGATAAACGCGCGCTGGCCTTCAGCGAACTGGCGGATTACGCGCATTATTATTGCCATCCGTGGCCACAAACGGAAAACGAGCTGGATCGGCAGCTTGAGCGCCAGGGGTTGCACCGCCGCATTGCCCTGAACTGCGCCGACTACGCACAACTTCCACCGGTGCTGCGCCGCGCGCCGTTGCTGGCGGTAGTGCCTCAACCATGGTTTACCGCCCAGCCCGACAAGCACGGGTTAAGCGCGCTGCCGATTAGCGATAACCTGGCTATCGGTCACCTTTTTTCTCAATACCGAAAAGGCGAGCCGGAGTGGCGAAAGCGGCTGATTTCCGCCATCCACGCCGAGCTGCGACACTACTACCGCTAAGTAGGATCAGAAACCGAAATCGCTCAGCGCCGGGACATCGTCCGGGCGCCGACCGAACGGCCAATGAAAACGCCGATCCTGTTCGCGAATCGGCATGTCGTTGATGCAGGCATGGCGGTTAATCATCAATCCATCCTGATTAAACTCCCAGTTTTCATTGCCAAAGCTGCGATACCAGTTGCCGGAATCATCGCGCCACTCATAGGCGAAACGCACCGCGATGCGCGCGCCGTCAAACGCCCACAGTTCCTTAATCAGCCGATACTCCAGCTCTTTCGCCCACTTGCGTTGCAAAAATGCGACCACCGCCGCGCGGCCGTCGACAAACTCTGCGCGATTACGCCAATGGGTATCGAGAGAATAGACCTGCGACACCCGCTCAGGATCGCGGCTGTTCCAGGCATCCTCCGCCAACCGCACTTTTTCGCTGGCCGATTCACGGGTGAAAGGCGGCAATGGGGGTTTAATGCTCATGATCATCTCCTGCGTAATAATGTAGACAACTCTGTCTACATTATTACGCTAGCGAATGTAGACAGAGTTGTCTACAATCACTCGAAAATAGCTTGGAGAAAATGATGACCGCCGATCGCAATACCTTACCCGCCCGCCAGCGCATCCTGCTAACGGCTCACGATCTGTTTTATCAGGAAGGGATCCGCGCCACCGGCATCGATCGCATCATCAAGGAATCAGGCGTCACTAAGGTGACGTTTTATCGCCACTTTCCCAGCAAGAACGATTTGATTACGGCGTTTTTGGCCTATCGCCACCAGCAGTGGCTCACCTGGTTCAGTACAGCGCTGGATCGCCATGTGGCACAAACCGGCGGGTTGCTGCCGGCGCTGGCGCCCTGCCTGGCGGAATGGTTCGACGATCCGCGCTTTCGCGGCTGCGCGTTTATCAATACGGCGGTGGAAATCGCCGATCTGCTGCCGGAAAGCCTGCAAATCGCCGGCCGGCATAAACGGCAAATGGAGGATGAACTGGCGCGTCACCTGCCCGCCGGCCCACAGCGGGAACAGCGGGCGGCAATGCTGGCGATGCTGATCGACGGCGCCATCGTCAGAGTGCAGATAGAGCGGCAACCGCAGGCCGCGCTGCAGGTGCTGAATGCCGCGTTGGACATGTTGGCGCAAGGCGGGTTCGATCAGTAATTGGCCCAAATGCCCGGCGTCACCAGTTCCAACAGATGGGCGTCGGGATCGCGAAAATAAATGCTCTCCCCGCCGTGTTCCCAGCGCATCCGCCCCTCAATCTCCACGCCGTTGGCCACCAGATACCGTTCCCAGTGCGGCAACTGCTCTTTCGCCACCGCCAGCCCGATATGCGCCGGCCCCACGCCATCGTGCGCAGGAATAAACCCGGTCGGATAGTGCGCCCCGCGCAGCGAATCACCTTCGATAAACAACAACAGTACGCTCCGATCGCCGACGTTGTAGGCGCGAAACCGTTCGTTGGCGGCCATCGTCGGCAGCTTCAGCACCTCCTGGTAAAAAGCGTCCGCGCGTTCAATATCGCTGACGTACAGCACCGTTTCTATCACCCTGTCGATCTTGAGTTCCATAATAGCCTCCGCTCTGTTTTCCGTTCTGACAGCGTAGGTCGAACGGAGGCGAGCCGAAGCGCTTCCCGAGCCGACAATGGATCAATCCGTGCTTTTTACCAGCAAAAAAAAACGCGGCCCGAAGGCCGCGCTGTGTGATTCACACGCTGGTGCTTAGAACTGGTAAACCAGGCCCACGGCAACCACGTTGTCGGTGTTGATGCCGGCAGCGTCGGTGAAATCGTTGTTGTCCACCAGGTTGATTTTGTAATCAACATAGGTAGACATGTTTTTGTTGAAGAAGTAGGTCGCACCCAGGTCGACGAATTTGACCAGGTCTTGATCGCCGTAGTCCTTGCCGTTGCCGGCGCGGCCCAGGTCTTTACCTTTGGTCTGGTTATAGCCCACAAACGGACGCAGGCCGAAGTCGAACTGGTAGTGCGCATAGGCTTCGAAGCTCTGCGCCTTATTGGCGTAGCCGTAAACGCTGCTGTCGGAGCTGCCGAAACGCGCCGCGTTATAGGACTGGGTGAACATCACCGCCAGGTAGACATCGTTGGCGTCATATTTCAGACCGCCGGAGTAACCTTCAGCCTTGTCGCCGCGGCCCATGATGTTCTGGTGACCGTTAGCGCCGTTCTGCTCGCTGGTGCGGCGAGAGTTGAAGAAGGCGCCCGCGGCGCTGATGCCGTAGCCCATGTCATAGCTCATGGACATGCCGTAGCCTTCGCCGTTTTGGCCCAGAACGTCACGACCGTTGTTGGTCTCTTCGCCGTTGCCGTTTTTACCCTGGTACTGCAGGGCGAAGTTCAGGCCGTCAACCAGACCGAAGAAGTCGTTGTTACGGTAGGTCGCCAGGCCGCTGGAACGCTGGAACATGAACTGGTCGGCGCCGTAGGTCATACCGTCGAACTCGGGCTGCAAGTCGGTATACGCCGCGACGTCGTACAGCACGCCGGTGTTACGGCCGTAGTCGAAGGAGCCGTAGTCGCCGAATTTCAGACCGGCGAAGCCGTAACGGGTGAAGTTCTTGTTGTCCTGGCTTTCAGCGTGGTTCAGGTTCGCCTGATATTCCCACTGGCCGTAACCGGTCAGCTGATCGCTGATTTGCGTTTCGCCGCGCAGGCCAAAACGCATATAAGACTGATCGCCGTCCACGCCGTTGTTGCTGGAGAAATAGTGAAGCCCGTTTACTTTACCGTACAAATCCAGTTTATTACCGTCTTTGTTGTAGATTTCCGCCGCGCCTGCTGTGCCTGCAACCAGCAGTGCGGGTACCATCAGAGAGAGTACTCGAAGTTTCATCGTTATTATCCTCGTTAATTATGTCGAGCTACGGCCACTGCCCTTTTCGAGCATTATTAGCACGACTGTGCATTACCATTCTGGTAACAAGGGTTATATTAATCCAGAAAGAAAATGATACCAAGTATCCGATAGTGTTTCATTGTAATTAATAAAGGTTTCAAAATGTAAATACGCGCGAACTTTCACAAAACATTACCGACAAACAAAATAAAGCACTTAAAGATAAAAAATAGACCAATTGATAAAAAATCATGTAGTTATACATATCTTTAAGAAAAAAAAGCCAACCATACAATTGAGCGAGACAATAAGCACATTGTGCCAAAACGCGAACCACGCGCAGCCGCTATAATCACCTCGCTATCATCATTATTTTCATTATTACCTTCATTATCCGAAGATAATTTCTGCATTCCTTTAACCGGCTTCTGGCCGGTTTTTTATTTTCCTCCCTCCTCTCCTCACAATTTCAGCCCGTACAAATAGCACGCAAATAAATAACCTAATGATATAGTTTCATTAATTTACTTTCGCACTAATTGCTAATCTTTTTCCTTATTTTAGTCTACAAATTGAACTTGCTTTTCATTTCGTGCTTTATCTCATCGATTATTTCCCGCCGCAGGCACAATTAGCCGCAGAGATTCAGTTCTGGTAATCTGAAAAAAGCGCACCTTCAGCGAGTAAAATTCATGATGCCCTTTCAACCCGACGTGCTGTGGCGGCGGCTGCAAAGTTCCCCCTTCCGCGCTCGCTTCCGTTTAAATGCCAAGGACCAGACTTATCTCGAGGGTAAGGGATTGCCGCTGATCCTCAGCCATGCCCGCGATTTTATCGACCGCCGCCTGGCCGCCGCCCACCCTAAGAACGACGGCAAGCAAACCCCGATGCGTGGCCACCCGGTGTTCGTCGCCCAGCACGCCACTGCCACCTGCTGCCGCGGCTGTCTGGAAAAGTGGCACGGCATACCGCAGGGCGTCGCACTGGACGAACAGCAAAAGGACTATATTGTCCAGGCTATCGCGCTGTGGCTGGTGCGCCGAGGCGGCGCCAGAGAGGAATCAGGCGCGAATCTTTTCGACCCGGATCGCGGATTGTGATAAAAACTGTCAGTAACTTTCGCCACTCTTTTGACCCAAGATCCTGACGCTTACATGACAGCCACCTTGTGCAATGAACAGCAAACGCCCGGCGTTCCTCAACAGATCGCCACCCGCCTGGCCTTTTTCGTCGCCGGCCTCGGCATGGCCGCCTGGGCGCCGCTGGTGCCCTTCGCCAAAACGCGCATCGGCCTCGATGACGGCTCGCTCGGCCTGTTGCTGCTCTGTATCGGCGCCGGCTCCATGTTGGCGATGCCGCTGACCGGTTTCCTGACCGGCAAACTGGGTTGCCGTGCGGTGATCCTGATGGCCGGGCTCGGGTTGTGCATCGATCTGCCGCTGTTGGCGCTGATGGACTCCCTCGGCGGCATGGCCGCGGCGCTGCTGCTGTTCGGTGCGACGATCGGCATGATCGACGTAGCGATGAACGTGCAGGCGGTGATCGTCGAACGCGCCAGCGGCAAGGCGATGATGTCCGGTTTTCACGGTTTCTTCAGCATCGGCGGCATTGCCGGCGCCGGCGGCGTCAGCACGCTGCTGTGGCTGGGGCTGACGCCGCTGCAATCCACCCTGCTCACCGTGCTGGCGGTGATCGCGCTGCTGACGCTGGCCAGCCGCCATCTGCTGCGTGAGAGCGGCGCTGATGACGGCGGGCCGATGTTCGTCTTGCCGCGCGGCTGGGTGATGTTCATCGGCTTTTTGTGCTTTATCATGTTTTTGGCGGAAGGATCGATGCTCGACTGGAGCGCGCTGTTTCTCACCACATTGCGCGGCGTCGAACACAGCCAGGCCGGTCTGGGCTATGCGCTGTTTTCCATCACCATGACGCTCGGCCGGCTCAATGGCGATCGGGTGGTTAACTCGCTGGGCCGCTACCGGGTGCTGCTGCTGGGCAGCCTGTGTGCCGCTCTCGGCCTGAGCCTGGCCATCGCCTTCAATCACGCTACCGTTTCGCTGGTCGGTTTCATGCTGGTCGGCCTGGGCGCCTCGAACGTCGTGCCGATCCTGTTCAGCGCCGCAGGCAACCAGCGCGACATGCCGGCCAACTTGGCGATCGCTTCCGTCACCACCGTCGGCTATGCCGGTATTCTGGCCGGCCCGGCGCTGATCGGCTTCATCGCTCAGTTTTCCAGCCTGACGGTGGCCTTCGCTTGCGTAGCCGCTCTGCTGTTGGCGGTGGCCGCCAGCGCCAGGGCCGTCACTCGCTGATTCAGGAATGCGCAGCCACTATGCAAAATAAACAATTGACCATAAGCTCCAGCAACATTACCCGCTGCTTCCTGCTGTTTATCGTGCTGCTGACGATCGGCATCGGCCTGTATGGCTACAACTACACCAACGCCTGGCTGGCGGAAAAGAAGTACACGCTGAACAGCATCGCCGGTTCGCTGCAAAAGCGTATCGATGCCTACCGCTATATGACCTATCAGGTCTATGACAAATTCGGCAATGCGCCGGCGCAGAATGTCGATCCCGGTTTGCAGGAAACCCGCCTGCGGCCCGATGTCTATTATGTCGAGAAACCGCACAAGAAAACCGACGCGGTGATCTTCGGCAGCCATGACGAAAACACGCTGGCGATGATCGCCAACATCTCGGACTACCTGGACACCCGCTGGGGCGCCAAGACCGAGAACTACGCCATGTATTACCTCAATGGTCAGGACAATAGCCTCAGCCTGATCACCACCCAGCCGCTCAAAGAGCTGGCTTCGCGCTTTCGGGAAAGCTACCTGACCACCTCGGCGGACGAACGCCGCGCCGAGATGCTGCAACAGGCCAATATGCTCGACGAACGCGAGAGCTTTTCCGACCTGCGCAAGCAGCGCTTCCAGAACGCCTATTCGTTTTCGATTCGCACCACTTTCAATCAGCCGGGGCATCTGGCGACGGTGATCGCCTTCGATTTGCCAATCAACGACATCATTCCGGCCAATCTGGCTCGCGCCAATTTCCTGCTGCTGCCGGACGATGTCGATCTCGACGATAGCGCCATCCCGGCGGAAACCGTCCTCGGTACCCATGCGACGATGAGCGGCGGCTGGGTGGAGTTCAGCGCCGCTCTGCCCAATGCGCCGCTGAAGGTGATGTATCGCGTTTCGGCCATCAATCTGGCCATCGATCTGCTGCGCAACAACATTTGGCTGATCGCAGTCAACTTGCTGCTGCTGGCGCTGTCGATGCTGAGCATCTACTTTATCCGCCGTCAGTACATTCGCCCGAGCGAAAATATGGCGGTAGAGCTGGAGGCCGAGCGCGCGCTGAATCAGGAGATCGTCTCCAGCCTGCCCTCCGGCCTACTGGTCTACAGCTTCGCCAACAATACGGTGATCGCCAGCAACAAAATCGCCGAGCACCTGCTGCCGCACCTCAGCCTGCAAAAGATCGCCCATATGGCCGAACAGCATCACGGGGTGATCCAGGCGACGGTCAACAACGAGGTGTATGAAATCCGCATTTTCCGCAGCCAGCTGTCGCCGGACACCTACCTGTTCCTGATGCACGATCAGGATAAAGAGGTGATGGTGAACAAGCGGCTGCAGCAGGCGCGGCGCGAATACGACAAAAACGTTCAGGCGCGCAAGCTGATGCTGCACAATCTTGGCATTGAGCTGAATCAGCCGGTACGCAAGATGCACGATCTGGTCGACAGCCTGCGCAACCAGCCGGATGAGGAACAACAGCAGGCGCTGCTGGGCCAGCTGACGGCGGCGTCGGCTTCGGTGCTGGAGTTGATCGATAACATCACCCTGCTGACCCGGCTGGAAACCCAAGACTGGCAACCGACGCGCGAACCGTTCAACCCGACGGCGATGATCGACGAGTTGCTGCTTGAGGCCCTGCCTGCCCTGAATCAGAAGGGGCTGGCGCTGTTCAAGCATTTCCAGCTGGACGTCGAGCAGAACTATATCGGCGACGCCAACGCGCTGCGCAAGGTGATCTCGCTGCTGGTGCATTACGCCATTATCACCACCGCCTGCGGCAAGGTTTCTCTGGTTATCGACCATGAGCCCGAGCACCCTGACCGCCTGATTTTCCAAATTAACGATACCGGCTCTGGCATCTCCAACGAAGAGATCAGCAACCTTAACTATCCGTTCCTCAGCCAGACGCTGGTGGATCGCTTCAACCACGGTTCCGGCCTCACTTTCTTCCTGTGCAATCAGCTGTGCAAGAAGCTTAACGGCCAGTTGGACATTCGCAGCAAGGTGGATATCGGCACTCGCTACACCATTCGCGTCGCCATGGAGATGGAGAAAAAAGAGCCGCAGGAGCAGGAAAAGCTGCTCGACGGCGTCACCGCCTTGCTGGACGTCACGTCGGATGAAGTGCGCGGCATCGTGACCCGTCTGCTGCAGGCCTACGGCGCCGACTGCCTCGTCGCCGAAGATCGCGCGGTCAATCGCGATTATGACGTGCTGCTGACCGATAACCCGCAGCGCGCCGATGATTACACCCTGTTGCTGGCGACCGATGAGCCGGGCTGGCAAGCGCTGGATAAACGCTACATTCGGGTGAACTATAATCTGAACGGCGCATTAATCGACGCCGTGCTGATGCTGATCGAACAGCAAATGGCCGCGCTGGAACAGGAAGAAAGCCCGCTTTCATTGAGCTCAGAAGATATCCAACTCTATGAAAAACAATTGAAATCAAGTGATTACTATGGGCTGTTTGTCGATACAGTACCCGACGATGTCAAAAAACTGTATACTGAGGCGGGCAGCAGTGATTTCAATGCGCTGTCACAAACCGCACACCGCTTGAAAGGCGTGTTTGCCATGTTAAATCTGCTTCCCGGCAAGCAGCTGTGCGAATCGTTAGAACAGCGCATCGCAGAAGGTGATGCGCCCGAGATCGAGAATAACATCAGTCAGATTGATTTTTTCGTCAGCAGACTGCTGAAGCAAGGTAGCCAACAACATGAATAACCTGAACGTAATTATTGCTGATGACCATCCTATCGTACTGTTTGGCATCCGGAAGTCACTTGAGCAAATTGAATGGGTGAATGTCGTTGGGGAGTTCGAAGACTCAACCGCACTGATCAACAATCTGTCCAAGCTGGACGCCAACGTGCTGATCACCGATCTGTCGATGCCGGGTGACAAATATGGCGACGGCATCACGCTGATTAAATACATCAAGCGTCATTATCCGCAGTTGTCGATCATCGTGCTGACCATGAACAACAACCCGGCGATCCTGAGCGCGGTATTGGATCTGGATATCGAAGGCATCGTGCTGAAACAAGGCGCGCCGACCGATCTGCCGAAGGCGCTGGCCGCCCTGCAAAAAGGCAAGAAGTTCACGCCGGAAAGCGTCTCCAAACTGCTGGAGAAGATCAGCGCCAGCGGCTATGGCGACAAACGCCTGTCGCCGAAAGAGAGTGAAGTGCTGCGTCTGTTTGCCGAAGGTTTCCTGGTGACCGAAATCGCCAAGAAACTCAACCGCAGCATCAAAACCATCAGCAGCCAGAAGAAATCGGCGATGATGAAGCTGGGCGTCGAAAACGACATCGCCCTGCTCAACTACCTCTCGTCCGTCAGCATGACGCCGTTGGACAAAGACTAAAGCCCGCCTCACGGCAGGTTAACGCCAAACAGGCACGGCATCCGCCGTGCCTGTTTGCTTTTCAGACCTCGCTGCGGTTGTAGCGTACCTGCTGGCTGTAATAAGCCAGCGTCTGCTCCAGCGTCTCCAGCGTAACCGGCTTCGACAGGCAATTATCCATGCCCGCCTCGAGGCAGCGCTGTTTCTCTTCCGCCAACGCGTTCGCCGTCACGCCGATCACCGGCGCGCTGAACTGCATCTGCCGCAAGGCCTGCGTCAGACGATAGCCGTCCATGTTCGGCATATTGACGTCGGTCAGCACAATATCGACGTGGTGCTGTTTCAGCACGCCGAGCGCGTCGACGCCGTCGTTGGCGGTCACCACCTGATACCCCAGCGACCCCAGCTGATCGGAAAGCAGGCGACGGTTGATCGGATGATCGTCAACCACCAGCAGATAGATATCGCCGTTGTCCGCCGCACTGGCCTTGGCGGGCACCGGCAGCTGTACCAGCGCCTCTGCCGCGCCGTTGCCGACGCCGAACAACCGGTTGATTAAGGTCAGCGTTTCACGCGGCGTAGAGGTGCTGTGCATCCAATAGCCCGGCCGGGTTTCCTGCGATGGACCGATATGTTCGGTGGAGAACTGGATCTGAGCCAGCAGCGGCGTGTTCAGCATCAGCGGGTAATCGCTGAGCATCACCTCGCCGGCGACGGTATCCTGCCCGTCATAGCGCTGGATATCGGCGCCGTAGCCGCCCAGAATCGCCATCAGGTAACTTTCCAGGCGCTGATTGCGGATATCCAGCCACAGCCGCCGGCCCTGCCAGGTATCGCTGGCCTGCGGGATCGGGAACTGGGCGTTAAACAATGGAATGCGAATACTGAACAAGCTGCCCAGCCCCGGTTCGGACTCGACGGAGACGTCGCCGTCCATCAGGTTGACCAACTTCTCGCAGATCGCCAGCCCCAAACCGGTTCCCTGGAAGTGGCGCTGCACGCCGGTTCCCACCTGGAAGAACGGATCGAACAGGCGCGAGATTTCCTTCTCCGGGATACCGACGCCGGTATCGCGCACGCTGAATTCCAGGTAGCTGCCGCGGGTGCAGACCTGCAGCACGATACAGCCGGTATCGGTGAACTTGATGGCGTTGTTCACCAGGTTGGAGAGCACCTGCTGCAGCCGCACCGGATCGCCGAAAATGCGCTCCGGCACGTTCTGTTCGATAAAGCAGTACAGCCCCAGACGTTTCTTCACCACCAGCGGCAAATAGTTGCCGGCGATATGAGTGATCACCTCCAGGCAGGAGAACTCGCGCGGTTCGATCTTCAGCTGCTCGGACTCGATTTTGGAGAAATCGAGAATATCGCTGATGATTTTCAGCAGCAGGCCGGAAGAGTTATTCATCGCGTTGACCAGCCGATCGACCCCTTGCGGCAGCGCCTTGGTCTGCAGCAAATCGAGGTTGCCGATAATGCCGTACAGCGGCGTGCGCAACTCATGGCTGACGGTAGCCAGGAACATCGATTTGGACTGGCTGGCCTGCTCCGCCGCCGCCGCCATCTCCTGCAGCGACTCTTCCATCTTCACGCGCGCGCTGACGTCCACCAGTACGCAGATCGCCACTTCTTCGTTGCGGTAGCGCGAGTGGACAAAGCTGATCTGCAGGTTGTTATTGTTGCTGGTCATCACATCGACGAAATTCGCCTGCTGTTCGCAAATGATGCGCGTAATGCGATCGCGATCTTCGTGGGTCAACAGGTTGATGTAGTTGTGCGCCAGTTCGTTACTCAGGATATTGGTGCCGTCGCTGATACGCAGGATGCAGATGCCCACCGGCGCCGAGGCGACAATCTTGCGGTTGAACTGCTCGTGTTCTTCCAGACGGAAGGCGTTCTCCTCCGCCGGCAAGAACATCTTGCGCTCAAACAGCCAGGCCAGCGTGAACAGCACGATAGCCGATAACAGGTTCAGCAACAGCGCGTTGAGGATCAGCATCTTGAAGCGTTCCACCACGCTTTTCACCGGCAGCGCATAAACGATGCTCAATGACGAAGGCGGCAACGCTTTCTTCAGGATCAGGTCGCGGTAATTGTCGACATAGCCGAAGTAGGCATGATCTGCGGGATAGTGGTTCAGTGAGGCGGCATAGCGATCGCCGTCCGCCAGGCGCAGCACCGGCTCGTTATTCTCATCCAGCAGCGTGACGCCGATCGGCAGGCTGCCGGCGGTGACGAAATCTTCCAGCCGGACGGTTTGCTCGATGCCCAGCAGCGCCTCCAGCTTATTACCGATATAGAGAGGCGTCAGCACATACAGATAACCGATGTCGGGCCGCTGCGCACTGGGGCTGATCCAATACAGGTTGTTGTCTTTGTCCAGATTCTTGGCGTTGCGGTATTTCAGAATGCGCTCATGCAGGGACTTCAGCACGTTTTCCCGATTGGCGCTCGCGTTGCCGCCGCCGAATTCCGCCATGCACAGGCTGTCGCCGCCGATGAAGAACACCCGGTTAAGATCGTAGGCCGCCACGAAGTTCTCTTTCCAGTACTGGATCAGGCCACTCAGCGAATCGAGCGAACTGCGGTAGGTGGTGCTCAGCGTGCAGTTGGACTCCGGATACAGCGGAAAGAATTGCGGCGGGCTGCCTTTGCCGGGAAACACGCCGCTGAACATGTCCAGGCTGCTGACCGAACCGTTGAGGCGATTCTCCGCCATATACTTGATGTCGCGGATGATGTCGGCGGAGTGACGGATGTAGCCCTGCGCCTGATCGAAGTTGAGGTTGTACTCCTGCCGGATGTCAGATTCTTTCTGATGCAGGATATTCAGAATATAAAAGGTGGTGAGCAGCGCCCCCAACGACCACAGCAAAATCGCCAGTACCCGGAACAGATAGCGGGATATCTTCAGCGTAGTTCGAAAAGAGGCTAAGTATTTCAATCGGATACCATACGAAAGTCAGTGACGGCGCGCGTTGTCGCCGGCGCGGCGGCCGGCGGCTCGGTGCGCCAATTAAACCATATAACTGAAAAAGGGCCTAGCATCGCTGCCAGGCCCTTTTGTCTCAGTGCATTACGGTGTCGGCATGCCGACGCCCTCACCTTGCTTAAACGTTGTCGTCGTCCATCGGCTCAGCCGCGTCGTCGCCATCGTCCAGCGGCGTAGTGTCTTCTTCCACCGCTTCCGCGCCCGGTTCCAGGCTGTCCAGCTCTTCGTCTTCCACCGGCTCGGCCACGCGCTGCAGACCGACGACGTTTTCGTCTTCCGCCGTACGGATCAGCGTCACGCCCTGGGTGTTACGGCCCACCACGCTGACTTCCGAAACGCGGGTACGCACCAGCGTGCCGGCATCGGTGATCATCATGATCTGGTCGCTGGTTTCCACCTGTACGGCACCGACCACCTGGCCGTTACGCTCGCTCACCTTGATGGAGATAACCCCCTGAGTGGCGCGCGATTTGGTCGGATACTCGGTCACCGCGGTGCGTTTACCGAAGCCGTTTTGCGTCACGGTCAGGATGTCGCCCTCGCCGCGCGGCACGATCAGTGAGATCACGCTGTCGCCTTCGCCGAGGTTGATGCCGCGCACGCCGGTCGCGGTACGGCCCATCGAACGCACCTGCGTTTCCGGGAAGCGCACCACTTTACCGTTGGCGGAGAACAGCATCACTTCGTTGCTGCCGTCGGTCAGATCGACGCCGATCAGCTCGTCGCCCTCGTTGAGGTTGACGGCGATGATGCCGGCGCTGCGTGGGCGGCTGAACTCGGTCAGCGCGGTTTTCTTCACGGTACCGCTGGCGGTGGCCATGAATACGTGGCGCCCTTCTTCATACTCGCGCACCGGCAGAATGGCGGTGATACGCTCATCGGCTTCCAGCGGCAGCAGGTTGACGATTGGGCGACCGCGCGCGCCACGGCTGGCTTCAGGCAGTTGGTACACCTTCATCCAATACAGGCGGCCACGGCTGGAGAAGCACAGGATCGTATCGTGGGTGTTGGCCACCAGCAGGCGATCGATAAAGTC
Organism: Serratia sp. CY40230; assembly: GCF_052168835.1. Classification (NCBI taxonomy): domain Bacteria; kingdom Pseudomonadati; phylum Pseudomonadota; class Gammaproteobacteria; order Enterobacterales; family Yersiniaceae; genus Serratia; species Serratia sp. CY40230. Next base: position 1,018,816 of record NZ_JBJNLX010000001.1, read on the forward strand.
TTCTTCTTTAATACGCGCGGCGGACTTGCCTTTGCCGCCGCGGCGCTGCGCTTCATAGTCGGACAGCGGCTGATACTTCACGTAACCCTGGTGAGACAGGGTCACCACCACATCTTCCTGGTTGATCAGGTCTTCGATGTTGATGTCGGAAGTATTGGCGGTGATCTCGGTGCGACGGCCGTCGTTGTACAGCTCTTTGACCGCCACCAGCTCTTCGCGGATCACTTCCATCAGGCGCTCTGGGCTTTCCAGAATAAAGATCAGCTCGGCGATAAAGTTGAGCAGTTCTTTATATTCGTCCAGCAGCTTCTCGTGCTCCAGGCCGGTCAGTTTCTGCAGGCGCAGATCCAGAATTGCCTGAGCCTGCTGCTCGGTCAGGTAGTATTTGCCGTCGCGGATGCCGAACTCCGGCTCCAGCCACTCAGGGCGAGCGGCGTCGTCACCGGCGCGTTCCAGCATGGCGCTGACGTTGCCCAGATCCCACGGCTGCGCCACCAGCGCGACTTTCGCTTCCGCCGGGGTCGGCGCACGGCGAATCAGCTCGATAATCGGGTCGATGTTGGCCAGCGCGATAGCCAGCGCTTCCAGAATATGGGCGCGGTCGCGGGCCTTGCGCAGTTCGAAGATGGTACGGCGGGTGACCACTTCGCGGCGGTGGCGCACGAAGGCTTCGAGGATGTCTTTCAGGTTCAGCAGTTTAGGCTGCCCCTGATGCAGCGCGACCATGTTGATGCCGAAGGTGACCTGCAGTTGCGTCAGCGCATACAGGTTGTTCAGCACCACTTCGCCGACCGCGTCGCGTTTGACTTCGATCACGATGCGCATGCCGTCTTTATCGGACTCGTCGCGCAGCGCGCTGATGCCTTCGACGCGTTTCTCTTTCACCAGCTCGGCGATCTTCTCGATCAGACGCGCCTTGTTCACCTGATACGGGATTTCGTGAACGATGATGGTTTCGCGCCCGGTCTTGGCGTCGGCTTCCACTTCTGCGCGCGCGCGCAGGTAGACTTTGCCGCGCCCGGTGCGATAGGCCTCTTCAATGCCGCGGCGGCCGTTGATGATCGCCGCCGTCGGGAAGTCCGGCCCCGGGATGTGTTCCATCAGCCCTTCGATGCTGATGTTTTCATCGTCGATATAGGCCAGGCAGCCGTTGACGACTTCCGCCAGGTTGTGCGGCGGAATATTGGTGGCCATGCCCACGGCGATGCCCGACGAGCCGTTGACCAGCAGGTTCGGGATCTTGGTCGGCATGACGGCCGGGATCTGCTCGGTGCCATCATAGTTAGGCACGAAGTCGACGGTTTCTTTTTCCAGATCCGCCAACAGTTCGTGAGCAATCTTGGACATGCGCACTTCGGTATAACGCATCGCCGCCGCGGAGTCGCCGTCGACGGAACCGAAGTTACCCTGGCCGTCCACCAGCATGTAGCGCAGTGAAAACGGCTGAGCCATACGCACGATAGTGTCGTAAACCGCGCTGTCACCGTGCGGGTGATATTTACCGATCACGTCCCCGACGACACGGGCCGATTTCTTGTATGGTTTATTCCAGTCGTTACCCAATACGCTCATCGCGTACAGAACGCGGCGGTGAACCGGCTTCAGTCCATCACGAACATCTGGCAGCGCACGTCCGACAATAACGGACATCGCATAGTCCAGATACGAGTTTTTCAACTCGTCTTCGATGTTTACCGGTGTGATTTCTCTGGCAAGGTCGCTCATGGAGCTGCTATCCCTCTACTAATGATTCATCTGCCCGCTGCCATAGTGGCAAAGGTGTAAAACTATATCACAAAGCACGCTTTACGGGAAAATAACCGCCGTTGTTTCACGGAAATTGTGCAGATAAGTGCGCTAAAAACGCATCGGCACAGACGATGCCGCGCCGGAACATGTATAATCCGCGCAACGAGAACAAGGAGCCAGACAAGCCCATGAACGCAGAATCATCCAGCCGAGTGCAAAACGTTGACCACCAGGAAATCGCCAAGTTCGAGGCCGTCGCCTCCCGCTGGTGGGATCTGGAAGGCGAGTTCAAACCGCTGCACCGCATCAACCCGCTGCGCCTGAACTACATCATGCAGCGCGCCGGCGGCATTTTTGACAAGCAGGTGCTCGACGTGGGCTGCGGCGGCGGCATTCTGGCGGAGAGCATGGCGCGCGAAGGCGCCAAGGTAACCGGGCTGGACATGGGCGCGGAGCCGCTGCAGGTCGCCCGGCTGCACGCGCTGGAAAGCGGCGTGAACGTGACTTACGTGCAGGAGACGGTGGAAAGCCACGCTCAGGCCAACCCGCAGCGCTACGACGTGGTCACCTGCATGGAGATGCTGGAGCACGTGCCGGATCCGGCCTCGGTGGTGCGCGCCTGCGCCCAACTGGTGAAACCGGGCGGCCACGTGTTCTTCTCCACCATCAACCGCAACACCAAAGCCTGGTTGATGGCGGTGATCGGCGCGGAGTACGTGCTGAAGATGGTGCCGCAGGGCACCCACGATCATAAGAAGTTTATTCGCCCTTCCGAATTGATCGGCTGGGTCGACGGCACGCCGCTGCGCGAAAAGCACATGATCGGCCTGCATTACAACCCGATCACCGATCATTTCAAGCTTGGGCGCAACGTTGACGTGAACTACATGGTGCACACCCAGCACGAAGGCTGAGCGCTGTAAACCGCGCCGGCCCTACGTTATCGGGGTTCGGCGCCAACGCGCTGTTAGGAAAAATACCTAATTTCCGCGACTTCGATCAAAATCGTGGTTGTAGACAGTTTTTTAGAATATTAAATCAGATCAATATGCCGTTTTTTTCTAACGTTTAATAAAGCGCCAAACGATCGGTTTTTTCAGTTTTTCAGTAAAATCTGATCTCGCTTATTGACAAGCTTGTCGCGCCAGTCACGGCGCGCACTGCGAACGGCAAGTTACATTTCACCCCCAAGTTATCCACAAATTAGGCCGGTTTTGTTCACTTGCAAACGCCGTTTTTTCTCACTATCTTGTTACCTCACCGACATACAACCCCTATATATAGTGTTTACATACTGAGCAGAGCGACTACACTTCTGCTTAGGGGCACCATACGGACAGGTAAAACACCACATGAACCAAAGTCTGCTTGTAACTAAACGCGATGGCCGTAAAGAGCGCATCAACCTCGACAAAATCCACCGGGTCATCGATTGGGCCGCAGAAGGATTGCACAACGTCTCGGTTTCTCAAGTAGAGTTGCGTTCCCACATTCAGTTTTATGACGGCATCAAAACTGCCGACATTCACGAAACCATCATCAAAGCCGCTGCCGATCTGATCTCCCGCGATGCGCCGGACTATCAGTACCTGGCCGCTCGCCTGGCGATCTTCCACCTGCGTAAAAAGGCTTACGGTCAGTTCGAACCGCCGAAGCTGCACGCTCACGTGACCCGCATGGTCGAGATGGGCAAATACGATAAACATCTGCTGGAAGACTACAGCGCTGAAGAGTTCGAGCAGATGGACTCCTTTATCGATCACTGGCGCGACATGAACTTCTCTTATGCCGCCGTCAAGCAGCTGGAAGGCAAGTATCTGGTGCAGAACCGCGTCAGCGGCGAGATCTACGAAAGCGCCCAGTTCCTGTACATGCTGGTGTCCGCGTGCCTGTTCTCCAACTACCCGCGTGAAACTCGTCTGGACTACGTCAAACGTTTCTACGACGCGATTTCCACCTTCAAGATTTCGCTGCCTACGCCGATCATGTCCGGCGTACGCACCCCAACCCGCCAGTTCAGCTCCTGCGTGCTGATCGAGTGCGGCGACAGCCTGGACTCCATCAACGCCACCTCCAGCGCCATTGTGAAATACGTTTCGCAACGCGCCGGCATCGGCATCAACGCCGGCCGCATCCGCGCGCTGGGCAGCCCGATCCGTGGCGGGGAAGCCTTCCATACCGGCTGCATCCCGTTCTACAAACACTTCCAGACCGCCGTCAAATCCTGCTCGCAGGGCGGCGTGCGCGGTGGCGCGGCAACGCTGTTCTACCCGATGTGGCACCTGGAAGTGGAAAGCCTGCTGGTGCTGAAAAACAACCGCGGCGTTGAAGGCAACCGCGTGCGTCACATGGACTACGGCGTGCAGCTGAACCGCCTGATGTACCAGCGTCTGATCAAGGGCGAAGACATCACCCTGTTCAGCCCGTCCGACGTGCCGGGGCTGTATGACGCATTCTTCGCCGATCAGGACGAATTCGAGCGTCTGTACACTCAGTACGAAAAAGACGACAGCATTCGCCAGAAGCGCGTGAAAGCGGTTGAGCTGTTCTCGCTGATGATGCAAGAACGCGCCTCTACCGGCCGCATCTACATCCAGAACGTCGACCACTGCAACACCCACAGCCCGTTCGATCCGCAGATCGCGCCGGTGCGTCAGTCCAACCTGTGCCTGGAAATCGCCCTGCCGACCAAGCCGCTGGAAGACGTCAACGACGAGAACGGCGAAATTGCGCTGTGCACCCTGTCCGCCTTCAACCTGGGCGCGATCGACAGCCTGGACGATCTGGAAGAGCTGGCGACCCTGGCGGTGCGTTCACTCGACGCCCTGCTGGATTATCAGGATTATCCGATCAAGGCCGCACACCGTGGCGCGATGGGGCGTCGCACCCTGGGCATTGGCGTGATCAACTTCGCCTATTACCTGGCGAAGAACGGCGTGCGCTACTCCGATGGCAGCGCCAACAACCTGACCCACAAAACGTTCGAAGCCATTCAGTACTACCTGCTGAAAGCCTCCAACCGCCTGGCTCAGGAACAAGGCGCTTGCCCGTGGTTCAAAGAAACCACCTATTCGCAGGGTATCCTGCCGATCGACACCTACAAGAAAGACCTGGATGCGATCTGCAACGAACCGCTGCACTACGACTGGGAAACCCTGCGTAAAGAGATCCAGGAAACCGGTCTGCGCAACTCGACGCTGTCCGCCCTGATGCCGTCGGAAACCTCTTCGCAGATTTCCAACGCCACCAACGGCATCGAGCCGCCGCGCGGCCACATCAGCATCAAGGCGTCGAAAGACGGCATCCTGCGCCAGGTGGTGCCGGAGTATGAGCGTCTGAAAGACAACTACGAGCTGCTGTGGGAAATGCCGAGCAACGACGGCTATCTGCAGCTGGTGGGGCTGATGCAGAAATTCATCGACCAGTCGATTTCGGCCAACACCAACTACGATCCGACCCGCTTCCCGGGCGGCAAGGTGCCGATGAAGCAGCTGTTGAAAGACCTGCTCACCACCTACAAGTTCGGCGTGAAAACGCTGTACTACCAAAACACCCGCGACGGCGCGGAAGACGCCCAGGAAGATTTGCAGCCTGCCAAGGCCGGCGATGATGACTGCGAAAGCGGCGCCTGCAAGATCTAAAGTTTGACCTAGCGGGCCGGAATTTTCCGGCCCCTTCATTTAGCCACGTTACGATGGATTCAGGCTTATGGCTTACACCACTTTTTCTCAGACCAAAAACGACCAGCTGCAAGAGCCGATGTTCTTCGGCCAATCGGTAAACGTTGCGCGTTTCGACCAGCAAAAGCATGAAATCTTCGAAAAACTGATCGAAAAACAGCTCTCCTTCTTCTGGCGCCCGGAAGAGGTTGACGTCTCTCGCGATCGCATCGATTATCAGGCGCTGCCGGAGCACGAGAAGCACATCTTCATCAGCAACCTGAAGTATCAGACCCTGCTGGACTCCATTCAGGGCCGCAGCCCGAACGTCGCCCTGCTGCCGCTGATCTCGATCCCTGAACTGGAAACCTGGGTGGAAACCTGGTCGTTCTCCGAGACCATCCACTCCCGTTCCTACACCCACATCATCCGCAACATCGTCAACGATCCGGCGCTGGTGTTCGACGACATCGTCACCAACGAAGAGATCAAGAAGCGCGCGAAAGACATTTCCGGCTACTACGACGATCTGATCGAGATGACCAGCTACTATCACCTGCTGGGTGAAGGCACCCACCAGGTGAACGGTAAAACCGTCACCGTCAATCTGCGTGCGCTGAAGAAGCAGCTGTACCTGTGCCTGATGAGCGTGAACGCGCTGGAAGCGATCCGCTTCTACGTCAGCTTTGCCTGCTCCTTCGCGTTCGCCGAGCGCGAATTGATGGAAGGCAACGCCAAGATCATCAAACTGATCGCCCGCGACGAAGCGCTGCACCTGACCGGCACCCAGCACATGCTGAACCTGATGCGTTCCGGCGCCGACGATCCTGAAATGGCGGAGATCGCCGAGGAGTGCCAGCAAGAGTGCTACGATCTGTTCGTGCTGGCCGCCCAGCAGGAGAAAGAGTGGGCGGAATACCTGTTCCGCGACGGCTCGATGATTGGCCTGAACAAAGACATCCTGTGCCAGTATGTGGAATACATCACCAATATCCGCATGCAGGCGGTCGGCCTCGGTCTGCCGTTCGAAACCCGCTCCAACCCGATCCCGTGGATCAACGCCTGGTTGGTGTCCGACAACGTGCAGGTAGCGCCGCAGGAAGTGGAAGTGAGCTCTTACCTGGTTGGCCAGATCGACTCGGAGATCAACGCCGACGACCTGAGCGACTTCGAACTGTAAGCGATGGCGACGCCAACCGTAACGCTGCGCGCCGCCGGCACGCAGCTCTCTTGCCCTAACAGTGAAAACTGCCTGCTCGACGTGCTGGAACTGCACGACGTGCAGGTGGAGTACCAATGCCGCTCCGGCTATTGCGGCGCCTGCCGCCTGAAGCTGGTGAAAGGCGAAGTAGCCTACCGCCAACAGCCGCTGGCGTTTATCAACGCCGGTGAAATCCTGCCCTGCTGCTGCATGCCGCTGACGGATATCGAGCTGGAAATGTAAAGTCGGGTGCCGGAAACCGCGCCTGGAGACCAGAAGGCGGGGTTGCCCCCGCCCTAGGATTACCTCTTCACCTCACACGCCAACCTGATCAGGATAGTGATATTTTCCTGGTAGATTTTCAGCTCGCACAGCGAGTCTCTTATCATCCAGATAAATAACAAAACCGTAATACATACAACGGTTAGCGAGTGAAACACATGCCTTAAGCGCATGCTTGCCTCCTTGCTGTGAAGGGGCTACCATACCGGTGTCTAGGCGGTATGTGCAGCCCCATTCTGATTGAGAGTCAGTCTGGGGCTTTCATCTATCCGCCCTGTCACACAATGCCCAAGACGAACAGTCTCAAGCACCCGTCAAGAGAGTAACAGCATTCCCTCACCGCGAATATCCCCTATAAGATTATGATTAATCAGGGATATATAACTATCCTCAAAGTATCTCGCTTAGCGCCCCTTTCCCGCCGATGTGGAAAAATAACGCGCCGGGGAATCGCCGAAGGCTTTACGAAACATGGCGATAAAATTGCTCGGCGAGGCATACCCCAGCGCCTCCGCAATCTGCAGCACCGTTTCGCCTTCGGCCAGCTTCGCCAATGCATATGACAACCGGGCCTGCTGACGCCACTGGGCAAAACTCAACCCCGTCTCGCCGATCATCAGCCGCCGCAGGGTACGCGGCGACATCGCCCCCCATTCAGCCCACGCCTCCAGTGAACGTTCGCTCCCCGGTTGCGCCAGCAAGGCCTGCAGAACGCCGGCCAGGCGCGGATGGAACGACATCGGCAAATACAGCGGCTCCGTCGGCGCCTGACGTATCTCATCCCGCATCACCTGCGCCATACGATCCTGCTCCAGGGTAAGCGCGCAGCGTTTATCCCAGCCTTCCGCACGCTGAGCCAGCGCCTGCAGCACGGCGCTGATGCCGATAACGCAAGGTGTATTCGACAGATCGTGGCAGGCCTCAGGCGCCAGCAGCAAACTCCAGCCGCTCAGCGCGCCGCAAACCTGCACCCGGTGCTCCGTCGCCGGCGGGATCCAACCCGCCCGCTGAGGCGGCAGCACCCAATCGCCCTGCGCCGTGCGTACATGCAGCAAGCCGCTTTCGACGCACAGCAACTGCCCGCGCACATGCTGATGCCAGTCGTATTCTCGCGTGCCCAACCGATACTCCCGGCCTGCCGCGTCGCGGCCGCCAAGAGCGATCAGCCAGGGGCCCGCGGACCATTCGCTGCAGTCAGCGTCGAGGGCATGAAGGTTTGCATCCATATTGGCCACTAATCACTATTTTTAGTCCAGATACCGTTATACCAACCTTTTCCCGCGCCGACATAATGAAATGCTTCCGGCCGCGACCGTCTGCGGCCACTGACACACGAGGGAACATGATGACAACACTCAGCATTGGCATTATCGGCGCCGGGCCCGGCGGCCTGTGTCTGGCTCAGGGACTGCGCCGCTTCGGCATCCACGCCACGGTATTTGAACGCGACGCCACACCGCAGGCGCGCGATCAGGGCTACCGGCTGCGCATCGATCCGTCGGGCCAGCAGGCGCTGGCCGCCTGTCTGCCGCCGGCACACTACCGGTTGCTCTGCGCCGGCAGCGCGCAAAACAGCGGCGAGAGCAATCTATGGGATCCGCAGCTTGCCCCGCTCACCGGCCGGCGCCCCGAGCACTGGTTGCCCTCCAGCCAGCGCCAAACGCAAGAACCGGGCGGCGATCTCGGCATTCATCGCCAAACGCTGCGCGAGATCCTGCTTACCGGTCTGCAAGATCAGGTGCGCTTCGGCCATACCTTGCGTGAATTTGCACAAACGCCGCAGGGCGTGGAACTGCAGTTCGCCAACGGCGAGCAAGTGCGGGTCGATGTGCTGATCGCCGCCGACGGCGTCAACTCGCTGGTACGGCGGCGCTGCCTGCCTGAGGCGGGGCCCAAAGACAGCGGCGCGGTCACCCTTTACGGTAAAACGCCGCTCGATGCGGCGACCGGGGCCCAATTGGCCCCCGAGCTGCTGAACGGCGTATCGGTGATCTTCGCCGACGGCGTGTCGCTGGTGGTTGAACCGATGCGCTTTCAGGCCCCCATGGCGCAGCTGGCGGCCGACTACGCGCCCGATTGCCGCCTCTCACCGGTCGACGACTATCTCTATTGGGCCTGTATCGGATCGGCTGGGCGTCTCGGCGGGCCGGTGCGAACTGAGGGAACCGCTGCGCTGCAGGCGCGCGTACGGCATATCTCGCAGGGATGGGCGCCCGCCTTGCAAACGGCGTTAGCGCTGGCGGATCCCCTGTCGCTCAGCGTGCGGACGGTGCAGGTTACGGCGGCGATGCCAGAATGGCACAGCGAACGCATCGCCTTTCTCGGCGACGCCGTGCACGCCATGAGCCCGGCGGGTGGGCTCGGCGCCAACACCGCACTGGTAGACGCCGCCAGCCTGGCGGCGCATCTGGCGCACTCAGACAGCGCCGCGCAGGCGCTCAGGAACTACGGTACAGAGCTGCAAACGCGAGGCGCCGCGGCAATACGTCTTTCACGCCTGGCGTCCGAACAGCTACAACAAAACAGTGAGGCAGACAACTCAGCGCCATGAGCGTCACTCGATAATTTCCACCACCTCCAGCCAGGCGTTTTTACCGCACGCCTGGCCCCCATTCAGCCAGCGGCGCAGCATATCCAACGCCAGCATCGCGACCGACTCCTGACGCAGCCGCAGGCCGTGGCGCGACGCGCGATAACGCACGGTCTGGCCAATGCCGCCGCGAGGCGTGTGCAGCGCAATACTCACCTGCTCATCGCGCATGGCGCTGACCGCCAACGCCAACGGCGCGCCGGTCAATTCTGCCAGCGAGCGGGCGCGCGCCAGCGTCGTTTCCAGCGTTTCGATGCAGTGCGCCGGCAGCAGCTCGCCACCCGCCAGAGGCGCCCCTTCGCTCTGCAGCTGCAGATTGATCAAACCGCCGCTGAACTGCTCGCTCAACGCCAGCTTCAGCCCTTGCTGATTCAGACGCTGCGTCAGCGTCGCCGGCAACCCGTCGGTGCCTTCAAAGATGCAGTTGTCCCCCGCCACTTCGCGCACGCGTCGCCAGGCCAGCTCCATCTCCGCACGCCGGCTTTCCGGCCCGGTCAGCTTCAGTTCGATGATCGGGCTGGAGGAACGGTAACCCAACACCACGTCCGGCGGCAGCGGCATGCCGTCCAGCTCGGCGGCCAGATCGCTCTCGGAGGTGCCGAAGGTCGTCAGGCGCAGGCACAGCGGCGGCGCCGGCAAGGTGAAGCGCTGGCGCAGACGCGGCACGATCTGCTGTTCAACCATCACTTTGAATTCCGACGGCACGCCGGGGGTGAAGAACATCAGGCATTGGTTCAGCTGCAGCGCGAACCCGCAGGCGGTGCCCACCGGGTTATCCAGCATTTCCGCGTTGGCCGGGATCTGCGCCTGCTTGCGGTTGGAAGGGGCCATCGGCCGCCCGCGCTCGGCGAAATAGGCTTCCATGCGCGCCACCCAGTCGGCCCGTTCGACCAGCTCTACGCCGCTGGCTTTCGCGGCGGCCAGCGCGCTGAGATCGTCGCTGGTCGGCCCCAGGCCGCCGTTGACGATCAACACATCGGCGATGTGGCTGCGTTCCTGCAGGATCTCGATCAACGCAGAGAGGCTGTCCCCGACCGTTTCCCGCCCGCTCATCGGCACCCCCTGCTGGAACAGGTAGTCCGCCAGCCAGGCGGCGTTGGTATCAATAATTTGCCCGTGCAGCACCTCATCGCCGGTGCTGAGCATCTCCACCCTTAACATTGATCTCTCCCACATTTTTTGGTCATTCCACTATAGAAGCCCGTAAATAACTTTTCACTAGCCGCCTGCGGATAATTTCAGCCATGGGTTCGTTTCTCATGTGCCATGCCGGTCGCCACGATGTAAATATTTATGTACACCGCGCGTAACGCCGGTTTGACACAAATTAGGGCTTCCACTATCCTGCCATCCTCATAAATCGTTACCTATAATTTTCAAAATCTTTCGGCTGGTAGAGAAAAAACGTGAAGAATCGCACTCTTGGCAGTGTTTTTATCGTGGCGGGCACCACCATTGGCGCCGGGATGCTGGCGATGCCACTGGCGGCGGCCGGCGTCGGCTTCGGCGTCACGCTGGCCTTACTGGTCGGGCTGTGGCTATTGATGTGTTACACCGCGCTGCTGCTGGTAGAGGTTTACCAGCATGAGCAGGCGGATACCGGTCTGGGTACCCTCGCCAAACGTTATCTCGGCGGCGGCGGCCAATGGCTGACCAGCTTCAGCATGATGTTTCTGATGTACGCCCTCACCGCCGCCTACATCAGCGGCGCCGGCGAATTGCTCGCCACCAGTATCAGCCAATGGACATCGCAGGACTTCCCGGTGTCGCTCGGCGTTCTGTTGTTCACCCTGGTGGCCGGTGGCGTAGTGTGCATCGGTACCCACTCGGTCGACTTGTTCAACCGTATCCTGTTCAGCGCCAAAGTGGTATTTCTGGTGGTGATGCTCGGCCTGATGTTGCCGAATATCCACCAAACCAACCTGATGACGTTGCCGCTGGAGCAAGGCCTGGCGCTGTCGGCCATTCCGGTGATCTTCACCTCATTTGGCTTCCACGGCAGCGTGCCGAGCATCGTCAACTACATGGGCGGCAACATTCGCAAACTGCGTTGGGTGTTTATCATCGGCAGCGCCATCCCGCTGATCGCCTATATCTTCTGGCAACTGGCGACGCTGGGCAGCATCAGCTCCGACACCTTCGTCGGCATTCTGGCACAGCAGGCCGGGCTGAATGGCCTGTTGCAGGCGGTGCGTGATGCAGTAGCTTCGCCGCACGTTGAACTGGCGGTGCACCTGTTCGCCGATCTGGCGCTGGCGACCTCGTTCCTCGGCGTTGCGCTTGGGCTGTTCGATTTCCTGGCTGACCTGTTCAAGCGGCAAGATAACGTGCGTGGCCGCCTGCAAACCGGCGCCATCACCTTCCTGCCGCCGCTGGCCTTCGCGCTGTTCTACCCGCGCGGTTTCGTGCTGGCGCTGGGTTTCGCCGCCATCGCCCTGTCGGTGCTGGCGCTGCTGCTGCCTTCGCTGCTGGTGTGGAAAACCCGCCAAAAACATCAGGCGCAGTATCGCGTCTGGGGCGGCACCCCAGCGCTGGCGTTGGTGTTTGTCTGCGGGGTAACGGTGATCGCCATCCAACTGGGCATCGCCAGCGGCATGCTGCCGGCGGTCGGGTAAGCGACGAAAGACAAGAAATGATAAAGAGAAAGGGGCCGCAATGGCCCCTTTTTGCTGAGCGTCAGAAGCTCAGACCGACACCGACATAAGGGCCATCGGCCAGGGTGTTGTCGCGACGCCCGTCTTTGCCTTCCATCTGCATGTAACGGTAGCCCACGTCCACGCTCAGCGGACGGAACTTCCAGCGCAGGCCGCCGCTGGCTTCGTTATAGGCCTTCACGCCGCTGGTGAAAGACTCAGGGGCAAAGTAACCTTCGCCGTGCAGGCTGAAGTAACGGTTAATCTCCCACTCCAGGCCGCCGCCCAGCGCCACCGCCCCGCCGCTCTTCCCGTCTTTCGGGCTGAGGTACAGCGCTTTGGCGCCCACGGTCGCCGTCAACGGCCCCAGCGGCACGCCGAAGTTCAACCCCACGCTGCCGACGTTGCCGTCATGGTCGCTGCGCGCCCAGTTGCCGGTCAGGCCCAGACCTGAAGAGCCGGTGCTCATGCCAACGCCCAGGTTGGTGTAGTGCTGCCCGGCTTCGCCCGACACGCTGATGGCGTTCGCCGCGCCGGTCACCAACAGCAATCCTGCCGCGCACGCGACCCAAGTCTTTTTCATCATCTTTCCCTCTGGTTTGTCATCCGTACCGAATGATCGAATCAACGCATAATAATAACGTCACGAGTCTATACCAAAGCGCAATGAGTATTTAAGGGATAAAAGCGAAAAAATTCTTCAATAATCAAATAAATGTAAAAATTTGCAAACAAAAATCCATATTCGTCAAGGCGATGCCAACGATAACCGAGACCTATTTGCCGTCGCTCGGCAATAGGGCTACAACTAGTAGTGGCTTTGACCAAGGTCAGGGGAAGAAGCCCCGCCAAAGGACTATGCTGATGAACGCTTAAACCGCCCGAGTCTTTACTTAAATGCACTACGATAAGGAGCAAGTGATGAGCAAGAAAGGACTGACCACCGCAGCCGGCGCCCCGGTTGTCGATAACAATAACGTGATCACCGCGGGCAAACGCGGCCCGATGCTGTTGCAGGACGTGTGGTTCCTGGAAAAACTGGCCCACTTCGACCGTGAAGTCATCCCCGAGCGCCGCATGCATGCCAAGGGATCCGGCGCCTACGGTACCTTTACCGTCACCCACGACATCACCCGCTACACCCGCGCCAAGATCTTCTCCGAAATCGGTAAGCAGACCGACATGTTTATCCGCTTCTCCACCGTCGCCGGTGAACGCGGCGCCGCCGACGCCGAACGCGACATTCGCGGCTTCGCCATGAAGTTCTATACCGAAGAAGGCAACTGGGATCTGGTGGGTAACGATACGCCGGTGTTCTATCTGCGCGATCCGCTGAAATTCCCCGATCTCAACCACGTGGTGAAACGCGATCCGCATACCAACCTGCGTAACCCGGTCTACAAGTGGGACTTCTTCTCCCACCTGCCGGAATCACTGCACCAGTTGACCATCGACTTCAGCGATCGCGGTATTCCGAAGTCCTACCGCCACATGCACGGCTTCGGCAGCCACACCTTCAGCTTTATCAATGCCGCCAACGAGCGCTTCTGGGTGAAATTCCACTTCCGCTGCGAACAAGGCATTGAAAACCTGATGGATGAAGAAGCGGAAGCGATCATCGCCAAGGATCGCGAAAGCTCACAGCGCGATCTGTTCGAGGCGATCAAACGCGGCGACTTCCCGCGCTGGAAGCTGCAAATTCAGATCATGCCGGAACACGAGGCCTCGCAGACGCCCTATAACCCGTTCGATCTGACCAAGGTGTGGCCGCACGGCGACTACCCGCTGATCGACGTCGGCTATTTCGAGCTCAACCGCAACCCCGACAACTACTTCTCCGAGGTCGAGCAGGTAGCGATGAACCCCGCCAACGTGGTGCCGGGCATCAGCTTCTCGCCGGATAAAATGCTGCAGGGCCGTCTGTTCTCCTATGGCGATGCGCACCGCTACCGCCTGGGCGTCAACCACCACCAGATCCCGGTGAACGGCGCCAAATGCCCGTTCCACAACTACCATCGCGACGGCGCGATGCGCGTGGACGGCAACAGCGGCAACGGCGCCACCTACGAACCGAACAGCTTCGGCCTGTTCCAGGAGCAGCCGGACTTCAGCGAACCGCCGCTGAGCATTGAGGGCGCGGCCGACCACTGGAACCATCGTGAAGACGACGATTACTACAGCCAGCCGCGCGCGCTGTTCAACCTGCTGAGCGCCGAAGAGCACCAGCGCATGTTCACCCGCATCGCCGGCGAACTGTCGCAGGTGCCGGAACAGATCCAGCGCCGTCAGGTCGAGCTGTTCACCAAGGTGCACCCGGACTACGGCGCCGGCGTCGCCAAGGCGTTGGGGCTGAAATAACCTCCTGCGGCCATCCACTCAGCCGCCCTTTCGGGCGGCTTTTTTATGCCTGGGAGAGACGCTGCGCCACCCACTGCTGCAACTGGCGGCGCGAAATCTTGATGCCGCCGTTTTTCAGCTCGTCAGGCAGCGGAAGCAATGCCGTCGGGCGTTGGAAATTGGCCAGCTTATCCTGCGACCAGGCGAGCAGCGCCCCCAACGACAGCCCCGGATCGCCGTCGATCACCGCCACCGGCCGCTGGCCGAATTCGGCGTCCGCCATCGGCACTACAAACGCCTGCGTGATCTGCGGGTGCGCCGCCAGCACGCGTTCGATATCCTCGGGCTGCACCCCTTCGCCGCCGCTGAAAAACAGGTTGTCCAGCCGGCCGAGAATGCGCAGTTCCCCCTCCGCCATCACGCCGCGATCGCGGGTCGCGAACCAGCCCTGCTCATCGGCCAACGGCTGCAGATGCCCATGACGCCAGTAGCCGAGCGCCAGGCTGTCGGCGCGGATCCAGACCTCTTCGTCCACCAGTTTTACTTCGCGGCCGCCGAGCGGCAGGCCGACGCCCGGCCGCGCATCGGCGCGCTTGGCGCACACCGTGGAGGCCAGTTCGGTCAGCCCGTAGCCGCACCAGCAGCGGATCCCCGCCGCCTCCGCCCGTTCGGTCAACTCCACCGGGATCATCGCTCCGCCGAGCAGCACCGCCTTCAACGTCATGCCCGTCAGCGGTTGCGCCAACAGCCGCCAGAGCTGCGTCGGCACCAGCGAAGCATGCGTGCATCCTGCCAATGCCTCCGCCAGCGGGTGCGTCTCGCGCACCGCCAGCCGCGCGCCCGCCGCCAGCCAGCGCCAGACGATGCCCTGGCCAGAAACATGAAACAGCGGCAGTGACAACAGCCAGCAATCCTCGCGTTGAAAATCCATCAGCTGCAACACCCCGGCGGCGCTGGCCAGATGATTGGCGTAGCTGTGCACGGCCGCTTTCGGCATGCCGCTGGAACCGGAAGTCAACGTCAGCGTCGCCAGACGCTGCGCATCCCACGTCGGCAGGTCTGGCCAACGCGGCTCGGTCGAGGGCGGCGTCAATCGAATCACGTCCTCCGGCAGCGCCGGCAACGAGTCCGGGCCGAAGACAAAGGTCATATCCAATTCCGGCAACAGCTGCGCCAGCAGCGGCGTCGGCAAGGCGGGATTAAGCGGCAACAGGCGCGCGCCGCATTGCAGCAGCGCCAGATAGGCCAGCAGCAGTGGATAGCTGTTTTTACCGCACAGCGCCACGCCGCAGCCCGGTTCAACGCCCTGATGCTGGAAATCCGCCGCCAGCTCATCCACCTGGCTTTGCAACGCCAGCCAGCTCAGCGGTTGTTCGCCGAGCATCAGCGCCGTCGCCTGCGGCTGAGTGCGCGCCCAGTGTCGCCACGGCCAATCGTTCAACGGCGCCATAGGCACTCCAACGCCGAGACATCCAGCAGCGGCAACGCGCTGCCCGGCCACGGGCGCAGCACTTGCGCCTGCATCAACCCCAGCGTGTCCAGGCCCGGCACGGTATCCGGCGTCAGCCAATGGGCAATGCGCGCCAGTTGGGTCAACCCCAGGCTGGATTCGAGGCTGGAACTGATCACCGCCGTCAGGCCCGCCGCGTGCGCCTGCGCCACCAGCGTCTGGCAACGCGCCAGGCTGCCGACCAGCGTCGGCTTGATCACGATGGCCGCTACACCCGGCTCGGCCTGCACCACAAAATCCGCCTCGCGCACGCTCTCATCCCAGGCGATGGCAATGCCGGTCGCCCGGGCGAAATCACGCGATTCATCACGGGTCTTGCAGGGCTCTTCCAGGAAGGCGATGCGATCGCGCCACGCTGGGTTAACGTACCTGGCGAAGCCGTCGGCCTTGGCGCGGGTCCAGCTGCGGTTGGCGTCCAGCCGCAGCCGCAGATCCGGCAGCGCCTCCAGCAGCACGTTGACGATCATGCCGTCGCGCACCGCCTCATACAGCCCTACTTTCACCTTGGCGACTTTCTCGCCCGGCAAAGCGCTCAATGTCTCGAACAGCTCGTCCGGATCGCCGGTGCACAGCGGCGCCTTGCGGAAATCCGCCTGCGTCGGCAAACGCTGCTCCAGCTCGGCCTGCGCACAGCTGAGCCCAAAGGCCACCGAGGGCAGCTCGCTGTCATCCGGTTCGTTGCCCGCCAGCCACGCCTGCAGCCAGTCCAATGCGGCTCGTTCGGCCTGTTCCAGCGTTTCCCGGCTGAACTCCGGCAGCGGCGCGATCTCGCCCCACCCCTCACGCTCGCCCTGACACAGCTGCACCACCCATCCGTCACGCGTTTTCAACCGCTGATTGCGCAGCACCACGCCCGCCTCCATCGGCAGGCTGTAACGGTATAGCGCCGCGCTGCGGTTTGCCCCGCTCATTACGGGTTACGCTTGAATTTGCTGAAATCCGGCTGGCGCTTCTCGTTGAAGGCGTTGCGCCCTTCCTGCCCTTCGTCGGTCATGTAGAACAACATGGTGGCGTTGCCCGCCAGCTCCTGCAAACCGGCCTGGCCGTCGCAGTCGGCGTTCAGCGCCGCCTTCAGGCAGCGCAGCGCCATCGGGCTGTTCTGCAGCATTTCGCGGCACCAGCGCACCGTCTCTTTTTCCAGATCGGCCAGCGGCACCACGGTATTGACCAGCCCCATGTCCAGCGCGGCGGCGGCGTCGTACTGGCGGCACAGGAACCAGATTTCGCGCGCCTTCTTCTGGCCGACGATGCGCGCCATGTAAGACGCCCCCCAGCCGCCGTCGAACGAGCCCACTTTCGGGCCGGTCTGGCCGAAGATGGCGTTATCCGCCGCGATGGTCAGATCGCACATCATGTGCAACACGTGGCCGCCGCCGATCGAATAACCGGCCACCATCGCCACCACCGGTTTCGGGCAGGTGCGGATCTGGCGCTGGAAGTCCAGCACGTTGAGGTGGTGTACGCCGCTGTCGTCGCGATAGCCGCCGTAGTCGCCGCGCACTTTCTGATCGCCGCCGGAGCAGAAGGCCTTATCGCCGGCGCCGGTGAGAATAATGACGCCGATGCCGTCGTCGTAACGGGCGTTGGCCAGCGCGTCGATCATCTCTTTGACCGTTTGCGGGCGGAACGCATTGCGCACCTGCGGCCGGTTGATGGTGATTTTGGCGATGCCGTCGGCGGACTTGTGATACAGAATGTCTTCGAAATCGCCGGTGCAATCCTGCCAGGCGATGGCGGCATACAGCTGTTCTTCATTCGGATAAAGCATGTTCGGTTCCTTTAACCAGGGTTAACGAGAAAGGTCTGCAGCTCGGCGACGAACTCCTGCGGATTGGCCAGATGCGCGTTGTGGCCGGCCTGCGGCACGATGCGCAACGGCAACCCGGCGTCGCGCGCCAGCCGTTGAAATTTGGGGTCGTTCTCACCGCACAGCACCCGCAGCGGCACGGTCAGTTGGCGCAGCTGCGACGCCAGATAAGGCTGTCGCCCGAGCGATGTGGCTTCGAGCATGTCGGCGATCGCCGGGCCGCTGTTGACCGAGCGCGCGGCGATCAGCGCCTGGCGGTGCACGTGGCTGAGCTCTTTGAACACCGGTTGCTGATACCAGTCCGCCAGGACTTCGGCAATCGGCTCACTGCGAAAACGCGCCGCCCATCGCGCATCCTGCTCGCAACGATCGCGGCGCAGTTGTTCGTCCTCAAGCCCCGGATTGCCGCCCTCGACCAGCACGCCTTGCAGACCGTCGTGGCGTCCGTGGCAAGCGTGATACATGGCGATGCGCCCGCCAAGCGAGTAGCCCACCAGCCAATAACGCTCGATATTGCGCAGTTGCAGGGTCGCGGCGATTTGCGCGCTGATGTCGTCGAAGCCGCGGCAGCTCACCGCCACGGAATCGCCGTGGCCGGGCAGATCGATGGCCAACGACGGCCATTCCGGGCAGCGCGCGGCGATCACCCGCCATTCATTGTTGTTGCCGAGCAGGCCATGCAACCATATCAGCCAGGGGCGGCCCGCTTCGCCCTGTTGCAAAATTCGCGTCGCCAGCATCATTGCACCGCCATCTGTTGCACCAGGTCTTGCAGGCTTTCGGCCCCTGCGCTCGGCGACACCTGCAGCTCTATCAACGTGGCGCCGCCGCGCCGCCAGCCTTGCTCAACCGCCTGTTGCAGCTGGCTCCAGTTTTCCGGCCGCGCATAGTCAAGCTGGAACATCGCCGCCGCGTGGCTGAACTCAACGTTCTGCGGCATGCAGTAAAAGCGCTGACGCTCCTCTTCCGGCGTCGGCAGCAGCGAGAAAATTTGGCCGCCATTGTTATTGACGACGATCAGCACCGTCGGCGCCGAACAGTGGCGCAGCAGCGCCAGCGCATTGAGGTCATACAGGGCGGAAAGGTCGCCCACCACCGCCAACGTCGGCCTGGCGGTGGCGCGCTGTACGCCGGCGGCGGTGGAAATCAGACCGTCGATGCCGCTGGCGCCGCGGTTGCTGAATACCGGGTAAGCGGCAGGCAGCATCGTTAACGCGTCGATCAGTCGCACCACCAGGCTGTTGCCGAGAAACAGCTGGCCGTTCTCCGGCAGCAGTTCCGGCAGGCGGTGCGCCAGCTGCGCTTCGCCAAAGTTATCGTGCAGATGCGTGGACGCCGCCGTCAGCGCTTTATCCGCCAGCGCTGCCAGCCCGGCGGCCCACGGCGCGCGCGGTTGCGCGGGATGCTGCGCCAACCACTGCGCCACGCCGGCGCGCAGGCGCCGCCCCCGGTGTTGGGCCGGATCGAGCCGCCCCGGCAGCTCGTCGATAATCCAATATTCTTCCGGCTGACACTGCGCCTGCCATTGCAGCAGGCGTTTGCCGGTCAGGCTGCCGCCGAACTGCACCACCAGCTGCGCATCTTGCAGTACGCGCTGCGCCTGCGGATGCGCGAGCCACAAATCGGCGCAGGGCAGCGGTTGCCCGGTCTGCGACAGCACATCGCCGATCAGCGGCCAGCCCAGCGTTTCGGCCCAGTCGGCCACCTGCGCGCCCTCTTGTGCGCTCATGCGACCGGCCAGCACCACGCCGCGCTTTTGCCGCCAGGAGAACCAGTCCGGCTGCGGCGACGGCGCCGTACGCGTCTCGCTTTCCTGCAGCCACGGACGATCGCTCTGCCACCAGTCGCCCAGCGCGGCGGACCAATCGGCATAGTGACGCTCATCGCCGCCGTACAGCGGTTCGGCGAACGGGCAGTTGATATGCAAAGCGCCATGCTGCAGGCGCGCCATCGCGCTGTCGACGCTGGAGGCCAGCCACGCGGCCGGAATATCCGGCGTCGGACGCGGCAGATCGATCGCCAACATCGGGTGGCTGCTGTAGAGACCGTTTTGACGGATCGCCTGATTGGCGCCGCAGTCGATCAGTTCCGGCGGCCGATCGGCGGTGAGAAACACCAGCCGTTCACCGGTCAGGCCGGCTTCGATCAACGCGGGATAAAGGTTCGCCGCCGCGGTGCCGGACGTAACGATCACCGCCACCGGCTCACGCGCCGCCTTCGCCAGCCCGAGCGCCAAATGGCCGAGCCCGCGCTCATCAAAATGGGTATGGCAGATAAACGATCGGTTGGCCGCGGCGGCCAGCGTCAGCGGCGTGGAGCGCGATCCCGGAGCGATACAAACATGCCGCACCCCATGGCGGGCCAGCGCCTCGAGCAGCACAGCCGCCCACCGGCGATTAAAAACACTTGTCGACATAGTTCGCTCACAAGTCAGTTAGCAGAGATCGTCCCCGGCGCAGCCGACGGACGCCGCGCCTGTAGTTACGCTCTGTATTATATGAGGTGTTATTTTCACGGCTTTTGCGCCAGCGCAAGAACGCCGTATATCCCTGGGTGTTTACACCAGATAATTGTTTGATTTAGAACAAAAAACAAACAATTAAAACACAAATACTTTACACTTGCGGCGACGCCGGCTCAATCCGTCCATACAAAAACAAGGGAGATAAAG
This sequence comes from Serratia sp. CY40230, assembly GCF_052168835.1. Taxonomy (NCBI): domain Bacteria; kingdom Pseudomonadati; phylum Pseudomonadota; class Gammaproteobacteria; order Enterobacterales; family Yersiniaceae; genus Serratia; species Serratia sp. CY40230. The sequence goes on from NZ_JBJNLX010000001.1 coordinate 1,039,255, forward strand.
GCGCTCCAACGGCGGCCAGCGGGAAGTATAGGCGGGATAAGGGAAAGCGATCGGGGAAACGGCGGGATGAACGACACAGTCTGCAGAAAAGCACGAGGCGGCCTGCGCCGCCCCGATGACATGATTTATTTGCGGGCCAGCAGCAGCCCCAGCACCAGCCCGACGGTGGCACCGATGCCTACGCTGTGCCAGGGTTTATCCCGCACGTAGTCGTCGGTGCGGTGCACCGCTTCTTTGGCGCGCGCATAGTAGGATTCGCCGGTGTTCGCCCAGCGCGCCTTGACCTCACTCAGCGCCTGCTCGGCGTGCGACTTGATGTCAATGTAGGCCTGATCCGCGCGATCGCCGGTGTATTGCAACACTTCTTCCAGCGTCTCGGTCAGCATTCTCAGATCGTCATCCAGCGTAGTTTGCTCAGCATCCGAATGTCTTGCCATAGTGAGATCTCCGTGGTTGAAAAATTAAGCGTTCCTACACTATAGACAAGGATCGTCGCCTGCGGCCATCGGACTTTTACCCTAAAACACCAATTGCACCTTGGCGGCCTGGCGCTTGTCGCCGGCAAACTCCAGCGCCTGCGCCAGTTGGTCCCCGGCGAATTCCGCCGACAACAGCGGCAGCGGATCGACCACATCGCCGGCCAGCCAGGCCACCGCCAGCGCGAATTCCGCCACGAAGCGAAACGATCCGAGCAGGTTCAACTCTTTGGCGATCAACAACATCAACGGGAAATCAGGGAAACCGCCGCCCATGCCGACCTGCACCACGGTGCCTTTGGCGCAGGTGATCTCCAGACAGCGCTGCAGCGACAGCGGGTGCCCCGCCACTTCGAAGGCGACATCGAAATAGCCCTTGTCCTGCTGATAGTCGCTAAAATCGTCGTCCGCGGCATGCAGGCAGCGATTGGCCCCCATTTGGCTGGCGATCGCCAGGCAGCGCGGACTGAGATCGGCGCAGACAATCTCGGCGGCGCCCAGCGCTTTCAGCGCCGCCACCAGCAGACAGCCGATCGGGCCGACGCCGGACACGAAGACCTTTTTTCCCGTCACGTCACCGGGCTGCTTCGCCGCGTGAACAGCCACCGCCAGCGGTTCGGCGAACACCATCACCCTGTCGTCGCGATCGGCGGCGTAAGGAATGCACTGCGCGCTATCCACCACTTTGTATTGGGTAAAAGCGCCGTCGACGTGCGGAAAATACATCGCGCTGCCGAAAAAGCGCATCTCGACGCATTGATTGCTTTGCTGCTCCAGACAGTATTTGCACTGCCCGCAGGGTTTGCTGGGATTGAGCGCCACCTTCTGCCCGGCCGGCAACTGCGGCGAATCGCTGGCGACCACCTCACCGATCACCTCATGGCCCAGCACCATCGGCTGACGCACCTGAAAATTGCCGACCTTGCCTTCCTGGAAGTAATGCAGATCCGAGCCGCAGATGCCGCCGCGGCTGATTTTCACCAGCGTTCCCTGCCCTCGATAATCCACTTCTTGCGCGATCACCGCCACGTCTCGCTTGCCGTTGACCACACAGGACTGAGTTTGAATTTTCATCGCAAGACTCCACGGAAAAAGATTACACCGCCGCCGACATGCCGCCATCGACAAACAGCAGTTGCCCGTTGACGAAGGCGGAGGCGTCGGCAGCCAGGAACACCGCCGCGCCGATCAGCTCCTGCGGATCGCCCCAGCGCGCGGCGGGCGTGCGTTGGGTCAGCCAGGCGGTGAAGGCCGGATCGTCGGCCAGCGCCTGCGTCATCTCGGTTTTGAAGTAGCCGGGGGCAATGCCGTTGACCTGAATGTTGTAGCGCGCCAGCTCCACGCACATGCCGCGCGTGAGCATTTTCACCGCCCCTTTGGACGCCGCATAAGGGGTGATGGTGTCGCGGCCCAGCTCACTTTGCATCGAGCCGATGTTGACTATCTTGCCGCGCCGGCGCGGCACCATGTAACGCGCCACGGTCTGCGACACGATGAAGACCGCCTTCTGGTTGACGGCAATGATGTCGTCCCAGTCTTGCTCCGGAAACTCGGTGAACGGGTGGCGGCGCTGGATGCCGGCGTTGTTGATCAAAACGTCTATCGCGCCGATGTCCGCTTCGATACGGGCGATGGCGGCATGCACCGCCTGAGAATCGGTGACATCGAACGCCGCCGCCTCGGCGCGCAGCCCCTCTTCGCGCAAACGTTCGGCGGCGTGCAGGGCATGTTCTTCGGTGGTGGCGTTGACCAGAATATGCGCGCCTTGCTGCGCCAGGCCGCGTGCCAGCAGAAAACCGATGCCGCGCGAGGCGCCGGTGATCAAGACGGTCTTGTTATCCAGTGAAAACAGATTGTTCATAGTGATTCCCGGCCATCAGGCCTCCAATCGGACAGGCTTCTATCTCAGCCGATTGTTACCGGTAAAAACGTGATGGAAATCACTGAAAATCATGTTACGAAACCCTGTTACCCTTAACGTGATCTCACGCAGGCAGTCAGCGGGTAAAACTTATCTATCTGATTGAAAAACGGCTATTTTCAATAGAAGTACATTCATTGTTATCGCTAAATCGATGGGTTAACATGCCGCTATCCCCCTTACCGCGCCGCCCGTGAAGGCACCGAATGAAACACCTCCGCGTTACGCGACAGGACATCGCACAATGGGCCGGCGTAACCCAAACGCCGGGTAACCAAACGCTGGTGGTGAACTGCCGTCTCTCACTCGGCGGCACCGTTTGAGCCGGCATTCGGGCCAATCGGCGGCGTAGCGCGGGCTTTTTCGCTACGTGCCGCCCACCACAGACCGCTGTTTTTCATCGCATAGCCGAATAGCAGGCCCACCAGCAGGGAAAGCGTCACCAGCGGCCAATCGCCGCCGCCGGCGAAGGTCGCACAGGCGCCGATAAAGGTGCCGGGCACGAACCCCAGCCACTGCTGTTTGGCCTGAATGCACATCAGGAACGCCACGACGCCGGTCAGCAGATACCCCAGCAGATTCCACTGCGGCGCCAGTTCGCTGCCGTGGATGATCGCCATTGCCCAGAAGACGCCGCTGCAGCAGGTCAACGCGCCGATCAACAGCCCTTTCAGCCCGCCCTGCGGGCAGGCGAAATACGCCGTGCAGCCGAGAAAACCGGCCCAACCGATCAGCCCCAGGCTGACGGCAACCCAGCCCCAAACGCCGGAGAGGATCCCGGTAGTAACGGCAATGGCGAAAAGAACGTTCATAAAGTGACCCGCGGCAAAAATAAAGCGCGCAGTTTACCCGAAGCGAGTGATTTTTTCGTGACTAAAATCACGAAAAAAATGCAAATAAGGAAATGGAAATATCAAAAAAGCAATGTGCATCACAAAAAAAACCAGCGTGACAAGCACGCTGGAATAACACAACACCAGGGAAATCACGATCTCAAATGAAATGCCTACATGCGACGCCTGTCGCCCCCCTCCCGAACGCCGGTTTCAGCGTGGGAAGCCCGCACGCGTTACCATGACGCTCAACATCAAACAAATCACGGCGCTGCTCAGGAATAACAAGTGGGTCGCCAAATGCAAATCGGCGTGGTCGATCACAACGCCCAACAGGATCGGCACCCAGTTAGCGATATACGCGATCACGTAGAACAGGGAGATCAAACGCGCATGGCTGGCTTTCGGTGAAATCAGATTCACCAGCGTGGCGCTGCCGACGAAGATCGCGCCATAGGCGTAACCGGCGATCACCATGCCTGCGGCGGCCAGCGCCAGCGAATGGATCTGAATCGCCACGGCGAACACCCCGACCGACAAAGCCTGAGCCAGGCAGCCGAACATCAGCGAATGGCGGGCGTTGATGCGACGACTCAAAATCTGGCTGATGCCGGCAATCACCAGGTAGACGGCGACCACATAGCCAAAGACGCCACGGCTCTGCATATCCAACAGTTTTTCGGCGACGCTCGGCCCTATCGCCAGAATACTGGCGGCAACCGCCCAACAAATGAACAATGCCCCGGCGCACAGGAAGAATTTACCGCCGGTCGCGCGCAGGCCATCCGCCAGAGAGCTTTTCGCCACCGGCGCGTTATCCGCCGCTGCGCTATCGGCCTGCGCCGCCACCGCCTCTCGCGGCCAGCGCAGCATCACGCCCAGTGCGGCGAGGGCGGCAATGGCCATGATGATGATGAACGGCAATGACGTGGTATGAAAACCGGTTTGCAGTGCGACGCCGCTAAAGATCGGGCCCAGGGCCAATCCGGTGGTAAAGGACAGCGTCGCGATCAACGCCGCATTTTTTCCGCCGTCCTGCGGCCCGAAACGCACCAACGCGATATTCGCCGCACCGGTCAGGGCGCCGGTGCCGACGCCGGCCAGCAGCCGTGCCATAAACATCATGAAGAACGACGACGCCACCGAAAACAGCAGCGCGCCAAGCAACACCACCAACAGCGCCGGCACGATCATGCTGCGCAGGTCTTTTACTTTCCCCGCCATATTGCCTACGCCGAACAGCGAAATCAGCACGCCGGCGGCATAAGCGCCGTAGATGATCGTCAGGCTGACCGAGCTCAACGCCAGCTCATGTTGATAAAGCGGATAAAGCGGCGTCGGCGCGCTGCTGTTCAACAGCGCTGACATCAATGCCAGCGCCAGAAACAGCAAGATAGCGAAATGCGATGTACCCGCCTTCGCTTTAGCCGTTTCTTCAACGGCGATACTTTCTGACATGTTCAACTCCCGAATCGATCAGGCATTCGCCCTAAATAAATGCGTCTTCCCGCATGCCTCGCGGCTTCAGGAAGCGCGCTTATCATAGCGTTGGGCTATCACGCCCAAAATAGCCAAGAATGCATCATCGTGATTCATTAATGCAGCATCGCAGCGTCAGGCATGCATTTCTGCAGCATGCGACGCCGCCAAGCGATGGCGCAACCGCCCAATGCCACGCCATACACTGCATGGTTGGCCAGGCTGGCGATCAGCAAAGCCGGATTTTTGCCGGCCATTCCCCAAAGCCCCAACCCCACCGAGGGATAAATGAAGCACAGCGAGATCAGCGAACAGGCCAGGCCATACGTCAGCGCCCCGACGAGCAGGCCGCCCCCCGACTTAACGCGCGGGCAGATCAGGCAATAGAACGGGATCGCCAGGCTAATGCCGGCAAAATAGTGCGCGCCGTAGCCCATCATCAGAGCCTCTGGCACATCGGGAATGTCGCCAGGCCGCAAAAACCAAAATTGCCCCTGCAGCCATTGATTCATCAGTTTGCCGATGAAGGCCAGGTTGAGCTTGCCGATGAGACCGACGCTGGAGGCGACACTGTTCACCCCATCCATCGCCAGCGTCGCCACTATGCCAAACAAGACCGCCATCGCCATGACGCCAACCGGACGCATGTTCATTGTTTCGTTCCTTATCACGTTATGCCACCGCCGCCTGCTCGGACTTGGCCGAAGCACGCTTGCGCACCGCCAACGCGCCGGACAACACGATCAGCGCCATACCGGCGGCGGCGATATAAGACAGCTGTTCGCCAAATATCAGATAGCCAAGCAGCGTAGAGAAAATAATGGTGCTGTAAGAGAGAATGCTGACAATCACCGCATTGCCGCCCCCGTAGGCGCGAGTCATGGCGATCTGCCCCAGACTGCCGAAGACGCCAATGGCGCAGACGCACAGCAGCATTGCGCCGTCCAGCAAGGAAAAGCCCAGCAACGCAGTCATCAGGCCGCCAACCAGCGTTCCCACCAGCGAGAAATAGAACACCACGCGCAGTTCCGGCTCACCGCGTCGCACCAGCTTGCCGACGTTAAAGTAAGCCAGCGCGGTCAACAAACCGGCCGCCAGCCCGACCAGCGTGGCAACGTACTCCCCGTTGGGGGCGTCGGGGCGCAGCAAGACCAAAATGCCGGTAAAGCCCAACAGCACGGAAAACAACAGCCGACCGGTCAGCTGCCCTCGGGTCGTGATGAACGCGATCGCCGACTGAAAGAGGGGGTTGGTATAACCCAACGTGGTGGCGGTGGCGATCGGCAGATGTATCAGCGAAAAAAAACCGCAGTACATCGCCGCATTGCCTATCGCCGCCCGCTTCATATGCAATCCGAGATGACGGGTGCGAAAACCGAGGCGCTGGATCTTGATCAGCGCCGCGACGATCAGCACATTGATGAGAGAACGATAAAAAATGATGTCGAAAAATCCGACCGTCGTCGACGCCAACTTGATGCAAGCACCCATCAGCGCAAAGAATCCGCTGGCGACGACCATCCACAAAGCTACCATGATCTTCTCTTATTAACGGCCTTTGGACAGGGCCGTATCAACACTACCCGGCGGCTTTCACCGTCAACGGTTTATCGTCCGCGCAAGCGAAGAACACCAGCATTTCGGCGCCTTGCTCGCCGGAAACGCCCTGATGCACGATATCCACGGTATCGGTAAACGAATCCCCCTGCCGGAACGTGCGGCGTTCACCGGTTTTCCTGACGGTGAGCGAAACGCTGCCGCCGCTCATGTACACTGCGCTGATGCAAGGATGCGTATGCCAGGCCAGTACCTTGTTCGGCTCTACCGTCACCTTCAGCATGGTGATCTGCGGCGCGCCTGCGGGATACTGACGATATGCCGAGCCCTCCCATGCGCTGTCGGTCTTGAGCAACGTCGTTTTGACGATGCCTTCGCCATGCCCCTCGGCAGCCTGAACCGGCCCCTGAAATACTGCCAACAATGCCAAAATGCCCCACTTAACCATCTTATCGCTCCCTGACTGCCGCGAGTAAAAATGCCAGGCGCCGCGCGCGGTGAACCTGGCGAGTTGAAAAAACAGCGTTGTGCTACAGTCCTTTGATGCGCTGCTCGTATTCTGCGATGCTCTCGGCGTAGTAGCGGTTAGGCGCCGCAAAGTTGCCCACCATCACTTCGATGAGGTACGGCCCCGGATGTTTCGCTGCGGCGCCGAGGGCCTCGTCCAGATCCTCCAGCGTCTCCGCCTTCGCGGAGGCGACCCCCAGGCTGTTGGCAAACGCTTTCCAGTCATGGTTGGGCAAGGCAGTATAGTCGGCGGAAATGCCGCGATTTTGCAGCGTGTCGATGTGCATGGCGCCGTGCGCGCTGTTGTTCATCACCACGAACACCACCTTCACGCCATAACGCGCGGCGGTCTGAATTTCGATGCCGTGCATCAGCATGCAACCGTCGCCGGTCACCACGAGGCAATCCCGCTGCGGTGCCGCCAGCTTGATGCCGATGCCCGCGCAAATGGCCCACCCCATCGGCGCCAGGGAACTGGAGGTGTGATAATCCCCCCGCCCGGCCGCCAGCCAGTGATGCGCCATGAAAATGCGGTGTGCGCCCGAATCGACCACGACGTTGGTATCCGGATTCATGCGGCTGCGAATGTGTTTAATCGCATCGCCGGGATACAGCCGGCTTTCGCCCTGGGCGATGCGCGCCTGCAACGTCGGCTGCGGCTGTTCCAGCGGCAGTGCGCGAACCCCTTCCAACCAGGCGTCACGCAGGTGAGCCGCGTCGCCAAGCCGCGCGTCCTCATCGCCAACCGCGGCCAACAAACAGTGCAACGTACCGCTCAGGCTGGAAAATATCTGCAGATCCGGCTGGTAATGCGAGCTCACTTTGTCGAAGTCTTCGTCGATCGCCACCAGCGTTTTATTGCCGTGCAGTCTCGGGTTCCAGTTCAGACTGTCGCGCTGGCTGAGATCGCAGCCCAGCACCAGCAGCACGTCGACGCCTTCACCGTTGAGGGTTTCTACCGCGCGGGCATGCCCGGCAAAACCGTAGACCCCTAATGCCAGGGCGTGCCCTTCGGGAAACGCGCCCTTGCCGGACAACGTCGTGGCGACAGGCAAGCGGTATTTTTCCGCTACCCGCAACAACAGCGCGGCATCCTGCGGATTGTTCATCCGGTTGCCCACCAGGCAGGCGACGTTGAGGCCGCGCAGCAGATAATCATGCAGCAGCTGTTCCACCGCTTGCACATCCACGGCCGCTTCACGGTGCTGCGGCACTCGCTCAGGCTGGTCGCGACGATCGCCGAACGCGGTTTTCTTCTGCATGTCGACCGGCACGCTCAGATAGGCGCGCCCTTTCCGCTGTGGGTTCAGGCTGGAGAGGCTGCGGCGCAGCTCATGCTGCAAGGTCAGGTTGTTTTTCGTTTCTATCGCGGCGCAAAGCAACGGTTTGACGATGGTCAGCTCATCGATGCCGCTGTTGCTGCCGTCCTGAAAAGCGCCCTGCGCCTCATGATAGGTGGCGATGCTGCCGGCCAGGTACAGCACGGGGATCTTATCGGCTTGCGCGGCGGCCATCGCCGGCAGGAAATTCATGGTGCCGGGGCCTGAAATGCCCAAACAGACGCCAAACTTTCGGCTGGCGCGGGCATAGCCATCGGCCATAAATCCGCATGCGGTTTCATGGGCACCGACGATGCCGACAATCTCGGAACGGTCAATAGAAGTGATTAACGGATAAACCAGTTTGCCAGGGACCAAAAAAATATGTTGAATGCCGCGCGCTGCAAGGCCTTGAATAATGACATCGGCGTTGTTGCGTTCCATCTTCTCGGCGCCTGGCGCCACGGTAACTCTGACTCCGTCCTCCGTCGCCAACGCAACGGGGGGGCACAGCATCTCTGCGTGAGACTCCATTTTTTTATATCCAGTCATATCATCGTGAGCTAACTTGATTCAGAGTCGATCCCACTTGGCGGTCGCCCAGAAATAACGGGAACCGGCTCTTATTCGTATTGCTTATGCATTAGGGTGGCCTTGGTGTAAAATGTGCGTCGGGTCGCAGCATAAGCGCCGATAAGAATAAGCATTACCAGACAAAAATAAAGGTGCAAAACCGCTTCACGGTGATGCATTTATACATATCCTGAAACATTATAAATAATGATGATACGAAGCATTTTTTTCGGTCTCCACACCAGAATAAACACCGCATCACACCGCTTCCTTCCCCCTCCTGCCAGTCTGTACAGAGGAGGTGCGCAATGAACTGGGACGACGCCCGATTTTTTCTCGCCGTTGCGCGCTGCGGCACGCTACGCAAAGCCGCCAGCCAGCTGCATGTCGATCAGGCGACCGTCGGCCGACGGCTCTCCGCTTTCGAAGATGCGCTCGGCTCCAAGCTGTTTATCCGCACGCCGAAATCCTTCGCCCTCAGCCCGCTGGGGGAGGAAATGCTGGCGGACGTGATGAAGATGGAAAATGCGGTGCAGGCGATCAACCGTAAAGCCGCCAGCGGCGACGAAAGCCTGTGCGGCAACGTGCGCATCGCCACCACCGATACCCTGGCCGAAGCCTTCGTGATGCCTGCGCTGCAAGATCTGCGGGAACGCTATCCGGCCATCACCGTCACGCTGCTGACGGCGGTCAACATCGCCGATATTTCTTACCACGGCGCAGATCTGGCGATCCGCGGCGCCCGTCCCGATGACGATGAGCTGATCATCAAACGGTTAGCCACCATCGAAATGGGCCTGTATGCCACTCAGCACTACTTGGCACGGCGCGGCATGCCGGTCAAGGGCGAGCAGTTGCGCGGCCACGATCTGCTGATGTTCCCGCGCGAGCTGGTGCCGCGCCACTGGAACAATTTCTGCGGCGAGGCCCTGCACGAGCCCAACGTCGTGCTGCAATGCAATTCGCAGCTGCTGCTGCGTTCCGCCACCCGCAGCGGGCTGGGCATCGGCCTGCTCTCCGCTTTTTTGGCGGACAAAGACCCGGAACTGGTGCGTCTGTTCCCGGAGAACAAAGACTGGGTGGATATCTGGCTGGTGCTGCATCCCGATTTGCAACGCGCCGCCCGCGTGCGCGCGGTGGTGCAGGCGCTGGAAACGTCGTTTAGCGCCCATTACGGCTGAGTGCCGTTTCGCCCATAAAAAAAGGCCGCCGAAGCGACCTTTTTACCGTCTGAAGCGTTATCAGAACGTCGGCTGCGCCATCTGCACCAGCGAAATCAGCGGCTGCGGGTAGACGCCCAGCAGCAGCACCAGCGCGGCGGAGATCAGCACCACGACGCCGCCGGCGGTCAACGCCCAGTTGTTCGGGGTGTCGCGCTGCAGCGATTCCGGCGCGCTGAGGAACAGGCTGACGGTCACGCGCAGGTAGTAGTACAGACCGATGGCGCTGCCTACCACGACTGCGCCGGTCAGCCACCACAGGTGTGCGCTGACGCCCATCGCGATCACGAAGAACTTACCGATAAAGCCCAGCGTCATCGGAATACCGGCCAGCGACAGCATCATCACCGTCATCACCGCGGACAAGATTGGCTTGTGCCAGAACAGACCACGGTAAGAGAACAGCGAATCCGCATCCGGGCCGCGGTATGGGCTGGACATCAGGCTGACCACGCCGAAGGCGCCCAGGCTGCTGAACAGGTAACCGGCCAGATAAACGCCGGCGGTTTCCAGCGACAGCTGATGGGTTTGCACCGCAATCAGCGCCACCAGCAGGTAGCCCAGGTGAGCGATCGACGAGTAGCCCAGCAGACGCTTGATGTTGGTCTGGCTGATGGCCATCAGGTTACCGAACAAGATGGAGCAGAACGCGATGATCGACAGCACCATGCGCAGCGCTTCGTTGTCGGCGGCCGGGGCATACAGGAACAGACGCATCACGACCGCGAAGATTGCGATCTTGCTGGCGGTCGCCAGGAAGGTCGAAACCGGCGCAGGCGCGCCCTGATACACGTCAGGCGTCCACAGTTGGAACGGCACCAGAGACAGCTTGAAGCCCAGCCCGACGATCATCATGCCCATGCCGGCCAGGATCAGCGGCTGGTGCATCATGTTTTCCTGCAGGCTCTTGCCGAGGCCGGCCAGCGACAGATCGCCGGACTCGGCATACAGCAGCGCCATGCCGAACAGCAGGAACGACGACGCGGCGGCGGACAGCAGCATGTACTTGATGGCAGCTTCCAGCGGGCGCTTCTGGCGATAGGCGTAGCCCACCAGGCCGAACAGCGGCAGCGAGATAAGCTCGATACCGATGAACAGCGAAGCCAGGTGGTTAGCACTCGCCAGCAGGATGCCGCCCAGGGCGGCGATCAGCACCAGCAGGTAGAACTCTTCGCGGTTATCCGGATAGCCGACCAGCCACGGATAGGCGAAGGTGCAGGTCGCCAGACTCGCCAGCAGCACCAGCCCGGTGTAGAACATCGAGTAGCCGTCAACCCGCAGCAGCGGGGTGACGTCCATTGGGCCTGCCTGGCCGACAAAGTACAGCGAAAGCAGCGCCAGGTTGAGACCGATCACGGTCAGGGTGGCGTTGATAAAGTGGTCGCGTCGCCACGCAATGCCTAGCATCACAACCACCACCGTCAATCCGACGATCAACAGCGGCAGCAGTGCGATCAGTTGTTGAGGAGTTATTGTCATGGCGAATTACGGCCTTGTTGTTGAAATTGCTGAAACTGACGAACCAAACCAGTGTTGCACGTTGCTCATCGCCGCGTTGGAAGTATCCAGAATCGGCTGCGGGTAAACCCCCAGCAGAACCAGCAACACCACCAGCAGCAGAATGATGAACAGTTCGCGCGCGGTCATGCCCTGCAGCGGCTGGTCTGACTTAGGCGCACCGTAGTAAGCGCGCTGCATCATGATCAGCGAGTAAACCGAAGCGAACACCAGACCGAAGGTGGAGATCACGGTGATCACCGGCACCACCTGGTAGCTGCCGAACAGAATCATGAATTCGCCGACGAAGTTACCGGTACCCGGCATCCCCAGCGTAGCCACGGCGAAGAACAGCGACAGCGCAGGGATGAACTTGATACGCCCCCACAGGCCGCCCATCTGACGCATGTCGCGGGTGTGCAGACGTTCATACAGCTGGCCGCAGATGATAAACATACCGGCGGCAGACAGACCGTGCGCGATCATCTGGATCACGGCGCCCTGGTAAGCCAGCTGGCTGCCGGTGTAGATGGCGATCAGCACGAAGCCCATGTGCGAGACCGAGGTGTAAGCGATAAGACGCTTGATGTCGGTCTGCGCGAACGCCATCCAGGCGCCGTAGAAGATACCGACCACGCCCAGCCACATGGCGATTGGGGCGAACTCGTGTGAAGCCTCAGGGAACAGCGGCAGGCTGAAACGCAGCAGGCCGTAGGCCGCGGTTTTCAGCAAAATGCCCGCCAGGTCGACGGAACCTGCGGTCGGCGCCTGGCTGTGCGCGTCCGGCAACCAGCCGTGCAGCGGCACCACCGGCATTTTCACCGCGAAGGCGATGAAGAAGCCCAGCATCAGCAGATATTGCACGTTGTGGGACATCGGCGTTTGCAGCAGGTCTTCGTAATCGAAGGTCCACACGCCGGTGGCGTTGTAGTGCACGAACACCAGGCCCAGGATCGCAATCAGCATCACCAGACCGCTGGCCTGGGTGTAGATGAAGAACTTGGTCGCCGCGGTGATGCGGGTTTTACCGTCCGACGCCTTGTGGCCCCACAGCGCGATCAGGAAGTACATCGGCACCAACATCATTTCCCAGAAGAAGAAGAACAGGAACATGTCGATGGCGAGGAACACGCCGATAACGCCGCCCAGGATCCACAGCAGGTTGAGGTGGAAGAAGCCCTGATACTTCTGGATTTCACGCCAGGAACAGAGGATCGCCAGCACGCCCAGCAGACCGGTCAACACCACCATCAGCAGCGACAGACCGTCCAGCGCCAGGTGGATGGAGATGCCGAAGCGCGGGATCCACGGCAGCAGGAATTCGCTCTGCCACTGCGGAATGCCTTTCGGCGTGGTCAATGTATAGCCGCCCTGCATCCACAGCTGCAGAGAGAGCGCCAACGTCAGCCCCATTGCGATCAGCGCTATCCAGCGCGGCACCTTAGTACCGAAGCGCTCAAGCTGCCAGCACAGCAGACCGCCGATAAAGGGGATAAGAATTAGCCAAGGTAATAGCATGGCGTTTTGTGTCCCTTATACGAATAATTTCAAACTTTGTACGTAGCGCCTGCCCGGCGCTACGCCCGAAAAATGCGTCTGTTTAAATTATTCAATTAAACCAGAATCAACAGAGCCAATACGACCACTGCACCCACACCCATAGACGCTATATACCAACGCACCTGGCCGTTCTCGCTCACCGTCAGACCGCGGTTCCCCCAGCGGGAGAAGACGGCCGGCAGGTTCATCAGCGAGTTCAGCGGATCGCGTTGCAGCAGCTTCGCAATGCCCAGATACGGCTTGACGAATACTTTGTCATACAGCCAGTCGAAGCCCCAGGCATGGAACCACCAGGTCGAGAAGAAACGCCCCGGTGCGCTGTTGGCGATGCTGTTGACCAGGCTGCGTTTGCCCAGCCACAGCGCGGCCGCCAGCAGAATGCCGACGATAGCCACCACGCCGGAGGTGATTTCAAGCCGCAGTACGCTGCCGTGCGCCAGCTCGGTCGTCTCCGGCAGCACGCCCTGCAACGGCGGCACGATCATCGCGCCGACGAAGGTGGACAGCACCAGCAGAACCAGCAGCGGCAGGTGGTGAGTGATGCCTTTACCGGCATGCGCTTTGATTTTCTCTTCGCCATGGAACACGATGAAAATCATACGGAAGGTGTACAGCGAGGTCATGAACGCACCGACCAGGCCGGCAACCATCAGGTTGATGTGGCCGTTGGCCATCGCGCCCGCCAGGATCTCGTCCTTACTGAAGAAGCCGGCCGTGACCAGCGGCAACGCAGACAGCGCCGCGCCGCCCACCAGGAAGCAGACGTACACCAGCGGGATGCTCTTGCGCAGGCCGCCCATCTTGAAGATGTTTTGCTCGTGGTGGCAGGCCAGGATCACCGAACCGGACGACAGGAACAGCAGCGCCTTGAAGAACGCGTGAGTCATCAGGTGGAAGATCGCCGCGTCCCATGCCTGCACGCCCAGCGCCAGGAACATGTAACCGATCTGGCTCATGGTGGAGTAAGCGAGCACGCGCTTGATGTCGGTCTGCACCAGCGCGGCGAAGCCGGCCAGCAGCAGAGTGACCGCACCGACGATGCCCACCAGATGCAGCACTTCCGGCGCCATCAGGAACAGGCCGTGCGTGCGGGCGATCAGGTAGACGCCTGCGGTCACCATGGTCGCCGCGTGGATCAGTGCGGAAACCGGGGTTGGGCCCGCCATAGCGTCCGCCAGCCAGGTTTGCAACGGCAGCTGCGCCGATTTACCGACCGCGCCGCCCAGCAGCATCAGCGTCGCCCAGGTGATGGCCGTATCGCCCACCGCCAGTTTCTGCGGCGCCAGGATCATCAGCTCGCGGATGTTCAGCGTGCCCAGCTCGTTGTAGAGGATGAACAGCGCGAACGCCAGGAACACGTCGCCCACGCGGGTGACGATAAAGGCTTTCATCGCCGCCGCGCCGTTGGCCGGATCTTTGTAGTAGAAGCCGATCAACAGGTAGCTGCACAGGCCCACGCCTTCCCAACCCAGATACATCAGCAGCAGGTTGTCCGCCAGCACCAGGACCACCATGCTGGCGATAAACAGGTTGGTGTAGGCGAAGAAGCGCGAATAGCCCTCTTCACCGCGCATGTACCAGGAAGCGAACATGTGGATGAAGAAGCCGACGCCGGTGACCACCGACAGCATGGTCAGCGACAGGCCGTCCAGCACCAGGGTCACGCCGATATTGAAGTTGCCGACGGCCATCCAGGTCCACAGGCTTTGCTCGAACAGCTGCACGCCGGCGGCTTTCTGGGCGAAGAAATCCATCGCCACATACACCGTGACCAGCGCAGCCAGGCCGATAGAGCCCACGCCGACGGTGGCCGCCGTGTTCTCAGACCAACGACCGCGGGAAAATGCCAACAGCAGGAACCCGATCAGCGGTAGCAGAATTGTTAAATATAATAGGTTCATCCGCGCATCTCACTGACAGTATCAATATTCAGGGTATGACGACGACGGTAGAGCTGCAGCAGCAGCGCCAGGCCGATACTGGCCTCGGCTGCCGCCAGGCTGATCGCCAGGATGTACATCACCTGCCCGTCCGCCTGGCCCCAGTAGCTTCCCGCCACGATAAACGCCAACGCCGCAGCGTTGATCATCACTTCCAGGCTGATCAGCATAAACAGCAGGTTGCGGCGCACCAGCAGCCCGGTCAACCCGAGCACAAACAGGATAGCCGCCAGGATCAGGCCGTGTTGAAGAGGGATCATGCTTGCTCCTCCGATTTTCTTCTCGCCATTTCGCCACCCACCGGCGCGTTGCTCAGCACCTCGCCAGGCTTGTGCTCGCGGCCGATATGGAAGGCGACAACCAGCCCCGCCAACAGCAGCATTGAAGCCAGCTCAACCGCCAGTACGTAAGGCCCGAACAGGCTGATGCCCACCGCCTTCGCGTCGACCATCTCACCGCTGATGCCCTGATCGGATACGCTGCGGATCGCAACGATCAATACCACCAGCAGCGCCAGTGACAGCAGGCCAGGCCCGATCCACACCGTCGGTTTCATCCAGTCGCGCTCTTGCTGCTGCACGTTGCCGAGGTTCAGCATCATCACCACGAACACGAACAGCACCATGATGGCGCCCGCATAAACGATGATTTCCAATGCGGCGGCAAAGTAGGCGCCGAGAGAGAAGAAGACTGCCGAGATCGCCAATAACGAGACGATCAGATACAGCAGCGCATGCACAGGGTTGGTATGGGTGATCACGCGAATCGTCGCGGCCACCGCAATCAAACCTGCCAGATAAAATGCAATTTCCATGCTTGCTGGCTCCTTAGGGCAACAGACCTTTGACGTCGATCGGTTTGGCTTCGTTTTCGGCTTCGCCTTTGGCTTTGCCGTCAATCGCCATACCGGCCATCCGGTAGAAGTTATATTCCGGATATTTACCCGGCCCCGAGATCAACAGATCTTCTTTTTCGTACACCAGATCCTGACGCTTGTACTCACCCAGTTCGAAATCCGGCGTCAGCTGGATAGCGGTGGTCGGGCAAGCCTCTTCGCACAGGCCGCAGAAGATGCAGCGCGAGAAGTTGATGCGGAAGAACTCCGGATACCAACGGCCGTCTTTCTGTTCTGCTTTTTGCAGCGAGATACAGCCGACCGGGCAGGCAACCGCACACAGGTTACAGGCGACGCAGCGCTCTTCGCCGTCCGGATCGCGCGTCAGCACGATGCGGCCGCGGTAGCGTGGCGGCAGGTACACCGGTTCTTCCGGATACATCTGGGTTTCGCGCTTGGCGAAGGCATGCATGCCAATCATCCAAATGCTGCGCATCTGGGTGCCGAAACCAACCACTAACTCTTTCAATGTCATGGTTTATTCACCCCTTATTGAGCGTTGTACAAAATGACCGCGGCGGTCGCCAGCAGGTTCAGCAGCGTCAGCGGCAGGCACACTTTCCAGCCGAAGGACATCACCTGGTCATAACGCGGACGCGGCAGCGCGGCGCGGATCAGGATGAACATCATCATGAAGAAGGCCGTTTTCAACGCGAACCAGATGAATGGCGGCAGGAACGGACCCTGCCAACCGCCGAAGAACAACGTCACAATCAGGGCGGACACCGTAACGATACCGATGTATTCCCCCACGAAGAACAGACCGAACTTCATGCCGGAATATTCGATGTGGTAACCGTCGGCCAGTTCCTGCTCGGCTTCCGGCTGGTCAAACGGGTGGCGGTGACACACCGCCACGCCGGCGATCGCGAAGGTCACGAAGCCGAAGAACTGCGGAATGACGTTCCAGACGTGCGCCTGAGATTCAACGATGGCCTGCATGTTGAACGAATCCGCCTGCATTACCACGCCCATCAGCGACAGGCCGATGAACACTTCGTAGCTCAGAGTTTGCGCGGAGGCGCGCATCGCGCCCAACAGCGAGTATTTGTTGTTGCTCGACCATCCGGCGAACAGCACGGCGTACACCGCCAGGCCGGCCATCATCAGGAAGAACAGAATACCGATGTTGAGATCGGACACCGCCCAGGTCGGGCTGACCGGCACGATGGCAAATGCCAGCAACAGGGAAGTAAAGGCGATCATCGGCGCCAGGGTGAAGATCACCCGGTCGGAGAATCTCGGCACCCAGTCTTCCTTGAAGAACATTTTGATCATGTCGGCGACCAGCTGCAGCGAGCCGCCCCAGCCTACGCGGTTCGGTCCGTAACGGTTCTGGAACAGGCCGAGCAGGCGGCGTTCGCCGAAGCTCATGAATGCCCCGCACGCCACGACCACCAACAGGATCACGACCGCTTTAAGAATGGCGATCAAGATGTCGATCACCTCAGGGGTAAACCAGCTCATCGTGCCGCCTCCCGCAGATTGTCTACCTTAGCACCCACCAAGATCGGCGGGATCCCTGGCAAGCCGAGCGGCAAACCAACCTGGCCCTGGGTCAGGGTTTCACTCAGACGCACCGGCAGACGCAAGGTCTGGCCCGCACAGCTGAACTCCACCAGGCTGCCCGCGTTGACGCCAAGCGTCGCCGCGTCGGCCGGGTTGACCATCACGTAGGCTTCCGGCATACGCTGCTGGATCACGTGAGAGCGCTGCGACATTTCATCGCTGCCGAACAGGTGGTAATAAGGCGCGACACGCCAGCCGTCGACCGGATTGAAGGCGGCTGGCACGCGGTCGAAGTAACCGAGGCTGCCCTCCCCCGCTTCGATCAGGCGCACGCCCGGATCGCCGTGGCGCAGTTTGCCGCCCACTTCGGCCTGGAACTTGTTCCAGGCCTGCGGTGAGTTCCAGCCTGGCGCCCAGGCGAACGGGATCTGCTGACGATCGGCCAGCGGGCTGTTGTTCCCTTCCATCGAGAAGGCGAACATGGTGTCTTTATCCTGCGGCTGACGCGGCTCGTGCACGCTGATGTTGGCGCGCATGGCGGTACGGCCGCTGGAACGGTGCGGCGAACGCGCCAGCTTCTGACCGCGAATGCGGAACGTCGCGTCCGGCGCGGCGTCGACGATGCCCTGCAGCTGCGGCAACGCGGCGACGCAAGCGGCGATCACGTCATCGAGCTGGGTCCAGTCCACGTGGCGGCTGGTGTAGGTGGAGTGCAGCGAGTGCATCCAGCGCCAGCTTTCCAGCATCACGGTGAACTGATTCTTCTTGGCGTCGTCGTAATAAGCCGGATCGTATACCTGGAAGAAGCGCTGCGCGCGGCCTTCCTGGTTGATCAGCGTACCGTCGCTCTCGGCGAAGCTGGCCGAGGAGAGGATCAGATTGGCTTTGTCCATGATCGCGGTGCGCTGGTGGTCGGCGACGATCAGGTTATTGACCTTGGCCAACGCCGCGTCCACCTGCGCCGCCGGCGCATGGCGATAGAGATCGTTTTCCATCACGATGGCGGTGTCGGCTGCGCCGCTCGCCAGCTGTTCCAGCGCCTGATCGAGCGAACCGCCGCCGATCATCGCCAAACCCATGCTGTTGGCTGCGCCCGCCACGAAGGTGATGCCGACATCGGAACCGCGGCCCTTCAACGCTTTGGCGATGTTGGCCGCCGCTTCGATGATGGCTTCGCTGCCGGCGTTGCTGCCGGTCACGATCAGCGGTTTGCGTGCGCCGGTCAGCGCCTGCACGATGATGTCGACTTTCTTGTTCAGGCCTTCAGCCAGATCGTTCACCGCCGGCGCTGCGCTATCCAGCGCGTGAGCGATGGCGAAGCCGAAGCGCGCCTGCTCGTCTACCGGCGCGCGGTAGTTCCAGGCGGCGATGTCGTCCAGGCGGGTGTTGTCGACGTTGGTGGTAAACAGCGGGTACTTGGCGTGCTGGCCGATGTTCTGCACCGCCGCGATCTGCCAGTCGGCAACGCGCTGCGCCGCCGCCATCGCGCGGGCTTTACCCTTGACGGCCTGGCGCACGGACAGCGCGATGCGCGCGCCGGTTTGCGTCAGGTCTTCGCCCAGCACCAGCACCGCGTCGTAATCTTCGATCTCACGCAGCGCCGGCGTATGAACGCCGCCGTTCTTCAGCACATTCAGCATCAGCGCCAGGCGTGATTGCTCCGCCTGAGCGATACCGGTGTAGTAGTTCTCGGCGCCGACCAGCTCGCGCAGCGCGAAGTTGCTTTCCAGGCTGGCGCGCGGGGAGCCGATGCCGATGGTTTTCTTCGCCTGACGCAGGATGTCCGCCGCGCCCTGCATCGCCTGCTCGGCGTTCAGGGTGATCCAGTCGTCGCCGCGCAGTTGCTGCGGTTGACGCGGACGATCTTTCTGGTTGACGTAGCCGTAACCGAAACGGCCGCGGTCGCACAGGAAGTAGTGGTTCACGCTGCCGTTGTAACGGTTTTCGATACGGCGCAGCTCACCATAGCGCTCGCCCGGGCTGGTGTTACAGCCGATGCTGCACTGCTGGCAAATGCTCGGCGCGAACTGCATGTCCCATTTACGGTTGTAACGCTCGGAGTGCGTTTTGTCGGTGAAGACGCCGGTCGGGCACACTTCCACCAGGTTGCCGGAGAACTCGCTTTCCAGCGTGCCGCTTTCCGGGCGACCGAAGTAGACGTTGTCGTGTGCGCCGTACACGCCGAAGTCGGTGCCGTCCGCATAGTCTTTGTAGTAACGCACGCAGCGGTAGCAGGCGATGCAGCGGTTCATCTCGTGCGAGATAAACGGCCCCAGCTCCTGGTTGTTGTGGGTGCGCTTGGTGAAGCGGTAGCGACGGAAGCTGTGGCCGGTCATTACCGTCATATCCTGCAGGTGACAGTTACCGCCTTCCTCACAAACCGGGCAATCGTGCGGGTGGTTGGTCATCAACCACTCGACCACGCTTTCACGGAACTGCTTCGCTTCGCCGTCATCGATGGAGATGAAGGTGCCATCGGATGCCGGGGTCATACAGGACATCACCAAACGGCCGCGCGTATCTTCCGCGTTTTGGTATTGCTTTACCGCACATTGGCGGCAAGCGCCGACGCTTCCCAGCGCCGGATGCCAGCAAAAGTAAGGAATATCAAGGCCGAGGGAGAGACAAGCCTGCAGCAGGTTGTCCGCCCCGTCTACCTCATACTCTTTGCCGTCTACATGAATCGTAGCCATAGTCAGCATGCTTCCAAGTGGCCTGCCTTGCGGCAGGCGTTAATCAAAAATTCTGGCCGTGTTCGGGCGAATTCGGCTTACCAGCGCTGCTTCAGCAGGTTGTTCGGCTGAATGCCGCCAATCGCATGAGCGTTGCCGAAGTGCTGCACGGCGATACCCGCCTCGAACTCTTCACGGAAATATTTAATCGCGCTTTGCAGTGGCTCTACGGCACCTGGCGCGTGGGCGCAGAAGGTTTTGCCCGGGCCGAGGGAACGGCACAGCTGTTCGAGGGTTTCGATATCCCCCGGCTGCCCTTCGCCGTTTTCCAACGCACGCAGGATCTTCACGCTCCACGGCAGGCCGTCGCGGCATGGCGTACACCAGCCGCAGGACTCGCGGGCGAAGAACTCTTCCAGGTTGCGCACCAGCGGCACCATGCCGATTTCGTGGTCTACCGCCATCGCCAGCGCGGTGCCGAGACGGCTGCCGGCTTTGCCGATTGCGCCGTATTCCATCGGCAGGTCGAGGTGATCGGCGGTCAGGAAGTCGGTGCCCGCGCCGCCCGGCTGCCAGGCTTTGAAGCGCAGACCGTCGCGCATGCCGCCGGCGTAGTCTTCCAGGATTTCACGCGCGGTGGTGCCGAACGGCAGCTCCCAGACGCCCGGATTTTTCACCCGGCCGGAGAAGCCCATCAGCTTGGTGCCTTTGTCTTCACTGCCGGAGATGCCGGTGTACCACTCCACGCCGTTCGCCAAAATGGCCGGCACGTTGCACAGCGTTTCGACGTTGTTGACGCAGGTCGGCTTGCCCCACACGCCGGCGCTGGCCGGGAATGGCGGCTTGGAGCGCGGGTTGGCGCGGCGGCCTTCCAGCGAGTTGATCAGCGCGGTTTCTTCGCCGCAGATGTAACGGCCGGCGCCGGTGTGCACGATCAGCTCGAAATCAAACCCGGTGCCGAGAATGTTCTTGCCCAGATAGCCGGCTTCGGTGGCTTCCGCGATGGCGCGACGCAGGTGCGCCGCCGCTTCGATGTACTCACCGCGCAGGAAGATGTAGCCACGGTAGGCTTTCAGCGCGAACGCGGAGATCAGCATGCCTTCCACCAGCAGGTGCGGCAACTGCTCCATCAGCAGGCGGTCTTTATAGGTGCCCGGCTCCATCTCATCGGCGTTACACAGCAGGTAACGGATGTTCATGGATTCGTCCTTCGGCATCAGGCTCCACTTCAAACCGGTGGAGAAGCCCGCGCCGCCGCGGCCCTTCAGCCCGGAATCTTTCACCAGGCTGACGATCTCGTCGGGCGCCAGGCCCTTCAGGGCCTTTTCCGCACCGGCATAGCCGTTTTTGCTGCGGTATTCATCCAGCCACAGCGGCTGCTTGTCATCGCGCAGACGCCAGGTCAGCGGATGCGTTTCGGGAGTGCGTACAATGTGCTTGGTCATTGATACTGCTCCAGTAGCGTCTCGATATCTTCAGGCTTCAGCTGACTGTGAGTGTCCTCATCAATCATCATGGTCGGCCCTTTATCGCAGTTGCCCAGACAGCAGGTCGGCAACAGCGTGAAGCGGCCATCAAAGGTGGTTTGACCCGGTTTGATGTTCAGCTTCTTCTCGATAGCGGCCTGAATGCCCTGGTAACCGGTGATGTGACAAACAACGCTGTCACAATAACGGATCACGTGACGTCCTACTGGCTGACGGAAAATCTGGCTGTAGAACGTGGCCACGCCTTCTACGTCGCTGGCGGGGATGCCCAGCACTTCCGCGATGGCGTAAATCGCACCGTCCGGAACCCAGCCGCGCTGCTTCTGCACAATTTTCAGTGCTTCGATGGAAGCGGCGCGCGGATCCTCGTAATGGTGCTTTTCGTGCTCGATCGCATCACGTTCTTCCGCGCTCAGTACAAATGCATCAACGCCGCTCTGAGGAGCGGCTGCGTTGATGGGCTCGAGCGCATCATTGACTGCGTGATTGTCTTTTTGATCATGCATAGTTAGCGGTCCACATCTGACATTACAAAATCGATACTACCCAGATAGACGATCAGGTCGGAAACCAGGCTGCCTCGGATGACCGATGGGATCTGCTGCAGGTGCGCAAAGCTCGGCGTACGTACCCGGGTGCGGTAGCTCATGGTGCTGCCGTCGCTGGTCAGGTAGTAGCTGTTGATCCCTTTGGTGGCTTCAATCATCTGGAATGATTCGTTGGCTGGCATCACCGGGCCCCAGGAAACCTGCAGGAAGTGGGTGATCAGCGTTTCAATGTGCTGCAGCGTGCGCTCTTTCGGCGGCGGCGTAGTCAGCGGGTGATCGGCCTTGAACGGGCCTTCCGGCATGTTGTTCAGGCACTGTTCGAGGATGCGCAGGCTCTGGCGCAGCTCTTCCACCTTCAGCATCACGCGGGTGTAGCAGTCGCTGGTGCCGTCGCCGACCGGCACTTCGAAGTCGAAGTTCTCGTAGCCGGAGTACGGGCGCCATTTACGCACGTCGAACTCAACGCCGGTCGCGCGCAGGCCGGCGCCGGTCACGCCCCACTCCAGCGCTTCTTTGGCGTTATAAGACGCGACGCCGATGGAGCGGCCTTTCAGGATGCTGTTCTTCAGCGCCGCTTTCACGTAGGAGTCCAGACGCTTCGGCATCCAGTCGAGGAATTCACGCAGCAGGCGATCCCAACCGCGCGGCAGATCGTGCGCGACGCCGCCGATGCGGAACCAGGCCGGGTGCATACGGAAGCCGGTGATCGCTTCCACCAGATCGTAGATCTTCTGACGGTCGGTAAAGGCGAAGAACACCGGGGTCATCGCGCCGACGTCCTGAATGAAGGTGGAGATGTACAGCAGGTGGCTGTTGATGCGGAACAGCTCGGACAGCATCACGCGGATGGTGTCGACGCGCTCAGGCACCTTGATGCCGGCCAGCTTTTCAACCGCCAACACGTAAGGCATTTCGTTCACGCAGCCGCCGAGGTACTCGATGCGGTCGGTGTACGGAATGTAGCTGTGCCAGGATTGACGCTCGCCCATCTTCTCGGCGCCGCGGTGGTGATAGCCGATATCCGGCACGCAGTCGACGATCTCTTCGCCGTCCAGCTGCAGAATGATGCGGAACGCACCGTGCGCGGACGGGTGGTTCGGGCCGAGGTTGAGGAACATAAAGTCTTCGTTCTCGGTGCCGCGCTTCATGCCCCAGTCTTCCGGCTTGAAGGTCAGCGCTTCCATCTCCAGATCTTCTTTCTGCTTGGTCAGCACGAAAGGATCGAATTCAGTGGCGCGCGCCGGGTAGTCCTTACGCAGCGGGTGCCCTTCCCAGGTCTGCGGCATCATGATGCGCGACAGGTGCGGGTGGCCGTCGAAGGTGATGCCGAACATTTCCCAGGTCTCGCGCTCATACCAGTTGGCGTTCGGGAACACCTTGGTCGCAGTCGGCACGTGCAGGTCTTTTTCAGACAGCGCCACCTTCAGCATGATGTCGCGGTTGCGTTCGATGGAAATCAGATGGTAGAAAACGGAGAAATCCGCAGCGGGCAGGCCGTCGCGGTGGGTGCGAAGACGTTCGTCCACGCCATGCAGATCGAACAGCATGACATACGGCTTCGGCTGTTTTCTCAGGAACGTCATTACTTCCAGCAACTGGTCAGGTTTAACCCATACCACGGGCATGCCGGTACGGGTGGCCTGAACAGTAAAGGCTTCCGGCCCAAAACGGTTGCGCAGTTCGCCGATCACCGGGTCGTCAAGGTGATCTCGGGTCTGCCAGGCAGGCAAGGCGTCGTGCGTCGTCAAATCTGTCATAATTTTTTTTCACCACACTAAAGGGTTATTCGCCGCAAGTTTCACTTTTCGCTGTGTTAACCAATAGCGCACTAAGATGGACGTTAAATGAACGTCTTAAATCTCGTCAGGCGTCCGGAGGTTGGTCACCGCGATGCGCTCGCCGTGTTTACGCTCTCTTTCAGACTGCATATTGGCGCGGTAAACGCCCTGATCGCCGACAACCCACGACAGCGGGCGACGTTCTTTGCCGATGGATTCCTGCAGCAGCATCAGCGCTTGCATGTAAGCTTCCGGACGCGGTGGGCAGCCGGGAATGTACACGTCGACCGGCAGGAACTTGTCCACGCCCTGCACCACGGAATAGATGTCGTACATGCCGCCGGAGTTGGCGCAGGCGCCCATTGAGATCACCCACTTGGGCTCCAGCATCTGCTCGTACAGGCGTTGGATGACCGGAGCCATCTTGGTGAAGCAGGTGCCGGCCACCACCATCAGGTCAGCCTGACGCGGGGAGGCGCGCAACACTTCCGCACCGAAACGCGCCACGTCGTGAACGGCGGTAAACGACGTCACCATCTCCACGTAACAGCACGAAAGGCCGAAGTTATACGGCCAAATAGAGTTTTTACGCCCCCAGTTCACCATGTCATGCAGCGCATGTTCGAGTTTACCCATGTAAACCGTGCGGTGAACCTGTTGTTCCAGGGGATCGGCGACGATCTCCTGTTTTTGCAGGGGATAACGGTCGTTCTCACCGTTCGGGTCTATGCGGGTGAGCGTATAGTCCATCTTAATGCCTCGCTGTTACTGCGGATGACTGTTGGTGTTAGTGATCGTGCTCGGTTTGCTGCGGCGTTGGGAACGCGCCGGAGTCCAATCCAACGCGCCGATGCGCACCAGATAAACCAGACCGGCCAATAGCACCAAAATGAAAATGGCGGCTTCGATAAAGCCCACCCAGCCGCTCTCGCGAATCGAGACCGACCAGGCATACAGGTATAAGGCTTCAACGTCGAAAATAACGAAGAACATGGCCACCAGGTAAAACTTGGCGGACAAGCGCATGCGCGCCGTGCCGACGGAGTCGATACCTGATTCAAACGGGGTGTGTTTGGCGCGCGCCCGGGCTCTCCCGCCCAAGAAGAACGCACCCAGCAGCATTAAGCCGCAAAGCCCGATAGCCACGACGAGAAATACGGCGAGCGCCCAGTGATGAGCGATAACTTCAGTGGTTGTTGACATACTCTATGCTTACTCATCAAAAGTGGCGTCGATCGCACTGCTCTTGTCACCGGCAGTTAGTGCGCCACATCGATTTAAGGGAAGGATAAATAACCACACAAACAAACTGCTTTTACAGCGAGTTAGGCAGCGTTTTTCTGTGGGCTTTTTACTCCTTTCTATAACCTTTTGTCAACTTTGACAAAAGTATCTACACACTAGTTTACATACGTATCATTTGATTAACATTTGATGCGCCAGGGACAGGCTAAATCGTGTCAGTTAATTTTTGTGTAGAAACAGATAGATATAAACCAACATGCACATTTCAGTTTTACTATACCATTGTCTCAGGAATTCCCTGTTCTTCCACTCACTACCTAGGGGTATTTTTTTGATCCAGGACACGTTTTCAGCATAAATCCTCAAAAAAAGTGTGGCCCTTTAACAATTTTCCTCAAATTACGCCGCAAAAACGGCCGTCATAAGCTAACAAAATAACCCTGCTATTACCATGCCTTTAACTCATTCAATCTTATTGTTCAAAAAATAAACCCAGCATCTTAAACCCGGTCAAATTCTCTTTTCAGCAACGCTTAAAAGTTAATAAAACAGCCAACTCATAACAAAATCGTCATTAAATCCCTATAACAGTAAAAATCGCCAAAAAAAGGGCAAAAAAAACCTCCGCCGAAGCAGAGGTTTTTCATCAGATATCACGCCGCGGCGTTATTCTTCTTCGTCCACCAGGCTGGCGTCATCCTGATCGCCCTGGAGACCGGCTTCCGCGCCGTTGAAACCATAGCCGTCATTGCCGCCCTGCATCGCGCTGAAGATGGCCATTGCCAGTTCGTTGCTGCACTGCGCGTTTTTGCACAGCGCATACTGGGTATCCGGCAGCGGCGGCAAACCTTCCACCGCGCCCAGCACCCGCAGATCGGGGCTCATCATCTCGATCGGCCGCGCGGTCACGCCCAGGCCGGCCTTACAGGCCGCCCGCACCGCAGACAGCGTGGAGGCGACGTAGGCGATACGCCACGGGATACCGGCTTCGTCCAACTGTTTGATCGCCAGCGCGCGGAACGGGCTTGGTTCATCCATCACCACCAGCGGGATAGGTTCGCCGGCCTGATAGTGGTAATCGGCAGCGCAGTACCACAGCGTCGGCGACGTGCGCAGCACGATGTGCGGGTGCCCGGCCGGATCGGCCGTGGTCACCGCCAGATCGATCTCACCCTCTTCCAGCAGATCGACCATCGTCGTGCTGCGCTTTACGCGCACGTCAATGGCCAGCTTCGGATAGATGGCGGTCACGCGGTTCAACAGGAAAGGCAGAATGGTATCGGCGGTGTCGTCGGAAGCGCCGATGGTCAGAACACCTTTAATATTGTTGTACATCAGCGAGGTACAGGCTTCGTCGTTAAAGCGCAGGATCTTCCTGGCATAACCGAGAAGCTGAATACCATGCTCAGTCAGGAGTTTGTTGCGCCCATGGCGGGCAAACAATTCTTTGCCGACCAGTTGCTCTAATCGCTGCATTTGTTGGCTGACGGCTGATTGCGTACGGCAAACGGCAACAGCCGCCGCCGCGAAGGTATTCAAATCAGCAACCGCAACAAAGGTTCTTAGCAGATCGAGGTCGAGATTAAGTATCGGACGATTTGCAGTTGTCATAGTGTATTCTTCACTTTTTTAAATTCTAATTTACGAACTACTACCCTGGTGTGTTTCTCAGACGCCGTTGAAAAGGACGGAGCCTGTTATGACAGTACCCCACTCATAAGTGGAGGGCAAAAAAATTACTTATGATTCGTTACCTCTATCGCCTTTTAAAATGCGATCTATCGATGGTGCTTATAGAACGCGGGGGACTGAATACCGGTGGAAAGGGAAAACCCCCACCGAACCTGAGATTTTACTCATTGATACCGCCTAATTTCCACTCCATTCGTGCTACTGAGAATCCTTATCAACCGGCGTTCAGACTGCATTTACGAGCAAGAAATATAAATAATTAACGGCACCCACTTCGTGTTATCACTCAATGAATTTAATAAATTCAATCAGTAAGATTTTTACTTTAAATAATAATCCTATAACCACATAAACAATGCTTAAGCTGAAATATAAAGTAAAGCTAATGTAAATATGCCATTTTCTTAGTGTGGTGCGCTAACCGGCAACCCGCTATCAGACAACTCCGGTATTATCGTTCCTTTACAGTTTATTGAAGCCCATTCTCACTTTCGGCTTATCATTTCACTGCTACCGGCCGCGATCGCCGGCACGTCTCGTTTATCGACACGCAATTTCACAGAACAAAACCCTAGTAAAATTATAGTTCATGAAATTATGAACCACAAAATAACTTTACCTTTGCTTATCATAACTAAAATCCCCCGTTACGACATGCATTTGCACCAAAGGCGTGCAAAACCCTTCAAAAGCAACTACGCCAGGAGTACATTGGGCGGGTTGCGGCGTCCCACGGTAGGAGCGCCCCTATCCCAGCAAAAGGCTCAACTTTTTATGTCCCCCATTGAGAAATCCAGCAAACTGGACAACGTCTGCTATGACATTCGCGGCCCGGTGCTTAAAGAAGCTAAACGTCTTGAAGAAGAAGGCAACAAAGTCCTGAAACTGAACATCGGCAACCCTGCCCCGTTCGGTTTCGACGCCCCGGACGAAATCCTGGTCGACGTGATCCGCAATCTGCCCACGGCGCAAGGTTACTCCGATTCCAAAGGCCTCTTCTCGGCGCGTAAAGCGATCATGCAGCACTATCAGGCGCGCAACATGCGTGACGTGACCGTTGAGGATATCTACATTGGCAACGGCGTCTCCGAGCTGATCGTTCAATCCATGCAGGCGCTGCTCAACAGCGGCGACGAAATGCTGGTGCCGGCGCCGGACTATCCGCTGTGGACCGCCGCGGTCTCGCTGTCCGGCGGCAAGGCCGTACATTACCTGTGCGATGAGCAGGCCGGCTGGTTCCCGGATCTGGACGACATCATCAGCAAGATCACCCCGCGCACCCGCGGCATCGTGATCATCAACCCGAACAACCCGACCGGCGCGGTGTACAGTAAAGCGCTGCTGGAGCAGATCGTCGAGATCGCCCGCCAACACAACCTGATCATCTTCGCCGACGAAATCTACGACAAGATCCTGTATGACGAAGCGGAGCATCATTCGATCGCTGCGCTGGCGCCGGATCTGTTGACCGTGACCTTCAACGGCCTGTCGAAAACCTACCGCGTGGCGGGCTTCCGTCAGGGCTGGATGGTGCTGAACGGGCCGAAGAAGCACGCCAAAGGCTATATCGAAGGGCTGGAGATGCTGGCTTCGATGCGCCTGTGCGCCAACGTGCCGATGCAGCACGCCATTCAGACCGCGCTGGGCGGTTATCAAAGCATCAGCGAATTCATTCAGCCCGGTGGCCGTCTTTACGAACAGCGCAACCGCACCTGGGAACTGCTCAACGACATTCCGGGCGTCTCATGCGTGAAGCCGCAGGGCGCGCTGTATATGTTCCCGCGCATCGATGCCAAACGCTTCAATATCCATGACGACCAGAAACTGGTGCTGGATCTGCTGCTGCAGGAAAAAGTGCTGCTGGTACAGGGGACCGCATTCAACTGGCCCTACCCGGATCACGTGCGTATCGTCACCCTGCCGCGCGTAGACGAGCTGGAAATGGCGGTCGGCAAGCTAGGCCGTTTCCTTGAAGGCTACCATCAGTAATCGCCTGGGGCGCAGCGCCTTGCTGCGCCCTTCTCTCATTGCCCGGTTGCAAAATTCGCCGTCACTGCTTCACAATGGGGCCCTCACTTGCCGTTAAAGAGAGCACCATGAGCCAGAGCCATTTCTTCGCCCATCTGTCCCGCCTGAAACTGATCAACCGCTGGCCACTGATGCGCAACGTGCGTACCGAGAACGTCTCCGAACACAGTCTGCAGGTGGCCTTTGTCGCCCACGCGTTGGCGGTGATCAAGAACCGCAAATTCAACGGCAATCTCAACGCCGACCGCGTTGCCCTGTTGGCGATGTACCACGACGCCAGCGAAGTGATCACCGGCGACATGCCGACGCCGATCAAGTACTACAATCCGCAGATCGCCCACGAGTACAAGAAGATCGAGAAGATCGCCCAGCAAAAGCTGCTGGACATGATCCCCGCTGAGCTGCGCAACGATTTCCGCACCATTCTCGATGAGCATTACTACAGCGAAGATGAAAAACAGGTGGTAAAGCAGGCGGACGCACTGTGCGCCTACCTGAAATGCCTGGAGGAGCTGTCTGCCGGCAACAACGAATTCACCCTGGCCAAGGCGCGGCTGGATAAAACCCTGGAGCAGCGCCGCAGCCCGGAAATGGACTACTTCATGGAGGTATTCATTCCCAGTTTCAGCCTGTCATTGGACGAAATCAGCCTCGACAGCTCGCTGTAACCCCGCAGGCGCAGCCTCGCTGCGCCGTTAAAAGCCGTAGAGCCACGGCACCACAATCACGCTGACCGCCATCACCAACAGAGTGAACGGCACGCCGAGCCGCACGAAATCGCCGAACTTGTAATTGCCCGGCCCCAGCACCAGCGTATTGACCGGTGAAGAGACCGGCGTCATAAAGGCGGCGGACGCGGCGACGGCGATAATCATCGCGAACGGGTATGGCGAGACCCCCATTTCGCGCGCGGCGGCAATGGCGATCGGCGCCATCAGCACCGCCGTCGCGGTGTTGGAAATAAACAGGCCGATGGTGGCGCACAAGACGAACAGGCACAGCAGCATCACGCGCGGCCCCGCGCCACCGGCGACGTCCATCAGCCCGCTGACGATCAGATCGACCCCGCCGGTCTTTTGCAGCGCCTGCGCGAACGGCATCATGCCGACGATCAAAATAATGCTCGGCCAATGGATCGATTTATAGGCGCTCTCCATGTCGATGCAGCGGAACTTGCCCATCAGCAAACAGGCGATCAGCGCCGCGATTGGGTTGGGGATTTCGTCGGTCAGCATCATCGCCACCATCAGCGCCAGACAAAACAGCGCGTGCGGCGCCTGCGTGATGGCCGGTGCCACTTCGTCCACCTCGGCCGGCAGATTGAGCACGATAAAGTCGTGGGTTTTGGCCTGCAGCTGACGAATCGCCTTCCAGTCGCCGATCACCAGCAAGATGTCGCCCAGTTCCAGCGGCTCGTCCACCAATTTGCCGCCCAGCGTCTCGCCGTGACGGCGGATACCCACCACGTTCAGATCGTAGCGGCTGCGGAACGCCGCTTCGCGCAGGCTTTTACCCAGCAGCGCCGAGTCCGGGATCAGCGAGACCTCCGCCATGCCGACGTTGCGCGACTGTTCCGAAAAGTAATCACCGCGCAGCACCATCGGCTCCAGCCGCTGTTCGCCGCAGAATTCGCGCAGATCGACCTGGCTGTCCGACATGTCGATCAAGAGGACGTCGCCCTCGCGCAGCTCGGTGCTGCCGGAGGCGCTGACCATCACCCGCCGGAAGCGTTTCCAGCGCTCGATGCCCACCACGTTGGCGCCATAGCGCGCACGCAGGTGCAGCTCGTCCAGCGAACGCCCGATCAGCGGCGAAGCGCTGCGGACAGCCAACCGCCGCGCACGGCCGGTCAGCTTATAATCGCGGATCAGGTCACGGAAGGAGCGGCGCTGCCAGTCGTCGCCGGCTTTGCCCGTGTCACTGCTGCCCAGCCAACGGCGGGCGATCAGCATGTAGCCGACGCCCAGCGCCAGCACCGCCAGGCCGATCGGCGTCACGCTGAAGAAACCGAAACCATGGATGCCTTCGCGCACCAGTTCGCTGTTGACCACCATGTTGGGCGGCGTGGCCACCAGCGTCATCATGCCGCTGATAAGCCCGGCGAAACTGAGCGGCATCATCAGCCGCCCCGGCGCGATCTTCATTCTCGCCGTCACGCTGAGCACCACCGGGATAAAGATCGCCACCACGCCGGTCGAGCTCATAAATGCCCCCAGCCCGGCGACCGTCACCATCAGCAGCATCAACATTTTGGTTTCGCTGCTGCCGGCCACTTTGACCAGCCAGTCGCCCACCTGATAAGCCACGCCAGTGCGCACCAGCCCTTCGCCGATCACGAACAGCGCGGCGATCAAAATCACGTTGGGATCGCTGAAACCGACCGTCGCCTCCTGCAGGCTGAGCGTGCCGCTCAGCACGAAAGCGATGATCACCAACAGCGCCACCACGTCCATACGCAGCTTGTTGGTGGTAAACAGCACGATGGCAATCAGCAGTAAACTCAGCACCCACAGTAATTCGCTGTTCAAAACGGCCTCATCCGGCAAATGTCCAAGGGCCTAAAAAATAGCATAAAAAAACCCCGCCGAGGCGGGGTCTAATCAATTAGGGTGAAGATAATGCCACTCAGGCCAGCCGGCGAACGATCGCGCCCTGCGCCGTTTTATCGACGGCGATCTGCGCCAGCGAATCCAGCCGCAGGTCGACCTGCTCCAGCTTCGGCGCATCGGCCGGGGCGTTGACCGCAATCACCTGGCAACCCGCCGCCAGGCCGGAGAGAATACCGGCCGGTGCGTCTTCGACCACCACGCACTCGTGCGGCGCCAGCCCCAGGCGCTCGGCGCCCAGCAGATAGGCGTCGGGCTGCGGCTTGCCATGTTTAACCTGCTCAGCGGTGATGAACACCGCCGGCTGCGGCAAGCCGCCGGCCTGGCGGCGGGCGCTCGCCACCGGCACCGAACCGGAGGTGACGATCGCCCAAGGGATGCCGAGCGCGTTCAAGCGCTCCAGCAATGCAATGGCGCCCTGCAGCGCGCGAACGCCGTCGGTATCCTGCGCTTCCACCTGCTCCAGCAATTGGAATTCACGCTGAATTTCCGCTTCGCTTTCACCCGGCATAAAGTGGCGCAGAGAAGTAATGGCCTGTTTACCGTGAATGAAGTCCAGCACCGCTTGCGGATCGACGCTGCGGCGCTCGGCCCAGTGCGTCCAGGCGCGCTCTACCGCCGGCAGCGAATCCACCAGGGTGCCATCAAGATCGAACAGAAAACCCTTACACTCCACAGAAAACCTCTTCTTAATCAAGCATTGATGATTTGCGCTATCTCAACGGCGCTCAAGTGATACTGGCGCGGGCAGGCCTGCCAAATCGCCAGCATACGCTGATATTTTTCCCACATTTTGGTCTGGGCGTTAAAACCGTGGCTGCCGGAATCAAAGTGAGTATAGCGCCCCTCGGTGCTGACCAGGAAACGTACGTAACTCAGGTAGCGCGCCTCGGTCGCGGCATCGAAACCGAGAAACGCCAGGCGGCGCTCGTCCAGATCCTGCTTCTCTTTCAGGTTGCCCCAGGAAACCTGCAGCGCATGATGCATCTCCATCACGTTGATGATGGTGCGGCACACCTCTTCGCTCAGTTCGCCGAAGTCGCGATCCAGCTCGCGCATTTGCAAACCGAAGCCGCGTTCGACGATGGTTTGCAACCGGCGATAACGATCGCCGTTGTCCGGATCGAGCAGGGTCATCATCTTGTACTGATTCGACAGGATCAGCCGCTGGGCGTTGGTCATTTCCATCAGGATTTCCTCATTTCTGTGTGATGGCGGGAGCATCGCACAGCGCAAGAACGCAGGAAATCACAACTCGACCGTTCTTTGATTTAAACCGGGGTTATTGGCGCTTAGACGAAAAAGGCCGCACAGTGCGGCCTTTTTTCATTTACAGATCGTCGAGGAAGGTTTTGTCCAGCTGCTTGAAGGCACGCTTGAGCAAATCAGCCAACGTCTGATAGGTCGGCGTGCCTTCGAGCGGCGCCACCGCCTGCCCGGCTTCCGTCAGCTTGTTGCGCACCTCATGGAACCATTGCAGCAGCGTCGGCGGCAGCGGCGTGACCGAACGGCGCCCCAGCCACCACAAGCCCTGCATCGGCAGGCTGCAAGCGAACAGCGCGGTGGCGATCGCCGGGCCGAGCTGGCCGCCGAGCGCGATCTGCCAGGTCAGCGTGAAAATCGCCAACGGCGGCATGAAACGAATAGCGAAACGGGTGGCACGCGCAACGCGGTTCTCCGGAAAGACCGGTGCCAGACGTTTGTCTGACGGCCAGGTTTTCATATAATGCTGCCCGCGCTGGAAGACCTGAAACCAGCTTACGGAACCGGACGGTTTGCTCGTCATTGCGTACCTCAACGTCACGTAAAGAAACTAAAAGCGTGCTGCCAGAGACCATACTAAAAAATTTGAAGCTTTAAATTTATTTTGTGTTTGCACCGGGCTATCGGTATCCTAAGCCGGCCTTGTGGCCGGTAGAAGATGACGTAAATTTTGTCAACTTTTAGCCCTATAAAAATCAAGATTATTTAAACCGCAGAGAAATCATCGGTTTTTCCATCATCCTGTGATTTGTGCACTTCACATGATGTTAATCATAAATGTCATCGGCACTATGCGCTACGCTTGTTGTCTGATTGACGATTAATTCACCACGTGTGTTCGATTTTCTTTTAACAACACGACTATTTAAGTAGGTACTTCCATGTCGAGTAAGCTAGTACTGGTTCTTAACTGCGGCAGTTCTTCTCTGAAATTCGCCATCATCGATGCCGTTAACGGCGACGAATTCCTCTCCGGTTTGGCCGAGTGTTTCCACCTGCCTGAAGCTCGCATCAAGTGGAAAATGGACGGCGCCAAACACGAAGCTGCCCTGGGGGCCGGCGCTGCACACAGCGAAGCGCTGAACTTCATTGTTAATACTATTCTGGCACAAAAACCAGAGCTTTCCGCGCAGCTGACCGCCATCGGCCACCGCATCGTGCACGGCGGCGAGAAGTTCACCGCTTCCGCCGTGATCAACGACGAAGTTCTGCAGGGTATCAAAGATTCCGTGCCGTTTGCACCACTGCACAACCCAGCTCACCTGATCGGCATCGCGGAAGCGCTGAAATCCTTCCCTCACCTGGCTGACAAGAACGTTGCCGTGTTCGACACCGCGTTCCACCAGACCATGCCGGAAGAATCTTACCTGTACGCCCTGCCGTACAGCCTGTACCGCGACCACGGCGTTCGCCGCTACGGCGCACACGGCACCAGCCACTTCTACGTGACTCAGGAAGCCGCGAAGATGCTGAACAAGCCGGTGGAAGAAGTGAACGTGATCACTTGCCACCTGGGCAACGGCGGTTCCGTCACCGCAGTGCGCAACGGCCAATGCGTTGACACCTCCATGGGTCTGACCCCGCTGGAAGGCCTGGTAATGGGCACCCGCAGCGGTGACATCGATCCGGCTATCATCTTCCACCTGCACGATTCTCTGGGCATGAGCGTTGATCAGATCAACAAGATGCTGACCAAAGAATCCGGCCTGCTGGGCCTGACCGAAGTCACCAGCGACTGCCGTTACGTTGAAGACAACTACGACAGCAAAGCCGACGCCAAACGCGCCATGGACGTGTTCTGCCACCGTCTGGCCAAATACGTCGGCGCCTACAGCGCGCTGATGGAAGGCCGTCTGGACGCGGTGATCTTCACCGGCGGCATCGGCGAGAACGCCGGCATGGTGCGTGAGCTGACCCTGAACAAACTGGGCCTGCTGGGCTTCGAAATCGATCACGACCGCAACATGGCCGCTCGCTTCGGCAAATCCGGCGCCATCACCAAAGACGGCAGCCGCCTGGCGCTGGTGATCCCGACCAACGAAGAGTTGGTCATCGCGCAGGACGCATCCCGCCTGACCGCGTAATGCTCTCAAAACACCGTCAGCCCAGGCTGACGGTGTTGTTTTAGCCTCATGTTAATCGTGAAGAGGACTATTCTGTGTCACGTACTATTATGTTGATCCCCACCGGCACCAGCGTCGGCCTGACCAGCGTCAGCCTGGGTGTCATCCGCTCCATGGAGCAAAAAGGCGTTCGTCTGAGCGTGTTCAAACCTATCGCTCAACCGCGCACCGGCGACAACGCACTCGACCAGACCACCACCATCATCCGCAGCAACTCCACCATCCCAGCGGCCGAACCGCTGCGCATGGATTACGTTGAGGGCCTGCTGAGCTCCAACCAGCAAGACGTGCTGATGGAAGAGATCGTGGCGCGCTACCACGAGAACACCAAAGACGCGGAAGTGGTGCTGATCGAAGGCCTGGTGCCGACCCGCAAGCATCAGTTCGCCAACGCGCTGAACTACGAGATCGCCAAAACCCTGAACGCCGAGATCGTCTTCGTGCTGGCGCTGGGCAACGACTCCCCGGCGCAGCTGAAAGAGCGCATCGAACTGGCGCGCACCAGCTTCGGCGGCAGCAAGAACAAAAACATCACCGGCGTGATCATCAACAAGCTGAACGCACCGGTCGACGATCAGGGCCGCACCCGTCCTGACCTGTCCGAAATCTTCGACGACTCCACCAAGGCCAGCATCGCCCATGTCGATCCTGCGCAGCTGTTCGCCAACAGCCCGCTGCCGGTTCTGGGCTGCGTGCCGTGGAGCTTCGATCTGATCGCCACCCGCGCCATCGACATGGCTCGCCACCTGAAGGCCCGCGTGGTCAACGAAGGCGACATCATGACCCGCCGCGTGAAGTCCGTGACCTTCTGTGCGCGCAGCATTCCGCACATGCTGGAACACTTCCGCCCAGGCTCCCTGCTGGTGACCTCCGCAGACCGTCCTGACGTACTGGTCTCCGCCTGCCTGGCGGCGATGAACGGCGTGGAAATCGGCGCTATCCTGCTGACCGGCGGCTACGCCATCGACGAGCCGATCAAGAAGCTGTGCGAACGCGCCTTCCAGACCGGCCTGCCGGTGTTCATGGTCGACACCAACACCTGGCAGACCTCGCTGAGCCTGCAGAGCTTCAACCTCGAAGTGCCGGCGGACGACCACCAGCGCATCGAGAAAGTGCAGAACTACGTGGCCAGCCACATCAGCACCGAGTGGATCGATTCGCTGACCGCCACCTCCGAGCGTTCACGCCGCCTGTCTCCACCGGCGTTCCGTTACGAGCTGACCGAACTGGCGCGTAAAGCCGGCAAGCGCATCGTGCTGCCGGAAGGCGACGAGCCGCGCACCGTGAAAGCGGCGGCCATCTGTGCCGAACGCGGCATCGCGGAATGCGTGCTGCTCGGTAACCCGGACGAGATCCAGCGCGTCGCGGCGGCGCAAGGCGTTGAGCTGGGCAAAGGCATCGAAATCGTCGATCCGGTCGCCGTGCGTGAAAACTACGTGCCGCGTCTGGTTGAGCTGCGCAAGAGCAAGGGCATGACCGAAGTGGTCGCGCGCGAGCAGCTGGAAGACAACGTGGTGCTCGGCACCCTGATGCTGGAACAAGGCGAAGTCGACGGTCTGGTCTCCGGCGCGGTTCACACCACCGCCAACACCATCCGTCCGCCGTTGCAGCTGATCAAAACCGCGCCGGGCAGCTCGCTGGTGTCCTCCGTGTTCTTCATGCTGCTGCCTGACCAGGTACTGGTCTACGGCGACTGCGCGATCAACCCGGATCCGACCGCCGAGCAGCTGTCTGAAATCGCCATCCAGTCTGCGGATTCCGCCGCCGCCTTCGGCATCGAGCCGCGCGTAGCGATGATCTCCTACTCCACCGGCAACTCCGGTGCGGGCAGCGACGTCGAGAAAGTGCGCGAAGCGACCCGTCTGGCGCAGGAAAAACGCCCGGACCTGATCATCGACGGCCCGCTGCAGTACGACGCCGCCATCATGGCCGACGTTGCCAAATCCAAGGCGCCGAACTCACCGGTGGCCGGCCAGGCGACCGTGTTCATCTTCCCGGATCTGAACACCGGCAACACCACCTACAAAGCGGTACAGCGTTCCGCTGACCTGGTCTCCATCGGGCCGATGCTGCAAGGCATGCGCAAGCCGGTGAACGACCTGTCGCGCGGCGCACTGGTTGACGATATCGTCTACACCGTTGCGCTGACGGCGATCCAGTCTTCCCAGGCTGACGCTGCCGCCGCCAAGGCCTGATATTCTTCAGGTTGAGCGATAAAAAAGCGCCGGTCATTGACCGGCGCTTTTCTTTTGCGTTCCCTAACGCGCCAGCAACTGCCCGGCGGCCTCCAGAATATGTTCGGCGGTCAGACCATACTCCTGCTGTAAAAACGCCTGGGTGCCCACCTGGCCGTAACGCTCCTTCACCCCCACGCGCCGCATCGGCGTCGGGCACTCCTCCGCCAACACCTCCGCCACCGCCGATCCCAGCCCGTTATGAATGCTGTGGTTTTCACAGGTGACGATGCGTCCGGTCTTGGCCGCGTAGGTTTTGATCAGTTCACGGTCGATAGGCTTGAGGGTGAACATATCGATCACCGCCGCGCTGACACCTTGCCGCGCCAGCATCTCCGCCGCCTTCAGCGCCTCCGCCACCATGATGCCGTTGGCGATCAGCGTGATATCGTCGCCGTCGCGCAGCAGGTTGCCCTTGCCGATGGTAAAGCGCGAGCCTTCCAGGTAGATGCGCGTCGCCTGCTTGCGGATGGTACGCACCCAGTAGAAGCCGCGCAGATCCATCAGCTGGCGCAGAACGTCGGCGAACATGGTGGCGTCGGTCACCTCCAGCACCACCGAATGCGCCAGCCCGCGCACGATGCCCATGTCTTCGAACGACATGTGGGTGCCGCCGTTGTGGCAGGCGCTCACCCCCGCGTCGGAGGCGATCACCTTGACGTTGTTGCGCTGGTAATCCAGCGACATGAACAGCTGATCGAAACAGCGGCGGCTGGCGAAGGCGGTGAAGGTGTGCACGAACGGCACCCGGCCGGTGAGCGACAGCCCGGCGGCGACGCCGATCACGTTGGCCTCCATGATGCCGCAGTTGATCACGTGCTGCGGGTGATCCTTGTGCACGCCGTCCATCGCCATCGAGCTCATCAAATCCGCCTCCAGCGCGATGATCGGCGCGCCCGCCTCAATCTGCCGCCGCACCGCGCCGGCGTAGACTTTGCGCATTTCGACGGTGTCGTTTTCCAACTGCGTCACTACGTTAAACATGGGCGGCCTCCAGTTCGGCGATGGCTTTTTCGATCTCCAGCTGCACGTCCGGCGTCAGGCGCAGGTGGTGTGAGTTCGACAGGTTTTCCAGATAGGTCACGCCCTGTCCCTTGATGCTGTCGAGCACGATCGCCAGCGGCCGCTGTTCACCGCCGCGCGCCGGCGCTACCGCCGCCAGCAGCGCCGCGATGTCGTCGCCCTTGACAGTCTGCACCTCAAAGCCGAAGGCGCGGAACTTGGCAGCCAGATCGAACGGTTGGATCACCTCATCCAGCGCGCCGTCCAGCTGTTGCTTGTTGTAATCGATGAACAGCGTCAGGTTGTTCAGGTTGTGGTGGGCGATAAACTGGAACGCCTCCCAGCACTGTCCTTCATTCAGCTCCCCGTCGCCGAGAATGCTGAACACCCGGTTGCGCCGCCCCGCCAGCCGGTGGGACAACGCCATGCCGGCGGCGATCGACACGCCCTGCCCCAGCGAACCTGTGGTAGCGTCCACGCCGCGCGTACGCAGCCGGTCCGGGTGGCTCGGCAGACGCGTGCCGTTCTGGTTGAGGGTCTTCAGTTCCGCCAGCGGGAAGTAGCCCTTGATCGCCAGCGTGCTGTACAACGCCGGGCCGGCGTGCCCTTTCGACAGCACGAAGTCATCGCGCTCCGGCCAGTCCGGATCCGCCGGATCGATGCGCATCACGCCGCCGTACAGCACCGCCAGCGTCTCCACCACCGACATGCAGCCGCCATAGTGGCCGAAGCCCAGCCCGGTCAGCGCTTTCAGCGTTTCCAGGCGGATCGCGCGCGCCAAGGCACGCAGCTCTTCAATTTCCGTTTCACTCGTTGTGTCGTTCATCAGTCTGCCCTCGTTATTTCTCGACGCGGTCAGCGGCCGGCGCGCCTTTGCGTTTTCCCAGGAAGTTATGCGCCACCAGCAGCGCGAACACGGCGACGATCGCCAACATGATCATCTCCTTCGACATAAAGCGCGCCATATTGCCCAGCAGGATGCCGATCGCGCCGAAGTCGGCGTCGGAGAAGGTGGTGTTGGCAAAGCCCAGCGCCCCCAACACCGGCAGCAGCAGCACCGGCAGGAAGGTGATCAGCAGCCCGTTGGCAAAGGCGCCCAGCATCGCGCCGCGCCGCCCGCCGGTCGCGTTGCCGAACACCCCGGCGGTAGCGCCGGTGAAGAAATGCGGCACCACGCCGGGCAGGATCAGCACCATCTTCAGTTGCCCCAGCAGGAACAGCCCGGCCAACCCGCCAAGGAAGCTGAACAGGAAGCCGATCAGCACCGCGTTGGGGGCATAGGGATAAACCACCGGACAATCCAACGCCGGCCGCGCGTTAGGCACCAGTTTTTCCGAGAAGCCGGTGAACGCCGGCACGATCTCCGCCAGAATCAAGCGCACGCCCTGCAGAATGATGAACACCCCGGCGGCGAAGGTGATGGCCTGGATAATCGAATACACCAGGTAGTTCTGGCCGCCGCTGAGCTCGCTTTCCACATAGGCCCGCCCGGCGCAGATCGCCAGGATCAGGTAGATGACGATCATGGTCATCGAGATCGAAATGGAACTGTCGCGCAGGAAGCTGAGATTTTTCGGCAGGTTCATCTCCTCGGTTGAGCGCGAATTTTTGCCCACCTTCGAGCCGATCCAGCCGGACAACACATAGCCCAGGGTGCCAAAGTGGCCGAAAGCGATATCGTCGTTGCCGGTGATGCGGCGCATATAGCGCTGGGCAATCGCCGGGAAGAACGCCATCACCAGCCCCAAGGTCAACGCGCCGGTAAACACCAGCTGCACGCCCTCGAAGCCTGCCACCGTCAGGATGATGCCGATCATGCAGGCCATGTAGAAGGTGTGGTGGCCGGTGAGGAAGATGTATTTCAGCCGGGTGAAGCGCGCCACCACGATGTTTGCCACCATGCCAAACGCCATGATCAAGGCGGTGGAAGCGCCGTATTTCTCCAGCGCGATAGAGACGATCGCTTCGTTGTTCGGAATGATGCCCTGAATATTAAACGCGTGTTCGAACATGCCGCCCAACGGATTGAGCGACCCGACCAATACCGTGGCACCGCCGCCCAAAACGATAAAGCCGAGAATGGTTTTTACCGTGCCTTTCACCACGTCGGAAAAGGATTTCTTTTGCGCCAGCAAACCGATCAGCGCAATAAGCCCGACCAGCACCGAAGGCACCTTTAATATATCCACCACAAACTTGAGCGTTTCCTGGATAAACATATCCACCTCGCCAATCGTTTTATTCAGAGGATTGAGTGGGCTTCGAAGTAAGCGCGCAGCTTGGCTTCCAGCTCATTGATGTCGATGATGTTGCTGATCACCACCAGCTGCTCGGCCGGCACGCTGGCGCTGTCGGCAATGTCTTTTGCCATCACGAACACGTCGGCCGCGCCGGGAGTGGCGGACGACAGATCGGAGTGTTCAACCTCGGCCTCCACCCCCATCTTTTTCAGCACCTTTTTAATGTTCATTTCCACCATAAAGCTGCTGCCGAGACCTGAACCGCAAATCGCCATGATTTTCATGATATCCACCTGTTGAATTTAGCGTGTAGGGTAGCGCCGCCGGTCATATTCCCGGCGTTGTTAGCATTAATAATGTTCCTGGTGATTAAACGTTAATAGCGGGCGATAATATCCTCGATTTGCCGTTTATCTTTGGCGTGAAATAACGCCTCCATGGCCTGGTTATCGGAAAATAATTCCGCCAGTTGCGAAATCAATTCGATGTGGCTGTTGCCGTCGGGTGCGGAAAGCATCACCACCACCTGAACCGGATCGTTATCCGCGGAATGAAAGTTCACCCCCTGATGGATCTTCAACAGCGATAACCCCAGCGCGTTGGCGCCCTGCTCCGGCCGGGCATGTGGCATGGCGATGCCCGGCGCCAGGACGAAGTAAGGGCCGAGCTTCTCCTGCTGATGAAAGATGGCCGTCAGGTAATTCGTCGTAATCACACCGTCTTGCAGCAGCGGCTGCGCGCTCAGCGTTACCGCCTGGCGCCAGTCCTCCACCCGTTCGCACAGCTGTATATGATCGGCGGTCAGCCACTCTTTCAGCACGTTATCCTCCCGAAAGTCGATGATTGCGGCCGGTGATTAATTCACCGGCGACGGTAAAACTTTAATCAACCCCTCCTGGCCACACAGTGATGGATATCACAAAGATAGCGCTACCAAAGCGCTATCATGCAGATCTGTGATAGCGCTATCAAAACGCCGTGCTGCGGTATGACGTTAACCACAATTTTTTCTCGCTCTTTCGGGTAACGGGGTAGAATGTGCCGCATACGGGGATCGTCGAAGCCGCGCCGTCGGCTTCCCACCCTCACCATTTTTATGCGCCGCGCGCGCATTTCAGTCGGGATTTGGCATGTCGATCGGTAAAAAACGACGCAGCACGGGCAGGGTGACGTTGGCTGATGTAGCGCAGCTGGCGGGCGTCGGCACCATGACGGTGTCGCGCGCGCTGCGCACGCCGGAGCAGGTTTCAGACAAACTGCGCGAGAAGATTGAAGCCGCGGTGAGCGAGTTGGGGTATCTGCCCAACCTGGCCGCCAGTTCGCTGGCGTCGGCCTCCTCTTACACCATCGCCATGGTGGTGCCCAGCCTGTCCGAATCCGGCTGCGCCGAGATGTTCGCCGGCCTGCAGAAAGTGCTACAGCCCGCCGGCTATCACATCATGCTGGCGGAGTCGCAGCACCACCTGGAACGCGAGGAGAAACTGCTGGAGACCCTGCTCTCTTACAACCTGGCGGCGGCGGTGCTGCTCAGCGTCGAGCATTCGCAAAATGCCCGCAACGCGTTGATCGCCGCCAACATTCCGGTGGTGGAGATCGGCGCCGTGCGCGCCGATCCGATCGACATGAGCATCGGCATCGATTACGTGGCGGCCATGTATCAGCTGACGCAAACGGTGATCGCCAGCGGCTATCAGAACATCGGGCTGCTGTGCGCCAATCAGGAACAGTGGATTTTCCAGCAGCACCTGCAGGGCTGGCACAAGGCGCTGCTGCGCAACCATATGTCGCCGCATCGGGTGATCAACGCCGCGCAGCCCGCCAGCTTCAGCACCGGCGCGCAGCAGCTGCCGGAATTCTTGCTGGCCTGGCCGGAGCTGGACGCGCTGGTGTGCGCCTCGGACGAACTGGCGGGCGGCGCGCTGTATGAATGCCAGCGGCGGCGCATCAAGGTGCCGGACAATCTGGCGGTGGTGGGATTCGGCAACAGCGAGTTCAGCCGGGTGTGCCAGCCGCCGCTGACCACCATGACCATTCCGCATCGCGATATCGGTATTCAGGCCGGCCAGGCGCTGCTGGCGCGGCTGAACGAGCAACCCTGGCAGCCGGCAGGTTCCCTGCCCGCCACGCTGTGCCGCCGCGACAGCTGCTGAATCCGCGCCATAAAAAAAGCCGGTCGATGACCGGCTTTTCCATGCGCAGGCGGCTCAGTGGTTGTCGAGCGGCTTACCGTAATCCTGCTCGTTGTTGCGCGTCAGCCACAGCGACAGCGCCTTCAGCGAATCCGGGGTAAACTCGTCGCAGCGCGCGGTGATCTCTTCCGGCGTCAGCCAGCACACTTCAGCCACTTCTTCTTCCTGCAGCGCGAACGGGCCGTGCGACACGCAGCTGAACAGCGCGCCCCACACCCGGCACTGCTCTTCTTCGAAGTAGAACAGACCGTGTTCGGCGAAAGGCACGCCGGCGATGCCCAGCTCCTCTTCCGCCTCGCGGCGCGCCGAATCCAGCACGTTTTCACCGCTTTGCACTACGCCACCCGCCGTCGCATCCAACCAGCCCGGGTAGAAGTCCTTGATCTCGGTGCGACGCTGCACCAGAATTTTTCCCATCCCATCATGCACCACAATATAGGTAGCACGATGACGCAGCCGCTCCGCCCGCATCTGTTGACGACTGGATTGCGCAATCACCTCGTTTTGCTCGTCGACGATATCAACCCATTCGGTATCTGCAGCCTGACCCTGTTCCGCCATCCTCTAAAACCTTCTATTTTGGCGCGATGCATCCCGCGCGCTGGTTAATCAATGAGTGTTTTTCAAAGATTTTTATTGTGTGTGTATAAATTAGTGCGTTTAGCGTGTTAACGCCACCTCCGCGACGACCTTGCCGTCGTCGAGCGCCAGCACGCGCAAAGTGCCCCGATCCAACATGCCGTAGCTGGCCGGAAAGCCCCCTTTCGGGATGCTGACCGAGCCCGGATTGAAGCAATAGATCTCACCCTGCCGCTCCGCCTGCGGCAGATGCGTATGGCCGTAGGCCAAGACGTCACCGCGGGATAACGGCGGCAGTGCCGAGGGATGATAAAGGTGACCGTGGGTCAAAAACAATCGTCTTTTTTGCAGTACAACCTGTTGCCAGGGCGCCTCGATAGGGAACGTCAGCAGCATCTGATCGACCTCGCTGTCGCAATTGCCGCGAACGGCGATGATCTTGTCGCTATAGCGATTCAATCGTTCGGCAACCTGAGCGGGCTGATACCCGGCCGGCAGCGCGTTGCGCGGGCCGTGATTCAGCAAATCGCCCAGAAGAATCAGCCAGTCGGCGCCCTGTTGTGCGAACAATTCCAGCACGCGTTCGGTAGCCGGCAGCGATCCGTGGATATCCGAGGCGAACATCAGCTTCATAACCTTGTCCTATAGAGGGAAATAAGCGCCATTTTACCGCGCCGGCGCCGTGCGGCAAACCGCCGCCCGCTCCGGTGGAGAATTGTGATCCAACTGTGCAGATAGCATCGGACGAATCCCACATAGCCTGCTATCCTTAGCTGCTATTGTTGGATCTCTGATATACCTTTGTGCGCGGCGAAGACCGCAGCAACGTGTAATGAATTACAGATCACCTTACCGC
The DNA here is from genome assembly GCF_052168835.1 of Serratia sp. CY40230. Lineage (NCBI taxonomy): Bacteria > Pseudomonadati > Pseudomonadota > Gammaproteobacteria > Enterobacterales > Yersiniaceae > Serratia > Serratia sp. CY40230. Next base: position 1,083,083 of record NZ_JBJNLX010000001.1, read on the forward strand.
AGGAGGCAACATGATTGACCTGTATTACGCGCCTACTCCCAATGGTCACAAGATCACCTTGTTTCTGGAAGAGGTCGGCTTGCCCTACCGTATCCATCGCGTAAACATCAGCGCCGGCGAGCAGTTCAAACCGGACTTTCTGAGCATTTCTCCCAACAACAAAATCCCGGCGATTGTCGATCAGCAACCGGTGGACGGCGGCGCGCCAATCAGCCTGTTCGAGTCCGGGGAAATCCTGCTGTATCTGGCGGAGAAGACCGGCAAGCTGCTGAGCAAGGGCCTGCGCGAACGCGCCGCCACCCTGCAGTGGCTGTTCTGGCAGGTGGCCGGGTTCGGGCCGATGCTCGGGCAGAATCACCACTTTAACCACTACGCGCCGCAGCCGGTGCCTTACGCCATCGAGCGTTACCATCTGGAAACCAAACGGCTGTACGGCGTGCTGGACGCTGAACTGCAAAAACACCCGTACCTGGGCGGCGATAACTACAGCATCGCCGATATCGCCACCTACCCGTGGGTGGTGTCGCATCCGCGCCAGCGCATCGATCTGGCAGATTACCCGGCGGTGCGCAACTGGTTCGAGCGCATCAGCAACCGCCCGGCGACCGAGCGCGCCTACAAACTGGCCGAACAAGCCTAATCGCCTCCTCCGACTCCCCGTCGGCCGGGGAGTCACATCGTCCTCACGTTATCATTTCCTTACTTTCCGTGTATTCTGAACGCTAATAATCAGACCTATGGAGAATCTCTGATGTCTTTCAGTCAACCCGACGCCGTTATTCGCATTAAAAATCTGCGGCTGCGCACGTTCATCGGTATCAAGGAAGAGGAAATCAACAACCGGCAGGACGTTCTGATCAACGTGGTGATCCACTACCCGGCGGACAAGGCGCGCAACAGCGAAGACATCGCCGACGCGCTCAACTACCGCACCATCACCAAAGCGATCATCCGCCATGTGGAAGATAACCGTTTCGCGTTGCTGGAAAAATTAACGCAGGATGTGCTCGACATCGTAAAAGAACACGCCTGGGTAACCTATGCTGAAGTGGAGATAGATAAACTTCTGGCTCTGCGCTACGCCGATTCGGTCTCCATGACCATGAGCTACCGCCGGGGCTAACTCAGGGAGGTAGACCATGCGGATCCTGATCACCGGCGCAACGGGATTGATAGGCAGCAGCCTGACGGCAAGACTGCTGGCGCTTTCTCACCACATTACGGTACTGACCCGCGACGAGCGGCGCGCCCGAGCCAAACTGGGCGACCGGCCGAGCTATTGGCAAACGCTGGACGACCGGCAGTCGCTGGATGACTTCGACGCGGTGATCAACCTGGCCGGCGAACCTATCGCCGACAAGCGCTGGAGCGCGCAGCAGAAAGAGCGCCTGTGCCGCAGCCGCTGGGATCTGACCGAACGCCTGGCACAGCTGATCAAAGCCGGCAGCACACCGCCCGGCGTGCTGATTTCCGGTTCCGCCGTCGGCTACTACGGCGATCAGGGGCAGGCGGTGGTCACCGAAGAGGAGCCGCCGCACGACGAATTCACCCACCAGCTGTGCCAGCGCTGGGAAACGCTGGCGCTGCAGGCGCAGAGCGACGCCACCCGCGTCTGCCTGCTGCGCACCGGCGTGGTGCTGGCGCCACAGGGCGGCGCGCTGGCCAAAATGCTGCCGCCGTTCCGCTTCGGGCTCGGCGGCCCGATCGGCGACGGCCGCCAATATCTGCCGTGGATCCATCTCGACGACATGGTCAACGGCATTATTTATCTGCTGGATCACGCCACGCTGACCGGCCCGTTCAACATGGTCGCCCCCTACCCGGTGCATAACGAACAGTTCGCCGCCCAATTGGCCAACGTGCTCGATCGCCCGGCGTTTCTGCGGGTGCCGGCATTCGTCATGCGTTTGTTGATGGGGGAAGCGGCGGTGCTGGTACTCGTCGGCCAGCGGGCGGTGCCGAAGCGCCTGGAAGAAGCCGGCTTCCACTTCCGCTATCTGGAGTTGGAACAGGCGTTGGATGACGTTGTCAATCAGCGGGCCGAAGCCCGCTGATCTGAGGTTACTTCAACGCGCCGGACAGGAACTGCTGCAGGCGCGGGCTTTTGGGGTTGCCGAACAGCTCGGCCGGCGGCCCCTGTTCTTCAATCAACCCTTTGTGCAGGAAGATCACGTGGTTGGAAACGTGGCGCGCAAACTCCATTTCGTGCGTCACCACCACCATGGTTTTTCCCTCCTCCGCCAACTTCTGCATGATGCGCAGCACCTCGCCCACCAGTTCGGGATCCAGCGCCGACGTCGGTTCGTCAAACAGCAGCACCTCCGGCTCCATCGCCAATGCGCGGGCGATAGAGACGCGCTGCTGCTGGCCGCCCGACAGGTGCACCGGGTATTTTCCGCGCGCCCGCTCGTCGATGCCCACTTTGTCCAGGTAGCGCACCGCGCGCTCGTGCGCGTCGGCCTTGCTCAGCCCCAACACCTGCACCGGCGCTTCCATCACGTTCTCCAGCACCGTCATGTGGCTCCACAGGTTAAAGTGCTGGAATACCATGGTCAGGCGGGTACGCAACAGCTGCAGCTGCTTCTTATCGAATACCTTCAGCTGGCCGTCCTTGTCGCGCACCATGCGAATATCTTCGTTGTTCAGACTGATCGAACCTTCGCTCGGCTTCTCAAGGAAGTTGATGCAGCGCAGAAAGGTGCTTTTGCCGGAGCCGGAGGAGCCGATGATGCTGATCACATCCCCGGCGTTGGCCGCCAGCGAGACGCCCTTTAGCACTTCGTGGTCGCCATAGCGTTTGTGCAGTTCCGTGACGGCTAATTTATTCTCAGACATGGTTTTCTTCCCGTCATTTATCAGTGACTAACGTGTGCCATCCAGCGTTTCTCAGCCTTGCGGAACAGGCTGATTAACACGTAGGAGATGATCAGATACAGCACCGCCGCGATGCCGAAGGCGTAGAACGGCTGATAGGTCGCGGCGTTGATGTCGCGCGCGATCTTCAGCAGATCCGGCACGGTGGCGGTAAACGCCAGCGCGGTGGAGTGCAGCATCAGGATCACTTCGTTGCTGTAAGCCGGCAGCGCGGTGCGCAGCGCCGAAGGCAAAATGATGCAGCGATACATCTTGAAGCGCGAGAAACCGTAGGCGTTGGCAGCCTCGATTTCACCGTGCGGCACCGAACGGATCGCCCCGGCGAAGATCTCGGTGGTATAGGCGCAGGTGTTGAGCGTCAGCGCCAGGATGGTGCAGTTGAGCCCGCTGCGGAAAAACGCATTGAGAAACTCGCTGCCGCGCACGATCTCGAGGCTGTACATGCCGGAGTAGAACACCAGCAGCTGCACGTACAGCGGCGTACCGCGAAACACATAGGTGTAGAGCCACACCGGGAAACGCACCCAGCGAAGGGAAGACACGCGCGCCACCGCCATCGGGATCGCCAGCAGCCCGCCCATCACCACCGAGGCGATCAGCAGCCACAGCGTGATCGCCACGCCGGTGAAGCGGTAGCCGTCGCTCCACAGCAGCGACTGCCAATACTGTTGCAGGATCTCAATCATAGCTCGGCCCTCTTGACGCCCAGTGAGTAACGCCGTTCAAGCCACAGCAGCACGCCGTTGGAAACGGTAGTGAAGACCAGATACACCACGCCGGCCACGATGGCGAAGAAGAACGGCTGATAGGTGCCTTTCCCCGCCAGCTGCGTGGCTTTGACCACGTCGTTTAGGCCAAGGATCGACACCAGCGCCGTCGCCTTCAGGATCACCTGCCAGTTGTTGCCGATGCCCGGCAGGGCGAAACGCATCATCGCCGGGAACAGAATGCGCCGGAAGATCTGCGCGCCGCTGAAGCCGTAGGCCGTCGCCGCTTCGATCTGCCCTTTCGGCACCGCCAGATAAGCGCCGCGGAAGGTCTCGGTAAAATAAGCGCCGTAGATAAAGCCGAGGGTTATGATGCCGGCGCCGAGCGGATCGATATCGATCTGCGCGAAGCCCAGCAGCGTAGTGATATTGTTCAGCGCGATTTGCAGACCGTAAAAGATCAGCAGCATCAGCACCAGATCGGGCACGCCGCGGATCAGCGTGGTATAGGCGCCGAACAGGCCGGAGATAAAGGGGTTATGAGACAGTTTGCCACCGGCGCCGATCAGGCCGATCACCACCGCCAGCAGCACGGAACTGAGGGCCAGCTCCAGCGTCACCAGAGCCCCCTCGAAAATCAGTTGGGAATAGCCTTGCAGCATCTACTTCACCCTGTGGTCTAGGATCCGAACCATCGGGGCCGGCACGCCGGCCCCGCAGTCACAGCATGGAACGGTAAGCGGATTACCCGCCGTAGACGTCAAAGTCGAAGTACTTTTTCGCGTATTTGTCGTAGGTGCCGTCTTTGCGCATCTCGGCGAAGGCTTTGTCCAGCGCCGCTTTCAGCTCGGTATCGGTCTTGCGCAGCCCCATGCCGGTGCCGACGCCGAAGAACTTGTCATCCTTCACCGATTCGCCGGCGAACGCATAGTCTTTGCCCGGCGGCTGTTTCAGGAAGCCGTCGCTGCCCGCCACTTCATCCTGGAAGGCGGCGTCGATACGGCCGGAAGCCAAATCGGCGTAAACCAGATCCTGGTTCTGGTAAGGCACGACGGTGATGCCCTTCGGCTGCCACATGGCGTTGGCGTAGGCTTCCTGGGTAGTGCCCTGCAACACGCCCACGCTCTTGCCTTTCAGGGCGTCCACGGTAGGCAACAGCTTGGATCCTTTCGGCGCGATCAGACGCGCGTTGGCGGCATACAGCTTGTCGGTAAAGGCGATTTCCTGCTGGCGTTTTTCGGTGATGGACAGCGAAGAGATGATGGCGTCGATTTTCTTCGCCTTTAGGGATGGGATCAGCGCGTCGAAGTCGCTCTCCACGAAGGTGCATTGGGTATTGATGCGTTTGCACAGCTCTTTGGCCAAATCGATGTCAAAGCCAACCAATTCGCCTTTGGCGTTTTTGGATTCAAACGGTGCGTAAGTCGGATCGGTGCCAATCTTCAGCGTGGAAGGAATGGCGGCAAAGGCGCTGCTGGCGGCGCTCAAAGCCAGAACTAACGGCAAAATCAAAACCCGCTTTTTCATAAATTACCCTCAAATTGATTTTTTTGATGCCACTACGGGCATTACTTTTCCCCACCAAATCAATTTGCAGTAATCGTGCCACATTAGGTGCTACGGGCGGAGGGAACGGCTCCGGCCTTCACAATACTGTTTCCTGGGACGATAACCGCAAAATTAAATCGGCCGCTCGGGGCCGCGCCACTGGCAGCCGCGATAAGGCGGCGCCATGAAACAGTGAACGTGATGAAGTGGGATCATTATGGTGCATGCGCCGCCCTAATTCAGTGCGGTGTTGCACAAATGTACCAATTTGGGGATGAAAATGTTAATCAGCACCCTGCCAGCGGGTGAACAGATCGGCCGGCAGTTCGATATCAAACTGATCGATCACCCGATTGACGGTCTGATCGATGATGTCTTCCACGCTTTTCGGCTGGTGGTAAAACGCCGGCACCGGCGGCATGATCACCGCCCCCATCTCCGCCGCCTGCGTCATCAGCCGCAGGTGCCCAAGGTGCAGCGGCGTTTCCCGCACGCACAGCACCAAACGGCGGCGCTCTTTGAGCACCACGTCGGCGGCGCGGGTCAGCAGCCCGTCGCTGTAGCTGTTGACGATGCCGGACAGGGTTTTGATCGAACATGGCAGGATCGCCATACCCAGGGTTTTGAAAGAGCCGGAGGAGATGGCGGCGGCGATATCGCGCGCATCGTGCACCACGTCGGCCAGCGCCTGCACTTCACGCAGGCTGTACGGCGTTTCCAGCGCCAGCGTCTGCCGTGCAGCGTTGCTCATCACCAGATGGGTTTCCACCTCTGCGACGTCGCGCAAAACCTGTAACAGGCGCACGCCGTAGATAGCGCCGCTGGCGCCGGAAATGCCGATGATGAGTCGTTTCATGGAAAATGGCCTCTGCCGTAAAAAGTAAGATCAGGCAGACTTTGCCGCAATGGCGAGGGATAAGCAAGTTCACAGGAGCAAGGCGCACCGCCGCAGACGCGGCGATGCCCCCTGATGGATCAACGCAGGCGGTTAGCCTTCGTTATGCAGTTCCAGATTTTCCGCTTCGGTTTGTCCCCGCAGCGCCTTGGCGTCGTCGCTGCGCAGCGACTCCAGGTATTCCAGATAGCTTTGATCGACGTCTTTGGTCACGTAGATGCCGTTGAACACCGAGCATTCGAACTGGGTGATGTCCGGGTTCTCTTCGCGCACCGCTTCGATCAGATCGTCCAGGTCCTGGAAGATCAGCCCGTCGGCGCCGATGATCTGGCGGATTTCATCCACTTCACGCCCGTGGGCGATCAGTTCGTTGGCGCTCGGCATGTCGATGCCGTAGACGTTAGGGAAACGCACTTCCGGCGCGGCGGAAGCCAGATAGACGCGCTTGGCGCCCGCTTCGCGCGCCATTTCGACGATCTGCTCCGAGGTGGTGCCGCGCACGATGGAGTCATCCACCAGCAGCACGTTCTTGTCGCGGAATTCGGCGCGGTTGGCGTTCAGCTTGCGGCGCACCGACTGACGACGCGCCTGCTGGCCCGGCATGATAAAGGTGCGGCCGACGTAGCGGTTCTTCACAAAGCCCTGGCGGTAGGGCTTCTCGAGAATACGCGCGATCTCCAGCGCGATGTCGCAGGAGGTTTCAGGGATCGGGATCACCACGTCGATGTCCAGATCTTCCCATTCGCGGGCGATCTTCTCACCCAGCTTCTGGCCCATGCGCACGCGGGCGCTGTAGACCGAGATCTTGTCCATAAAGGAGTCCGGGCGAGCGAAATAGACGTATTCGAACAGGCACGGGTTGGTTTTCGGGTTCTCTGCGCACTGGCGGGTGAACAGCTGGCCCTTGGTGGTGATGTACACCGCTTCGCCCGGCGCCACGTCGCGCAGGAACTCAAAGCCCAGGGTATCCAGCGCCACGCTCTCGGAAGCCACCATGTACTCGCTGCGGCCATCCTCCAGCGTGCGCTTGCCGATCACCAGCGGGCGAATGCCGTTCGGATCGCGGAACGCCAGCAGGCCATGGCCGATGATCATCGCCACGCAGGCGTAAGCGCCGCGCAGTTGCTGATGCATGGCGGCGACCGCGGTAAAGATGTTGTCGGCCTCCAGCGGGTAGTGCGGGAAGCGATCCAGCTCGCTGGCCAGCACGTTCAGCAGGATTTCCGAGTCGGAGGTGGTGTTGACATGGCGGCGGCCGCTTTCGAACAGCTTTTGGCGCAGCTCATGGGCGTTGGTCAGGTTGCCGTTGTGGGCCAGCGTAATGCCGAACGGCGAGTTGACGTAGAAAGGCTGGGCCTCAGAGGCGCTCGAGCTGCCGGCCGTCGGGTAACGCACATGGCCAATGCCCATGTTGCCCTGCAAGCGTTGCATATGGCGCGCCTCAAACACATCTTTCACCAGGCCGTTGGCTTTACGCAAACGGAACCCGTTGTGGGCGTCAATGGTGACGATGCCTGCGGCATCCTGGCCACGGTGCTGAAGCACCGTCAGCGCATCATAAATCGACTGGTTTACCGGCATGAAACCGGCGATACCGACAATACCGCACATGTTGTCTTTTCCTCATCAGCGCTACCGCCCCGGCAATTGGGTCGGCAAGAAACTCGACGTGCTCTGCAGGTAGTCAAAGAACCACCTGATGACGTAACTGAACTGGGGAATGAGCTGCGACTGTTTCCAGTCGGCACTCTGTGAAAAGCCGGTAAAGGTATCCAGGAAGAACAGGATCGCTGAGACGATCAATACTCCGCGCAGCGCGCCGAAGCAGATGCCCAACACCCGGTCGGTGCCCGACAACCCGGTTTTCTCTACCAGTGAGCTAATCACATAGTTAACAATAGCCCCTACGATCAAGGTCGCGATGAACAAAATCGCGATCGCGATGCCGTTTCGCACCAGTTCATCTTCAAAACGAGTGAAATAGACCGCAAGGTAAGAGTAGAAATGGCTGGCAACAAAAAACGCACATCCCCATGTCACAAGTGACAATGCTTCGCGAACAAACCCTCGGATCAGGCTCACCAGAGCCGAAAATCCAATCACCGCTATAATGACGTAATCAATCCAGACCATGAACTATTCCAATGATGAATCGCCCCTGCATCCAATTCGCGGCGAATTCTAACAGAAAAAGAAAACGTTTGCGTAGGGGATTTCCTACCACGTTACAAATAAAAAGCGGCGATCAAAAAATTCCCAATCGCCGCGCCTACATAGGTGATTTCGCCTGTAAAAGGCGCGGTTTTTCTCGCTTTCTCTCCACCACTCCTTAATTCAGGGGCGCATCGTGCTGCGCCCCTGCGGGGTTTAACGGCCGTACGGCTTCACCTGCCCGCTCAGCCCGCTGATCGAGTTCAGCGACGGCAGCGCCGCCTGCAGCTTCTGCTTGGAGGCATCCGGGCCGACGTAGATGCGGGTGATCTGCCCCTGCACCGGCGTTGACGGCACGGTAAAGGCGCGATAGCCCGAGAGGCGCAGCGAGGCGACAATCTCGTTCGCCTTGGCGGCATTTTTCAACGCCCCGAGCTGCACGACGTAGGCTTGCCCGGCCGGCGCTTTTTCTTCCGCCGGTTTCGGCTGCGGCGTCGGTTCAGGTTTCGGCGTCGGCTCCGGCTTCGGTACCGGCTTCACTTCCACCGGTTTCGGTTGCGGCGCCGGTTTCGGTTTCACTTCCACCGGTTTGGTTTCTACCGGTTTCGGCTTGGGCTGCGGCACCGGCTGAGGACGCGTCTCGACCGGTGGCGGCGCCACCTGCGCCGGCTGCTGAGCACCTTGCCGCACCGCCTGCTGCGCCGCCGCTTCGTTGGCCGCCTGCTGTTCGACCAGCGCGCCCGCCCCTTCCGGCGGCTGCGCCGGTAGCGGTTGTGTCACCGGCGGCAGCACGTCGTTCTCTTCGACGTCGCCCGCCTTCGGCACCAACGGAATGGCCGCGAATTCATCCTCGTAATGCTTCTTTTTGCCGTCCAGCAACCCTGGCAGGATGATCACCCCCAGCGCCACCAGAATCACGGTTCCGACCAGTCGGTTCTGAAATTTACTCGCCACTCACACTCCCCGCATCTCGTCTGACGCCGCCATCACCTGCGCCACGGTGTGGAACGATCCACAGACGATCACAATATCCTGTTTATCAGCATCCTGCATAGCCTGCCGCCAGGCAGTTTCGACATCATTAAAGCGGCGCGGTTCCGTCAGATGTTGCGCCAGCTGTTCGACGCTGGCGCCGCGCGGCCCGTCGAGCGGCGCGCAGTACCATTCATCCACCTGCTCGCTGAGGCAGGCCAGCGTGCCGGCGATATCCTTGTCCGACAGCATGCCCACCACCGCGCGCACCTTGCCGCCGTTGCGCGGCAGTTTGGCCAGGCGCCCGGCCAGATAGCCGGCGGCGTGCGGATTGTGCGCCACATCGAGGATCAGCGTCGGCTCACGCCGCACGATCTGGAAGCGCCCCGGCAGCGTCGCCTGCTGCAGCCCGGTGAAAATCGCGCGTTCGTCGATCTCCAGCGGAGAACAGTTGAGCGCCGCCAGCGCGGTAGCGGCGTTGGCCAGCGGTACGTTCGGCGTCGGCAGATCGGTCAGCAGCGTATCGCCGCCCTGCCACTGCCAGCGATCGCCCTGCTCGCTGAAGCGCCAGGCTTCGCCGCGGCGAGACAGCGGCGCGCCCAGCGTTTCGGCAACCTGACGAATGCTGTCCGGCATGTCGGGTTCACCGACCACCGCCGGTTTGCCGCTGCGAAAAATACCGGCCTTTTCACGGCCGATGCTTTCGCGATCGTTACCCAGCCAGTCGGTGTGATCGAGCGCAATGCTGGTGATCACCGCCACGCTCGGATCGACGATGTTGGTGGCGTCGAGGCGCCCGCCCAGGCCCACTTCCAGGATCACCACGTCGAGCCGCGCCTGTTTGAACAGCTGCAGCGCCGACAGGGTGCCGAATTCGAAATAGGTCAGCGACGTTTCGCCGCGGCCGGCTTCAATGGCGGCGAACGAGCGGCTGTGCTCCGCTTCGCTCAGCTCTTCCCCCTGAATGCGCACGCGTTCGGTATAGCGCACCAGATGCGGCGAACTGTAGACGCCGACGCGCAGGCCGGCGGCCAGCAGAATAGCTTCAAGGGTGCGACAGGTGGTGCCTTTGCCGTTGGTGCCGGCAACGGTGAACACCGTGGGTGCGGGGGTCAGTAAATCCAGATGCGCCGCGACGCGCTGTACGCGCTCAAGGCCGAGTTCGATCGCCTGGCTGTGCAGACGTTCCAGATAATAAAGCCACGAGCTCAATGGCGACGTGGCTTGGGGAATTTGGTGGTTTTGCATGAGTCCCATCACTGAACTTGGGTTCATTAATCCATCAGGGCACCACCCTCACCGCGGTAAAGGCGATGCGCTTCGTGACTGCCGCCAGCCTGCCAACCGCAGCGGATAGGCTACGGCCGGCGGAGAGCGGGCATCAGCCGTCACTTAGCCACAAAGTGGCGGCTGAACCCGGGCGGGATCTGTCTTTGCCTCAGGCGTCGGCCTGCTGCTCCGGCTCAATGACCGGCGCGGCCTCATCGAAATGCGGCTGCGGCTGGTTGGTCAGCTTGGACAGAATGCTCGCCAACGTTTGGCGCATTTCCGGACGGCGAACGATCATGTCGATCGCGCCTTTTTCGATCAGGAACTCGCTGCGCTGGAAGCCTGGTGGCAGTTTCTCGCGCACGGTTTGCTCGATAACGCGCGGGCCGGCAAAACCGATCAGCGCTTTCGGCTCGGCGATGTTGATGTCGCCCAGCATCGCCAGGCTGGCGGAGACACCGCCCATGGTCGGGTCGGTCAGCACGGAGATATACGGCAAGCCGCGCTCCTGCATTTTGGCCAACGCCGCGCTGGTTTTCGCCATCTGCATCAGCGACATCAGCGCTTCCTGCATACGCGCGCCGCCGCTGGCGGAGAAGCACACCAGCGGACAGTTGTCCTCCAGCGCCTGCTCAACCGCACGCACGAAACGCGCGCCGACCACGGAAGACATCGAGCCGCCGATGAAGGCGAATTCGAAGGACGCGGCGACGATCGGCATACCGTACAGCGTGCCCTTCATCACCACCAGCGCGTCTTTCTCGCCGGTCGCTTTCTGTGCGGCGACCAGACGATCTTTATAGCGCTTGGAATCCTTGAATTTCAGAACGTCCTTCGGCTCCAGATCGCTGCCCAGCTCCACTTCGCTGCCTTCGTCCAGCAGGGTATGCAGACGCGCGCGCGCGCCCATACGCATGTGATGGTCGCACTTCGGGCACACTTCCAGATTCCGCTCCAGCTCGGCGCGGTAGAGAACCTGGCCGCAGCTGTCGCATTTAGTCCAGACCCCTTCAGGAATGCTCGCCTTACGGGTTTGTGTGATATTGCTCTTGTTAAGAATTCGTTCAATCCAGCTCATCGATGACCTTTCTGTTTGAACCTGGCACACGCCAGTCCGCTGTTCATGCTTTAACAATCCCCCCGAAAACACCCCAATGAAAAAATGCCCGTTCGCGGCGCGGCAAGCGCGGCGACTGAGGCATCGGCTTCAGGGTTGTTCGCAGGAACAGACCATAATGTCGCTCATTAAACCATATCGGCCCGACGCTGTGGACAAAAAACTGGTCGAACCGACAGGTTAAGCGATGTTTTTACTGTTTTTGCTGGCGGGCGGCCGCGCGCTTGTGGCGCCAAATTTCAATCACGCCCGGCAGAATCGAAACGATGATGATCCCGACGATCAACAGTTTCAGGTTCTCCTGCACCACCGGCAGATCGCCGAACATGTAGCCAGCATAAGTGAAGAGCAGCACCCAAACCAGTGCGCCAATCACGTTGTAGGCGGCGAAGTGGCGATAGGACATATGCCCCATACCGGCGACGAACGGCGCAAAAGTACGCACGATCGGCACGAATCGCGCCAGAATAATCGTTTTCCCGCCGTGCTTCTCATAAAACTGATGCGTTTTATCCAGGTAGCTGCGGCGGAAGATTTTCGAATTCGGGTTGCTGAACAGCTTCTCGCCGAACAACCGCCCGATAGTGTAGTTCACCGCATCGCCGATGATCGCCGCTACGGCCATCAACGCCACCATGGTGTGCACGTTCAGATCGTTGGTCGGCAACGCCGCCAGCGCGCCGGCGACGAACAGCAAAGAATCCCCCGGCAGGAACGGCGTCACCACCAGACCGGTTTCACAAAACAGGATCAGGAACAGAATAGCGTAGACCCACATGCCGTATTGTGCGACCAGTTCGGCCAAGTGCACATCAATATGCAGAATGAAATCAATAATAAACTTGATGATGTCCATAAATTCTCTCATTGATGCCGGGCGTTTCAATCACCCGGCAGAAGCACAAGGGAGCGACGCTTTCAGGCGTGCCGGCGTTTAATCGTCGGGCAAAAACAGCGGCCCCATCGGCGGCCGCGGCAGACCAAAGTGGTCAGGGTAATCCACGGCAACCAGATACAGCCCCTCGGCTCGCGCCGTCGCCGCCGCCAGATTGCGATCCTTCAGCGCCAGCAACTCGGCCATCCAGTTCTCACTCTGATTGCCACAGCCGATCTCCATCAGGCTGCCGACGATGTTGCGAACCATATGATGCACAAAGGCATTCGCCTTGATATCTACCACAATATATTCGCCGTAGCGCGTAACCTTAACGTGTTTTACGCAGCGCCACGGGGTGCGCGACTGGCATTGTACCGCGCGGAACGACGTGAAATCGTTCTCGCCCAGCAGCGCCTGCGCCGCCCGATGCATGCGATCGGCGTCCAGCGGGTGATAAAAATGCGTTACCCCCTGCTGCAGCACCGCCGGCCGGTAGCGATGGTTGAAAATGATATAGCGGTAGCGGCGCGCGGTGGCGCTGAAACGCGCGTGAAAATCGTCGGCGACGGGGCTCACCCAACGCACCGCGATATCCGGCGGCAAATGGGTATTCACCCCCATCGTCCAGGCGGCGTCCTTGCGGCGCGCAGTGGTTTCGAAATGCACCACCTGCCCGGTGGCGTGCACCCCGGCGTCGGTACGCCCGGCGCACAGCACGGTAATCGGCGCATCCGCCACCTTGCTCAACGCCTGCTCCAGGCGTTCCTGCACGCTGGCCACTTCTTGCTGCCGCTGCCAGCCGTAGTACCGGCTGCCGTCATATTCGATGCCCAGCGCTACCTTCAGCGTCGGCTGAGCGGGCGAGACCACCTCAGACATCAGTACATCTGCTCCTGCACCAGACGCTCGGCGGTTTCGATAGCCATCAACGCGCCGCCGAAGCGCACGTTGTCCGCTACCGTCCAGAACTGCAGCAGCTCGGGGATGCCGTAATCGTTACGCAGGCAGCCGATGCTGAGCGCATCGCTGCCGGAAGCGTCGGTGACCTGGGTCGGGTAATCGTCCTCTTCGCTCAGCTGAATGTCTTCGACCTCTTCGAACTCGCTGCGCGCCTCTTCGGCGGACAGCGGGCGCAGCGCTTCCAGGTGCACCACCTGCGCGTGGCCATAAAACACCGGCGACTGAACGCAGCTCACCGAAATCGGCAGCCCTTCATCCTGCAGCACCTTGCGCACCTGATCGACGATCAGGCGCTCTTCGCGCACGCTGCCCTGCTCGTCGGCGACAAGCGGCAGCAGGTTGAACGCCAGCTGTTTACCGAAGACGCCTTCCTCGGCCGGAATGCCGTTAAGCAGGCGCGCGCTCTGGCCGGCCAGGTCGTCCACCGCCACCTTGCCGCGCGACGATACCGACATCAGCGTGGTGACGTGCAGACGCGACAGCCCCGCCTGTTCGGTCAGCGGTTTGATCGCCGTCAGCAGTTGGCTGACCATGCTGTCGGCCACCGCCACGATATTGCGGTTACGGTAATCCGCCAGCACCTGCGGGTTCACGCCCGGCACCACCAGCGGCACATCCGGCTCCATGGCGAACAGGCCGCTGGTGTCGATCACCAGGCAGCCCATGTTGCCGGCTTCTTCGGCATAGCGCGCGGAAGCGTCGCTGCCGGCGACGAAGAAGGCCAGCTGCGCCTGCGACCAGTCGAACTCTTCGGCGTTTTGCACCAGAAGAGACTTGCCGTTGAAGCGCACATTGGCGCCCGCGCTGCGTTCGCTTGCCAGAGGATAGAGCTCACCCACCGGGAACTGGCGTTCCTGCAACAATTCCAGCAACGCTTCACCTACCGCGCCAGTGGCGCCGAGCAGCGCGATATTCCAGCCGTCAGACATCGGGTTTTCTCCAGAGTATTTCATTCATAAAAGCACACGGGCAGTGCAGTCACCGCCCGATAATCTTTACCGCTCACTGTAACGGCGTTGGCTTAAGACAACCTTACGCCCTACGCCACGCTGAAGCCCAGCTTGCCGAGCAGCTCGGCGCTGGCGCTGTCATCGCATTGCACGACCAGCGAAGACCACTCGCGGCGCTCCTGGTAGTGCTTGCGCAGGCGATCGAATTCGCCCGGTTGCCCGGCGACTTTGCGCAATGGCGCATCATCGCGGCGCACATCATACACCAAGTGCATCAATCGTTTTAACCGCGCTTCATCCAGCGGCCCGTTGAGGCGGATCTGGCTGAACTCCGGCACCGGCAGCAGCGAGGCCAGCGCCACCTGCTGCGGCTGCCCCAGATGGCGGCTGAACGCTTCGAACACCTGGGTGGTGCCGCGCGCCTTGCCTTCCAGCGTATACCCGGCGATGTGCGCGGTGCCGATATCCACCCGCGCCAGCAGCGGCAAGGCGAGATCCGGCTCCGGTTCCCACACGTCCAGCACCGTGCTCAGCTTTTTGCCCTTTTCCAGCGCCTGCAGCAGCGCGGCGTTATCCACCACCGGCCCGCGGCAGGCGTTGATCAGAATGCGGTTGTCCGGCAGCGCCGCCAACAGATCCGCATCCGCCAGATGCAGCGAATGGTAAGGGCCGGATTTATTCAGCGGCGTATGGAAGGTCAGCACATCGGCCTCGGCCACCAGCTTCTCCAACGGCCAGAACTCCCCGGCGTCGCCGCGATCGGCGCGCGGCGGATCGCACAGCAGTGTGCGCACGCCCAACGCTTTGAGGCGCGCGTCCAGGCGGGAACCGACGTTGCCCACGCCGACGATGCCGACGGTTTTATCCCGCAGGTGGAAGCCGTCGCGTTCGGCCAGCAGCATCAAGGCGGAGAACACATACTCGACCACCGCGATGGCGTTGCAGCCCGGCGCGGCGGAAAACCCGATGCCCTGCCGTTGCAGCCAGGCGTCATCGATGTGATCGGTGCCGGCGGTGGCGGTGCCGACAAAGCCGATGCGGCTGCCGGCCAACAGGGCTTCATTGACCTTGGTGACCGAACGCACCATCAGCGCATCGGCATCCGCCAGCGCCTCACGCGGGATCGGGCGGCCCGGCACCGCTTGCACGTCGCCCAGGCGGCTGAACAGCTCGGCCGCGTACGGCATATTTTCATCAACCAGAATTTTCACTGCGTTCTCCGACGGTTTACGGCTATTGGTCTGCGAAATAGTGTGCCACTGAATCAGGCACGGCGAAAGCGCTCAGGGGTGGTGCCGGCGATCTGCTGGAACATGACGATAAAGGCCGACGCGGAGCTGTAGCCGACATCCAACGCCACGTCCTGCACGGTTTTGCCCTGCTCGAGCAACGACACGGCATGCAGAAAACGCAGGCGCTGGCGCCACTCGCTGAACGACATGCCCAGATCCTGCTGGCAGCGGCGCGACAGCGTGCGCTCGGTGGTGTAGACCCGCGCCGCCCACGTCGCCAGCGAGGTGTTGTCCGCCGGGCAATGCTCCAGCGCTTCCAGCACCGGCGCCAAAAATTTGTCGTCCGACGACGGCAGATAGGTTTGCTGACGCGGCGACAGGCGCAGCTGGTCGATCAGCACCTGACAGAGGCGCAGATCCTCCTCCGTCTGTGGAATGTACTGCTTGCGCGCATAAAAATCCTCGGCGATGGCGCGGAAGATGGGCGTTACGCTCACCAGACAGGGGTCGGCCGGCATGCCGGCGCACAGCGCCGGCGTGATGTCCACCATGCGGCACTGCGCCAGTCGCTGGTTGTAGCAGGAGTGTTCGATGCCCGCCGGCGCCCACAACACGAACTCCGGCGGCGCCAGAAAGCGCTGCCCGCCGATGCGCAGCACCATCACCCCGGCTTTGACCCACATCAACTGGCCCCAGGTGTGGCTGTGCGGCTGGAATTCGGTGCGCGCGTTAAACTCTTCACAGCGGAACTGCACCGGGTTGGGCGCCGGGATCAGCGACTCAGGGAAATGGCGGATTTCTGGCATGGTTTCGTCCCGTGATTTGTCTTGTTTACGCCGATTTTTGTCTGGATATCGCTATATATGATAAACCGGACACGCGTAGACTAGCCAGCATGTTGGACGTTATTGAGAATAATTATCATGAATATGCTCTTCCCGCTGTTGGCCGTGCTGATATGGTCGATTAACGCCGTCGTCAGCAAACTCTCCGCCACCGCCATCGATCCGGCGGCCATTTCACTTTACCGCTGGCTGCTGGCGCTGATCGCCCTGACGCCGTTCGTGCTGCCGGGCGTGCTGCGCAATTGGGCGCAGGTGCGCGCCAACTGGTGGAAACTAATGATCCTCGGCTTGCTGGGCATGGTGCTGTATCAAAGCCTGGCCTATTACGCGGCGCACAGCGTCAGCGCGCTGTTTATGGGCATCATCGTGTCGCTGATCCCGCTGCTGACCATCCTGATCAGCATCGTCCTGCTGCGCATTGCGCCGACCGTCGGCGTGCTGCTCGGCAGTATTCTCTCCTTCGGCGGTTTGATCTGGCTGGTCAGCGGCGGCCAGCCCGGCGTGCTGCTGCAGCACGGTATCGGCAAGGGGGAATTGATGATGCTGCTCGCCACCGCCTCTTACGCGCTGTATGGCGTGTTGACCAAACGCTGGGCCATCGCGCTGCCGAACTGGCAATCGCTGTACGTGCAGATCCTGTTCGGCGTGCTGCTGCTGCTGCCTAATTTCCTGATGGCGCAGGATGTCGGCTTGAACGGCCATAACCTGCCGCTGGTGCTGTTCGCCGGCATTCCGGCTTCGATCATCGCCCCGTTCCTGTGGATCCAGGGCGTGATGCGCCTGGGCGCCAACACCGCCTCGATCTTCATGAACCTGGCGCCGGTGTTTACCGCCGCTATCGCCGTGCTGTTCCTGCATGAGCAGTTGCACGGTTATCACCTGATTGGCGGCGGCATTACCCTGCTGGGCGTTATCCTGTCGCAGCGGCTGCGCACGCCGCTGACGCGTAAAGCCAAAGCCCCGGCGGCCGACGTCGAGTCCTGCAAAGAACAGGCTTAAGGCAACAGCCTGAAACGCACCCGCACCAACAGGCCGCCCAGCGCGGCGGAGCTCAACAGCTCCGGGCGGGTGCCGTGATAGGCGGTGATGTCCTTCACCAGCGCCAGCCCCAGGCCGGCGCCCGGCTGATCGCCCACGTTGTCCAGCCGGTGAAACGGCTGCAGCGCCAGCGCCTTGTCCTGCAAGGCGATGCCGGGGCCGCTGTCTTCAATCTCCAGCACGCCTTCCCCCGTCGCCTTCTCCTGCGTGAGGCGAGCGGTGACCACGCCCTGACGCGGTGTGTATTTCAACGCGTTGTCCAACAGGTTGGCGCACAGCTCGGCCAACAGCAGCGGTTCCCCCGCCACCTGACACGCCGCTTCACCTTCGAAGCCGAGATCGATCTGTTTGCTGCGCGCCTGCGGCAAGCGGGAAAAACAGGCGTCGCGCAGCACCTGCGCCAGGTTGACCGGCTGCAGCTTGCGCTCGGCCTGGTGCTCGCTGGCCTTCAGGCGTGAGAGATACAGCAGGCGGTCGGTCAGTGCCACGGTATTGTCCAGCGTCGCGCTCATCGCCTGCAGGCTTTCGCGCCACTGCTGCGGCCGATCGCTGGCCAGCGCCACCCCGACCTGAGTCTTCAACACCGCCAGCGGCGTGCGCAGCTGGTGGGAAGCGTCGGCGCTGAAACGTTCCTGACGCGCCACCATCAGCCGCAGCCGTTCGATATAGCGATTGAACGCCACCAGCAGCGGCTGCATCTCCGACCACGGCAATACCCGCGGCAAGGGCGTCAGCTCGCCCGGATCGCGCCGCAGCATGATGCCGGAGAGTTTACGCATCGGCTTCAACACCCGCTTGAGCAGCGCGAACGCCAGGATCAGGGTCAACACCACCACCGTGCCCTGGCTCAGCAGCGCCGCGATCATCATCTGCCGCGCCAGGTAACGGCGCGACTCCAGGGTTTCCGCCACCAAAATGGTCGCCATGCCGCTCACCCCCGACTCGTTGACCGGCTGAAACAGCGCCGCCACGCGGATCGGCCGGCCGAGGTATTCCGCATCGTAAAAATGCACCAGCGCCGGGTAGAGCGTGGAGCGCGGGATATGGGGCGGCAGCGACGGCAAATCGTCATAACCCGAGATGCTTTTTCCCTGCGGCGAAATCACCTCGTAATACAGCTGATCGTTCATGTTGCGCTCGAAGCTGTCGAGCACCACATAGGGCACATCGACCGCCAGCTTGCCTTCGCGCACCACCAGTCGCTCCGCCACGGTGCGCGCCGACGCCAGCAGCGTGCGATCGTAAGCCAGAGTGGCGGCGCTCATGGCGCTGAAGTAGTGGGTGTAGATAGAGATGCCGCCCAACGCCAGCAGCGGCAGGCCAAAAAACAGCAGCAGTTGATAGAACAGCGAACGCGGGGCGTTAAACCACCGCATTGCAGAGCTCCAGGCTGTAGCCCAGACCGCGCAGCGTGACGATCGCCACGTCGCTGCCCTGCAGCTTTTTCCGCAGGCGGTGTACGTAAAGCTCGATGCTCTCCGGATTGGCCTCGTCGGACAGCGTAAACACCTGCTCGAACAGCTGTTGTTTGGCCACCGGGCGGCCGCGCCGATGCATCAGCGCGGTCAACACCGCCAGTTCGCGCGGCGTCAGCGCCAGCGGCTTGCTCTCCAGCAGAAAATAGCCTTCGTCATGGTAGGTCAACGCGCCGTACTGCAACGCCGGCTGCGGGGCACCGACGCTGCGGCGCAGCAGCGCCCGAATGCGCGCCTCCAGCTCGTCCAATTCGAACGGCTTGGTGAGGTAATCGTCCGCTCCCAGATTCAGGCCCCTTACCCGATCGGCCACGTCGGTGCGCGCCGTCAGCAACAGCACCGGCAGATCCTGCCCACGCTTGCGCAGGCGCGCCAGCAAATCCAGGCCGTTCAAACGCGGCAGCGCCACATCCAACACCGCCAGCGCATAACGCTCGTTGAGCAACAGATGATCGGCCGCCACGCCGTCCGGGGCGACGTCGACGGCAAACCCGGCGCCGGTCAGCGCCTTTTGCAACCAGTGAGACAGCTCGGGGTGATCTTCAACCAATAACAGTCGCATGTTCCCATTCCATTGATTTACCTGAACAACCTGGCGCCGACACGGCGTCCGTTAACAGGCTGATAACAAAGGATGGCATGGAAAATAAGGGGATAAAAGAGCGCCGCGCCGCCAGTTTTGGGAGCTGGCACACAATTATGCGTATGGAGCGCGATCGCAGGGCGGCGTCAGATCAGCGGAATGGGGCTATCGGCAACGGCAATGTCCAGCACCGGGCGCAGCTTGTCGGCGGTAAACGGCGAAGAAACCAGCACGGAGCGGTTGTTGGCAGCAAACACCAGATCGATGCCGGTCACGCAGGCGGTCATCTGACAGGCATACTTTTCACCGTCGGCGTTAACGAAATGCAGCTCAAACACGCCAACCTCGGCGCGCAGGCGCTTCAAACGACACTGCCCGCTTTCTCCCGCCATCTCGGCGTAGACCTCAGGCAACCGTTTAATTGCGCATACTTTGGCGCTGTCCCTGCCACCAAACAATTTCCCTAACGAAAACATATTACTGCGTCTCTATTCATTTCACTGATCATGATTTTATCGCAAAAGCAGAACGGCAAACCTGATATTACGCAGGATTTTGGCCAGTTTAGCGCCCTGTTCTTGCCCTCGTTTCTATGGTAGCGCACCCGCCATTCGCTGGCGACAAGAGACCCTAATCACAGACTGGAAACTTTTCCGGCCTCTGAAAGGTAAATGAAAGGTTGTTGTTTTAACAATCCTGCAACCGCACCCGGCGGGATTTCACAACCAGAACAATACCGAGGGCAAGTCACAATGAAAAAAATAATGACCCGAACCTTTACCGCCGCCGCCCTGTTGCTGGCGGCCTCTCAGTCCTTTGCCGCAGAGGCGCCCAAACGCACCGAATGCATTGCGCCGGCCAAACCCGGCGGCGGCTTCGATCTGACCTGCAAACTGATTCAGGTGTCGCTGCAGGATACCAAGGCCATCGATAAACCGATGCGCGTCACCTATATGCCCGGCGGCGTCGGCGCGGTGGCCTACAACGCCATCGTCGCGCAGCGCCCGGCGGAGTTCGGCACCGTGGTGGCCTTCTCCGGCGGCTCGCTGCTCAATCTGGCCCAGGGCAAGTTCGGCCGCTACAACGTGGACGACGTAAGATGGCTGGCGGCGGTCGGCACCGACTACGGCATGATCGCAGTGCGCGCCGACTCGCCTTACAAAACCCTGAAAGACCTGATGGACGCTTTCCAAAAAGATCCCAACAGCGTGGTGTTCGGCGCCGGCGCATCGATCGGCAGCCAGGACTGGATGAAAACCGCGCTGCTGGCGCGCGAAGTCGGCGTGGATCCGCGCAAGATGCGCTACGTGGCGTTCGAAGGCGGCGGCGAGCCGGTTACCGCGCTGCTGGGCAACCATATTCAGGCGGTTTCCGGTGACCTGAGCGAGATGGTGCCTTACCTGCAGGGCGACAAGATCCGCGTGCTGGCGGTGTATGCCGAGCAACGTCTGCCGGGCCAGCTGGCCGACATTCCGACCGCCAAAGAGCAGGGATACAGCCTGGTGTGGCCGATCATTCGCGGCTTCTACGTCGGGCCGAAAGTCAGCGATGAAGAGTATCAGTGGTGGATCGACACCTTCCAGAAAATGATGGCGACCGACGAATTCAAACAGCAGCGCGATCTGCGCGGCCTGTTCGAATTCAACCTGACCGGCAAAGAGCTGGACGCCTACGTGAAGAACCAGGTTGCCCAATACCGTGAGCAGGCGAAAGTGTTCGGCCTGGCCAAATAACCGCAGGGGAAAACCATGAGCGATCGTATTTTTGCCGGCTTTTGGCTGCTGCTGTGTATCGGCGGGCTGTTCATCGGCTGGGGTATCCAGAGCGAATACAGCTATGAACCGCTGGGGCCGCGCCCGTTCCCGCTGGCGATCCTCAGCCTGATGGCGCTGTGCGCGGCCCTGCTGTTGCTGCGCCACCCGCAGGCGGTGGAGTGGCCGCACAGCAAGGTGCTGCAGCGGCTGCTGGTGCTGGTGATCACCCTGGTGCTGTATGCCTGGGGCTTTGAATGGCTCGGCTTCCCGCTGGCGACCGCGCTGCTGACGTTCAGCATCGGCCTGTTGTTTCAGGCCAGCCTGCCGGCGGCGGCCATCTCCGGCGTCATCATGGGCGCAGCGTTGTACTACGCCTTTGACCAACTTCTCGATGTCACACTGCCGCTCGGCGCCTGGCTGAGCTAACGGGAGCGATGATGGATACCTGGATGTATTTGACCCAAGGGTTTGAAGTGGCGCTGGTGCCGCAGAACCTGATTATCGCCCTGATCGGCTGCTTCGTCGGCACCATCGTCGGCCTGTTGCCGGGGCTGGGGCCGATCAACGGCGTGGCGATCCTGCTGCCGCTGGCGTTCGCCCTCAAACTGCCGGCCGAATCGGCGCTGATCCTGCTGGCGACGGTGTATATCGGCTGCGAATACGGCGGGCGCATCTCGTCGATTCTGCTCAACGTGCCGGGCGACGCGGCGGCGATCATGACCGCGCTGGACGGCTACCCGATGGCGCAGCAGGGGCGCGCCGGCGTGGCGCTGTCCATCTCGGCGGTCAGCTCGTTCGTCGGCTCGATGATCGCCATCGGCGGCATCATTCTGTTCGCGCCGCTGCTGGCCCGCTGGTCGCTGGCCTTTGGCCCGGCGGAGTATTTCGCCCTGATGGTGTTCGCCATCGCCTGCCTCGGCAGCATGATGAGCCAGAACCCGCTGAAATCGCTGCTGGCGGCGCTGATCGGCCTGGGGCTGGCGACGGTAGGCGTCGACGCCAACACCGGCGTTTACCGCTTTACCTTCGACAGCGTGCACCTCTCCGACGGCGTGCAGTTTATCGTGGTGGTGATCGGCCTGTTCTCGGTCAGCGAAATCCTGTTGATGCTGGAAAGCACCAGTGCCGGACAGAAGCTGGTGCGTAAAACCGGCCGGTTGCTGTTCAACCGCAAAGAGGCGGCGCAGTGCGCGGGCCCGACCCTGCGTTCGTCGGTGATCGGTTTCTTCGTCGGCATTCTGCCGGGCGCCGGCGCCACTATCGCCAGCGCGCTGACCTACATGACCGAGAAGAAAATCAGCGGCAACAGCGATACCTTCGGCAAGGGCGATATCCGCGGCGTAGCGGCGCCGGAAGCGGCCAACAACGCCTCGGCCTGCGGTTCGTTCATTCCGATGCTGACGCTGGGGGTGCCGGGCTCCGGCACCACGGCGGTGATGATGGGCGCGCTGACGCTGTACAACATCACCCCCGGCCCGGCGATGTTCACCGAACAGCCGGATATCGTCTGGGGGCTGATCGCCGCGCTGCTGATCGCCAACGTCATTTTGTTGATCATGAACCTGCCGCTGGTCGGTCTGTTCACCCGCATGCTGACCATCCCGCTGTGGTTCCTGGTACCGGCGATCGCCGCGGTTTCGGCGGTGGGGGTTTATGCGGTGCACAGCACCACCTTCGACCTGCTGCTGATGGTCGGATTGGGGGTGTTCGGCTACATCCTGCGCAAAATGCATTTCCCGATGTCGCCGCTGATTCTGGGCTTTGTGCTGGGTGAGATGTTGGAGCAAAACCTGCGCCGCGCGCTGTCGATCAGCAACGGCGAATTCGGCATTCTGTGGAGCAGCAGCATCGCGCAAACGCTGCTGGTGCTGGCGGTGGCCGTGCTGGCGCTGCCGCCGCTGCTGCGCCTGATGCGCAAACGCCGCCATCTGGCGACCGAGGCCAAGGCCGAGTAATGCGAAACGGGCGGGGATCCCCGCCCGTTATGTTTAACGGCCTAAGGCCGCCATTCCCCTTTCCAGCGCCCCGATATCGTTATCGGCAAGCAACGGCTGAATCACCGCAAAGTCCGCCTCGGACAAGTCATAGAGGCGCAAGGCAAGCAACCGTGCGATGACTTCCGGCGCGAACCGCCAACGGATAAACCTCGCCGGGTTACCGCCGACGATGGCATAAGGCGCAACATCGCCGGCCACCACGCTACCGGCGGCGACGATCGCCCCCTCGCCTATCGAAATCCCCGGCATCAGCATCGCCCGCATGCCGATCCAGCAGCCGTCGCCCAGCCGGGTATCACCTTTGGGACGGTATGCCTGCTTGATGGTTGCCATAAACGGGTACAGGCTCAGCCAGTCGATGCGATGGGTGTGATTACCGCCCATCAGGATCACCGCTTCGGCCGCGATGCACACATAATCGCCGATCAGCAGGCGATCTATTTCGCCCAGCGGCTGCCATTGGCGGCTGACCGCGTCGCCGTGCAGATAGCGCACCACCGAGCGTTCGAAGCCGTTATCCCAGCAGTCGCTGTAGTAGCTGTGGGTGCCTTTGACGATGATATTCGGGTTGGTCACCGTCTGATGCAACAGTTCGGTTTGGGACCAGTGTTTTTCGGACATGGCGTATTCTCTTGTTACCGGAATAAAAGCCACGGAACGGAATGTCTGTGGCCGTGTTGTCGTTCACTCAACACGGCCATTCAAGCGATAAGCGCTCGTTTCAATCTCGGGTTATTCATCATTAGTGCCTCCCTTGCGAGGCACAAGGGTAACCGATCACGCCTCAGCGGTCTTGCTTTTCAACAGCAGCACCCCGCCCATCACCAACGCGCTGCCCAGCAACTGCAGCTGATTCATGTTCTCCCCCAGCAGGAAATAGGCGATCACCGCGGTGAACACCAGTTCCAGCGACAGGATCAGGTTGGCCACCGCCAGCGGCAGCGTTTTCAGGCTGATGTTATACAACCCGAAGCCCAACAGCGTCGGCCCGGCGGCCAATGCTAGCAGCAACAGCCAGCCGCTCCACTGGATGCCCTGTGCGCCGTGCGACAGGAACCACAAATCGCCGGCCATGCCGTGGAACGCCGCCAACGGGAACGCCGTCAGCGCCGCGTTGAACGCCAGCTGATACAACGCCGAAAAACCGAACACGTACAGGATGGTGTTCCACACCGGATAGCCGCGTTCGCTGGCCACCCGCCCGCCGAGGGTATACAGGGTATAGCCGATGCCCGACAGCATCCCTACCAGCAGCCCCAGCAGATCGAAGTGGCTGTTCCCCATGCTGTCGCCGTTGCTGACCAGGAAGCAACCGCCCAGGCTGATGGCGATCACCAGCAGTTGGCGCAGCGTCAGGCGCTCGCTGTACATCACCCAGCCGAGGAACACGGTAAAGCCCACCGAACAGTAGGTCAGTATGGTCGCCACCGACGCGCCATTCAGCGCTACCGACAGCGTCCACAGGCTGTTGAACAGCGCCAGCAGCAGCCCGTAAAGCGCGTAGAACACCACCTGCTCACGGCGCAGACGCGCCCACTGCGGTTTCATCAGCAACAGCAGCGGCAACAGCACCAGCGCCACCAGCGCCGCGCGCCAGAACGCCAGCACGAAGGTCGGCAGCTGATAGTACTCGGTCAGCGCGCGGATGATGATAGCGGTAAAGGCCAGCAGCATGGCGCTGATAATGGCGATGACGTAACCCTGGCGGCTGCCCTGCAAGAGGCGCGCGCCGGGCAACGCCGGCCGGGCGGAAACGCCTGACGGTAATGACATGAGATCCTCGGGAAAATGGCGACATAAATGCTCAGGCGCACAGTGTAACGCGGCCATTTTTTCCCACTATAGCCACTTTTCGGCGTTGTCATGCAGGCCACTTTTCTGCGCTTGAAGCCCTGTTGACATGGGGTATAGTAAAAAACCATCTCCCTAACCGGGCCAATTTCGCATGCACATCCCGTTAGATCGCGAACAGGACGTTCCGCTGTATTTGCAGATCGAAGAAGCGCTGCGGCGCGCCATCCTCACCGGCGTGTTCGTGGATGGCGACAAGCTGCCCTCGACACGCACGCTGGCTGCCGAATTGGCGGTCAGCCGTTTGACGGTGGATAACGCCTATGCCGAACTGGCGGCCAAGGGCTTTTTGCACCAGCGGCGCGGCAGCGGCGCCTATGTCGCGCACCCGCAGGCGCAAACGCGCCCGGCCCGGCCGACCAGCAACGCCCCTTTCCCGCTGGAGAGCTTCACCACCCTCACCTCGCGGCTGGACGGCTACGCCGACGCCCCGCTGCCGGAGGGGCTGATCAACTTCGCCGCCGGCGTCGGCAGCCCCAAGATATTTCCGCTGGAGGCGTTTCGCAAAGTGCTGCTGTCGGTGCTCAGCCGCCACGCGGAAGAAGCCTTCAGTTACGGCGAATACTGCGGCTACTACCCGCTGCGCGATACGCTGAGCCGCATTCTCAGCGCCCAGGGCATCCCCACGCAGGCCGAACAGGTGCTGATCACCAACGGTTCACAGCATGCCATCAGTCTGGTGGTGCAAAGCCTGCTGGCGCCGGGTGATACGGTGATCGTCGAAGAGCCGACCTACGCCGAAGCGCTGGGCCTGCTGCGCCAGCACCGCATCAATATCGTCTCCGTGCCCGGCGATCGCCACGGCATGCTGGTCGATCGACTGCCCGAACTGCTGGAACGCCACCGCCCTAAACTGATCTACACCATCCCCAACTTCCACAACCCGACCGGCCGCTGCCTGAGCGAGGCCCGCCGGCGGCGCCTGCTGGCGATCGCCCAACAGGCCGGCGTGGTGATCCTGGAGGACGACTTCGTCGGCGATCTGCGTTATCAGGGCAAACAGCTGCCGTCGCTGCGAGCGCTGGCGCAGCCGGGCGCGGTGATCTACGTCAGCACCTTCTCCAAAATGCTGCTGCCCAGCATGCGCATCGGCTATCTGGTGGCAGACAGCGAACACTATCAGCGTTTCGCCAGGCTGAAACACGTCGACAGCTTCACCAGCTCCAGCCTGATCCAGCGGGCGCTGGACGCGTTCGTCACCGTCGGCCGTTACGACAAGCAGCTGCGGCGCGCCGGACGCGTCTACCGCCTGCATCTGGAAGTAATGATCGACGCGTTGCAACATCGGCTGCCGCCGGGGTGCCGCTTCGAAACGCCGCAAGGCGGCTTGTTTATCTGGCTGACGCTGCCGGAGGCGGTGACCACCGCCGAGCTGATGCCGGTGGCCTGGCGACACGGGGTGACCTTCGCGCGCGGCGAATGCTTCTATGCGCAGGAACAGCTGGGCGCACACGGCCTGAGGCTGAATTTTGCCGCCAACTCGCCGCCGCAGATTGAAGAAGGTATCGCCCGGCTGTGCCGGGCGATTGAGGAGGTAATAACGGAGAAAAACGCCGGTTAGACGGCGGCCCACCACATCCGCAGCTTCATCCCCCAGTAGCTGGTCCAGCCGGTGGTGCTTTGCACCACCTTGCCCTGCGAGATCACCACGAAGGTCGGCGTGACGCCAATCCGCCACTGCGCCGACAGCGCCCCGGCCGGATCGTTGACCACCGGCAGCGCCAGCCGTTTACGCGCCAGCCACTGCTTCACCTGGGCATCATCGCCCGATCGCAGCGCGACGGTCAGCACGTTGCCGCCCGCCGCCTGCAAGCGGGCGACGTCCGGCGTGGTGAAACGGCAAACGCCGCACCAGCTGGCCCAAAAGTAAACCAGCAGCGGCCGCTCATCGCTGAGCTGCGCCAACGACACGCGCTCGCCGTCCAGCGTGGTCAGCGTCTGAGCATCGAAGGCTGGCGGCGCCTGCGGCGCGTTCAGCCAATCCATCACCGTGACCACCGCCAATGCGATCAGCGCCAGCAGCAACAACTCGCGCCCCCAGCGCTTGAACTTAGCCATTGTTAGCCTTCGCCAGCTGCTGTTTCACCATCGCTTCCAGCTCTTCATACGACACCGCCCCCGGCAGCATTCGATCGCCGATCAGCGTCGCCGGCGTCCCCTGCACGCCCAATTGCTCCGCCAATTCCATATTGGTGCGCAGCGTGGTCATGCTCTGTTCGCTCGGCGCCACCGCCTTGACGCCGGTTTTCTCTTGCGCAGCGGCGATGCTGGCGTTGTCATGGAAGCCTTTTTTCGCCATCAGCCGCTGGTGCAAGGCCCAGAATTGATCCGGGTGCTGTTGCCAGGTGGTGAGCGCCACGCGCGCCGAACTGACCGAGCTTTCGCCCTTGAACGGCAGCAGCTTCACCACCAGCGCCACGTCCGGGTATTGCTTGACGATCTTCTCCAACATCGGATCAAAACGCTTGCAGTACGGGCAGTTATAGTCGGTAAAGGTCACCAGCGTCAGTTTGGCGTTGGCGGCGCCCAGGCGCGGGCTGGCCGGATCCTGATACAGCGTTTTGGCGTTCTGCTTGATAGCCTGGCTGATTTGCTCGCCGGCGGTTTGCTGCTGCCAGGCGTCCACTGCCTGCGCCAGAATGTCCGGGTTGGACACCAGCGTTTCGCGGATCATCTCTTTGATACGCGCCTCTTGCGCCGGGGTGAAAGGCTCGGCGGCCCACGCTGGGGCGGCGATGATCATCAGTAAAATCAGTAGTTTTTTCATTGTTCGGTTCCTTTGGCATGGGAAAGCGTTTGCAGCACGGCGTCACGGGTCAACAGCGGGGATAACACCTCGCCGTCCGGGCTGCCGGGGCCATAGACTTGGTTGAAAGGCACGGCGACGCTGCCGCGCTTTTGCAGGAAGGCGCTGATGTCGGCCGACGGGCGGCTCCAGTCGCCGCGCAGCGCGACCACATCGCCGGCGCTCAGCGCGCGCTGTACGTCATCACGCAGCAGCACATTGAATTTGTTAGCTTTACAGGTCACGCACCAGTCGGCTGTCACGTCGACGAACACCCGCTTATGCTGCGCCAGCGCCTCGGCGATCGCTTGCTCGCTCAGCGGTTGCCACTGCACCCGATCCTGCAACGGTTGGCGCCACAGGCCGGCGGTCAGCGATCCGGCCAGCAAGGCCACACCCGCCAGCACCACAGTGCCTGCCGCCAGCTTGGCCGCCAAGCGTGCCCCCTGTTGGCGCCACACCGCCAGCAGCAACGCCAACAGCGCCAACGCCCCCAGCCACAGCGTGGCCTGGACGCCGATATGGTTGCTCAGCAGGCTCAGCAGCCACAGCGACGACGCCAGCATCAGCAGTCCCATCGCCAGCTTGACGGTATTCATCCAGCGGCCGGGGCGCGGCAAACGCAGCGCCAGCGATGGCCAGGCGGCGATCAGCAGCCACGGCAGGCTCATGCCGATGCCGAGCGCGATGAACATGCCCCACAGCACCGGCAGCGACGCCGCCAGCGCGAAGGCCACCGCCGTGCCGAGAAACGGCGCCGAGCACGGCGTCGCCAGCAGCGTAGCGAACGCGCCCTGCCAGAAATGGCCGCTCAGACCGCGCCCGTTATGGGTCGCCAGCGAGGTATTCAGATCGGACGAGAGACGCAAATGGAACAGGCCGAACAGGTTGGCGCTGAACAGCAGCGTCACCAGCACCATAAAGCCGATAAACCACGGATTCTGGAACTGAATGCCCCAGCCGAGCGCGTGGTTGCCGAGCCGCAGCAGCGTCATCAGCAGGGCCAACGCCATAAACGAGGCGACGATGCCCAGCGACGACGCCAGAAACTGCAAACGCACGCTGTGCCGATCGCGCCGCTCCACCTGCAGGATCGAACCGAGCTTGATGCCCAGCACCGGCAGCACGCACGGCATCAGGTTGAGGATCACCCCACCCGCCAGCGCCATCAATACCGCCTGCCACAACGGGAACGCCGCACCGGTGGGCGCGGCCAACGCATCGCCAATCGGCAGCGTAATCTGCTGTGCCATGCCGCCGTCGTCAATCACCAGCGTCAGCGTTTTGCCGCGCAGGTCCGGCGCCGCATCGCCCCAGCCATCGCTGACCGGCACTCGCGCCAACAGCTGATCGCCGTCGGTTTCAACCTGCGGCTTGCCGAGATCGGCATCCGCCAGCGTATCGAAGAACAGCGCAGGTTGTTGCCAACCGTCGGCGCGTTCGGCGGCAATCTGCAGCTCGCCGCTGCGATACCCGGCCTTGACGTTATCCGCCAACCCGGCGGCGATCGGCACCTGCCCCATCGCCTGCGCGAAATCGTGATTAAACTGCGGATCGTTCGGCGCAGTCAGATCCAGACTGAACGGGTAGTCGGTCAGAATGCAGACGTTGCTGCAGGTGGACAGCGTCAGCGTACCCGCCAGCGTGCCGGATACCTGGCCTGACATCACGATCGGCAACGTGACCCGATCGTGATAGCCCTGGGTGGAAATGCCGGCCACCTCGAAACGCTGCGGCGTCGGCCAGTGCCAGGTCGCCGGCGGTGGGTTGCCTTGCCAGACGATAGCCGGCGCGATGCCGCCTTCGCCCGGAGAGCGCCAATAGGTTTTCCAGCCTTTTTGCAGCTCGACCGACAGCAGCAGGCGGGTCTCCCCCGGCTGTGACGTGTCGGCGCGCAGCCGCACCTTGGCATGATCGTTGGCCGGATTTTGCAGCCAGCCGCTGTCCGCCGCCTGCAAAGCAGGCAGCCACAGCATAAACAGGCAAGCGCAGGCCAGCCTGATGATTTTCAACATGTTAATTCTCCATAAATGATTAATTCACCACGAAAAACGGGCGATTAACTCATTCACGGAAGACGCATAATCGAAGGTGCACCCTGAGGGTGGGTGGTGAAATGGCGCGAGGAGGAGGAATGCGCAGACGCGCGGCAATGGTCGGCGCCAACAGCGCCAGCAGCAGACCCAGCCCGAACAGCATGGTTTCGAACATCACCGGCGGCGCGGCCAGCAATGACTTGGCGCTCAGCTCACAGGGCGTCGGCTGCGCTTCGGCGGCCTCATCGCCGGATTGAACGGCGGTGGCGGCCGGGATCCACAGCGTTTGCTGCAGCGCATGCAGGCCCGCCATGCGCTGGGTCATGCACGTCAGCACCACCAGGCAAGCCAGGCATAAAAACCATTTTGCAATCCGCTGCCGTTTAACCATGCCATCCTCATGTTCAGATCTGGGGTTATCTTAGCGGCGCGGGCGCGATTAGCAACGTTTTGTCGGTAAAGAAATGTCTGAGCGGCGGTATTGATGGCGGCGATTTACAGGTATCATAATGGGTAAGCCTGCGCTTTTCGCCGGGTACGATGACGATTCTCTCCCCCAGGCATTCTGCGGGGATACACAGCGAAGGACTGGTGATATGCAACCTTTGAGTGGGCCGGGCACCCCAATCGCCGGCGAACGCCCCCCCTCCCCGGGCAAAACGGCGGCCACTGACGATCAACCCCTCTCTCCGGCGCAGCGCACGACGCTGGAAAAACTGATCGTGAAAATCATGACGCTCAGCCCGGTCAAATCGGCGGAGATCTGGGCGTCTCTGCGTCACGATCTCGGCGCCGACAAAGGCGGCGAACTGCTGGCGCGCCATTTTCAACCGGCGGAACAGCTGCTGCAAACGCGCCTGACGCAGGCGCAGCAAAACCATGCCGGGCGCCAACTGCTGCAACAGCTGGCCGAATTGCTGCCGCAGGGCAATAACCGCCAGGCGGTCAGCGACTTTATTCGCCAGCAGTTCGGCCATACGGTGTTGAGCCAACTGAGCCCACCGCAATTGCAACAGGTACTTAATCTGTTGCAGACCGGCGGCCTGACCATTCCCCAGCCGCAGCAAACCGCCACCAGCGATCGCCCGCTGCTGCCCGCAGAGCATCAAAGCCTGCAGCAGCAGATCACCAAACTCAGCGCCGCCACCGGCGAAGCGCCGGCTAAAATCTGGCAAACGCTGTTCGATCTGGCGGGCGTGAAAACCAACGATCCGCTGCCGGCGCGCCACTTCCAGCTGCTGAACCAGTTTTTACAGGTGAAGGTGGCGCTCAGCCCGCAGAACGCGCCGACGCTGAACAACCTGCTGGCGGCGCTCAAACAGCCGGCGGACGAGCGAGAACTGCAGCAGATGAACGACTATTGCCAGGCGCGCTTCAACTGCGGCGCCAATGCGCCGCTGACGCATCCGCAAATGAGCGACGCCATTCATCAGCTGTTTGCCCGCCGTCTGGATAAAGCCGGCCAGGCGCAGCCGATCGCCAGCCACCCTGTCGAACCGCAGCCGCTGCTCAACCCGCTGATCGCCGCCTTGCCTCTGCCGCTGCAAAAAGCGCTGAGCAAGCCGGCCGTGGCGCTGATCCTGCTGCTGTTGGCGTTGGCGGTCGTGCTGGCGCTGGTGTTTTAACGCCTCAGGCGCAGCCGCAGTCCTCAGCAGCCGCCCGATCGCGCAGCGATCCCGGCTGTTCTCCGATGGCCAATGGATGGCCATCGCGCAGCCAGAAGTCCAGCCCGCCGATCAGCTCCTTCACCCTGAATCCCAGTTTCGCCAGCTTGTAAGCACCTTTGGTGGATCCGTTGCAGCCAATGCCGTCGCAGTAGGTCACATACACTTTCTGGCGATCCAGCTGCGCCGTGCCGGCTTCATCCATCAGGCGATGCGGCAAACTGAGCGCACCGGGGATATGTCCGGCGGCGTACAGCGCCTCCGCGCGGGTGTCGATCACCACCATCCCGTCCACGCCATTGCGCAGATCTTCCGCCACGTCCCAGGCATCCGCATAGCGGCTCAGTTTAGCCGCCAGATAGGTCAGGCTTTCTTCCGGCGCCGCCGGCGGAAAAGCCAGCACCAATGATTCTTTCGACATATCACTTACTCCCGTGCATCAAGACAGATGACAATAGTGCCCCATTTTGGTCTTATGATTGATACCCATTATCCACAGATGATAAGACCCATTATGCGGCACACGCTGATCACGCTGTTTCAGCAATCGCCCCAGGCCGTCGGCACGCTGCGCGAACGTCTTTGTGCAGCATTGCGGCAGGCCATCCACCACGGCGCATTGAACATTGGGCAACGCCTGCCCTCCAGCCGAGTGCTGGCTGGGGATCTGAAACTCTCAAGGGTGACCGTCGAAGCAGCGTACGGCCAGTTGGAGGCGGAGGGGTATTTGCAGCGCCGCGTCGGCCAGGGCACATTTGTGGCTATCCGCATCGCCAAATCGCCGCCGCCGCCGCCTCGCACCGCCATGCCGCGCCTTTCGCAACGCGGCCAACAGATCGTGCAAACCGGCGGCTGCCGCGATCCGCAGCAGCCACAGGCGTTTGCCGCCGGCTCGCCGGATCTGCGCGCGTTTCCGCTAGCCTTGTGGAAGCAACTGACCGCACAGCGCCTGCGGCTACAGGGAGAAAGCCTGCTGCGCTACGGCGACCCGCAGGGCTATTTGCCGCTGCGTGAAGCGATTGCCGCCCACGTCAACCAAACGCGCGGCGTAATCTGCGATGCAAATCAGGTTATCGTGCTGACCAGTTCACAGCAGGCGCTGCAGCTGATCGCCACGTTGCTGCTGGACAGCGGCGACAGCGTCTGGATGGAAGAACCGGGTTACGCCGGGGCGAGAAACGCCTTTATCAGCGCCGGCGCCGCCCTGACGCCGGTGGCGGTAGACGGCGACGGCCTGCGCGCTGAGCCCTCCTTGCCCGAGCCGCGTTTGATTTATTTGACGCCCTCGCACCAATACCCAACCGGCGCAGCGCTCAGCCTGGCGCGCCGCTTGGCACTGCTGACGCTGGCGGAAAAGCAGCAGGCCTGGATCATTGAGGACGATTACGACAGCGAGTTTCATTACGACGGCCTGCCGATACCGGCGATGCAGGGTCTGGATCGCCGTGGCCGGGTGCTGTACCTCGGCACCTTCTCCAAATCGCTGTTCCCTTCGCTGCGGTTGGCATACCTGATCGTACCGCCCACGCTGGTTGAAGCGTTCGTCACCGCACGCACGGTGTATGACGGCCACTGCGCGCAGCTGATGCAGGCGGTCACCGCCGAATTCATCCGCCAGGGGCACTTCGCCGCGCATATCCGCTACATGCGCCAACTCTACCATAGCCGGCGCGATGTGTTGCTGGCGGCAGTACGCGAAAAACTCGACCACTTCGCCACCCCCGCTCCCGCCGCCGGCGGCCTGCAGCTCAGCGTCTGGCTGCCGCCCGGCCAGGAGGCGGCGCTCAGCCGGCAGGCGCGGCGGCTCGGCATCCTTACGCCCGGGTTAACAGCGCAATACCAAACGGTTCAGGCGCAGCGCGACGGGTGGCTGCTGGGCTTTTCGGCCCTGACGCCGGGCGAGATCCGCTGCGCCGTCGAGCGGCTGGCGCGGATCACCGTGGCTTAGCCTGGCCCCAATGGGACGCCGATCGGCTTATTGTTCGGTCAGGCGCATCTCCGCCACCAGCGGCAGGTGGTCGCTTACCGCCGGCCAATGCACGCCGTTCCAGTCGCCGCTGGCGTTCGGCACCGTCAGGCTGTCCAGATGCCAGCGCTGCGCGTTGCCGGTGAAGATGTAATCCACCTTGATCTCGGCGTTTTCCGCCGGCCAGCTGCGGCCGTCCTGCCCGTTGGGCATGATATCGTTCCAATAGCGGCTCAGCTCCAGCCAGGTGACGCTGCCCGGCACATCGTTCATATCGCCGAACAGCAGCTTGATGCCGCGCACTTCGATGGTGCGATCGTTCAGCTCCCGTACCTGATCCAGACGCATCGTCGGATCTTCCTTGGTATCGAGGTGGGTGTTGAACAGGGTGATCGGCGTCGGGAACTCCGGCACATCGACCTTGGCGCTGAAGGCGATGCGCTGTTCGCGCTGGCCGGACGGCAGCGGATAGATCACGGCATCGTGCAGCGGATACTTCGACAGAAACGCCAAACCATATTCGCCGCCGTCGAAATCGATCGCCCGGCCGAACACCGCCTGCATGCCGGTCAGTTTCGCCAGTTCCGCCGCCTGATCGACCCGCCCGCTGCGGGCGGTGAGTTTATCCACCTCCTGCAGCGCCACCACGTCGACATTCATCGCGCGAATCGCCTTGGCGATGGCGGTCATGTCGCTGACCTTGCCGGCGGCGATATTGAAGCTGGCGACGCGGATTTTCGGCGCCTGCTCCAGTTCGTAGGTTTTGTTCTTCAGGCCGCCCAACGCGCTGGCCACTTCGCGGCTGTTGGCGTTGCTGTTGGCGTGCCCGGTATCGGCAGACGACCAGGCGCTGTGAGAGATGCCCAGGGACAGTAAGGTGATAAGCAGAGCGTGACCGGTGTGCATGAATTCTCCTTGAGGGACAGATAAGTGTTATGTAGGCGCTTCCTGGCCCACAGCTAACACCGATTTTGCCGCAGAAACCTGCGACTATTTCCTAGTTGCACCGCTATTTTTCGTTTCTGCGCGATGCTTCGCATTCTGGCGGTTTACGCATTGCACCATTGGACAAACGGCTGATTTCGTTTTAAAACCGGTAGATTGCCAACCGCGAGGAGTTCCGATGACCAGCCCGATTGCCGAACAGCTTACCGAACGTTTCTTCCGCTATCTGGCGGTGACCAGCCAGAGCAACGCCGCCGCAGCCACCCTGCCCAGCACGCCGGGGCAGCATGAGATGGCGCAACTGTTGGCGGACGAGCTGCGCCGGCTCGGCCTGGCCGACGTGCAGATCGACGAGCACGCCACCGTGACCGCCCGCAAGCCCGGCACCCAACCCGGCGCGCCGCGCATCGGCTTCATCACGCATATCGACACCGTGGACGTCGGCCTGTCGCCCGAGATTCGCCCGCAGCGCCTGCGCTTCACCGGCGAAGATTTATGCCTGAACGCCGAGCAAGGTATCTGGCTGCGTACCGCCGAGCATCCGGAGATCCTGCCCTACCGAAACGAAGAGATCCTGTTCAGCGACGGCACCAGCGTGCTGGGCGCCGACAATAAGGCGGCGGTTACCGTGGTGATGACGCTGCTGGCCAACCTGACCGCGGCCGATCGCCACGGCGATATCGTGGTGGCGTTCGTGCCGGACGAAGAGATCGGCCTGCGCGGCGCCAAAGCGCTGGATCTGCAGCGTTTCCCCGTCGATTTCGCCTACACCATCGACTGCTGCGAACTGGGTGAAGTGGTGTACGAGAATTTCAACGCGGCGGCGGCGGAGATCCACATCGAGGGGGTGACCGCCCACCCGATGTCGGCGAAAAACGTGTTAATCAACCCGATACGCATCGCCAACGACATCATCAACCGATTCGACGTGCAGGATACCCCGGAGCACACCGAGGGGCGCGAAGGCTATTTCTGGTTCACCGATCTGGCCGCCAACGCCAATCAGGCGACGCTGAAGGTGTCGATTCGCGACTTCGATCGCGCGGCGTTCGAGGCGCGCAAGGCCCGCCTTGAGGAGACGGTGCGCCAGGTGGCGGCCAACTACCCGCGCGCAAACGTCAGCTGCAGCGTCAGCGACATCTACAGCAACATCAGCAACGCCATCGGCGAGGACCGGCGCGCTATCGATCTGATCTTCGGCGCCCTCGCCGCCCACGGCATCCCGCCGAAGGTGATCCCGATGCGCGGCGGCACCGACGGTGCGGCGCTCTCCAGCCGCGGCATCCTGACGCCCAATTACTTCACTGGCGCGCATAACTTCCACTCGCGCTTCGAGTTTTTACCCGTCAGCGCCTTCGTGAAATCCTATCAGGTGACCCGCAGCATTTGCCTGCTGGCCGCGCGGCAAAGCGGCCAACCGGCTTAGCTCATCACCCAGCCGAGCAACGCGGCCCATGCCAACAGCGGCAGCGAATAATAGTGGAAGCGCAACCAGATCTTGCGCTCCCCCGCCATGCGCAACGCAATCAGGTTGGCGAGCGATCCGATCGCCAACCCGAAGCCGCCGGCGTTGACCGCATAGGCCAGCTGAGCGCTGGAGGGCACATAGTTGAGCAACAGTATGGTGGCCGGCACGTTGCTGACGATCTGCGACAGCCCGACGCCCAACGCATACACGCTCCCCTCGCTCAGCCCGGCGATGGCGGCGAACGCCGGCTGAAGCGGCGGCAAACGGGTAAACAGGCCGACATCGATGAACATGGCGGCGAACACGAAAATCAGGCTCCAGTCGATCTGCAACAGCACCCGGCGCGCCAGCAGCAAGAAACCGGCGAACACCGCCAGCAGCCCATACAACGGCAGATCGAAATCGAGACACAGCAGGAAAACCGCATACAGCCCTACACAGCTCAGCAACAGCGGCCGCTGATAGGGATAGCCCTCGGTATTCGGTGCTTTCACGATGTCGCGCGCCGGGAAGCTGAACCAGGTCAGCGCCAGCAGGCTCAACATCATTGCGGCACCAAACGGCGCCATCTGGCCGATGAAACCGAGGAAAGAGAGGCCGGAGCGGCTCCACAGCAGGATATTTTGCGGGTTGCCGATCGGCGTCAGCAGCGAACCGGCGTTCACCGCCAGCGCCTGGAAGATGATCAAGCGGCCGACCGGCAGCGCCGACAGCTTTTTCAGCGTGATGGTGAGCGGTATGACGATAAACAGCGCCACGTCGTTGGTCAGAAACGACGACAGCAGCGCGGCGGAAAACACCAAGAACAGCGCCAGCCGCCGTTCGCTGTGCAAGCGGTTGATAATCTTGCGGCCGACAAAATCGAAGTAGCCGCTGACCTCCACCCCTTTGGTCAGCAGCATCAGCCCCAACAGGGTGATAAGGGTACGGCCGTCGATGAAACCACCCAGCGCTGCCAGCGGCTGCGGATGAAAAGCGAACATCGCCACGCCGGCCAGCAGCAATGCATGCAAGAAACGGTCTTTGACAAAGGGGTGGATAAGCCGGGAAATGGCGGTTGAACTCATAGCGGCAGTGTGAACCTCACCGAAAAGAATGGGCAGACGTTAGCTCAGACGCGGCTTCAGCGCCAGCAAAATGCTATTTTACCTTTATCCGCTTTCCATTTGCCGCGCTTTACTTTATTTGTAGCGGCTTTCACGGTTTCAAAGGACATGTTATGGCTTCCCTGTTCGCCAAAGGAGCGCTGTTGAGCGCCTTATGCGCCCTGCTCGCTGC
Organism: Serratia sp. CY40230; assembly: GCF_052168835.1. NCBI lineage: Bacteria > Pseudomonadati > Pseudomonadota > Gammaproteobacteria > Enterobacterales > Yersiniaceae > Serratia > Serratia sp. CY40230. The sequence continues at coordinate 1,120,320 of NZ_JBJNLX010000001.1, forward strand.
CTGCGACGACGCCTCCTCCCGCCCGCAAATCGATATTGACGGCAAAACCATGGGCACTTTCTACAGCGTAAATGTCAGCGGTGACGTCGCGATCGGCAAACAAGAATTGCAGCGGCAGATAGACAAAGTGCTCGAGCAGGCCAACGACGATATCTCCACCTACCGCGCCGACTCGGTGCTGTCGCGGTTTAACCACAGCGCCAGCCTCGAGCCGCAGCCGATCCCGCGCGGCATGGCGGACATCGTGCTGATGGCTCAACGCATCGGCCGCGATACCGGCGGCGCCATGGACATCACCGTCGGCCCCTTGGTGAACCTGTGGGGGTTCGGTCCCGACAAACATCCGGTCAAGGTGCCGGAACAGGCGCAGATCGACGCGGCAAAGCTGCGCACCGGCCTGCAGCACCTGAAGCTGATCAGCGACAACCGCGGGGAGTGGCTGCAAAAAGATCTGCCGGGCATGTATGTCGATCTCTCGACGCTGGGCGAAGGCTATGGTGCCGATGAGTTGGTGCGCCTGATGAACCGTCACGGCATTACCAACTACCTGGTATCGGTCGGTGGTGCGGTCTCTTCACGTGGCGTCAACGGCCAGGGCAAGCCCTGGCGGGTGGCGATCCAAAAGCCGACCGACCGTGAAAATGCGGTACAGGCGCTGGTGGATCTGCACGGTTACGGCATCAGCACCGCCGGCAGCTACCGCAACTACTTTGAACAAAACGGCCAGCGCTACTCCCATGTCATCGATCCGACCACCGGCAGGCCGATCAACCACCGGCTGGTTTCCGCCACGGTGATCGCCCCGACCGCGCTCGAGGCCGACGGCTGGGATACCGGTTTGATGGTGCTGGGCCCGGAGAAAGCGTTGCAGCTCGCGGAAGAGAAAGGGCTGGCGGTCTACCTGATCAGTAAAACCGACGACGGTTTCAGCGCCGTGATGACACCGCAGTTCAAAGCGTTTTTGGTGCAGTGAGATAAAAAAAGCCCGGCACGCAATGGCCGGGCTTGGTCCTGTTCCGCGCCGATCACTTGGTCAGCGCGATGATGCCGAGGGTCAGACCGGCAACCGCCGCCGCGCCGCCGGCGATCGCGCCCGCGGTTTCCCAGTTATCCTGAGTGGTACCCTTCATGCAGGTGTTGGTGTGCACCAGACGCCCCTGGTCATCATAGACCGGCACGCAGGGAGAATCGGTGGCGCATCCGGCCAACACGGCCGACAGTAACCCAACCGCAATTAACTTTTTCATACTTCTTGCCTCAATGTTCGATCACTTTAGAAAGCTACGCCGAGCGATAATCATGCTACCAGGCTATTGTATGCCCAACGCATGTAATGGCGAGGTAATGATGTGTCAGGGGATGTGATTTGGGAAAACTCCGAGCGCCCGTCAAGTGGGCTTAGCGCAGTAAAAAGCCCGCGAAAACGCGGGCTTGATGGCGAGGTGAAGCTCAGGCGGAATTATTTCGCCAGTTTGCGCATCACCAGGGTGGCGTTGGTGCCGCCGAAGCCGAAGCTGTTGGACATCACGGTGGTCAGCTCGCGCTGGGTCGGCTGAGTCACGATGTTCATGCCGACCGCCTGTTCATCCAGGGTTTCGATGTTGATGCTCGGCGCGATAAAGCCGTGCTCCAGCATCAGCAGGCTGTAGATCGCCTCCTGCACGCCCGCGGCGCCCAGCGAGTGGCCGGTCATCGCCTTGGTGGAGGAGATGGCCGGGGTATTGTCGCCGAACACTTCACGAATGGCGCCCAGCTCTTTCACGTCGCCTACCGGCGTAGAGGTGCCGTGCACGTTGATGTAATCGATCGGCGCATCCAGATCCTGCATCGCCATCTTCATGCAGCGCACTGCGCCTTCGCCCGAAGGGGCAACCATGTCGGCGCCGTCGGAAGTCGCGCCGTAGCCGACGATTTCCGCATAGATGTGCGCGCCGCGCGCCAGCGCGTGCTCCAGCTCTTCAACCACCACCATGCCGCCGCCGCCGGCGATGACGAAACCGTCACGATCGGCGTCGTAGGTGCGAGAGGCTTTTTCCGGCGTGTCGTTGTATTTGGTGGACAGCGCGCCCATCGCATCGAACTCGCAGGCCATTTCCCAGCACAGCTCTTCGCCGCCGCCGGCGAACACGATGTCCTGTTTGCCCAGCTGGATTTGCTCAACCGCGTTGCCGATGCAGTGCGCAGAGGTCGCGCAAGCGGAGCTGATGGAGTAGTTCACGCCGTGGATTTTGAACGGCGTTGCCAGGCAGGCGGAAACGCCGGAAGCCATGGCTTTGGTGACCACGTATGGGCCAACCGCTTTCAAGCCGCGCGGGCTGCGCATCGCATCGGCGCCGAACACCTGGAAGCGCGGAGAACCGCCGCCGGAACCGGCGATCAGGCCCACGCGCGGGTTGTTTTGATACTCTTCTTCCTTCAAACCGGAAGAAGCGATCGCTTCTTGCATCGCCAGGAAGGCATAAATGGAAGCATCGCTCATGAAACGCACCGCCTTGCGGTCGATCAGGCCGGTAGTGTCGAGCTTAACTTGCCCCCATACGTGACTACGCATGCCGGAATCTTTCAGCTCCTGGGAGAAAGTGATCCCAGAACGTCCTTCCTGCAGGCTTGCCAGGACCTCCTGCTGGTTATTACCAATGCTGGAGACAACTCCCAGGCCAGTAATCACTGCACGTTTCATTCAATACCTCTTCCACTATTTACCTACGGGATTTTGCATCGCACTTTAGCGTACAGATGTAAGCCGAACAAGTCCGATCAGCGTTTTTCAGCTTTATTGTCGTCCAGTTTGCGCCGGGGCGCCAGCGCCGTTAGAATTCGCGGCATCCCTTGAATTTCGAGCCATTGACCGTGAACCACGCCCCCATCCAAACCGCAACGCTAACCTGGAACGAACAGGGTACACCTGTTTCGAAACAGTTTGATGACGTCTATTTTTCCAATCAGGATGGGCTGGAAGAAACCCGCTACGTCTTCCTGCACGGCAATCGGCTGCCGCAGCGTTTCGCCGCCCACCCGCGCTCGCTGTTTGTCGTGGCGGAAACCGGGTTCGGCACCGGGCTCAATTTCCTCACGCTGTGGCAGGCCTTCGCCGGCTTCCGCCAGGCCGAGCCGGACGCGACGCTGCAGCGCCTGCACTTTATCAGCTTCGAAAAATTTCCCCTGCAGCAGGCTGACCTGGCGGCGGCGCATGCGCGCTGGCCGGAGCTGGCGCCTTACGCCGACGAACTGCGCGCCCAATGGCCGCTGCCGCTGCCGGGGTGCCATCGCCTGCTGTTGGCCGAAGGCCGCATTACGCTCGATCTGTGGTTCGGCGACGTCAACGATCTGCTGCCGCAGTTTGACGCCAGCATGAATAACCAGGTGGACGCCTGGTTCCTTGACGGCTTCGCGCCGGCAAAAAATCCCGACATGTGGACCGATCAACTGTTCGCCGCCATGGCGCGTTTCGCCCGGCCGGAAGGCAGCTTCGCCACCTTTACCGCCGCCGGCTTCGTGCGCCGCGGTTTGCAACAGGCCGGTTTTCAGGTCAAGCGCTGCAAAGGCTTCGGCCAAAAGCGTGAAATGCTCGCCGGTGAGCTCCCGGCCGATGCGCAGCCCGCCTCACATCCAGCGCCCTGGTATCGACGCCCGGCGGCGGACAACACCACCGACATCGCCCTGATCGGCGGCGGCGTCGCCAGCGCGCTCACTGCGCTGGCCTTGCTGCGGCGCGGCGCCACCGTCACGCTGTACTGCGCCGACGAGCAGGCGGCCGAAGGCGCATCCGGTAACCGCCAGGGCGCGATTTATCCTTTGCTGAACGGCAGCGGCAACGCGCTGGAGAGTTTCTTCAGCGCCGCGTTTCCCTTCGCTCGCCGACAATACGACGCCCTGTTGCAACAAGGCGTCGCCTTTGATCACCAGTGGTGCGGCGTCAGCCAGTTGGCCTATGACGAAAAGAGCGGCGCCAAGATCGCCAATATGCTGAAAACCGACTGGCCGCAAGCCTTGGCGACGGCGGCCGACCGCGAGACGCTCAGCGATCGGTGCGGCGTCGATACCGGCTTTGGCGGCATCACCTACCCGCTAGGCGGCTGGCTGTGCCCGGCCGAGCTGACGCGCGGCGCTATCGCGCTGGCGCAGCGTCAGGGCTTGGTCTGCCACTATCGGCACGATGCACAGAGGCTGACGCAGGAAGAAAACGGCTGGCGCATCGATTTCACCAACGGCGACAGCCGGCGCCATGCGACGGTGATCCTGGCCAACGGCCACCGGTTGGCCGAGCTGGCACCGACGGAAGCCCTGCCGCTGTATTCGGTACGCGGGCAGGTATCGCATATCCCAAGCTCGCCGGCCCTCGGTCAATTGAAACAGGTCTTGTGCTACGACGGCTACCTGACGCCGGCCAACGCCAACAACGGCCAGCACTGCATCGGCGCCAGCTATCAGCGCGGCGACACCGCCACCGACTACCGCGAGCAGGAACAGCAGGATAACCGCGAGCGTCTGCTGCGCTGCCTGCCGGAGCAGGCCTGGCCGCAGCAGGTGGACGTCAGCGCTCATCAGGCGCGCTGCGGCGTGCGCAGCGCCACCCGCGATCATCTGCCGATGGTCGGCGCACTGCCGGACTATCAGGCCACGCTGGCGCAGTATCAGGATTTGCAGCGGCAGAACCAGCGCGGCGAAACCGTCGCCGATGCGCCGGTCTATCCCGGTCTGTTCGCTATCGGCGGGTTAGGCTCGCGCGGCTTGTGCTCGGCGCCCCTGGCGGCGGAAATTTTGGCGGCGCAGCTGTTCGGCGAGCCGTTGCCGGGCGATGCGCGTCTGCTGGCGGCGTTGAATCCGAATCGGATGTGGGTGCGGAAATTGCTGAAAGGACGTGCAGTTTAATCAACCTTGAGGGGCGCGGCGACGCGCCCCGGCATGACGATCAGGCGGCAGGGGTTGCAGCCTGATAGAGGTTTTCCCACATGCCGCGCACCAGGATCTGATCCGGTGGCGAGAGTTCCCCGGCGGCGATCGCTTTGTGCAGGCTCTCCTCCACCCGCGCTTTCAGCGCTGCGGCGGTGTGTTCGCCCTGCTCTTCCGCTTCGGCCACCGCCAGCGTCAGATGACCGCGCAGGTAGCCACCGGCAAACAGTTCATCATCGCTGGCGTGCTCTACCATGTCATCAATCAGCGCCAAAATGCGCGCTTCAAATTCTGCGATCATCAAATTTCCTCATTAAATAACGGGCTGTGGCGTCAGTTGAGATCTTCCGGATACGGAAAATGCTCGGCCGCCAACGGTGGCGTATTGTAGAACGATTGCAGCGCCTGAATAAAGCGCGCAGGCCTTGTGGGTATTCCCTGCTCCAGCAGCGCCAATATCCGGGCGCGCACCTTGCGTTGGAACGCGATGCGATCCGGCTCGCAGTCGCCGTTCAGGTTGTCGCAGCTGACGTTGAACGGGAAACCGGCCGCCACGCAGAACATCCATTCCAGTGCCTGCGGTTTGATCTCCACGGCTTCGAATTCGCTCTGGGTCTGCGCGTCGCGCCCGTCCGGGCAATACCAATAACCGAAGTCCACCAATTGACGGCGCGCTTCACCGGCGATGCACCAGTGCGAGATTTCGTGCAGGCCGCTGGCGTAGAAACCGTGGGCGAACACGATGCGGTGATACGGCAGTTCATCATCGGCCGGCAGGTAAATGGGTTCGTCGTCGCCCTTCACCAGGCGGGTGTTATAGTCATCGCTGAAGCACCGATTGAAGATCGCGATCAACTGCTCATAGTGATGACGGGTCTGCGTGTCTGACATAAAAATTCTATAACCACAAAAATAAAGAGGCCATTATACCCGATAAGACAGGGCGCGTAAGCAGCGCACCCTCTTCATCTTTAACCGTGCACGAAGGCGGACAGCCACTGCTGAATCTCTGCGCCGTGATTGTCGTACAGCAGCTTGAGGCTCATCACCAGTGAGACGATCACGATCATCGGCCGAATCAGTTTCTGCCCGCGGGTCAGCACCATGTGCGCGCCCAAACGCGCCCCCAGCACCTGCCCCACCAGCATCACCAGACCGATGCTCCACACCACCTTGCCGCCGATGATGAACAGCGCCAACCCGCCGACGTTGGAGGTAAAGTTCAGCACTTTGGCGTGCGCCGTAGACTTGGCGAGGTTGAAACCGCACAGCGTCACGTAGGCCAGCGCGTAGAATGAGCCGGCGCCGGGGCCGAAGAAACCGTCGTAAAACCCGACGCAGCCGCCGGCCACCAGCCCGAACGGCAAGGCGCCGAGGCGGCGTTGACGATCTTCCTCACCCAGGCGCGGCATCAGCAGGAAGTAGAGACCGATGCCGATCACCAGCAGCGGCAACATCTGCCGCAGCACATCGGCGCGCATATGCTGCACCAGAATGGCGCCGGCGATCGAGCCGATCAGCGTCAGAAAAATCGTCAGCTTCTGGTCGTTGAGGTTCACCGCGCGCCGACGAATGAAGTACAGACTGGCGGAGAAGGAGCCGCCGACCGACTGCAGCTTATTGGTCGCCAGCGCCTGCGCCGGAGGAACCCCCACTGCCAGCAAGGCCGGCACCGTCAGTAATCCGCCGCCGCCGGCGATGGAGTCGATAAACCCCGCCAGCAGCGCTACCGCAAACAACACCCCGAGCATCTCGGGGCCAATGACGAACCAGTCCATGAGTTATTCCGCTGAGAAATGGTGATCCAGCAATGCCTGACAGGTCGGCGGTAACGGCGGCGGCACGGATTTGCCCGGCTTCGCGTTAGGCTGATGCGGCACGAACCAGCTCGCCAGTTCGGCGCCGCAGCCGTCGCCCGGCGGCGGCGTATCCTGCTCCTGGCACTCCAGGCTGCCGGCCGGGCAACGCAGGCGCACGTGCATGTGCGCACGGTGGCCGAACCACGGCCGCACCTTGTGCAACCAGGCGCGATCGGCGCCGGCGTCCAGACACAGACGCTGCTTGATCGCCGGGTTGACGAAGATACGCGTCACCTCCGCATCCTGCGCCGCCAGCTTGATCAACGACTCAATCTGCGGCTGCCATTGGCTCGCCACCACCTGCTTGCCGTCGCCCGACACCAGGTCGATCGGCTGCGGCTTGAGCAATTGCTGCGCGCTCCAGCGCTGGCGCGGCAGCTGCAGCCAGATGTCGACGTCGAGCCCAGACTGGTGGCTGGCGTGGCCGCTGCTGAAGCGCCCGCCGGCCGGCATCGCCATGTCGCCGATCAGCACCGTGCCCAGCGCTTTCTGGTTCGCTTTGCTGCTGAGGCGCTGTATGAACGCCAGCAGATCCGGATGGCCAAAATAGCGGCGCTGGTCGGTACGCATCACCTGATAATCCGGTGAATTCAGCGGCAACGGCTGCGCGCCGATGACGCAGCCGTTGGCGAAACCACCCACCGCCTGCGGCGCGCCGGCCACCGGATGATCGATTTTCTGCCACGGCGTCAGTGCCATGGCGGAGGCGGAGGCCGTCAGGGCCACCAGGCCCAACATCCAGTTTTTCATGGCGATTACCAGCGCGGTACGTCGGAAACCACATCACCGTTTTGCGCGCGCTGGCGCAGCAGGTGATCCATCAACACGATCGCCATCATCGCTTCGGCGATCGGCACGGCGCGGATGCCCACGCACGGATCGTGGCGACCGCGGGTGACCATTTCCACCGCTTCGCCCTGGCGATTGATAGTGCGCCCCGGCACCATAATGCTGGAGGTCGGCTTCAGCGCCAGATGCGCAATCACCGGTTGGCCGCTGCTGATGCCGCCGAGAATGCCGCCGGCATGGTTGCTTTGGAAGCCTTCCGGGGTGATTTCATCGCGGTTTTCGCTGCCGCGTTTGGTCACCACGGCGAACCCGTCGCCGATCTCCACGCCTTTCACCGCGTTGATGCTCATCAGCGCGTGCGCCAGATCGGCATCGAGGCGGTCAAACACCGGCTCACCCAGGCCAACCGGCACGTTTTCAGCAATCACGCTGACCTTGGCGCCGATGGAGTCACCCTCTTTTTTCAGCGCGCGCATCAGTTCGTCCAGCGCTTCCAGCTTGTCCGGATCCGGGCAGAAGAACGGGTTCTGTTCGACCTGATCCCAGTCTTTCAGCTCACAGGTCACGTCGCCGATCTGCGCCAGATAGCCGCGCACCTGCACGCCGAACTTCTGCTGCAGGTATTTCTTGGCGATAGCGCCCGCCGCGACGCGCATGGCGGTTTCACGCGCCGAAGAGCGGCCGCCGCCGCGATAGTCGCGCAGACCGTATTTCTGTTCGTAGGTGTAGTCGGCATGCCCTGGACGGAACACGTCTTTGATGGCGCTGTAGTCTTGCGAGCGCTGATCGGTGTTTTCAATGATCAGACCGATGCTGGTGCCGGTGGTCACGCCTTCGAATACGCCGGAGAGAATGCGCACCTGATCCGGTTCACGGCGCTGGGTGGTGTAACGCGAGGTGCCCGGACGACGGCGGTCCAGATCGTGTTGCAAATCGGCTTCGGTGAGCGGGATGCCGGGCGGCACGCCGTCGACGATACAACCCAGCGCCACCCCGTGAGATTCACCGAAGGTGGTGACGCGGAAAATCTGCCCAATACTGTTTCCTGCCATCACGGCTCCTTACCGTTAGTCTTTTATCGTTATGCGGCCCGCCATGCGGGCCTTGGAAATGCGGCTTAGCTGCGATAGAGGCTGAAGTGATCCTTGCAATCCACCAGCTGCTGCTTGGTCAGCATGAACACGCCGTCGCCGCCGTTTTCGAATTCCAGCCAGGTGAACGGGATGTCCGGATATTGTTCCATCAGATGTACCATGCTGTTGCCCACTTCACAAATCAGCACGCCGTCGTCGGTCAGGTAGTCCGGCGCGCACGCCAGGATGCGGCGCACCAGCTTCAGGCCGTCGCTGCCCGCCGCCAGCCCCAGTTCCGGCTCAAAGCGGAACTCCTGCGGCAGATCCGACATGTCTTCCGCATCGACGTACGGCGGGTTGGTGACGATCAGATCGTACTGGATCGCGGGAACGTCGCGGAACAGATCGGAACGGATCGGGATCACCTGATGTTCGACGCCGTGCGCCTGAATATTGCGCTCGGTTACCGCCAGCACGTCGCTGGAGATGTCCACCGCGTCCACTTCCGCTTCCGGGAAAGCGTAGCCGCAGGCGATGGCGATGCAGCCGCTGCCGGTGCACATGTCGAGGATATGGCGCGGCGGGTGCGGGATCAGCGCGCTGAAACGATCGTTGATCAGCTCGCCGATCGGTGAACGCGGCACCAGCACGCGCTCGTCGACGTAAAATTCCATGCCGCAGAACCAGGCCTTGTTGGTCAGATAGGCGACCGGGATGCGTTCGTTGACGCGGCGGATCACGCGCTCAACGATGCGATGGCGCTCACTGGAAGTCAGACGGGCGGTGTGCATGTCCTCCGGAATGTCCAACGGCAGGAACAGGCTTGGCAGCACCAATTGCACCGCTTCGTCCCACGGATTATCGGTTCCGTGACCATAATAGATATTGGCGGCGTTGAAGCGGCTTACCGTCCAGCGCAGCATATCTTGAATGGTGTGCAGTTCGTTCACTGCTTCGTCGACGAAAATTTTGTCCAATTTGCCCTCCGGCAGGCGCTGTGTTTCATGATTTAGCCGCATAGTTTGCCATGAAGCCCGCGACAAATCACGCTTGCCCCTCGCGCTTTTCACTCTGGCCCGAGTTTTGCGTCGACAGCGCTCATTCACAAGGTAAACTAGCGAAATAAACGATTTCCGGTGAATGAAGCATGAAGAACAAGCCCCCTCTGAGCAAAGACGAACAACAGCTCTTCAGAGAGTCGGTGGCGGGCGCGAAAAAGCTGCGCCAGGACACCATCGTCCACCGCCCGCCGAAGCCCAAGGTCAAACAGATTGCGCCGCAGCGATTGCTGCAGGAGCAGGTCGATGCCAGCTATTATTTTTCAGATGAATACCAGCCGCAGCTGGAAGAGGAAGGCCCGACGCGCTACGTGCGCCCCGGCAGCAGCCCGTATGAGCTGAAGAAGCTGCGGCGCGGCGATTACTCGCCGGAGCTGTTTCTCGATTTGCACGGCCTGACCCAACTGCAGGCCAAGCAGGAGCTGGGGGCGCTGATCGCCGCCTGCAAACGCGAGCACGTGCACTGCGCCTGTGTGATGCACGGGCACGGCAAGCATATCCTCAAGCAGCAAACGCCGCTGTGGCTGGCGCAGCACCCCGATGTGCTGGCGTTCCACCAGGCGCCGAAGGAATGGGGTGGCAACGCCGCCATCCTGCTGTTGGTGGAGCTGGCCGAGTAGCCCCCCTCAGAAACGACTCAGGGCGATGTCAGACATCGCCCTGAGTTTATTCCGCACCGCATCCGCGGTTCACACTTTGGCCATCACCTGCGATGGGCTGACCTGCCATTCAAACTTGCCGTAGCTGCCGTCCGCCGGCAGATCGACGTTGGCGATCGCCGAGGTCGCGAACATCGGCGGGCACTCGCCCGGACACAGTTCCGCCACCAGATACCCCACCAGCGGCAGGTGCGACACGATCAGCACCGAGCTCACCCCTTGCATCGCCAGCGCCTGCAGATAGCTGCCGACCTGTTCGGCGTTGCCGCCCGGCGTCAGCTCGGGCAGCACTTCTTCGCCCTCCGGCAGCGTCAAGGCTTCACGCACCGTCGCCAGCGTCTGTTCGGCCCGCAGATAGGGGCTGACCAGCACGCGTTCAATATCCACAGACTTGGTGTTCAACCAGGCCGCCATCTGACGGGACTCGTCGCGGCCGCACAGGGTAAGGGGCCTTACCGCATCGCTGGCTGCCTCGAGCGCCGCCTCTCCGTGACGCATAATCAAAACTTGCATATTGCACCGCTGTTGTTGACAAAGTAACGCTATACAGAAACGCCGTGCGTGCTGTACCGCCGAGTTTTCCAACCCAAAGCCAAAGCTTTAAAACGATAACGCGCCGTCTCTTTATGGCGGCCGGGCATTTTGCCTGAAAGTTTGCCTAAAGAAAACGCTGTTTTTTACAGCAACCCTCCCCGGGCAAACCTCGATTGCTCACAGAACAATCAATTCAACGGGTTAAATTTTAACCTTGCCGCCATGAAATTTATTGATGGCGGTCAAGCTAACTTACCGCTGCCTCAGCCTTGCTGTACAGCCTCACCGGCTGACGCTGTCGCAAGGAGTGATGGCGATCACAACGCGGCCCTGTTGCAACTATAGTGCAAATCGGGCCGCCCTGCGTTCAGCTCCCCAACGGGTAAAAGCGCTCGCCCTGCTGCGCCATGCGCTGCAAGCGCTCGCACGGCGCGAAGTGCTCGCCGTGCTGCTGGCGCAGGTAGTCCAGCGTCTTCACCACTTTCTCGGCGCCGAGCTCGTCCATATAGCGGAACGGGCCGCCGAGGAACGGCGGGAAACCGATGCCGAACACCGCACCGATATCGCCGTCGCGCGCGCTGCGGATCACGCCTTCATCCAGGCAGCGCGCCGCTTCGTTCAGCATCATCATCACGCAGCGCTGGGCGACGGTCGCCGGCAGCATGTGCGCCTTCGGCGTGACGCCGAGCAGCGTATACAATGAGGTATCCGCGCGCTTACGCCGCTGACGCTGCTGCCCCTCGCTCGGGTAAAGATAGAAGCCGCGGCCGTTCTTGCGCCCTTTGCGCCCGTCCTTCAGCACCGCATCGAACGCGGCAGGCGCGGCGAAGCGCGGCCCCAGCGCCTCGACCAGCACGGGAATGATTTTGGTGCCGACGTCGATGCCCACTTCATCCAGCAGGGTAATCGGGCCGACCGGGAAACCGAAGTCCACCAGCGCCTTGTCCAGCGATTCAATCGGCTCGCCTTCCAGCAGGCAGCGCGCCGCTTCGTTGATGTACGGCGCCAGGATGCGGTTGACATAAAAACCGGCGCTGTCGCCCACCACGATGGCGGTCTTGCCCTGCTTGTGCGCCAGCGCTACGGTGGTGGCGATGGTCTCTTCGCTGGTGCCGGCGTGCGGGATCACTTCCACCAGCGGCATTTTGTCCACCGGGCTGAAGTAGTGCAGACCGATCACCTGCTGCGGCCGCTGGGCCTGTTCGGCGATGTGGCCGATAGGCAGCGAAGAGGTGTTGGAAGCGAACACGGTATGCGGCGCGCAGTTCGCTTCGACCTCGGCCACCATTTTCTGCTTCAGCGCCAGATCCTCAAACACCGCCTCGACCACGATATCCACCTGCTCGAAGCCGGTGTAATCGGTGGAGCCGGAGATCAGCATCATCTGCTTTTGCCGATCCGCCGGGCGCATGCGCTTGCTGCGTACCCGTTTGCCGAGCACGTCCCAGCTGTATTTTAGCGCGTGATTGATGCCGGTTTCATTGATGTCTTTGATGCGCACCGGCAAACCGCCGCGCGTGGCGGTGACACAGGCGATGCCGCCGCCCATCAGGCCGCCGCCGAGAATGCCGACGCGATGCAGGGCATGCGGCTGAGCATTGCCGCCCCGCTCTTTTTTCAGCGCGGTGGAGGCGAAGAACAGGCTGCGCAACGCCGCCGACTGCGGCGTCATCGCCAGCTCGCCAAAGGCGCGCGCTTCGGCCTCATAGCCGCTGGCGCTGCCGTGATCCAGCCCGGTTCGCACCACCTGAATAATGCGCTCCGCCGCCGGGTAGTTGCCGTGGGTTTTCGCCAACGTTTTCTTGCGCACGATGCTGAACAGCAGATTTCTACCCAGCGGGCCATTGAGCAGGCGATCCTGCCACGGCAGCTCGCGCTGATGTTTCCAGCCCTGTTTCACCCGCTCGATGGCGGTCTGCAACAGGATCGATTGCGGCACGGCGTCGTCCACCAGCCCCATGCGCAGCGCCTGGCGGGCGCGAATGTGCTTGCCGGTCAGGATCATGTCCAGCGCCTTGGCAGCGCCTATCAGGCGCGGCAGGCGCTGAGTGCCGCCAGAGCCCGGCAGCAGGCCCAGCTGCACTTCCGGCAGACCGAGCGCGGTTTTGTCATCCAGCGAACAGACGCGGCCGTGACAGGCCAGCGCCAATTCCAGGCCGCCGCCCAGGCAGGCGCCGTGGATGGCCGCGACCACCGGCACCGGGAAAGCGGCGATCTGCGCCAGCGTGCTCTGCCCTTTCTTGGCCAGCGTTTCCGCCTCTTTGGCGCTGGTGCAGGCGGCAATCATGGTGATGTCGGCACCGGCGATAAACGAGTCCGGCTTGCCGGAAACGATCACCAGCCCTTCCAGTGCAGTGTGCTGCTGCGCCCGGATCAGCACGTCGTTCACCTGTTCGACGAACTCGGCCTTGAGCGTATTGACCTTGTCACCCGGCACGTCGATGGTGATCACCCCGATGTTGTCGGGGCGGATCGTCAGTTGAAAGGCCGACGGTTTGGCGCGCTGTTCATGCAATGCGTTTTCGAAACTCATTATTCCACCTCCACGATCATCGCGGCCCCTAACCCGCCGGCGGCGCAGGCGGTGGTCAGGCCCAGCCCGCCGCCGCGGCGTTTCAGCTCACGCAGCGTCTGGGTGATCATGCGCGCGCCGGTGGCGGCGAACGGGTGGCCATAGGCGATGGAACCGCCCAGGACGTTGAATTTGTCCATGTCCACCTCGCCGATCGCCTGGCTGCGGCCAAGCTTCTCGCGGGCGAACGCTTCGCTGGCGAACATCTTCAGGTTAGCCAGCGTTTGCGCGGCGAAAGCTTCATGCATATCGATGAGCGTCAGATCGGCCAGACCGATGCCGGCGCGCTCCAGCGCCAGCGGCGTGGCGTAGGAAGGCCCCAGCAGCATGTCTTCCCACACGTCGATGGCGGCAAAAGCGAAACTACGCAGATAGCCGAGCGGCTGCAGGCCCAGCTCTTTGGCGCGCGATTCGCTCATCATCAGTACCGCCGCCGCGCCGTCGGTCAACGGCGTGCTGTTGGCCGCAGTAACGCTGCCGTGTTTGCGATCGAACGCCGGTTTCAGCTTGGCGTAGGACGCCAGGCTGGAGTCTTTACGGATGTTGTTGTCTTCGGAAAGCTGCGCGCGGTATGGCGGCACGTAGGCGGTCATCACCTCATCGCGCAGCCACCCCTCCCGCCAGGCCTTGGCCGCCAGCTCGTGGGAACGGTGCGCCAGCGCATCTTGCGCTTCACGGGTGATGCCGTGGCTTTTCGCCATCTGTTCGGCGGTATCGCCCATGCGCAGGCCGGTGGAATACTCCGCCACCGCCGGCGGCACCGGCATCAGATCGCGGAATTTCAGCCGGCTGAACAATTTGAGGCGCTGCGACAACGTGCGCGCCTTGTTGACGTCCACCAGCGTGCGCGCCAGCGCCTTGCTGACGCCGATCGGCAAGACGGAAGAAGAGTCCGCCCCGCCGGCGATGCCGACGCTGATGCTGCCGGCCATGATGCTCTCCGCCACGTTGGCGATCGCCTGGAAGCTGGTGGCGCAGGCGCGCGACACGCTGTAGGCGTCGGTATGGACGCTCATGCCGGTGCCCAGCACGATTTCACGCGCGATGTTCGGCGCCTCGGGCATTTGCACCACCTGGCCGAACACCAGCTGCTCGATAAGCTGCGGATCGATACCGCTGCGCGCCAACAGCTCGCTCACCGCCGTTTTCCCTAAATCCACCGCCGGAATGCCGTGATAGGCGGTCGCCTGTTTGGCAAAGGGGGTACGCAGTCCATTCACAATCGCAATGCGGTCACCATGACGGGTCACCAACGGCAGTGCCTTACTCATAAATGCTCCTGAAGAAAATAACGTCAGCGCAATGGGCAGAAAGAGGTCTGACCTGATGAGGTCATTGTTAACCAAACGGTTACATTTGGCAAACCGGCAGAGATCAAAACTGCGAGCAGGCGCACTTTCTATCGGGAGGGGGCACGGGAAAGGAAATCCCCGGCGCGCAACAGGCGGCGCCGGGGGTAAAGCCGGGATTAACGCAGGCCGAGCTGGAAGATCAGAGTTTCCGCCTGGCAGGCGAAGGTGAAATCAGCCTCCAATTGCACGCCGCCGTCAACCGGTTTAATGCTACTGCTGATGTCACAAGGGTCGGATTCGACCGCGCGCGCCTTTTCGCTCAGGGCCGCCAACATCGCCTCCGCATCGTGTTGATTACTGAACACCTGGCTGTAGGATGCGGTGCAATCGGTGTTATCCATTACGGTGCCGACATCCACGCAGCAACACGCGGCGGTTTCCTGGGCGCTGCATTTATTAATTGCATCTGACATGATTGGTTCTCCTCAAGGGCCTCGGTTATCAGCCCAAATTGCCGTTTCACTCACCGGCACAAAGCCACAAAATTCTGCAGGTATTTTACGCTTCCGCGCCGGCAATCACTAGCACTTACTTTTACTGGGTGTTTTAAGTGATGGAAATCACAAATAAAAATGAGCGACTGCTAAGGAATGGTAAGAATTTTGTTATTTACCGCTGGCTTTTTGTTAAGCAGATCTCTTTTTTGATATCAGGTTGGAAATATTTCAAAAACAAACTTGCAACATTTTCACAGGTCAGACCTATACTTCAGCCACTGGTCTGATTTGTCTGAACGATAACGGACCCTACAATCCCGCGCTCCTTGTTACTTCGTGTAACAATAGTTTAAATAATAAACACATAATGAGGTTTTGGTCATGAGCCAGAAAAACCTATTGACTAAATCAGCTCTCGCAGCTGCAGTGGCAATTATTTCTTCAAACGTGTCTGCCGCAGGATTCCAGCTGAATGAGTTCTCATCAGCTGGTTTAGGACGTTCGTATTCTGGCGAAGGCGCCATGGCGGATACGGCGGCTTCCGCAAGCCGCAACCCGGCGTTGTTGATGATGTATACCCGCCCGGAACTTTCTTTCGGCGCAGTCTTCATCGATCCGGACGTCGATATCAGTGGCCGGTCCCCTTCCGGCGCCAGCCTGGATGCGAAAAACATCGCGCCGACAGCCTGGGTGCCGAACCTGCATTATGTTCACCCGATTAACGATCAATTCGCCGTAGGCGGCTCAGTCACCAGCAACTTCGGTTTGGCGACCGAATACAACGACGGTTACGCGGCGGGCTCCATGGGCGGCAAAACCGACCTGGAAACCTTGAACCTTAACCTGAGCGGCGCTTATCGCCTGAACAAGAACTTCAGCTTCGGTCTGGGCTTTGACGCCGTTTATGCCAAGGCCAAACTCGAGCGCTATGCCGGCGATCTGCCAAAACTGATCGCCGGATCGGGCAAGTTACCGCCACAGTTGGCCGGCCCTGTTTCGCAGATCCCGGCAGATACCCAGATTTCGCACCTGAAAGGCGACGAATGGGGCTTCGGCTGGAACGCCGGTATTCTGTACGAAGTGGATGAAAACAACCGTTACGGCTTCACCTATCGCTCAGAAGTGAAAATCGACTTTGACGGCGATTACAAAAGCAGCCTGCCTTCAGCCTTCAACCCGTTGCTGGCCTCTCAAGGTCTGCCGTGGGGCACCAACGGCACCACCATTCCGGGTTCTCTGAGCCTGCACCTGCCGGAAATGTGGGAACTGTCCGGCTACAACAAAGTGGCGCCGCAGTGGGCTATCCACTACAGCCTGGCCTACACCAGCTGGAGCCAGTTCCAGGAGCTGAAAGCCACCGGCAACAACGGCCAGACCCTGTTCCAGAAGCATGAAGGCTTCAAAGACGCTTACCGTATCGCGCTGGGCACCACCTACTTCTACGACGACAACTGGACCTTCCGTACCGGTATCGCCTTCGATGACAGCCCAGTGCCCGCCCAAAACCGTTCGATCTCCATTCCGGATCAGGACCGTTTCTGGCTGAGTGCCGGTACCACCTATGCGTTCAACAAAGACGCCTCGGTCGACGTCGGCGTGTCCTACATGCACGGCCAGAAAGTCACCATCAACGAAGGTCCTTACACCTTCACCTCCGAAGGCAAGGCCTGGCTGTACGGCGCCAACTTCAACTATCGCTTCTAATCTCGCCTGAGATGGATGCCAAAGCGCCCCGCGGGGCGCTTTTTCTTTGCCTGGCGCTCGCGCGGGCATAAAAAACCCGCCTGGCGGCGGGTTTTCATTGGCATAACGCCCGTGATTACTGCGAGTCGATCTCGTCCAGTTCGCCCTGAATCGCCTTGGCGTTCGGGTTCTCTTCCGGCTTGAGCGAGCCGCCGTTGGCGATGAAATCGTGGCGCTGGAAGTAAGCTTCGCGCACCATGACATAAGGATCGGAGGAGTTGCGCAGCAGGCCGTCGGAATCCAGCAGTTGAGCGCGGGTTTCGATACCCTCGACCACCCATTTGCCCGCCGACATCCAGAAGGTCAGGTAACTCAGCATCGGATACAGCGTATCCGCAAAGTCGCCACCTTCGTCACGCAGCGTGAAGCTGCCGTAGCCCGGCAACATCACGTACGGGCCGTAACCCACATCGTAATGGCCCAGCGTGCTGCCGAAGCGGTTCGGTTCTTCGCGCGCCAGTTTCGGGTTGGCCATGCCGGCCACGTCGATCAGGCCGCCCATCCCGAGCAGGGTGTTCAGGAAGAAACGGTTGAAGTGGATCATCCCGCGGTAGGGATCGCCCTTGAGGAAGGCGTTGACCATGCTGGCCGGCTCTTCCAGGTTGGAGGTGAAGTTGCTGATGCCGTTACGCGCCGGCATCGGCACGTAGTCACGCCAGGCCACCGCGACCGGACGCAGGATATAAGGATCCAGGACGTTGTAGTTGAAGTCGAACATCGTCCGGTTAAATCCTTCCAGCGGATCGGAACGCCCTTGCGGATCGTTGTCTGGCGCGCTGGCACAGCCCACCAGTAATACCGTTGCGAATGCCACCCCAGTCAGGCGAAAGTTCATATTTTTCTCCATAAAAACACGTTCGGTCTTATTTTTCAGGGACCTGCTTGTTTATCTGAACGCTAACCTGCTCTTTACCGCTGAATGTCTGCAGCGAGCTTTCGCCGAACCAGTCCCCCGGCTGCGGCGTGGCCAATCCGTCCTGTGAGAGGCGCACACGCACCTGCACCTGATGCTGCGCCGAGAGCAGACGCTCGGGCATCATGGCGTTGCTGTCATCCAGTGAGAAAGACAGCGGAAAACGGCTCAGCGGCAATTGTTTTACCGCGACCGGCACCGGGCTGACGCCGTCGGTGACCGAAATGACCAGCGTCCCCTGCGGCGGCATGGCTTTCGCCGCCTGCGGTGACAGCGCAACGGTCACATTCAGTTTAACATTTTCTCCGCCTGCCTGGGCTTTTGCTTGTGCAATACTGCGCTTTATCACTTCCGCGCGCGGATCGTTGGCCGGCAGCAGCTGCAGCATCACCTGCCAGGCGCCGATCGCCTGCTTGAAATCGCCCTGTTCGAAGGCATTGAACGCCAGCAGGCTCAGCACCCGCGGATCGCCGTGGTTTTCCGCGATCATGCGCCGCAACAGCTGCGCCGCCTGCTTGTTATCCTCCGGATCGTTGGAGCGCGTCAAGACCTCGGCATAGCCGAGCCGCACTTCCAGACTATTCGGATCCAATTGATAAGCATGAGCAAACGCCTGCGTAGCGGTGGTGGCATTATTCAGCGCCATGCCTACGCGCCCCAGCATCATCCAGTCATTGATGTTGCGATCGTCCTGTTGCAGCGCGGTGCGCAGCCCCAGCCCGAGGCGAGCAATCTCTTCCATGCTCAGCGGTTTGGCGCGCTCATTGGCAACGCGCTCGCGCAATTCCGGCATTTGCGCCTGCACCAGACGCCAGTCCAGCACCTGCGCCAGCCCGCCGGTTTTCAGATAAAAGCCAACGGTCACCGCCAGCAGTAACAGCACGCCCGGCACCAGCGCCCAGCGGTTGATCGGCTTCGCCTGCGCCATCTGCTCGGCCGGGATGTCGTTCAACAGGTTCTGTTGCAGCTCTTTGACCAGCTCCGGGCGCTCGGCTACCACGCCCTGCTGCTCATCCTGCTCCAACTCGCTGAGGCGATCCTGATAAAACGCCTTGTTCAGCGCATCGCGCGTGGCGGTGCTCTGTTTGCCGCGGCGCATCGCCGGCACCACCAGCAACGCGGCAGCGCCGGCCAGCAACACGCAAATAATCAGCCAAAAAGCCATTAGGGTTTCTTCCTGTCAGTCTCTTGCAACAGCGCCGCCAGGCGCTGCCGTTCCCGTTCGGAGAATGCATCGTCCACCGCCGCGTCGGGCTTGCGACGGGTGCGCAGGATCACCACTGCCCCGCCGATCAATACGAACAGCAGCGGGCCGATCCACAAGATCAGCGTCGCCGGCGTTACCGGCGGCTCGTAGGTGACGAAGTTGCCATAACGCGCCACCATGTAATCGATGATCTGCTGCTTGCTTTGCCCTTGCATCATCAGCTCGTACACCTTGGTGCGCATGTCGGCGGCGATAATGGCGTTGGAATCGGCAATGCTGTTGTTTTGGCATTTCGGGCAGCGCAGCTGTTCGGTCAACTCGCGATACTGCTGCTCCTGCTCGACGGAGTTGAAGCGATAGGTATCGATCGCCGCGGCGGCGCTCCAGCTCAGCAGCGCGGCGCACAGCAGAACAATCAGCCTCATGCCTCACCCCCGTACTTTTTATACAGCGGCAGCACTTCCTGCTGCCAGACGCGCTCATTCATGTCGCCGGCGTGGCGATAGCGAATAATCCCCTGCCCGTCGATAAGGAAGGTCTCAGGCGCGCCGTACACCCCGAGATCCAACCCCAGCATGCCGTCGCCGTCGTACAGACTGAGGGCGTAGGGATTGCCGAGAGAGTTGAGCCAGGTCACCGCCTTGGCGCGATCGTCTTTGTAGTTCAGGCCGACCACCCGTACGCCGCGCGCCGCCAGCGTATTGAGATACTGGTGTTCCGCGCGGCAGGTTGGGCACCAGGTGGCCCAGACGTTGAGCAAGATCGGCTTGCCGTCGCGCAGCACCGCCTGATCGTAGGTTTTGCCCGGCTGATCCAGTGATTCCAGCCTGAAGGTCGGCACCGGCTTACCGATCAGCGCCGACTCCAGCATGGTCGGATCTTCGCCGCCCGCGTTGCGCGTGAGCTGCACCATCAGAGCCGCCACCAGCAGCAGGAAGAGCACCAACGGGATAAACAGCAGCTTACGCTTCATGATTGCGCCTCCAGTTTGCCTTCACGCTTGAGCTTCTTGCTCATGCGATAACGCGGGTCGAGAATGCACAGCAGGCCGCCGATCGCCATAAAGACACCGCCGAACCAGATCCAGCGCACGAAGGGTTTGTAATACAGGCGCACCGCCCAGGAACCGTCTTCCAGCTCCTCGCCCAGCGCCGCGTACAGATCGCGGCTGAACCCGCCGTCGATCGCCGCCTCGGTCATCATGCTGCGCGCCACGCTGTAGTAGCGTTTCTCCGCGTGCAGCGTCGCCTCCGGCTTGCCGTTGCGCGTGACGTCGATGATGCCGACGCCGCCGCTGTAGTTCGGGCCGCGAATGTCGTGCACGTCGCGGAACACGAAGTGATAGTTGTGGATATCCACGCTGTCGCCGGCCTTCATCCGCACGTCGCGCTCCACGCTGTAATTCTGGCTGAAGGCGATGCCGATTACCGTCACCGCCACGCCGAGGTGGCCGAGCACCATGCCCCAGTGGCTGCGAGACAGCTGCCGCAGACCGCGCCAGAAACCGTGGCGGTGGGTGGCGCGCTCATGCAGCTCCATCAGCGTCAGGATGATCACCCACAGCGCCATGATCAGGCCCACCACCGTCATGCCGGCGATGCTGTCCTGCAGCAGCCACGGCAGCAGAATCGACAGCACCAGCGTCACCAGCAGCGCCACGCCGAGGCGGCGCCACAGCTTGCCCGGCTCATCGCGGCGCCAGCGCACCAGCGGCCCGATGCCCAACAGCAGCGCCAGCGGCGCCATCAGCCAGGTGAACATGGTGTTAAAGAACGGCTCGCCGATCGAGATGCTGCCCAGCCCCAGCTGTTTGTGCACCAGCGGCAGCAGCGTGCCCAACAGCACCACCAGCATGGCGGCGATCAGCAGCACGTTGTTGCCCAGCAGGAAGGTCTCGCGCGAGAAAGTCTCGTGCTGCACCCGGCTGCGCACCTGGCCGCCCTTGACCGCGTACAGCAGCAGCGAGCCGCCGATCACGATCACCAGATAGGCGAGAATAAACATGCCGCGCGCCGGGTCGGAGGCGAAGGAGTGCACCGAGACCAGCACGCCGGAGCGCACCAGGAAGGTGCCCAGCAGGCACAGCGAGAAAGCGGTGATCGCCAGCAACACCGTCCAGGCTTTGAACGTGCCGCGTTTCTCGGTCACCGCCAGCGAATGCATCAGCGCGGTGCCGGCCAGCCACGGCATAAAGGAAGCGTTCTCCACCGGATCCCAGAACCACCAGCCGCCCCAGCCCAGCTCATAGTAGGCCCAGGCCGATCCGAGCACGATGCCCAGCGTGAGGAACACCCAGGCGGCGGTGGTCCACGGGCGCGACCAGCGCGCCCAGGCGGTGTCGAGCCGGCCGGCCATCAGCGAGGCGATGGCGAACGCGAAGGCGACCGAGAAGCCGACATAGCCCATGTACAGCAGCGGCGGGTGGAAAATAAGGCCGATATCCTGCAGCAGCGGGTTGAGATCGCTGCCGTCGATCGGGAAGTTCGGCAGCGTACGGGTGAATGGGTTGGAGGTCATGATGATGAACAGCAGGAAACCGGCGGTGATCATCCCCATCACCGACAGCACCCGCGCCACCGCATCCTGCGGCATCGCCCGGCTGCACAGCGCCACCGCCAGCGACCAGCAGCTCAGCAGCAGCACCCACAGCAGCAGCGAACCTTCATGCGCCCCCCAGGTGGCGGCGATGCGGTAATACACCGGCAGTCGGGTATTGGAGTTGGTGGCCACGTAGGCGACGGTAAAGTCATTGACCACGAAGGCATGCACCAGGCACAGGAACGCCAGCGCGATCGCCGCGAACATGCCATAGGTCAGCGGCCGGGCCACCGCCATCATGCGGCTGTCCTGCCGCGCCGCGCCCCACTGCGGGTAAATACTCAGCAGCAGCGCGATCGCCAGCGCCAGGCACAGCAGAAAACTGCCCAGTTCCGGCATCATGACTTGGCGCCCTCCGCCTGCGGCGCGTTATACGCTTCCGCCGGCCCTTTGTGATTCTCCTTCATCGCGTCGGCCACTTCCGGCGGCGTGTATTTCTCGTCGTGTTTGGCCAGCACTTCGCGCGCATTGACCACGTTGCCCTCGCCCAGCACCCCTTGCGCCACCACGCCCTGCCCTTCACGGAACAGATCCGGCAGAATGCCGGTGTAGGTTACGCCGATCGCGCCACGCGCGTCGTAAATCTTGAAGCTGACCTGCAGCGTATTGGGATCGCGTTTCACCGAGCCGGGCATCACCATGCCGCCGATGCGCAGCCGTTGGCCGACCTCGGGCTTCTCGTGGTTTTCGCCCTTGCCCTGCAGGATTTCCCCCGGGGTATAGAACAGATCGATGTTGGAGCGCAGCGCGTACAGCATCAGGGTTGCGGTCAGCGCGATGCCGATCAGCACAACGATCGCCAGATAAAGGCGGCTTTTACGACGTGGATTCACAATGATTTCTCCCGCGGTGCGGCGGATTTTTGTTTTGACTGTTGCGCATGGCGAATGCGCCGTTCGCGCGCCTGACGGCGGCCGATCTCGGCGAGCAACTGCCGCCGCTGCCAGACGGTGTGCGCCACCAGCCCCAACAGCGAAATCAGCGTGGCGGCGACCGCCAGCCAGACATAAAAGGCATAACCGCCCATGGCGAAAAACGCCGACCAGGAATCGAATGCGGCATTCATGACTGACGCTCCTTATTCACCAGCCCGGCGACCCACGGGCGCTGGCGCTCCTGGAACAGGATCAGATTGCGCAGGCGCATCAGCGTCAGCGTGACGAACAACAGCAGATAGCCGAGGATCGCCCAGCGCAGCGGGGTGCGCATGCTTGGCGCGATGGATTGCTGCATATTGGTCGAACCCTGATGCAACGTATTCCACCATTCGACGGAGAAATGGATGATCGGGATATTCACCACGCCCACCAGCACCAGAATGCCGGCGGCGCGGCCCGCCAGGCGGCGGTCTTCGAAGGCGTTATACAGCGCGATGACGCCCATATAGAGGAACAGCAGCACCAGCTCGGAAGTCAGCCGCGCGTCCCACACCCACCAGGTGCCCCACATCGGCTTGCCCCAGGCGGAGCCGGTCACCAGCGCGATAAAGGTGAAGACCGCGCCGATCGGCGCCATCGCCGCCACCACGGTATCGGACATTTTCATCTGCCACACCAGGCCGATAAACGCCGCCACCGCCATCGAGGCGTAGATGCCCATCGACCACATGGCCGCCGGCACGTGAATATAAATGATGCGGAAGCTGTCGCCCTGCTGATAATCCTTCGGCGCGAAGCCAAAGCCCCATGCCCAGCCAAGCAGCAGGCAGGCCGCCGCCGCCAGCCCCAGCCAGGGGATAAAGCGGCCGCAGACGTGATACAGCCGTTCAGGCCGCGCCAGTTGATGTAACCATTTCCACATTGTCGTCAGTGCTCACGGTAATTTTTATGCGTCGGCCGCCTCGAGCGTTCGAAACGGCGAAAATCTTCTGCGGGGTACGCTCTTGCCGGCCTTGCCCCGTCTGTTCATTCAATTTGTTAGCTAGTGCACGCTCACTCGCAGCGCCGCTGCGGCGGCAAACGGCGCCAATGTCACGCTGCCCGCCAGCATCGCGCCGAGTATCGCCAGGTAACCATCAATCGGCATGCCCATCGCGGCGGCGTCGATCGCGCCGGTGGCGAAGATCAGCACCGGGATATACAGCGGCAGCACCAGCAGGCTGAGCAGCACGCCCCCTTTGCGCAGGCCGACGGTCAGCCCCACGCCGATAGCGCCGATCAGGCTCAGCGTCGGCGTGCCGAGCAGCAGCGTCCCCGCCACCGCCAACCAGGTTTGCATATCAAGCGACAACAGCAGCGCCGCCAGCGGCGACAGGATCAGCAGCGGCAATCCCGTCACGACCCAGTGAGCACACACTTTGCCCAGCACCGTCATCGGCAGCGGCGTCGGCAGCAGCAACAGCTGCTCCAGCGAGCCATCGAGGAAATCGTCGCGAAACAGCCGCTCCAGCGACAGCAGCGAGGCCAACAGCGCCGCCACCCATACGATGCCCGGCGCAATGCGCGCCAGCAACTGCGGCTCCGGGCCAATCCCCAACGGGAACAGCGTGATCACAATCAGGAAAAACCACAGCGGGTTGACGATCTCCGAACCTTTACGGCAGGCGATCTTCAGTTCGCGACGCACCAGGGTCAAAAACATCACAAACTCCCCGCGTCGTGTTCCGCCAAACGAATTTTGCCCACCGTTTGGCTGACGCCGGCCAAATCCTGATGGGTGGTCAACAATACCATGCCGCCCCGCTGTGCATGTTGCTCAAAAAGGCTAATCAACTCGGCCACGCCCTGTTTATCGATCGCCGTTAACGGTTCATCGAGGATCCACAGCGGCGCCGCGCTGAGCCACAGGCGCGCCAACGCCACGCGCCGCTGCTGCCCGGCGGAAAGCTGCGCCACCGGCAGATCTTCGTAGCCCACCAATCCCACCTGCTCCAGCGCGCGCCAGATGGCCTGCTGCTCGGCCGCGCCGCGCAACGCCTGATAAAACTGCAGATTTTCGAAGGGTGTCAATACGGCTTTGATGCCCGGTTGATGGCCGATAAACAGCAAATCTTGCTGATACGCCGCGCGATCGCGCAGCGTGTTACGCCCGCGCCAGCACACCTCACCGCCGTCCGGCCGCGCCAGACCGGCGAGGATGCGCAGCAAACTGGTCTTGCCCGCGCCGTTCGGCCCTTCTACCTGAATGATATCGCCCGGCTGAACTGAAAAGCTTAGCTCGCTAAACAGGATGCGTTCATCGCGCACGCAACTCAGACTTTTGGCTTCCAGCATCAGGGAACTCATATTTTTCTTTGGGATAGCGAATCATAGCATAAGCCTTTCCCCACACGCAGCCTGCGGCGGGCGCGCCGGGGGGCCAATATGGCGAGCAGGATCAAGAATGCGCGGAAAAAAGCGGCGGATTTTAACTCTTGTTACCTTTTTCTGTATTTCGCCGCATTTAGGCTGGGCAACTACGCTTAATGACGTGACCTCACCCTTATTGAGCAGGAGCGACAGCATGAACGAACAGCAACACCAGGAGCACGAGCAGGATGAGACGATGCGGGTAGAGAGCGAAGAGCAGGAACAGGGCAAGCGCGAAATCGAAGTCAGGGAAGAGAATCTGCCGTCGCGCGCGGCGGCGGTGCATGAACAGATCCGGATGGAAGGCGAAAAAGAGCTGGAGCGCGACGGGCTGGCATTGCTGTGGTCGGCGATCGCCGCCGGGCTGTCGATGGGCGCCTCGCTGGCGGCGAAGGGCATTTTCCACGCCCGCCTGCCGGACGATCCCAGCCGTTTCTTCCTCGAGAACCTCGGCTACACCTTCGGTTTTATCATTGTCATCATGGCGCGCCAACAGCTGTTTACCGAAAATACCGTCACGGCGGTATTGCCAATCATGCATAAACCCACGCCGCGCAACCTGCTGATCCTGCTGCGTCTGTGGGGCGTGGTGCTGCTCGGCAACCTGATCGGCACCGGGCTGGCGGCGCTGGCGTTTACCCATATGCCGCTGTTCGACGCCGGGACGCGCGGCGCCTTCATCAGCCTGGGCGAAGAGGTGATGCGCCATACGCCGGGAGAAATGTTCGCCAACGGCATCCTGGCCGGCTGGATCATCGCCACCATGGTGTGGATGATCCCGGCCGCCGGCGCGGCGAAAATCTGGGTGATCGTGCTGATGACCTACCTGGTAGCGATTTGCGATTTGACCCATATCGTGGTCGGTTCGGTAGAGATCCTCTATCTGGTGTTCAACGGCGCGATTGGGTGGCAGGAATTCGTCTATCCGTTCGCCCTGCCAACGCTGGCGGGCAACATCATCGGCGGCACCTTTATCTTTGCGTTGATAAGCCATGCGCAGATCCGCAACGATTTGAGCGCCCAAAAACGGGCGGAGCGGCAGCAAGAGGAAAAACGGCGCCACAGCGGGGAAAAACCGTGATCGCCGTCGGTCAGGCGAGGAAATTTCGGCGCTAACTGGCGAGGTATTGAGCAAACGCACCGCTAAGCGCTTATTCTGCGGGTAAAAAAAGGTATAATGCCCCGGCAGCTTCGGTTGCCGGCCCGCAGCGTCCCCGTAGTTAAACGGATATAACAAGCCCCTCCTAAGGGCTAGTTACTGGTTCGATTCCAGTCGGGGACACCATTATTTATTATCAAGCCATTCCCCATCATCGGCACCCGCAATCCCCCTTCTCCACGCCTCATATCCGATTTCCCCCGCGCGTTATGATGGGCGTTAATTGAAAAACTTGATATCCGTCGGCGTAGCAATCGTCGCCGCCTCGCCTCTGGTCTTCAACTCGCCCGTCTCATCATCGAAATCGAACAGCGTAACGGTATTGGTGAACACATTCGTGACATAAAGATGCTTGCCGGTGGCATCGAAAGCGAGCGCACGCGGTTCAATGCCGCCAGCCTCATAGCGCGTCGTCTCCCCTGGCAGCCCATCCCCACCAATTTTTAATACCAGCAAATGGTTATCGGCACCGCGATTGGTGGCAATAAGATATCTGCCGCTCGGGCTGAGGATAATGGCTCCGCCGCTTTTCGCCTCCGCTGAATCCTGCCCGCCGTTCAGTTTCACTTTACCTTGTTGCGTCAATCGATGGTCGCTGACGGTAAACACCTCGATTTCACCCGCCATTTCGGTGATGACATAGGCATACTCGCCTTTCGGCGAGAACACCATGTGCCTTGGGCCGGCGCCTGGCGCAAAGCTGACATCGCGCGATGCATCCGCCTGCAGCGGCTGTGCGCTATCCGAGCGATAGCGATAGGCGTGCAGCTTGTCCCCGCCGAGATCCGCCGCATACAGATATTTACCATCGCGGCTGAAGGTGGTTGAGTGCGCATGGCCCCCTTCCTGGCGCCCCTGCACGGCGCCAGAACCTGATATAAACGGATAATGCTGCACCTGTTCACCCAGTTTGCCGTCACTGCCAATTGGCAATACCGTCATCCCCGCGCCGCCTTTGGCGACGGAGTAGTTGGCGACAAACAGAAACTTGCCATCCGGACTGAGGGTGGCATGCGTCGGCTGCTGGCCCGCACTGCTCACCGTATTCAGCACCCGCACGCTGCCAGCTTCGTCTATTGCCAAGGCGGTCACCGTTCCCGCGTTCTCCTCATTGGTGGCATAGGCGAAACGGCCATCGCGAGATTTTACGATCCACGATGGGCTGTTCATTTTAACCACGTCGAGCAGCGTTAACGTGCCGTCGCCATTAACCGCCAGGCGATAGAGCCCTTCACTGGGTCTTGCCGGTTTCTGCACCGCAGGCGCATTCGGAATATGGGTCCAGGTACCGACTAACGCTATTTGCTGATGTTCCCGATTATTGGCCATCGCATTTCCTGAAAACATGAGAAAAATTAACACCGCAGTTAATTGAATGGCCTGCCGGCCTGAGCCGGCAACGATTGTTCGACCAAGTTCAGACAATATAGAAGGTAGCATAAAGCGAGCTGGATGGCGCTTATTAATCGAGTCGAGAGGTTTTTCTCTATTCATGATATCTTCTTGCCTCATCACTATGTCACAGGAATAAGTATATCGACATTGACAACCTTGCCATTTAGATCCTCTTGCCTATATAACTCTATAAAAAAGCTCTCCCGCATTTTGACATTGATAGCAGGCAGATAAGCGTCATACATTACATCGAAAAAGTCAATATATTCTGAAAACTCCCCCGTAAAGGGAATGACAATATATTTACCCATAGGGATATAGAAGTTAAAGATGGAATGAAAAACCTCTTGCCCCTTGCTGTTGGAATGCCATTTATTACTCCTGTTCTTTTCCACATTACATCCCCCCCGCTGCTTGCTTAACCATTTTTCATTGGTCCGTGCAATGTCGCCGGTATCTCTGAATTTTCTTATAGAATGAAAAATCAGTGATTTGTAATGCTTTAACATCTCAATGTCATCCGGCATGACCGTGTGGTAGAAGTAGGGTTTCTTATCGTTGCCATACGGCGGGATCTGCGTGGAAAAATCCCATCCCCGGCTGTTTCTAAAGCTGTTGGGCGTTTCGCCAAAGAAACGTTTGAATGCCCGCGTGTAACATTGCTGAGAGGCAAACCCGGATGCCAGGGCGACATCCAATATGTTCCCTTGGTGCTGTTTGAGCAAAATAGCAGAGCGACTCAGTTTTCTATTCCTTATATAAGTCCCTAGCGTTATACCAAAATAATGCTTAAACAGCCGCTGCAAATGCCATTTAGAGTAACCTGAGATAATGGAAACCTTTTCAACTGTCAGCCCCTCGACAATATTCTTTTCCATATACTCCAACACCTGCAAAAGAATATCTTTTCTGTAATCCATATGTGCTCCTTGCTTTTATAAGATTCGCGTCCTTTTTATTAAAATCGTTAACCAACCAAACCAAGTCATTAAGATTAATCCTAAAAAAAACCAGCCTGTCAATTCATTTTTTTCGGCATAGGAAAAACTATCGCATAAATAACTGAAAATGATCATGTTATATAAATCTCTCCGCAAAAAACCCATAAAACAAAATCAACTCGCGTAAAGTGCACTCATCAAAGATGCACTTGACACACCAGGCAGAATCACACTTTTTGCTAATTGTTTTACCTTAAAGTGTTTTTTTACAGCCAGATTGCATGGCCGAATAGGAATTTCATCATCACAAATGAAAACGCATTTTATATGCCTGGCCCGCCGATAAAACGTACTGCGAAAGAGATATAAAGTATGACCGACAGTAAAAGAAGACGGGAGGGATAAGCTCAAGGCTGAACATCGGTCTCAATAATCTCGCGTCGCAATAGCGCGTTTCTTTTTTATCGTTCCTGCGCAGAGAAAACGGATATTTTAACAAACCTTGCTCGATGCCCTGTTTTACAAACCGCGCCCATTGGGAACCCTGCCTACTCCCATGAATCGCCCATCTCTCCCCCGGTAAAATGCCGAGCCGACTCGCCCGCGCCTTGTTGTCAGAACGGCCTGCGGCCGCAAACAAAAAACCCAGCACGCGAGGCTGGGCTTTTCATTAACGGCCTGATTAATCAGCCAGATTGTCGATCTCTGCGGACCTGTGCTTGCGCAACAGGTACAGCAGCAAAGATACCCGCCGCTCGGTGCGTTCCGGGGTATCCGGTGGCAGGTTGTAGCGCAGGGTATAACGCTCGTTGTTCTCGTTGCAGAAATCGATGACGAGCACGGGAGCAGAGGCCCCCGCTACTTTTCGATAATTCAGCGAGATGCACGACAGGTTTTTTTTCATCTCAACTTACCGCGACAGTGCGGCGGGTTGATTCGGCAATCCGCCCCACGCCGGCGCTCAACGCAGCGCCCAACAGCAGCACCAACAGCGAACCCCACGCGGCGCGAGACAGCTGTTTGGCCGCTTCATCAGCCGCTTCACGCGCTTTCTGCTCGGCCTCGGCCTTGAGTTTTTCCACCTTCTGCACCGCCTGCTGGTAAGCCTGGGCGTAGTTATCGACGATTTGGCTCGCTTCATCGCGGCTCTTGCCGGTGCGTGCCGCAACGATATTCACCAGCGCGTCCTTATCGGCGGCGCTCAACGCCGGCTCACCGGACTGCTTGACGCGCTCGAACCACTGCTTAAGCTCGGTGGCGGCCTGCGCCGGATCGGCCGCGGCATCCACGGCCGACTGTTTGCCGTCGGCGGCCGCCCGATTGGCTTTCTGCTCCAACCGAGCAGGATCCAGCTCCGGCTTACCGCTCTGCTTAAGCGTGGCGTTCAACTGATTTTCCAGGCTTCCCCAGTCAAGGCTGATGCCCTTTTTATCCAGCTGTTGCTTGAGGCCTTCGCCTACGTTTGGCGCTGCCGCCGCCAGGCCGCTGCCTGCTAGCGAAAGCCCTTTACCCACCGCGCTTCCCGCCAGCCCCACTACGCCGCTCGCCAATGAAACCATCAGCCAGGTGGTCAACAAGGTGGTGATCGCCCAACTCAGCAAGCCATGCAAGCCGCCGCGATTCGGTGCGGAGCGGCCGGCGACGAACGCGCCTGCGGCCAGCGATGCCAACGTTGAAACCAGCAGCCAGATCCCGGTGCCGGTGCCAAAGCCGCTCAGCGGGTTGCCCTTTTGCATCATATCCACGGCCTGGGCACCAATAGCCGTGCCCAGCACGCTGAAGGTCAGATAAGTCACCAGCGCCACGGCACTCCCGGCCAATATCGAGCCCCATGACACCTGAAACGCTAAGCGATTTGATTCATAGACAGTGGTCATCGTTGTTCCTTATATTTTCTGGACAAGTGATTGCACGCACGGCGGGTAACCGCGCAGACAAATTCAGTCTGCCGCGCGGCGTCGTCGGCCGTCCCGGTTCATTTGCATCAGAATGCCTAGTGCATTCACACCCTGCGAATACGCACGTTATGCACTAAGCTGCTCAGCGAATAGCGTAACCCGCGGCCCCCTTAAGAGGCCGCCCCCCTTCTGTCTAGCGGAGAACACATGAGCCAATCCGTTTTGGCCAGCGAAACCCACAGCGGCCACCTGCAGCAAATCATCTCCGGCTTGTCCGACGGCGTGATCCTGACGGATACCGATCAAACCTTGCTATGGGCCAACGAGGCCGCGTTGACCATGCATGGCGTGAGTCATCAGAAAGCTCTGGGGGCCAATGCCGGCGAGTACGCGGCGCGTTTTGCCCTGCGCTATCGCAACAATCATCCGCTGGTTTTGGAACAGTACCCGCTGAACCGGGTTGCCGAAGGCGAAACCTTCACCGATGTGGTGGTGGAGGTTCGGCAGGTCGACGATCCGGACAGCTTCTGGGTGCACCGCCTGCGGAGCCTGATTATCACCGATGCGCAGGGGCAACCGGAGCTGCTGGCGCTGATCCTGAGCGACGCGACGGAGTGGGCCAGCGCCGAACAGCGCTTTGAAAAAACCTTCAACGCCAATCCGGCACCGGCAGTCATTTGTCGGCTAAGCGACCTGCGTTACGTCAAGGTCAACCAGGGGTTCCTTGATATGACCGGTTACCAACGTGAACAGGTCATGGGGCGTTCGGTTTATGAACTCGACGTTTTGGAACAGGCGGAGCACAAAGAACTGGCCGTTCAGCGCCTGGGGGAAGGAGCTACCATTCCGCAGATGGAGGCCGAGCTGAAGCTGCCCGGCGGAGGAAGCAAGCTGGTGGTGGTTGCCGGCCAACCCTTGGATATCAATGAAGACGACTGCATGCTGTTCACGTTTACCGATCTCGAACCCCGGCGCCAGGCGGAATCGGCGCTGCGAGAAAGTGAAGAACGGTTTGCCAAGGCATTTCGCCTGAGCCCGGTGCCGACGTTGTTATGTACCGCGCACGAGCGGCGCGTGCTGGATGTCAACGAAGCCTTCACCCGCACCACCGAGTACGACGCCGAAGACTTGATCGGCAAGACGGTCGGAGAGATCCCGTTTATTGACGATCCGGAGGCGAACCGCCGTTTGTTTGCCGCCCTGGAAAAAAGCGGCAACGTCGAAGGGCTGGACATCCGGGTGCGCAAGAAAGGGAGCGAGTCGATTGACTGTGTGGCCTCGGCGGATGCCGTCAGCATCCACAATGCGCCCTGTTATCTGCTGGTGCTCATGGACATTACCGAACGCAAACGCTCGGAGCTGGAGCTGGTAAGCGCCATCGAAGAAGTGATGCAGGACGCCTCCTGGTTCAGCCAAACCCTGATCGAAAAACTGGCCAACGTGAAAAGCATCAACCGGCCCGACCAAGCTGGATTTACCGCCAGCGATCTCACGCCACGCGAGCGCGATGTACTGGAATTGATTTGCGAGGGGCTGCCGGACAAGAAAATCGCGGCGCGTCTCAATCTGGCGCTCAACACCATCCGCAACCATGTCGCGACGGTCTATTCCAAACTCGGCGTGCATAGCCGCAGCGAAGCCATCGTCTGGGCCAGAGAACGCGGGCTGTTTACCGGTGGGCTGGCCTTCAGGAATGGCAAGTAGCCTGCAAATGCACTACCCAAACCGATGCAAACGCCCCTTATAGGCCAAAAGTGAAGTGCATAACATGGCGGTGCAAATGCAGGCTTCCGTCCTGTGCGGAAGCCAAACGGATCGAACCTTAGGAGCGCATCACAATGAACAGCGAAAAAGCCAATGGCATGATGGAAAAAGTGGCGGGCAAGGCGCAGGAAATCGCGGGCGACGTCACCGGCAACGAACGTTTGCAGGCCGAAGGCGCCGCGCGCCAGGCAGCGGGCGTGCTGCAAGAAAAATACGGCGATGCCCTGAGCTGCGCCGGCAACATGATGAAGAAAAACCCCCTCGCCGCATTGGCCCTCATTGCCGGCGCAGGCCTGTTGACCGGCCTGCTGCTGCGCCGCCGTTGATACGCGCCGGCGAACAAACCGCTTTTCCCTGAATGCCGCGCCCGGTGGGTAGCCACCGGGCGCGGTTCTATCGGCCTGAGGGAGGCAGTATTATCGATTGATGCCTACGCTCGTTTGCCGCTGGGATTAACGCGTATTCTGTGTCGCCATGCGACGAATTATCGCGGTGAAACCGCTATATCCCGCAGGGAACATGAGCCTTTATCGTTCAGGCTGTCGCACACCGTCTTTACTCGCTGCTTATACGGCACGTCTTTTTATTATATTCGTCCTATTGCAGATTATCATCACCCTCTCACTCAACGCGCCCACCGTCTGTTATTTCCGGTTGTTATGCAAGCCAGTTAATTTCCCTGCAACATAACGATATTTCTCAGCGTAAAAACTGAATATATCAATCAGCCTGGGTTTATCCTCCGCGCCATTAAATGTTAATATTGCCGGATTATGCGCATGGAGAAATAGCATGTTCCCCAGTAAAAAACATTCGCAGCGGGCGACACCGCTGACCAGCTATCAATTTTCCCGGCTGCATACTTTCGAATGCGTCGCCCGTCATTTATCTTTTGCGCTGGCGGCGCAAGAATTGTCGATCACCCCCAGTGCCGTGAGCCACCGCATTAATTTGCTCGAAAAGGAATTGGGGTTTCTGCTATTCCAACGCTTTCATCGCAGAATTACGCTGACGCCGGAGGGCGAGCGCATGCAATGGGCGCTGGACAGCTCCTTCAACACCTTGAATCAGGAAATCCTGGACATCAAAAATCGCGAGTTGACGGGGACCTTGACCCTCTACTCGCACCCGTCCCTGGTGCAATGTCTGCTGCTGCCGCGCATCGGTGACTTTATCGCCCAGCACCCCACCATTCACCTCAATATTCTGACCGGGCAGGAAATCATCAACCTGGCCAACCGCGGCGTGGATCTGGCGATGTACTTCGGCAAACTGCCCTCGGGGCGGCATCTGGACGAAGCCTTTATGCAGGAATCAATGGTGCCGATCTGCACGCCGCAGTACGCCGCCACGCATAACCTGTACGATGCGCCGGAAAACCTGGCCCACTGCACGCTGCTGCACGATCGCTACAACTCCGGCGAAGATGAGTGGCAAACCTGGTCGCAACACTTTGCGCTGGGGCTGGATACCGACAGTAAAAGCATGGAGTTCGACCGTTCCGATCTTGCCGTGCTGGCCGCGACGCGGCACCTTGGCGTCGCCATGGGGCGGCTCAATCTGGTGCAGGACTGGATCAAAAGCGGCGAACTGATCATTCCGTTCACCGACATGACCGTGCCCTGCGAGCACTGCTATTTTACCTCGACCATCTCCGAGCGGCAGTGGCCGAAGATCCTCGCGTTTAAGCAGTGGATCATGAAAATCTCCCCTCTGGTCTGATGGCCAGAGGATTATCGCCATACTTTGGGGGAATAAGAAAAATGCAGCGCGCAGGCGTAGAGTCGGCCGGCCTTTGAATAAGAGATATATTTGCGGTTTTTATCCCAGGCCAGCAGAGAATTATTGGCAAAATAATAAACCTCCAATTGCATCCCATTAGCCAACCTCGACCAGCCTCGGCTTCTTATCACGGTAAAATCACCGTTATCGCTGAGCGTAATCAGCGGCACGCCCCAGGCATAGCGGGATATTTGCAGCTGAATAATGAATTGGCTTTCGCAGCTTATTTGGTAGTTCTGTACATCAACATCCATAATTTATATTTTTGGTGCCACCCTTCGGTCAACATAAATAAGATATGAACAACTCACTACGATTAACCCCAGTACGATCAACACAGCACCCAATACAAATTCAATTTGCAACGGTTCGCCGAGAATGACGGCCCCCGCCAGGATGCCGAATACCGGCGTCATAAAGGTGAGAATGCCCAGCGAGGAAGCCTGATAACGGCGCAACAGTGAAAACCAGATCAGGTAGCTGAAAAACGACACGATCACCGTTTGGAACAACAGGCTGCTCCAGGCCACGGGGCTCAGGACGACGTGCAAATTGTCCGTCGCCAGCGCCAGCAGCGACAGCAGCACACAGGCGCCCGTCAACTGGAACAGCAGCGTCTGTTTGGCCGGGCACTCCGCCAGGCGCGTGGTACGGATCACCAGGGTAGAACCGCCCCAGGCGATCCCCGCCAGCAGGCCATAGAAATCGCCTTTCAGCCGATCGGCCCCGCCGCTGCCCTCGGCCATGCCCGATATGGCCAGCACCACACCGCCAAAGGCGATGAGCATGCCCAGCCACTGCACCGGCGACAGACGCTCCTGACGATTCAGGAAATGCAGGCCAAGGGCAGAAAACAGCGGCGCGGTGTACAAAAACACCGCCATATGCGAGGCGCTGGTATAGCGCAGCCCTTCGGAGACAAAAAAGAACTCCAGCGCGAACAATGCTCCCACGCTCAGACCGGCGCTCAGCGTGGCGCGATCCCAGGTGAAACACTCGCCGCGGCAACGCGCCAACAGGTATACCCCCAGCGCGGCGAGCCCCGAACGAATGGCAATTTGCAGCACCGCCGACACATCCGCCTCGGCAGCCTTGATCGCCACCTGCTGCATTCCCCAGATAGCGCAAAGCATCACCATGGCGGCGGCAGCCCTGCCGTCAATACCGATTCTTGCATTCATAATAGGGTTCTCGTCGCCGTTGAAATAATAACAGGCTGCCGTCGCGTTATTCTTTATACACCACGATTTCCTGATAAAGTTTAATAACCTCGCCGTCGCTGTCGACAGAGTCGGTATATTCAGTTTGCTGCGCCAAATGAATCACCTTCCATCCTTTGCGCGCCAGTTCCGGGATCGTCAGGCGCCCCACGCCGCGGCAGGAAAACAGGGTGTCGTCAGACAATCTGAGCTTACTAACCTCTGCATAATCATAAGCTTGAGAATGACAAACGTGCGATTCCGCCGCCATCGCCGGTAATGAAAACAGCCCCACCAACAACATTAACAGATTCCTCATGGCGACCTCCCAATCGCTTATTCCTGCCGACCGATTACGCAGAAAGCGGCTAACGTTAATACGGCGGTGACAGGCTTTAATTAATTATCTCTTGCACGGATAAAATTACAGGCTGACGCCGATGACTGACAAATGAAAAATATAAACCTTGGCGTTAGATGAATTCATCCGAATCGAAAGGCATGAAAAGCGGCCCTTTTCACCGCACGAAATGGTCAAAAACCGGCCAATAATTAGCAAGAAAAGTAATTATTTATTTTACCGTTTATGTTACAAATGCCGCCCGCCGCTAAAACACCAAAAAAACCGTCAAAATGCGTGAAAACGCAGCGTTCTGCGCAAAACATCGGCATGGCGGCGCTGATGGGGCGGTCATACATAAAACAGGGATAACACATGGCAATGAAATTGCGCGTATTGACTCAAGCGGTGGCGCTGGGTCTGGCGATCGGCAGCGCGTCGTTCGCCGCTCAGGCGGAAATCACCCTGCTGAAGCAGGATCCGCAGGCTGGCGATCCGCTCAGCCGCCTGAACTTCACCGTTGGCGGCAGTATCCGTCCGCAGTTCAACAACATGACGGGCGACGGTGACAAGGGCTCCTACAAGCGTAACGGCTTCGACGGCGGCACCCGCTTCCGTTTCGCGGCGGACTACTACCTGTTCGACGATATCAGCTGGATCAGCTACTACGAGCTGGGCGTGAACATTCCGGCGCTGTTCGACTGGGATCACCACTATGCCGACGGCGCGAGAAACACCAGCCGCCGCATGCTGTACACCGGCCTGAAAAGCAACACCTGGGGCCAGATGACCTTCGGTCAACAGAACAGCGTTTATTATGACGTAGTGGGCGCCAAAACCGATATCTGGGACTACGACATGCTGGCCCAGGCACCGGGCAACGGCATCAACGGTGACTACGACGGCTCTTACCGCTCACGCAAAATGCTGAAGTACAAGAACCGCTTCGGCGATGCGGACGTTTACGCTTCGTACCTGTTCAGCGACAGCGACTATCTGCCGGGCAACGGCCTGCGCTACAAGCGCAAAGGCGGCGGCTCACTGGGCGTGGATTACCACATTACGCCGGATCTGACCTGGGGCACCGCCTGGAACTACACCCGCGCCGAAATGCGCAATCCGTCCACCAGCGGCAGCAAGAGCTATGACCAGAACATTTTCGGTACCGCCATCAGTTGGAAACCGGACAACTGGACCCTCACCTTCGGCGGCGGTTACTACAACGACTTCCTGACCACCAAGAAAGCCGACATCAATAATTACTTCGCCGGCGACGCATGGGGTATCGAATACCTGGCCGGTTATACCGTGCCGGTTGGCCAGTACGCGGTGAAATCGGTGATGCCGTACTTCATGGGCGATCGCCTGGAATACATCACCGGCCGCAACTACCAGCGCATCGACAACGGCCTCGGGGTTACCGTGCAGTTTGACTACGGTTTCCGCGTTGACGTGGAGCACGTGCTGACATCGAGCACCGACAACCTCGGCGATATGACCGTGGTGCGTCTGCGCTACGATTTCTGATTGCTCTGAACGCAAAAAAGGCCGCGCAAGCGGCCTTTTTCGTTATTGACGCAGCGTCAGAAGCCGCCGCGCGCCGAGCGCCCGACCGCCTCGCCCAGCTGCCATACCGCCATGGCGTAATGGGTGCTGTGGTTATAACGGGTGATAACGTAGAAGTTCGGCAGGCCATACCAATACTGGTAGCCGGTGCCGATGTCCAGCCGCAGCAGGCTGGCTTCCTGATTATCGCCGAGCGAGCCCTGCGGGCTTAGGCCGGCTTCCGCCAGCGCGGCAACCGAGTAGCGCGTCTTGAAGCCGTTTTCCAGCCCCGGCGCCTGGCCGTTGGCCTGAATGGCGACCGGTTCGCCTTTGGACCAGCCGTGCGCCTTGAAGTAATTGGCCACGCTGCCGATGGCATCGACCGGATCCCACAGGTTGATATGCCCATCGCCGTTGAAGTCGACCGCATAGCTTTTGAAGGAAGAAGGCATGAACTGCCCATAGCCCATCGCGCCGGCAAAGGAGCCGCGCAGTTCGAGCGGATCGTCGCCTTCGGTGCGCGACATCAGCAGGAAGGTTTCCAGCTCACCGGCGAAGTAATCGGCGCGGCGCGGGTAGTTGAAGGCCAGCGTCGCCAGCGCGTCGATAATGCGGGTTTTACCCATTACGCGGCCCCAGCGGGTCTCCACGCCGATAATCCCCACGATGATCTCCGGCGGCACGCCGTACACCTGCCAGGCGCGCTGCAGCGCATCCTGATATTGATTCCAGAACACCACGCCGTTTTGCACGTTATCCGGGGTGATGAACTTGTTGCGGTAGCGCAGCCAGGAACCGTTCGGCCCGGTTGGGCCCTGGGTAGACGGCGTCGGCGCCTGCCTGTCCATCAGCCGCAGCACCGAATCCAAACGCCGTGCCTGCGCCAGCACGTCGTGCAGCTGCTGCCGATCAAAGCCGTGTTCCTGCACCATCTTATCGATAAAGCGCGCGGTATTCGGGTTATTGGCGAAATCCCCCCCCAGCGGCGCGCCGCTGTGCGCCGGGCTCAGCAAAAAGCCGCCCTTTACCGGGGTGCTCTGCGGCGTAGCGGTGGTACTGGGTTTCGGCGTGCTGCTACAGGCAGCAAGCAAGGTAATCAGCGGTAAAAGCGCAACCAGGTGACGCATCGGATATCCATATAGCCATGCAAGAGATAAGTGGGAGTTATGTTAATGCATTGTTCAACGCGAACAAACAGGATTATGCCGCCAATTACCGCGCCAGGTAGCCAAACGTGCCAAATTGTGACGTTTTGCACGGTGAAGGGACGCCCGATACGGCCGCGTGGAATATCAACCGCAACTAAATGAGAAAAATTATCACCTTGACGCCCGCATTTACCCCGATAAAATGCCCGGCTGCTTGCCATCCGGCCACCGCCGGGCGGTCAATGATTACGACAACGGATTGTGATGGACTCTCTCGGACAACTCGCCAAAGACCTTTATCGTGGGCGCATCTCGCGCAAACCCTTTGTTTTTTCGCTGGCGATCTTCGCCGTTGGCATCGTGCTACTGTCGTTTCTGTCGACCTATCTGGATAAAAACCATTTTCGCGCCCATGCGCACGGCGATACCGAGGAATTCGTCTCGGTGCTGCTGTATCTGCTGTGCATCATGGTGTGGGCGCTGTTCTGTTTTGGCCTGGTGGCGTGGTTTATGGCCAAAACCGCGTTTCGGCTCAACGATATCGGCCTGCCCGGTTGGGCGCTGGCCGTGGCGTGCTATGTGTGTTCGGTGCTGAACAATTACTCTCCCGGCCCGGTGGCGCGCTGGCTGCCGCTGTTCAGTCTGGCGGGGATGATCTGCGCCCTGCTGTTGCCGCCGGGCGGGCTGCGCCGCAAGCCGGACGGCAACGCTGACGATTAACGCAGCTGCACCACCTTGTTCGCTGCCGGTTCGGCCGCCGTCAGCCTGCCGCTAACCTGGCTGATACCGCCGCCGCTGTTGTGGGACACCACGGCGATCGGCAAACGCCGCAACTGCCGGGTCAGCTCCGGCGTGATATAGCCGATGTGGGTGTTCTGTTGCTGTTTCCGCCAGCGGTCGGCCGCCCTGCGACGGGAGAAATACTGGTTGTATTTGGCCCAGGCGATCAGAGTGACGGCATTGAACAACGCCACAATGATATACAGCGAGATCACTTCCAGCAGCGACAGGGCGGAGCCCACCCCGTGCTGATCCATCACCGACATCAGGCCGCGGCTGAACAGATAAAGAAAGCCGCACCAGGCGAAAAGCGTCAGCAGGCTGTCTACCATGCGCGGCAGCAGGCCGCGCTCGGAATAAATCAGGACGTCCGTCATTCTTTGATCCTCCCAATGCCCCGGTCGGGGCTTATCCAGCGCGCACGCCCGCGCCGAGCTTTCAACATCACTTTGGAAAACGCCACCAGCGTGGTCAGCAAGCTGAGCAGCCAATACACCAGCGGATACCAGATGATCCAGAACAACGAGCGGCCAAAGCCCTTCTCATAGCGCTTCT
This sequence comes from Serratia sp. CY40230, assembly GCF_052168835.1. Lineage (NCBI taxonomy): Bacteria > Pseudomonadati > Pseudomonadota > Gammaproteobacteria > Enterobacterales > Yersiniaceae > Serratia > Serratia sp. CY40230. The sequence continues at coordinate 1,159,800 of NZ_JBJNLX010000001.1, forward strand.
CCAGCAGCAGACTGACGGTGAACTGCAGCAAGCACACCACGCCCAGCACCAGGCCGGTAAACGCCGGCGTCAGCAGCGAGTGAATGCGGATGCCCTCCGGCAGCGGTATCGCCAGTCCAACCAGAAAAATCAGCACGCTGACCAGGTAAGTGAACGCCCACAGCGTGGAGAGGCAATACTCGGCGAACAGCAGCCACATATGCCGGTGCTCCCAGGCCCACAGGTTGCGCAGATTCTTTAAAAACACCTCGGCGCCGCCCTGCGCCCAGCGCAGGCGCTGCTTCCATAGCCCGCGCAAGGTCTCCGGCATCAGGATCCAGCACAGCGCTCGCGGTTCGAAGAAGATAGCCCAGTGCTTCAGCTGCAGCTTCCAGCTGATGTCGATGTCTTCGGTGATCATGTCCTGGCTCCAGTAACCGACATCGGTAAGCGCTTGCTTACGAAACGCCGCGACCACGCCGGAGATGGTGAACAGGCGGCCATAAACGCGCTGCGTGCGCTTGATAAGGCCGATGATCGACGAAAACTCACCGACCTGGATGCGGCCGATCAGCGTGGAGCGCGTGCGGATACGCGGATTGCCGGTCACCGCGCCGACATGCGGATTGGCCAACAGCGGCGCCACCAAATAGGCTGCCGCATCGCGATCCAGCAGCGCATCGCCGTCGATGCACACCAGATACTCGCTGCGCGCCGCCGCGGCGCCCGCCTGCAGCGCGATCGCCTTGCCCTGATTTTGCGCCAGATGGATCACTCGCAGCCGGGGGAACTCCAGCGTCAACTGGTCCAACACCTCGGCGGTGTCATCGCTGGAGCCGTCGTTGATGGCGATCACTTCGATATTGTCATAGCGCTGCGCCATCGCCGCCGAAATGGTTTCACGCGCGTTCAACCCTTCGTTGAAACAGGGGATCAGCACGCTGATCGACGGGTTGCCCGGCAGCGCCGGCGCGGGCATGTCCGGGCTCCAGCGCCAATGCCGCTCGCGATGCAGCCAGAAATAGATGCCGCCGGCGATCCAGATGCCGGACATGAACAACGGCCAGAAGAACACGAAGTTGAGCAGCATTTCGCCGGTAAACAGCAGGACGATGCCGAAAGGCACGCTCAACACCAGACACAGGATAAATAAGGCAATTAAACGATCGGTCATGGCAGTGGGAACCAGGCTGAGGACAACACCGGGCGAACGGCGTCCAGCTTAGGCCGATCGTCGAGGAAGTTGTCGGGGTAATAACCAAAGCTCTGAGCGCCATTGCGCTGCAGGCGACGCATCCATTCGGCCAGCAGTTGACCGTCATCCAGGCTGATCCGGCGCTCCTTGCGCCAGTCGACAGCCTGCAACTCAAACACCGTTTTATCGAGCGCGCCGGGGTAAGCGGCCACTTTGCCCACCAGTTGATCCAGCCAGCGGCCGCTGTCGGCGCGCGGCACGTTTTCCATCAGCGGCATCGCCATCGGCGCTACCCAGTCGTAGGCCTGCAGGAAATCCGCTAAATTCTGGCCGAACCAGGCTTCACTGGCGGGATCGAGTACCGGCATCGCATAAATATTGCGCGCGGTTTGCACCTGCGGACCGCGGATCGCCCGCACCCGTTCGGCCAGCGACTGGGTAAAGTCGATCAGCGCCCGGCTCTTGAAGCGCGTCCAGCGCGCCATCGCCTGCGGATCCTGACGAATCGCCGCCACCGAATCGGCGAAGCCGGCCTGGCGATAGGCCGCAACGGCGTCGGGGCCGGCATCTTCGAAGTCCGACAGCAGCGCATCGTCGTGGAACAGGATCCCTTTGAAAGTGGCGTGGGCCGCCAGATCCTCGTAGATCTCACCGATGCGCTGGCGCGCCACCGGACTGAACGGCGACAGGCGACGATACTGCTTGTCGTCTACCGACAGCTGCCCGCTTTGCGGATCGAGGCGCTGTACGCGCGGCACGTCAGACCCCAGCTCGAACGCCAGCACCGGCATCCAGGCATACACGGCCACGCCGGTGCGCGAAGAGAGTTGCCAGGAGACCCGGTTAAACAGGTCGGCCTTCATCGGCAGCCAGCGGTTGGGGAAATAGAGCTCGCGCACGTTGCCGTCGCCTTTTGGATCGGCGAACGCCTGCAGGAAAACGGTATTGATGCGCAGGTCGTAGATGCGCTGGATCAGCTTGTCGAGGTTTTTGGCCTGCTGCTGCGGATCGGGATCGTAGAGGTAGTCGAGATCGACGTGCACCACCCGCATGATCTGCCGGTTCTGTATCTGCGTCAGCTGCTGGGCGAAGCTCGTCAGCGACGGATTGCCGGCCACCAGCATGCGCGGCACGTTCTCAGGCGCGTTGACGTCTCCCAGCCCGTTCTCCAGCGTCAGCGCCATGCGGTAACCGCGCTTGCGCGCGATATCCAGCGCCACGCCGCCGGCCGCACCGTACGGCCAGACCCACACGCGCGGCGCCTTACCGGTGGCGGCGGTGATGCGCCGGGTGATCAACGCCACGTCCTTCTCGATGCGTTGGCGGTATTCCGTCTCGCTTTCATAGCGGCCCTGCTTGGCGTCGTACAGCCGATTGGCGACCGCCGGTTCGGTATTGCCCTGCGGGTTGGCGATGCCGCCATAATGCGAGGCGTAGGTATGCGCGCCGATCTCCACCAGCCCGGAGTCCGACACTTCCCGCACCTGCTGCCAGGTGAGGAAGCGATCGCGCGGCGTCATCAGGCCGCCGAAATCGACCGGCTTGTCGGCCGGCGCATCCAGCCAAACGCCGACCGGCGCCAGCACCGCCGGCCAGTTGTAGGCCTTCAGCAACGGGAATACCCGGCTGTAGAAGCTGCGGTAGCCGTCGTCGAAAGTCAGCAGCACCGCCTTGTTCGGCAACGCCGGGCCGCCGTTCTGCGCCTGCAGGATCTGCTCGACCGACACCGGCTGATAGCCGTTTTGCTTCAGCCAGGCGAACTGTTCGTTAAGCGCGCTGGTGCGCACCGACATGTAGCGCTGGTCCGCCGCGCCGTCTTCCACGTCGTGATACGCCAGCACCGCGTAGCGGTTGGCCGGCCACGGGCGTTCCATTGGCCCCACGGTTCGCTCCGCCGGCGGCGTGAAGCGCGGTACGTCCGCCTGACTGCAGGCGGTGGTCAGCAACGCGGCCAGCACTAAAAGCGAGGATCGAATAAGCATGATGATTCCTTTAAAAACGATAATTCAGATCAAACGTCACGCCGATGTTCCGCTCGCGTTTGCCGTCGTACGGATGCTTCTCAAACTGCAGCATCACGCCGGCGTCCAGCACTCCGTTCCAGCTGACGCGCTGGCCGTAACCCAGCTGGGTGATCGGCTTGCGCGCATAGTCCCGCTGCCAATAGCTGCCGGCGCCGGCCTGGAACTGCTGGCTCCACTCGGTCTGATAATGGCGATACAGGGTGTGATCGAGCGTTAACGACGGCAGCAGCGTGAAGTCGCGCTTCGGGTTGTAATACGGCACGTTCTCCTGGCTGTTGCGGCTGCCGGACAGCGTCAGGTTCATGTCCAGCCGATAACGGGCGCCGGCGAGCAGCCGTTGCCGCCCTTCCAGGCCGTATTCCAGCCGGTTGTTGCCGTCCGAGAAGTGCGAAGGCGCCACGCTGGCGCGCAGCTCGCGGCTTTCGCTCTGCTGCCAACGCAGCCACAGGTTGCCGCCGTTGGCGCTGATGCCGTTGGTCAACGCGCGCAGCGGCGTCTCGGCCGACAGGCGCGCCACCGAACCGCCGAGGCGCCATTGATCATTCAGGTCATACCAGGATGAGAGGCGCAGGCCGAGCTCATTGCCGTGGCCGTAGTTGCGGTTGGCCACCTCGGCTTCCAGCCACAGATCGCGCGAGCGCCACTCGGCACCGGCGCTGAGATCGCGGTTGATGCCCTTGCCCTCGTCGAACTGGCCGGTGTTGAATCCCCAGCCGGTGAACAGCCGCCAGTTGTCGCCGATCGGCGGTGAATAGAGTGCGGCGTGTATGCCGAAATCGTGGCTGCCGCTGACCGGCCCGTCAGAATCGATGCCCTGATTGCCGCTGATGCGCAGTTCAGACATATGGTGAATGCGGCGCGAACGTTCAAGCTGCTGAGCGGCGACGCTTTCCGGCGCGCGCTGGATGACGTCGTCGGCCAGCAAATCCAGTTGGCGCCACTCCTGCAACGCCTGCGCGACATAGCCCTGCTGGATCTCCAACGGCAGGCTGCGCGGCTCCAGCCCTTCCACCTGTTTCAACTCCTCCTCGGCGCGACGCGGCCAGCCGCGCGCCAAATAAACGCTGGCCAAGGAGATGCGCAGACCCTGATTGCCCGGCGCCGTTCGCGCCAGATGGGTCAGCTGCCGTTCGGCCTCGGCCAGATCGCGTTGATAAACCCGCGACTGCGCCAGCAGCGATTGGCCGACCAGCCAATCATCGTTGTAGGCCAGCGTCGGCAGCTGGTACAGGTGGGTCGCGTAGGGATAGCGCTGGCTGACGCGCTGCGCCAGCAGCGCCGCCTGATCGATGCGTTCGTTCTCCGCCTGCGCGTAAAACAGATCGGTCTCGTCTTCGGCGGTCACCGCCTGCGGCGCGGCGGCGTTCAGCCGGCCGAAAATGGCCTGCGCCTTGTCCGGCTGCTGCAGATAGAGGTAGGCGGACGCCGCCCAGCGCTGCGCATAATCCGGCACCGTGCGCCCTTCCGCCTGCAAGGTTTGATACTCGCTCACCACGTCGGCCATTCGATAGCGCGCCAGCAGCGCGCCCAGGCGATCGACACGCGCCTGTTGGTAGCTGTCCTGCGCCTCCGGCAGCGGCCGCCACTGCGTCAGCAATTGGTCATAGCGCGCCAGCGCGCGATCGGCGATGACGAAACGTTCTTGTTCGCCGCGAGCATCGATAAACGACAGCCGCACCAGTTCGGCGGCTTCATCCGCCTGCAGGCGCCGCTGCTGCGCGGGCGGCAATGCCAGCCCCTGGCTTTCACGCAGCGCCGGATCCGCGACCCGATTCGCCGCCAGCAGCGTCACGTAATAAGCCTGAATACCGGTGTCGGACGGCGCCAGCGCGCGGGCATGAGTGGCGTTTTCCAGCGCCGCCCAGCTGCGGCCGGCGGCCTGGTCCACATAGGCGCGCGTCAGATACCACGTCGCCGGCTCCAGCAGCTTCTCCGCTTTGGCCGCCTCCGTTTGCGCCTGCGCATCCTGCCCGGCATCCGCCAGCGTCATCACATAGCCACGCTGTAAGCCGCCGTCGGCGGGAGCGAGCTGCAACGCCGTACGCCACAGGCGCAGCGATGGTTGCCACTGCTTCAGGTTGCGATAGGCGCGAGCCGCCGTCGCCAGACTGGCGCTATCCCGCTGCAGCGCGGCGCCGTCGGCACGCCAAAGCGCGACTACCTCTTCATCGTGGCCGGCCCACCCGGCCACCTGGATATAATCGGCTCGCTGCTGCAGGCTCAACCCCTCCTGAGCGCGCCGCTGCGATAAATACGCCAGCACCGGCGCGGTATCGCCCGATCTGGCCTGACGGATCAGCGCGTCATAGCGTTCATCCGCCAGCGCGGTGGCCGGCAGGGATAAACCGATAAACAGCAATGACGCCGCATATTTGGTGGCGTGGCGTTCGGTAAAGCGTAATGAACGCGAGTTAACTTTAGGCACGAGGTATTCCTTTAATCCGTGAGCTGCTGTCCTGGCAAAGTAGAAATGCGAGCAGGCACCCGAAAAGTCGGCTAGAGCCGCCGGGTAATAAGCATGGAGTAATGAATATTTCTGTCTGGCGCACGCTTAAATAGAATCGAATGCGCCTTTGCCTAAAAAGAGTATTTTATAAATCCGCCAATGAATACCGCAGCCAGGTGATATCTGCCTGAAACTGGAATTTCACAATTATCAACAAGTGAAATAACAAAAACTAAAATAATATAAATCAATAAGATAAAACACATTAATGACCAATATTCTTAATTTCACTCTTTCGTGTGAAATTGTATAAAAACCGGTGTGATATTTGATTTTAATTCTCATTATCACCGATCGACAGGAATATTAATCCAAACATCCAATTAAATAACCTGCCTTGTTGGAGAAAATAACAAGATTATTGTTAACACGAAAATTAAATTTGCCTGCTAATAATTATTCAATTCAATTTAAATTCTCCCACGGATACATTCATGCTGGCTATCTCCCGAGCATGCCGTCACAATAGCGCCTCATTCTGGTTTCAATCAGGGATTGCCATGTACAGCCACTACCCCGCCCATTACACCTTCGATAGCGACAGCGACGCCTGGCAGATCGGTTTCCACGACTTCCCCGAGTGGCAATCTGCCTGCTATAAACGCGAAGACATCGAGCTGGAAGCGCAGGAAAGCCTGCTGGCCGCCATCGCCGCCGCGATGGATGAAGGGCTGCCCCTGCCTGCTCCTTCCCCGCTGCAAACCGATGACTTGAGGGTACATCTGCCGGCGCTGGTGGCGCTGAAGATCGAACTGCACAACGCCATGCTGCGCAAAAACACCGGCAAAGCGGCGCTGGCGCGCAAGCTGGGTTTCAACGGCGGGCAAATGGAGCGGTTGCTGGATATCGGCTACGCCTCGAAGGTGGAAGCGCTGGAGCAGGCGTTGTATCTGCTGGGCTACGAAGTGCGCGTGACGATAAGTGAAGTTTGCCAATCAGTTAGCGGCAGGTAAGCGAAATATTATCCAAGGGGGCTAAATTTCCCCCGTTTTGCGCCGATATGATGGCTACCTAATCACTTGTCGCAACAACGAAGGCTAAAAATGGAGTGGAGTCGCCGTCATATTTGGGCCGTTATTCTGCTGTCTTGTCTCGTTTTTTGGGTCATTTTGGCGACCGGCATCAACGCCGTCGCCTGAGCGCCTGCCACCGTATTGCAATACCCGATTTTAAAGCCCGCCACACGGCGGGCTACTTCCTGTCGCTTGCTTATAAAAAGCGTTATAAAACAGCGCGCCCTGTTCAAAAAACAGCCTAAAATTGTGATCAAAAACACAGTATTGAAATCAGACCAGTATTGAGAGTACATTAGCGCCGATCCTGTCGCGGTTCGGATTTTACCTCACGGAGCATGAGGCGCGACAACCGGACAACCCGCGCTCGAGGACGTTGTTCTTTCGCTTGGAAGAATCCGCCCGACAAGCAGGTTGCCCATAAAATACTCAGCACAACAATCGGGATCATTGCTGGCGAGGACTCCAGACAGGAGTTGTTCAGTGAAATATTTTTTGATGGGCGTGTCATTCATGCTGGTTGCCTGGGTTGGCACCTTCATGTTGATGGTTGCCTGACAGCAGCCACACCAGGAACACAGGCAAAGGGACGCGCAAGCGTCCCTTTGTCGTTTCGGCTAGCGCTCATTTGCCCGGCATCATGCGGCGCAGGGTGTCGTCCTTGCGCAGGTAGTGGTGATACAGCGCCGCCAGCGCATGCGCGCCAATGATAAAGTAGCCAACGTTTGCCAGCGTCTCATGCACCGTTTTGACCAGCTTGCGCATCACCGGATCCGGCGTCACCCACTGCGGCATCGGCCAGCCCAGCAAAGACCACGATTTCCCGCCGTAGGCCAGGGTTAACATGCCCAGCAGCGGCAACATCAGGAAGACCACGTACAGCAGCCAATGGAAAATCTTCGCGCCTACCTCCTGCCACTCCTCCAGCGGAGGCGTGGTTGGCGGCGCAGCGTGGAAAGAGCGCACCGCCAACCGAATCAGCATCAGGGCAAAGACCGATACCCCAAAGTTGAAATGCAGATTTTTGACCATCGGCGCCCACGCCTCCGGCACCGAATCTTTCAGCAACATCGCCGCATAGGTGAGGATCACCATCAGCAGCGTCAGCCAATGTAAAACGATCTGCGATCGCGCGTAGCGGTTGCTCATACACTCTATCCAAAAAATAAAATTCAGCGTAGATGAGCATAATGGGGAAATAATGAAGAAAACCTTGGGACGGAAAAAATAAGGCCGGGCGAACGCCCGGCCTGACAGGGTTATTTGGCGCTGCCGGCTTTGCCCGGCTTCAGCAGCCCGTCCGCGCGGAACATCGCCTTGATGCCGCGCACCGCCTGGCGGATACGATCCTGATTCTCGATCAGCGCGAAGCGCACGTGGGTATCGCCGTAGTCGCCGAAGCCGATGCCCGGCGAGACGCAGACCTTGGCTTCCGCCAGCAGGCGCTTGGCGAACTCCAGCGAACCGAGGTGGGCATAAGGCTCGGGAATTTTCGCCCACACGTACATCGACGCCTTCGGGTTTTCCACCATCCAGCCGGCCTCGTGCAGCCCCTTCACCAGCACGTTGCGGCGCTGCCGATACTGCTCAGCGATATCGCGCACGCACTGCTGATCGCCTTCCAGCGCGGCGATGGCCGCCACCTGCAGCGGCGTGAAGGTGCCGTAGTCGTGATAACTTTTGATGCGCGCCAGCGCGCTGACCAGCTCAGGGTTGCCGACCATGAAACCGATGCGCCAGCCGGCCATGTTGTAGCTTTTCGACAGGGTGAAGAACTCCACCGCAATGTCTTTCGCCCCCGGCACCTGCATGATCGACGGCGCTTTCCAGCCGTCATAGACGATGTCGGCATAGGCCAGGTCGTGGATCACCAGCACGTTGTACTGTTTGGCCAGCGCCACCACCCGCTCGAAGAAATCCAGCTCCACGCACTGCGCGGTCGGGTTGGACGGGAAGCCGAGGATCATCATTTTCGGGCGCGGAATGGTTTCCCGAATGGCGCGCTCCAGTTCACTGAAGAAATCCACGCCGTCCACCAGCGGCACCGAACGCACCTGGGCGCCGGCGATCACCGCGCCGTAAATGTGGATCGGGTAACTGGGGTTCGGCACCAGCACGGTATCGCCGTGATCGAGGGTCGCCAGCATCAGGTGCGCCAGCCCCTCTTTCGAACCGATGGTGACGATGGCTTCGCTTTCCGGATCGATATCCACCTGATAACGATCGGCATACCAGCGCGAGATGGCGCGGCGCAGGCGCGGAATGCCGCGCGAGGTGGAGTAACCGTGGGTGTCGTCGCGCTGGGCGACGGCGCACAGTTTTTCCACGATGTGCGGCGGCGTCGGGCCGTCGGGGTTCCCCATGCTGAAATCAATAATATCCTCACCGCGACGGCGTGCGGCCATCTTCAGTTCGGCGGTGATGTTGAATACGTAAGGGGGAAGACGTTCAATGCGCGTAAAACGGCGCTGTGGACTGTTATCAGCCATAGGGGATTCCTCGATAAACGTTAGCGCCCGGACCGTCCGAGCGACGCTGGCCAGCGAACTGACCGAATATCGAACATAGCGCAGCGCCGGCGAGCTTGTCGATACCCGGCGCGATATTTTTATTTGCCGCCCTGAAACTCCGCCGCCAACAGCCCGAACAGCCAGTCGTCGCGCCACTCTCCCGCCAGGCGGAAATTATCGCGCAGCGTGCCTTCCAGCTGAAAACCGCACGACTCCAGCAGGCCGCGCGAGGCGAGGTTGCCGGAGGTCACGGTAGCGGTCAGCTTGTGAAAACCGCAGGCGTTCACCGCAAAATCCAGCACCGCCCGCAGCGACTCCTTGCCATAGCCCTTGCCCTGGCCGGAGGGCAAACTGCCATATCCCACCTCCGCCTGCCGATACGGCAGCCACTGCGGGCGAAAGCCGGTAATGCCCACCGCCTCCCCGCTGTGCTTCTCACGCATCACCAGACACAGCCACTGATCGCCGTGTTTGTCCCAGGCCGGCAGGCGCTCTTCGAACCGTGCGCGGATCTCCGCTTCGCTGCGCGGATCGGAGATGTAACGGATCACCTCGGGATCCTGGTAAAGGCGCAGAAACAGCGGCCAGTCCTCGGCGGTTATCGACTGTAAGTACAAGCGTTCAGTGACCAGCTTCATAAAATCTCCGAAAAACGAAAAAGAGGAACTTACGAATGAAAGATATCTCTTTATTTTCCCCGATTGGTTGCCGATAATCATTCACGTTAAAACTACAAAACCATAACGTCTTGCCCGATTCCCTACAACCGTCCGCCGCAGTGACTCACGCGGCACCAGGAGAACACCATGGCCTCTTTAGTCATCGACGATATTCCGCAGACGATCGTTAACGTCAAGCGCCAGCTGCGCCAGGCCTTGCCGAACTACCGCGAAGTTTTTCTGGCGCTGGAGGAGAACATCCGCGGCCAGGTCGACCAGATCCGCCGCGAGCTGGCCGCCGGCCATAATCCGGTGCCGCAGATCGACGCGGAAGATATCCTGCAGCAGCGCATCAGCGATCAACAGATAGCGCTGATCAAGCAGCGCGGCGCCTGCGCCATTCGCGGCGTGTTTCCGCGCGCCAAGGCCGAAGGCTGGAACCGGGAAATCGGCGACTATCTCGAGCGCAACAACTTCGTCGAGCGGTTGAAAAACGCTGCCGAAGACAACTATTTCGGCAAGCTGGCCGCCAGCAAGCCACAGATTTATGGCATCTATTGGTCAAAGCCGCAGGTCGAAGCGCGGCAGGATGCGCGCATGCATGCGGTGCAGGTGTTCCTCAACAGCCTGTGGGCCACCGAAAGCAACGGCAAGCAGCATTTCGATCCGACCCGCGTCGCCACCTACGCCGATCGCACCCGCCGCCGCCCGCCGAACTCCTCGTCGCTGGGCCTGTCGCCGCACGTCGACAGCGGCACCATCGAGCGCTGGCTGGACGAGAATTTCCGCTATGTGTATCGCCACGTGTTCTCCGGCGACTGGCAGCAGTACGATCCCTTTGCCGCCGACGGCCGCACCGAAGTGCGCGAAATAGCCTCCCCGGCAGTCTGCTCGATGTTCCGCACCTTCCAGGGCTGGACGGCGCTGACGCCGCAACGCACCAACGCCGGCACGCTGAACCTGGTGCCGATCGCCAACGCCATGGCCTATGTGTTGCTGCGCGCGCTGCAGGACGACGTCGCCGACGACGATCTGTGCGATGCGGCACCGGGCCGCGCGCTGTCGATCTCGGAAAAATGGCATCCCCTTTTATTAAGTGGGATTTCCCCTATTCCCGATCTGGAGCCAGGCGACACGGTATTTTGGCATTGCGACGTGATCCACGCGGTGGAGAACGAGCATAACGGCGAGTTCGACAGCAACGTGATGTACATCGCCGCCGCGCCGGGCTGCGCGAAAAACGACGCCTACCTGCAGCGCCAACTGCCGAGCTTTATCGACGGCAGAACGCCGCCGGACTTCGCTCCCGACGACTTCGAAGTGGATTTTGACGGCCGCGCCACCGTCGAGTTGCTGACGCCGCTGGGCAAAACGCAGCTCGGCATGCGCTGACCGCCAGCCTGAGCCACGGGCCTTTCTCGCTGTGGTATACTGCCGCCATCCGTAGGCCGCAGCGAGAACCCGTCGTGCACCCTTTTTTTGAAATGCTGTTGGCGGTGTTTGATCGCGCCGCGCTGATGTTGATCTGTCTGTTTTTTCTGACCCGCACCCGGCTGTTCCGCCAACTGCTGCAAAAAGAAGACCATACGCCGCTCGAGCTCGGCATCGTCACGGCGATCTTCTCGCTGTTCGCGCTGTTCAGCACCTACTCCGGCATCAACGTTGAGGGCTCGCTGGTCAACGTGCGCGTCATCGCCATCATGGCCGGCGGCATTCTGTTCGGCCCCTGGGTGGGGATCGTCACCGGCATCATCGCCGGGGTGCACCGCTATCTGATCGACATCGGCGGCATCACCTCAGTGCCCTGCCTCATTACCAGCATCATCGCCGGCATCAGCGCTGGCTACATCAACCTCAAGGTGAGAAAAGAGCAGCGCTGGCGCGCCGGCATCGTCGGCGGCATGCTGTGCGAATCCCTCACCATGCTACTGATCGTGCTGTGGGCCAAGCCGACCGAGCTTGGGCTCGACATCGTGTCGCAGATCGCGCTGCCGATGATCCTCGGCACGGTGTGCATCGGCCTGATCGTGCTGCTGGTGCAGAGCGTCGAAGATGAAAAAGAAGTGATCGCCGCACGCCAGGCCAAGCTGGCACTGGATATCGCCCACAAGACGCTGCCCTATTTTCGCAACATCAACAGCGAATCGCTGGCCACCATTTGCGATATCATCCGCCAGGACATCCGCGCCGACGCGGTGGCGATCACCGATACCCATCAGGTGCTGGCTTACGTTGGCGTGGGGCGCGAAGCCTACCCGATCGGCCGCGAAGGGCTAAGCCGCGTTACCCGCGAAAGCATTCGCCACGGCAAAATCATCATCAAAAACAACCTGGAAAACCCGGCAGCGCCGCAGATCCATTCGCAGCTGGTGGTGCCGCTGTGGGAAAAGGGCGAAGTGACCGGCGCGCTGAAAATTTACTACTGCCACGCTCACCAGATCACCAACACGCTGAAGGTGATGGCGGTCGGGCTGTCGCAGATCATCTCCACCCAGATGGAGGTTTCGCGCATCGAGCATCTGCGCCAGATGGCGGATAAAGCCGAAATGCGCGCGCTGCAGAGCAAGATTAACCCGCACTTCCTGTTCAACGCGCTGAACGCCATCTCTTCCTCCATCCGCCTGAATCCGGACACCGCGCGCCAGCTAATCATTAACCTGTCGCGCTACCTGCGCTACAACCTGGAGCTGAACGACGAACTGATCGATATCCGTAAGGAACTGCATCAGATTCAGGACTATATCGCCATCGAACAGGCGCGCTTCGGCGCCAAGCTGACGGTGATTTACGACATCGACGACGACGTCTCGGTGCGCATTCCGAGCCTGCTGATCCAGCCGCTGGTGGAGAACGCCATCGTGCACGGCATCCAGCCCTGCAAGGGTAAAGGGGTGGTGGTGATCGCGGTGAAAGATCAGGGCGATCGGGTGAAAATTTCGGTGAAGGATACCGGCCACGGCATCAACCAGGAAACCATCGACCGGGTGGCGCGCAACGAGATGCCGGGCCACAATATCGGCCTGCTCAACGTGCATCACCGCGTGTCGCTGCTGTACGGTGAAGGGTTGCATATCCGCCGCCTGGAGCCGGGCACCGAAATCGCGTTCTATATCAGCAAAAACGGCGGCAAGCTGCACCAGGAGCCGAGCGCGCCGTCGGTCGGGGAGGCCTCATGAAAGCCATTATCGTGGAAGACGAATTCCTCGCGCAGGAAGAACTCAGCTACCTGATCAAGAAACACAGCAATATCGATATCGTCGCTACCTTCGAGGACGGCCTCGACGTTCTGAAATACCTGCAAACCCACCAGGTCGACGCCATTTTCCTCGACATTAACATCCCGTCGCTGGACGGCGTGCTGCTGGCGCAAAACATCAGCAAGTTCGCCCATCGGCCATCGATCGTGTTCATCACCGCCTATAAAGAACACGCGGTGGAAGCCTTCGAGATCGAGGCGTTCGACTATATCCTCAAGCCCTATCACGAAGCGCGCATCGTCACCATGTTGCAAAAACTGGAGGCGCTGCACCATCGCCCCGCCGGCGCGGCGGAACCGACCAGCGCGCCGAGCCGCGGCAGCCACAGCATCAACCTGATCAAAGACGAGCGGATCATCGTTACCGACATCAACGACATCTATTACGCCGCCGCCGATGAAAAGGTGACGCGGGTCTATACTCGCCGGGAAGAATTCGTGATGCCGATGAACCTCACCGAGTTTTACGGCCGGCTGCCGGAAGAGCATTTCTTCCGCTGCCACCGCTCTTACTGCGTTAACCTGGCCAAGATCCGCGAGATCGTGCCCTGGTTCAACAATACCTACATTCTGCGGCTGAGCGATCTTGAGTTTGAAGTGCCGGTCAGCCGCAGCAAGGTGAAAGAATTTCGCAAGCTGATGCGCCTGTAAGCGCTTACCAGCGCGGGCCCGGACGGTAGTAATAGCCGGGCGGCGGCGGTGGCGGCATGCGGTAATGCGGCCGATCTCGCCAGTCGCGCCGCGGCGGGCCGTAGTAAATCACCCGTGGCGGCGGGCCGTAATAGTACCCGCGCGAACGTTCATACCGGTGATGATCGGCCCACCAGCGCGGATCGCGCCAGCGATAGCCGTCCCAGTAGTGGCCGCGATGATCGCGATCGCCGATATGCAACGACAGGCCCGGCACGTTCACGCCGATGGACACGTCGGCCTGGCTCGCCAGCGGCAGCGCCAGCAGCGCAGCCAGTAACAACAGCGTTTTTTTCATTTCATGGACTCCTGCAGAGCGGACCTCGTCCGATCGCAGATAACATAGTCCCGCGCTCGCCGCCGCTCTATAGGCGCAATGCCGATTTACGCCTTGCAGACGCATCCTTCACAATTTCACCACAATCGTTCACCGGCGATTAACAATAAATCGTTGATATCTTTGATGTAGATCACGTGTTACTCCCGGCATTTCACGCGCTTTTCGGCGTAAAAACGGCAACTCACGCCGTATAAAATGCATTTCATTCCTTCTGCCGTGCAACTCATTCCCGATCCGCCGTCCGCCGGGGGGGCTGGCCATATAATAAGCCCATACCGCGGGAACACAGATTCACCCCGCAAATTTCAGCCAGCGGCTCACGCCCGGCAACGCACACACAGGAAGGAGACCGGCCATGAACACCAAACCGGCAAATCGCAGCTTAATCGTTCTCGGCACCATCATCTGTCAGATGGGTCTGGGCACCATCTACACCTGGAGCCTGTTCAACCAGCCGCTGGTCGACAAGTTCCACTGGGGACTGGCGGACGTCGCCACCACCTTCTCCATCACCAGCTTCTTCCTGGCTTTCGCCACGCTGTTCGCCGGCAAGCTGCAAGAACGCTTCGGCATCCGCAACCTGACGCTGTGTTCCGGCATCCTGGTCGGCCTGGGCCTGATCGCCAGCGCCCATGTCAGCTCGCTCGACATGATCTACCTGCTGGCCGGCGTGGTGGTGGGCTTTGCGGTCGGTATCGCCTACATCTCCACCCTGTCCAACCTGATTAAATGGTTCCCGGCCAACAAAGGCCTGATTTCCGGCATCTCCGTCGGCGCCTTCGGCAGCGGCAGCCTGCTGTTCAAATACGTCAACGCCGCCCTGATCGCCGACGTCGGCGTTTCCGGCGCCTTCTTCTACTGGGGTGCCATCGTGATGGGCCTGATCGTCGTCGGCTCCCTGTTGCTGAAAGAGCCGGTGCTGGCAACCAGCGCCGCACAGCCAGGCGCCAACGGTCTGGGCAACGACTTCAGCGTGCGCCAGATGCTGGCCACCAAAGAAGCTTACCTGCTGTTCACCATCTTCTTCGCCGCCTGCATGAGCGGTCTGTACCTGATTGGCATCGTGAAAGACATGGGCGTTCAGCTGGCCGGGATGGATTTGGCCACCGCCGCCAACACCGTGTCCGCCGTCGCCATCTTCAACACCGCCGGCCGCATCATCCTGGGTACGCTGTCTGATAAAGTAGGCCGTATGCGCGTCATCAGCTTCACCATGCTGGTTACCGTGCTGGCGATTGTCGCGCTGAGTTTCATGACCCTGAACCACACGCTGTTCTTCATCTGCGTTGGCGCGGTGGCCTTCTGCTTCGGCGGCAATATCACCGTGTTCCCGGCGATTGTCGGCGACTTCTTCGGCCTGAAGAACCACAGCAAGAACTACGGCATCATCTATCAGGGCTTCGGCCTGGGCGCGCTGGCCGGTTCGTTCGTCGCCAAATACTTCGGCGGCTTCCACGCCACCTTCATGGTGATTGGCGTCCTGTCTGCCGCTTCTTTGCTGATTACACTGTTCATCAAAGCGCCGAAAGCGGTGGAAATGGAAAGCGAAGAAACCGCACAGGCGGCGGAGCTGGCCAAAGCCTGATCCCCTGCGAAAACGACAAGGGGCGCAACCTGCGGGTTGCGCCCCTTTTTTATTGCCCCGCCGCGCGGCTTACAGCCGCATGCCCAGCGTCTGGCGCAGATGCGCGCCGGCCCCCAACAGGCCCGGTTGGCCATGGGTTATCATGAACACCGGAATGTCTCGCACATAGTCACGGAAACGCCCTTTGTCTTCGAAGGCGGCGCGGAAGCCCGAGGCCTTGAAGAATTCCATAAAGCGCGGCACGATGCCGCCGGCGATGTACACGCCGCCAAAGGTGCCCAGATTCAGCGCCAGGTTGCCGCCGAAGCGCCCCATGATCACGCAAAACAGCGACAGCGCACGGCGGCAGTCGATACAGCTGTCGGCCAGCGCCCGCTCGGTGATGTCCTTCGGCTCCAGTTTCTCCGGCAGGCGGTTGTCCGCCTTGACGATGGCGCGATACAGATTGACCAGGCCCGGCCCGGACAGCACGCGCTCGGCGGAAACGTGCCCCACTTCACCGCGCAGCACCTCCAGAATAATGTCTTCTTCTTCGCTGTTCGGCGCGAAATCAACATGGCCGCCCTCGCCCGGCAGGCTGACCCAGCGGCGATCGACGTGCACCAGGTGGGCGACGCCCAGCCCGGTGCCAGCGCCGTACACCGCGATCGGTTTGCCCGGCTGCGCATCGCCGCCGCCAAACTGCAGCACGTCGTCCGGCGAGAGCATCGGGATCGCCATCGAGACGGCGGTGAAATCGTTGATCACTTCCAGGTGACTCAGCCCCAGACTGGCCTGCATTTCTTTGATCGAGAACGCCCAGCTGTGATTGGTCATCGCCACCCAGTCTTCCGTCACCGGGCAGGCGATCGCGATGCAGGCGTCCTGCACCTCGATCTCGCACTCTTTCAGGTATTGGCGGATCACCGCCTCCAGGCTGTCGAACTCCAGGCCGGAATAGGTTTTCGCCTGGGTAATCTCACCCGTCGCAACAGTGCACAACGCCAGGCGGGCATTGGTGCCGCCAACATCACCCACGAGGGCATAGGTCATTGATTTCGTCTCCGCAAAATGAAAAATAAAACGCTGCCCACACTGTAAAATCCTGCTGCGAAAACAACAATCACCCGCCTCGGATCTGCACCTCAATAGCGATCCGGATCACAAAAAACGTTTCAGCTTGTCCGCTATGCCGCGATTTGAAACAAATTGCGGCAAAAAACGCCCCCCGGCGACTGTTAACCGTCATCGCCGCCGGGCAATATCAATGCGTGCCTGCGCGCCGATAGTCTGGCAAGCTGTGGCCACTGCCCAACCACCCGCTCTCCCTGCCCCGCAGGGAGGCATCGACAAGGGATTATTCATGCTGCATCCGCGCGCCAATGCCATGTTGGCCTTTGCTTTGCCTGCGCTGATTATCGGTTCCGTTTCCAGTCTGGTGCTGCTGTTGGTGATGAAAATTGCCGCCGCATTGCAGCAATTACTGTGGGTGACGCTGCCCGATGCGCTGAGCCTGGACGCCCAGTCGCCCTGGTGGCCGGTTGCGATGCTGACGCTGACCGGCGTGGCGGTCGGCCTGATCGTGCGTTATATGCCGGGTCACGCCGGGCCGGATCCGGCGACGGAATCGCTGATCGGCATGCCGCTGCCACTCTCCGCCTTGCCGGGGTTGGGGTTGGCGCTGATCGTCGGCCTGGCCGGCGGCGTCAGTCTGGGGCCGGAGAACCCGATCACCGCCATCAACATCGCACTGGTGGCGGCGGCCGGCGCGCGCCTGCTGCCGAAGGTGCCGCACATGGACTGGATCATCCTGGCGGCGGCAGGCACTATCGGCGCAATGTTCGGCACACCGGTCGCCGCCGCGCTGATCTTCTCGCAAACCCTGGCCGGCAATAACGAAACGCCGCTGTGGGATCGTCTGTTCGCCCCGCTGGTGGCTGCCGCCGCCGGCGCGGTCACCACGCAGATGTTCTTCGTGCCCAATTTCGCCCTGCAGCTCGATGCCTACGACGTGACGCGGCTGCCGGACATTTTCAGCGGCGCCATCGTGGCGCTGATCGCCATCGCGCTCGGCATGGTGGCGCTGTGGTGTTTCCCGCACGTTCACCGCCTGTTCCATTCAATGAAGAATCCGGTGTTGATGTTAGGGCTGGGCGGCTTTGTGCTGGGGCTGCTGGCGCTGTTGGGCGGAGAGATTACCCTGTTCAAGGGGCTGGATGAGATGAAACGCCTGGCGGTGGACGACAGCTATTCGGTGCCGGCGCTGTTGACCATTACCCTGACCAAGCTGGCGGCGCTGGTGATCGCCGCCGCCTGCGGTTTTCGCGGCGGGCGCATCTTCCCGGCGGTGTTCGTCGGCGCGGCGCTGGGCCTGATGCTGCATCAGCATGTTCCGGCGGTGCCGGCGGCGATCACCGTCTCCTGCGCCATCATGGGGCTGGTGCTGGTGGTGACGCGCGACGGCTGGCTGAGCCTGTTTATGGCGGTGGCGGTGGTGCCGGATCTGCACCTGCTGCCGGTGTTGTGCATCGTGATGCTGCCCGCCTGGCTGGCGCTGGCGGGCAAACCGCTGATGCTGGTAAACCGCCGGCAACCGCCGCGCGACGATTAGGCCAGCGCGAACGCCGCGGCGGCGCGGGCGTGGATTGCAGTGGTGTCGAACACCGGCACCGACGCATCCCGCTCGCTCACCAGCAAGCCTATTTCGGTGCAGCCGAAAATAATCCCCTGCGCCCCCTGCTGTTCCAGATCGCTGATAATCCGGCGATACTCGTCGCGCGAGGCGTCGCGAATTTTACCGAGGCACAGCTCGTCATAGATGATGCGGTGTACGATGTCGCGATCGGCACTGACCGGCGTCACCACGTCGATGCCGTGCAATTCCTGCAGGCGGCCGCGGTAGAAGGTCTGCTCCATGGTAAAGCGCGTGCCCAGCAGCCCGACGCGGCGAATATTTTTTTCCCGCACCTGCAGCGCCGTGGCATCGGCGATGTGAATCAGCGGCAGGCCGCTGGCCTGCTCGACCGCCTCCGCCACCTTGTGCATGGTGTTGGTGCAGATCACGATAGCTTCGGCGCCGGCGGCGCGCAAAGCCACCGCGGCGGCGGCCAACAGCCGGCCGGCGCCGTCCCAATCGCCCTGGTGCTGCAAGCGCTCAATCTCCTGGAAATCGACGCTGTAGAGCACGATTTTGGCCGAATGCAGCCCGCCAAGGCGCGCCTTTACCTGCTCGTTGATGGTGCGGTAATACGGAATGGTGGATTCCCAGCTCATGCCGCCCAGCAAGCCCAACACTTTCATCCTTCGTTCCTCAGCATTTCCGACGATCCTCTGACCTTACCTGAGAATCGTCGGTCTGACGACGCCTTATTTGGCGCCGGAATTGATCGGCTGGCGCGCCTCGAACCAGCGCTGACGCAGCATGTCGTACAGCCAGTTATAGGCCATGGTGTACGGCAGGAAGAACAGGAAGAAACCGATTTCCAGCATAAACGCCTGCGTCCAGGAGATGCTCAGCATCCAGGCGGCGATCGGCACGCCGATCAGGATAAAACCGGCTTCAAAGCCGACGGCGTGCAGCGCACGCACCTTCAGGTTACGCACCACCCGGCTGACCGGCCACAGGCGGTCGAACACCGTGTTGTAAACCATGTTCCACAGCATCGCGACGGTGGAGAGCATTACCGCCAACGCACCGACCTGCACCATTGAACGGTTCAGCAGCCACGCGCCCAGCGGGGCGCAAACCATCACGGCGATGACCTCGAAACCGACGGCGTGGACGATACGTTCAATGAGAGACTTATTTTGCAGTTGCATACATCACCTTTTTTTCAACAGTTGTTGCGAAAGCCAGGTGATTATCATCGCTTTTTTGGGTAGATTAAAAATAGGTTCCATCGATAAAGTAGATAGATCATGCACTATTCCCCGGAAGCGTTGCACGCGTTTGTCGAAGCCGCCGCCCTCGGCTCGTTTTCCGCCGCCGCGCGCAAACTGCGCAAAAGCCAATCCACCATCAGCACCGCCATCGCCAATCTGGAGGCGGACCTGGCGCTGACCCTGTTCGATCGCGGCGCGCGCCAGCCGGTGCTCACCGCTGCCGGCCGCAAAGTGCTGGGACATGTGCAGGCGATCCTGGCCGCCAGCGAACGCCTCGACGCCCTGAGCATTCAGTTGGCGGGCGAGGTTGAACCGCGCCTGAGCATGGTGTTTTCCGATACCTACCAGCCCAAGCATCACGATCGGTTGATGCAACTGTTCGAACAGCGCTACCCGGAGATTGAGCTGGAATGGATGATCGCTGAGGAAGGCGACGTTATCGATCTGCTGCAAAGCGGCCGCGCGCACTTGGGCATGGTGGAAGTGCAAAAAAGTTATCCGCCGGATATCGCCTTCTCCCGGCTGCCTGAGCAGACCGAAATGGGGCTGTTCGTCGCCCATCAGCATCCGCTGGCGCAGGTCGCTGCGCCGACGCCGGAGCAATTGTCCAGCACCCGCCAGTTGATCCTGAACACCTACACCGGCGCCGAGGCGGCCAGACAGGGTGGCCTGGTCTGGTCGGCGCCCAGCTATCTGCTGTTGCTGGAGATGGCGGAACAGGGATTCGGTTGGGCGGTGTTGCCGCACTGGCTGGTGCAGCAATACGGCCACGACAGACTCACTCAACTGCGGCCGCGCGGCTGGCCCAAACTGATTTCGGTGGATGCGGTCTGGTCCAAACTGACCCCGCCGGGCCCGGCGGGGTTCTGGATGCTGGAGCGCCTGCTGGGCGACACCCTGCCTTAAGCGGCGGCGTTGCGCGCCTGAATGGCGCGAGAGACGGTATCGAGGAGTTCCGGAATGTCCATCTTCGGCAGCATCACTTCGATGAAGGCCAGCCGCTCGTCGTCCGCTACCTCGCGCAGCGCCTGACGCAATCCGTCCGGATCGCTGACCCGCAACGCCTTCACCGGCCGATCACCGGCCAACGCCATCGGCAACTGCGTCCAGTTCCAGCGCGCGATGTCGTTATAACTTTGCTCAGGCCCGTGGATCGCGCGCTCAACGGTATACCCCTGATTGTTCAACACGAAGATCACCGGTTTAAGCCCGTCGCGCAGCATCGATCCCAGTTCCTGCACGGTTAACTGCGCGGCACCGTCGCCGATCAGCAATACTGCCCGGCGCTGCGGTTCGGCAGTCTGCACGCCGAACGTCGCCGGCAGGGTATAGCCGATCGATCCCCAGAGCGACTGCACGATCAGGCGGCAGCCACGCGGTAACGTCAGCGCCGCCGCGCCGAAACAGGCGGTGCCCTGATCGGCCAGCACGATATCCCCCGGCCGCAGGAAATCCTGTACTTGCCGCCAGAAGGCGTGCTGATCCAGCCCTTCCCCATCGCCTTCCGGCAGCGCCGGGCGGACGATCGGCGGCAACGGCCAATGCGACGCCAGCGACAGGCTCAGGCGGTGCAATGCCTGCACCGCCTCGCGCATCGGAATGCGGCTAAAGCGCTGCCGCCCGACCCAGGCTTCGAACGGTTGAATATCGATGCATTTTTCCACCGGCAGATGATGCGTGAACCCCGCGGTAATGGTGTCGGTCAAGCGTACGCCGACGTTGATCACCACATCAGCGTTTTCGATCAATTGTTTCACCGCCGGATCGCTGGCGCCGCCGCAGTAGGTACCAACGAAACCGGCGCGATTCTCGTCCAGCAGCCCCTTGCCGAGCAACAGCGTCGCGTGCGGCATATCGACCTCCTGCAGCCACTCGTCCAGCGCCGCTTCGGCGCCGAAGCGATCGGCCAGGAAGTCCGCCAGCAGCGACACCCGCCGTGCCGACAGCAGCTTTTCGCGCGCCGCGGCGATAAACGCCTGCAATGCGCTCTGCGACAGTTTGGCCTGGCGCAGCATCAGCGGCGCCGGTTTACTCGGCAGCGGCGCCTGCGCGACGTCGCTGGGCAACATCAGGTAAACCGGGCGATGCTCCAGCAAGGCGGCGCCGATCAGGCGGTCTATCTCCAGCGCGGCGTTGTCGGCGGTCAGGTCGGCCTGCGCGACGGTCACCTCTTTGGCTATCCGGGCGAAATGAGTGAAGTCGCCATCCCCCAGCGAATGATGCAGCAAATCACCGGCGCGCTGGGCGCGCTGCGCCGGCGTGCCAACCACGTGGATCACCGGCAGGTATTCGGCGTAGCTGCCGGCCACCCCGTTCAACGCGCTCAGCTCCCCCACGCCGAAGGTGGTGAGCAGCGCGGCCGCCGGTTTGCAGCGCGCATAGCCGTCAGCCGCATAGGCGGCGTTCAACTCGTTGGCGCAGCCTACCCAGGTGATTTGCGGATGCGCGAGGACGTGATCGAGAAATTGCAGGTTGTAATCCCCCGGCACGCCGAAGAAATGACGGATGCCGATTTGGGCCAGACGATCGAGCAGATAATCGGCCACCGTATAGGTCTGAGTCATGATCATCACCTGTCTGCAGCTGAAGCGATTATCTTAATTATCGAAGATGCCGTTCAAATTTCGAACAATCATCCCGGCATCGAACGGCAACCTGGCGTTACATGCCGGCGTCGTGATCGCTCCCGCGGCAACGCGGTGTGGAAACGTATACACTCAAAGCACTTCACCTCTCGCCGACAAGGATAACTATGTCTTACCCAGCCTCCCCCTCGCGTTATCAAGCTATGGAATACCGGCGCTGTGGCCGCAGCGGGCTGAAGCTGCCCGCCGTCTCACTCGGCCTGTGGCACAACTTCGGCGACGCCACTTTGTACGATAACGCCCGCGGCCTGATCCGCTGCGCCTTCGATCGCGGCATTACCCATTTCGATCTGGCCAATAACTACGGCCCGCCGCCCGGCGCCGCCGAGGAGAACTTTGGCCGCATTCTCAACGCCGATCTGCGGGCCTGGCGCGATGAGCTGATCGTCTCCTCCAAAGCCGGTTACACCATGTGGCCCGGCCCCTACGGTGATTGGGGCTCGAAAAAGTACCTGGTCGCCAGCCTCGATCAGAGCCTGAGGCGCATGGGGTTGGAGTATGTGGATATCTTTTATCATCATCGGCCGGATCCGGACACGCCGCTGGAAGAAACCATGGCGGCGCTGGATCTGCTGGTGCGCCAGGGCAAAGCGCTGTATGTCGGCCTGTCCAACTACCCGGCCGAGCGCGCGCGACAGGCCTTCGACATTCTGCAGCAGCTCGGCACGCCGTGCGTGATCCATCAACCGAAGTATTCGATGTTGGAACGCGGGCCGGAAACGGCGTTGCTGGATACGCTGGAGGAACATGGCGTCGGATCTATCGCCTTCTCGCCGCTGGCGGGCGGCCTGCTGACCGATCGCTACCTGCACGGCATCCCGCAAGATTCCCGCGCCGCCAGCGGCAGCCGCTTCCTGCAGCCGGAGCAGCTGACCGCCGAGCGACTGGACAAGGTGCGCCGCCTCGATGCGCTGGCGCGGCAACGCGGGCAGAAGCTGTCGCAGATGGCGCTGGCCTGGGTGCTGCGCGGCGATCGCGTGACCTCAGTGCTGATCGGCGCCAGCAAGAATGCGCAGATAGAAGACGCGGTGGGCATGCTGGCCAATCGTCACTTCAGTGAAGAAGAGCTCGCGCAGATCGAGAACATCTTATTGTAATCGTTTACAAATTCCGCCGTTCAATCGAGCGGCGATACTCCAGAAAAATCTCAAATCTTAACTTCCTGCATCATTTTCAGAGTGGCTCTCAGATTCAACCCTATATGCCGGCGCTATGATGCCGATATTGCAGCAAAAATAACGATAAGGCCGCTTTTAAACTGATGAACGCGCTTCATAAAGTGACAAACGGCCAGGCCGCGCAAGCGGGAAGGAGAAACCATGTTTAAACCTCTGCTCTTGGCCGCCATTTTGGCGGCGACGGTACTGCCCGCCGCACAGCAGGCGCATGCCGAAGGGATCAGCATCGATCTGATGCCGGGCGTTTCATTGCGCATCGGCGATCAGGATAACCGCGGCCGCTATTGGGATGGTTACGATTGGCGGGATCGCGACTGGTGGCAAGGCCATCAGGGCCGTTATCTCGGCGACCGCAGCCGTCGCGGTTACTACTGGGACGGTTATCGCTGGCGCGATGGCGACTACTGGCGTAAACACTATTACTACCATGAAGGACGCTATCGTAAATACGACAAACACTACGATAAGCACCACTGGAAGAAAGAGAAAAAGCACCATCACGATCATGACCGCGATCGCTGGCGCCGCCACGGCGATGACGACCGCGATTAACGACGACGGGCCGGCGCAACGCCGGCCCGCACTGTTTTCGCTTACAGCACGCTGCCGATCAGCAGGTAGCCGTTCAATCCCACCACCACCAGTACGATCAGCTTGCCCAGATTTTGCACCAGCGGGCCGTTGACCATTTCCCCCATCAGCGCCCGATTGCCGGTGAAAGCCAGCAGCGGCACCAGCGCCAGCGCAATGCCGAAGCTGAGCAGCACCTGGCTCAGCACCAGAATGCGCGTCGCATCCATCCCCAACATGATGACGATAAACGACGGCAGCATGGTCACCGCGCGCCGCAGCCACAGCGGAATATGGAAACGCACGAACCCCTGCATCACCACCTGCCCCGCCAGCGTGCCCACCACGGTAGAAGAGAGGCCGGCGGCCACCAGGCTCAGGCCGAACACGGTGGCGGCGGCGTGCCCGAGCAGCGGTTGCAGCGTCAGGTAAGCCACGTCAAGATCGGCGATGCCGCTGTGGCCGCTGAAATGAAACGCGGCGGCGGCGGTGGCCATCATCGCCAGATTAACGAAACCGGCGATGGTCATAGCCACGGCGACGTCGACTTTGGTGGCGGCATAGCGTTCCGCCTTGTCGTGCTCGCCGCCGATTTGGGTGAGCGACGAATGCAGATAGATCACGTGCGGCATGATGGTGGCGCCCAATACCCCGGCAGCCAGGAATACCGCATCGCCATTAGGCAAATCGGGCAGCGCCATCCCCTTCAGCAGCGGCGCCAACTGCGGCTGGGAGAACGCCAGCTCGACGATGTAAGCGGCGGCGACGAACAACAACAGCCCGCCGATCACCAGCTCCAGCGGCTTTTGCCCGCGTTTTTGCAGCATCAGAATTAAAAAGGTGGCGATGCCGGTCAGCACTGCGCCCTGCAACAGAGAGACACCGAGCAGCAGCTTGAAGCCGATCGCCGCGCCGATAAACTCAGCCAGATCGGTCGCCATGGCGATGATCTCCGCCTGTACCCAATAGGCCCACACCGCCGGCCGCGGAAAGCGATCGCGAATATGCTCGGCCAGATTTTTTCCGGTGGCGATGCCCAGCTTGGCGGACAACAGCTGGATCAGCATCGCCATCACGTTGGCCCAAACCACCACCCACAGCAGGCTGTAGCCGAATGAGGCGCCGGCCTGGATATTGGTGGCGAAGTTGCCGGGATCGATATAGCCGATAGCGGCGATGAAGGCGGGCCCCATGAGCGAGAGTTTGATTTTTCTGGCGGAGCGACCGGAGGTGGTTTCAACCACGCGACTGTTCAGCATATGTTGAACCCTTACTGAAATTACGTTTATCTCCACTCTATATAAATGATAATAATTATCAAGCGCATTTAGAGCGGTAAAACTTATCTCTGTAATAGCCAACATTAACGGTTTTATCGAAGGGTTCAGCGCGGAGCTTGCCGATTTCCGTGCTTTTCTGATGGGATTTTGGCTGCAATACCCCTGAAAGACAGGTTAGCACAAGAATACGAATTTCCTATTGCTGCTTTAACATCTTGATTTTTTATGCTTTTGCGCAACACTTTAGGAGAACTCCCACTATGATTTTCCATATTTGCAATAGAAGTCTCGTTTTTAAACGTAGCGTTACATAAAATGACAGCCGAAATTCAGCCTGCCTCAAATTTGGAGCAAACATGTCCCATATTGCGCACTTTGCGTTGGCGATAGTGGTGGTAGCGATCCTGGCCCTGTTGGTGTGCCGCGATCGTAAAAGCATCCGCATTCGCTATGTTATTCAACTACTGGTTATCGAAGTACTGCTGGCCTACTTTTTCCTGCATTCGGAAGCGGGTTTGGGCTTCGTAAAAGGATTCGCCGCGCTGTTTGACAAACTGCTCGGGTTTGCGGGACAAGGGACTGATTTCGTGTTCGGCGGCATGGGCGACAAAGGCCTGGCGTTCTTCTTCCTGAAGGTGCTGTGCCCGATCGTCTTCATTTCGGCGCTGATCGGTATTCTGCAGTACATCAAGGTGCTGCCGTTCATCATCCGCATTATCGGTACCGTGCTGTCGAAAGTGAACGGCATGGGCAAGCTGGAGTCGTTCAACGCCGTCAGCTCGCTGATCCTGGGCCAATCCGAAAACTTCATCGCCTACAAGGATATCCTGGGCAAGATGTCGGAAAAGCGCATGTACACCATGGCGGCGACCGCGATGTCTACGGTTTCCATGTCCATCGTCGGCGCCTATATGACCATGCTGGACGCCAAATTCGTGGTGGCGGCGCTGGTATTGAACATGTTCAGCACCTTTATCGTGCTGTCGCTGGTTAACCCGTACGACACCAATAAAGAAGAAGAGCTGCACCTCGGCAACCTGCACGAAGGCCAGAGCTTCTTTGAAATGCTGGGTGAATACATCCTGGCGGGCTTCAAAGTAGCGATTATCGTCGCCGCGATGCTGATTGGCTTCATCGCCCTGATCGCCGCGCTCAACGGTGTGTTCAGCGCCATTTTCGGCCTGAGCTTCCAGGAAATCCTCGGTTACTTCTTCTATCCGTTCGCCTGGATCATGGGCATTCCTAAGCACGAAGCCCTGCAGGTTGGCAGCATCATGGCCACCAAGCTGGTTTCCAACGAATTCGTGGCCATGATGGAACTGCAGAAAGTCTCTGCCGAGCTGTCGCCGCGCAGCCTGGGGATCCTGTCGGTGTTCCTGGTGTCCTTCGCCAACTTCTCTTCCATCGGCATCGTGGCCGGTGCGATTAAGGGCCTGAACGAACACCAGGGCAACGTGGTGTCCCGCTTCGGTCTGAAGCTGGTCTACGGCTCTACGCTGGTCAGCATCCTGTCCGCTTCCATCGCGGGTCTGGTGCTGGGCTAAGCCTCGAACCGACTGCGATAACAAGGCGCCTGCGGGCGCCTTTTTTATTGGCCGGCATTCGGCGAAGGTTAAATGACGCAAAGCAAAAAGCCGACCCTAAGGTCGGCTTTTTAAATGGTGGTGGAGCTAGACGGGATCGAACCGTCGACCTCTTGCATGCCATGCAAGCGCTCTCCCAGCTGAGCTATAGCCCCACAAAAGTGGTACGCTTTGACCGGCGTTACGGTATCCTCAACCTTTCTGAGAAGAAGGTTGGTGGAGCTAGACGGGATCGAACCGTCGACCTCTTGCATGCCATGCAAGCGCTCTCCCAGCTGAGCTATAGCCCCGTTCCACAATCACTTTGTGCTGTGAACGGGGCGCATAATATGAAACCCGCTCAAAGCTGTCAACGGCTAAATTGAATTACTGAATCAAGCGTTGAAAAAGCCGCCAAATCAGCATCTTTGGCGCCAAAAAATCATCACTTTGCGCAGAGTTCATCCATTTTGCGCGCTACATCTCAAAATGGCGAAAGACCCTGCATATCACGTTGATTTTTAATTAACAGAATGTTAGCGAAATGCGCTTGAGTCGGACTCCCGAGCGGCATAGACTGCCCGCGCCATAAACTTCATTACTATAAACCGAGTCCGTCATGTCTTTGCATTCACCAAAAGAAATCGCCGCCCTCGCCGTTCAGGCCGGGGTAAACAAAAGCCGCGCCCCGCTCGCTAATCTGCTGATTCTGGGCTTTCTCGCCGGCGCCTTTATCGCCACCGGCTTCCTGCTGGATATTCACGTCATCGGCACCCTGCCGGCCGAATGGGGCTCTTTCGGCGCGCTGTTGGGCGCCGCGGTGTTCCCGATCGGCCTGATCCTGACCATTCTGGCCGGCGGCGAACTGCTGACCGGCAACATGATGACCTTGCCAATGGCCTGGTTCGCTCGTGAAATCCCCGCCATCGCCGTGCTGCGCAACTGGTTTTGGGTCACCTTGGCCAACCTGGCCGGCAGCGTGGCCGTCGCCTACTTTTTCGGCCACCTGCTGGGCCTGACCGAAGGCGCGTTTTTGCATAAGACGCTGGCGATCGCGCAGGCCAAAGTGGATGCGGACTTCCTGCACGCCTTCATCTCCGGCGTCGGCTGCAACTGGCTGGTGTGCCTAGCGGTGTGGTTAGCCTTCGCCAGCAAGGATGTGCCGGGCAAAGTGATCGGCATGTGGTTCCCGGTCATGGCTTTTGTCGCCATCGGTTTCCAGCACGTGGTGGCGAACATGTTCATCATCCCGGCGGCCATCTTCGCCGGCGGCATGGGCTGGGAGCAATACCTGCCTAATTTCGTCGCGGTATTTCTCGGCAATGCGCTGGGCGGCGCCGGCTTTGTCGGGCTGATGTATTTCCTCGCCTATCGCCCCGGTTTGCCGACCAGCGAACACGCCTGACAACCGCCATGAAAAAAGCCCCGGGATTGCTCCTCGGGGCTTTTGCTTTATGGCGTAGCAGCGAATCAGGCTTGCGCTTCGCGCTCGGCGATATAAGCCAGCGCCATGTCGATGCGCTGCAGCGAACGCTTCTGGCCGATCGCATGCACGGTCACGTCCATGCCCGGCGACTGGCCGGCGCCGGTCACCGCGACGCGCAGCGGCATGCCGACTTTGCCCATGCCAACACCCAGCTCATCCGCCGTGCCCTGAATGGCGTCATGCACGTTTTCCGGCGTCCAGACGGTGATGGCGGCCAGCTTGGCGCGCACCGCTTCCAGCGGCTGACGCGCAACCGGACGCAGGTGTTTCTTGGCGGCGTCGGCGTCGAACTCGCTGAAGTCTTCGTAGAAGTAACGGCAAGACTCCGCCATCTCTTTCAGCGTCTTGCAGCGCTCGCCCAGCAGCTTGACGATGTCCTTCAGTTCCGGCCCGTTGCGGGTTTCAATGCCCAGTTGCTCAACGTGCCATGCCAGATGCACCGCCACTTCTTCCGCCGGCATATGGTTGATGTAGTGATGGTTGAGCCACTGCAGCTTCTCGGTGTTGAAGGCGCTGGCGGATTTGTTGATCGCTTCCAGCGTGAAGAACTCTTTCATCTCGTCGATGGAGAAGATCTCCTGATCGCCGTGGGACCAGCCCAGACGCACCAGGTAGTTCAGCAGCGCCTGCGGCAAATAGCCGTCGTCGCGGTACTGCATCACGCCCACGGCGCCGTGACGTTTGGACAGTTTTTTACCGTCGTCGCCGAGGATCATCGACACGTGCGCGTATTCCGGCACCGGCGCGCCCAGCGCTTTGAGAATGTTGATCTGGCGCGGGGTGTTGTTGATGTGGTCTTCACCGCGGATCACATGGGTGATTTCCATGTCCCAGTCATCGACGACGACGCAGAAGTTATAGGTTGGCGAACCGTCGGTGCGGCGGATGATCAGATCGTCCAGCTCCTGGTTGCTGAATTCGATCGGGCCGCGAATTTTATCGTCGAAGATCACCGACCCTTCCTGCGGGTTGCGGAAGCGCACCACGTGCGGCTCGTCGTCGGTGTGGCTGCACTGGCTGTCGCGGCAGTGGCCGTCGTAACGCGGCTTTTCGCCATTTTCCATCTGCTTCTCGCGCAGCGCTTCCAGACGTTCCCTGGAGCAATAGCATTTATAGGCCGAGCCCTGCTCCAGCATCTCATCGATGACCGCGTTGTAGCGATCGAAACGCTTGGTCTGGAAATACGGGCCTTCATCCCAATCCAGGTTCAACCAGTTCATGCCATCCATAATTGCGTCGATCGCGTCCTGGGTAGAACGTTCCAGATCGGTATCTTCGATACGCAGAACGAACTCACCGCCCGCATGGCGGCTGAACAACCAGGAATAAAGTGCGGTACGCGCGCCGCCGACGTGAAGATAGCCGGTCGGGCTCGGTGCAAAACGGGTTTTGATTTTCATTGGGTTCACTGCCTTATTACGCAATGCGTGTCGGCGGTTGCCGACGATTGCTCGGAATTGAAAAAAGAGTGGACGACATTGTATCACCACGCGCTAATTCCTCAACGCCGACACGATATTGCACCGGTCGATTTCGCGCGTTTTGCGGCGAGTTTCGCATAGCATCGCGCAAAGAATCGGCGCTGCTGGCGATTATTATCGCGCCCTGCCTAAATTTGCGGCGAACGATTGAAATCATTTTAAAAACCGTTGACTCACTTTGAACTATCCCTATAATGCGACTCCAACAAGACGGGGCGATTAGCTCAGTTGGTAGAGCATCTCCTTTACACGGAGGGGGTCGGCGGTTCGAGCCCGTCATCGCCCACCATCTTGTTGAGAAAAAATGAGAACGAATGAGGGTGATTAGCTCAGTTGGTAGAGCATCTCCTTTACACGGAGGGGGTCGGCGGTTCGAGCCCGTCATCACCCACCATCATTCTCTCATTTAGCAGTAACCTGGAAGTCCTGAAGTGGGTGATTAGCTCAGTTGGTAGAGCATCTCCTTTACACGGAGGGGGTCGGCGGTTCGAGCCCGTCATCACCCACCACTTCTGCGGGTCGTTAGCTCAGTTGGTAGAGCAGTTGACTTTTAATCAATTGGTCGCAGGTTCGAATCCTGCACGACCCACCAATTCAGAAAAAAGCGCCTTTTGGCGCTTTTTTCGTTTCTGTCACTCAGTTTCCTCCGCTTCTTCTTTCTATTCTTTCCTTCACCACGCGCTGAGATACGAATGGTTATCATTTTGGCGGCTTGAATGGTAAATTAGCCGGCATCCACCACGCAGCCAATCCTCAACCGGATTGATACGCCTTAGTTCAAGGAAAGAAAGAGCCCGCTCATGACCCTATCCTTACGCCAGCTGTTCATTGCATTTATCGCCACTTCCAGCCTGTTGCTCAGCGGCTGCGGCCCGGACGACAAGAGCGACGGGCAGAAACCGTCCGCCCCCGCAGCCGACGGCAGTTGGCCGCGCACCATCGACAGCGTCAAAGGGAAATTCACGCTGGAAAAACCGCCGCAGCGCATCGTGTCCACCAGCGTCACCATCACCGGCACGCTGTTGGCTATAGACGCCCCGGTGGTCGCCAGCGCCGCCACCAGCCCAAATCCCCTGGTGGCCGATAAACAAGGTTTCTTTACCCAGTGGAGCGAGGTGGCCAAACAGCGCCACGTCGAGCGGCTGTACCAGGTGGAGCCCAATGCCGAAGCCGTCGCCGCCGCCGCGCCGGATTTGATCGTCGTCGCCGCGACCGGCGGTGATTCGGCGTTGAAACTGTATGACCAGCTGTCCGCCATTGCGCCGACGCTGGTGCTCGATTACGGCGACAAAAGCTGGCAACAGCTGGCCAGCGAGCTCGGCGAGATCACCGGTCACGAAGCCGGCGCCAAACAGGCGGAAGATCGTTTCGAGCAGCGCGTGGAGCAAGTGAAACAGGCGATCGCGCTGCCGCCGCAGCCCACCACTCCGCTGGTGTATGCCGACAACGGCCGCGAGGCCATGCTGTGGACGCCGGGTTCCGCCCAGGGCAAACTGCTGACCCAGCTCGGCTTCCAACTGGCCACCCCGCCGGAAAGCGCCAAAGGCAACACCAGCATGGGTAAACGCCATGACATCATCCAGATCTCCGGCGAAAAAATGGCCGAAGGTCTGAATGGCAAAACCCTGATCCTGTTCGCCACCAATGAGCGCAAAGTGCAAGAGGTGCTGACCAACCCGTTCCTCAAACATCTGGAGCCGGTGGAACAGCGGCACGTCTACGCCGTCGGCAACGACACCTTCCGCCTCGATTACTACAGCGCCACCAACATGCTGAATCAAATCGAACGGTTGTTCAAAAAGCCCTGAATCACGCCGTCGGCAGGTCAGCCCCCTGCCGACACTTTCCGCAAGCAGGGCGAACGTTCACATTCAATCAATTGAAATATCAATAGTTATTAACATCGTCAACGCACCTTTGCCACCAACCGGCGGGTGCATGCGGGCGTAAACTCGTGCTACTATTGCCCCCCGCATGAACGCAAATAACAATGAGAATAAAAATCATACAGGAGTTACCGGTGTGAACGTACCCACTCCGACTGAGCGGACGCTTTCGTCCGCACCGCACGCAGCTTACGCCAGTGGCTTCAAACGCATCGCCGGGTTCGGTATCGGTTTGGCGCTGTTGCTGCTGTGCATCATGGCCAGCCTGATGCTGGGTTCCAAAGCCATCCCCTTCCATACCGTCTGGCTCAGCCTGCAGGGCGTCGCGAGCGGTTCCGACAGCACCATCATTCTCAATGCCCGGGTGCCCCGTACGCTGGCGGGCATCCTGGCCGGCATGGCGCTCGGCGCCGCCGGCGCGCTGATTCAGGCGCTGACGCGCAACCCGCTGGCCGATCCCGGCGTGCTCGGCATCAACGCCGGCGCCAGCTTCGCCGTGGTCATCGGCATCATGTTTTTCGGCGCCGCCACCACCGAAAGCTACATGGCCTACGCCTTTGCCGGCGCTGCCCTCACCACCCTGCTGGTCTACCTGATCGGCACGCTGGCGGGCGGGCGCATCAACCCGGTGCGGCTGACGCTGGCCGGCGTGGCGATCGGCGCGGTGCTGCTCGGCATCACCACCGGGCTGTCGCTGATCGATCCGCAAACCTTCGACCAACTGCGCTTCTGGCAGGCCGGCACGCTGGATATCCGCACGCTGTCCACGCTGCCGGTGACCGCCCCCGCCATTTTGCTCGGCTGCCTGCTGACGCTGCTCATCGCCCGGCCGCTGAATACCATCGGTATGGGGGAAGATCTGGCTATCGCACTCGGCGCGCGCGTGGTGCTGACTCAGGTAATCGCGGTGATCGCCATCACGCTGCTGTGCGGCGCGGCAACCGCCACCGTCGGCCCAATCAGTTTCATCGGCCTGATGGTGCCGCATATCGCCCGCTGGTGGGTCGGCCCCGACCAGCGCTGGATCCTGCCCTACTCCATGCTGCTGGCGCCGATTTTACTGCTGTGCGCCGACGTGGTCGGCCGCTTGCTGGCGGCCGGTGAACTGCGGGTTTCCATCGTGGCGGCCTTCATCGGCGCGCCGGTACTGATCTGTCTGGTGCGCCGCAAGAAAACGCTGGGGGGTCTGTGATGAGTCTGCCGCATACGCTGCATATCGGCCGCCCGGACGGCGTCATCAACGGGCGCCTGCCGCTGCGCCTGCTGTTGGTCAACCTTTCACTGTTGGCGCTGTGTCTGGCGATGGCCGTCGCCGCCCTGTGCTACGGCACGCTGCAACTTTCGCTGGAGCAGGTTTTTGCCGCGCTGACCGGCGAGGCGCCGAAAAACCTGGTGACCGTGGTCACCCAATGGCGCTTGCCGCGCATCGCCATGGCGCTGTTGTTAGGCGCCGCGCTCGGCATGAGCGGCGCCATTTTCCAGTCAATTATCCGCAACCCGCTCGGCAGCCCGGACGTGATCGGCTTTAACATGGGGGCTTACACCGGCGCGCTGATCGCCATCACCCTGTTCAACGGCGGCTACTATTACATCGCCGGCGGCGCGCTGGCCGGCGGCATTCTCGCCGCGCTGGCCATCTATCTGCTGGCCTGGCGGCAAGGCATCGCCGGCTTCCGGTTGATCATCGTCGGCATCGCCATCAGCGCGGTGCTGGTCTCCACCAACACCTGGCTGATCATCACCGCTTCGCTCGAGCGCGCCATGGACGCCGCCATGTGGCAGGCCGGTTCGCTCAACGGCATGACCTGGCAAAAAGCCCAGCCCGCCACGGCGTTCATCGTGCTGGCGGCCGCGGCCGCGCTGCTGATGGGCAAACGGCTGCAGCTGCTGGAAATGGGCGATGACACGGCGCGCGCGCTGGGCGTTAACGCCGAAGGCAGCCGGCTGTGGCTGATGCTGTTCGGCGTTACCCTCACCGCCGCCGTCACCGCCACCGCCGGGCCGATTTCCTTTATCGCGCTGGCGGCGCCGCAGATCGCCCGTCGCCTCGCCGGCCAATCCTCGGTCACCCTGACCTCCTCGGCGCTGATGGGCGCGGCGTTGCTGCTCGGCGCCGACGTGGTGTCCCAACATCTTTTCGCGCCGATCCAACTGCCGGTCGGGGTTGTGACCGTCTGCATCGGCGGCCTGTACCTGATTTGGCTGCTCATCCGAGAGGCCCGCAGATAATGAAGAGTGATAATGCCATGAGCCACCGCCTGCACGCCTCGCACCTGAAGCTGGGCTACGACAATAAAACCATCGCTGACGATCTGAGCGTGGCGATCCCCGACGGCGCCTTCACGGTGATTGTCGGGCCGAACGCCTGCGGCAAATCGACGCTGTTGCGCGCCCTGTGCCGCCTGCTGAAACCCAGCGCCGGCGAGGTGATGCTGGACGGCAAGAACATCAGCAGCTTCGCCACCAAGGCGCTGGCGCGCGAGCTTGGGCTGCTGCCGCAAACTTCGATCGCGCCGGACAGCATCACCGTGGCGGACCTGGTGTCGCGCGGCCGCTATCCGCACCAAAGCCTGCTGAAACAGTGGACGCAGGCCGACAAACAGGCGGTGGAAGCCGCCATGGCGGCCACCAACGTCAGCCAGCTGGCGGATCGCAGCGTCGACGAGCTGTCCGGCGGGCAGCGTCAGCGCGTCTGGGTGGCGATGGCGCTGGCGCAGCAAACCCCGCTGCTGCTGCTGGATGAGCCGACCACCTATCTGGACATCGCGCACCAGATCGAGCTGCTGGATCTGTTCCGCCAGCTCAACCGCGAGCGCGGTCAAACCCTGATCGCGGTGCTGCACGATCTCAACCACGCCTGCCGCTATGCCGACCACATCATCGCCATGCGCGACGGCAAGATCGTGGCGGAAGGGAAACCGGCGGAGATCATCACCGCCGAACTGGTGGAGCGGGTGTTCGGCATGCCGTGCATGATCATCGACGATCCGCTGTCCCACACGCCGCTGGTGATCCCGCGCGGCCGCTACCACTGCGACGCGCCGCAGGCATGAAAAAGGCCGGGTTAACCCGGCCTCTTGGTTATTTCTCCAGCGACACCTGTTTGAAGATGTGTTTGCCGAACGGGTCTATCTCGTAGCCTTTCACTTCCTTGCGCACCGGTTCGAAGATGGTCGAGTGCGCGATCATCAGCGCCGGCATCTGATCGTGCATCACCACCTGCGCCTGCTGATACATCGCCACCCGTTTGGCGTGATCGTTCTCCTCGCGCGCCTGCAGGATCAGCTGGTCGAACGGTTTGTAGCACCATTTCGCCGAGTTGGAGCCGCCGAGCGAAGCGCAGGTGAACAGCGGGCCGAAGAAGTTGTCCGGATCGCCGTTGGCGGTGGTCCAGCCCATCAGCGCGGTCTGGTGCTCGCCGTTTTTAATCCGCTGCAAATACTCGCCCCACTCGAAGGTGACGATTTTGGCCCGCACGCCGATCTTGGCCCAGTCGGCCTGGATCATCTCCGCCATGCGCTTGGCGTTGGGGTTATAGGGCCGCTGCACCGGCATCGCCCACAGATCGATATCGAACCCCTGCCCCAGCCCGGCCTCCTGCAGCAGCTGCTTCGCCCGTTCCGGCGAATACGGATAATCTTCAAGCTGCGCGTTGCTGCCCCATTGGGTCGGCGGCAGCAGATTCTTGGCCGGCTGGCCGGCACCGTGGAACACCGCGTCGATGATCGCCGGCTTGTTGACAGCCAGCGCCAACGCCTGGCGCACCTTGACGTTATCCAACGGCTTCTTCTGGGTGTTGAACGCCAGGAAGCCGATATTCAGGCCGGATTTTTCCATCACCTGCAGGTTGCCGTCCTGCCGCATGCGCGCCAGATCCGCAGGGTTGGGGAACGGCATCACCTGGCACTCGTTCTTTTGCAGTTTAGCGTAACGCACCGTCGCATCCGGCGTGATCGAGAACACCAGCCGATCGATCTTCGGTTTGCCTTCCCAGTAGCGGTCGAACGCCTTGTAGAGGATTTTTGCGTCCTTCTGGTACTGCACCAGCTGGAACGGCCCGGTGCCGATCGGATCGTTGTCCACCCGCTGCGGCGTGCCGGCCTTCAGCATCGCGTCGGCATATTCCGCCGATAAAATGGTGGCAAAATACATGCCCAGATCGGCAACGAACGGCGCCTCGGCGCGGGAGAGCTCAAAGCGCACGGTGTGGTCATCCACCTTGACGATCCGGTCAATCAGCGTACCGAACTCCATCGACTCGAAGTTGGTGTAGGCACCGTTGGAGACCTTGTGATACGGGTTGTTGGCGTCCTTCTGGCGCATAAACGAGAAGATGACGTCATCCGCGTTGAAATCGCGGGTGGGGGTAAAATATTTATTGCTCTGGAATGCCACGCCCTTGCGCAGGTGGAAGGTATAGCGCTTGCCGTCTTCGCTGACCTCCCAGCTTTCCGCCAGGCTGGG
Source organism: Serratia sp. CY40230 (assembly GCF_052168835.1). NCBI lineage: Bacteria > Pseudomonadati > Pseudomonadota > Gammaproteobacteria > Enterobacterales > Yersiniaceae > Serratia > Serratia sp. CY40230. The sequence continues at coordinate 1,195,970 of NZ_JBJNLX010000001.1, forward strand.
TTGCAGCTCGACGGTACCGGGTTTGAAATCCACCAGCCGGTTGTAGATCGCCGCCGAGCTGGCATCCACCGTGGTGCCGGAGGTGAACAGCTGCGGGTTGAAGCCTTCCGGCGAGCCTTCAGAACAGTAGACCAGCGTATTGGCCCGCGCGCTGCCGGCAATCGCCAACGCCAGCAGCCCGATCGTTATTGCTTTTCTTTTCATTGCGCTATCCCCAGTGGTGAAAAAACAGCCCAACGGATAGCAATAAATCATGCAGTTAGCGATGTAAAGGACAAATTCCGCGCATAAAAACGGGCAGGCGCGCAAGCCGCCTGCCCCGGTGAAACCACGCGATGATGAAATTAAATCATCTGGCTGAAGTTCATCTGCGCCATCAGCTTATAGTTGTCGGCGTAGTCGACCGGAATGGCCACCACCACCGGCCCCTGGATCGCCATCGCCTTGCGCAGCATCGGCCGCAGATCGTCCACAGACTGCACGGCGAAACCGACCGCGCCGCAGGATTCCGCATAGGCCTTGAAGTCAATCGGCCCAAATTCCACGCCGGATTTGCGCTGGTATTTGTTCACTTCCTGCATCTCCACCATGTTGTAGGCGTTATCGACCCAGATCACGTGCACGATGTTGTTTTTCAGCCGCACCGCGGTCTCCAGCTCCATGCTCGACTGCATGAAGCCGCCATCGCCGGAGATCGACACCACCTTGTCGCCGGGGCGCACCAACGCCGCGCCGATGGCCCACGGCAACGCTACCCCCATGGTTTGCTGGCCGTTGGAGATCAACAGCTGGCGGGCGCGGAAGCTGTAAAGATAACGGGCGATCCAGATGTGGAAGCTGCCCATGTCCACGCACAGCGTCACGTCGTCGCTGACGATGTCCTGCAGCTCCTTGACGATGCGCAGCGGGTGGATCGGCATGCCGCCGCGGCGCGCGGCGCGCTCCGCCAGTTCTGTGCGCTGGCGGCCGAGATCGGTGAGGATCAGCTCCACCTCCGGCGGCACGCAGACCGCCTCATTGAACGTTTCAGTCATCATGTTCAGCGTGGCGCTGATGTTGCCCACCAGCTCGACGTCAGGCCGATAGCAGGTATCGATATCCGCCGGCAGCACGTCGATGTGCACCAGTTTCAGCCGCCCATGGCTGTTCCACATGCAGGGATCGTATTCGATCGGATCATAGCCGACGCTCACCACCAGATCGGCCTTCTGCAACAGCTGATCGGCCGGCTGATTGTTGAACAGGCCAACGCGGCCGGCGAAACGGGCGAAGTGGTTGACGTCAATCACCCCCGCCGCCTGATAGGTGCCGACCACCGGCATGTGGGTGCGGTACAGCAGATGGCGCACCGCCTCGCTGTTCTCCGGCCGGCTGGCCTGCAAACCGAGCAGCAATACCGGGCATTTGGCCTGGCGGATCAGCTTCACCGCCGCCTGGATGTCGTCCGCCGCCGCGGCTCCCATGCGCGGCAAGCGGCAGCCGGCCAACACCGGCGCGCTGACCGGTTCATTGACGATATCCATCGGCAGGCTGACGAACGAGGCTCCCGGCCGGCCAAACTCGGCGCGGCGGAAGGCGTTGGCGATCACCTCGGAAATCGCCGAGCCGGCGTGCACTTCGGCGCAATACTTGGTCACCGGCCGGAACATGCTGACGGTATCCATGCTCTGGTGTGTCTGCTTCAGGCTGTCGGCGCGCTTCACCGCGCCGCCGAAGGCCACCACTGCATCCCCTTCCGAGGTGGCGGTGGCCAGTCCGGTGATCAGGTTGGAGCTGCCCGGCCCGGAGGTGACCAGCGCCACCCCGGCCTTGCCGGTCAGGCGGCCAACCGCCGCCGCCATAAAGGCCGCGTTGGCCTCATGCCGCACCACCACCGTTTCAATCGATGGCGCGTCCTCCAGCGAGTCAAACACCCGGTCGATCTTGGCGCCCGGAATGCCGAAAACGTGTTTGACGCCCTGTGCTTCCAGATTTTTCACCACCAAATCGGCGCCGCATTGCCAGTCATTGCCTGTTTTTTCCTGTGCCATGGTTCCACCTCCTAAGAAAACGATCGCCGGGGTTAGCCCTCGGCGGAACGAATCGCGCGATCCAAATCCTCTGGGCAGAGGTTGGCGCGCAAGAAATCCGCATCATGCGGCAACTGAAGATTAAGACGGGTGATGACGCCGAACTGCAGGCGGCCATGATCGAGCTGGTAGTCCAGCACGTGGCCGCCGCCGCTGCGGTCGTCGGTAACGAAGTGTTCGTGATAGCCGGCCACGCCGATGCCCTGCATGTAATCCGGCGAGCGGAAGCCGACCAGCGTGCCGCGCCGTTGATGAAACGAGAAGGTCGGCTGCTCTTCTATCGCTTCCAGCATCGGGCGATAGGGCCGTTCCTGACGCGGCACGGTGCGGGTTTCCACGTGGCTGAACTCACCGTCGACCCGCACCGCGCAAAACAGGTTCGGCGAGGCGACCTGTTCATCGATGCATTGGTGCAGCTGCGCCTTGGTGATCGGCCGGTCGAACTGCTGGCTGATACTGGGCTGGAAAAAGGTGACGACGGCGAAAGGGGTTTTCTGTTGCAAACCGGCTGGGCGGGCGCTGCCGTCGGCGCGCAGCTGGTGTATTTCCTGGTCGAAAGCGATCAGTTCGCCATCCAGGTGATTGAAGGTGCCGAGGCCGAAATCACCGTGTTTGAGCAACTCGGCAATGGTGGTTTCACCCTCGTAGACCCCGTCGATGAGCGCGCTCATCAGCGAGATTTGATAGATTTCGCCCTCCCCGGCGTTGATCGACTGCCTGGCAAAACCCTGCGCCAAATGGCGCGCACAGGAACACCCGTGTTTTTCGTTCATGACTCACTCCTCCACCAGCGCGGGATCGCGATCCTGCGCGTTCAAAAGACCCACCGACGGTGGGCCAAGATGCCCCCCAAGGCGCGTTCATCAGTTGGAACGATTCAGCCTGAGGCGACAAAAAAACCGGCACGGCTGGCCGGCCGATATCCAGAACCCACGGCATGACGTGTGAAAGTAAAGGCTCACTAATCATTAATGCCGAGTCGGATATCAAATTGAACGGTTAATCTGGTGTTGGAGCGACAATCAACTCCGCAGGCGGCTCATGCAACCTGGGAAAAACATCTGTTATTTAGTGCTAAGCGCCGCGAGGTTTATGCGTTTTCTCTCTATACGGCCGGGATGCAGCGGCGTTAAAGCCCGCCGTCAACCCGCAGCCAGAGTAGCCGCAGCACCGCCGACAGAGAAGCGGGTATTCATAAGAAACGCTTTTGCATATAATGCAAAAATGAATGACGCCCGTTATGTTGAACATCTGCCGATCTTTCTCGACGTGGCCCGCCTGGGCAGCTTTTCCGCCGCCGCTCGCCGGCTGGGCATGGTGCCCTCCTCGCTGGTGCGCCATATCGACGCCCTGGAAAGCGCGCTCGGCGCCACGCTGTTCGTCCGCTCCACCCGTGGGCTGCTGCTGACCGACGCCGGCGAGCTGCTGCTGACGCGCGCCGCCGCGCTGATGACGGACATTACCGGCATTCACGCCGAGCTGAACGCGCTGAACGAAACGCCGCAGGGCACGCTGCGCATCAGCTGCCTGCCGACCTTCGGCAAAACTTATGTGCTGCCGCTGCTGCCGACGCTGGCGGAACGCTATCCGCAGCTGTCTATCGATCTCGATCTGACCGAACGCCAGACCGATCCGACGCAGGAACGGTTGGACGCCGCCCTCCGCATCGGCGAACAGAAGGACAGCGCGCTGTACGCCAGCCGCATCGCCACGCAACGCTGGGTGATGTGCGCCAGCCCTGCCTACGTCGCCCGCTATGGCCTGCCGAGCGATCTGGAAGCGTTGCCGCAGCATCGGCTGATCGCCCGCTACCACAAACAGCAGCCGGCCTGCTGGGCGCAGATCCTCGACGCGGCGCTGATGAGCCGCTGCACCATGGCGCTGCGCTGCGACGACTTCACCGCGCAGCGCCAGGCGGCGCTGCTCGGCCTCGGCATTGCCTTCCTGCCCAACTGGGTGGTGGGGCCGGACGTGCAGAATGGGCAACTGGTTCAGATGCTCGAAGATCCGCGCCATGAGCAGCAAGGCATCTATCTGCTGCGCCCGATGGCGAAGGTGTCCGCCCGGCTGGCGGCCTTCACCGCCCTGCTGCAGCAAACCCTTGGTCAGCCGCCCAGCTGGGGGTAAAGCGGTGTCACCCGGTTGTGCAGCGCCGGATTGTCGCTCTCGTCCTTCAGCTCGATGCCGCTCAGCCGCCGCTGGAACGCCTGCTCCAGCAGCCAGGCCAGACGGAACGCCGCCTGCGGGTAATCCAGCCCCTCCGGCCGCACGTTGGAGATGCAGTTACGCTCGGCGTCCGTTCTGCGCGCATTCGGCTCCCAGGTCAAATAAATGCCCAGGCTGTCCGGCGACGACAGCCCCGGCCGTTCGCCGATCAGCACCGCCACCGCACGGGCCTGCAGGCATTCGCCAATCTCATCCCCCAGCGCCACCCGCGCCTGATGCGCCAACACCACCGGTGAGACGCTCAGCCCCAGCGTATCGAGATAGGGCCGCAGCGCCTGCAGCAGCGGCAGCGCCTGGCGGTGCACCGCCTTGGAGGAGAGGCCGTCCGCCACCGCCAGCAGCAGATCGACACGGCGCGATGGTGAGCCGAGCAGCAGGCTGCGGCTGTCCGACGCCAATTGCCGCCCCAGATCCGGACGGCGCAGATAGGCGGCGCGGTCGGCGGCCTGGCTGTGCACCGCCAGCGAGGGCCAACCGGCCTGGTGCAAATCCGCCGCCAGCCGCTCGCTGTCGAAAGGCTGATGCACCGCGTCGCGCGCCTGGGCATGGGCCAGGCCGAAGCGCAGCAGCTCGTCGGTCGGCAGGCTGGCGCCGGTGCGCCCCAACGCGATGCGCGCGTCGGTAAAGGCGCGCAGCGAGTCCCAACTGTTGACGTGAACCGGTTTGCTCATGTGCGTTCTCCCTGCAGCGCCAGCAACAGCGGGTGATTGGCGGCGGCGTCGCGCAGCCGCCCGCGCTCGTCGGTGATGTTCATCGCCGCCAGCCAGGCGGCGAACTCCGGCGCGTGCTTCAGCCCCAGCAGTTCACGGATATAGAGCGCGTCGTGGAACGAAGTGCTTTGGTAATTGAGCATGATGTCGTCCGCGCCCGGCACGCCGATCAGGAACGTCAACCCGGCGGCGGCCAACAGCGTCAGCAGCGTGTCCATGTCGTCCTGATCGGCTTCGGCATGGTTGGTGTAGCAGACGTCGCAGCCCAGCGGCAGGCCGAGCAGCTTGCCGCAGAAATGATCCTCCAGCCCGGCGCGGATAATTTGTTTGCCGTCATACAGGTATTCGGGGCCGATAAACCCCACCACGGTATTGATCAGCAGCGGCGAGAAATGGCGCGCCACCGCATAGGCGCGCGCCTCACAGGTCTGCTGATCGACGCCGTGATGGGCGTTGGCCGACAGGCAACTGCCCTGCCCGGTTTCGAAATACATCACGTTATCGCCCAGCGTGCCGCGCCTGAGGCTCAGTGCCGCCTGCTGCGCCTCCGCCAGCAGCGCCAGGCTGATGCCGAAACCGCGGTTGGCCGCCTCGGTGCCGGCGATCGACTGAAACACCAGATCCACCGGCGCGCCGCGCTCCATCAGCCGCAGCGTGTTGGTCACGTGGGTCAGCACGCAGGATTGGGTGGGTATGGCGAAGCGCTGGATCACGTCGTCCAGCATGTAGTTGAGCTTTTCCAGCAGCGGCAGGCTGTCGCTGGCCGGGTTGATGCCGACCACCGCGTCGCCGCTGCCGTACAACAAACCGTCCAGCATGCTGGCGGCGATGCCCTGCAGGCTGTCGGTCGGGTGATTGGGCTGCAGCCGCACGCTGAGGTGGCCCGGCAGGCCGATGGTATTGCGAAAGCGCGTCACCACCCGGCATTTCTTCGCCACCAGGATCAGATCCTGATTGCGCATGATCTTGCTTACCGCCGCCGCCATCTCCGGCGTAATGCCGGCGGCCACCTGCGCCAGCATGGCGCTGTCCGCCTGCTCGCTCAGCAGCCAGTCGCGAAAATCGCCGACCGTGAGGTGCGAGATGGGCTCAAAGGCGGCGGCGTCGTGGCTGTCGATGATCAGGCGCGTCACCTCGTCCTGTTCGTACGGCACCAGCACCTGCTGCAGGAACGCCTTGAGCGGCACATCCGCCAGCGCAATGCGCGCCGCCATGCGCTCTTCGGCGCTCTCCGCCGCCACCTCCGCCAGATAATCGCCGGAACGCGCCGGCGATGCTTTCGCCATCAGCTGCCGCAGATCGCCAAAGCGATAGCCGCGTTGGCCCACCGTTGCCTGAAACATAGCCCCCTCCCTTGCCCTGCGTGACGAGATAAAAGCCCTGCACCAAGTGTAGTCAGTGGGAAAAGAAAATTATTTTGCACGCGATCGCCACCATCACGCTTTCCCCCATTTCACCCGTTGCCGCTTCGGGTTACAGTAGCCGCGAAAACAGGAGGGGTGATGGATCCGCAACGGCAAATTATCGACTGGCTGCAACAAGATAACGCACGCATGGCCGCCCTGCGCACTGTGCGCCGGCTCGGCCTGAATGACTGGTGCCTCGGCGCCGGCTTTGTGCGCAATCTGGTGTGGGATCGGCGCCATGGCTATACGGAGCCCACGCCGCTCAACGATATCGACGTGATCCACTTCGATGCGGAGCGTGCGGACGCTGAGCGCGATCGCATGCTGGAGGCGCGGCTGCAACAGTGGCTGCCGCAGCCGTGGTCGGTCAAGAACCAGGCGCGCATGCACCTGCGCGGCGGCCGGGCGCCTTATCGCGACAGCGAAGAGGCCATCAGCTTCTGGACCGAAGTGGAAACGGCGATCGGCGCGCGCCTGAACGCCGACGACAGCATCACGCTGGTGGCCCCCTTCGGGCTCGCGGCGCTATTCGACGACACCATTACCTTTAACGCGAAAAACGGCGATCGCGCGGCCTATGCCCAGCGCGTGCTCGACAAAGGCTGGCTGCAGCGTTGGCCGCGCCTGCGGCAGGTAAAGATTTAGCCGCCGCTGCCGATACCCTGAACAGCGATATACCGACTCAGGGAGAGCATTCATGTCGACCACCATCACCATGATCGTACCGATCAAAAATACCGTTCCCGGCGTCAGCAACGTGTTCAGCGCGCCGGGCCATCAGGGCGAACTGCTGATGGCCAAACCGGTCAACAACCAGCCGCAAGGCGGCAAGATGGAGAAAAACGAACGCGCCAACGGCAATGACGAACCGGTCAACCTCAACGAAAGCCGCGCCTCGGCCCGCATCAAGGCGCTGAACCGGCAGATTCAGTCGCTGCAGCAAAAGTTGGTGGAGCTAAAGGACTCCGACGCCGATCCTAAGGAAATCGAAAAACAGAAGCAGCTGATCGAAGCGCAGATCAAGATGTTGCAGGCCGAGATCGCGCGCATCCAGAAAGAAGAAATGGAAAAGCAGCAGCAGGAGCAGATGGCAAAAGCCGCGGCGCAAGCCGGCGACGGCGTAAACCGCCCAACGCCGCTCAACGCGGTGGACGTCTATATCTGAGTCAATATGCCGCGTTTTCCTGCCGGCGCTGGTGCAGCAGCGCCGCCTGCTGACGCGCCACCTGCCAGATGGCCTCCGCCGCCGGCGTCAGCGAGCGGTTCTTGCGCCGCACCAGCATCAGAGCACGGTTGATCTCCGGCACCAGCCGCCGCACCCGGAGCCGCCCCCCTTCCGGCAGCGGCAACGCCAACGCCGGGAAGATGCTGATGCCGATCCCCTCCGCCACCATCGGGAACAGCGTCGCCGGATGGCCGATTTCCTGCACTACCTGCGCCTCCACGCCCTGCTGCCTCAGCGCGCTGTCGATCAGCGGTCGGCTGCCCGACGCATAGTCCTGCAACACCAGGCGGCAACCGTTCAGCGCCGACCAATGCACCGCCTGCTGCGCAGCGAACGGATGATCGTCGCGGCACAGCAACAGGAACGGCTCGTGCAGCACCGCTTCGCACTCCAGATCCACCGCCTGTACCGGATCGACCACGATGCCGAAATCCACCTCCGCGTTGCGCACGCTGTGCAGCACCTGCTGCTGCGCCTGATCGCGCAGCATGATGCGGATCTCCGGGTATTCGCGCTCGCCGGCGGCGATGCACTGCGGCATCAGATGGGCGGAAATGGTCTGGCTCGTCGCCACCCGTACCGTACCGCTGCGCTGTACGCCAAAGCTGCGCACATCCAGCAGAGTGCTCTGCAGCTCGTCCAGCAACCGTTCGACCCGGTTGGCCAGCCGCAGGCCGGCATCGGTCAACACCACTTCACGCGTGGTGCGATCCAGCAGGCGCACGCCGACCTCCGCTTCCAACTCTTTCACGCTGTGGCTGACCGCCGATTGCGTCAGACCAATCGCCTCACCGGCGCGGCTGAAACTGCCGTGGCGGGCGATGGCGACGAACACCCGCAGCTGTTTGAGTGAGTAATTCATGTGTTTTATTCATATATTAATTAAATAAATCAATTTAATTATTATATCCCCGCGCGGGAGAATAGCCCCATCGATTTTCTACCCTGAGCGCACCGCCATGAGATTTCTGCCCGATCGTTTTACCCTGACGCTGATCGCCACCGTACTGCTGGCGTCGTTCCTGCCGGCGCGCGGCGAGTTCGTCGGTTGGCTCAACGCCCTGACCATCGCCGCCATCGCCCTGCTGTTCTTCATGCACGGCGCCAAGCTGTCGCGCGAGGCCATCCTGGCCGGCAGCAACAACTGGCGGCTGCACCTGTGGGTGATGTTCAGCACCTTCATCATTTTTCCGGCGCTGGGCATGCTGTTCGCCTGGTGGGCGCCGATCGACGTCAGCCCCGAGCTGTATGCCGGTTTCATCTACCTGTGTATCCTGCCCGCCACCGTGCAATCGGCCATCGCCTTCACCTCGCTGGCGGGCGGCAACGTGGCGGCGGCGGTGTGCAGCGCCTCCGCCTCCAGCCTGCTGGGGATCTTCGTGTCGCCGCTGTTGGTCGGCCTGCTGATGAATGTGCACGGCGATACCGGCAGCCTGCGGCAGGTGGGCTCGATCGTGCTGCAGCTGCTGGTGCCGTTCGTCGCCGGCCACCTGCTGCGGCCGCTGATCGGCGGCTGGATCGAACGCCATCGCCCGCTGATCGGCAAAACCGACCAGACCTCGATTTTGCTGGTGGTGTACGCCGCCTTCAGCGAAGCGGTCACGCACGGTATCTGGCATCAGGTAGGGGTCGGTTCGCTGGCGTTTATCGTCGGCGGCAGCATCGTACTGCTGGCGATCGTGCTGGTGGTGAACACTTACATGGCACGTTGGCTGGGGTTCAGCAAGGCGGACGAGATCACCATCGTGTTCTGCGGCTCGAAGAAGAGCCTGGCGAACGGCATTCCGATGGCCAATATCCTGTTCCCGGCGGCGACAGTGGGGATCATGGTGCTGCCGCTGATGGTGTTTCATCAGGTGCAGCTGATGACCTGCGCAGTGCTGGCCAAAAGATACCAGCGCAAGCAGCAGGCGCAGCAGGCGGTGCCCAACGCACAGGCGTCGCGCGGGTAAAAAAAAGACGGGCCAAGGCCCGTCAGATCAGCTTTTCTTCAGCGGCTTGACCAGGTGATCAAGCCCTTCGATTTTAATCGCCAGCGTCATCTCCATCAGCATGCCGAGCTTGCCTTTGGGGAATTCGCCCTTGCGGGCGAACCACAGCAGGTACTCTTCGGGCAGGTCGATCAGCACCCGCCCCTGGTACTTGCCGAACGGCATCACGGTATTGGCGATCTCCAGCAGGTTTTCTTTTTCCATCAGTCACCCAGCAGGCGGATCATCTCCGCTTCATCGATCACGGCGATACCCAGCTCCTGCGCCTTCGCCAGCTTGGAGCCGGCCGCCTCGCCGGCGATCACCAGATCGGTTTTCTTCGACACGCTGCCGCTGACCTTGGCGCCCAGCGCCGTCAGGCGATCTTTGGCCTCGTCGCGCGAAAGCTGGCTCAGCGAGCCGGTCAGCACCACGGTTTTGCCGGCGAACGGGCTGTCTATCTCTTCCGCCACCACCACCACCGGCGCCGGCCAGCGGATGCCGATCTCGGCGCCCACCAGCTCGTTGATCACCTGCTGATTGAGCGCTTCATCGAGGAAATTGCGGGTGTGTTTGGCCACCACTTCGCCGACGTCCGGCACTTCTTTCAACGCCTCGATATCGGCGGCGAACAGCTTCTCCAGCGAACCGAAATGCGCGGCCAGGTTGGCGGCGGTCGCTTCACCGACCTCGCGAATGCCGAGCGCATACAGGAAACGGGCGAAGGTGGTCTGCTTGGATTTCTCCAGCGCGTTGACCAGATTCTGCGCTGATTTCGGCCCCATGCGCTCCAGACCGGTCAGAATACCGGCGGACAGGCGGAACAGATCGGCCGGGTTCTTCACGTACTCCTTGTCCACCAGCTGCTCGATGATCTTGTCGCCCATGCCCTCGACGTCCAGCGCGCGACGGGAAACGAAATGCTTCAACGCCTCTTTGCGCTGCGCGCCGCAGATAAGACCGCCGGTGCAGCGCGCCACGGCCTCGCCTTCCACGCGCTCAACGTCGGAGCCGCACACCGGACAGTGCAGCGGGAACACCACTTCGCGCGCATCCTGCGGCCGACGGTCTTCCAGCACCCCCACCACCTGCGGGATCACGTCGCCGGCGCGGCGCACGATCACCGTATCGCCGATGCGCAGCCCCAGACGCTCAATTTCATCGGCGTTATGCAAGGTCGCGTTGCTGACGGTCACCCCGGCCACCAGCACCGGCTCAAGGCGCGCCACCGGCGTAATCGCACCGGTGCGGCCAACCTGAAACTCTACTTCGCGCACCACGGTGATCTGCTCCTGCGCCGGGAATTTGAACGCCGTCGCCCAACGCGGCGCACGCGCCACAAAGCCCAGCGTTTCCTGCAGATCGATATCGTCAATCTTGATCACCACGCCGTCGATGTCGAACCCGAGCTGCGCGCGGTCCTGCTCGACCTGGCGATAAAACGCCAGCACTTCCTCGCTGCCGGTGCGGCGCTGGGCGCGATCGCTGACCGGCAGGCCCCAGGCCTTGAACTGCATCAGGCGCTCAAAGTGGCTGCGCGGCAGCTCGCCGCCTTCCAGCAGGCCAACGCCATAGCAGAAGAAGGTCAGCGGGCGTTTGGCGGTAATGCGCGGATCGAGCTGGCGCAGCGAGCCGGCGGCGGCGTTGCGCGGGTTGGCGAATACCTTGCCGTCTTTGCGCCGGGCTTCTTCGTTCATCTGTTCGAAACCGGCCTGCGGCATGAACACTTCGCCACGCACTTCCAGCCGGCGCGGGATGTTGTCGCCGGTCAGGCGCAGCGGGATGGCGCGAATGGTGCGCACGTTGGTAGTGATGTTCTCGCCGGTGGTGCCGTCGCCGCGCGTCGCCGCGCGCACCAGCTCGCCGTCTTCGTACAACAGGCTGACCGCCAGGCCATCCAGCTTCAGCTCGCAGCAGAAGGTCAGCGGATCGCTGCTCTTGAGCCTGTCCTGCACGCGCTTGTAAAACGCCAGGAAGCTCTCTTCGTCAAACACGTTGTCCAGCGACAGCATCGGCACTTCGTGGCGCACCTGGTCGAACGCCGCCAGCGGCGCCGCGCCCACGCGCTGGGTCGGCGAATCGGCGGTGATCAGCTCCGGATGCGCGCTCTCCAGCTCGCGCAGCTCGCGCATCAGGCGGTCATATTCCGCATCCGGCACTTCCGGCGCATCCAGCACATGATACTGGTATTCATGATGGCGCAGTGTGGCTCGTAGTTGATTGATTTGTTGGATTATCGATTCCATGGCTCACCATCAAAGATAAAAAACCCCCGGCTAGCGGGGGCTTTGTTGTTACGGATGTTCAGTGCGCGCGGCAATCCGGTCAGGCGTTGTTTTCCAACACTTCACGGATACGCGCTTTGTAGGTTTCCAGCTTCTGCGGCGTCATCATGCGGCGCTCGTCGTCCAGCACCACGCCGCCCACGTCGTCGGCGATGCGCTGTGCCGACTGCAACATCAGCTTGAAGTTCTGATTGGCGTCGCCGTAAGACGGCACCATCATGAACATCGACACGCCCGGCGTGGAGAAGTCGGACATCATGTCAGGATCGAACGACCCCGGCTTGACCATGTTCGCCAGGCTGAACAGCACCGGGCCGCTGCCGGCCGGGCTGATATGGCGGTGGAAGATGCCCATCTCGCCAAACTGGAAGCCCGCCTGCAACACGCTCTGCAGCAGCACTTCGCCGCCGATTACGCCGCCCTGATGGGCCGCGACGTGCAGCACCAGCACGGTCTCTTTCAGCTTGGCCTGAATTGGCGCAGCCGCCGGCTGTTGTGGCTGTGGCGCAGGCTCCTGCGCCGGCTTCACTTCCGGCGCGGGCTGCACAGGGGCCGGCTCGGCGTGGAATGCCGGTTCAGCCCCCTGCGGCGCCTCATGTTCATGCGGCAGATCGTCGACGCGCGGCTCACGGCGCGCGGCCGGTTGCGGTTGCTGCGGTTCGGCCGGTTCTTCGTCCGGCGCGTAGTTGTTCAGCAGGATGTCATCGTACTCCGGCCGCTGAGACAGCGGAGGCGGCGTCTGATGAGCGGCCGGCTGAACGGCGCGGGGCGCAGGCGCAGCCGCCGGAGCGGGCTTCGGCGCGGCCACGGGTTCTTCGCGTGCGGCATCGAAATGGCCGAATGACGGCTCGTCTTGCGGGTGAGCGGCGCGTACGCGCACCTCACCGACGCCTTCTTCGAGATCGTCGATCGGAGTTTGTTCACGTTCCTTTTGGGAACGTTTGGCTGGGCGATCGCGGAAGAGCGCTGACCGTTCTTTGCGACTGGTCCACAGACCGTGCAATAACAGCGCTATTATGGCGATCGCGCCAACAACGATTAATATCAGACGCAAATCCTGCATCATTGCTATCTCTGTTGTTCCAATACATTGCCACCGCGGCAAACATTCACTCTTTAACTCTATTTGCCCGCGCACACAAGTGCAAGTCCGTGCTGAACTTTATGCCAATAAAGATGATTATACTGCCTTTTTCTGCTGGTTTTTCAGCCAACCCTACCCTAGCCAGTGGAAAATCATCCCTATATGATAATGATGCCTGTTCAGACAACGAGATAACTTAAGATATGTCCTATACGCAGCCCTCTCCCCGATCGACCAGCGGCATTCACTATTTCGCCGAAGGCTGGCGTCTGATTTCGCGCCCGGGGATTAAACGCTATGTGGTTCTGCCGTTGCTGGTCAACGTGCTGCTGATGGGTTCCGCTTTCTGGTGGCTGTTCAGCCGCCTCGGCGACTGGATCCCGGCGATGATGAGCCACGTTCCCGACTGGCTGCAATGGTTGAGCTACCTGCTGTGGCCGCTGGCGGTCATTTCGGTGCTGCTGGTGTTCAGCTATCTGTTCAGCACCATCACCAATCTTATTGCCGCGCCGTTCTGCGGCCTGCTGGCCGAACAGCTCGAAGGCAGCCTGACCGGCAAACCGCTGCCAGATACCGGCCTGCTCGGCATCGCCAAAGATCTGCCGCGCATCATGGCGCGCGAATGGCGCAAGCTGATGTATTACCTGCCGCGCGCGCTGCTGCTGCTGGCGCTGTACTTCGTGCCCGGCATCGGTCAAACGGTGGCGCCGGTGCTGTGGTTCCTGTTCAGCGCCTGGATGCTGGCGATCCAGTATTGCGACTATCCGTTCGACAACCACAAGGTGAGCTTTGCCGACATGCGCCGCGCACTGCGCCAGCACAAAACCGACAACCTGCAGTTCGGCGCGCTGGTCAGCCTGTTCACCATGATCCCGATCCTCAATCTGGTGATCCTGCCGGTCGCCGTCTGCGGCGCCACCGCGATGTGGGTCGATCGCTACCGCTCGCAATTCGTCCGATAACCGCCGTTTTTTGCCGCCGATAGCGCGGAAATTTTCGACAGGGCGCGCATTTCGCGCCCTTATCATTGTGCTTAAAACTTATTTCCTAATAACATATAGATATACCAATTCTTTACTTCCCTGCCGGTACTGTTAGCGTATGCTTTCGATGTTCCCCACATTTTCATAGAGTTAAAGGACGGGCTATGAGCAAGATATATGAAGACAACTCATTAACAATCGGCCATACGCCGCTGGTTCGTCTGAACCGTATCGGCAACGGACGCATTCTGGCCAAGGTTGAATCACGCAACCCGAGCTTCAGCGTCAAATGCCGCATCGGTGCCAATATGATTTGGGATGCGGAACAACGCGGCGTGCTGACCGCCGGTAAAGAACTGGTGGAGCCGACCAGCGGCAACACCGGCATCGCGCTGGCCTTCGTGGCCGCCGCTCGCGGTTACAAGCTGACGCTGACCATGCCGGAAACCATGAGCATCGAGCGCCGCAAGCTGCTCAAAGCGCTGGGCGCCAACCTGGTGCTGACCGAAGGGGCGAAAGGCATGAAGGGCGCCATCGCCAAGGCGGAAGAGATCGTCGCCACCGATCCGAACCGTTACCTGATCCTGCAACAGTTCAGCAACCCGGCCAACCCGGCGATCCATGAAAAAACCACCGGCCCGGAAATCTGGGAAGACACCGACGGGGAAGTCGACGTGTTCATCTCCGGCGTCGGCACCGGCGGCACGCTGACCGGCGTCAGCCGCTACATCAAAAACACCAAAGGCAAAGCCATCACCACCGTGGCGGTAGAGCCGACCGACTCGCCGGTCATCAGCCAGGCGCTGGCCGGTGAAGAGCTGAAGCCGGGCCCGCACAAGATCCAGGGCATCGGCGCCGGCTTCATTCCGGGCAACCTCGATCTGGATCTGGTGGATCGCGTCGAGAAAGTCTCCAACGACGAAGCCATCAGCATGGCGCGCCGTCTGATGGACGAAGAAGGCATCCTGGCGGGCATCTCCTCCGGCGCAGCGGTCGCGGCGGCGGTGAAACTGGCCGAAGAACCGGCGTTCGCCGACAAGACTATCGTGGTCATCCTGCCCTCTTCCGGCGAACGTTATCTCAGCACCGCGCTGTTCGCCGATCTGTTCACCGAGCAGGAATTGCAGCAGTAATTCCGCAACTGCACAAATCGCTAAAAAAGCACCCTGCGGGGTGCTTTTTTGTGGACTGGATCAAACTTTATAGCAGTCCAAGATTGCTTTTGCCCGTCGCCTTTAGTATTTAACGGTGCATTATTTCGATGCGCAAAATTAATCACCCCCTGAGCCCGGTCGAGGCTGAATCGATTTACTCATCTGTCGCCGACGCGGCGAATCGGGCATAATGGGGAGCGGATTGGAACGACGTCTAAAGCCGAGTTTTTTGATCTGAAGTGCCTAACGCGTCGTTTTCTGTTGCATCAACGTTCGCCCCTGTCCATAGTCAGGCGCTATAACCAGACAAGTTAAAGTCAGCCCCCTGGGCTAAACTTTAACTCCACAACATTAATCCAATAAGTTGGGGAAACATCAATGTTCCAGCAAGAAGTTACTATTACCGCTCCGAATGGTCTGCATACTCGCCCTGCCGCTCAGTTCGTTAAAGAAGCCAAAGGCTTCACGTCTGACATCACCGTGACCTCCAACGGCAAAAGCGCCAGCGCTAAAAGCCTGTTCAAACTGCAAACTCTGGGGCTGACTCAAGGGACCGTAGTGACCATCTCCGCTGAAGGTGAAGACGAGCAGAAAGCCGTTGAGCACTTGGTAAAACTGATGGCAGAGCTTGAGTAATCGGCCCGTCTTTTTAGTTAACACCAGTCAAGAGTAAGGTAGGGTTATGATTTCAGGCATTTTAGTATCACCGGGCATCGCTTTTGGTAAGGCTCTCTTGCTGAAAGAAGACGACATCGTCATCAACCGGAAGAAAATCTCTGCTGATCAAGTAGAGCAGGAAGTCTCGCGTTTTCTGGCCGGCCGCGCGAAAGCGTCCGAACAGCTGGAAGCGATCAAGACCAAAGCTGGCGAAACCTTCGGCGAAGAGAAGGAAGCTATCTTCGAAGGCCACATCATGTTGCTGGAAGACGAAGAGCTTGAGCAGGAAATCATAGCCCTAATCAAAGACGATCTGGCCTCCGCAGACGCCGCCGCCTACACCGTGATCGAAGGTCAGGCGAAAGCGCTGGAAGAGCTGGACGACGAATACCTGAAAGAACGCGCCGCCGACGTGCGCGACATCGGCAAGCGCCTGCTGCAGAACATCTTGGGCATGCCGATCGTCGATCTGGGCTCCATTCAGGACGAAGTGATCCTGGTGGCCACCGATCTGACCCCGTCCGAGACCGCGCAGCTGAACCTGGACAAAGTGCTGGGCTTCATCACCGACCTCGGCGGCCGTACCTCCCACACCTCCATCATGGCGCGCTCCCTGGAGCTGCCGGCGATCGTCGGTACCAGCGACGTGACCAAGCAGGTGAAAAACGACGACTACCTGATTCTGGACGCGGTTAACAACCAGATTTACGTTAACCCGACCGCTGACGTTATCGATCAGCTGAAAGCCGCCCAGAACCAATACATCACCGAGAAAAACGATCTGGCCAAGCTGAAGGACCTGCCGGCGATTACGCTGGACGGCCATCAGGTTGAAGTCTGCGCCAACATCGGCACCGTGCGCGACGTCGCAGGTGCAGAGCGCAACGGCGCGGAAGGCGTCGGCCTGTATCGTACCGAATTCCTGTTCATGGACCGCGACTCGCTGCCGACCGAAGACGAGCAGTTCCAGGCTTATAAAGCCGTGGCGGAAGCCATGGGCTCGCAGGCGGTGATCGTCCGCACCATGGACATCGGCGGCGACAAAGACCTGCCGTACATGAACCTGCCGAAGGAAGAGAACCCGTTCCTCGGCTGGCGCGCCATCCGCATCGCGATGGACCGCCGTGAAATCCTGCACGCCCAGCTGCGCGCCATCCTGCGCGCCTCGGCGTTCGGCAAACTGCGCATCATGTTCCCGATGATCATCTCCGTGGAAGAAGTGCGCGATCTGAAAGGCGAAATCGAGACGCTGAAGGCGCAGCTGCGCGAAGAAGGCAAGGCGTTTGACGAGAGCATCGAAGTGGGCGTGATGGTGGAAACACCGGCTGCGGCGGTCATTGCTCACCACCTGGCGAAAGAAGTCGACTTCTTTAGTATTGGGACAAACGATCTAACCCAGTATACTCTGGCGGTAGATCGCGGCAACGAGCTGATTTCTCATCTCTATAACCCGATGTCCCCATCAGTACTTGGCCTGATTAAACAGGTTATTGATGCATCTCACGCGGAAGGCAAGTGGACCGGCATGTGCGGTGAACTGGCTGGCGATGAGCGTGCTACACTGTTGTTATTGGGCATGGGGCTGGATGAGTTCAGCATGAGTGCGATTTCAATCCCGCGCATCAAGAAAATTATTCGCAACACGAATTTCGAAGATGTGAAGGCGTTGGCAGCGCAGGCCTTGGCACAGCCAACGGCACAAGACCTGATGAATTGCGTCAATAAATTCATCGAAGAAAAAACGCTCTGCTAAACTTCCACGACACTGGAACGCCGCCCAATTTAATGCTTAGGAGAAGATCATGGGTTTGTTCGATAAACTGAAATCTCTGGTTTCTGATGACAAGAAAGACACGGGCACTATCGAGATCGTCGCTCCCCTTTCTGGCGAAATCGTCAATATCGAAGATGTGCCGGACGTAGTGTTCGCTGAAAAAATCGTTGGCGACGGTATCGCTATCAAACCGGCCGGCAACAAAATGGTTGCTCCGGTTGACGGCACCATCGGCAAGATTTTCGAAACCAACCATGCATTCTCTATCGAATCCGACAGCGGCATTGAGCTGTTCGTCCACTTCGGCATCGATACCGTAGAACTGAAAGGCGAAGGCTTCAAACGCATCGCCGAAGAAGGCCAGCGCGTCAAGAAAGGCGACGTCGTTATCGAGTTCAACCTGCCTCTGCTGGAAGAGAAAGCCAAGTCGACCCTGACGCCGGTCGTTATCTCCAACATGGACGAGATCAAAGAGCTGATCAAACTGTCCGGCAGCGTAACCGTTGGCGAAACCCCGATCATCCGCATCAAGAAGTAATCGAAGTTATCGCGAATGAGCAGTAAAAAACGGCGCCCTCGGCGCCGTTTTTTTATCCCTTCGGGGTATCCCCATCTCGCTGCGTCATGACGACCAGCGCGGCACGCGCAGAGTGATGATCAGCCCCTCTTTGTCGCCGTTGCGAGCCTCAACCTGGCCGCCGTGCGCCAGCACCACCTTGCGGGTAATCGCCAGCCCCAGGCCGTAGCCCTTGCCCGACAGCGCCGATTTCACGCGTACGAAAGGATCGAAGATGCTCGACAGCTTCGACTCCTCGACGCCCGGCCCCTGATCGCTGACGGCGATCTGAAACTGATTGTCGACGCGCGACAGCGCCACCGTCACCCGCTGGCCGTGGCTGGAGAAGCGCAGCGCATTACGCACGACGTTATCCACCGCACGCCGCATCAGCTCCGCATTGCCCTTGACGGTGTACTCCACATCCGATTCGGCCTGCAGCACGATATCCACGCCGGGCACCTGCGCCTCGTAGCGCGCATCGCTCACCACCGCGTCCACCAGGCCGTACAGATCGAAATACTCCTCGTCCGGCAAGCTGCTGTGTTCGGTACGCGACAGCGCCAGCAGTTCGCCGATCATTTTGTCCAACCGCCCTGACTCATGTTCGATGCGCTTCAGCGAGGTTTCGACGTTGCCGGCATTCTGCCGCGCCAGACCGATGGCCAACTGCAGGCGCGCCAACGGTGAACGCAGTTCGTGCGAGACATCGTGCAACAGCTGCTCGCGGGCGCTGACCAGCAGCTCCAGCCGCTCGGCCATGGTATCGAAATCGCGCGCCACGTCAGACAACTCGTCATGACGCCGCCGCATATTCGGGTACAGCCGCACCGACAGATCGCCCTGCGCCACCCGATCCAGGCCGCCGCGCAGCTGGCGCATCGGCCGGGTCAGGTTCCAGGCCAGCACGGCGCTGAACAGCAAACCGCCCAGCCCGCCGACCCACAGCATCGGCGCAGGAATGTTGAAGAAGTGGGAACGCCGCTCCGGCCGATACTCTTCCCGCAGCCCGCGCACGTTATAACTCAGCCAGTAACCCTGCCCTTCTCCGGTCTGCACCCAGGCGGAAATCTCTTTCGGCATCCGTCGCCCTTCAAACAGCGGTTCTTCCGGCTCAGGCGGCGGTTGGGTCATCGGCGTAACGGACAGCAGACGCCGATCGTCCTCCGGCCAGTCGCGCATCAGGGCTTCCAGCGCCGGCATGCCGCCACTGCGCAACTGGGTGGCGGCGGAGGTCAGCTGCAGGCCTATCGCCCGCCGCGCCATGGAATTCTCCGGCGGCACATAGCGGTCGCCATAAAGAGAAAACGCCACCCACAAGGCCTGCGTCATAATGAGGAAGGTCAGCCAAAAGCCGAGCAAAATTTTCCAGAACAGTCTTCCGCGCATGTCAGGTTACCGTATGCGATAGCCGATGCTGCGCACCGTCTCGATGCTCAGCTTACTGCCGGCCAGCGCGCTCAGCTTCTGGCGGATATTGCTGATATGCACGTCTACGCTGCGATCATAGGCCTCGCGCGGGCGCCCCAGTCCTTTCTCGGACAGTTCGTCCTTCGACACCACGCGGTCCGGCGCGCGCAGCAACAGCTCCAGCAGATTGAATTCCGAAGCCGTCAGATCAAACGCCTTGCCCCGCCATTCGCTGCTGCGGGTAGAAGGGTTCAGCGTCAGCTCGCCGAAGCTGATGGCGGCCTCGTCCTCCTCCTCTTGCGGCCGCTCTTCGAAGCGGCGCAGCACCGCGCGCAGACGCGCCACCAATTCGCGCGGATAGCATGGCTTGGGCATGTAATCGTCGGCCCCCATCTCCAGGCCAATCACCCGATCGATGTTGTCGCCTTTGGCGGTCAGCATGATGATCGGCAGCCGGCTCTTTTTACGCACGTCGCGCAGCACGTCGATGCCGCTCATATCCGGCAGCATGATGTCGAGGATCATCGCGGTATAGTCGCCCGACAGCGCGCCCTCTATCCCCGCCTTGCCGGTCAGCACCAGCGTGGCGTCGAAGCCTTCGCCCGTCAGGTATTCGCTCAGCATGGTGCCAAGCTCCAGGTCATCGTCGACCAGTAAAATTTTCATGCCTTGCTCCTTCACCGATTTTCGTTATTTTCCCGCCAATTCCGCCGGCCCGCAGCCGGTTTTACTCAATCCTTACACATCGCTCTTGGCGTCTCGCCACCGTTAGTGTGGCCGCTGTCGCGCGATTTCTCTACTTCAGTCATGGCATTGGCGCACGAGCAAGCGGCAGCTAGCACGCAAGCGAGGCTGCCGTCTGTCGGAAGGAAAGGGGGAAATATTCTCCCGACGGAACATACCGCCGGGAAGGAACGGTCAGTCGAACACGCCGGTGGAGAGGTAACGGTCGCCGCGATCGCAGACGATCGCCACCACCACGCTGCCGGGATTAGCCGCCGCGACGCGCAGGGCGCCGGCCACCGCACCGCCGGAGCTGACGCCGCAGAAAATGCCTTCACGCTGCGCCAGCTGGCGCATGGTCTGCTCGGCATCGCGCTGCTCGATATCCAACACCTGATCCACCAGCTCCGGGCGGAAAATACCCGGCAGGTAAGCGGGCGCCCAACGGCGAATGCCGGGGATGCTGCTGCCTTCCGCCGGCTGCAGGCCAATGATCTGCACCTGCGGATTCTGGCTCTTCAGGTAACCGCCCACGCCGGTAATGGTGCCGGTGGTGCCCATGCTGGAAACGAAGTGCGTGATGCGCCCTTCGGTCTGGCGCCAGATCTCCGGGCCGGTGGTGGTGAAGTGGGCATAGGGATTGTCGAAATTGTTAAACTGATCCAGCACCTTGCCCTGCCCCTGGCGCTGCATCTCCAGCGCCAGATCGCGCGCCCCTTCCATCCCCTGCTCACGGCTGACCAGGATCAGTTCCGCACCGTAGGCGCGCATCGCCGCCTGTCGCTCCAGGCTCATGTTCTCCGGCATCAGCAGCTTCAGCGCATAGCCTTTCAATGCAGCGATCATCGCCAGTGCAATGCCGGTGTTGCCGCTGGTAGCCTCGATCAGCACGTCGCCGGGCTTGATCTCCCCGCGCAGCTCCGCTTGCTGGATCATCGCCAACGCGGCGCGATCCTTCACCGATCCCGCCGGGTTATTGCCTTCCAGTTTGACCCATACCTCGCTGCCCGCCTGAGCGGCCAGCCGTTGCAGTTGTACCAGCGGGGTATTCCCGATGCATTGTTCGAGCGTTGTCACGATCTTTGCCTGTGTGTTGGTGTGCGTAAAGTAAAAAGGCAACCCCGGGGTTGCCTTAAAGAAAAGGACTGGCTAAAACCTATCAGGCGCTTTTGGCTAACGCAACAGGTTGCAGCAGTTGATCGCCGGCATACAGCCGCGCATTGAGGCTGCCGACGTAATAACGGCCGCCGCGCACCGGCGTGGCGTTGCCTTCCGGCAACACCACGCTGATCGGTTCCTGATGCCAGCCGATCGGCTGCACCGTCAGCTGCCAGAAATGGCCGCGCGGGCTGACTTCCAACACCTGAACCGGCAGTGGGCAGCGCTCGCTGCTCTCGGTCGCCACTTCCATTTCCCACGGGCGCAGGAACAGATCGACGCTGCCCTGGTGCATCGGCTGGAACGACAGCGGCCACTGGTGCGCGCCGACGAACAGCTGGGAGCCGCGAATTTCGCCGTTCAGACGGTTCACTTCCCCCATAAACTCCAGCACGAAGCGGCTGGCCGGCTCGCGCATAATCTCCTCCGGCGAGCCAACCTGTTCGATATTGCCCTGACTCATCACCACGATGCGGTCGGCCACTTCCATCGCCTCTTCCTGATCGTGGGTGACGAACACGCTGGTGAATTTCAGCTCTTCATGCAGCTGACGCAGCCAGCGGCGCAGCTCTTTGCGCACCTGCGCATCCAGCGCGCCGAACGGTTCGTCCAGCAGCAGAATCTGCGGTTCTACCGCCAGGGCGCGCGCCAGCGCCACGCGCTGTTTCTGGCCGCCGGACAGCTGCGACGGGTAGCGATTGGCTAAATGGCCAAGCTGCACCATGTCCAGCAACTGAGTGACTTTCTGTTTGATCGCCGCGGCATTCGGCCGCTCGCGGCGCGGCAGCACGGTCAGGCCGAAGGCGATATTGTCGAACACCGTCATGTGGCGGAACAGCGCATAGTGCTGAAACACGAAGCCCACGCGCCTGTCGCGCGCGTGCATGTGGCTGACGTCGGTGCCGTGGAAGCCCAGCTTGCCGCCGCTCTGGCTTTCCAGCCCGGCGATGATGCGCAGCAGCGTGGTCTTGCCGGAGCCGGATGGCCCGAGCAGCGCCACCATCTCGCCGGAAGCAATATCGAGCGAGATATCGTTCAATACCTTGGTGCGACCGAAGTACTTGTTGATGCCGTTAATCTCAATGCTCATGATTTTCCTCCCGCTCGAGACGCGCGTTTTGACGTTCCAGACGCCACTGCAGCGCGCTCTTCAAAAATAGGGTAACAATCGCCATCAGGGTCAACAGGGCGGCGGCGGTAAAGGCCCCGACGGTGTTGTAATCCTGCTGCAACAGCTCGACCTGCAGCGGCAGGCTGTAGGTTTCGCCGCGAATCGAACCGGACACCACCGACACCGCGCCGAACTCGCCGATGGCGCGCGCGTTGGTCAGCACCACGCCGTACAGCAGCGCCCAGCGAATGTTGGGCAGCGTCACGCGGCGGAACATCTGCCAACCGGACGCCCCCAGCAGAATGGCGGCCTCGTCTTCCTGGCTGCCTTGGCTGAGCATCATCGGCACCAGCTCGCGCACCACGAAAGGACAGGTGACGAAGATGGTCACCAGCACCATGCCCGGCCAGGAGAACATGATCTGGATGTTATGCGCATCCAGCCAGCCGCCCAGCAGGCCGTTGCTGCCGTAAAACAACAGATAAATCAGCCCCGCCACCACCGGTGAGACGGCGAACGGGATATCGATCAGCGTCAGCAGCAGCTGGCGGCCGGGGAAGGTGAAACGCGTCACCAGCCACGCCAGCAACGTGCCGAACACCAGGTTGAACGGCACGGTGATCAGCGCGATCAAGACCGTCAGCCAGATGGCGTGCAGCATGTCCGGATCGAGCAAGTTGCTCCACATCGCGCCAAACCCTTTGGAGAAGGCCTCGGCGAAAATCGACATCATCGGCACCACCAGCAGCAGCACCGAAAACAGCGTGCCGATGGCGATCAACGTCCACTTGCCCCAGTTGACGCGCGGGCGCTCGGCGCCGTTGAAGGCGGAAACATCAGCCATCAGTGCCCTCCTCCCAAACGTCTGCCGAAGCGGCTTTGCAAGACGTTAATGCTGAACAGCAGCAGCAGCGACGCCGCCAGGATCACCGAGGCGATGGCGCTGGCCGCCGGGTAATCGAACTCCTGCAAACGCACAAAAATCATCAGCGAGGTCACTTCCGTCTTCCAGGCGATGTTGCCGGCGATGAAAATCACCGCGCCGAACTCGCCCAGGCTGCGGGTAAAGGAAATGGCGGTGCCGGCCAGCAGTGCCGGCGCCACCTCAGGCAACACCACGCGGCGAAAGCTCTGCCAGCGCGTGGCGCCCAGCGTCTCGGCCGCCTCTTCGTATTCCGGCCCCAGCTCTTCCAAAACCGGCTGCACGGTGCGCACCACAAACGGCAGGCTGGTGAACGCCATCGCCACCGCGATCCCAAGCCAGGTGAAGGTGACCTTAATGTCAAAGTGCGCCAGCCACTGACCGTACCAGCCAGTGGTGGAAAACAGACCGGCCAGCGTCAGGCCGGCCACCGCCGTCGGCAGCGCGAACGGCAGATCGATCAGGCCGTCCAGAAGCGAACGGCCGGGAAAACGGTAGCGCGTCAGGATCCAGGCCATCAGCATGCCGAACACCGCGTTGAACAGGCTGGCGACGCCGGCGGCCAGCAGCGTCACTTTGTACGCCGCCACCACCTGCGGGTTGGAAATCACTTCCCAATATTGCGCCAGGCTCATCTGCGCCAGCTGCATCACCAGCGCACTGAGCGGCAGCAGCAGGATCAGACAGGTATAAAACAGGCTGCTGCCGAGGCTGAGGCCAAATCCGGGCAGCACCCGTTTACTGGACGACAACGCCAACATTTACTTGCGCCCTGCCGCTAACAGCTGATCCAACTCGCCGCCGGTGGCGAAGTGAGTTTTCATCACCTGCGGCCAACCGCCGAACTGGTCTTCCACCCGGAACAGTTGGGTGTCCGGGAATTGCCCTTTCGCCGCCGCCATCGCTTTCTGGTCATAGACGCGGTAGTAGAAGCTGGTGATCACCTGCTGCGCCGCCGGGCTGTAGAGGTAGTTCAGATAGGCTTTGGCCGCCTGCTCGGTGCCGTTGCGCTCTACGTTTTTGTCGACCCAGGCCACAGGAAACTCCGCCAGAATATCGACCGGCGGCACGATCACTTCGTACTTGTCTTCACCGTATTGCTTGCGGATGTTGTTCACTTCGGACTCGAAGCTGATCAGCACGTCGCCCAAACCGCGCTCGACGAAGGTGGTGGTCGCACCGCGGCCACCGGTATCGAACACCAGCACGTTTTTCAGGAAGCGGGTCATAAAGGCGCGGGTCTTGGCCGCATCGTTGCCGTCAGCCTGGTTGGCGGCGCCCCAGGCGGCCAGATAGGTGTAGCGGCCGTTGCCGGAGGTTTTCGGGTTCGGAAACACCAGCTTCACGTCGTCACGCACCAAATCGTTCCAGGTGTGGATGCCCTTCGGGTTGTCCTTGCGCACCAAAAATGCCATGGTGGAATAGAACGGCGAGCTGTTGTTCGGCAGGCGCGCCTGCCAGTCTGCCGGGATCAACTGCCCGCGATCGTGCAGGATCTGCACGTCGGTGATCTGGTTGTAGGTCACCACGTCGGCCCGCAGGCCCTGCAGGATCGCCAGCGCCTGCTTCGACGAGCCGGCGTGCGATTGTTTGATGGTCAGCTTGTCGTTCGGATGCTGTTGATTCCACTGCTGTTCAAAGCCGGGATTCAGCGCGACGAACAATTCACGGGAAACGTCATAAGAGCTGTTCAGCAATTCCGCCGCCGACGCGGCGCCGCTCGCCAACAGCGCAGCCGCCAGCCAACCTTTCAGCACGAGATTTTTAACCCGGTTTTGTTTCATTCTGCACCTTATCACTGAGTCATTCCTTCAGGCTTTCGCCTTATTGACGACCAGTGTATTTATAACTCGGTGCGGAGCTGTAACGCTTTTATATACCGTTTAGTGATTTACAAGCATCAAACGCTATAAGGCAGGGAATGCGAGGCGTTTTGAGGCGGGAAAACAGACCGAAGCCGGACGCGCCGGCTTCGGCGACGGCGTCAAAGTGACAGCAGGCGCGTCAGCGATGGCGCAAAGTAGTAGCTGCCGGTGACCGCACGGCTGAAACGCAACATCGCGTCGCGTTTGCCGTCCAGATCGCCGAACATGCTCAGCAGCTGCTGCTCGATATTGTGCAAGCGCGCACAATAGGCGATGAAGAACAGGCCGTGCTTGCCGCTGGCGGTGCCGTAAGGCAGGCTCTGGCGCAAAATTTTCAGGCCCTTGCCGTTCTCTTTCAGATCGACGCGGCTGACGTGCGAGGTATCCGGGCGCTGATCGGCCGGCAGCTCTTCGCTGTCGTGCTTGGTGCGGCCGATGATCTGCTCCTGCTGTTCGGTGGTAAAGCGCTGCCACTGGCGCAGGTTGTGCTCGTAGCGTTGCACCAGCACATAGCTGCCGCCGGCGTCCTCTTCGCCTTCGGCGATCGTCGCCACTGCCGGGCGCTGGTCGCCCTGCGGGTTTTCGGTGCCGTCGATGAAGCCGCTCAGATCGCGCTCTTCCACCCAGCGGAAGCCGTGGGTTTCTTCTTCAATCTTGATGACATTGCCGAACGCCGCCAGCGCCGCCTGCGCCAGCGTGAAGTTGACGTCGTGGCGCAGCGACTGGATGTGGATCAGCATATCGCGCTGGGTGGCCGGCGCCAGCCCTTTGCCGAGCGGCGTGAACGGCTTCAACTCTTTCGCACCCTGGCCGCTGGAGAGATCGTGCCAAACGTCGTAACCGAAAGCGATCACCGCGCCGAGGCGCGCATCGGGGAACTGCTGCTGCAGCTCGCTCAGGGTCTGACAAAACTGCTTGCAGCCCTGGCGCAAGTCGGCGAATTCGCCCTGTACGCTGGCTTCCATAAAAATGGCGAAACGGCAGTGCTCCAGCAGAATGCCGCTCTGAACCTGTGTCATGTTGTTATCCTCAATACCAAAACCAGGCAACAGGTATGGCGGTTGACGCGCGGGTTCCCTGTCACAAACGCGCGCTATCATACCGCAAGCGCGGACGATTGCCTTGCAGCAGCGCAAAGAAAATAGGGGTAATGGCTTGAAAAGGCAGGCGCCGCGAACCGGCGCCCGTTGAACACGTTACTGCTGCGGCTTGGCGTGCCAGATGATTTTGCTGACCGTCCAGCTTTTCAGGGTGTCGTCCGGCGGAATGATATCCTGCGCCCCGGCCCACTTGCCGCTGAAGATGTAGGTGACGTACTTGCTCTGCTCCGCCACGCATTCCACTTTACCGGCGTCTTCGCCGCTGCCCGGCTTACAGGAGCCGAACGCCTTGCTGTACATATCGCCGAACGGCGTGCCGAGCTTGTTGCCCCACTCCGTCGCCACTTTCGGATCCAGCACGTCCACGCGCTGCAGGCGCCCTTTCGGTTCGCCGGTGATCACCAGTTTCACTTCGTCGCCGGACAGCGCCTGGTAATAAGAGACGATCTGGCCGTTGTTGGTCGCCATGCCGCCGCGCAGGCGGTAGTTGCCGTCCAGCCCGTCATTGATGGCGCTTTCCGACATCGGCGTGCCGGCGTTGAGCTTGCCGACGCCCTTGGCGCCGACCTCCAGGCTGCTGCCGAACCAGTTGAACGGCGACAGGCTGGACCAGGAGAAATTGGACATGCTCGAACAGCCGGTCAGTAACAGCGGAAGCCCTAACAACAGGGGGCGAATATTCATCTCTAGCTCCTTAGACATCAATGGCACGGCGCGGTAGCCCGCGCCTGCCGCACTCGGCGTTTTGCTGCATGCCAGCCTCTCACAACGGCCCGCACTACGCCAACGGTTGCCAGCTTGGAGTGCGGAAAATGCGAAAAGTGCCGCACTTCTCGGCAATTAGTCGGCCTGCTCCGCCGGCGCGAAACAGGCTTTCAGGCGCGCATTCAGCAGCAGATAGCTCAGCGCCAGCGCGTCGAGCAACACCAACGCCAGCTCCAGCCCCGGCGCATCGCCGTCCTGGCGCCACAGGCTGAACAGCGAGCCGCCGAGCGACGCCAGCAGCGAGACAGCCAGCCCCCAGCGCCAGCAGCGCCACAGCCGCGGCCATTGGTGGCGACGGCCGCTCAGCAAAAACGCCAGCGCCGCCGGCAGGCCGAGCAGCATGCCGTACCAAAAGCGTTGGGTATCCGGATAAAACAGCGCCAACAGGCTTTCGCCCTGCTCACGTGAAGCGCCGGCCATCACGAACAACAGCCAGGTGCGCGCCTGCAAAATCAGCACGGCCCAAAATCCCAGCGGCAGCCGCAGCGCGCCATGCTGGTCGTAATCGTCCGGGGAAAACCGGGGGGAGAATGGCTTCAACGCTCGTTCCTTGCCACAGAATAAAGACTATGGCTACAGATGGGCGCCGCCAGCGAGAATTTCAATGCGTCGGCTTAAGAAGCTCTTAAGATCGGCGTGTTTTAATCCTTATCACCAAGCAAGCACCCGATATCAGCGGGATGTGATTTTCGATAACGATAAGGAAGCGCAACATGAAAAAACTGACTCTGGCTGCTCTGATCGCGCTGTGCAGCGCACCGGTACTGGCGCAACAAGGCGGGTTCCTCGATCCGGCCGCGCCGCAGGCACAAACGCAAGCCGCTCCGCAGGGCGGTTTCTCCGGCCCCAGCGCGGCGCTGACCACCGTGGACAAGGTGAAATCGCTGAGCGACGACACCTGGGTGATGCTGCAGGGCAACATCGAGCAGCGCATCGGCGACGATACCTACACCTTCCGCGACGCCACCGGCACCCTGACGGTCGAGATCGATCGCAAGCGCTGGAACGGCCAAACCGTCACACCGAAAGACAAGGTGCAGTTGGAAGGGAAAGTGGATAAAGACTGGAGCAGCGTGGAAGTGGACGTAAAAACCGTCAAAAAGCTGCCGTAATGCGCTGCGGCGGGCGGGCTATACCGCCGTCCGCCGCTCGATCAATATTCCTGATCTTCGATCAGCCGCTTGCCCAGGCTGGTGATGCCCTGGATCTCGTAGCCGAGCTTCTCGTACATCTCAACCACCGTGTCGTTGTCTTCGCGCACCATGATCTGGATTTTCGGGCAGCCGCGGGCGATCAGCTTCTTCTCCAGACGGTTGATCAACGCATTGGCGATGCCGCGCCCGCGATAGTCGGGATGCACCCCGAGGTAATACGCCGAGCCGCGGTGCCCATCATAGCCGCCCATCACCGAACCGACCACTTCGCCGCCGACTTCCGCCACCAGAAACAGCTCCGGATCGTGGTTTAGCTTGCGCTCGATGTCCATCTCCGGATCGTTCCAGGGCCGCAGCAGATCGCAGCGCTCCCACAGGGTAATGACTTCTTCAAAGTCGTCTTGTCGAAATACGCGAATTTCCATCGATGTTGGCCGCTGTTAATTAAGGTGTTTATCTGATTATCGCGTGATTATTCACTTACGCAATATCAAACTGCGATTTAGCGCGCTATTTGCCCGGGAATCGCCGGTAACAAGCGTAATAAATGGAAATAGTTATCGGGTCGATTAATGATTATCAATACGATATAACGTCGCAAAATAGAAACGTCGACGGAGCGTTGCGTCATGAAAAAGCAGGGTAAACCCTTCCTCAATTTTAAACCGCTTGCCGTTTCCCCGACGCGACGCCAACTTTTGCTTTCCGGCCTGGCGGTAGCACTGTTCGGCGTGAAAAGCCAAAACGCCAAGGCGGAAGGCCTGCTGCGCAATCAGCACAGCAAACCGGCGGCGAAACCGGCCGGCGGCAAAAAGCGGGTGATGATCGATCCCGGCCACGGCGGCATCGACTCCGGCGCGGTCGGCCACGAAGGCTCGCAGGAAAAACACATCGTGCTGGAAATCGCCAACCACGTGCGCCGTTTCCTGCATGAGCACGATCACGTCGAGGCGCGCCTGACGCGCGAAGAAGACGAATTCATTCCGCTGTTCCAGCGGGTGGAGATCGCCCACCAGCACCAGGCCGATCTGTTCATTTCGATTCACGCCGACGGTTTCACCAGCCCGTCGGCCTCCGGCGCTTCGGTGTTCGCCCTCTCCAACCGCGGTGCCAGCAGCGCCATGGCGCGCTACCTGTCCAACCGTGAAAACGCCGCGGACGACGTGGCGGGCGGCAAGTACAAGGATCAGGACAACTACCTGCAGCAGGTGCTGTTCGATCTGGTGCAAACCGACACCATCAACAACAGCCTGACGCTCGGCCGCCACGTGCTCGGCCAAATTCGCCCGGTGCACCATCTGCACAGCGACAGCACCGAACAGGCGGCGTTTGCGGTGCTGAAATCCCCGTCCATCCCCTCGGTGCTGGTGGAAACCTCGTTCATCACCAACCCGAACGAAGAGCGGCTGCTGGGCACCACCGCGTTTCGCGAGAAAATCGCCCGCGCCATCGCGGACGGCATCATCAACTTCTTCGACTATTTCGACGCACACCAACGCAAACCCCGCTGATGCCGCGGGCGGCGAATAAGAGTATACTCAGCGCCTTGTTCAGCCAGACGCTATAAAGACCCCGCATGAGTTTACCTAACATCGCTGAAGTAAAATCCTTCCTGCTGGCGCTGCAGGATCACATCTGCGCGCAGCTCGCCCAGGCCGACGGCGGCGCCGTGTTCACCGAAGACCAATGGACGCGTGAAGAAGGCGGCGGTGGCCGCAGCCGCGTGCTGACCAACGGCGCGGTGTTCGAACAGGCGGGGGTCAACTTCTCGCACGTCTCCGGCGCCACCCTGCCGGCCTCGGCGACCGCGCACCGTCCGGAACTGGCCGGGCGCAGCTTCCAGGCGATGGGCGTCTCGTTGGTTATCCACCCGCTCAGCCCCTATGTACCCACCAGCCACGCCAACGTGCGCTTCTTCATCGCCGAAAAACCGGGCGAGGCGCCGGTGTGGTGGTTCGGCGGCGGTTTTGACCTGACGCCGTTCTACGGTTTCGCAGAGGATGCCGTGCACTGGCACCGCACCGCGGCCGAGCTGTGCGCGCCGTTCGGCGACGAGGTTTACCCTAAATACAAGCAATGGTGCGACGATTACTTCTTCATCAAGCACCGCAACGAAGCGCGCGGCATCGGCGGCCTGTTCTACGACGATCTGAACACCCCTGATTTCGACCATTGTTTCGCCTTCACCCGCGCGGTGGGCCAGGGCTTCCTCGACGCCTATCTGCCGATCGTCGAAAAACGCAAGGCCTTGACCTGGGGCGAGCGCGAGCGCCAGTTCCAGCTGTATCGCCGCGGCCGCTATGTGGAATTCAACCTGGTGTGGGATCGCGGCACGCTGTTCGGGCTGCAAACCGGCGGGCGCACCGAGTCCATCCTGATGTCGATGCCGCCGTTGGTGCGTTGGGAATATAACTACCAGCCGGAGGCCGACAGCCCGGAAGCGGCGCTGACGCGCGATTTCCTGCCGGTGCGCGACTGGCTGCAGGAGCCGAAATGATGCAGATTTGGGTCGATGCGGACGCCTGTCCGAACGTGATCAAAGAGGTGCTGTTCCGCGCCGCCGATCGCACCGCCATCACCGTGACGCTGGTGGCGAACCAGCCATTGCGCACGCCGCCGTCGAAGTACATCCGTTCGCTGCAGGTGGCGGCCGGTTTCGACGTGGCCGATAACGAGATCGTGCGCCGCTGCGAAGCGGGCGATCTGGTGATCACCGCCGACATCCCGCTGGCGGCGGAGGTGATAGAGAAAGGGGCGGTGGCGCTGAACCCGCGCGGCGAGCGCTATACGCCGGACACCATCCGCGAGCGCCTCAACATGCGCGATTTTATGGATACCCTGCGCGCCAGCGGCATTCAGACCGGCGGCCCGAACGCCCTGAACCAGCGCGACCGCCAGCAGTTCGCCAACGAGCTGGACAAATGGCTGCTGCAGGCGAAACGGGCGCAGTGACTGCGCCCTGCTCTGCTGCGGTTTAGAAGCGCACCTCCCCGCCGAAGATATAAGTCCGCCCACGGGCGGTGTTGGCGGCCGTCGCGTCATCTCCCTGGATCGGTAACATATTCAGTTTGTTCAACGCCTCTGAATAGCTCTTGTTCATCACGTTTTGCACGCTGAATTTCAACATGACATTACGGTTGATCTGATAAGTGCTGTACAGGTCGATAATGGTAGGAATGTTCGGCATTTCCTGTTTCAAGATTTCACCGGTCACTTCGCTCTGTTCATAATCCGGTGACAGGCGACGCGTTTTGCCCGTGTATTTCACGATGCTGCCGACGGTCAACGATTCATCAAGGAAACGCACTCCGGTATCCAGCGTAAAGTACATATCAGGCAGTTCATTGATATCCCCGGCGCCGAAGTAGGTGCTGGCGATGGAGGTCGGCTGCTCGGTGTGCTGCTTGCTGAAAGAAGCGCGCGCGAAGGCTCGGCCGGCGTCATAGTTGGCTTCAACCTCAACACCATGCATGCGCACCGGCGTCAGGGAGTTGACGTAGATGTACATGTTGTCCGAGTAATCTTCGCTCGCATCGGCCCAATCGTTTTCCAGATTTTCGCGATAGCTGCATTTCCGTCCATTGCGGCACACCATGTAGGATTCACTGAAGATGTAATTGCGCACTTTACTGGTATAACCCACGACCTTAAGGCGCAATGAGTCTTCTTTCACCAGCAGATCATGCCCGTTGGCGTTGAATCCGGCCTGCCAGGTTTCCGCTCGCTCACCTTTGAGGAACGGATTCATCGATGCGCCACCCGAGTTGGAATAGAACACTTCTTGAATGTTCGGCGCACGCATCGACTTGCTGTAGCTGACGAACGGCTGCAACCACGGCGTCACCTGCGCTGACAGCATGACCGAAGGATTGAACCCCTGCTCTTTCAAATTGATGTTCGCCGCCCCCTGAGGGAAACACTCCACGCGATAATCGCATTCAGGCTTATAACCGGTCAGCTTATTGCTGGTGTAGTTCAGGTTGAGATCGAGCTGATAGATATCCCGGTTAAGCTGCAGGCCGGTATATAAACTGCCGATTCGCTGCTCGCCCGATGGCGCGAAGGTGTTATTTTCTATCGCTTCCTGTGCCGTCTGCGCATTCTCTATCGCCGATTCAACATGTTTGCGGTATTGGTTGCGCATCAGCTTACCGCCATAACTGAAGGCAACATCGGTATTCAATAGACTGAATCGGCTGGTGTTGTTGATATCCAACGCATCGGAGCGGTTTTCTGCGTTGGTGTTAAAGAAGGTGAACAGCGATCCGCCGTTGTATTTCTGATTGCCTTTGCTGGTACTGACGGTGAGGTTTAAATCCACCAACTCTGAAAACGGCGCATAGTGATATTTAAGATAAAGGTCATGGCTATCGATATCGCGCCGAGAAAAGCGATTTTGATAGTTCCTGGCGGAAAACTCGATGCTATTGAACTCGTTTGGTTTGATATCCAGTTTGAACAGCTGTGACTTAGGATTTTGTTTCATAAATTCATCATACCCAAAATCTTCGCTGCTCATACCGTCGCCATTATTGAAGTTCGAATAAATGGAACTCCCACTGAACGCGGCCATCGCGCCAATGCTGCCGGTATCGGTGAACGCCTGCCCCTTACCGGCGACGGCGATCATACCGCTGCGACCAATGCCATTGCTGCCGACCGAGAATTTGGTTCTCACGCCGAAAGGATTGCCAGAAAAGATCACATCATCGACACCAATAGTGCGGAAGTTGGCGCTGCCCGCCAACGCATTCACACCACTGCTGCCACTGCTCTCACCTCGCGCCACATCCACACCGACGATGAAGTTGGGGTCAATCAAAACGCCTGCCTGATTATTGGTCGAACCGTGTGACATCACGCCAGACGTAGAAGTGCCGTAATAGTTCTGGGTAATGCCGTCGATCATGGTGTTGACCCGGCCGAAGCCGCTCAGGCCGCGAATATTGACGCTGACAGCTCCCTGACTGGGATCGATCTGAGTATAGGTGCCCGGCATGCTGCGCAGAATGCTGTCTACCGACTCCAGATTTTTGTTTTCATCGCGCGAGCTGAACGCGCCAGGCCTCGCCAACGCCTCTTTTTCACTGCTCTTGCCGCCGTCGGCGGCCGAGACGTTAAGCGGGCTGAACGCCACGCTGCCTTTATTATTTTCCGCCTGTTCCTGCGCGGCCGCAGCCGGCCCGTACAGCGCCAGTCCCGCGCCGATCAGGCTCGCTATCATTTTGATTTTCATATATCCCCAGAAATAGCCAATAAGGTTTGATGGCCGACAATGCCCAGCAAAAAGCCCGCCGAAACGCGCGATAAAAGATTGTTATTGTTTTATTGCGCCGCAGCGTGCCGCGGCGCTGAAGATTATTTCTGCGTCTGCCGATCCGCCGCCAAAATAAAGGCGTACTCCAGCGCGCCGTTTTCCAGCCGCGCCAGGCGGCCCGATTTGCCGCCGTGGCCGGCGGTCATGTCGGTGGAGAGCAGCAACAGCGAATCGCCCTGTTTGAAACGCCGCAGCTTCGCCACCCATTTGGCCGGCTCCCAATACTGCACCTGCGAGTCGTACAAACCGCTGGTGACCAGCAGGTTCGGATAATGCTGCTTGCGCACGTTGTCGTACGGGCTGTAGGACTTCATCAACGCATAGGCGGCCGGCTGGTGCGGGTTGCCCCACTCCTCGTATTCCCCGGTGGTCAGCGGAATGCTGTCATCCAGCATGGTGGTCACCACGTCGACGAACGGCACCTGCGCCACCACCGCGTTGTACAGCTGCGGCGCCTGATTGATCACCGCCCCCATCAGCAAACCGCCGGCGCTGCCGCCCATGGCGTAGATGCGTCCCGGCTGGCCGTAGCCGCCGTTGATCAATGCCTGGGTGGCGTCGATGAAATCGTTGAAACTGTTCGGTTTGTGCGTCAGCTTGCCCTGTTTGTACCAGCTCTGCCCCAACTCGCCGCCGCCACGCACGTGGATCAGCGCATAGACGAAGCCACGATCCAGCAGGCTGATACGGTTGGCGCTGAACGCCGGATCCATGCTCATGCCGTAAGCGCCATAGCCGTAGACCAGCAGCGGGTTATGCCCGTTTTTGAACAGCGATTTGCGATACACCAGCGAGACCGGCACCTTCACGCCGTCGCGCGCCGTGATCCAAATGCGTTCGCTGTGATACAGGCTGGGATCGACGCCTTTCACTTCCTGTTGCTTGAGCAGGGTGCGCTCGCCCTTATTCAGATCCCACTCATAGGTGCGGGTCGGCGTGGTCATCGCCGAATAACCGTAGCGCAACCGATCGCTGTCCGGCTCCGGGTTATAGCCCAACCAGGCCATGTAGCTGGCGTCGTCGAACGGGATGGCGCGCTCGGTTTTGCCGTCCCAGCTGATTTGCCGCAGCTGCACCAGCCCGTTGGCGCGTTCCTGCACCACCAGCCAGTCGCGGAACAGGCTGAAGCTTTCCACCTCGTGCTGCGCCTGCGGCGCAATCAGCGTCTGCCAGGGTTTGCCCGCCGCCGCCGTGCGGTACAGGCCGAAGTTCGGATCCTGATGGTTGGAACGCAGATAGAACTCGCCGCGGTAGTGATCGAGATAATACTCGCGGCCGTTTTGCCGGTCGGCGAACAGCTGCGGCTCGCGCTGCGGCTGGTTGGCGTCGATCAGGCGCACTTCAGAGGTGGTGTTGCCGCTGATGGTAAGTATCAGGTAGTCACGCGAAGAAGAACGGCTGAGGCTGAGGTAGAACGCCGGATCGTTTTCCTGATACACCAGCTTATCTTCCGCCGTCGGCGTGCCGTACCGATGGCGATAGACCTGGTACGGCAACAGCGTTTGCGGGTGGTTGCGCACGTAGAACAGGGTTTGGCTGTCGTTGGCCCACACCATGTTGCCGGAGGTGTTTTCCAGCGTTTCCGGCGACCAGCGTTCGCTGCCTAACTCGCGCAGGGAGATGCGGTATTGGCGGCGGCCCTGCAGATCTTCGGCCACCGCCAGGCGGCGGTTGTCCCGGCTGACGTCCATCGCCCCCAGGCGATAATAGGCATGGCCGGCCGCGCGCTGATTGGCGTCCAGCAAGGTTTGCCACGGCGCGTCGGCGGTGAGCGCCTGGCGTTGATACCGCGCGAAATCTTTACCGGCGGCGTAGCTTTCCTGATAGCGATAGCCGTTGAGCTGATACGGCACCGAACGATCGTCTGGGTTCATGCGGCCCAGCATCTCCTGATACAGCGTGGCGCGCAGCTTTTGGTACGGCGCCATCATCTGCTCGGTGTAGCGGTTCTCCGCCTTCAGGTAGTCCAGCACCTTCGGCTCTTTTCGGCTGTCGTCGCGCAGCCAGTAGTAATCGTCGGTGCGCGTCTCGCCGTGCGCCGTCAGCACTTTCGGCGCCCGTTCCGCCAACGGCGGCTGCGGTTGCGCCAGCGCGGCGCCGGCGAGGCCTAAAGAAAGCCAGAGCGCGGCCGCGATGCGGCGACGCGGGGTGAATAACAGCGGATTCATAATCCCTCACGAAGTTTGAAAAGGCGGACGGCGGCGAGGCGGCGTCTGCGGGCATTAACGGCGGGCGTTCAGCTCCGCCAGATTGAAATCGATCGGCATCCTTACCCTGATGGCCCCCTGCTGGAGCATCTCCGGCGGCGGCGGCGGCAACGGCTGCGCGCGCGACACCACCGCTACCGCTTCCCGATCCAGCGACGCGGTGCCGGAACGCGCCAGCAGGATCACGTTTGATACCCGCCCCTGCGCGTCGACGCTGAAACTGACCTGCGGCATGCCGCTGCGCCGGCGGTTGCGGGCATCCGGGGGATATTCCTTGATGCGGTTCAGCTTGCCCTTCACCAGACTCTCCCACGACAGCTTGGCCTGCGCGCTGCTGTTGGCATCGCTGTTGATCGGCGCGGCGGTTTGGTGGGAGAGCGTCTGCGCCTGCGGCGCGGCGGCGCTGGACGCGGCGGCGTTGCGCGTCTCTTTGGCCTGTTCCTGCGGTTTCGGCTGCGCTTTTTGCGGGGGGCGGTGCTCGGCGCGCTTCTTCTGCGCCGTCACGATCTTCGCTTTATCGGCGCGCGCCAGCTTGGGCAGATCCGGCTGTTGCTGCTGCTCAGCGGGCTGCGCCGCGGCGGACTCCGCCTGCTGCACGCCCAGCGGCAGCGGTTTGCTTTCCGGCGCTTCAATCTGCGCCGCCCAGCTCATCATCACCGCCGGCGGCGGCAGGGCCACCGGCTCCCGCGCCGTCTGCGGCCAATAAAACAGCAGCACCAACGCCGCGTGCGCCGCCAGGGCGAGCAGCAGGCCGCGCGCCCAGCGCGGCTGCGGCAGCTCAAAGGCCGGAAGGGAATAAGACTGACTTAACATAGGGGCATTAGCTTGCTTAATTGCGAATGATTGCAGATCACATTTACTAATGATAATCATTTGCAACTATAATTAACACCCCTTTTCACTGCCTTAACGTATTCATTTCACTGATGGTGTGATCCACAGGTAGTCCGCCGTGTTCGCATCGACCTGTACGCCCGGCTCCGCCAGCATCAGCACCGTCGGCGCCGCCGCCGGTTGCAGATCCCGCACGTGCAGCGGCACGCCCACCGATTTGGCGGCGTGATAGCCGCCGGCGATCAACAGCGCGGGCGTGGGCGCCGCCAGCAAACGTTCCGCCATGCGCCGATCGCGCTGCTGCTGGATCGCCAACATTGCGTGCAGTTGGTCGGCCTCAATCTTGCCGCCGTGCGAAGTGCGGATGGTCTCTTCCAACGCCTTGCGCACCGCCGGCTGCGCCGATAGCTGCCCCGCCGGGAACTGCGGCTGCTGATAGAACGCCGTAATCTCGCTGCGATCCAGGTTGGCTGACCACAGCGGGTATGGCGCGCGCATCGCCGCCATCGTCACCCCGCCATACAGTTCCCACTTCCAGCCCGGCTGCCAGGCGATCAGCTCCGCCACGCGGCCGTCACGCACTGTGGGGTCGCTCTGCAGCCACTGCTTGACTTTGTCCACCTGCGCCTGCTGGTTCGGGTTGATCATCTCCATCAGCACGCTGCCCTGCGGCCGCCGCTGCGGCAGTTGCTGCAACAGCCATTGCTCAACCTGATGGTGGTAAGGATTGTCATGTTTTTCCCCGACGATCACCCGCGGCTGCTGCGCCAATCGCGTCAACAGCTGCTCCGGCGTCAGGCTCGCACCGCTGTGCAGATCGGTGATGCTCCCCAAACTCGCGACGTCATTGGCCGGCGCCTTCACCGGCGTTTGGCTGCAGGCGCCGAGCGCCAAGGCCGCCAATAAAATCAGATATCTCATCATGTTGCCCCATTATCGAAAATGGCGACATTATAGATAATAATTATCATTTGCATATAGATCCGACTTAACGATTTTTTACGCGGCGATCGCCGGTGGCGCATTGCGTTAAAAAGGCATTACGGGTATAACCAATAGCCATTCAGATATTTAGACGTCTATACGGATAGATTATTATGCACGCATCGGCGCCCGCCGCAGGGCAGTTCAAACGCAGCATGAAGGCCCGGCACCTGGTGATGTTGTCGCTGGGTGGCGTGATCGGCACCGGGCTGTTTTTCAACACCGGTTATATCATCTCTACCACCGGGGCGCTCGGCACGCTGCTGGCCTACCTGATCGGCGCGCTGGTGGTGTATCTGGTGATGCTGTGCCTGGGTGAGCTGTCGGTGGCGATGCCGGAAACCGGCGCCTTTCACGTCTACGCTTCGCGCTATCTGGGGCCGGCCACCGGCTATGCCGTCGCCTGGCTGTATTGGCTCACCTGGACGGTGGCGCTGGGCTCCAGCCTGACCGCCGCCGGATTCTGCATGCAGTACTGGTTCCCGCAGTCGCCGGTGTGGCTGTGGTGCCTGATCTTCTGCGCGGCGATTTTCCTGCTCAACGTCGTGACCACCCGTTTTTTTGCCGAAAGCGAATTCTGGTTTTCGCTGATCAAAGTGGTGACCATTCTGGCGTTCATCATTCTGGGCGGCGCCGCCATGTTCGGCCTGCTGCCGATGAAAGACGGCACGCCGGCGCCGTTCCTGCATAACCTGACCGCTTCCGGCTGGCTGCCGCACGGCACGCTGCCGATCCTGATGACCATGGTGGCGGTGAACTTTGCCTTCTCCGGCACGGAACTGATCGGCATCGCCGCCGGTGAAACCGAGAACCCGGAGAAAGTCGTGCCGCTGGCGATCCGCACCACGGTGATCCGCCTGATGCTGTTCTTTATCGGCACGGTCTTCGTGCTGGCGGCGTTGATCCCGATGGATCAGGCGGGGATCGTCAAAAGCCCGTTCGTGCTGGTGTTTGAACGCATCGGCGTGCCTTACGCCGCCGATATCTTCAACTTCGTGATCCTGACCGCCATCCTGTCGGCGGCCAACTCCGGCCTGTACGCCTCGGGGCGCATGCTGTGG
Organism: Serratia sp. CY40230; assembly: GCF_052168835.1. Taxonomy (NCBI): domain Bacteria; kingdom Pseudomonadati; phylum Pseudomonadota; class Gammaproteobacteria; order Enterobacterales; family Yersiniaceae; genus Serratia; species Serratia sp. CY40230. The sequence goes on from NZ_JBJNLX010000001.1 coordinate 1,234,680, forward strand.
TCGCTGGCCCACCAGCGCACCCTGCCGGCCTACTTTGCGCGCGTCAATGCGCGCGGCATTCCGATCAACGCCCTGACCTTCAGCATGCTCGGCGGCGTGCTGGCGCTGCTGACCAGCGTGATCGCACCGGACACGGTGTTCGTCGCCCTGTCGGCGATCTCCGGCTTTGCGGTGGTGGCGGTGTGGCTGAGCATCTGCGCCGCCCACTATGCTTTCCGCCGCGCCTATCTGCGCAGCGGCCAGCCGATAAGCGGCCTGAAATACCGTGCGCCCGGCTACCCATTGACGCCGATCCTCGGCTTTGCGCTGTGCCTGCTGGCCTGCATCGGGCTGGCGTTCGATCCGGAGCAGCGCATTGCGCTCTACTGCGGGCTGCCGTTCGTCGCCCTGTGCTACCTCACCTATTTCCTGACCCGGCGCGCCGGGCAAAAAACCGCTTTGGGAGAACAACATGTCGGTTAACAACCCCGTCGCCCGCCTGCTGGCCGAGCACCCCGCGCTGATCCTGGACGGCGCGCTGGCCACCGAACTGGAAGCGCGCGGCTGCGATCTGACCGATCCGCTGTGGTCGGCCAAGGTGCTGATTGAAAATCCCGAGCTTATCTATCAGGTGCATCTCGATTATTTCAACGCCGGCGCCCAGTGCGCCATCACCGCCAGCTATCAGGCCACGCCGCAGGGCTTCTTGCGCCGCGGCCTGGATCAGGAGCAATCGCTGGCGCTGATCGCCAAAAGCGTGCAGCTGGCGCAACGCGCGCGCCGCGATTATCTGGCCGAACACCCGCAGGCCGCGCCGCTGCTGATCGCCGGTTCGGTAGGCCCGTACGGCGCCTATCTGGCCGACGGCTCGGAATACCGCGGCGACTATCGGCTGGCGCAGGATGACTTCATTGCCTTCCACCGCCCGCGCCTCGCCGCGCTGGCCGCCGCCGGCGTCGATCTGCTGGCCTGCGAAACGCTGCCGTCGTTCGCTGAACTGCAGGCGCTGCTGACGCTGCTGCAGGAGTTCCCGACGCTCGGCGCCTGGTTCGCCTTCACCCTGCGCGACAGCCAACACCTCAGTGACGGCACGCCGCTGACGGAGGTCATGTCCGCACTGCGCGGCAACCCGCAGGTGTTGGCGATCGGCATCAACTGCATCGCGTTGGACAAGGTCGCCCCGGCGCTGCGCCAACTGGGCGCGCTGGCCGACAAACCGCTGCTGGTCTACCCGAACTCCGGCGAGCACTACGATGCGGTGAGCAAAACCTGGCACGCCTGCGGCGGCGAACACGGCAGCCTGGCCGATCAGGCGACAGAGTGGCGCGCGCTCGGCGCGCAATTGATCGGCGGCTGTTGCCGCACCACCCCGCAGGATATCCGCGCCATCGCCGCGCGCTGCAAGGCATAAAAAAGCCCCCGGCGCCTACGGCGCAGGGGGCCAGTCACTCAACCCGGCCTTACAGCGGTTCGGTCTGGGCTTCCACCACCGCCAGCGCCACCATGTTGACGATGCGGCGCACCGAGGCGATCGGCGTCAGGATGTGCACCGGCTTGGCGACCCCCATCAGCACCGGCCCGACGGTCACCCCTTCCGAGCAGGAGACGCGCAGCAGGTTGTAACTGATGCGCGCCGCTTCCATGTTCGGCATGATCAGCAGGTTGGCCGAGCCTTTCAGCGGGCTGTCCGGCATCAGATCGTGACGAATGCTTTCCACCAGCGCGGCGTCGCCGTGCATTTCGCCGTCGATCTCCAGCTCCGGCGCCAGCTCGTTCACCAGCTCCAGCGTTTTGCGCATCTTGCGCGCCGCCGGGCAATCAGACGAGCCGAAGCTGGAGTGAGACAGCAGCGCCACCTTCGGCTCAATGCCGAAGCGGCGCACGGTTTCCGCCGCCATCAGGGTGATCTCCGCCAGCTGTTCCGGCGTCGGATCGTCGTTGACGTAGGTGTCGGCGATAAAGGTGTTGCCGCTCGGCAGCAGCAGCGCGTTCATCGCGCCGGCGACGTGCGCGCCTTCACGGAAACCGAACACGTTCTTCACCACGTCGTAATGCTCGTGGTAGCTGCCGATGGTGCCGCAGATCATCGCATCCGCTTCGCCGCGGTGCAGCATGATGGCGGCGATCAGCGTCGGGTTGCCGATCACCGCGCGGCGCGCCTGCTCTTGCGAAACGCCGCGGCGTTTCATGATCTGGTAGTACTCGCCCCAGTATTCGTTGAAGCGCGGATCCGACTCGTTGTTCACCACTTCGAAATCTTTGCCCGGCGTCAGCTGCAGGCCCAGCTTTTTCAGGCGCATCTCGATCACGCTCGGACGGCCGACCAGGATCGGGAAGGCCAGCCCCTGCGACACCAGCTCCTGCGTGGCGTGCAGCACGCGTTCTTCCTCGCCTTCCGCCAGCACCACCCGCTTCACCTCTTTGCGCGCCTGCGAGAAGATCGGTTTCATGAACAGGTTGGTTTTGTAGACGAACTCCGCCAGCTTCTCCACATAGGCGTCGAAGTCTTCGATCGGGCGCGTCGCCACGCCGGAATCCATCGCCGCCTTGGCCACCGCCGGCGCGATCTTGACGATCAGACGCGGATCGAACGGTTTCGGAATGATGTATTCCGGCCCGAAGGAGAGATCCTGATCGTCATACGCGGAAGCCACCACGTCGCTCTGCTCCGCCAGCGCCAGATCGGCGATGGCGTGCACGCAGGCCAGCTTCATCTCTTCGTTGATGGTGGTGGCGCCCACGTCGAGCGCGCCGCGGAAAATGAACGGGAAGCACAGGACGTTGTTCACCTGGTTCGGGTAGTCGGAACGGCCGGTACAGATGATGGCGTCCGGGCGCACCGCTTTGGCCAGCGGCGGCAGAATTTCCGGTTCCGGGTTAGCCAGCGCCATGATCAGCGGATCGCGCGCCATGGTTTTCACCATATCCTGCGTCAGGACGCCCGGGCCGGAGCAGCCGAGGAAGATGTCGGCGTTCGGGATGGCATCGCCCAGCGTGCGCTGGCCGTTATCCTCGATGGCGTAGGCGGCTTTGGTCTGTTCCATATTGGCGTCGCGGCCTTTATAGATGACGCCCTTGGAGTCGCAGACGGTGATGTTCTGCTGACGCAGCCCCAGCGCCACCAGCAGGTTCAGGCAGGCGATGGACGCCGCGCCGGCGCCGGACACCACCAGCCGCACATCGGAGATGTTCTTCTTCACCACGCGCAGGCCGTTGAGCACCGCGGCGGTGGTAATGATCGCCGTGCCGTGCTGGTCGTCGTGGAACACCGGGATCTTCATGCGCTCACGCAGTTTCTGTTCGATGTAGAAACACTCCGGCGCCTTGATGTCTTCCAGGTTGATGCCGCCGAAGGTCGGTTCCAGCGCGGCGATAATGTCGATTAATTTGTCAGGGTTATGCTCATCCACTTCGATATCAAATACATCGATACCGGAAAACTTCTTGAACAAAACGCCCTTGCCTTCCATCACCGGCTTACCGGCCAACGCGCCGATATTGCCCAGACCCAGTACCGCCGTGCCGTTGGAAATCACCGCCACCAGGTTGCCGCGCGCGGTGTATTTGTAGGCCGCCAGCGGATCTTCGGCGATCTCGAGGCAAGGCGCGGCGACGCCCGGCGAATAGGCCAGCGCCAGATCGCGCTGGGTCGCCAACGGTTTGGTAGGGGAAACCTGGATCTTCCCTGGGACAGGAAACTGATGGAAATCAAGGGCACTCTGTTTGAGCTGTTCGTCCATTATGGATTCCTTTGTTTTTTGCTTTTATGTTGAGGTAAGGCTTTGAGGCTGCGCCCTGCCGTGGGCCATGGCGCCCAATTACAATGACAGGGCACAGCCTTGAAGTATAGTGAGAGAAACATCACAAACTTTGAAGCGCGCCATAACCTTGGTCGAAAGAGCGTTTTAAAAGTAAAAAAAGAAGGCCTGCGGGACGAGCAGAGAAACGCCGCCGTCAGCGCGGCGGCAGCGTGGCGCGCCAGGCGTTGAGCGTCTCCACCTGGCCGGCGCAAATGTGTAACGAGGTTTGTAACGCCAGGGCATAGCTCACCGCATCGCCCCAGGTCTCCCCCTGCAGCTGCGGCTGCTCACAGGGCGCGAACACCGACTCAGGGGGCAACAGCGGCACGGCCTGCGGCGCCGGCGGCCGGGCGCAGGAGCTCAAACACAGCGCCAGGCAGAGGCTGAGCGGCGCAGGGATCGTTTTTAATCGCTTCACGGTATTTCCTCTGATAAGCCTCGTGTTGCTGGCGCAGCTGCCGTTCCTGCCGCTGCTGCGCCGCCATCAGCGCACGATTTTGCGCATCTTGGGTCTGCAGGGTGGCGATCAGCCCCGCCTGCTGCGCCAGGCTTTTTTGCAGTTCCGCCGCCTGTTGCCGCGCGGACGCCAACTGGTGCGACAACAGCGAGCTGTAGCCGCCGAGGCAGATAGCCGCCAGCAACAGCAGCAGCAACCCGCCCTGCATCAGTTTCTGCAGCCAGCCGCTCATGCCGGATAGTCCCGAAACGCCAGCTGGAAGTGCGGGCCATCCTTGAGGGTTTTCCATTCACCGCCCCATTCGACGTTGATGCCGCATTCACGCGCCGCGCGCCGCACCGCCACCGCAATCTGCGCGTAGTAATCCCACTCCCAGGAGACCACGCCCGCCGGCATCGCCACCACGTCCACCGCGTGCCCGGTCAGGTGGCGGCTGCGCAACGTTTGGCTGTTGCCGGCGCGCACCATTTCCCGCTGGCGCGCCATGCTGCGCAGCCCCTCGCTGACGGAAAACGGCACCAGCGAATAACGCAGCGCCAGACGAATAACGCGCACCAGATCCGGGTGCACGCCGCGCAGGTTCTCTTCGCTGCGGGCGGTAAAGCGAATCTCTTCGATGTCATTTAACATTTTTAAACCCCGTCTTTTTGCCGATGAATTTTTTAATTAAGGCGTTGATGTAATCCGCCCCCATAAAGCCAATCAATACGCTGGCCAAATTCGCCCAGTTTAATTCCAGGCCCATCAACGCCAGCGCATCGCGCACCGTCCAGGCCAATAACGCGCACATCGCCGCATTCAATAAACGTCGCCGAATACCCACGTTGCGATAGGCGCCATGTAATAGCGCCATCACGCCGGCCAGAATGGCGTTCAATACCGGCTGAAGATATTCACATACTCGCTGGACTATTAAGCCAACAGCGTCAGGCTCTATGCTGGACATAGCTCATCTCCTTTTTTATTTTTAATTAAATGCCAATCACGGCCGGTGGGACATCGGATACTCAGAATCTAGTTAAGGATGCTATTACAAAGCAAATGAATAAATACAGGCCCTATGGTCGAATTCATTCACGCTGAACGTTGGCACAACACATAAACGCCAAGACAGGCGGCAGTGAATAAAAAATTCATTCTTATAGTGATTTATTTCGACTTTTGTTTTTACGAAAAATAAACATTAATGGCGGTGGGAAATACTTCCCCATCATAAAAACATCCACTCTGGAGAAATACCATGTCCACACACAAAGCCGTTATTGGGTATTATTTTATTCCAACCAACCAAATCAATAATTACACCGAGTCCGATACCTCTATCGTGCCGTTCCCGGTTTCCAACATTACGCCGGCCAAAGCCAAACAGCTGACGCACATCAACTTCTCGTTCCTGGATATCAACAGCAACCTGGAATGCGCCTGGGATCCGGCCACCAACGACGCCAAGGCGCGCGATGTGGTCAACCGTTTGACCGCGCTCAAAGCGCATAACCCCAGCCTGCGCATCATGTTCTCCATCGGCGGCTGGTACTACTCCAACGATCTGGGCGTGTCGCACGCCAACTATGTCAACGCGGTGAAAACCCCGGCGTCGCGCGCCAAGTTCGCCCAATCCTGCGTGCGCATCATGAAGGATTACGGTTTCGACGGCGTGGACATCGACTGGGAGTACCCGCAAGCCTCGGAAGTGGACGGCTTCATCGCCGCGCTGCAGGAGATCCGCACCTTGCTGAATCAGCAAACCGTCGCCGACGGCCGCCAGGCGCTGCCGTATCAGTTGACCATCGCCGGCGCCGGCGGCGCCTTCTTCCTGTCGCGCTATTACAGCAAGCTGGCGCAGATCGTCGCGCCGCTCGATTACATCAACCTGATGACCTACGATCTGGCCGGCCCCTGGGAGAAGGTAACCAACCACCAGGCGGCACTGTTCGGCGACGCGGCCGGGCCGACCTTCTACAACGCGCTGCGCGAAGCCAATCTGGGCTGGAGCTGGGAAGAGCTAACCCGCGCCTTCCCCAGCCCGTTCAGCCTGACGGTCGACGCCGCAGTGCAGCAACACCTGATGATGGAAGGCGTGCCGAGCGCCAAAATCGTCATGGGCGTGCCCTTCTATGGCCGCGCCTTCAAGGGCGTCAGCGGCGGCAACGGTGGGCAATACAGCAGCCACAGCACGCCGGGCGAAGATCCGTATCCGAGCACCGACTACTGGCTGGTGGGCTGTGAAGAGTGCGTGCGCGACAAGGATCCGCGCATCGCCTCCTATCGCCAGTTGGAGCAGATGCTGCAGGGCAACTACGGCTATCAGCGGTTGTGGAACGACAAGACCAAAACCCCTTATCTGTATCATGCGCAGAACGGGCTGTTCGTCACCTATGACGATGCCGAGAGTTTCAAATACAAAGCGAAGTACATCAAGCAGCAGCAGCTGGGCGGCGTGATGTTCTGGCATCTGGGGCAAGACAACCGCAACGGCGATCTGCTGGCCGCGCTGGATCGCTATTTCAACGCTGCAGACTACGACGACAGCCAGCTGGATATGGGCACCGGGCTGCGCTACACCGGCGTCGGCCCCGGCAACCTGCCTATCATGACCGCGCCGGCCTATGTGCCGGGCACCACTTACGCGCAGGGCGCGCTGGTGTCCTACCAAGGCTACGTCTGGCAGACCAAGTGGGGTTACATCACCTCTGCACCGGGTTCAGACAGCGCCTGGCTGAAGGTGGGCCGCGTGGCGTAAACCATAAAAAAACCCCGTAGCCGAATGCTGCGGGGTTTTCATTGAGTTAACCGTTTGATTTTCGCGTCCCTTCGTCTCTATTCCTTCAGTTGTGGCACCATGGATAGCCGCCATCCCGCACCACTTCGCGGCCCATCAGGCTGTAGACATCGCTTTTGCGCGTCAGCCGCTCATGCCACCAGTTAAACCCGGCGCCCTTGCTGGCCGGATGCCACGCCAGCCAAATCATTTCGTCGCCCTTTTGCATCTCCACCGGCACCGTCACCAGTTCGCCGCTGGCCAATTCCTTTTCGATCAGCGCAGGCGGCAGAAAAGCGTGGCCGATGCCGCGCTTGAGCAGCGCCAGGTTGCTTTCCACATCGCACACCACCAACTGACGCTGCAAGGGCAGCGTACCATGATTGCGCTTGGGCAGCTCATGGCTGCTGTCGGCGATCACCACCACGATGTCGTTCAACCGCTGTTTCTTGCACACCGGCTTTCTCTGCGCCGCGAACGGGTGCGAAGGCGATACGCACAGCACAAAGTTGAGCTTGCCGAGCATCAGGGTTTTGGCCTGCACGCTGTCGGGAATTTGGCCGATGGCGATGATCAGATCCGCCCGGTTGTTTTTCAGCGCATCCCAGGTGCCGTTCAACGCTTCCCGCTGCACCGAGATATTGGCGTTCGGGCAATGCTGAATATAGTCGCGGATATCCTGCGTCAGCGTTTCCAGCGGGAAGAAGGTGTCTACCGCCAGGCGGATATTATTGTCCAGCTTGGGGATGTTGCGCACCCGGCTTTCCAGATCCTGCACCGCATTTAAAATCCAACTGCCTTCCTGCAGGAGAAATTCCCCTTCATCCGTCAGGGTAATCATGGGGCCATTGCGATGAAAAAGTTTCACGCAAAGTTTGCTTTCAATATTGGAAACCCGATAAGAGATCGCCGAAGGCGTTTTATGCAGCGCCTCCGCGGCCATAGAGAAAGATCCGGTGTTCTTGATGGTGCTGATTATTTTAATCGCGTCCAGGGATAATCTAGTCATACAAATTCCTCTTTAAAATAAAATAAGAAAATGACACTAAATTCCCAAGGTGGTGGCGCACAAAAATCGATCAAATCAAACAAGGGTACTCAACGCAACAAGCAATATACTTCATAAATGAGAGCGCTATCTTAAATACTATTCATCACTACTTGATATAAATTTCATCATAGCGCCGTGCTTTTACACTGTGACAGTTAAATAAATTCGGCCTAACGATCAAAGATTGTCATCATAATATTTTTCGTTAATAGCCGGTAAAACATTCCGATCTACGGCCAAACCAGAATGGTAAAAATAAAACAAGCCGACAGAAATGGTTATTTCCAATTGCGTTATTAGTCTCTCATTTTGTCGGTGAAATACGCTCAACTTACAACATAATTTCAGTCAGGAGTGACTTATGAACAAAACTTCCCGTACCCTGCTCTCTCTGGGCCTGCTGAGCGCGGCCATGTTCGGCGTTTCGCAACAGGCGAATGCCCACGGTTATGTCGAATCGCCGGCCAGCCGCGCCTATCAGTGCAAACTGCAGCTCAACACCCAGTGCGGCAGCGTGCAGTACGAACCGCAGAGCGTCGAAGGCCTGAAAGGCTTCCCGCAGGCCGGTCCGGCTGACGGCCATATCGCCAGCGCCGACAAGTCCACCTTCTTCGAACTGGATCAGCAAACGCCGACGCGCTGGAACAAGCTCAACCTGAAAACCGGCCCGAACTCCTTTACCTGGAAGCTGACCGCGCGTCACAGCACCACCAGCTGGCGCTATTTCATCACCAAGCCGAACTGGGACGCTTCGCAGCCGCTGACCCGCGCTTCCTTTGACCTGACGCCGTTCTGCCAGTTCAACGACGGCGGCGCCATCCCTGCCGCACAGGTCACCCACCAGTGCAACATACCGGCAGATCGCAGCGGTTCGCACGTGATCCTTGCCGTGTGGGACATAGCCGACACCGCTAACGCCTTCTATCAGGCGATCGACGTCAACCTGAGTAAATAATCGGTCAAATGAGGAGATCGTTGAGGGTTCAGCCTGGCGCTGAACCCTTTTTTGCAGGTGTCGCTATTGCGACATGTTGAGGATAGTGCGCACATTGAGCGCGCTGGTGGCGATAATGTCGATGGCGCCGGTGCGCAAAGCCCCCAAAATCGCCAGCGCCTTGGTATTCTCGGAAGCAATGGCGATCACGCAAGGGATTTTGCGCAGCTCATCAATGCTCAGCCCGATCACTCTGTCATTCATCACCGTGTCGACATGCTGCCCCTGAGCATTGAAAAAGTCATAGCCGGCGATGTCGCCGATCACGCCCTGATTAAGGCTGGCGTCGATAATCTCGTGCGGCGTAAACCACCCCAATTTCACCATATAACTGTTTTCATTCATGTCGCCAATGCCGACTAACGCCACATCGGCCTTACGCGCACGATCCAGCGTTTCCTTAATCGTGCCGTTCTGCATGAAGGCGTCTTTCAGCGCGCGATTTTCGACGTAGGCCGGCGCATAGAGCGTCTCGCTGCTGCCGCCGAACTTCTTCGCCAGACGCCGGCTGATATGGTCGGCGTTGATCGCGTCGCCCGGACGGTGGGTGCCGCCGATGCCGCAGATGAACTTGCAGTTGCGTTCCGTCACACTGCCGACATGATCGGCGATCGCCGCCACGTTGCGTCCCTGGCCGACCGCCAACACCATATCGTCTTTCAGCGACATCGCCAGATAATTGGACACCAGCGCCGCCACCTGCCGACGCTGTTCCTCTTCGTCCTGATGGTCGAGCGCGATCAACGCGCGGCTGATGGGAAAACGTTCCATCATCTGCTGTTCCAGCCGGGTGCTGAATACCGGGTGATAACGCACGTTGATCTCGACGATGCCTTCTTCCTTGGCGCGCTTGAGCAAACGACCGACTTTGATCCGTGAGATGCCGAACTTTTTGGCGATCTCTTCCTGCGTGATCTCATCCTGATAATAAGCAACGGCGATTTCGGTCAGCAGTTCGTTATCCTGGGACACAGTTTGTTTTTCCATCCGTTAGACGTTTCCCCACGGCAGGCCGGTTGATGATGGCGGAGGGACGATACACGCCCCTCCGACAAGGCTGAATGCCCGCTAGTATAACGCGTTCAGGCGGCAACGGTATTCAGTCGTTGCTCCACCTCGTCCGCCAATCGGGTCAAGAGCAGGCAGCAAGATACCGCGCCGGCGTCCAGTACGCCGCGCGAACGCTCGCCCAGACGACTGGCGCGGCCGATTTTCGCCACCAGCTCGCGGGTGGAGTCCCGCCCGCGCTCTGCGGCGATTTTCATTTGTTCCAGCGCAGCGGCGAAGTCGTCACCGCGTCCCACCGCCTGCTCAAATGCCGCCACCGCCGGTATCAGCGTATCCATCAGACACTTGTCGCCCACGCCCGCGCTGCTGATGTCCTGCAGTTCGCGCAACCCGCCGTGCAACATCGCCAAAAATGCCTGCTTGTCCAGCACGCTGCGCTCACGGACGCTCTCCGCCATGCCCATGAACAGGCTGCCGTACAGCGGCCCCATCGAACCGCCGATGCCCTCCATCAGCGCATCCGATACCGCATCGAACGCCTGCGCCAGCGTGAGCTCGCGGCCGCGAATGGCATCGCCGCACATCGCGAATCCCTTCGACATATTAATGCCGTGGTCACCGTCGCCGATGGCGCCGTCGATTTCGCTCAGGTATTCGCGGTTGCTGACAATGGTTTCTATCAGCCCCGTAACGATCTCACTGCCGTACCGGGTTGAAATTTGTTCCGTCATGATTCACTCCACCTGGGTTAAGCCTAAAGATTGCGCCGGCATGTCCAGCAGCGTTTTCAGTTCGTCATCCAGCGTCATCAGCGTCAGCGTCACGCCCATCATTTCCAGCGACGTGAAGTAATTGCCGACGTAGCGCCGATGCACCCGCACGCCTTTCGCCGTCAACCGACGCTCTATTTCGGCATAATAGATATACAGCTCCATCACCGGCGTGGCGCCTAGCCCGGAGATCAGCAACGCCACCTCCTGCCCCTGTTCCAGCGGCATGTCGTTGAGCACGAAATCGAGCATGGTGCCGGCCATCGCCGACGCCGACTGGATCGGCGATACCTCAATGCCCGGTTCGCCGTGATGACCGATGCCGATCTCCATCTTGCCGTCTTCGATATGAAAATTGGGTTTGCCGACCGCGGGAATGGTGCAGGAACTGAGGCCGACGCCGATTGAACGACACCGGTCGATGGCCTTTTGCGCCGCGCCGATCACGCCGTCCAGATCGTATCCCTTGGCCGCCGCCGCCGCGCCGACCTTCCACATCAGAATTTCGCCGGCCACGCCGCGCCGTTTATCGATCTCACTGGCCGGCGCCGAGGCGACGTCATCGTTGGCCACCACGGTTTTCACCCGTATGCCGGCCGCCGTGGCCTTCTTGATCGCCATCTTGACGTTCATGTTATCGCCGGCGTAGTTGCCGTACAGGCAAGCGACGCCCGCACCGCTGTCCGCCGCCTTGAAAGCGTCGAGAAAAGCCCCCGCCGTAGGCGATGAAAAAATCTCGCCAATCGCGACGGCATCCAGCATGTTTTTGCCGACATACCCCAGGAACGCCGGCTCGTGGCCGGAACCGCCGCCGGTGACGATGCCCACTTTGCCGGCGATCGGCGCCGGCGGATATTTCAACACCCGCGCATTATCGGTGGCTGCATAATAGTTCGGGTGGGCCAGCCTGTAGCCCTGAATGGCGTCTTCTACTACGTGATCGGGATCGTTAATGATTCTGTTCATCGCGGCCTCTCTGTCGCCTGAATAAGAAATTATTGAATGGTGTAACCGCCGTCGACCACCAGGTTGGCGCCGGTGATCATCGCCGCCGCGTCGCCGGCCAAAAACAGGGCGCTGGCGGCGATATCTTGCGGCTCGGCGAAACGCCGCAGCGGGATTTTCTGCTTCATTTGTTCCGCCACCTCGCCTGACCAGGCCTTACGGCCCAGCTCCGTCAAAACCACGGTGGGCGAAATGGCGTTAACCCGCACGTTGTGCGGCCCCCACTCCAGCGCCAACACCTGGGTCAGACCGATCACGCCCGCCTTGCTGGCGCAATAGGCCAGGTGATTAGGCAAAGCCACCACCCCGGCCTGCGAGGCGAGATTGATGATGCTGCCGCCGCGCTGGCGAATGAAACGGCGCCCCACCGCCTGGCAGGTAAGAAACACGCCTTTCAGATTGACCGCCAGGGTTGCATCCCACGCCGTTTCCGGCAGCTCCTCGGCCGGATGCAGCGCGACGATGCCGGCGCTGTTGACCAGCACGTCCAGCCGCCCGAAATGCGCCTCAATCTGCGCCACCGCCCGCTCCACCGATGCGGCATCGGTGACGTCGGCCACGACGCCCACCGCCGCCTCGGCGTCCAGCTGTCGCGCCACTTCCGCAACCTGCGGCGCCCGATCGAGCAGCGCCACGCGCGCGCCGTTTTGCAGATAGCGTTCGGCAATAGCGAGACCGATCCCCGCAGCGCCGCCGGTAATCAGCGCCACCTTGCCCTGCAGCGAGAGCTCGCGCGGCGCCGTAGTTTGATGATTAATCATAAATTTCCCCTTAAAACTGTGAACTTCACCCTCGGTCAGGATATTTTCGCCAAACTCGCGCCGCGTTCTTCCTGCGCCGTCGCGCTTTCTTTCGGCAGCGTGACAAATTTCATCAGCACACCGCTGAACAGGTATAAACCGGTAAAGATCCAGATCACGCCAACGGTGCCGAGGCTGCCGATAAACAGCCCCACCACCGCCGGGCCGACAAAGGTGCTCAGGCCGGCGCCCAGATTGAGAATCGACATCGCCGCGCCCTTATTGTCCGGCGCCAGCGACGGCATGATGGCCGACAGCGGCACGAACGCCGCCAGGCAGGCGCCGAACAACCCGGCGGCACACACGGTCAACAGGTAGTTGGCGCCGAAGAATTGCGGCACGTAGTAGAACATCAGCGTGGTCAAGGCACAGCCGACGCAGCCAAACCACATCACCACATTGCGCCAGCCGAGCCCGTCGCTGATCACGCCGAAAATCAGGTTGAAAATGATGTTGACCGTCCACAGCGCGGCGTACATCTGCAGCCAATGCGTGCGGGTGAACCCCATATCCATCATGTACATGGGCATGAATACGACGAAGCCATATGCCGCGGAGGTATTAATGGTGCGCACGATGCCGCCCAGGCCGATCTTCGGGTTTTCAAACGCGATGGTGATGCCTTTCAAGACATAACCCAGCGACGCTTTTTCCCGGTTGCCGCTCTGTGCCGCGCCGTCGTCGCGATTGAGCATCAGCGCAATCACCGCGCCCAGCACGACGAAAATCAGCGCGCTCCACAGCGTGTGGATCTCGCCGAGATAAGGCAGCATGATGCTGGAATACAGCACGCCCAGCACGCTGAGCCCGCCGCTGTAGACGAACCAGAAAATCCCCACCGCCGACCCCAGCCTTTCCGGCGGCGCCTCATACGCCACCCACACCAGAAAACCGTAGGCGAACAACGGATAACCCAAGCCGCGCAGCGCATAGGTCGGCACCATGATCGCCAGGTTGTTGCTCGGCAGGCCGAACGTCAAAAAACACACCGAACCGAACAGAAACAGCAGTAGGCCGGCCAACATCACCCGCCGGGCGGTAAAGATTTCCGCCAACACGCCGGAAAACCAGGCAGCGATGGCGGCCGCAAAGCCATAAACGCTGAACAGCAGCGCCGATTCCTGAATGCTCAGCCCTTTGCCAATCAAATAGGGCGACAGCCAGCCCTGTTCCAGCCCTTCGCCCATCATGAACACCAACACGCCGGCATAGCCCAGCAGCAGTTTCGGTGACAGACCAATGCGATGAATCAGTCCATGCAACATAGAACACCCCAGCACATGTGATTATGGAGGCGCAGGCTCGCCCGCACCCGAAGAACGATGCAGGTTTCAGAGGTTTGGATTAAGCACCACTTTGATTGAACCGATGCCGCGCTTCATCAGCTCGAAGCCCTCGGCGAACTGTTCCAGCGGCAGCGTATGCGTCACCACGCCTTCGGTCGGCAGATCGCCATTGGCGATGCCTTCGATCACCAGCGGGTAGCAGTAAGGGCCGAGGTGAGAACCGAGCACGTCCAGCTCCTTGCGGTCGCTGATGATGCTCCAGTCGACGGTCACCGGATCCTTAAACACGGAAAATTCCACGAAGGTGCCAAGCTTGCGGATCAGCGTCAGGCCCTGTTCCACGGACTTCTGTGCGCCGGTCGCCTCGATGTAGATGTCGCAGCCGTAGCCCTCGGTCATCGCTTTAACCGCGGCGGGCACGTCGTCCCGGGTGGGATTGAGCGTCACATCCGCGCCGAAGCGCTTCGCCAAGGCCAGACGTTCGTCGGACAGATCCAGCACCACCAGCTTCGAGGGCCCGGATTTCTTGATGGCCCCGATCATGCCCAGCCCCAGGGTGCCGGCGCCGGCCAACACCACCACATCGCCCAGTTTGATATTGGCGCGTTGCACCGCATGGAAGGAGCAAGCATAGGGTTCGATCAGAATGGCTTTTTCGATCGGCAGGTCGGCCGGCACATGATAGTTAATCGCCTCTTTGGTGAACTTCATGTACTCGGCCATGCCGCCGTTAACGTTTTTCTGGAAACCGTACAGGTCATGCTTTTCGCACATCCAATACTGACCGCGGTTGCAGAAGCGGCATTGCCAGCAGGGAACGATTTGTTCTGATATCACGCGATCGCCGAGATTGAAGCCCTCGACGCCTTCACCGTACCCCACGACATGGCCGATGAATTCATGGCCGGGGATCATCGGCGCCTTGATGTACGCCGGTTGTTTTTCATCGCCCCAGAAGCTGGGCGCCCCTTCGAACGCTTTAACATCACCGGCGCAGATGCCGCAGGCCTCGATCTTCACCAGGATCTCTTTCGGGCCGATCTTCGGTACCGGCACCTGTTCCAGGCGGTAATCTTTCGGGGCGTACGCCACAACCGCCTTCATGATCTCGGGGATACCGGCCGCCATTTTCGCCTCTGTTATGCAGGTCTGACACATAGCACTCTCCTCTGGTAGGGAAATTTCTTTTGATCATTAACACAAACAAAGAACAAATGAACACTAACGCCATGCGTTCAATTTGCCCACAGTGAACTTATCAAAGTGTGATATCGCTCAAAAACCCGTCTTCACTAGAGTGAATAACGATTAAAAGCCCTTTTTTAGTGACTAAGATCACCTTTTACAGTGGCAAACTGAAAATCCAGGCAAAAAACAAAAGAACATTGATTGAACATTTGATTGAACAGAGATACGGTAATGAACGTGGCACCACCGAGGATCGCCACCCTTTTCGTTACCAATCAGGAGACCGCTATGCTGCCTATCGCCATCGGCGCCGATGATGCCGCCATTGAACTGAAAGATCTGATCGTTGCCCACCTGCAACAACGGGACATCCCCGTCATTGACTACACGACGGATCGCGCCGCAGAAACGGGGATCTATCCCGATATCGCCTATCGCGTCGCGCAGGCGATACGGGAGGAAAAACATCGGCGGGGCATCCTGCTGTGCGGCACCGGCATCGGTATGAGCATCGTGGCCAATAAAGTGCCCGGCATTCGTGCGGCGCAATGTCACGATACCTACTCCGCCCAGCGGGCGCGCAAAAGCAATGATGCTCAGATCATCACGCTGGGCGCGCGGGTCATCGGTGCCGAACTGGCGAAAACCATCGTCGATGCCTGGCTGGAATCGGAGTTTGAAGGGGGAGGATCGGCGCCGAAAGTCGAGCGGATCGGCTATTACGAAAACGCGGCCGGACGGCGTTAAACCGCCTGCCGTCTCGATGGCGGTCGCGCGCAAGCCGCGCTCCGCCTGGGTTTATTCGGCATTCATTGTTATTATCCATCGCAACAATCAGAAAAAGCGCATTTTCATTCTCGATCCGATGATGCAGTGTGTTCCCCCTATGATGAAAAAGGTTCTCATTTCCCTACATTGAGCTTGGTCAAGGAGCTTATCAATGAATCAATTAGACGCACTCAAGCAGCTGACCACGGTGGTCGCCGACAGCGGCGATATCGAATCCATCCGCCAGTTCGAACCCCAGGACGCCACCACCAACCCTTCGCTGATCCTGAAAGCCGCCGCGCTGCCGCAGTACAAGGCGCTGATCACCGAAGCGTTGGAGTATGCCCGCCGCCAGGGCGGCAGCAAGGAAACCCAGCTGATCAACGCCAGCGATAAGCTGGCGGTCAATATCGGCGTCGAGATCCTCAAAAGCGTGCCGGGCCGCATCTCCACCGAAGTGGACGCTCGCCTGTCGTTCGATCGCGGCATGTGCGTCGCCAAAGCGCGCAAACTGATCGCCATGTACCAAGAACAAGGCATCGACAAATCGCGCATCCTGATCAAACTGGCTTCCACCTGGGAAGGCATCAAAGCCGCCGAGGAGCTGGAAAAAGAAGGCATCAACACCAACCTGACGCTGCTGTTCTCCTTCGCCCAGGCTCGCGCCTGCGCCGAAGCCGGCGTGTATCTGATCTCGCCGTTCGTCGGCCGCATCTATGACTGGTACCAGGCCAAACAGCCTGCCGCCGACTACGACGCCGATCAGGATCCTGGCGTGAAATCGGTGCGTACCATCTATGAATACTACAAGCGTCATCGTTACCAGACGGTGATCATGGGCGCCAGCTTCCGCAAGGTTGAGCAGATCCTGGCGCTGGCCGGCTGCGATCGCCTGACCATCGCGCCAAACCTGCTGGAACAGCTGAAAAACAGCGAGCAGCCGGTCGAACGCAAGCTGACCCCGTCTACCGAAGGCTTCCACCAACCGGCTCCGCTGGCCGAAGCGGAGTTCCGCTGGCTGCATAATCAGGATGCCATGGCGGTGGAGAAACTCGCCGAAGGCATTCGCCTGTTCGCCGTCGACCAGCAGAAGCTGGAAGACATGTTGGCCGCTCAACTGTAATCGCATTGGAGTTTCGTTATGTCTTCTCGTAAAGAGCTTGCCAACGCTATCCGCGCACTCAGCATGGACGCCGTACAAAAAGCAAATTCCGGCCACCCGGGGGCCCCTATGGGCATGGCGGACATCGCCGAAGTCCTGTGGCGTGACTACCTCAACCACAACCCGACTAACCCGCACTGGGCTGACCGCGACCGTTTCGTGCTCTCCAACGGCCACGGCTCCATGTTGATTTACAGCCTCCTGCACCTCACCGGCTACGACCTGCCGATGCGCGAGCTGGAAAACTTCCGTCAGCTGCATTCCAAAACCCCGGGCCACCCGGAGTACGGCTACACCCCGGGCGTTGAAACCACCACCGGCCCACTCGGCCAGGGCATCGCCAACGCCGTCGGCTTCGCCATTGCCGAACGCACCCTGGCGGCGCAGTTCAACCGCCCTGGCCACGACATCGTCGACCACCACACCTACGCCTTCATGGGCGACGGCTGCATGATGGAAGGCATCTCGCACGAAGTCTGCTCCCTGGCCGGCACCCTCAAGCTCGGCAAGCTGACCGCCTTCTACGATGACAACGGCATCTCCATCGACGGCCACGTCGACGGCTGGTTCACCGACGACACCGCCCTGCGTTTCGAAGCCTACGGCTGGCACGTGGTGCGCAACGTCGACGGCCACAACCCGGACGCCATCAAGGCCGCGATTGAAGAAGCCCGCCAGGTGACCGACAAGCCGTCGCTGCTGATGTGCAAGACCGTTATCGGCTTTGGTTCGCCGAACAAGGCCGGCACCCATGACGTGCACGGCGCTGCGCTGGGCGCCGCCGAAGTGGCCGCCACCCGCGAAGCACTGGGCTGGAAATACGCCGCCTTTGAAATCCCGCAGGACATCTACGCCCAGTGGGACGCCAAAGAAGCCGGTCAGGCCAAGGAAGCGGCCTGGAACGACAAGTTCGCCGCCTACGCCAGGGCCTTCCCGGAACTGGCCGCCGAGTTCAAGCGCCGCATGAACGGCGAGCTGCCGGCCGACTGGAAAGCCGACGCCAAAGCGTTCGTGGAAAAACTGCAGGCCAACCCGGCCAACATCGCCAGCCGCAAGGCGTCGCAGAACGCGCTGGAAGCGTTCGGCAAGGTGCTGCCGGAGTTCCTGGGCGGCTCCGCCGACCTGGCGCCGAGCAACCTGACCCTATGGTCCGGTTCGAAAGCGCTGAACGTTGACCCGGCGGGCAACTACATTCATTACGGCGTGCGCGAGTTCGGCATGACCGCCATCACCAACGGCATCGCGCTGCACGGCGGTTTCCTGCCGTACTCGGCGACCTTCCTGATGTTCGTGGAATACGCCCGCAACGCGGTGCGCATGGCGGCGCTGATGAAGCTGCGCAACGTGTTCGTCTACACCCACGACTCCATCGGTCTGGGCGAAGACGGCCCGACCCACCAGCCGGTGGAGCAGCTGGCGAGCCTGCGCGTGACCCCGAACATGAGCACCTGGCGCCCGTGCGACCAGGTAGAATCGGCGGTGGCGTGGCAGTACGGCATCGAGCGTAACGACGGCCCGACCACCCTGGTGTTCTCGCGCCAGAACCTGACCCAGCAGCCGCGCACCGCAGAGCAGCTGGCGAACGTGTACCGCGGCGGCTACGTGCTGAAAGACTGCGCGGGCACGCCGGACGTCATCCTGATCGCCACCGGCTCCGAAGTGGGCATCACGGTGGAAGCGGCGGACAAACTGACCGCGGCGGGCCGCAAGGTGCGCGTGGTGTCGATGCCGTCGACCGACGCGTTCGACAAGCAGGATGCGGCGTACCGCGAGTCGGTGCTGCCGGCGGCGGTGACGGCGCGTGTGGCGGTGGAAGCGGGTATCGCGGACTACTGGTACAAGTACGTGGGGCTGAACGGCGCCATCGTGGGCATGACCACCTTCGGTGAGTCGGCGCCGGCGGAGCAGCTGTTCGCCGAGTTCGGCTTCACCGTGGACAACGTGGTGGCGAAGGCGCAGGCGTTGCTGAAGTAAGCGGTCTGACGCCAGCCGATAAAAAAGCCGGTCATCATGACCGGCTTTTTTTATTCCATCACCCGATGAATCTGCAAATACTGCAGCAGCATGATGGTCTTGCCGTCTTTAATGCGGCCATCGGCGATCATCGCCACCGCTTCGCTGAACGGCAGTTCGATCACTTCGATATCTTCATCTTCAATGCCGCCGCCGGCCGCGCGCCGCTCATCGTCATGGTATTCGGCGATAAAGAAGTGCACGATCTCGGTCACGCCGCCCGGCGACATGTAGGCTTCGAAGATTTTTTTGACCTCGCCCACCTGAAAACCGGTCTCTTCCACCGCTTCGCGGCGTGCGCACTGCTCCGGCGAATCGGCGTCCAGCAGGCCGGCGCAGGCCTCGAGCAGCATGCCGCTTTCGTTGCCGTTGACATAGGTCGGCATGCGGAACTGGTTGGTCAGCACCACCGTGCCCTTGGCGCGGTTGTACAGCAAAATGGTGGCGCCGTTGCCGCGATCGTAAACCTCGCGCATCTGTTGCACCGAACCGCCATTTTTGCGTTGCAGATCGAACGTGTACTTGTGCAGCACATACCAGTTGTCCGACAACAGCTCTTTCTTCACATTCTCAATTTTCGACGACATGACCCTTTTTCCTTGAGTTGCAACGTGAAAATCATACCGCGATTACGCTGCGCCGCAGCAGACGATTTGCAACAAAAATCACAACGCCTCTCCGGGCAAACCAGGATTAAAAATACATCGTGGGCGGACGCATAATCTGACAGACGAATCGCATCCGCAAAGACAAATCCTCAGTGGAAACCGAGCTGCAGCTGAACATCGGCGGGCATTTCGCTATTCATTTGATTACACGACGACAATTGTTCCCGTTTTGTTGACAACTTGATACAAATCGCGGTGCAATTTAGTTGCAAAAGTTATAGTTTTGCTTTCGAATGAAACTGGCGCAGCCCTCACCTGAGAGAAAAGGATTCCGTGATTGCTTGTTAAACGTTCCGTGACCGGCAGCCTGGCCAGGGCGCTGTTCGGCATCGTGATACTGTCGGTGCTCGCCACCGGGTTGGCGTTGACGACCGTCGCCGGCAGCCAGAGCGATGCCGAGGCGATCAACATTGCCGGTTCGCTGCGCATGCAAAGCTACCGCCTGGCCTTTGATCTCGATCGACAGAGCCCGGAGCTGGAGCTGCATCTGCAGCAGTACCGGCAATCTTTGCAGGCGCCGGCGTTGCAAAAGCTGGCGCGCTTTTACGTCCCGGCCGAGGTGCGCAACCACTATCTGGCGCTGCAACGAACATGGCAAGCGATGGAGCGGCAGATCCGTGACGGGCAAGCGGCCGCCTACCGGGCGGAGGTCGCCGGCTACGTCAACCGCGTCGATCATTTTGTTTCCGCTCTGCAGCGTTATTCCGAGTTGAAACTCACCCTGGTGGCCGCCGTCAGCGTGCTGGGCTACGCCGCCATCATCGGTCTGGTGCTGTTCTGCATCCGCTTTATGCGCCGCCAGGTGGTCATGCCGCTGCAGCATCTGGTCGACGCCAGCCAGCGCGTGCAACAGCGCGACTTTCGCCACCCGCAGCTGGACGTGGCGCTGCCGAACGAGCTCGGCGTGCTGTCGCAAACCTTCAGCGCCATGTCTGACGAGCTGGCCCGGCTCTATCAGTCGCTGGAGCTGAAAGTGCAGGAAAAAACCCGGCGCCTGCAGCAGGCCAACGAAACGCTGGAGGTGCTGTATCGCTGTTCACAGGCGCTGAGCGTGCGCCAGATCGATCAGCAGGCATTCGAGAATGTGCTGCGCATCGTGCGCCAAAGCGAACGACTGCGCTGCATCCGGTTGAACGTGGCGGACGATCATGGCCAGTGGCAACTGAACGAAGGAGAGCCGGCGCCGGCGCAAGCCTGGAGCGCGCTGCCGATCACCCAAGGCGATAAACTGCTGGGTGAATTGCGATGGCAGCCCGAAGCGCAGCCGCCGCATCCTCACCTGATGCAGAGCCTGGCCAACATGCTGGGGCGCGGCGTCTACTTCAACCGGGCGCAAAAGCAGCACCAATATCTGCTGTTGATGGAAGAACGTGGGACCATCGCCCGCGAGCTGCACGATTCGCTGGCGCAGACGCTGTCGTTCCTGCGCATCCAGCTGACGCTGCTCCGGCGCGCCGCCGACGATCCGGCGGCGAAGACGATTATCGACGATTTCGATCGCACGCTGGCCGATGCCTATCGCCAGCTGAGAGAATTACTGGCCACCTTCCGCCTCAACATTCAGGAGGCGGATCTGAATGCCGCGCTGGAGCAACTGCTGCAGCCATTAAAGGCGCTAACCACCGCGCGGATTCAGTTACACTGTCGGCTGCCCTCGCAGGCGCTCAACGCCCAGCAGCAGGTGCACGCGCTGCAGATCGTGCGCGAGGCGGTGCTCAATGCCGTCAAGCACGCAGGAGCGAGCGAGATCGCGGTGTGTTGCGAGGTCAACGCCGCAGGCGACAACGTATTCAGCATTACCGACGACGGTTGCGGTATCGCCAGTCTGGAAGAACCGGAAGGGCATTACGGCTTGACCATCATGAGCGAACGCGCGGCGCGACTGGGAGGAACGCTGCGTATCCGGCGCAGAAGCCGCGGCGGCACGGCAGTCTGCCTGACATTCTCGCCCTGACCTTGCGGCTGTTCACTCTGCGTTACGGTTGCCGCCGGGCAGAAGGCCGCCCGGAGAGGTTTGCGGTGCAGAATGCCGCTATTTTTGAAGAGACAGTCCCACTGTGAAGCACGCCTCCGGGCGCGTTTGAGTGGCTTTACTTGCTACAGGGAGCATATTTCATGGTGATGAAGCAATACCGAGTCATGATCGTTGACGATCATCCGTTGATGCGGCGCGGCATCAAACAACTGCTGGGACTGGATGCGCGATTTGGCGTGGTGGCAGAGGCCGGCAACGGCAGCGAGGCGGTTGCGCTGGCGCTGCAGCACGCGCCGGACGTGATCTTGTTGGATCTGAACATGAAGGGCATGTCCGGGCTGGATACGCTGCGGGCTCTGCGTGACGAAGGCGTGGACGCACGCATCATCGTGCTGACGGTCTCCGACGCGCGCAGCGATCTGTATGCGCTGATCGACGCCGGCGCCGACGGCTATCTGCTGAAAGACAGTGAACCGGAGCAGCTGCTGGAACACATCAGCGCCGCCGCCGAGGGGCAAAACGTGATCAGCGACGCCATGGCCGACTATTTGCTGGCGCGCAGCGAGCAGCGCGATCCCTTCACCGCCTTGACCGAACGCGAACTGGACGTCTTGCAAGAGGTGGCGCGCGGCCTGTCCAACAAACAGGTGGCGGCGCAATTGCATATCTCTGAAGAAACCGTGAAGGTGCACATCCGCAACATACTGCGCAAGCTGGACGTGCGTTCTCGCGTGGCGGCGACGGTGATGTACCTGGAGTACAAAAGCCACTGATCGCCCCGCCCCGGCCAATACGCCGGGGCCGCTTACTCGATGGCGCTGAGCAGCGCCTGATGGTGCTGATGCACCCAACTCTTGTTGAACGGCCCCCAGCTTTCCAACTGATAAAAACCGTCGTTGTTGCGCACGCCCTGCTGCACGAACTGCAGCTCGACGCCCATGCCGGGCAGCGCCTTCAGCACATCCTGCAACGTGCGGCGCGGCCAGCCGGTCAGCGCCATCAACCGCGGCACATTGGGCCGCTCACTGTGGCTGATCAGCCAGCATAAATAAAGCCGACGGGCAAATACCGGGTTAATTCCCATGCCAAGCTCCTGCTGTAAGGTGGATCCAGTTTTTATTTTTCGGCTCCCTGCGGCGAAGACATGCGCAAGGCCTTTGATAGTAATAAAAATGTCTTAATAGCGTACAATTATCGACACCGGGGCACCCACGCCGTTTCCCGCTACCGTTATTTACACTATCTCCTTTTTTTCTCCACGCTTTCCTCGACTATCCCGAGTAAAGTGCAATAGCGCCGGAATCCTTCCCTGCCGCTGAAATGCATATTTCCGATGCGTTTTAAAGATAGAACAAGTCATAACGAGGTTCGCGCTGCATGGCCAATTTTTTTATTGATCGCCCGATTTTCGCCTGGGTGCTGGCAATTATTCTTTGCCTGACCGGGGCATTGGCGATTTTTTCTTTACCGGTAGAACAATACCCGAATTTGGCGCCGCCGAACGTGCGCATCAGCGCAACTTACCCAGGCGCCTCGGCGCAAACGCTGGAAAACACCGTCACCCAAATCATTGAGCAAAATATGACCGGCCTCGACAACATGATGTATATGTCGTCGCAGAGCACCAATACCGGCCAGGCGACCGTCACGCTGACGTTCGAAGCCGGCACCGATCCCAACGAGGCGATGCAGCAGGTGCAAAACCAGCTGCAGGCGGCGATCAAACGTTTGCCGCAGGCGGTGCAGAATCAGGGTGTCACGGTCTCGAAATCCGGCGACACTACGCTGATGATGGTGGCGTTCGTCTCCACTGACAACAGCATGGACAAGCAGGACATCGCCGATTACATCGTCTCCAACCTGCAGGATCCGCTCAGCCGCATCAACGGCGTCGGCAGCATGGACGTGTATGGCTCACAATACGCCATGCGCATCTGGCTCGATCCCAACAAGCTCAACAGCTACCAGCTCACGACCCAGGACGTGGTCAAAGCCATTCAGTCGCAGAACGCCCAGGTGGCGGTCGGCCAGTTGGGCGGCACGCCGTCGGTCGATAAACAGGCGCTGAACGCCACCATCAACGCCCAGTCGCAGCTCCAGACGCCGGAACAGTTCCGCCAGATCACCCTGCGGGTCAATCAGGACGGCTCGCTGGTGACGCTGGGCAACGTCGCCACCGTCGAACTGGGCGGCGAGAACTACAACTACCTCAGCCGCTACAACGGCATGCAGGCCGCAGGCATGAACATCAAACTGGCCTCCGGCGCCAACGAACTGCAGACCGACCAGTTGGTGAAGGACAAGATCGCCGAGCTGTCGCAATACTTCCCGCACGGGCTGGAGGCCAAAGTAGCCTATGAAACCACCCCGTTCGTCAAAGCCTCGATCAAGGACGTGGTGAAAACGCTGCTGGAGGCCATCCTGCTGGTGTTCCTGGTGATGTATCTGTTCCTGCAGAACTTCCGCGCCACGCTGATCCCCACCATCGCCGTGCCGGTGGTGCTGATGGGCACTTTCGCCATCCTCTCCGCCTGCGGCTTCAGCATCAACACCCTCACCATGTTCGCCATGGTGCTGGCGATCGGCCTGCTGGTGGACGACGCCATCGTGGTGGTGGAGAACGTCGAGCGCGTGATGAGCGAGGAAGGCTTGCCGCCGCGAGAGGCCACGCGCAAATCCATGGGGCAGATCCAGAGCGCGCTGGTCGGCATCGCTCTTGTGCTATCGGCGGTGTTCGTGCCGATGGCGTTCTTCGGCGGCACCACCGGCGCCATCTATCGCCAGTTCTCCATCACCATCGTCTCCGCCATGGTGCTGTCGGTGCTGGTGGCGATGATCCTGACCCCGGCCCTGTGCGCGACGCTGCTTAAACCAATCGCCAAAGGGCACCATCACGGCAAGCGCGGCTTCTTCGGCTGGTTCAACCGCATGTTCAACCGCAATGCCGATCGCTATGAGCGCGGCGTGGGGCGCATTCTGCACGCCAGCGGCCGCTACATGGTGATTTATCTGCTGTTGCTCGGCGGCATGGCGCTGCTGTTCATCAAGCTGCCGACCTCGTTCCTGCCGCAGGAAGACCGCGGCATCTTCACCGTACAGGTGCAGTTGCCGGCGGGATCAACCCTGCAGCAAACCTCCAAAGTGGTGGAAAAGGTCGAGCGGTACTTCCTCACCGAAGAGAAACAGGACGTTTTGTCGGTGTTCGCCATCATCGGCTCCGGGCCCGGCGGCAACGGCCAAAACGTGGCGCGCCTGTTCGTGCGGCTGAAAGACTGGGATCTGCGCACCTCGGGCGCCAACAGCTCGTTCGACATCATCGACCGCGCCACGCTGGCATTCAACAAGATTAACGAAGCCCGGGTGATCGCCAGCAGCCCGCCGGCGATCACCGGTCTCGGCAACTCCTCCGGCTTCGACATGGAGTTGGAAGACCACGCCGGGCTCGGCCACGCCAAACTGATGGCGGCGCGCGATCAGCTGCTGCACCTGGCGGCGCAAAACCCGCTGCTGTCGCGCGTGCGCCACAACGGCCTGGACGACAGCCCGCAGCTGCAAATCGATATCGATCAGCGCAAGGCTCAGGCGCTGGGCGTATCGATCGACGACATCAACAATACCCTCTCCACCGCCTGGGGCTCGACCTACGTCAACGACTTCGTCGACCGCGGGCGGGTGAAAAAAGTCTACGTGCAGGCCGCGGCGCCATTCCGCATGCTGCCGGATGACATTAACAAATGGTATGTGCGCAACAGCGCGGGCGGCATGGTGCCGTTCTCGGCCTTCGCCAGCTCGCACTGGGAGTACGGTTCGCCGCGGCTGGAGCGCTATAACGGCAGTTCGGCGCTGGAGATCGTCGGCGAGGCGGCCAACGGCGTCAGCACCGGCACCGCCATGGCGGAAATGGAAAAACTGGTCAGCCAACTGCCGACCGGTTTCGGGCTGGAATGGACGGCGATGTCCTATCAGGAACGGCTGTCCGGCTCGCAGGCGCCGGCGCTGTACGCCATCTCGCTGCTGGTGGTGTTCCTGTGCCTGGCGGCGCTGTACGAGAGCTGGTCGATACCGTTCTCGGTGATGCTGGTGGTGCCGCTGGGGGTGATCGGCGCGGTCGCCGCCACCTGGCTGCGCGGCCTGGAGAACGACGTCTATTTCCAGGTTGGCCTGTTGACCATCATTGGGCTGTCGGCGAAAAACGCCATTCTGATCGTCGAGTTCGCCAATGAGCTGAACCATAAAGGGCAGGATCTGATGTCGGCGACGCTCGACGCGTCCCGCATGCGCCTGCGGCCGATCCTGATGACCTCGCTGGCGTTCATCTTCGGCGTGCTGCCGATGGCTACCAGCAGCGGCGCCGGTTCCGGCAGCCAGCATGCGGTCGGCACCGGGGTAATGGGCGGCATGATTTCCGCCACCCTGCTGGCGATTTTCTTCGTGCCATTGTTCTTTGTGCTGGTTCGCCGCCGTTTCCCGGGTAAAGCGCATCCGGCAGGCAATACGCCGGCCACCGGGGACTGATCCGCGAGATATAAAAAAAGCAG
This sequence comes from Serratia sp. CY40230, assembly GCF_052168835.1. NCBI lineage: Bacteria > Pseudomonadati > Pseudomonadota > Gammaproteobacteria > Enterobacterales > Yersiniaceae > Serratia > Serratia sp. CY40230. The sequence goes on from NZ_JBJNLX010000001.1 coordinate 1,260,900, forward strand.
CGTCGGGTTACCGATGCTGCTTTATTTCGAACGAAAATCTCGTTCCCAAGGTGTTTCAGTGACTTTCCAATGACTCAACCTTGCCATCTGCTTCAACGCTGTGTCAGTTGCCCAACATCTCATCAATGAAGTCTTTCCAGTTTCCTAATTCACGATCAACCATAATACTTTACAACCTCAATTATTTGACGAAGCGGATTCTACGCCTGTTTTTTGACCATGTGAAGGGAAACGGGAACGATGCCGGGCTCGGAAACCGGGCTTAGCGCACATTTTCGTATTTATCTGATCAATGTTCAGTGCAGCTATTCCCTTGTGATATCAATTTCTCCACGATAGCGTGTAAAAGGTATAAAAATACGCCAATGGAGCCCAGATCATGTCCACTTCTTTGTCTCTCTTAGAGTTAAAAACGCACGGCCGCTATCAGGAAGCCACTGCGCTGGCGTTACGGCAGCTGGCGGCGGAGCCGGAAGCGGCAACGCTGCACTTTCAGCTGGCCTGCCTGTATGACGTACAGGGCCTGGAGCAACAGGCCATTCCCTGTTACCTCGCGGCGTTGGCTCGCGATTTGCCGCCCGCCCAACGCCGCGAGGCCTGGCTGGGTCTCGGCAGCACCTACCGCGCCCTGGGAGAATATCCGGCGTCGCTACGGGCTTTCGACGACGGCCTGGCCGAGTTCCCGCAGGCCAACGAGCTGATGCTGTTTCGCGCCATGGCGCTGTACAACCTGGGTGAAAATAAACGGGCCGTGACCGATCTGTTGCTGCTGCTGGCGGAAACCTCGTCAGACCCCGACATCCGCGGTTATCAACGCGCCATTCGGCACTATGCCGCCGATCTCAGTCTTATCGGTTAGAGGAAAACGATGGAAATTATCACCGACCCGAGCCGCCGCGCCATCGACTGGCAGCGGCTGTGTGAATTGCTGGAGGCCGCCGGGCTGGGCAAGCGCGATCCGCACACCTTGCGGCGCGTTTACCAACACAGCCAGTTTTGCTATTGGGGGTTTATCGGCGACGAGTTGATCGCCACTGCACATGCCATCAGCGATCTGACATCGATCGCTTATCTGGCGGACGTGGCGATCGATCCGCGCTTTCAGGGACAAGGGCTGGGGCGCAGGTTGATGGATCGGGTGATGCAAGATCTGGCGCCGCTCGGCAAGATTTTCATCTATTCCGTGCCGGAAAAGCTCGCCTTCTATAAAAAGTACGGCTTTCACGATTTGACCACCGGCATGGTGTATGCGGACGGCGCTGCGCTGCAGCGCCTGCAACAAGGAGGCTACGTGCGTTAAACGTGCATCATAAGGTTTTGCTCATAAAGATACGGCGGGTTCCCGGCGGCAAGCAAGGCACTTCACCCATACGCTGCCAGCCATGCCGTTGATAAAAATCCGGCGCCTGAAAGCTGATAGTGTACAACACGGCGGAAAGGCAACCGCGCCGGCGGCCTTCCTGCTCGAAACGGCGCAACAGTTCGCTGCCCAACCCCGCGCCGCGCAGCGCTTCCGGCAGATAAAAGAGCTCGAGAAACAGCAGCCCTAACGATGAGCGTCCGGTAATCCCTCCCAGAACTTCCCCACTGTCGGGATCTCTTACCACCACCGCCAGCGGCAGACGATCGCCGTAGCCGATATGTTGATCGTTAAAACGATCCAATCCCTCCGCGATACAGGACGTTATTTCCTGCGTTACCCGCTCGGAAATTTCGATATGACATTTTTTCACGCCGGTTCTCCGGATCAATCATCCATGTTCACACTCTGATTACAGCTTAAAACATCGCAGTTTCTTTGTTTAGAATTATCTTTGTCTCAATTTCAACGTTAATTTTTTCATGACCTCAGCGCCGACTCTGATGACGTTCAAAATAAAGCCACTCATCGTGATAAAACCAAGAAAAATCTTAGTTATTAATTCGTTAAGCCTAAACAGCCACCCTCAAATGATCGTCAAAACCGATCATTTTACATATTTTGATAGCCTTGATCTATGTTAATTCCTTTTAATTACCGCGGTATTAATAGAAGATGTCTATTCTATTAACCTTACCTTGCTTAAAAATCCGGTTGAAAAAAAGATTTACTCTTTATAAATCATGCTAGTATATAACCTTCCCTTCAAAGCTCGCGCCCAGATAACGCTCATTCATTTGCGGCGCAAGAAAAGTTCAACATGCAATTATTTGGATTATTTCTTTTTTTATGTTTTAAGATAGCCATCCTCACCGGGAAATAAAAAGTAAAGGATTATAATAAAATGGAAATTGATATTTTCAGCGAGTGTGCTTATACCACCGTCGGCATCCGACAACTCATTAACCAAACCTGGGCGGAAAAACGCGCGCCGGCTGGCTTTAGCCGCAAAAGGGTCTGCTTTATCGATGTCACCATCGCCAACTTTGAAGCGCGTTACCGCGATGAATATGCCAACCCCAATACCTACAAAATAATCATTATCACCGACTGTCTGCATGAGATGGTGATTGTCGACAATAAGACCATTATATTATCAAACCTTATATCATTGAGCCGCTTCAGCCACCTGATCGGCGACTTATATAAGCGTTACAGTCACTATACCGAGCCGCCGCAACTCTCTCAGCGCGAATCGCATTTTCTCTCGGAGTGGTCGACGGGAAAATCGCTGGCCGACATCAGCAATGCCATGAATATCAGAAATAAAACCGCCAATCATTACAAATCACGAATCATGAAAAAACTCGGCACCAGCAGGATAAAACCGCTGTTGCATATTACCCGCGTACGGTGTTTGACCGAGCGTTTAAACATAAGAATCAATAAAGATTAATTCTCTCTCCCCCGCGCCGCATTGGCGGCAGAACGCGTTCGCCGGCGTCTTTTAACAGCGCCGCCGGCGAAGATCGCCGTTTCATCAATTTGCCAACCTCTCTCCCTGGCGCCCAATCGTCTCTCGCGCGCATCGTTGTCTGGATCTCGCCGCCGCTTTACTGGCATTATCTCTGCTATCGCCGGGCGGCGAGAAGGCCTAAGACCGCGCCCGCCGCTCAGTATCGACTCGACGAGACAGGTAGCTTTACGCCATGGCAAATAAACCGCAACAGACAACGCTGACGATGTACGGCATCAAAAACTGCGACACCATCAAAAAAGCCCGCCGCTGGCTGGAAGATCAAGGCATAGCCTATCATTTTCACGACTACCGCGCCGACGGCCTGACCGAACAGCAACTGCGCGGTTTCGTCGCGCAACTGGGTTGGGAGCCGCTGCTCAATACCCGCGGCACCACCTGGCGCAAGCTGGATGAAGCGCAGCGCAACGCCTGTGATAACGCCGACGCCGCCATCGCGCTGATGCTGGCGCAGCCGGCAATCATTAAACGTCCGCTGCTGGACGACGGCAACGGCCACGCTCTGCTCGGTTTCAACGCCGACGCTTACCAACAATTTATCGCCGAGGTTGCCGTATGACTTGCCCGGTTATCGAACTGGCCCAGCAGTTGATCAAACGCCCTTCCCTCAGCCCGAATGACGAAGGCTGCCAGCAACTGATGATCGAACGCCTGCAGGCGATCGGCTTCACCGTCGAAGCCATGGACTTCGAAGACACCCAAAACTTCTGGGCCTGGCGCGGTGAAGGGCAAACTCTGGCGTTTGCCGGGCACACCGACGTAGTGCCGACCGGCGATGAAAAACGCTGGGACAACCCGCCGTTTGAACCGGCAATCCGCGATGGCATGCTGTATGGCCGCGGCGCGGCGGACATGAAAGGCTCGTTGGCCGCGATGGTGGTGGCCGCGGAACGCTTTGTCGCCGCCAACCCGAATCACCGGGGCCGCCTGGCATTTCTGATCACTTCGGATGAAGAAGCCAGCGCCACCCACGGCACGGTTAAAGTGGTCGAAGCGCTGATGGCGCGCAACGAGCGGCTGGATTACTGCCTGGTCGGCGAGCCGTCCAGCACCGAACGCGTCGGCGACGTGGTGAAAAACGGCCGTCGCGGCTCCATCACCGCCAACCTGCATATCCACGGCGTACAGGGGCACGTCGCCTATCCGCATCTGGCAGACAACCCGGTGCACCGCGCCATGCCGGCGCTGAATGAACTGGTGGCGATCGAATGGGATCGCGGCAACGAGTTCTTCCCGCCGACCAGCATGCAGATCGCCAACGTGCAGGCCGGCACCGGCAGCAACAACGTGATCCCGGGCGATCTCTACGTGCAGTTCAACTTCCGGTTCAGCACCGAACTCACCGACGCGATGATCAAGCAGCGCGTGGAAGAGCTGCTGGAACGCCACCAGTTGAATTACAGCATCGAATGGCGGCTGTCCGGTCAACCGTTCCTCACCTCGCGCGGCGCGCTGGTGGATGCGGTGGTCAACGCCGTCGAGCACTATTCTGAATTGACGCCGCAGCTGCTGACCACCGGCGGCACCTCCGACGGCCGCTTCATCGCGCAGATGGGCGCGCAGGTGGTGGAACTGGGGCCGGTCAACGCCACCATCCACAAGGTCAACGAATGTGTCAACGCCGCGGATCTGCAGCTGCTGAGCCGCATGTATCAACGCATCATGGAGCAATTGGTCGCATGATCACCGCAGAAATGCTCACCGGCCGTTCGACCGAACACCTGGCGCCGCTGAGCGGCAACCATCGGCTGCAGCCGCAGGCGGTCAATGCCTTCCTGGCGATGCAGCAGGCCGCGCGTGAAGCCGGATTCGATCTCCAGCCCGCCAGCACCTTCCGCGACTTCGACCGCCAGTTGGCGATTTGGAATGGCAAATTCTGCGGCCAGCGGCCAGTATTAGATAAGGACAGTCAACCGATCGACGTCGCGCCGCTGTCCGCCGCCGAACGCTGTGAGGCGATCCTGCGCTGGTCAGCCCTGCCTGGCGCCAGCCGCCATCACTGGGGCAGCGATTTGGACGTGTACGATCCGTCGCTGTTGCCGGAAGGGCAAAAGCTGCAGCTGGAGCCGTGGGAATATGAAGAAGGCGGTTACTTTGCGCCGCTCAACCAGTGGCTGACGGCGCATATGGCCGAGTTCGGTTTCTATCGCCCCTTTACCGAAGACAGCGGCGGCGTGGCGGTGGAGCCGTGGCATCTAAGCTACCGGCCGCTGGCGCAAGAGGCTGAACATTTGCTGACCCCGGCGTTGTTGCTGGCGGCCTGGCAAGACAAGGAGGTCGCCGGTGTCGAATGGCTCGAACGCCATCTGCCCTCGATTTTTTCGCGTTTCATACGCAGTGAAGGAAAGGAGTAGCTATGCAATGGTTAGCTGATTACTGGTGGATTATTCTGCTGGTTCTGGTGGGGATGGTCGTCAGCGGCATCAAGGAACTGCGCCGCGTCGACGTGAAAAGCTATCTGGCCAACAAGCCGGAGATACCGCCGCACCGCGACAACAACGCCCAGTGGGATGACGAAGACGACTGGCCGAAAAAGAAATGACATCAGGGCGCTCATCGGCGCCCTGAGTTTTTAGCGAAAGGCGATCAGCTCGCCGCGCTTGCCGGACAATGCCTCGTCCCAGTAGCGCTGCGGCACGTAATAATGCAGCCTTTCCAGCGCGGCGTTCATCATGCCCTGATTGATCGCATGCCCGACGTTCTCTTCCACGTCGAGCGTGAAATCCACGCCGTTGGCCCGTAACGCTTCCGCCGCCGCGTGAGCGTGTTGCACCGCGATCACCGCGTCCTCTTCACCGTGGATCAAATGCACCACGCTGTCGCCGAAAGCCTGCTCAGGCAACTGGGCGAAACGCCCGCTGAACGCGACCACGCGCCCGGCCAGCCGGGTTTCCGCTTTTAACGCCTCAAGTGCCATGATCGCCCCCTGCGAGAACCCCACCAGAGCAGTGCCGGCATAGCCCACGCCGCTCAGCTGCTGCCAATGACGCACCACGGCCACAAACTGCGGCATCACGTCTGCGATGCGGGCCGCGCGGTTCTCTTCGGTCACGTCCTGTACCGAAAACCACTGGCGCCCGGCGCCGTTGCCAAACGCTTCGGGACCACCGATGCTCACCACCTGGGCCTGAGGAAAGTCTTTGGCGAAGTAGCTGCCGATCTCCCCCATCGCCACCGGGTTGTCGCCGACACCGTGAAACAGCAAGATCAGCTGCGCCGCCGGGGTCGCCGGGCTTTGGACAACGAAATGCTCATGTTTCATCGATGACTCCTTAATAGTAACCAAACCTGGTGTGGCGACAGTCGCCGCCACACCGCTGACAGTGACTATACGCCGTTGAGAAATCGGGAAAATCGGGTTTTATTGAGCGAGTTATTCAATTTATTGCAACGACTGCACCCAGTCGCGCCAGTAGCGGCAGTGTTGCGCATTCAACTGTTCCAGCGCCTGCGCCGTTTCGTGCCGCCAGTGGCGCAGCAAGGCTTTCTGGCCGCTTACGCCCGCCTGCTCCACGCAGGCCGCCGGGGATTGCCGCCGTTGCAGGTGGCCGCGCAGCGCGGGCAGCGGCAGACTGCTGGCCAACAGCAAACGCTGCAATGCCCCCAGGCTGGCCTCCAGCGGCCGATGGGCGAAAGCGAACCCGGCCAGTTCGCGCCAGTCCTCTTCGCCGAGCGACGTGTCGCCGTCATCGCCCGGGATCGCCAGCGAAAGCTCGATACGCTGCCGCAGCCAGGGCCAGTCGCGCGCCAGATGCTTGTGCGCCGCGTGCCGCAGCGCCTCCCCTTGCTCGCTCAGGGGCAAGATAGCCATCGCGGTATAACAGCCGCTGCTGGCCTCCGGCTTGCTGCCGATGCGCACCAGCTCGAAACCGCAGGATTGCCAAAAGCGCCACAGCGGCTCGGTATAGCCGAAGCTGACCGACAGGAAATCCAGCCCCTGCGCCTGGCGGCGTTGCCGCTCGACCAGCTGACGCGCGATACCCTGCCGCCGCAACGTCGGCAGCGTCGCGATGCGGGTAATGCGCCGTGACCGCAGCGTCGGCGCCCACCACTGGCCGCCATGCGCCGCCAGCGACTGCGCCACCAGGTTGCCGCGCGGCCGGCGGCGGCCGGCCCACACGTCGTGCGCCAACTCGGCGCTCAACCCGCCCTCTTCCGCCAGCCACACGGCGCCGACCACCTCCTGTCCGGCCTGCGCCAGCCCGAAATGCATGCCGGGCGCGTCCATCAGCCGGCGTAAGTCCAGCGGCGAGGTGCGGTAATGCGCGCTGCTCAGCAGAGCATAGAAACGCGCCAGCCGCTGCGGATCGGCGCACAGTTCACGCTGCTCCGCCTGGCTGTAATCGATCGCCTGGCCATCAACCGGCCAGGCGGGCAGCTCGTTGAACAACAGCGCATTGTCCGTGACCCGTTCCAACGCATCCCCCTGCGCCCAGCGCATCGGCTGTTGCAGACTCAACGACTGATAGGACGGCAGCCCGGCGCAAAACTTCAGCAGAAAACCGCGGCCGGTGCCTTCATAGCCCTGCACCGTGGTGGTCAGCAACACGCGTGGGAAATAGCCGATCAGCTGTTGCAACAACGGCGCGGGGATCGCCGCCGCTTCATCCACCAGCAGCCAGCCCACGTCACTGACGTCCCCCTCCCGGCACTGCGCCAGCAAGGCATCGGGCGCCCAAAACTGTGCGCGCCCCTGCGCCCATTCCCCGGCCACCTCTGTGGCGGCGCGGCTCGGCCCGGTGATCCAGCAGGTCAGCGGCGACTGCGCCATCAGCATGCCGGCCAGCGTCGATTTACCGCGGCCGCGGGCGGCGGTCAGCACCCACACGCCGGACTCGGCCTGCAATAACGCCGTCAAGATCGCCTGTTGTTCCTCGGTCGGCCCGCCATCCGGCGGCTGCCAACCCTCACGCGCCGGCAGCGCGGCCAGCGTCATGGGCTCATCCTGCCGCCAGACAGTCACTTCGCTGTCGTCGGCCAAATGATGCTGCAGATGATGAATGAAATGCGGCGTGGTGATCGGCTGCGGACAATCGCTCCAGCGCAGGCTGTCGCCGTCCGGCAACTGAGGCCATTGCCGCCAGGGCGGCGTCAACAGCAGCAGCCAGCTGCCGGCGCGCAATGCGCCGCACAGCGCCGCCAACGCCTCCACGTCCAGCGAGTGACCGGCGTCGAACACCGCGTGCAGCCGCTCCTGCCCCAGCAATTGGCGCACCGCGCGGCTCGGCAAAGCCGCCTGGCCGGGCGGCGGATTCTCCCCGACCCACGGCCAGTCGCCGGGCAACGTCGCCGCCAGCCGCTGCGCCTGTTCGCGGCACCACTCGGGTTCACCGCTGAGCACCAGCAGGCGCCGGATGCCCTGCCGCCGCATGAGTTGTTGCGCTGCCTGTAGCATAAGGCTGTATCTCAATTCGAAAAAAATGCCGGAGTCAGGCTCCGGCACTTGAGGTGTTAACGGGATGCGAAGGTGTTGCAGGTATTGGGATCGCCGCTGTCGAAGCCCTGTTTAAACCAGGTGTAGCGCTGCTGCGAAGTGCCGTGGGTGAAGCTGTCCGGCACAACGCGACCCTGGCTCTGCTGCTGCAACCGGTCGTCGCCAATCGCCTGCGCGGCATTCAGCGCCGCCTGCAGGTCGCCCTCTTCCAACATCTGCTGCTTCTCGGCGTATTTGCCCCACACGCCGGCGAAGCAGTCCGCCTGCAGCTCCATTTTCACCGACAGGCGGTTCACTTCCGCCTGGCTGGCGCCTTGCTGCATCTGGCGCACCTTCGGCTCGATGCCCAGCAGGTTCTGCACGTGGTGGCCGACTTCGTGCGCCACCACATAGGCCTGAGCGAAATCACCGCCGGCGCCCAGCTTGGTCTTCATGTCCTGATAGAAAGACAGATCGATATACACCGTTCTGTCGCCCGGGCAGTAGAACGGCCCCATCGCCGACTGACCGGTGCCGCAGCTGGTGCGCGTTACGCCGCGATACATCACCAGCTTCGGCGGTTGATAGGTTTTGCCCATGCGCTGGAAAATCTCTTTCCAGTTATCCTCGGTCGAAGCCAGCACCACTGAGGTGAATTTGGCCAGTTCATCGTCTTTCGGACTGATGTTGGCGCTCTGTTGTTGACCCTGCGGTGCGACGTTACCGCCGTTCAACAGCGGCGACAGATCGATGCCGTAATAACCGGCCACCAGCACCACCACCAGAATGACGATGCCGCCCTTGCCACCCACCGGCACGCGGAAACCGCCGCCACCGCCGCCCAAACCTGAAGACTGCCCGCGACGATCCTCAACATTGTCACTTTCCCGACGCCCTTGCCAACGCATAAATACACTCCAGATATTTCCCCTGCTCGTTGAAGTTGCGCCGCGATCGTAAGCGCAAAGGCAGCTTCAAGCCTGAGTGGGATAGGTTTTAGTCATCTCACATCCATCATTATAAATGGTCTGCCGCGGAGGAAATGTAGAAATTTTCTGGAAAAACGCAGAATAGCGGGACGATCCGGCCGGATCGCCCCGAATGGCGGTGCCGACGCTTAGTCGAGTTTCACGCCGATGCGGCGCGCCACTTCTTCGTAGGCTTCGATCAGGCCGCCCAGGCTTTGACGGAAACGGTCTTTGTCCATCTTGTCCAGGGTGTTTTTGTCCCACAGGCGGCTGCCGTCCGGCGAGAACTCATCGCCCAGCACTACTTCACCGTTGAACAGACCGAACTCCAGTTTGAAGTCGACCAGGATCAGGCCGGCGTCGTCGAACAGCTGGGTCAACACGTCGTTGGCGCGGTAGCTCAGCTCGCGCATGCGCGCCAGATGCTCTTTGCTCACCCAGCCAAAGGTTTCGCAGTAGGATTCGTTCACCATCGGATCGTGCATGGCGTCGTTTTTCAGGAACAGATCGAACAGCGGCGGGTTCAGCACCAGACCTTCTTCAATGCCCAGACGCTTCACCAGCGAACCGGCGGCGCGGTTGCGGATCACGCACTCCACCGGCACCATGTCCAATTTCTTCACCAGCACTTCGTTGTCGGACAGCAGACGCTCCATCTGGGTCGGGATGCCGGCTTCTTCCAGTTTGCTCATGATGAAATGGTTAAACTTGTTGTTCACCATGCCTTTGCGATCGAACTGCTCAATGCGCTGACCATCCAGTGCTGACGTATCGTTGCGGAACTCCAACACCAACAGATCGGGATTCTCGGTGGTGTAAACGGTTTTTGCCTTTCCGCGATACAGCTCAGCTAGCTTTTGCATCTTACTTACTCCAGTGATGTATCCCCGTTGTCTCCCGAGCGCGGCCCGAAATTAGGGGGTATAGAATTGACCTAATGAATTCTTTGGCGTGCCGGACACTATTGTGCCAAACCTGCGACGCAAACGATACCGTATAGACAAAACAAAAAGGGGCCGAAGCCCCTTTTTGATTAGTTAACGCTGGTTTTGCTGAAGGCTGACTGGAATGCCGCCACCAGTGCGTCGTTTTTCGACTGGGTGAGCGGTTTGCCTTTCGGATCGATGAATTGCAGGCTGGTGCGGTTGTTGAGATCGCCGACCTGCAGTTTGTAATCGCCTTCCGTCAGTTCAGGATCCTTGACGCCCAACGCATCCCAATCGCTGCTGCTCAGGGACTTGTAGGTCACGGCGACGGTGCCCTGCGGACGGCTGCGGTCACCCACTTTCATCCCCAGTTTTTCGAGCGCCGGCGGCAGGCGATCCCACACGACGGTGTACGGGCCGCGCACCACCAGCATCGGCAGGCCGGTATCATCGGCACCGCTCTGCACGTCCAGCGCGCCGAAGCGGCTGGCCGTCTGGGAGCTCGCCAGGTTATCCTGCTTGTCCAGGCCTTCGATCAGGGTGTTGATCATCATGCCGTTGTAGCGCTGGATCTCAGACTGATCGGTCACCTGTTCGGTCTTGCCCTGCTGCTGCAGGCCAACGCTTTTCACCACCAGCGCCTGCTGATAGCCCTGCTGCTGCACGCTGATCTGATAACGGCCTTCGTACTGGTTGTCTTCGTCCAGACGGTTCCACTTCACCCAGTCGGTGGTCAGGGTCTGACCGGCGTCCTGACGGGAAGCGATCGCGATGTTCTTCGCCTGCAGCAGGCTGACGACGCGTGACCACAGGTTCTGGTTCTGCGGGCTGTTTTCCAGCAGCAGCGTGCCGCTGTCGCCGGCGTATTGCGCGCGTGAACCGCTCAGCAGCGCCAACGGCTGCACCGGCGGACGAATGTCCAACTGCTTGCCGACGTTGCCTTGCACCGTTGTGGCCGGCACGTCATAGTTGCCGCTCTGCACCGGCAGGATCATGCCGGACGGCGCGTTCAGCGCCTTGAGCGGAGCCGCGTCGAGGTAGGCCTCGTCGCCGCTGACCTGGCGCTTGTAGCGCTGATCGCTGCTGCAGGCTGCCAGCATCATCACCAATGAGATGCCCACTACTTTTGCTACCGTCGACTTTTGCAATGAATAAGCCATCAAATTTCCCTTAGAGTTACAGCAAGCCGACGCTTTTCAGCGCGCGCTCCACCACCGGGCGGGCGGCTTCGCTCAACGGCGTCATCGGCAGACGCAGCGTATCGGTTGCCATCAATCCCAACGCCTTACAGGCCCACTTCACCGGAATTGGGTTTGCTTCTACAAATAGATCCTGATGCAACGGCATCAAGCGCTGGTTTAAGCGACGCGCTTCGGCAAATTTGCCCTGCGCCGCCAGCGCGCAAAGTTCCGCCATCTCGCGCGCGGCCACGTTGGCCGTCACGGAAATCACCCCTTTGCCGCCCAGTTGCATGAAGTCCAGCCCGCTGGCGTCGTCGCCGCTCAGCAAAATGAAATCTTCATCGTCAACCAGCACTTGGATCTGACTAACGCGACTTAAGTTCCCCGTCGCTTCTTTTACAGCAACAATATTCTTGATTTTCGCCAGCCGAGCGATGGTCGGCGGCAGCATGTCGCAGCCGGTGCGCGAAGGCACGTTATACAGGATCTGCGGCAGTTCGGTGCTCTCTGCGATCGCCTTAAAGTGCTGATACAGCCCTTCCTGCGTCGGCTTATTGTAGTACGGCGTTACCGTCAGGCAGCCCACCACGCCGGTGTTGGCGAAGCGGGTGGTGAGCGCGATGGCTTCGGCGGTGGCGTTGGCGCCGGTGCCGGCGATCACCGGAATGCGGCCATCGGCCAACTCCAGCGTCTGCAGCACCACGTCAACGTGCTCGTCATGGGCAAGCGTTGCGGACTCGCCGGTGGTCCCTACGGAAACGATCGCCGCGGTGCCACTGGCTACATGATAATCGATCAATTTTTTCAGGCTCGCGCGATCGACAGCACCTTTGTCGTCCATCGGCGTAACCAGTGCAACAATACTTCCCGTAAACATTGGCCGTCCCCTCCACAAACAAGTCACTCATGGTACTTTTGCTGCCTATCCAAAAGCAAGCGCACAACCGCGTTGTAAGCGCTTGGCAGGCGGTTTTTTTTATGTTTACCATGGTAACCCCATTAAGCACGACAGGAAGCGCTATTTTGCCTCAGTCAGACGAACACTATCTCGTGATTACCGCGCTCGGCGCCGACCGCCCCGGAATCGTCAATACCATCACCCGCCACGTCAGCAGTTGCGGATGCAATATCGAAGATAGCCGTCTGGCCATGCTGGGAGAGGAGTTCACGTTCATCATGCTGCTGTCCGGCAGTTGGAACGCCATCACCCTGATCGAATCCACCCTGCCGCAAAAAGGCGCGGAGCTGGATCTGCTGATCGTGATGAAGCGCACAAACTCGCACGAAAGGCCGCCGATGCCGGCCACGGTGTGGGTGCAGGTGGAAGTGAAGGACTCGCCGCACATCATCGAACGCTTTACCGATTTGTTCGACTCCAGCCAGATGAATATCGCCGAACTGGTCTCGCGCACACAGCCGGCGGACGGCGACCTGCCGCCGCAGCTGTATATCCAAATTACCGCCCACAGCTCCGGCGATCGGGACGCCTCAAATATTGAGCAAGCCTTCCATCGCCTATGTACAGAATTGAACGCGCAAGGCAGTATTAGCGTGGTGAACTATCCACAGCATGACGAGAAAGATGGAGAGTAGTGATGAGCCCATTGAAAGCCGGTGACACAGCGCCGAAATTTAGTTTGCCTGACCAGGACGGTGAGGAAATTAATTTGGCCGACTTCCAGGGACAGCGAGTATTGGTCTATTTCTATCCGAAGGCGATGACGCCGGGCTGCACCGTGCAAGCCTGCGGCCTGCGGGACAACATGGACGAATTAAAAAAGGTCGGCGTCGAAGTGCTGGGCATCAGCACCGACAAACCGGAAAAACTGTCGCGCTTCGCCGAAAAGGAGCTGCTCAACTTCACGCTGTTGTCTGATGAAGATCATCAGGTGTCACAACAGTTTGGCGTGTGGGGCGAGAAAACCTTCATGGGCAAGACCTACGACGGCATTCACCGCATCAGCTTCCTGATCGATGCCAACGGCAAGATTGAAAAAGTGTTTGATGATTTCAAAACCACCAATCACCACGACATCGTTCTGAACTACCTGCAGCAGTAATTCTCACGAAGCGCAGCGGCCTGCTGCGCTTCGTTTCTTCCCTGTCAGTCGGCCTTGCCTTCCACCTCGACCCGCAGTTCATCCGGCCAGGCATGGATCACCGCCTTCACCAGCGTCGCCAGCGGTATGGCAAAAAACACGCCCCAAAAGCCCCACATCCCGCCGAACACGATCACCGACAGGATAATCACCAGCGGATGCAGGTTGACCGCCTCGGAGAACAAAATGGGCACCAACAGGTTGCCGTCCAGCCCCTGCACCACCAGGTAGGCGACGATCAGCGTCCAGAAATCGGCGCCGATGCCCCACTGGAACAGCGCCACCACCACCACCGGTATGGTGACCAGCACCGCGCCGATGTAGGGGATCAGCACCGAGAACCCCACCAGCACCGCCAGCAGCAGCGAGTAGCGCATGTCCAGCACGGCGAACACCAGGTAAGTCGCCACGCCGACAATCACCATCTCCAGCACCTTGCCGCGAATGTAGTTGGTGATCTGCTGATTCATCTCGTTCCAGACCTGCCCCGCCAGGCCGCGATTGCGCGGCAGCACGCGGCGCACCGCGTTCAGCAGCTGTTCTTTGTCCTTCAGCAGGAAGAACATCATCATCGGCACCAGGATCAGATAGATAGCCAACGTCAGCAGGCCGACCAGCGACGCCAGCGAGAATTTCACCACCGATTCGCCCATGCCGGACAACCGGCTGCGCAGGTTTTCCGCCATCATGTCGATGATGCCGGCATCCACCAGCGCCGGATAACGCTTCGGCAGCGTCGCGGCGAAGTTATAGAACTGATTGAGCATGCCCGGCAGATCGCTCATCAAATTGATGCCCTGCTGCCAGGCGGTCGGCGCGACGACGAACACCAGCAGCATGGCGACGCCCGCGAACACCAGCAGCATGATGCTCGCCGCCCAGGTGCGCGAACAGCCGATGCGCTGCAGGCGCGCGGTCGGCCACTCGAGCAGATACGCCAGCACGATGGCAACCAGCAACGGGGTCAGAATGCCGTGCAAAAAATAGAGAATAAGGAACCCGGCAACCAGGATCACCAGCAGCGCGATGGCCTGAGGATCGGTGAAGCGGCGGCGGTACCACTGTAATAACATCTCCAGCATCAGAGCGAGCTCCTTGAGATTTGGCGGGCGGGCATGGCGATTCCTGTGATGGGCCTGATTAAAGCATAGATAGAACGGGCGCACGCGGGATGTGCAAAGCACTCAGAGTACTCAAAGTTCGCCATACATCAACAGCGATTTGGCTGATTTTATCGCGCGGGCAGGCGATCGACGCAAAAATCCGCAGACGCGGCGACGGGCTCGATGAGCGGCCCCGAGCGGGGCCGCGGAAGATTACAGCGAAGTAGCGATAGAAAGGGGCGAACCGACCGCCAATGCGAACAACAACACACAGCCAATCGCGATCGCCGCCGCCAGATCATTTTTCATTGTCCCGTCCCCTGATGCTTAAACTGGTTATCGTCACGAACTCTGTCGGTTCTACGTTCACGGCCTTTTCCGATGCACGTCATTAAAAACCCCCGCCTAAGCGGGGGAGAAAACGTTCTGGTGCATCAAGTGTTACAAGGAGGTCATGAGGGATTGCTAACCCTAAATGACTATTTCAAGCTAGGATTATTCCCAGAACATGGCAAGCGATCGCGTCGAGGTTATCCGCACTTTGAGATAAACCTCATAAAAAAATCCCGCACGGCAGCGGGATGAAGGGATGATAACGTCATGAATTTTTTATGCGGACAATGAGGCGGTATTGTCGTCATTTGGCGACAATACCGCGCCGGCAAGGTGGTCACAAGGGAAATTTGGCCACGGTGAGGAAATCAGAATTTCGCCAATGCCCGCGATCGTGCGCCCGTCAGCATCAACGAAAAAAATGGGATTTTCGTCAGACAGCCACCGGGAAAAAACCGGTAGCATGGCCGATATAATCCCAAATGCCGTAGGGGGAAAAATGAACAGCAAACCGTGTGAATTTGATGAAGCCATCTGTCTGGCGATCGGGCGTGGCGTTTGCGAAGTCGTCAAGATAGGAGATGAAATCAGCATCTTCTCCCTGCTGGAAGCCATCGAGAGCTTCATCGAACGGCAGACGCTCAGCGAAAGCGAAATCGCGGCGGCGGACGACGCGCTGGATTTGATCACCGGTTTAGTCCGCCGCCAGTGCTGACGCCTGTTACGAGGCGCGGCCGATGAGCCGTTGCTCTACCGTGACGCCGGGCATCATTTGCCGTAAACCGGCAATCAATTCGTCGCCCGCCTCGTGCAGCGCCGCCAACGGCATCGCCGGCAGGCTCTCCAGGATGAACCACATCCGCTCGGCCTCGGCGCTCAACCGGGTTCTGACCCCCTGGCGCCAATTCCAGCGGCGGCAGGTCACGCCGCGATCGTCACGCCAAACCACTTCACCCGCCTCCGGCGATTCATGGATCACCGCCCCCTCCTTGACGGTATCAAACAGTTCGCTGCCATCCGCGATAATCAGCCGCGGCTCGCCGACATAGGCCGCGATATTCTCCCCCCCCACCGGCACCGCATAACGAATGCTGACGGCGTTGTAGAGATCGACTACCGGATCGATGCTGGGTATCGTGCCGTCGCGCAACGCGCGCTTGCGCAGGGCGTCGGCGGAACAGGGCGTACGCTTGGGTTTGGCGCCAAACTGCATGAAAACCTCGCGCCAGGCCGTGAGATGCGCCTCTGCCCAGGGGGCGTCTTCCTCGGCGAGAGCGCGACAGGCTTGCGTCAACGCCAATGCCCCTACGTTCGGATGGGCCATGGGAGCCGCAACCGCGGTAATGCTTAACGCCCGGAAACCGGGTGCCAGCGCAGCGACGGCCGGATCGATTGACGGATCGACTAAAATCATTGAATAATCCTATATTGACCATTTTATTGCATAATATTGACCGATGAACGCAAAAGTCAACAGACCGACCGAGTTCGGCGCCGACGTGCAAACCGTCAGCGAAGCGGTGTCGCACCGCATCAAGCAACAGAGAAAAAGCCAAAAGCTATCGCTGGATGAACTGTCGCGCCGGGCGGGCGTCAGCAAAGGCATGCTGGTGGAGATCGAGAAAGGCACCGCCAATCCCAGCATCGCCATCCTGTGCAAACTCGCGGCGGCGCTGGGCCTGTCGGTGGCGGACATCGTCAACGTCACCCGCGCGCCTGCCGCCTACCTGATTGAAAGCCAAGATATTCCCACGCTGTGGCATGGCGATCGCGGCGGCTCGGCACGTTTGCTCGCGGGCACCCAAGGCCCGAACATGATAGAACTGTGGCGGTGGGAAATGGCGCCGGGGGAAGCCTATGCATCGGGCGGCCACCCGACGGGCACCTTCGAGCTGCTGCACGTTGAGCGAGGCGTCTTGAGCCTTGCCGTCGAACAGACCGAGCTCAGGATTGCGCCGGGCTGTTCGGCGGTCGCCAAAACGGACGGCCCACATCGGTACGCCAACGAAGGCGAAGACACGCTGATTTTCACCATGACGGTCGCCGAACTGCACGCCTGAACGGCGACCCTGACCTGAACGCTTGCATAGGAGAAGAGCCATCATGACAACCCCTGCCCCACGGGAGTGGCAGCGTGCGGACTATCTCATCAGCACCGATCCTGCCCTGCTGGATCTCGATGCCATCCATGCATTTCTGACCCGTTCGTCATGGGCAGAGGGCATTGACAAAGAGACCGTTCGCCAGTCCCTCGCCCACAGCTTGTGTTTCGGTTTGTATCACGGCGCCAGGCAAATCGGTTTCGCCCGGCTGGTCACCGATTACGCCACTTTCGGCTATCTGTGCGACGTGTACGTGCTGGAAACATTCCAAAAAAGCGGGCTGGGCCTGTGGCTGGCGGAATGTTGCCAGGCCCATCCGCTGATGGCGACGCTGAGGCGAGTCATGCTGGTCACCAGCACCGCCCCCTGGCTCTATGAAAAAGTGGGCTATAGCGCCATCAACCGCCCCGACTTTGTCTGGCAGATCGCCCGGCCGGACATCTACCGACGGTAATGCTATTTCAGCGCCTGCTCGGCCAGCAGCCCGAGGGCGATGACGATCATCGCCGCGCCAGAGATGCGCCCCACCACCTTCGCGGCCTGCGGACGCGTGCGCAGCACCGACTGCGAACCAAACCCCACCAGCAGATACACCAGGCCGCAGCTGATCAAATGCACGACGCCCAACGCCAGCATCTGCATCGGCACCGACCATTCGGCTCGGGCGTCGGTAAATTGTGGCAGCAGCGCCAGAAACAGCAGAAACACCTTGGGGTTCAGCCCGCTGACGCACACGCCTTTGCCGGCCCAGCGCAGCCAGGAATCGGAACGCTGATCTTCACCGGCGCCGGGCACCGGCGGGTGCAACAGCATGTTGAAACCGATCCACAAGAGGTAAGCCGCCCCCAACAGGGTGAGCGCCGTCAGCGCCAGCGGGTTGCCGACCAGCAGCGCGCCGACGCCCGCCACCACGATCGCAATCATCAACAAATGGCCAAACAGCAAACCGGCGACGGCAGGTACCACCACGCGGCCGCGAATACCCGCCGAGATCACATAGGCCCAATCCATACCCGGCGTGATCACCAACAAAATCGACACCGCCCAAAACGCGGCGAACAGAGCGAGCGTCATGCCGGCGCCCTCTCAAACGCACCGCGCCACACCGAACAGAGAACCATTGCGCTTTCCTCGTGGAAGAAGAACGGCCTCCGCCTGCCGCGGCGGCCGTCAAAACCGTTCAACAGATGGCAAGAATATCCTCATGACGTTAAAATGTGCTTTCAATTACTTGCCTGAAATCGGCATAAACGGGGAAATTTTTCCAAATGGATAAGATTGATCGCAAGATTCTTGCTGAACTGCAGACCGACGGCCGGTTGTCGGTGACCGAACTGGCCGAGCGGATCGGTTTGAGCGTGTCCCCCTGTCACCGCCGGGTGCGGGCATTAGAGGAGTCCGGGGTGATCAGGGGTTACCGCGCCCAACTCGATCCCGGCAGCCTGGGCTATAACTTTTCCGCCCTGGTGTTCGTCACCATGCGCGAAGGCGATCGCCGCGCCGTTGAAACCTTCGAAAACGCCATGGTGGACATTCCGCAGGTGGTGCAGGCACAGCGGTTGTTTGGCGATCCCGACTATCTGCTGCACGTTATCGCCCGCGATCTGCCCGCCTTCCAGCAACTTTACGACGAGAAGCTCTCTGCCCTGCCGGGCGTGCAGCGCCTGAGCTCCACGCTGGTGATGAAAACCGTGGTGCCGGAGCGTTCGTTCCTGCCGTTGGGAAAATGACGACGGGAACGTTGCCGCTCCCGTTTTGACGACCTTAAGGCACAATTACGAAATCCGGATTGGCGATGGCGAACAGCGCCTCGCGATCCGCCGCCGGTGGATAAATCCACTGCGTGTTGATCTCCTGCTTAATCTTTTTGCCTTCCTGGCGGGTAAAGCGCACCTGGCGCTGCCAGCCTTCGGTATAGAGCGCGCCCCAGGGCCCCAGATCCAGGCAGGTCACATACTTCGGCTGGCTGTACGGATGCGTCGGCAACCCCGCCAGCTCCGCCGCCGCATTATGGCCGGCCACGCGGCCAAGGCTCATCGCATGCTGGCAGGTCATCAGGTTGTGATTACCGAGATCGTCGGTCGCCGCCTTCACCGTATCGCCGGTCACGAAAATGCCCGCCGCCGCCGGCGCACGCAGGAAGGCATCGCCGATCACCCGGCCGCTGCCGTCGCGCTCGCCAGGGATCTGCTCGGTCAGCGGATGCGCCCGCACGCCCGCCGCCAGGATCACCGTGTTGGCAGCGATACGCTCACCGTTCGACAGCATCACTCCCTCAGCGTCGATGGCCGAGACGCGCAGGCCGGCCCGCGCTTCCACGCCGCACTCCGCCAACGCCTGGCGTATCACCGCCCCCGGCTCTGCCCCCATCCCCGCGCCTACTTCCGGCGCGGTATCGACGATCACCACGCGCACGTTCTCGTCTTTGCCCAGCGCATCCCGCAGCCGCTGCGGCATCTCCGCCGCGCTCTCCAGCCCGGTCAGCCCCGCGCCCACCACCACGGCGGTGTTGCGCGCAGGCGTCGAAGGTTTGGCCGCCAGCGCATTGATATGGGCGCCCAAACGCTGAGCGCTTTCCAGCGTATCGACGTTGAAACCGTATTCGGCAAAGCCCGGCACCGCAGGCACGGACAGCCGGCTGCCGGTGGCCCACACCAAGCGATCGTAGGCCAACTCAAGGGGTTCCCCCGCCGTCGGCGCCACCGTGAGCGTTTTAGCAGCGGCATCGATACGCTCAACAACCCCGGCCAGGTGCCGCACGCCAACGGCGGCGAGCTGCGCGGAAATGTCCGGGTTCATGTTTTCCAACACCGCTTCATACAGGCGCGGGCGGATGGTGAGCGTTGGGGTCGGCGAGACCATGAGCACCTCGATATCGTCATGCTTACCGGCGAGGGTAATGGCGCGCATGGCGGACACGGCGGCCCAAAAACCGGCAAAACCGGAACCGGCAATCACTATTTTCTGCGTCATGGGATGACTCCTTCATACAGGGTTAACCGGGCGATAAGGCTTGCCCGCAGTGTTTTCGGATGAACGATGCCGTTCCGCTCCCGTAGCAGGGTGCAGAAGGCCCGCCCGCCCCTTCCGAGGAGGCGGGAAAAAGTGTGTTTGCTTTCTTTAGGGAAAGGCGGAGCTTAGGTTTTGGCCCGCGCCGTTTTGCCGCTGCGCGCGGTGCGTTCCGTCATGCGTTCGTCGAGCCAGAGGTTGACCTCACCGAAGAAGCCTTGCGGCGCTTTGCGGCCAAAGCGGGCCGCGACGGCGCCGAGGGTCTGCGCCGCCAGCGCATCGCGCATCGCCTTCTCCGCCTGCAGCATCACCGCATGGATAGCGCATTTGCCGGAGACCGCCCAATCCGGCGGGGAATCATCGAACACCGCACAGCGCCCGCGCACCTCCTGGCAATCGAACAGCGGCTTGTGCCCCTCGATGGCGTCGATAATTTCCAGAAAACTGATCTCGTCCGCCGGACGGGCCAGCCGGTAACCGCCGCGCACCCCTTCGCTGGCGGCGACGATCCCCGCCTTTTCCAGCTTGGGAAAAATCTTGGCCAGAAAGCTGGGGGAGATGCCTTGCAGCTCGGCGAGTTCGCGGCTGCTGAGCGCGCGCTGATTATCGCCGACCAGCCACAGCAGGCAGTGGATGCCATATTCAACGCTGGTTGTGATGTACGCCATATGTCCGTTTTCGACCGTCAGTGAATCTTCAATAACGCAGACTATATGAGTCTGCGTTTATCTTGTCAATAAAACGCGGATCAACTTTGTCCGCGTTTAATCCAAAATGCATGTCGCCAGCGACGAAAAAGCGCCCTTCAAAATGAAAAATAAAACTTTTTTGCTCGATTCGCGCTCGGCTAACGTTTCCTTGTCGCCTACGGCTGACTATGATGTGATGGGTACCGCCGCCGCGGTTTGTGAGCCGCCGCACTTTCGCGCGGATTGCGCCGCGGGAATAAAGAACTCTTGTCTGCTGCTGACGTCTTAGAAATGATTATTTAAGGGAAACGCCTGACTATGACCAACCGGTTGACCAAAACCGCGTTAGCGGTGCTGCTGCTCAGCACGCTGAACGCCACCGCCCTGGCGCCAGCACAGGCGGAAAGCCAGGACCAGTTGCCGGATATGGGCACCTCCGCCGGCGGCACCCTGAGCATCGGACAAGAGCTGGCGATGGGCGATTTCTATGTGCGCCAACTGCGCGCCAGCGCCCCGCTGATCAACGATCCGCTGCTGAGCCAGTACATCAATCAGCTGGGCAACCGGCTGGTGGCCAGCGCCTATTCGGTGCGCACGCCGTTCCATTTCTATCTGGTGCGCAACGACGAGATCAACGCCTTCGCCTTCTTCGGCGGCAACGTGGTGCTGCACTCCGCGCTATTTCGCGTCAGCGACAACGAAAGCCAGCTGGCTTCGGTGCTGGCGCACGAAATCTCGCACGTTACCCAGCGCCACCTGGCGCGCGCCATGGAAGATCAGCAGCGCAACGCCCCGCTGACCTGGGTGGGCGCACTCGGTTCCATTCTGCTGGCGATGGCCAACCCGACCATGGGCATGGCGGCGCTGAGCGGCACCATGGCTGGCACCCAGCAGGGCATGATCAGCTTTACCCAATCGAACGAACAGGAAGCCGACCGCATCGGCATTCAGGTGCTGCAGCGCGCCGGTTTCGATCCGGAAGCCATGCCCGACTTCCTGCAGAAACTCTCGGATCAGTCGCGTTACGCCTCCAAGCCGCCGGAAATGCTGCTGACGCACCCGTTGCCGGACAGCCGCCTCTCCGACGCGCGCAACCGCGCCAACCAGATGCCGAAACACATCGTGCAGTCTTCGCAGGACTACCTGATGGCCAAGGTGCGCGCCCTGGGCATGTACAGCTCGGAAGGCTACGGCCTGAACGAAGAGCTGCTCGGCTCACTCAGCAAGGGCAACGTGCGCGAACAGGCGGCCGCCAAATACGGCCGCGCCATTCTGTTCTATGAAGCGAAAAAATACGACGACGCGCGCAACCTCATTCAGCCGATGCTGGCGCAGGATGCGAAAAACGTCTGGCTGATCGACCTGATGACCGACATCGATCTCGGTCAGAAACGCGCGCCGCAGGCCATCGCCCGCCTGCAGGCGGCCAACGCCGCCCAGAACAACAACCCGGTGCTGCAGCTCAATCTGGCCAACGCCTATGTCGAAGGCAACCAGCCGGCGCAGGCGTCGAAGATCCTGAACCGCTACACCTTTGCCCATCCGGACGATCCGAACGGCTGGGATCTGCTGGCGCAGGCCAGCGCCGCTCAGGGGCTGCGCGATGAAGAGCTGTCGGCCCGCGCCGAAAGCCTGGCGCTGACCGGCCGGCTCGATCAGGCCATCGGCCTGCTCAGCAATGCCAGCTCGCTGCAGAAACTCGGCAGCCTGAAACAGGCGCGCTACGATGCGCGCATCGACCAGCTGCGCCAACTGCAACAGCGCTTCCGCCAATACCAGCGCAGCTGATTCAACAAGGAATGAACGCCATGAAAAACGTCACGATTTACCACAACCCGCGCTGCTCCAAGAGCCGTGAAACCCTGGCGCTGCTGGAGCAGCACGGTGTCGATCCCAAGGTGGTGCTGTACCTCGAAACGCCCCCTACGGTCGATGAGCTGAAAAAGCTGTTGAAGGAACTGGGCTTCACATCCGCGCGCGAGCTGATGCGCAAAAAAGAAGATCTGTACAAGGAATTGAAGCTGGCGGACGACAGCCTGAGCGAAGAGCAACTGCTGGCGGCGATGACGGCGAACCCGAAACTGATCGAACGCCCGATCGTGGTGAAAGGCAGCAAGGCGCGCATCGGCCGGCCACCGGAGCAGGTGCTGGAGATTTTGTAAATTCGAATTCGGGCGCGGACTATTGCGCCCTTTCTTTTACGGTAGCGGCTACAGCCCCAGGATCTCTTTAACGAACGGAATGGTGAGCTTGCGTTGGGCAGTGATCGAGGCGCGATCGAGCTGATCGAGGGTCATAAACAGCGTGCGCATCTCGCGATCCAGCCGCTTCAGCAGGAAGCGGCCCACGTCTTCCGGCAGCTCGAAGCCGCGCAGTTTGCCGCGCAGCTGCAGCGCCAGCAGCTTCTCTTCGTCCGACAGCGGCTGCAGCTTGTAGATCTGCCCCCAGTCCAGACGCGAAGCCAGATCCGGTAAACGCAGGTTCAGCTGACGCGGCGGGCGATCCCCGGTGATGAACAAACGGGTGCGGCCGGTTTCCAGGATGCGGTTGTAAAGGTTGAAGATCGCCATCTCCCACTCTTCGTCGCCGGCGATGCATTCGATATTGTCGATGCAGACCAGCGCCAGCTGTTCCATGCCGTCCAACACTTCAGGCACGAAGTAAGCGCGCTTGTCGAGCGGCACATAGCCCACCGCTTCCCCCTTCTGCGAAAGCTCGGCGCAGGCCGCATGCAGCAAATGGCTGCGCCCGCCGCCTTCACGCGACCAGAAATAGATATAGCTGCCATGTTCCTGACGGACGGCGGATTGGATCGCGGCTAATAGGGATGGGTTCTCGCCCGGATAAAAACTGGCGAAAGTTTCATCATCGGGAAGATAAAGTGGCAGTGAAAGCTGTGCCGGCGTATTCAGAGAAGCACCTCAACCAAAACTGGCAGAAAAACGTGGGCAGTTTAACACAGAAAACGGGCGCTGTTGAACCGGCAGGATCTTATGCCGCAATAGTGAACAATGCCTAAGCGCCGCTTGATTGGCTGCGGCGCCCGCCAAGGCAAGAATTATCCGATATCATTCCCTAACCCCATGCCTGCGCAGGTTAAATTTGTCATTTAAGCCAAATCTGGCCTAGTATAGGTAGGCTAAATGCAATCACCATCAACAAGGTTTCTGCAAGGATATAGACGATGAAAGTATGGAATAAAGTGCTGTTGGCCTCCTTTATCGGGTTGTTGGTTGCCGGCTGTGATGACTCGTCCAAGGTTGACGCCAACCTGGATAAAGCCAAAGACAGCGCCGAGCAGATGAAAGACGCCGCCCAGAAAAAAGCGGACGATCTGACGGACAAGGCGAAAGCGACGGCGGATGAAATCAAAAAAGAGGCCGCCACGCAGGCTGACCAGCTGAAGGACAAAGCTTCGGCGATTAAAGATGAAGCCGCCAAGCAGGCGGACGCCATCACCAACGACGCCAAGGCCAAGGCCGCCGCGATCAAAGATGACGCCGGCAAGCAGAGCCAGCAGTTGGTGGATCAGGCCAAGGCCATCAAAAACGACGCCATCAACGGCGCCAACGATCTGACCGAGCAGGCCAAGGCCAAGACCGAAGCCATCAAGAACAGCGCCGAAAACAAAGCGCAAGAGTTGAAACAAGAGACCGATGCGGCGGTGAACGGCAATACTCAGACTCAGCCGGCCACCCAGCAGTAAGCTATTCTCAGCCACCAAAGAAAGGAGCAGTAAATGGGGATTATTTCCTGGATTATCTTCGGCCTGATCGCCGGTATTTTGGCTAAGTGGATCATGCCCGGCAAAGACGGCGGCGGCTTTATTCTGACCGTCGTGCTGGGGATCGTCGGCGCCGTGGTCGGCGGCTATATCAGCACCTTCTTCGGCTACGGCAAGGTTGACGGCTTCAACTTCGGCAGCTTCGTGGTGGCGGTTATCGGCGCCATCGTGGTGCTGTTCGTGTACCGCAAAATTCGCAGCTGAGGCGAATGCCATCAGTCAAAAGGGCAGCCCCATGGGCTGCCCTTTTCGTTACTTCTGCTCTGCCGGTTCGTCCGGCGCGTCGAGCACCTCTTCTTCCTTGCGGAACAGGCTGATGACCTTGAACAGCAGGCTCAAGCCAATGCCGACGATGGTCGCCAGCGCCATGCCTTTCAGCTCCGCCGCGCCGATATGCACCTTGGCGCCGCTCACGCCGATAATCAGGATCACCGAGGTTAAAATCAGGTTTTGCGCTTTGTTGTAGTCCACTTTGGACTCGATCAGCACGCGAATGCCCGAAGCGCCGATCACACCGTACAGCAGCAGCGAAACTCCGCCCATCACCGGCACCGGCACCGCCTGGATCGCCGCCGCCAGCTTGCCGATGCAGGACAACAGGATCGCCAGCACCGCCGCGCCGCCGATCACCCAGGTGCTGTAGACCTTGGTGATGGCCATCACGCCAATGTTCTCGCCGTAGGTGGTGTTCGGCGTGGAGCCGAAGAAGCCGGAGAATACCGTCGAGATGCCGTTGGCGAACATCGAGCGGTGCAGGCCCGGATCGCGGATCAGGTCTTTTTTCACGATGTTGGCGGTCACCACCAGGTGGCCGACGTGCTCGGCGATCACCACCAGCGCCGCCGGCAGAATGGTGAAGATGGCGAACCACTCAAAGCGCGGGGTGTAGAAGGTCGGCAGCGCGAACCAGTGCGCCTCGCGGATCGGAGTCAAATCCACCACGCCCATGAAGAACGACAGCGCATAACCCACCAGCACGCCGATCAGGATCGGGATAATCGCCAGGAAGCCGCGGAACAGCACCGAGCCGAGCACCGTGACCGCCAGCGTCACCAGCGAAATGGTGATGGTGGTCGAGTCGGCGCTGGCGCCTTCAGCCGGCAGCAGCCCCGCCATATTGGCCGCCACGCCCGCCAACTCCAGGCCAATGACGGCGACGATCGCCCCCATCGCCGCCGGCGGGAACATCACATCCAGCCAGCCGGTGCCGGCCTTTTTCACGATCAGCGCCACCAGGCAGAACAGCACGCCGCACATGATGAAACCGCCTAACGCCACTTCATAACCGAGCGGCAACAGCAGCAGCACCGGCGAGATAAACGCGAAGCTGGAACCGAGGTAAGCCGGGATCTTGCCTTTACAGATGAACAGATACAGCAGCGTGCCGATGCCGTTGAACAGCAGCACGGTCGCCGGGTTGATCTTGAACAGGATAGGCACCAGCACGGTGGCGCCGAACATGGCGAACAGGTGCTGGAAGCTGAGCGGAATGGTCTGGAGCAGCGGCGGGCGCTCGCTGACGCCGATGGCGCGACGGGTCATGTGTGTTTTTCCTCGGTTTATTGGTTTTATAGGTTTTAGTCAAAAAAAAGCCGACTCATTAAGTCGGCTCAAATGTTTACTTGGTACCAAATATCTTGTCGCCCGCATCGCCCAGGCCAGGCACGATATAACCCTTGTCGTTCAGACACTGATCGATGGAGGCGGTGTACAGCTCAACGTCCGGATGCGCTTTCTCCAGCGCGGCGATGCCTTCCGGCGCCGCAACCAGAACCAGCACCTTGATGCTATGGCAGCCGGCTTTCTTCAGCAGATCGATAGTGGCGATCATCGAACCGCCGGTGGCCAGCATCGGGTCGACGACCAGCGCCATGCGCTCTTCGATGTTGGAAACCAGCTTCTGGAAGTACGGCACCGGCTCCAGGGTTTCTTCATCGCGGTAAACGCCCACCACGCTGATGCGCGCGCTCGGCACGTGCTCCAGCACCCCTTCCATCATGCCCAGACCGGCGCGCAGGATTGGCACTACGGTAATCTTTTTCCCTTTGATCTGGTCCACTTCAACTGGCCCGCACCAGCCTTCGATGGTGACTTTTTCCGTCTCCAGATCGGCGGTCGCTTCATAGGTCAGTAAACTACCCACTTCTGAGGCCAGCTCACGGAAGCGTTTGGTGCTGATGTCATTTTCGCGCATCAGGCCAAGCTTGTGTTTTACCAGCGGGTGTTTCACCTCAACGATCTTCATCATTTTTCTCCTATTAAGGTGGTTGCGGCCAAAAAAATCGCGGGATTATACCTCCTTTTTTTCGCTGCGCCACCCACAATAGCCCGATCGGGATCAACAAAAGTTTGAATATCAGTATAGATGACGAAAAAGCGGAGCCGGTTCACAAGCCGCTCGCAAACGTTTGCCTGCGCTGTTAGAATTGCCGCGCCTTATTCCGGAATCAACATCGGAAGCACAGTTTTCAAACCGCAAACCGTCGTGGGGAATCGCGCAGTGACCGACAAAACCTCTCTCAGCTATAAAGACGCAGGTGTCGATATCGATGCAGGCAACGCATTGGTAGATCGCATCAAAGGTGTAGTTAAACAGACCCGTCGCCCGGAAGTGATGGGCGGTCTGGGCGGGTTTGGCGCCCTGTGTGCGTTGCCGCAGAAATACCGCGAGCCGGTGCTGGTTTCCGGTACCGACGGCGTGGGCACCAAGCTGCGTCTGGCGATGGATCTGAAACGCCACGACACCATCGGCATCGATCTGGTGGCGATGTGCGTCAACGATCTGGTGGTTCAGGGCGCCGAGCCGCTGTTCTTCCTCGACTACTACGCCACCGGCAAACTGGACGTAGACACTGCGGCCAGCGTGATCTCCGGCATCGCCGAAGGCTGCAAGCAGTCCGGCTGTGCGCTGGTGGGCGGCGAAACCGCTGAAATGCCGGGCATGTACCACGGCGAAGATTACGACGTGGCCGGTTTCTGCGTCGGCGTGGTCGAAAAATCCGAGATCATCGACGGCAGCAAAGTGCAGTCCGGCGATGCGCTGATCGCCCTGGGCGCTTCCGGCCCGCACTCCAACGGCTACTCGCTGGTGCGCAAGATCCTGGAAGTGAGCAACACCGAGCCGACCGCCACCCAGCTGGAAGGCAAACCGCTGGCCGACCACCTGCTGGCGCCGACCAAGATTTACGTGAAGTCCGTGCTGGAGCTGATCGAGAAGGCGGACGTCCACGCCATCGCTCACCTCACCGGCGGCGGCTTCTGGGAAAACATTCCGCGCGTGCTGCCGGAAGGCATGCAGGCGGTGATCGACGAAGCCAGCTGGCAGTGGCCGGCGGTGTTCACCTGGCTGCAGCAGGCCGGCAACGTCAGCCGTCATGAAATGTACCGCACCTTCAACTGCGGCGTAGGCATGGTCATCGCCCTGCCGGAAGCCGAAGTGGAAGCGGCCATCGCGCTGCTGACCGCGGCAGGTGAAAAAGCGTGGAAAATCGGTAAACTGACCGCCTCTTCCGACGAACAACAAGTGGTCATCAACTGATGAAAAAGATCGTGGTGTTGGTCTCCGGCCAGGGGAGCAATCTCCAGGCGCTGATTGACGCCTGCCAGCAGGGCCGCATCGCCGCCGAAATCGTGGCGGTGTTCAGCAATAAGGCGCAGGCTTACGGCCTGCAACGCGCCGAAGCGGCGGGCATCGCCGCCCAGGCGCTGGATGCCAAGGCCTACGCCGATCGCACGGCGTTCGACGCCGCGCTGGCGGACGCCATCGACCAGTACCAGCCCGATCTGGTGGTGCTGGCCGGCTATATGCGCATCCTCAGCCCGCAGTTCGTGCAGCGTTATGCCGGCCGCATGCTGAACATTCACCCTTCCCTGCTGCCGAAATACCCAGGGCTGCATACGCATCGTCAGGCCATCGACAACGGCGACAGCGAACACGGCACCTCGGTGCACTTCGTGACCGAACAGCTCGACGGCGGCCCGGTGATTTTGCAGGCCAAGGTGCCGATTTTCGCTGACGACGAAGAGGATGACGTGGTTGAACGGGTGCAAACCCAGGAACACACGATCTATCCGCTGGTGGTGAGCTGGTTCGTCGACGGCCGCCTGGCGATGCGCGACGGCGCCGCCTGGCTGGACGGCGAACGCCTGCCTGAGCAGGGTCACGCCGCCGACTGATGCGCGCAGCCTGAACCTTGCCTAAACGGCGCCCACGCGGCGCCGTTTTTTTTCGCCTTCATCCATTCTGTGAAGTTATACTTTGCACAATTTCACGGTACAGAGGAGCCCACATGTCCAGCACTGCCAGCGTCAGATTACGCCCATTGGAACGGGACGATCTGTCGTTCGTCCACCAGATGGACAACAATGCCAGCGTTATGCGCTATTGGTTTGAAGAACCCTATGAAGCCTTTGTCGAGCTTTCCGATCTCTACGACAAACACATCCACGATCAGAGCGAGCGCCGCTTTATCATCGAGCACGAAGGCGCCAAGGTCGGCCTGGTGGAGCTGGTGGAGATCGATCACATCCACCGCCGCGCAGAATTCCAGATCATCATCGATCCTGCCCACCAGGGCAAAGGCTACGCCAGCACCGCCGCCCGGCTGGCGATGGACTACGGCTTCTCGGTGCTGAACCTGTACAAACTGTACCTGATCGTCGACAAGGAGAACCCGAAGGCGATCCACATCTACAGCAAGCTGGGCTTCAACGTGGAAGGCGAGCTGATCGACGAGTTCTTCGTCAACGGCGAATACCGCACCGTGCTGCGCATGTGCATTTTCCAGCCGCAATATCTGGCGAAGTTCAAAACGCCCAATGATAAGCCGCTGGTGAAGTGACGCTTAGCGAGAAAAAGAGAAAACCCGCCCAGGCGGGTTTTTTATTGGGAAATAAGCGACTAGTATTAATGGATGCTATTTTATCGTCAGGAAATAATCTGATGAATACGAAAGTAAATAATATCCCTCAAGATAATTAATCGAAAAATAATTAATAGTAAGAATTACCCTCTACCTCTACAAAGGAAAAATGCCATGACGACCGTCTCAAACCTGCTGCTTTTTATCGGTCTGGCGATGATCGCCATCGCCGCCGGCCTGAATACCTATAGCGGCTACGCGCCTGCAGATCCCAATAGTACCCCGCTGTTTTCCCCGCTCTGGTGGACGCGCTGGTTCCCGCTCTATGCCTCGGGGGCTGCGTTGCTGCTGGTGGGGGTGGTGCTGCGGGTTACGGGGCGGGGACGATAAAAATAGAAAACGGCTCCGAAGAGCCGTTCTCATTAAATCTCACATTTTCACCGAAAAATCTGTAGCCTGACAAAGGTGTTTTTTCTCAGTAAAAATCTTGGTCTATAAGCCCTTCTGATTTCAAAATAGATAAGAACCGAACATATGCTTTCTCATCATATTCAAGCACATCATCCAATAGATTCTCGTCAATAAGAGAATGATGAAAAATCCCATGATCATAATAAACAAACTGCCCCTCCAATCGAGGATCAACAACAGTTACTGAATCCATATTAATTGCCGTCAACCCACCACTATTTCTCGGCAAACCCAAAACTACTGTTTGTGAGTTGAACTCGACCCAGTAAATAGCAAACACATTGATCTCTTTACCATCTTTCATTTGAACTATCATGGCTTTTTACCTTCATTCAATGAGGGGCCGGGTTGAATAGTACTACGTTTGGGCGAGGTTATCTTCATATCATACGCCTTGCCTGTGTTCGAGTTGAACTGATAATGAATGCTTATTGTACTTCCATCAGGCAAATAATGCGTTGCATCCATTTTCTGGAATCCTGCTTCAACCGGGAAACGAGAGTCATTATTCAATCCTTTCAGTGGGGTTCCGTGCTCTGGGTTGTTTCTCACTATATTCCAAAGAACTTGCTCATTTAAATCGCGTGGTGAAATAACTTGTATCCCTTTCGCCGTAGATATCCCCTCAGCATCTTTGATTAACTTCTGCGTCTGTTGGCTTAGACCAACGAGATTGGGCGATTTAAATGCAGCCTTCTCAGCTGCCTTAATGGTGTTGGTGGTCACCTTAACACCCAGCTTACCTGCGCCGGCGGCCCCAGCAAACAACCCTAGCCCAGCCATCGTCAGTTTGCCGAACTCCAGACCTGCACCAAAAGCGCCATCCACGCCGGCATGTTCGTACTTCGTCTTGAATGTCTCGACCCGACCCAAGTATTCCTGTTTCACACTTTCGCCAATAATCGAGAAGCGTTCATCGTTCTTTATCAGAGCTATTAATGCATCCGCTGCCTCGCGTGGATTGCTGGCCACGGCGACTAAACCATCCACCGTATCGCTGATTTCAACCGGGATGCCCGAGACTACACCCGCCGCAAAGGCGCCATCCTGGGTGTGGCTCGTTATTCCCCAGTTCGCCAACACCACCGCTTTATCAAGCGGCGATTTCGCGGCCGCCAAATCCTTCTCCATCAATTCTTGTTGTTTGTGGCTGAGATAGTTGTATCGGAACGCATTCTCACCCCCGGTGGCGCCGCTATAAGCACCATCAGACTTGCCGGTAAAGACTGCGCCTGCGGCTGCGCCCAGCACTCGTGCCATCTGCGCCTGCTGTTCCGATTTCTTCTGCCACTCCTCCGGCTTGATGATATTGTCGCCCAATATCACCCCGGCCAGCTCCGCCGCCAGCGCCCCTGCCGCCGCACCCTTGGCATTGCCTTTGCCGATTTCTGCGGCCACGCCCGCCAGAACGGCATGGCTTACGGCCCGGCCCGGTATATCGAGAACCTGGCCGTTATCCCCAATCAGATTGGCGCCCTCGGCCTGAACCTGGTTACCGATGTTCGCCAGCAGCGCATTGGTCAGGTTGTCCTTGAAGCTGCCGCCATTAATGGCGGTATTCAGGCTGGAGCTGATGACCGATTGCCCGGCCACCCGCTGCGCCACCTTGCTCCAGTCGCCGTTGCTCAGCTGCGGCAGTTTGACGTTGTTTGGATTGAGCGGTTTGCCCGCCGCGTCCTTGCTCCAGCCCATCGCGCTGTCGAAGCCGTTGAGCGCGCCGCCGATCGCCATCGCCGTGGCGGTCGCTTTGACGTTTTCATTGCTGCCCAGCGCCTGCAGGGTTTTCGACAGGTTGCCCTGGTTCTCCACCAGCGCCACCGCCGCCTGGGAGGCCAGCGAAGACATACCAGCGGTGACTGCGCCGCTGGTTACCGCCCCGCCGCCCACGGCGCCGGAAACGCTGGAGGCTGCCGTAGCCGCCAGTGAACTGCCAGCGGTCACCGCTGCGGCCGCGATGGCGATCACCGCCGCCACCGCCGGGTTCAGGTGCTGGCTCTTGTAATCCCAGCTGTCGTAGGCGTCCTTGACCTTGCTCCACTGCACGTCGTTGCGCTTGTTCAGATCTTTGACCCAGGTGGTGCCCGGCGTATTGCCCAGCGCGTCGATGGCGCTTTGCAGCGCCTGACCGTTTTTCACCTTCACATCGGCGTTGACGCCCTTGGCGGCCTCTACGGTCAAGGCACCACCGGTATGAATGCTCGGCAACACCCACTTATTGTCTTCGTACCCTTTATTGGCCTGCTTGATAAAGAAGCCCTTCGAATTGCTGACGGCCTGTTCGAAAGAGGTGTTTTTCACCGCGCGGAAGTTAACCTGACCACGGGAGCTGGTCAGGCGCGCGTTTTGCCCGGCGGCGATTTTGCTGGCTTCATAGGTGCTGTCGTCGCGGCTCATCAGCGTGATATTGCCGGCGGCGGTAAACTCGGTAACCTTGTTGGTCACGTCATGGCGGGTCTGCTTAACCTCGGTTTTCTTGCCCCACCATTTGCGCTTGGTTTCCTTTTTCTCGTAGTGGCTGGACTCCTCCATCGCCTGGCCGTAGAGATAGCCACCCTTGGCAGCAATATCCATATTTCCGACACGCATGGCTTCGGCCTGATTATGGGCGTCGACCTGCGCTTTTTGTTTGGCTTCGTCAATGCCTTTGCTTTGGGCTTCCTGACGCAGGGCAACGAGACGTTGCTGCGACTCATCCCGTTCGCGCGTTGCCTGCACTGTCTGCGAGCCAGCCTGGTTAATAGTGTTGTTGGCCGAGTCCAGTGCAATCTTGGCCTGTTGCACTGCGTGCTTTGCGTTCACCAATCTTGCCGCTATCTCCGACTCAATATTGTGCTGTTCGTCGGTATATCCGCAACATGGGAACTTGGGTGGGTTATCCCATCGCCGTTGGGCTTCAGCTCTTTCGGCTACAGCCGCGTTGTAAGCATTTTGCAGTATGGCAAGTTGGCCTTGAGCCTGGCTTTTGCGACTGTCCGCATCGTTGATACGTTGCTGCGCTGCATTCACCGCCTGCTCCGCCGCCGCTATCCGACTCCCCCAATCCGTCACCGCTACCGATGGTTTCCAGTTCGCCCCTAATCCTTTAACCACCAGCTTGGTCGCCTGGAACAAAATACTGCCGCCGGAAATCACCGTCATAAGGCCGCCAGCATTCAGCTCGGTCCCTTGCTGGGTGCGGGTTTCGGTAAATTCGTTGCCGCCCTCGCGGTAAGTGTGGTTTTGCACCGCCTCGAAGCGCATATCGCCGCCGGAGGTTAGCGTCATGTTAGCGCCGGAGGTCAGACTGGCGCCGTAAGTCAGCAGTTGGTTATTCGCCGACGCGGTCAGGTTTTTCCCGGCGCTGAGCGTAGTGACCACATGGCGGTCGTCTTTGTTGTTGTCGTTGGCGGCATCAATGGCGGAATAGGCGACATTCGATAACCATAGATTCTGCCCGGCCAGCAGCGTGATGTTGCCGTTAGCGGAAAGTGCGCCGCCCTGGGTGCCGATGTCGCGGGCCGAGTTAATCAGCAAATTGCCGCCGGCGTGTACCCGGCTGCCCAGTTCAGGCGTGCGGGACACAGGGAAAAGCGCATTGAATCGGCCGTCAAGCTCACGGTAGTTAAGATCGGCGTTATGGGCGGCTAACAGCGTAACGTCCTTGTCCGCATTAATCTTGGTGCCGCGTAGCGCCAGATAGCCACCGCTATTGAGCAGCACCGAACCCGTTGCCCTCATTTGGCCACTGGCCAACAGTTGGTTGAAGTATTCTTGCCGTTTAGCCGGAGAAACCGGTCCCCCCAATAGCGGCCCCTCCAACAACGCGCTGTTTTTGACGATTGCAATGCTGCCGTTAGCCGTCATGGCGATATTTCGGCTTTGTGGCGCCAACAGCGTATTCAGCAACGTAATGGTGCTGCCAGCCGTGAGAGACAAATCGCGTGCAGCCTCAAGGCTGCCCAACCAGCGAGAACCGTCAGGGCGGAAGTAGTGAGGTTTCTCACTGGAATGTATTTTTATCTCACCGTTTTTGGCGTTTAACGTGACGTCCTGCCCTTTCAGCTCACTTTGCCACGCGTCGATAGTGTTGACTGCCGTCAGAGACAGCTCTTTTCCGGCGGCCAAAATGCCTTGCCCAAGAACAATTCGATCTTCGGCAATCGCGGTGATATTGCCGTCAGCACGAATCGCATCAGTGCCGACGATGTTTTTGGCATGCAGCAGAACATTCCGCGCCTTAAGCGACTCAGGTCTGCCGGAGGAGACCACTTCATTCAGCTGATTTTCATGAGGCGTCGGCGTACTGATTTCTATCTTATTTTTAAAATCCGCAGTGAGATTATTACCGGCGGTAATCGATGATTTTTGCTGCCCCTTTGCTTGCCAGACAACAAGCTCCTGCTGCTTGGTATAAGGGGCTTTTTCCGTGACATACAGCAGATCCCAATCTCCGGGAGGCGCATCTTCGTCACGGGCAAACTCCCCAACGCCAAACGTGTTCGTTCCCAGGCGCCAGTACCGATCTTTCTGACCGAGTTGAATGCTCTTGACGGTAAAATCATTCCCCGTCAGGATTAGATCTTTGGCCGCGCTGATATTCGACTGATCGTTCCATAGCGTTGTCGCGTTGATATAAGCGTTGTTGCCTGAATTTATCACTCCCGGCGCCTGTGATTTCACCAAGAGATACTCGTCTTTCCCCACATTAACCTTGTCGCCTTTCGACAGGTTGATTTCGCCAAACCAACTGCCGATGCCAAAGTCCTTCAGTTCAGGTTCCAACAGCACAATAGCGTCAACACCTTGCCGTGAGTCGTAATAACTTCCCACCAAGGATTTATTGAATGCTTTGGAGTTACCGGGGGTACTTTTCCAAACGGCTTGAACCTCTTGCCTCACATTGTTCAAACTCTCCGTGCGTATCACCAAGTCGCCGCTGTTGGTCAGGATTTTCGCCGAACGGTTCTCGACAGATTTAGCCTTGTTGCCCTGCGCATCCTTTTGGATCCACATATTTTTATTGGCGTGCAGCTTGGCATTTTCCCCGGCGTTGCGGATGTGGTCGCCGAAGATGCGCATATCGCCGCTGGTGCTGGTTTGCCCGTCATTCACCAGCGTCGTTGTCGCTAACGTGGCGTTACCGTCCGCCTGCACGATAGTGCCCGGCGTAATGTGCAATCCCTTGGCGCTGACATTGAGGTCCCCCTTGCTGTGCGTAGTGCCGTTAAGCACCAGGTTGCCATTAACGCTCAGCGTAATATCCCGCTGCTTGCTGGTGAGGTCTTTCAGGTTCACCCCTACTCCATCCTCATTGGCCACCAGGCGGATTTTGTTGGCGTACATGCCGCCCAGCGCCTTGGTATCCACCGCCAGCACAGGTTTTGCGCCTTCACCGGCGATCGGTTTGATGCTGCCGTCCTTGAAGCTGATGCGGTTGGCGCCCTGGGTCAGCGACAGATTTTGCGCATTGATTTTGCCGTTCAGCTCGGTGGCGCGGCTGATGATATCGACGTAGTCGGCGCCGCTGCCGTCCAGCCCTTTACCGCCGATGGTGACACCGCCTTTTTTCACCTCCAGCGCTTCCAGCGCGCCCTGCTTGTCGAACTGCGGTTTGCCGGTGGTCAACGTCACGCCCGGCGCATTGATAAAGCCGCAGCCGTCGCAGGTGATGCCATTCGGGTTGGCGATCATCACGTTGGCCTTGTTGCCGAATACCTCGAGTTTGCCCTGCAGCTCGGAACGACTGCCGCCGATCACCTCATTGATGATCAACTCCGCCGGTTTTCCCTTCAGGTAGGTGTTGCCCTGCGCGCTGTAGATCTCCACGCCCAGCTGCGTTTTGCCACCGTGCGTGGCGTTATTCAACACGGCGCCCTGTGGCCCAACGTTGAAATCTTTATAGGTGTTGTGCGAGATGCCTGCACCGTTCGGCGTGGCGATATTCACCACCGGTACGTTACCCGGCTTGATAACCACCTGCGTATTGCCGTTGGCGGCGGTGATACCGGCAGCGAACGCCGGGTGCAACGGCTGGAAAGCCGTCAGGTAGATCAGCAAATAGCTGGCGCCCCGCGCCAACGGAGGGTTGAGCTTATCCATATTCATTCCTTCGAAAGGATGGTGTTGTGAACGCCGAGGGCGTTCTTGCTGTGTGCTGGCGTTATAACGTGACGGTGGCTTGCCAGTAGGCCACCCAACGATCCGGTTGCAGGCTGTCTGGGTGCGTCAGCGGTTTACCGACGGTGACCGCCTGATTGAACCAGCGGCCGCTTAACGTGGCACCCAACGCCACACCGGCGACGTTGCCGCCGTCTATCTGCCCGGCGCGCCCCTGCAGCCAGCCGGCGTCTAACGCGCCGGTCAAAGAGAGCGCCCCCAGTCCCGGTAAGGTCTGCCATTGCCAGTTGAGTTCATTGCGCCAGTAGGCGCCGCGATTGCCAGTCAGGTACTGCTCTTTAAAGCCGCGCACCGAGTATTGCCCGCCGATGGAAATGCGCTCGCCGGCATACAGGTTGTCTGCGCTGGTTTGCCCGTAAGCCGAGGTCAGGTAGTAGAGGGAGGGTGCGAGCGGATAGAAATAGCTGGTGCTGAGACCAAGCTTACGGAACTCGCTGCGCGGCGCCCCGTTGCGCTCAGGATCGTCGGCGGTGGCGCCCAGCATGCGCAGCCCGCGGCTTACCGTCGGGTTCAGCGTCATATAGCCGCCGCCCGCGACCGCACTGTAATTGAGGCCCAGGCTGACGATGCTGAGCGTTGGGCTGCTGACGCCCAACCGTTCCCCCGCCAGCTTATTTTCCGTGGTGCGCCGCGCCAGCCCGATATCGACGGCCAGCTTACGTTTGCCATCCCGCAGCAACGTGCGGTTGGCGCCCAAACGCTGGGTCTGGTTATTGCCCTGATAGCGGTAAGCGGCGCCGCTGAACGGCACCTGCTGGAAAAAATCGTTCCAGGCATACTGGTAGCTGAACAGCCAATAGCCATAGGGTAAGGTGACGCTGCCGTTCAGGCTGCGGCTGCGATGATGCGGGCTGAAATCGTTATTGCGCGCTGCGGAAAGCGACCATTGATCGGCGAGACGCAGCGGATTATCCAGCGTGAAGGCGGCGTTCATCTGCCCGGTGCCGGTGCTTTTCTGGCCGCTGTTATCCGCGCCGAAAGAAAAAGAAACCGGCGCGCGCGTGGCGCCACGCAGCAAAACCACGTTGGAAAAGCCGGGTTGCTCACCAGGTTGGATATCGATAGTCACCTGTTGCGACGGCAGGCGGTTGAGCTGCTCCATGCCCTGCTCGATATCGCGCAGATTCAATACGCCACCAACCAGACCGGGGAACGCCATCTTCAACGCCGGCATCTGCTCACCGTTTTGCGTGATGGACTCGATTCGCCCTTCGCTGGCGCTGACGGTCAACACGCCGCGGGAGATATCCTGCTCCTTTAGCCAGGCCTGTGAGGTGACATAGCCGCGCTGCAAATAAGCATTGGTGGTTTCGCGCACCAGGCGGTTAATGTGCTCCAGCGTCAGACAGCGCCCCTGATACGGGCGCGCCAGGCTTTCTTTCACCGACCAGGAAAGATGCTCGGCGCCCTCAAAAACAATCTGCCGCACCGGCTGGCAAACCGCTCCTGCGGCGGCCGGCACAGGCAGCGGTAACGCCGGTAATTCAACGTTATTCTGCAGCGCCTCGCGCTGTTGCCGAGCCTGTTCCAGCAACGTTTTCTGCTGTTGGGTAATGCTGTCGCGATCGGCAGGGCTGGTGATTTCCGCGCACCACGCCGAGCTGCAAAACGCCAAAAGCACAGGCCAAATCCTCGGCTTCCATGTACACATTTAAACACATCCATTTACGTTAACTTACACATCTTAGCGAAGTATATACATTTTATGCCACCAATCAATGATAATGAGAATTATTTTTGTTTGATCAAAATCACAATGCGGGAAAAATATACGGATATGCCACAACCACTGCGTCTTATTACCCAGAGTGCATTTAATTAATATTAAAATTAAAAAAACGAATAATAAAAACAAATAAATTCAATATAAAAATAACACGCTCAATATCGACAAAAACAAACAAGCAGTGTTTACAAAGTTAATTCACCCTTTTATCTTGGTAGTTCTATTCGCATAATTAATTCATAAAAAACATAGTTATTAGTTAACCAATAAAGAAAAACAACATCGGGAATAATCTCATGTTTAACCGTGATATAGAACTGTTTATTCGTGATTACGTTAATGATATTAAGGCTGGCAGCGCTGCGCTGTTTGCCGGCGCCGGGCTGTCCATCCCCGCCGGTTTCGTCAGCTGGAAAGAGCTTATCGGCGATATCGCTTATGAACTGGAGCTGGATATCGAAAAAGAGAGCGATCTTATTTCCCTGGCGCAATATCACCTCAATGAAAAAGGCAACAGACATAAGATAAATCAAAAAATCATTACAGAGTTCGCTGAACAGGCGGAAGAAACAGAAAACCACCGGATTATCGCCAGATTACCGATAGCGTCACTTTGGACCACTAACTACGACGACCTGATTGAAAAAACCTATGCCCGTTATAATCGCGTATGCGACGTTAAAACCACACCGGAAAGCCTGACCAATAACATTCACAAACGTGATGTTGTTTTATATAAAATGCATGGTGACTATAGAAATCCCAACCAGGCGATTATCACCCGCGAACAATACGAAACTTACTCCCGAACACACCTCCCCTTTATCAACATGCTGATGGCGGAACTGACCGCTAAAACGTTTCTGTTTATCGGTTTCAGCTTCGAAGATCCCAATCTGCAGTATGTGTTGAGCCGCCTCTATGCACAGTATGCCGAAGGGAAAAGAAATCACTACTGCATTATGCGGCGCGTTCAGCTCGGCGACAGCGGCAGTGAAGATCAGGCGTCCTGTGACTACAACAGCCGTAAACAAAGCTTGATGATCAACGATCTGCGCCGTTACGGCATTCAAACGCTGCTGGTGGATGACTATCGGCAAATCACCGACCTGCTGTATGCCATCGAAACGCAGTTCAAGAAAAGCACGGTGTTTATCTCCGGCAGCGCCGACAACTACCATCCTTATGCCCGTGAAGAGTCCATCCAGTTCATACATCGTCTGGCGCGCCTGCTTATCCGCAAACAGCACCGCATCGTCAACGGTTTCGGCTGGGGCGTAGGCACGGCGGTGATCAACGGCGCACTGGAAGCCATTTACGACAGCCAAGGGAAAATCAGCGAAAGCCAACTGGTGCTGCGTCCGTTCCCCCAATTCGCCAGCGGGGGCATAGCGTTGCCAGAGCTTTGGCGGGAATACCGCCAGAACATGATTTCGCTCAGCGGCATCGCAATCTTTTTGTTCGGCAACAAACGCAACGCCGAGGGCGAATACGTGCTGGCCGACGGTTTATTGCAAGAGTTCCAAATCGCCACGGAACAAGGTTGCGTCTGTATTCCTATCGGTTGTACCGGCAGCGCATCCGCCGAGATCTACCGGAAAATCAAGGAGGAAATGAAAGAAACCCTCTACCACCGCCACCCCACCGCCATGAATCTGCTGGATCAGCTTAACGAACCGGGCAGCCTGGCGGAAAAGAAAAAATGCCTGTTGGCACTTATCGATATCATTACTAAGGATAACCCCCGATGACCAGAAAATGTTTTTACAGTTTCCATTATGAGCCGGACAACTGGCGCGCTTCTCAGATACGTGAAATGGGCACGCTGGAAGGTAACCGGCCGGCCACGGATAATGATTGGGAGGAGGTGAAAAAAGGCGGCGATAAAGCCATTGCCGATTGGATCAAAAGCCAGTTGGACAATCGCAATTGCGCCGTGATTCTCGCCGGTAAAGATACCGCTAATCGCAAATGGATTAATTTCGAAATCTGCGAGGCCTGGAAAAAAGGCATGGGCGTACTGGTGGTGTATATCCACAATTTGAAAGACAGCGCCGGCGACCAAACCACGAAAGGTAAAAACCCGTTGGATCACATCAAGCTGGGTGAAACAAAACTCTCCGCTATCGCCAAAGCCTATGATCCGCCTTACCTGACCAGCACCAATGTCTATAACCACATCAAAGAAAATCTGGCTGAGTGGGTAGAAGAAGCGATCCGCATCCGCGCAAATTACTGATGCCCCTGATAGACGAAAGGCTGCATGTTGATGCAGCCTTTCGTTTGTTTATAGCCCAAACGCCTCACCCATACCGCCCGGTAATATAATCCTCGGTGCGGCGCTGGCGCGGCGAGGTAAAAATCGCGTCGGTATCGTTGTATTCCACCAGCCGCCCCTGATGAATAAAGGCGGTGTAGTCGGAGACGCGCGCCGCCTGCTGCATATTGTGCGTCACCAGCACCACGCTATAGCGCTGCTTGAGTGCGGAAATCAGCTCTTCGATGGTCAGCGTGGAGATCGGATCCAGCGCCGAGGTCGGCTCGTCGAGCAGCAACACCTCCGGCTCGATGGCGATGGCGCGCGCGATCACCAGGCGCTGCTGCTGGCCGCTGGACAAGCGGAACGCGTTTTCGCGCAGCCGATCTTTGACCTCATGCCACAGGGCGGCGGCGCGCAGCGAACGCTCCACCGCCTCATCCAGCAAACGCCGGTCGCGCACGCCCTGCAGCCGCAGGCCGTACACCACGTTTTCATAGATCGATTTCGGGAACGGGTTCGGCCGCTGGAACACCATGCCCACCCGCCGCCGCAGCGCCGCCACGTCGATCTGCGCGCCGGAGATCGCCGCGCCGTTCAGCTGCAGTTCGCCCTCGATGCGGCAGTTGTCCACCAGATCGTTCATGCGGTTGAAACAGCGCAGCAACGTCGATTTGCCGCAGCCCGAGGGGCCGATCAAAGCCGTCACCCGGTGCTTCGGGATACGCAGCGAAATATCGTGCAGCACCTGTTTGTCGCCATAAAACAGGTTCAGGCCGTTGACCGCCAGCGCGGTCTGTTCATCGTCAAGATGCTGGACATCCAGCCGGGGCAAACTGCCTGGCGTCATCAAACCCATTACGCACTCCCCAAAAATAGCGTCATTGTTACTGCGACCATGCTCGGTACCGCTCCCTCAGCGAATGGCGGATGCCCATCGCCGCCAGATTCAAACTCACCACGATCGTCACCAGCAGGAAGGCGGTGGCGAACACCAGCGGCCGCGCCGCCTCTACGCTCGGGCTCTGGAATGCCATATCGTAGATCTGGAAGCTCAAATGCATGAACTTCCGCTCCAGGTGCAGATACGGGAAAATCTCGTCCACCGGCAGCACCGGCACCGATTTCACGACCCCCACCAACATCAGCGGCGCGGTCTCCCCGGCGGCGCGCGCCACCGCCAGGATCAGGCCGGTCATCATCGCCGGCGCCGCCATTGGCAGCACGATGCGCCACAGCGTCTCGGCCCGGCTGGCGCCCAGCGCCATCGAGCCCTGCCGCAGCGAGGCGGGAATGCGCGACAGCCCTTCCTCGGTGGCGACGATCACTACCGGCAGCGTCAGCAGCGCCAGCGTCAGCGCCGCCCACAGCACGCCGGGCGTACCGAAGGTCGGGTTGGGCAAGGACTCAGGATAGAACAGCTGATCGAGCGTGCCGCCAATCATGTAAACAAAGAAGCCGAGGCCAAAAACACCGTAGACGATCGAAGGCACGCCGGCCAGGTTGACCACCGCGATGCGGATCACTCGCGTCAGCAGATTGTTGCCAGCATATTCGTGCAGATACACCGCCGCGATCACGCCAAACGGCATCACCACGATCGACATCAGGATCACCATCAACACCGTGCCGAAAATGGCCGGGAACACCCCGCCTTCGGTATTCGCCTCGCGCGGGCTGTCGGTGAGGAACTTCTTCACCTGCTCGCCCCAGTGTGCCAGCTTCTCGGTGGTGTTCATGGCGTTCGGGTACCAGGCATCGCGCACCTGGCTGAGCGGAATGGTCAACGTCTGCCCGTGCATGTCGCGCAGTAGCAACGCATCGCGCTGGCGATCGCGGTTCAGCCCCGCCAGACGTTCGGACAACAGCTGATACTGCCGCTGCAGCTCCAGCCGCTCGGCCTTGATGGCGTCCTGTGCGCGAGCGTCCAGCTTATCGTCGCGCTGCAGGCGTTTTTCCCGCAGTCGCAGCGCGTCAAACTGCTGATTGATGCGCGCCATGTCGCGGAATTGAATGTCGTGCGCCTGGCGCGAGAGCGCGGCTATTTGCGGCAGGCGCTGCTGCAACGCCTGCCCCAGATGGCGGCCGGTCAGCGGTTGCCCGTCTTCCAGCAGCCCCGCCAGATAGCCGTAGGCGGTGCCGTGGCTGTCGCGTTCCAGCACCAACAGGCTGCGCGGCGTGCTTTGGCTGCGGATATCACTGGCCAGCAAGGTGCGGAAATCCTGCCCCTCGCGCTCGCGGTTGCCGACCTTAATCAGAAAGCGTTCGACGCTCTGCGCCTCGCCCGGCGGCGTTATGCCCGCGTCAGTCAGCTGGCGGTGAGGAATGCTTTGCTGCTGATACAACTCGCCAATCACCGTCACCGGTCCGGCGCCGTTCTGATTCAGTTCGAACTGATAAACCGGGCTCGGCCAGAAATAGCGCATCCCCTGCCCGGCCAGCAGCAACAGAATGCCGATCAGCGCCAGCAGGCTGACGGCCACCGAACCGGCGGTCAGCCATATCCACGGCGACCCGCTCTTCACCCAGTTCTTCATGGCGCCTCCTGATTCGGCGTGTAGCGCTTGCGCAGCCGCAGGCGCACCGCCTCCGCCAGCGTGTTGAACACGAAGGTGAAGACAAACAGCACCAGCGCGGTCAGGAACAGCACGCGGTAATGGCTGCTGCCGGAGACCGCCTCCGGCATTTCAATGGCGATGTTGGCCGCCAGCGCGCGCAGCCCCTGGAACAGGCTGCCGTCGATAATCGGCGTGTTGCCGGTGGCCATCAGCACGATCATGGTTTCCCCCACCGCGCGGCCAAAGCCGATCATCAGCGCGGAGAAAATGCCGGCGCTGGCGGATGGCAGCACCACCTTGATCACCGTCTGCCACTGGGTAGCGCCCAGCGCCAAAGAACCCTGGCTCAGGGTCGCCGGCACGCTGAACAGTGCGTCCTCCGCCAGCGAGAAGATGATCGGCACCAGCGCGAAGCCCATCGCCACACCTACCACCAGCGCATTGCGCTGGTCATAATTATCCCCCAGCCAGAAATGCAGCGGCTCACCGAACAGCGCCACCTCCAGCCGCGGCCCCAGGTTGAGCGCCAGCCACACCGTCAACGCCAGCAGCGGCAGCAGCAACAGCAGATCGACGCCCGGCCGGCAGCGCGGCATAAAGCGATGGGTCAACGCGCCGCACAGCAGCACCGCCGCCGCCAGCAGCAGCGGCAACGCCAGCACAGCCAACAGATACTGCTCGATGATCGGCGCCAGCCAAATGCCGGCCACCAGCCCGATCACCACCGTCGGCAGCGCGCCCATCACTTCGATAGCCGGTTTGATCACCCGCCGCAGCCCCGGCGTCATAAAGTAAGCGGTATAGATGGCGCCGGCCAAGGCCAGCGGGATGGCGAACAGCATCGCGTAAGCCGCCGCCTTAAAGGTGCCGAAGATCACCGGCATCAGGCTGAATTTGGGTTGGTAACTGTCTTCGCCGGAGGTGGACTGCCAGACATAGGCCGGCTGCGGGTAGTTCTCATACCACACCTTGCCCCACAACGAACGCCAGGTAACGTCCGGATACGGGTTGTCGAGCGCATAGCGCTGCCAGCCCTGCGCGCTCTCCAGCAGCAGGCCATCGCCGCGCGGCGCGAACGCCATCTGCCGCACCTCGGCGCCCAAACGGGTATTCAGCAGCGGCTGCGGTTGAATGGCGGAGAACAGCGAGAAGCCGCCATCGGGCCGCAGGGTGGCGAACACCCGGCGGTAAGGCTCAGCCACCGTCAGCTCCTGCCCGTCGGCGCCGTGGTCGAAATGCTGCACCGGCGTCAGACGCCAGCGCCGATCTTTTTCCACCTCGAACCACTCGCGCAGATTGCCGTCGGCGCCCTTGATCAGCAGCGCGCTGCCGCCGGGCAGCGCCGTCATCTGATACGGGGCGTGTTCGCCAAGGGTACGCGTTTCACGCAGCTGCAGCTGTGCGCCGTCG
Organism: Serratia sp. CY40230; assembly: GCF_052168835.1. Classification (NCBI taxonomy): domain Bacteria; kingdom Pseudomonadati; phylum Pseudomonadota; class Gammaproteobacteria; order Enterobacterales; family Yersiniaceae; genus Serratia; species Serratia sp. CY40230. The sequence continues at coordinate 1,304,844 of NZ_JBJNLX010000001.1, forward strand.
ATCTGATAACGCGCCAGCCGGTTGCCGGTCAGCAGATAAAGCTGGCGGCCATCCGGCGTCAGCACCAGCTGCTCCCCGTCGTGCTCCAGCGGCCGCTCGCTGAACTGCGGCGGCCGGTCGGGGCTGAAGCGGCCGAACACCAGCCGCCGATCGTCGGTCACTCCGGCCAGCAGATACTGCCCGCGATGCGCATCCGCCAGCGACAGCAGCTTCAGCGGCTTGCGCTGTGGATCCAGCGCCAATGGCTGCTGCCCGAGCGGGAACTGCCACTGCGGCCGGCCGTTTTCCGCCGTGGCGAAATCCGCGCGCGCCACCACCAACCGGCCGTCGGCCTGCGCCAGCGCAAACAGATCGCGCTCGCCGGCGGCCTGCGCGAGCAGCGTCGGTTTGGCCAACAGCATCTGCTGCGCCAGCGGCGTCTGGGCCTGGCCGCTCGGCGCTGGCGTCAGACGATAAAATTGCCCCGCGCCCTGCGCGTCGATGCGATAACCGACGCGCTGCTGCACGTCCATGCCCAGCGCCAGCGCCGGGGCCGATACCGTGAACGGCAGCGGCTGCGCCTGGCCGAGCGAGGCGGGTTTGAACAACGGCAGCACCGCAAACAGCAGATAAACGAAGATCAGCATCAACGTCATCAGCACCATCAGCCCGCTGGCGGTCACTGCCGCCTGCACGCCGCGGTCGATGCGCCCGCGCATGCGATCTCGGGGATGTTGATTGGCCGTCGTCTGTGTCATGTGTCTCGCTGTCGCTGATGTAATCGGGCTTGCGCCGTAAGATAACCGGGCATCTTATGTCAGTTTTATGACGTTTGCATGACAAAGTTACCCGCCATAACTCAGGTTTTTTACACTGCCATCAGACAATATGAATTTGATATATTGCTGAAAAATGACCATAAACACGCTTTATAACGCCAAGAATAAGCCTGCTAACCGTCATTTCATGCTGATCGTTTCACTGCCGGGCATCCCGCCGCGGGGAAAATTTATTGCCGCCGAAAAACGCCGCGCGCCAACGCAATGGATATGTTGGACTTTCCTGTCAATCTCTCGCAATAATGATGAAGGACACTAGAGCGGCATCCGGGCGCTGCGTCCCGGATCCTATTCTAAATTTGAACTGGAGTGGCAATGGGTCAGGAAAAGCTCTACATCGAAAAAGAACTAAGCTGGTTATCCTTTAATGAGCGCGTGTTGCAGGAAGCCGCAGATAAGAGCAATCCCCTGATTGAACGTATGCGTTTTCTGGGCATTTACTCCAACAACCTCGACGAGTTCTATAAAGTCCGCTTCGCCGATCTCAAACGGCGCATCCTGATCAGCGAAGAGCAAGGTTCCGCCGGTTCCTCACGCCATCTGCTGAAAAAGATCCAGGCCAAGGTGCTGAAAACCGATCAGGAGTTCGACGGTCTGTACAACGATCTGCTGCTGGAAATGGCGCGCAACCAGATCTTCCTGATCAACGAACGCCAGGTGTCCGAGAACCAGCAAATCTGGCTGCGGCAATATTTCAAACAGCACCTGCGCCAGCACATCACGCCGATCCTGATCAACCACGACACCAACCTGGTGCAGTTCCTGAAAGACGATTACACCTATCTGGCGGTGGAGATCATCCGCGGCGCGCGCATCGACTATGCGCTGCTGGAAATCCCGTCCGACAAGGTGCCGCGCTTCGTCAATCTGCCGCCGGAAGCGCCGCGCCGCCGTAAGCCGATGATCCTGCTCGACAACATCCTGCGTTACTGCCTGGACGATATCTTCAAGGGCTTCTTCGACTACGACGCGCTCAACGCCTATTCGATGAAGATGACCCGTGACGCCGAATACGATCTGGTCACCGAAATGGAATCCAGCCTGCTGGAACTGATGTCCTCCAGCCTGAAACAGCGCCTCACCGCCGAGCCGGTGCGCTTCGTTTATCAGCGCGACATGCCGAACGAGATGGTGGAGCTGCTGCGCGGCAAGCTGGGCATCTCCAACTACGATTCGGTGATCGCCGGCGGCCGCTATCACAACTTTAAAGACTTCATCAGCTTCCCGAACGTCGGCAAGGCCAATCTGGTCAACAAGCCGCTGCCGCGCCTGCGCCACATCTGGTTCGACGGTTTCCGCAACGGCTTCGACGCCATTCGCGAAAAAGACGTGCTGCTCTACTACCCGTACCACACCTTTGAACACGTGCTGGAGCTGCTGCGCCAGGCGTCGTTCGATCCGAGCGTGTTGGCGATCAAAATCAACATCTACCGGGTGGCGAAAGACTCGCGCATCATCGAATCGATGATCCACGCCGCGCACAATGGCAAAAAAGTCACGGTGGTGGTCGAGCTGCAGGCGCGCTTTGACGAAGAGGCCAACATCCACTGGGCGAAGCGCCTGACCGAGGCCGGCGTGCACGTGATCTTCTCGGCGCCGGGGCTGAAAATCCATGCCAAACTGTTCCTGATTTCACGCCGTGAAGGCGATGAAATTGTGCGCTATGCTCATATCGGTACCGGCAACTTTAACGAAAAAACCGCGCGCATCTACACCGACTATTCGCTGTTGACCGCCGACTCGCGCATCACCAACGAGGTACGCCGGGTATTCAACTTTATCGAGAACCCCTACCGCCCGGTCACCTTCGATAACCTGATGGTGTCGCCGCAGAACTCGCGCCTGAAGTTGTATGAGCTGATCGACAACGAAATCGCCAACGCCCAGGCCGGGGAACAGGCCGGCATTATGTTGAAAATAAATAATCTGGTGGATAAAGGGCTGGTAGATCGGTTATATACCGCGTCCGGCGCCGGCGTGAAGATCCGTCTGCTGGTGCGGGGCATGTGTTCCCTGATTCCCAACCTGCCGGGGATCAGCGACAATATTCAGGTGATCAGCATCGTCGATCGCTTTTTGGAACACGATCGGGTTTACGTTTTCGACAACAAAGGTGACAAACGGGTGTATCTGTCCTCCGCCGACTGGATGACCCGCAACATAGATTACCGTATCGAAGTGGCGGTATCGCTGCTGGATCCGGCGCTGAAACAGCGCGTTCTGGACATTCTGGAGATCCTGTTCAGCGATACGGTCAAGGCCCGTTATGTGGATAAAGAACTGAGCAACCAGTACGTGCCGCGCGGCAACCGCCGCAAAGTGCGCGCCCAGGTGGCTATTTACGAGTATTTAAAAGCTCTGGAACAACCAGGACAGTAGGCCAGCAACTATGCCGCTAAAAAACACTGCAACGAACAAACCGCAGGAAATCGCCGCCATCGACCTCGGGTCGAACAGTTTCCACATGGTGATCGCCCGCGTCGTCAACGGCGCCTTACAGGTATTGGGCCGTTTAAAACAGCGGGTGCACCTCGCCGACGGATTGGACAGCAACAACGTACTCAGTGAAGAGGCGATAGAACGCGGCCTGGCCTGCCTGGCGCTGTTTGCCGAACGGCTGCAGGGCTTCCCGGCGGATAACGTCACCATCGTCGGGACCCATACCCTGCGCCAGGCGGTGAACGCTGAAGTGTTCCTCAAGCGCGCCGCCAAAGTGATCCCCTACCCGATCGAAATCATCGCCGGCCAGGAAGAAGCGCGCCTGATCTTCATGGGCGTGGAGCACACTCAACCGGAGAAAGGCCGCAAGCTGGTGATCGACATCGGCGGCGGCTCCACCGAGCTGGTGATCGGCGAAGACTTCGAGCCGCTGCTGGCGGAAAGCCGCCGCATGGGCTGCGTCAGCTTCGCCCAGCTGTTCTTCCCCGGCGGCGAGATCAGCAAAAACAACTTCCGCCGCGCGCGGCTGGCGGCGGCGCAGAAGCTGGAAACGCTGGCCTGGCAGTACCGCATTCAGGGCTGGCAGTATGCGCTGGGCGCCTCGGGCACCATCAAGGCCGCCCACGAAGTGCTGGTGGCGATGGGCGAAAAAGACGGTCTGATCACCCTCGAACGCCTGGAAATGCTCGCCGAACAGGTGCTGCAGTTCAAAAGCTTCGGCTCACTGAGCCTGCCGGGGCTGTCGGAAGATCGCCAATCGGTGTTCGTGCCGGGGCTGGCTATCCTGTGCGGCGTGTTCGACGCGCTGGCGATCCGCGATCTGCGCCTGTCCGACGGCGCGCTGCGCGAAGGTGTGCTGTATGAAATGGAAGGCCGTTTCCGCCACCAGGACATCCGCAGCCGCACCGCCAAAAGCCTGGCCGATCACTACAACATCGACCGCGAACAGGCCAAGCGGGTGCTGGAAACCACCGAACTGCTCTATTCGCAGTGGATGGCGCAAAACACCAAGCTGGTGCATCCGCAATTGGAAGCCCTGCTGAAATGGGCCGCCATGCTGCACGAAGTGGGGCTGAGCATCAACCACAGCGGCATGCATCGCCATTCGGCCTACATTCTGCAAAACTCCAACCTGCCTGGCTTCAACCAGGAACAGCAACTGCTGTTGGCGGCGCTGGTGCGTTTCCACCGCAAGGCGATCAAGCTGGAAGAGCTGCCGCGCCTCAACCTGTTCAAAAAGAAACACTACCTGCCGCTGATCCAGCTGCTGCGTCTGAGCACCCTGCTCAACAACCAGCGCCAGTCGACCACCACGCCGGAAACGCTGCGCCTGACCACCGACGACAACCACTGGACGCTGCGCTTCCCGGCCGGCTACCTGGCGCAAAACAACCTGGTGCAGCTGGACTTCGAGCGCGAGCAGGCCTACTGGAACGACGTCGTCGGCTGGAAGCTGCTGATCGACGAAGAAGGCTCGCAAGACGAACAGCGCTCCGCCTGATCCCCCGCCCCCTGCCAGCCAGGGGGTTTTCTTTCCGCCCCGCCCCGTCAACCTAAACGAAACCCTAATACGCCGCGCCGCGCGCCGGAAAAAAATGGACAACTTTTGTCATCAGCGCCTAAAATCCGGTTACAAATTCTCGAGCGAATAACACAGGACACCGGCATACCGGGTGATATATGCGCAAGAAAACCACCGGACAGATGACGAAGATAGTGTTGTTTATCAGCTTTATCATTTTAGTCGGCCGACTGCTGTACGCCGCCGTGGTGGCGGTGCCTCATCATCAGGAAAAAAAGCAGGCCGCTGCGCAAAACGCCGCCGAAGTCAGCGCGCCGCAACAGGACGCCTCCTCTGAATAACCGCCGCGCCCCGTCCGTTTCATAAAAATGACTCCGGCACTCGCTATGCTCTATCTTTTAATGAGCCTGCGTCAGGAACGTCGAGCGCCCGTTAAGGAACACCATGTCAGCCGCAACCCATAACGTCAAAAAAGTCGCTGAACACCGCCAGCGCATTCTCACTCTGCTGTTGAACAATAAGGAATTGGTCGACGGCATTCTCGGCCGGCCAGGGGATGAACACGCCCTCAGCCAAAGCGAACTGCTGAACCAGACGGCGGAAATCACCGGCCTGCTGGACGACATGCACGCCGCCGACCTGGCGGACCTGCTGGAGGCGCTGCCGCAGGACGAACGTATGGCGCTGTGGCGGCTGGTGGGCAACAGCAAGCGCGGCCAGACGCTGGTGGAAGTCGCCGAACCGGTCTGGGACAGCCTGATCGAAGAAATGAGCGATAAAGACCTGCTCAAAGCGATCAAAACGCTGGACGTGGACGAACAGGCCTATCTGGCGCAATACCTGCCGCGTAACCTGATGGGCCGGTTGCTGACCTCGCTGGAGCCGGAGCAGCGCGCCCAGGTGCGCGAGATGAGCCAGTACGCCAAAGACAGCGTCGGCTGGATGATGGATTTCGAACTGGTGACGGTGCGGCCGGACGTCACGCTCGGCGCGGTGCACCGTTTTTTGCGCATGCGCAAAACCATTCCCGACGCCACCGATAAACTGTTCGTCACCGATCGCAAAAACACCCTGCTGGGCGAACTGCCGCTCACCGCGGTGCTGCTGAACGACCCGGAAATCCCGGTGCGCGAAGTGATGGACAGCGATCCCGCCACCTTCCAGCCTGAGGACAAGGCCGATGAAGCGGCGGGCGCGTTCGAACGTTATGACCTGATCAGCGCCCCGGTGGTTGACGCCAAGGGCAAACTGATGGGCCGCCTGACCATCGAAGAGATCGTCGACGCCGTCAACGAAGAGAGCGACACCAACCTGCGCCGCATGGGCGGTTTAAGCCCGGAAGAAGACGTGTTCGCCCCGGTCAGCAAAGCGGTCAAAACCCGCTGGGCCTGGCTGGCGATCAACCTCTGCACCGCGTTTGTCGCCTCGCGAGTGATCGGCCTGTTCGAGCACACCATTTCCCAGCTGGTGGCGCTGGCGGCGCTGATGCCGATCGTCGCCGGCATCGGCGGCAACACCGGCAACCAGACCATCACCATGATCGTGCGCGCGCTGGCGCTGCACCAGATCGAAGTCGGCAACATCTCGCGCCTGATGCTCAGGGAGCTGGGCGTCGCCATCATCAACGGCGTGGTGTGGGGCGGCATCATGGGCGTGATCACCTGGCTGCTGTACGGCGACGCGGCGATGGGCGGCGTGATGACGCTGGCGATGCTGCTCAACCTGCTGCTGGCGGCGCTGATGGGCGTGGTGATCCCGATGACAATGCTCAAACTGGGCCGCGATCCGGCGGTCGGCTCGAGCGTGCTCATCACCGCGCTGACCGATACCGGCGGCTTTTTCATTTTCCTCGGCCTCGCCACCCTGTTCCTGCTGTAATACGCTCAAAGCCGGCCCTGTGCCGGCTTTTTCGTCATTCTGTCGCCGGGTTTGCGCTAACGCAGTAAAGTCGGCCCTCCCGATAGGTTTTCCTCCCGCGCTGTACTACCCTTTTTCAATAAATCATCTTGATTCATCCACGTCATGAATCCAATCACAGGCAGAGGTCATCGGTAAGGATGTCTATGGATATCAGCGCGCCGAACGCGTTCGGCACACACAAAGGCGTTATGCTGACACATTCTCTGTTCGTGGCGCTGGCGACATTTTTGCTCGCCTTGCTGAGCCTGTCGTTATCCAGTGAGGCTCATCACTTCACGCCGCTGTGGTTCCCGACCGCCGCCGCGATCGCCGTGCTGTATCGCCATCCTCCGCGTCATTGGGGTTTGCCGCTGCTGGCCAGCGGCACAGGCATCGTACTCGCCAGCTTCCTGCTGTTCGGCTTCAGCGCCATTCCGGTCAAGCTGGCCGCCATCAACCTGCTGGAAGCGGCAGTGTGCGCTCTGCTGCTGCGCCGCACGCTGCCGGCGATCGATCCGCTGAGCGATCTGGGCTGTTGGCTGCGCTTCGTGGTCTGCGCGGTGATCTTTACCCCGTTGTTCAGCGCGCTGCTGGCCGCCGGACTAACCCCCACGCCGGACCTGACGTTTTGGCAATCGTTCGGCACCTGGTTCATCTCTGAAGCGATAGGGGTGCTGTCGCTGGCGCCGCTCGGGCTCACCTATCACCGCCGTCTGTTGGCCGGGCTGAATCCGTATCCGCTGCTGTTGACCCTGATGGGCTCGCTGGCCTTCAGCTATCTGGCGCTGACGCATCTGCCCTTCCCCTTTACCTTCGTCATCCTGCCGCTGCTGTGGGCGGCTATCGCCCTGTCGCGCTTCGAAACCTTCACCGTCTGTTTCTGCACTCTCCTGCTGATCACCGTCCTGCTGTCGCTGGGTCTGCTGCACCTTCAGTCTTCCCAGCACACTTTCCTGGGCGAACTCGGCCTCTATCTGCCGATGTTGCTGATCCTGATCCCGGCGCACGCCATGGCGATGGTGATGCACACCTTCCGGGTGGAAAAGCAACATATCGTCGAGAGCGAAAGCCGCTTTCGCAGCGCGCTGGAGTATTCCGCCATAGGCATGGCGCTGGTGTCGCCGGAGGGCAAATGGCTGCAGGTCAATCAGGCGCTGTGCAAGCTGCTCGGCTATCCGCCCGAAAGACTTTATCGCCTGACCTTTCAAGAGATCACCCACCCGGACGATCTGAACGCCGACCTGACCCAACTGCACGAACTGCTCGACGGCCATATCAGCAGCTACACCATGGAGAAGCGCTATATCCGCAGCGACGGGCAGACGGTCTGGGCGCTGCTGGCGGTCTCGCTGGTGCGCGACGGCGAAGGCCGGCCGTTGTACTTCATCTCTCAGGTGGAGGATATCAGCGACCTTAAGCGCAGCGAGGCGGAGAACAACCGGTTGGTGGAGCGCATCACGCTGGCCAACCAGGTGGGCGGCGTCGGCATCTGGGAATGGGTGATGAGCCAGGAAAACTTCACCTGGGATCAGCGCATGTTCGAACTCTACGATCTCCCCCCCGACCAAACGCCGACGCTGGCGTTGTGGCGCACCCTGCTGGTGCCGGAAGATCGCGAGCGTACCGATCGCGAGCTGGCCGAGATCCTGGCGCAGCCGCGACCGTTCGTCATGGAATTTCGCATCACTACGCGCAGCGGCAAACTGCGCCATATCCGAGGCCAGGGCAACGTGATCCTCGACGATCAGGGCCGGCCGCTGCGCCTGATCGGCACCAATATCGACATGACCGAGCTCAAGAGCCTCGCCGAGGCGCTGCACGAAGAGAAAGAGCGCCTGCACATCACCCTCGACGCCATCGGCGAAGGGGTGATCTCCACCGACAGCCACCTGCGCATCACCTTTATGAATCCGGTGGCGGAACAGATGTGCGGCTGGCCACTCGACCTAGCGATCGGTATGCCCGTCGCCGGCGTGGTGCGCCTGACCAACGGCAAAGACGGCCCGGAAATCGAAAACCTCACGCAATACCCACGGCAATGGCCGGCGGATTATGCGCTGGTGCTGCACAGCCGCGACGGGCGTTATTTCGACGTACAGCAGTCGGTCTCACCGCTGAAAACCCTCGACGGGGAAACCATGGGCGCGGTGATGGTGCTGCAGGACGTCACCGCCTCGCGCGAGCTGATGAAAAAACTCAGCTACAGCGCCTCGCACGATGCGCTGACCGGATTGCCGAACCGCACCCGCTTCGAGAAACAGCTGAAAGCGGCGATCGTCGCCGGCGGGGAACCGTCGTCGCCGCATTCGCTGGTGTTCCTCGATCTGGATCGGTTCAAGGCGGTGAACGACACCGCCGGCCATGCGGCGGGAGATGCCCTGCTGCGGGATATCGCCCAGCTGATGCGGCACCAACTGCGCGGCAGCGACTGCCTGGCGCGTTTGGGCGGCGACGAGTTCGGTCTGATCCTGTACGACTGCCGGCTGGAACAGGCCAAATCGCTGGTGCAGCAAGTGGTTAATCAAATCAGCCAGCACCCGTTCTATTGGGAAGGGAAGATTTATCGCGTCGGCGCCAGCGCCGGCATCACGCGCATCAGTGCCGACGCCAAAAGCAGCGAACTGTTGGCGCAGGCCGATATCGCCTGCTATACCGCCAAGCACCAGGGGCGCGGCCAGGTTTATCTGTACGAAACGCGGCAGAAACAGCTGTTGGAGCGGCAACACGAGGTACTGAGCCAGCAGGAAGTGCAGACGATCATCAGCGAGGGGCAACTGCGGCTGCTGACTCACGCGGTCGCGCCGCCGGCGACGCCGCTGTCGGCAGCGTTTCACCAGGTGAAGCTGCAGGTGATGGCGCCGGACGAGCGCCCGCTGTCGCACGAGGCGTTCATCACCGCCGCGCAGCTGTACGGCCTGATGCCGGACATCGACCGCTGGACGGCGGCGCAACTGCTGGTGAAATATGCCGACGACATCAAACGCAAAGGGCTGTCGCTCGCGCTGCCGCTGGCCATCGACAGCCTGCTGAGCGCCGACTTCCAGCGCTACCTGACGGAAACGGTGCGCGCTTCCTCGCTGCCGCCGCAGGCGCTGCTGTTCAGCGTCGATGAGGCCGCGATACTGGAGCACGCCGCACAGTGTCGGGCATTTCTCCGCGAACTGCAGCAGCAGGGCTGCCGGCTGATCGTCAACGGCTTCGGACATAACATCAATGCGTTCGATGAACTCAGCGATCAGAAGATCGACATCATTCGCATCGATGAGCGCTTTATCACCAACGTGCACTGCAACCAGATGGACGAGCTGATGGTCTCGATGCTCAACGGCGCGGCGCATCGCATTAAAGCGCAGACCTTCGCCGGGCCGGCTCACCAGCCGGTGACGCTGCAGGCGCTGCGCGACATCGGCGTCGATCTGGCGGACGGCGACCAGGTGGCGCTGGAGCAGCCGCTGGCGGTGTTGCTCAGCGACGGCTATTTCGGCATCCGTTAACCTTCTCCCCCCTCCCAGGCGGCGCCTCGCATCTCGTTCGTTACATGATATTAACCAAGACAAGATTAGTGATATAAATAACACCTGAAGCTTAAACGATTAAGTAAGATGAAGCGCCCATGCGACTATCAGCGTATCCGTTGATTTTCCTCGGCATGTGATGGCTCAGGGATAAGGGACTATGGAAAAGAAATGGTTTTCCGCCAGGGAACTGATGGGTAAGGCGGGGTTGCCTTCAACTCCGCAAGGGGTCAATTTGATGGCCCGGCGTGAAGGCTGGGTCAGCCGCCGCCGCAGCGGCGTACAGGGCAAAGCGCTGGAATACCATATCGACAGTCTGCCGTTCGGCGCGCGCAGCCTGTCGGCGTTGCGCGAAACCGACCATCCGGATTACGACGTCAAACGCCAGGATCCGATACGGGTCTGGATCGAGTATTACTACCACCTGACGCCGGCCGAGCGGGAAAAGCTGCTGGCGTTCCTGATGCGCGAGGGCATGAGCCGCCTGCTGCAGCTGATCGACACCCCTCGCTAGCTCTACGTTCAACTCTCCCCTTTCGGCGCCCAGCCGTCGTTGTGCCACAGATGCAGCGTGGCGTAAGAGCGCCACGGGCGCCAACGTTCAGCGTAGCGTTCTATCTGGCGCGGCGTCATGCCGGGAAAACGCTGTTTGATCAGGTAATCGCCGGCCAGGAACACGTCCGGCCACGACCAGGCGCGCATCGCGATATAGCTGGCGGTCCAGCTGCCGATACCCGGCAGCGCGGTCAGCGCCTTGATGCCCTGTTCGATATCCAGCACGTTGTCGAGCTGCAGCCGCCCTTCGCCCAGCGCGCGGGCGATCTCGATCAGCGCCGCCGCGCGCTTCAGCTGCACCCCGAGCGGGCGCAGTTCTTCGGGCTGCAGCTGCGCCACCCGTTCTGCGGTGGGGAAGACATGGGTGATGCCCTCATGCGGCGTCGCCAGGGCTTCCCCCCAGCGTTCAGTCATCCGCCCGGCGAAGGTCGCCGCCATTTTTACGCTGACCAACTGGCCCAGCACCGCCCGCGCCGCCTGCTCGAAACTGTTCACGCAGCCCGGCAGGCGCAATCCCGGCGCATCGGCCGCCAGCGAGCCCAGCGCCTCATTGATGCGATCCGGCGCGGCATCCAGATCAAACAGCAGGCGCACCCGGCGCAACACCTCCGTCGTCACCAGACTGAGCGCAGGCGCGATCTCTACCCGAACCCGATTGCGCGCTTCTTCCGGCTGCACGCTGACCCAGCCGCGGTGTTCCGTGCCGCCCAGGCTGACGGCGATCGAGCGCAGGTAGCGGCGTCCGTCGACCCGCTCCACGCCCTGCACGGCGCGCGCCTGCAAGAAATTCAGCATGCGCTCCCAGTCATAGGGCGGCCGATAGCCCAGATGAAACACCAGCCCGCTGGCGGCGGCCCGTTCACCGCGCGCGCCGCCGCTGCGCAGCGCTGACGGTATCAGGCGATAGCGCGCCTTGAACAGCTCGTTGAAACGCCGCAGGCTGCCGAATCCGGCGGCGAACGCCACCTCGCTGAGCGGCAGATCGGTATCCGCCAGCAGGCGTTTGGCCTGCAGCAGCCGGTGCGACTGCGCGTAATCGATCGGTGAGGCGCCAAACTGTTCGGCGAAGATGCGCCGCAGATGGCGATCGGAAATGCCCAGCCGCGCCGCCAGCGCTTCGCAGCTGTGTTCAGACAGATACCCCTGCTCGATGAGCTGCACTGCCACCTGCGCATAGCGGTTGCCCAGATCGATCAGCGCCAGGCCGGGCGCCAGCTCCGGCCGGCATTTGAGGCAGGGGCGAAATCCCGCCAACTCTGCCGCCGCCGCGCTCGGATAGAAGGTGCAGTTTTCCAGCTTCGGCGTGCGGGCGCTGCACACCGGGCGGCAATAGATACCGGTTGAAGAGACGCCGACGAAAAAGCGTCCGTCGAATTTGCGGTCACGCGCGCGCAGCGCGTCGTACAACGCTTGCTGTTGAGTATTCATGGCAACGCTCGGGGTCGGTTTTTTCTGCATTATGGGGCTCGGCTGGCGTGCTGACGTGCGGAATTCGGACATTAAGTTAAGCACGCCGCCGCCGCGCCCGCTAAATTTTTCGACACTCGCGCATTGGCGCATTGCCCGCCGGCCTCGTCTCGGGTAAAGTCGCCCCCCTTCATTGGCATGGGGACAAAAAAGAGATGTTTATTGGATTCGATTACGGGACCGCCAACTGTTCCGTTGCAGTGATGCGCGACCACGGCCCCGAGCTGTTGACGCTGGAAAACAACGCGCCCTATCTGCCTTCGATGCTGTGCGCGCCGACCCGCGAAGCGGTGAGCGAATGCCTGCACCGCCATTGGCAGATCCCAACCGGCAGCGAAGAAAACCAGCAGTTGCTGCGCCGCGCCATCAGTTACAACCGCGAAGAAGACATTCCGGTCAACGGCGACAGCGTGCTGTTCGGCCTGCAGGCGCTGGCGCACTACATGGAAGATCCGGAAGAGGTGTACTTCGTGCGCTCGCCGAAATCCTTCCTCGGCGCCAACGGCCTGAAGCCGCAGCAGATCGCGCTGTTCGAAGACCTGGTGTGCGCCATGATGTTCCACATCAAACGCCAAGCGGAAAATGTGCTGCAGACCGGCATCGATCAGGCGGTGATCGGCCGGCCGATCAACTTCCAGGGTATCGGCGGCGACGAAGCCAACCGGCAGGCGCAGGGCATTTTGCAGCGCGCCGCCGAACGCGCCGGTTTCAAGGACATTGAATTCCAGTTCGAGCCGGTGGCGGCGGGGCTGGACTTCGAGGCGACGCTGAGCGAAGAGCAAACCGTGCTGGTGGTGGACATCGGCGGCGGCACCACCGACTGCTCGGTGCTGCTGATGGGGCCGCAGTGGCGCGACCGCGCCGATCGCCAGCAGAGCCTGCTGGGCCACAGCGGCTGCCGGGTCGGCGGTAACGATCTGGACATCATGCTGGCCTTCAAACAGCTGATGCCGCTGTTCGGCCTCGGCGGCGAAACCGCGAAGGGCATCGCCCTGCCGGCGCTGCCTTACTGGAACGCGGTGGCGACCAACGACGTGCCGGCGCAAAACGATTTCTACAGCGCCGCCAACGGCCGCGTGCTGCGCGATCTGATCCTCGACGCGGCGGAGCCGGAAAAGGTGAAACGCCTGCTGAAAGTGTACCAGCAGCGCCTGAGCTACCGACTGGTGCGTGCGGCCGAAGAGAGTAAGATAGCCCTGTCCGGCCAAACGGCCATCAGCGCGCCGCTCAATTTCGTGCAGCCCGATCTGGCGGAGAGCATCAGCCAGGATCAGCTCGCCGACGCCATCTCGCAGCCATTGATGCGCATTCAGGAGCAGGTCAGCGCCGCGCTGGCCAGCAGCCAGACCGCGCCGCAGGTGATCTACCTGACCGGCGGCAGCGCGCGTTCGCCGCTGCTGCGCGCCGCGCTGCAACAGCAACTGCCGGGCATTCCGATCGTCGGCGGTAACGACTTCGGCTCGGTCACCGCCGGGCTGGCGCGCTGGGCGCAAACGCTGTTCCGTTGACAGCCCAAGGGCGCGGCTCGCCGCGCCTTTGTTTATTGGAGGCCCTATCATGTCCACCTTGCTTACCCTCGACAGCGCCAGGCTGCGGCTGCGCCCCTGGCGTGACGACGATCTGCCGGCCTTCGCCGCGCTTAACGCCGATCCGCAGGTGATGCGCTATTTCCCGGCGCCGATGACGGCCGAGGAAAGCCGCGCGCAGGCCGAACGCATCCGCGCCTTCATGCAACAACACGGCTGGGGGATGTGGGCGGTGGAAGTGAAAGACGGCGCGCCTTTTATCGGCTTTGTCGGGCTGACGCGGCCAGGTGACGACCTGCCCTGCTCCCCCTGCGTGGAGATTGGCTGGCGGCTGGCGGCGGCTCACTGGGGCAACGGCTACGCCGCTGAGGCGGCGCGCGCCGCGCTGGCGTACGCCTTCGACACGCTGCACCTGCCGGAAGTGGTGTCCTTCACCGCCGAAGATAACCAGCCGTCGCGCCGGGTGATGACGCGCATCGGTATGCGCTTCGACGGTGAAACCTTCCTGCACCCGCGCCTGCCGGCGGGCCATCCGCTGCAACAGCACGTCTTGTACCGGCTTAACCGGCAAACGTGGCGCGAACGCCACGGCGATTAATACAGCGTATCCTTCAGCCGCTGCGGCAGCGCGCTGTCGTACTCCTCACCGTCGAAGCGCGTTTGGCTCACCGCGGCCAAGATTTGGCCGGGGCTGGGCAGCGCCGAACGTTCGAGGCGGCTGCCCTCCTCCCACAACCCCGAACGCAAGATCGCCCGGCTGCACTGGAAGAACACCGCCTCCACCCGAATGCGCAGCACCGAACGCGGCAGCTGGTTGCGGTGGGCGAAGCGCTGCAACACCGCCGGCGCCACCACGATCTCCGCCCGCCCGTTAATCCGCAGCGTTTCGCCGATGCCGGGGATCAGCAACAGCAGCGCCACCCGGTTATCGTGCAGGATATTGCGCAGGCTATCGATGCGATTATTGCCGCGCCGGTCCGGCAACAGCAGGGTTTTCTCGTCTTCGATCTGGATAAAACCGGCCGGATCGCCGCGCGGGGAGACATCCATACCGTCCGGCCCGACGGTCGAGAGGGCGGCAAACGGCGCCGCCTCGATAAACGGACGGTACGCCGGGTGGATATAGCTGACTTCTTTAAAAACCGAGGGCGCGGCAGGTTTGCCGTAAAGCTGTTCCAGCGCCGCGAGGTCGTTGATGATATCGCCAGACATTGCAGTTTCCTGAATAAGTCATATTGACCCCTTCAGCATAGAGCAAAATCGCCGGCGGCTCTTACTCAGCGCTGGCGTGGTTCAGCGTCTGAATGTCGTCCGCATCCAGCGTCAGGCGGGTGGCGCTGACCAACTCATCCAGCTGCGGCAACGAGGTGGCGCTGACGATCGGCGCGGTGATGCTCGGACGCGCAATCAGCCAGGCCAGCGAGACCTGCGCCGGAGAGCTGCCGTGTTTACCCGCCACCTGATCCAGCGCCGCCAGAATGCGGAAACCGCGCGGGTTCAGGTAGCGTTCGACGATGCGATCGCCGCGCTGGCTTTTGCCCTCGTCCGCTTTGCTACGGTATTTGCCGGTCAGAAAACCACTGGCCAGCGCGAAGAAATTGATCACCCCGAGCCCGTGGCGCTGCGCCACGCCTTCCAGCTCGGCTTCATACCCTTCGCGCGCATACAGATTGTATTCCGGCTGCAGGGTTTCGTAGCGCGCCAATCCGTTGCTTTCGCTCACCCGCAGCGCTTCTTCCAGGCGATCCGCCTGATAGTTGGAGGCGCCGATCGCCCGCACCTTGCCGGCCTTGATCAGCACATCGAACGCCGCCAGCGTCTCTTCCAGCGGCGTATCGCGGTCATCGTCGTGCGACTGGTAGAGATCGATATAATCGGTTTGCAGACGGCGCAGCGAATCTTCCACCGCCTGCTGAATATAGCGCGGCGACAGCCCCTGTTTGCCTTCGCCCATCGGTTTGCCCACCTTGGTGGCGATGATCACCTGGTCGCGCTTGCCGCTCTTCTTCAGCCATTCGCCGATGACGGTTTCCGATTCGCCGCCCCGGTTGCCCGGCGCCCAGCTGGAATAAACGTCGGCGGTATCGATAAAGTTGAGCTGATTGTCCACCAGCGCATCCAGCAGATTGAACGAGGTCGCCTGATCCGCCGTCCAGCCGAACACGTTGCCGCCAAAGGTCAACGCCGGCACCTGAATGCCCGAACGGCCCAGTTGTTTCTTGCTCATCACAAAGGCTCCATGGGTTAAATGATTTGCCTGTTAATTATTAGCGCCAAATGCAGGAAATCGTTAAAACGTATTGGCTATAAGCCGGAATAAATCACTTATAAACATAGCACGCGCAAATCACCCACTTATTAAGACAATGCTGACGGTTCCTCCATATTTCCTTCATTTTTATGCCGTCTTCGCTGGCTAAACTAGTATCCTGTAAGGAGTGTCATTTTTGTGGCAATGAGTGCCCGCGCCCCTGCCTTTTGGAGAGAATTTTCACCACCATGAATGCAAAACCCCAACGTCGTTCCCTGCTGCTGCGCCTGCTGGCTGCGGCGATTGCGATCATCGTCGCCGTTCTGGCCTGGCGCCATTTCAGCGCAGCCCAACCGACCGCCGGGACGACGCCGGACGCGCACCAGGCCGCCGGTAAAACGGGAGCGGGCCGCGCGGCGGGCGGCAGACGCGGCGCGCCGATGTCGCCGGTGCAGGCGGCGACAGCCACGCAACAAACCGTGCCGCGCTATCTTTCCGGCTTGGGCACCGCCACCGCCGCCAATACCGTCACCGTCACCAGCCGGGTCGATGGCCAGCTGATGGCGATCCACTTTACCGAAGGCCAGCAGGTCAAAGCCGGCGATCTGCTGGCGGAGATCGATCCCCGGCCGTTCCAGGTGCAGCTGACCCAGGCTCAGGGGCAGTTGGCAAAAGATCAGGCCACGCTGGCCAACGCCCGGCGCGATCTGGCGCGCTATCAGCAATTGGTGAAAACCAATCTGGTTTCCCGTCAGGAGTTGGATACGCAGGCCTCGCTGGTACAGCAAACCGAAGGCGCCATCAAGGCCGATCAGGGCGCGGTCGACAGCGCCAAACTGCAGATCACCTACAGCCGCATCACTGCGCCAATCGACGGCCGCGTCGGGTTGAAACTGGTCGACGTCGGCAACTACGTCACCAGCGGCAGCACCACCGGTCTGGTGGTGATCACGCAGACGCACCCGATCGACGTAGTGTTCACGCTGCCCGAAGGCAACATCGCCGATCTGCTCAAGGCGCAAAAAGCCGGGCCGGTGAGCGTCGAAGCCTGGGATCGCACCAACCAGAACAAGCTGACGACCGGTTCGCTGCTGAGCCTGGACAACCAAATTGATACCGCCACCGGCACCATCAAGCTGAAAGCGCGTTTCGCCAACGAAGATGACGCGCTGTTCCCCAACCAGTTCGTCAACGCGCGGCTGCAGGTGGATACCCTGCACGATGCGGTGGTGATCCCAACCGCCGCGCTGCAGATGGGCAACGAAGGCAACTTCGTCTGGACGCTCAGCGAAGACAACAAGGTCAGCAAACATCGGGTCACCGCCGGCGTGCAGGACAGCCGGCAGGTGGTGATCAGCGCCGGCCTCAACGCCGGCGATCGGGTGGTGACCGACGGCATCGATCGCCTGACCGAAGGCATGCAGGTGGAAGTGCTCGCGCCGAACGACGCGCCTGCGACGTCAAAAGCCAAGCGCGAACCTGACGTTCAGAGGAAGTCCTGATGCAGGTGATGCCTCCCAACGCCGGCGGCGGTCCGTCCCGCCTGTTTATTCTGCGCCCGGTCGCCACCACGCTGCTGATGGTGGCGATATTGCTGGCGGGGATTATCGGCTATCGCGCGCTGCCGGTATCCGCGTTGCCGGAAGTGGATTACCCCACCATCCAGGTGGTGACGCTATACCCCGGCGCCAGCCCGGACGTAGTCACCTCCGCCATTACCGCGCCGCTGGAACGCCAGTTCGGCCAGATGTCCGGCCTGAAGCAAATGGCGTCGCAAAGCGCCGGCGGCGCCTCGGTGGTGACGCTGCAATTCCAGCTGACGCTGCCGCTCGACGTCGCGGAGCAGGAAGTGCAGGCGGCGATCAACGCCGCCACCAACCTGCTGCCGAACGATCTGCCCTACCCGCCGATTTACAGCAAGGTTAACCCCGCCGATCCACCGATCCTGACGCTGGCCGTGACCTCCACCGCCATGCCGATGACGCAGGTGGAAGACATGGTGGAAACCCGCGTAGCGCAAAAAATTTCTCAGGTGACCGGCGTCGGCCTGGTGACCCTGGCCGGCGGCCAACGCCCGGCGGTGCGCGTAAAATTGAACGCCGCGGCGGTCGCCGCCTATGGCCTGAACAGCGAAACCATCCGCGCCGCCATCAGCAACGCCAACGTCAACTCGGCGAAAGGCAGCCTTGACGGCCCGACCCGATCGGTCACCCTGTCCGCCAACGACCAAATGAAATCCGCCGACGACTATCGCCAGCTGATCGTCGCCTATCAGAACGGCGCGGCGATCCGCCTGCAGGATATCGCCACCATCGAACAAGGGGCGGAAAACACCCGGCTGGCGGCCTGGGCCAACCAGCAGCAGGCGATCGTGCTGAACATCCAACGCCAGCCCGGCGTCAACGTCATCACCACCGCCGACAGCATCCGCGAAATGCTGCCGACGCTGATTAAAAGCCTGCCCAAGTCGGTCGATGTCAAGGTGCTGACCGATCGCACCACCACCATCCGCGCCTCGGTCAGCGACGTGCAGTTCGAGCTGCTGCTGGCAGTCGCGCTGGTGGTGATGGTGATCTACGTGTTCCTGCGCAACGTGCCGGCGACCATTATCCCCAGCGTAGCGGTGCCGCTGTCGCTGGTGGGCACCTTCGCCGCCATGTACTTCCTCGGCTTCTCCATCAACAACCTGACGCTGATGGCGCTGACCATCGCCACCGGCTTCGTGGTGGACGACGCCATCGTGGTGATCGAGAACATCTCGCGCTACATCGAGAAAGGGGAAAAGCCGCTCGACGCCGCGCTAAAAGGGGCCGGCGAGATCGGCTTCACCATCATCTCGCTGACCTTCTCGCTGGTGGCGGTGCTGATCCCGCTGCTGTTCATGGGCGACATCGTCGGCCGCCTGTTCCGCGAGTTCGCCGTCACGCTGGCGGTGGCGATTTTGATCTCCGCCGTGGTGTCGCTGACGCTGACGCCGATGATGTGCGCGCGCATGCTCAGCCACGAATCGCTGCGCAAGCAGAACCGTTTTTCCGCCGCCTCCGAACGCTTTTTCGAGCGGGTGATCGCGCGCTACGGCCAGTGGCTGAAAACGGTGCTTAACCACCCCTGGCTGACGCTTGGCGTGGCCGTGGGCACCCTGGCGCTGACGGTGCTGCTGTACCTGCTGATCCCGAAAGGTTTCTTCCCGGTGCAGGACAACGGCATCATTCAGGGCACGCTGGAAGCGCCGCAGAGCGTCTCGTTCAGCAACATGGCCGAGCGCCAGCAGCAGGTCGCGGCGCAGATCCTCAAGGATCCGGCGGTGGAAAGCCTGACCTCGTTCGTCGGCGTCGACGGCAGCAACGCCACGCTCAACAGCGGCCGGCTGCAGATCAACCTGAAGCCGCTGAGCGAACGCAGCGACCGCATTCCGGCGATCATCAGCCGCCTGCAGCAGCAAACGGCGCAGTTCCCCGGCGTGAAGCTGTACCTGCAACCGGTGCAGGATCTGACCATCGATACCCAGGTCAGCCGCACCCAGTACCAGTTCACCCTGCAGGCGATGTCGCTGGACGATCTCAGCCTGTGGGTGCCGCAGCTGATGGATGAGCTGAAACAAACCCCGCAGCTGGCGGACGTCACCAGCGATTGGCAGGATCAGGGGCTGGTCGCCTACGTCAACGTCGATCGCGATTCGGCCTCCCGCCTCGGCGTCACCATGAGCGACGTGGACAATGCGCTGTACAACGCGTTCGGCCAGCGCCTGATCTCCACCATCTACACCCAGGCCAACCAATACCGCGTGGTGCTGGAGCACGACGTCAGCGCGACACCGGGGCTGGCGGCGCTCAATGAGATCCGTCTGAGCGGCAACGACGGCGCCGTAGTGCCGCTGAGCGCCATCGCCAAAATCGAAGAGCGCTTCGGCCCGCTGTCGGTCAACCATCTCGATCAGTTCCCGTCGGCCACCGTTTCGTTCAACGTCGCCGACGGCTACTCGCTCGGCGAAGCGGTGGACGCGGTCACCCAGGCGGAAAAAAATCTCAACATGCCAAGGGACATCACCACCCAATTCCAGGGGGCGACCCTGGCCTTCCAGGCGGCGCTCGGCAGCACGCTGTGGCTGATTTTGGCGGCGGTAGTGGCGATGTACATCGTGCTGGGCGTGCTGTATGAAAGTTTCATTCACCCGGTGACCATCCTCTCCACCCTGCCGACCGCCGGGGTTGGCGCACTGCTCGCGCTGATGATGGCCGGCAGCGAGCTGGACGTGATCGCCATCATCGGCATCATCCTGCTGATCGGCATCGTGAAGAAGAACGCCATCATGATGATCGACTTCGCGCTGGCGGCGGAACGCGAGCAGGGCTTATCGCCGCGCGACGCCATCTATCAGGCCTGCCTGCTGCGTTTTAGGCCGATCCTGATGACCACGCTGGCGGCCCTGCTCGGCGCGCTGCCGCTGATGCTGAGCACCGGCGTCGGCGCGGAGCTGCGGCATCCGCTCGGCGTCTGTATGGTCGGCGGTTTGATCATGAGCCAGATCCTGACGCTGTTCACCACGCCGGTGATCTACCTGCTGTTTGACAAACTGGCGCGCAACACGCATCGCCAGCCGGATACGCAGGAGCTGCCGTGAAATTCTTCGCCCTGTTCATTCACCGGCCGGTGGCCACCACCCTGCTGACGCTGGCCATCGCCATCAGCGGCGCGATCGGCTTTCGCCTGCTGCCGGTGTCGCCGCTGCCGCAGGTGGATTTTCCGGTGATTTCGATCAGCGCGTCGCTGCCGGGCGCCTCGCCGGAAACCATGGCGTCCTCGGTGGCGACGCCGCTGGAGCGCGCGCTGGGCCGCATCGCCGGGGTTAACGAAATGACCTCGATGAGCTCGCTCGGCAGTACCCGGGTCATTTTGCAGTTCGATCTCGATCGCGACATCAACGGCGCCGCGCGCGACGTGCAGGCGGCGATTAACGCCGCGCAAAGCCTGCTGCCGACCGGCATGCCGAGCCGCCCCAGCTACCGCAAGGTCAACCCATCCGACGCGCCGATCATGATCCTGACGCTGACCTCGGACACCTACAGTCAGGGGCAGCTTTACGATTTCGCCTCCACCCAGCTGGCGCAGAAGATCAGCCAGACCGAGGGCGTCGGCGACGTTTCCGTAGGCGGCAGCTCGCTGCCGGCGGTGCGGGTGGAGCTGAACCCTTCGGCGCTGTTCAATCAGGGCGTGTCGTTGGACACCGTACGGCAGGCCATCGCCAACGCCAACGTGCGCCGCCCGCAGGGCTCCGTGGAAAACCCGCAGCAGCGCTGGCAGATCCAGGCCAACGACGCGCTGAAAACCGCCGATGCTTATCGTCCGCTAATCATTCATTACAACAACGGCTCGGCGGTGCGTTTAGCCGACGTGGCCGAGGTCAAAGACTCGGTGCAAGACGTGCGCAACGCCGGGATGACCGACGCCAAACCGGCGATCATTCTGGCCATCAGCCGCGCGGCGGACGCCAACATCATTGAAACCGTCGATCGCATTCGCGCCGAGCTGCCCGCCCTACAGGAGAATATCCCGGCTTCGATTCAACTCAACGTCGCGCAGGATCGTTCGCCGACCATCCGCGCGTCGCTGGCCGAGGTGGAACAGTCGCTGGCGATCGCCATCGGGCTGGTGATCCTGGTGGTGTTCATCTTCCTGCGCTCCGGGCGCGCCACGCTGATCCCGGCGGTCGCCGTACCGGTGTCGCTGATCGGCTCGTTCGCCGCCATGTATCTGTGCGGGTTCAGCCTCAACAACCTGTCGCTGATGGCGTTGACCATCGCCACCGGCTTTGTGGTGGACGACGCTATCGTGGTGCTGGAAAACATTTCCCGCCACGTCGAGGCCGGCATGAAACCGATCAACGCCGCGCTGCTGGGCGCGCGGGAGGTCGGTTTCACCGTGCTGTCGATGAGCGTTTCGCTGGTGGCGGTGTTTATCCCGCTGCTGCTGATGGAAGGCCTGCCCGGCCGGCTATTCCGCGAGTTCGCCGTCACTCTGTCGGTGTCGATCGGACTGTCGCTGATCGTCTCGCTGACGCTCACGCCGATGATGTGCGCCTACCTGCTGCGCCACCAGCCGCCGCGTTCGCAGCGGCGGGCGCGCGGCTTCGGTAAAATGCTGCTGGGGCTGCAGCAGGGCTACGGGCGCTCGCTGAACTGGGTGCTCGGCCACTCGCGCTGGGTGCTGGCGGTGTTCCTCGCCACCGTTGCGCTCAACGTTTGGCTGTATATCAGCATCCCGAAAACCTTCTTCCCGGAACAGGATACCGGGCGTCTGATGGGCTTTATCCAGGCCGACCAAAGCATTTCGTTCCAGGCGATGCGCGGCAAACTGGAAGACTTCATGAAAATCGTGCGCGAAGATCCGGACGTGGAAAACGTCACCGGTTTTACCGGCGGTTCGCGCACCAACAGCGGTTCGATGTTCATCTCACTGAAACCCCTGTCGGTACGCAGCGACGACGCGCAGAAAGTGATCGCCCGCCTGCGCGCCCGCCTGGCCAAAGAACCGGGCGCCAGCCTGTTTCTGATGGCGGTGCAGGATATCCGCGTCGGCGGCCGGCAGGCCAACGCCAGCTATCAATATACGCTGCTGGCGGACGATCTCGCCGCGCTGCGCGAATGGGAGCCGAAGATCCGCACCGCACTGGCCGCATTGCCCGAGCTGGCGGACGTCAACTCGGATCAGCAGGATAAAGGCTCGGAGATGGATCTGGTCTACGATCGCGAAACCATGGCGCGCCTCGGCATTTCGGTGTCCGACGCCAACAACCTGTTGAACAACGCCTTCGGCCAGCGACAGATTTCGACCATCTACCAACCGCTCAACCAATACAAAGTCGTGATGGAAGTGGCGCCGCCCTACACCCAGGACGTGAGTTCGCTGGACAAAATGTTCATCATCAACAACGAAGGCAAAGCGATACCGCTCTCCTACTTCGCCAGTTGGCGGCCGGCCAACGCGCCGCTGTCGGTCAACCATCAGGGGCTGTCCGCCGCCTCGACCGTCTCCTTTAACCTGCCGGACGGCGGCAGCCTGTCTGACGCCACCGCGGCGGTCGAGCGCACCATGACTCAGCTCGGCGTGCCGTCTACGGTGCGCGGCGCGTTCGCCGGCACCGCCCAGGTGTTCCAGGACACCCTGAAGTCGCAGCTGCTCCTGATCCTGGCGGCGATCGCCACGGTGTACATCGTGCTCGGCGTGCTGTACGAGAGCTATATCCATCCGCTGACTATCCTTTCCACGCTGCCTTCCGCCGGCGTGGGGGCGCTGCTGGCGCTCGAGCTGTTCGGCGCGCCGTTCAGCCTGATCGCGCTGATCGGCATCATGCTGTTGATCGGCATCGTGAAGAAAAACGCCATCATGATGGTCGACTTCGCGCTCGAAGCGCAGCGCAACGGCGGCATCAGCGCCCGCGAGGCGATTTTCCAGGCCAGCCTGCTGCGTTTCCGGCCGATCCTGATGACCACGCTGGCGGCGTTGTTCGGCGCGCTGCCGCTGGTGCTGACCCGCGGCGACGGCGCGGAGCTGCGCCAGCCGCTCGGCATCACCATCGCCGGCGGCCTGGTGATGAGCCAACTGCTGACGCTGTACACCACCCCGGTGGTCTACCTTTACTTCGACCGGCTGCAGGCGAAGTTCCGCCGCAACAAGCAACTGGCCCCGCTGCCCCATTAATGGCCGACCGATGCTGATGAAACACACCGCCACGGTACGCTGGCAACTCTGGATAGTGGCATTCGGCTTTTTTATGCAGACGCTGGATACCACTATCGTCAACACCGCCCTGCCCTCAATGGCCGCCAGCCTGGGGGAGAACCCGCTGCGCATGCAGTCGGTGATCGTCTCCTATGTGCTGACGGTGGCGGTGATGCTGCCGGCCAGCGGCTGGCTGGCGGACAAGATCGGCGTACAGCGGGTGTTTTTCAGCGCCATCGTGCTGTTTACCCTCGGCTCCCTCCTCTGCGCCCGCTCGGAAACCCTGAACGAGCTGATCGCCTCGCGCGTGATTCAGGGCGTCGGCGGTGCGATGATGGTGCCGGTCGGGCGCCTGACGGTGATGAAGATCGTGCCGCGCGAGCAGTACATGGCGGCGATGACCTTCGTGACGCTGCCGGGCCAGATCGGCCCGCTGATGGGGCCGGCGCTCGGCGGTTTCCTGGTGCAATACGCCAGTTGGCACTGGATTTTCCTGATCAATATTCCGGTGGGCATCGTGGGTGCCATCGCCACGCTGCTGCTGATGCCCAACTACCAAATGCAGACCCGCCGCTTCGATCTCAGCGGCTTTATCCTGCTGGCGATCGGCATGGCGTCGCTGACGCTGGCGCTCGACGGCCATAAAGGCATGGGGCTGTCCGGCGGCGCCATCGCCGGCCTGGTGGCGCTGGGCGCAGCGGCGCTGTTGGGGTATGTTTGGCATGCCTACGGCAATAGCCGCGCCCTGTTCTCGCTGCGGCTGCTGCGCACCCCGACCTACAAAATCGGGCTGCTGGCCAGCCTGCTGGGGCGCATCGGCAGCGGCATGCTGCCGTTCATGACGCCGCTGTTCCTGCAGGTGGGCATGGGTTTCACGCCGTTCCACGCCGGGCTGATGATGATCCCGATGATCATCGGCAGCATGGGCATGAAGCGCATCGTGGTGCAGGTAGTCAACCGCTTCGGCTACCGCAACGTGCTGGTGGCCGCCACGCTGCTGCTGGCGCTGGTCAGCCTGAGCTTCCTGCTGGCGGCGATGCTCGGCTGGCTGTGGCTGCTGCCGGTGGTGCTGTTCTTCCAGGGGATGATCAACTCACTGCGCTTCTCGGCGATGAACACCCTGACGCTGAAAGATCTGCCGGACCGGCTGGCCAGCAGCGGCAACAGCCTGCTGTCGATGGTCATGCAGCTGTCGATGAGCCTCGGCGTCAGCGTCGCCGGCATCTTGATCGGCAGCTTCGCCCATCACCAGGTGGTGGCCGATAGCCCGGCCATCCACAGCGCATTTATTTACAGCTACTGCTGTATGGCGTTGATTATCGCTCTGCCCGCGCTGGCCTTCGCGCGCGTGCCGGCCGATAGCGCGCCCAACCGCACGCTGACCAAAGAGCCGGGTACCGGCTCAACGAGGTTGCAATGAGGATAGGCATTACCGGAAAACTGTTCCTGGCCATTTTCGCTACCTGCATGCTGGTGTTGATCACCATGCATTGGGGGGTGCGCGTCAGCTTTGAGCGCGGCTTTATCGATTACATCAAGAGCAGCAACGAACAGCGCATCAACATGCTGAGCGAAGCGCTGGAGGAACAGTACAGCCATCATGGCAACTGGATATTCCTGCGCAACAACGATCAGGTGGTCTACCAGATCATGCGTTCGTTCGAGCAGAATAGCGACAGCAGCCACAATCTGCCGCCCAAGGGGTGGCGCACCCAGTTTTGGGTGGTGGACAGCCAGTTCAATCGCTTGGTCGGGCATTCGGGCCCCTTGCCGAAGGAGGGGCCGCGCCACCCGATCCGCTACAACAACGAGATCGTCGGCTGGGTGCTCACCACCCCGGTCGAGCGCCTGACGCGCAATACCGACATCAACTTCGATCGCCAGCAGCGGCGCACCAGCTGGATTATCGTCGCGCTCTCCACCCTGTTGGCGGCGGCGGTGACCTGGCTGCTGTCGCGCGGTATGCTGGCCCCGGTCAAGCGCCTGGTGGCGGGCACCCACCGCCTGGCGGCTGGCGATTTCACCACCCGCGTGGCGGTCAGCAGCCAGGATGAACTGGGCAGGCTGGCGCACGACTTCAACCAGTTGGCCACCTCGCTGGAAAAAAACGAGCAGATGCGCCGCGCCTTTATGGCCGACGTATCGCACGAGCTGCGCACGCCGCTGGCAGTGCTGCGCGGCGAACTGGAGGCGCTGCAGGACGGCGTGCGCCAGCCGACGCCGGCGTCGCTCAGTTCGCTGCAGGCCGAGGTATCCACCCTGACCAAACTGGTCGACGACCTGCACCAGCTGTCGCTCTCCGATCTCGGCGCGCTGGCCTACCGCAAGGCGTCGGTGGACTGCGTGCACCTGGTGCAGATCGCCGTCGCCGCCTTTCGCGAACGCTTCCGCGCCAAAGGGCTGGAGATCGTCACCCATCTGCCGGCCCAGGCGCCGCTGTTCGGCGATCCCGATCGCCTGAACCAACTGTTCAATAACCTGCTGGAAAACAGCCTGCGTTACACCGACGCCGGCGGCCGGTTGGAGATCGGCGTCGAGCTGCAGCCGGGGCGGCTGCTTCTTTACTGGCAGGACAGCGCGCCGGGCATCAGCGATCAGCAACTGACGCGCATTTTCGAACGTTTCTACCGGGCGGAAGGTTCACGCAACCGCGCCAGCGGCGGTTCCGGGCTGGGGTTGGCGATCTGCCACAACATCGTGGAAGCGCACGACGGGAAAATCCGCGCCGAGCATTCGCCTTTAGGCGGCGTGCGCATTACAGTAGAATTTGCTACCCCGATAAAAAATAAGGCGCCCTGATGGACATTCAGAATCAACCCGTGCAGATCATGATTGTTGAAGATGAGCCCAAGCTGGGCCAGCTGCTGGTGGATTATCTCCAGGCGGCGGGCTACGCCACCCGCTGGCTGACCAACGGCAATGAGGTGGTGCCGACCGTGCACCAGCATCCGCCGGCGCTGATCTTGCTCGATCTGATGTTGCCGGGGGCCGACGGCCTGACGGTGTGCCGCGAGCTGCGCCGCTTCAGCGACGTGCCCATCGTGATGGTGACGGCGAAAATTGAAGAGATTGACCGCCTGTTGGGGCTGGAGATCGGCGCCGACGATTACATCTGCAAACCCTACAGCCCGCGCGAAGTGGTGGCGCGGGTGAAAACCATCCTGCGCCGCAGCTATCGGCCACAGGAGAACGCGCGGGAAGATGATCTGCTGCACATCGATGAACCGCGCTTCCAGGCCAGCTATCAGGGACAGTTGCTGGATCTGACGCCGGCGGAGTTCCGCCTGCTGAAAACGCTGGCCAGCCAGCCGGGCAACGTGTTTTCACGCGAGCAGCTGCTGAATAACCTGTACGACGACTACCGGGTGGTCACCGACCGCACCATCGACAGCCACATCAAAAACCTGCGCCGCAAGCTGGAACTGATCGATGGGGAAAAATCCTTTATCCGCTCGGTATACGGCGTGGGCTACCGCTGGGAAGCCGAGCCCTGCCGGCTGATGAATGGGGTTTAGGGGGGAAATCAGCGCGTCCAGTCTTCAACCGCCAACCCGGGCACCATGGCGAATGCGCGATCGTTGGTCACCAGCGTCGCACCACGGCTCTGCGCGTGAGCGGCGATCAGTTGATCCATCGCGCCCATGATTTTGCCCTTTCTCTCCATGTTTGCCCGCATTTCACCGTAGCAGCGGGCGGCCTCGCTATCCCATGCATAGACCGTCACCGCAGCAAGAAAGGCCTCGACCATGCTTTGCAACGCCTTGTTCCGTCGTTTAGCCACACCGTAACGCAGTTCCGCCTCCGTGACGCTGGAAATACATACGGCAGAAGGCGGGAGCTTTTCCATGACGTTAAGCACCTGCGGATGCTGCCGAAACAAGTGGCTGACGGTGTTGGTATCAAACATGTACATCGCCTACTCTTCCTCTGAGAAGGGATCGCGGTCGGCAACCCCTTGCTGACGATCTTCCGCGCCAAGAAACTCTTGCGGCACCGGCGTTTGGGCGATAATGCTCAGCAGCGGTGCCCAGCTGTCCGGCTTTGCCGGATATTTGGATAAAATCACGTTGCCCTCCCGATCGCGACGGATATAGACACGATCCGTATCAAATTCAAATTCCACCGGTAACCTCACCGCCTGATTTCTGCCGTTTTTAAACAGCTTTGCGATCCTTTCCATCTCGACACCTCCACAGCAGGCATAGGCCAAAGCATATGCCTGTAGCGTGTCGATGCCAAGATGTATCGCTCATTTTTCATCCACATTGACGAAACGGCCAAACAGTAACGCACAATCTCACGGGGTGACACCCTGTTCCCCTCGTTATGCGGCGCACTGCGCAATCGCCGCCTTCTCCCTTAGCTTCCCGTGCGGCGCTGTGCTTCTCGGGCGAAAACTCCGCGCCGGCGCAAAAAAACTGCGCATTTTTTCAACTAAGCTGCTGTGAGGTTTAGCCGCCGATTTTCAAGCGATTGGCTACACTTACATCACGAATCGGAACCTACAGGAGAAGAACCATGGCAATCGGTCATTACGAGCTGAAAAAAGCAAAGAACGGACAGTACCACTTCAACCTGAAAGCCAGTAACGGCGAGATCATTCTGGCCAGCGAGATGTATGCCAGCAAAGCCTCGGCGGAGAACGGCATCGCCTCGGTGCAGACCAATTCACCGCACGAAGCGCAGTACGAACTGAAGCACAGCGCCAGCAATCAGCCCTACTTTGTGCTGAAGGCCAAGAACCATCAGGTGATCGGCGTCAGCGAAATGTACAGCTCCGAAAGCGCGGCCAAAAACGGTATCCAGTCGGTGATAAAAAACGGCCCGACCACCGATATCCGCGATTTGAGCGCCTGATCCCCCGTTTCGCCCGCGCGGTGGCGGCCACCGCGCGTTTTCCGTTTGACCGGGATCAATCTCCCTTGAATAAATCCGGTTAACTGCTGATTTCTTGCCGCGCTGCGGCTACAATCCCCCGCTTTTACTGCGCCATCAGGTGGCGTGGTGCTGACCTGAAATCAGACCGAGACACACTATGTTTACACCAGAACTTCTCTCCCCGGCCGGCACGCTGAAAAATATGCGTTACGCCTTCGCCTACGGCGCCGATGCGGTTTACGCCGGCCAGCCGCGCTACAGCCTGCGGGTGCGCAACAACGAGTTCAACCACGAGAATCTGGCACAGGGCATCAACGAAGCGCATGCGCTGGGCAAAAAGTTCTACGTGGTGGTGAACATCGCCCCGCACAACGCCAAGTTGAAGACCTTCCTGCGCGATCTGAAGCCGGTTATCGATATGGGCCCGGATGCGCTGATCATGTCCGATCCCGGCCTTATCATGATGGTGCGCGAAGCCTTCCCGCAGATGGACATCCACCTGTCGGTGCAGGCCAACGCCGTTAACTGGGCGACGGTGAAGTTCTGGAAGCAAATGGGCCTGACCCGCGTGATCCTGTCGCGTGAACTGTCGCTGGAAGAGATCGCCGAGATCCGCGCCGAAGTGCCGGACATGGAGCTGGAGATCTTCGTCCACGGCGCGCTGTGCATGGCCTACTCCGGCCGCTGCCTGCTGTCCGGCTACATCAACAAGCGCGATCCCAATCAGGGCACCTGCACCAATGCCTGCCGCTGGCAGTACAAAGCGGAGGAAGGCAAAGAGGATGACACCGGCAATATCGTGCACCTGCACGAACCGATCCCGGTGCAAACCGTCGAGCCGACGCTGGGCATCGGCGCACCGACCGACAAGGTGTTCATGCTGTCTGAAGCGCAAAAGCCAGGCGAATATATGAGCGCCTTCGAGGACGAACACGGCACCTATATCATGAACTCCAAGGATCTGCGCGCCATCCAGCACGTGGAGCGTCTGACGCAGCTCGGCGTGCATTCGCTGAAGATCGAAGGGCGCACCAAGTCCTTCTACTACTGCGCCCGCACCGCTCAGGTCTATCGCCGCGCCATCGACGACGCGGCCGCCGGCAAACCGTTCGATCCGACCCTGCTCACCACGCTGGAAGGCCTGGCGCACCGCGGCTATACCGAGGGCTTCCTGCGCCGCCACGTGCACGAAGCGCAGCAGAATTACGACTACGGCTCCTCGCTCTCCGAGCGCCAGCAGTTCGTCGGCGAATTCACCGGCGTGCGCCGTGATGGCTGGGCGGAAGTCGACGTGAAGAATAAGTTCGCGCTCGGCGACAGCGTCGAAATGATGACGCCGGGTGGCAACGTGGTGTTCACCCTCGAGAGCATGCAAAATAAGAAAGGCGAATCGATTGAGGTGGCGCCGGGCAACGGCCATATCGTTTATTTGCCGATCCCGCAGGATATCGATCTCAATTATGCGTTGCTGATCCGCAATTTGGCGGAAGAAAATAGCGCCGGGGCATAAAAATGAATCGCCGTCATTCGGCGGCGATTTTTAGCAAATATTAGAATTGGATCACATCAATGCGCGCGCAGCTTGGTTACTATCACGCTGCTTAAAACGAACAACGAAAATATTTGCATAGCAATACTAGGAACCACCTCCTTAGCCGGCCCAATCTCCCTTGGGCTGGCTTTTTCTTTATGGGTGCACCTATTTTTTCCACCATGCCTATTTCCATAACTTATTCCCGGTATCCGTTTTAATAATAATAATCACGCCGCTTCGATATATAAATAATGCTACAGCGATTAATCCTCGCTTCTTTAACACTTCGCTTATTTCTGCGTAAAATTCAGATAAATTCGCATTGCTTCATATTCACTGAGCGCCGGGAAATAACCGGAATTAGCTGAATATTCTGATGGCCTGGTGGCGGCAGCTGGTTTATCTTGAGGCATTCTTGGTTTTCCGCCGGAGGATATCGGCAATGCCTCAACACTCACATGCGTCCGCCCTGCTTATCATCAACGGCAAAGGCGCCGGTAACGAAGAGCTGCGTCAGGCGGTCAACCGGCTGCGCAAAGAACAGATAACGTTGCACGTGCGCGTCACCTGGGAGCACGGCGATGCCGCGCGCTATGTCGCGGAAGCCGCGCAGCTCGGCGTCGGTACCGTCGTCGCCGGCGGCGGTGACGGCACCATCAACGAAGTGGCCGCCGCGCTGGTGCAGCTGCCGGCGCACAACCGGCCGGCGCTGGGCATCCTGCCGCTCGGCACCGCCAACGACTTCGCCATGGCGTGCAATATCCCTCCGTCCCCCGAACTGGCGCTGCAGCTGGCGATCAAGGGCCGTTCAGTGCCGATCGATCTGGCGAAGGTCAACGGCGAGCGCTACTTCATCAACATGGCCACCGGCGGCTTCGGCACCCGCATCACCACCGAAACGCCGGAGAAGCTGAAAGCGGCGCTGGGCGGCGTGTCCTACTTTGTGCACGGCCTGCTGCGCATGGATACGCTGCAGGCCGACCGCTGTGAAATCCGCGGGCCGGACTTCCGCTGGGCCGGCGAAGCGCTGGTGATCGGCATCGGCAACGGCAAACAGGCCGGCGGCGGCCAGGAACTGTGCCCCAGCGCGCTGATCAACGACGGCCTGCTACAGCTGCGCCTGCTGATCGCCGATGAACTGCTGCCGGCGCTGGTCGCCGCCCTGTTCAACGACGAAGAGAGCAACAGCATCCTCAGCGCGGCGCTGCCGTGGCTCGAGATCGACGCGCCGCATGAGATGACTTTCAACCTCGACGGCGAACCGCTCAAAGGCCGCCATTTCCGCATCGAAGTGTTGCCGCAGGCCATCGAATGCCGCCTACCGCCTAACTGCGCCCTGCTGGGCTGACCTTGTCGGGCGCAGCCGCTGCGCCCCGCTTCTTCCCCTCTGTTCACCCGCTTCCGCGCACGATCAAATGTGATCCTCTCCGGCAAATTCATTAATTCATACTTGTATGGTAGTTAGTTCATGGCGTATTTTCGCGCTATCTCTCCGCAGCTACAGGATGTGAAGGTTATGAAAATCGTCAACGCCGAGGTGTTCGTCACCTGCCCGGGGCGCAACTTTGTCACGCTGAAAATCACCACCGATGACGGCATCATCGGCCTCGGTGACGCCACGCTGAACGGGCGCGAATTGCCGGTGGCCTCTTACCTGAAAGATCACCTCTGCCCGCAGTTGATCGGCCGCGACGCGCAGCGGATCGAGGACCTCTGGCAATTCTTCTACAAAGGCGCTTACTGGCGGCGCGGCCCGGTGACCATGTCCGCCATTTCCGCCGTCGACATGGCGCTGTGGGACATCAAGGCCAAGGCCGCCAACATGCCGCTGTATCAGCTGTTGGGCGGTGCCTCGCGCTCGGGAGTGATGGTGTATTGCCATACCACCGGCCACTCGATCGACGAAGTGCTCGACGACTACGCCAAACATAAAGAGCAAGGCTTCAAGGCGATCCGCGTTCAATGCGGCGTGCCGGGCATGAAAACCACCTACGGCATGGCCAAGGGCAAAGGCCAGGCTTATGAGCCGGCCACCAAGGGCGACTGGCCGGAAGAGCAGCTGTGGTCGACGGAAAAATACCTCGACTTCACCCCCAAACTGTTCGACGCGGTGCGCAACAAGTTCGGTTTCAACGAGCACCTGCTGCACGACATGCACCACCGCCTGACGCCAATTGAAGCGGCGCGCTTCGGTAAAAGCGCCGAACCGTATCGCCTGTTCTGGATGGAAGATCCGACGCCGGCGGAAAATCAGGCCTGTTTCCGCCTGATCCGCCAGCATACCGTCACGCCGATCGCTGTCGGCGAGGTGTTCAACAGCATCTGGGACTGCAAACAGCTGATCGAAGAACAGCTGATCGACTACATCCGCACCACCCTGACGCACGCGGGCGGCATTACCGGCATGCGGCGCATCGCCGACTTCGCCTCGCTGTATCAGGTACGCACCGGTTCACACGGCCCTTCCGATCTGTCGCCGATCTGCATGGCGGCGGCGCTGCACTTCGATCTGTGGGTGCCAAACTTTGGCGTGCAGGAATACATGGGCTATTCCGAGCAAATGCTCGAGGTGTTCCCGCACAGCTGGACGTTCGACGACGGCTATATGCATCCGGGCGACAAGCCGGGCATCGGCATCGAGTTTGATGAGAAGCTGGCGGCCCGTTACCCCTATGAACCGGCCTACCTGCCGGTCGCGCGTCTGGAGGATGGCACCTTATGGAACTGGTAAACACCATGCGCAGCGTCGTGATCGAACAGCCCGGGCGCCTGGCGCTGCAGACGCGCGCGCTGCCGCAGCCGGCGGCCGGCGAGGTGCGGGTCAAGGTGAAATTCGCCGGCATCTGCGGCTCCGACGTCCATATCTATCACGGGCATAACCCGTTCGCCCGCTATCCGCGGGTGATTGGCCACGAGTTCTTCGGCCTGATCGATGCGCTGGGCGAAGGCGTCGATCCGGCGCGCCTCGGCGAACGCGTCTCGGTAGACCCGGTGGTGAGCTGCGGCCACTGCTATCCCTGTTCGGTCGGCCGCCCCAACGTCTGCACCTCGCTGCAGGTGATCGGCGTGCACCGCGACGGCGGCTTCAGCGACTACGCCTGCGTGCCGGCGCGCAACGCCTATCCGGTTCCGCCGGCCATCAGCGATCGCCACGCCGCGATGATCGAGCCCTTCAGCATCGCCGCCAACATTACCGCCCATCTGCAACCGCGCCCCGACGACATCGCGCTGATCTACGGCGCCGGGCCGATGGGGCTCACGGTGATCCAGACGCTGAAAGGGGTGTACGGCGTCAGGCAGGTGTGGGTCGTCGATCGCATCGCCGAGCGGCTGGAGATGGCGCGCGCCAACGGCGCCGACCAAACATTCAACAACGCCGAGGCCGCATTGCCGCAGGCGCTGCAGCAGCGCGGCGTTCAGCCGACGCTGATCGTCGATGCCGCCTGCCACCCCGCCATTTTACCGGAGGCGATCGCGCTGGCTTCGCCGGCGGCACGCATCGGCATCATGGGCTTTTCCGGCGACGCCTGCACCCTGACCCAGCAGAGCATCACCAGCAAGGAGCTGTCGATCTTCTCCTCGCGCCTGAACAGCGCGCGCTTTCCGCAGGTGATCGCCTGGATGGCGGACGGCAAGCTAGACCCGCAGCGGCTGCTCACCCACTGCGTACCCGCCGACGACGTCGAACGGGCGATGCAGATGTTCGAGCGGGATCAGCGCACCTGCTGCAAGGTGCTGCTGCAGTTCGAGTAACGCCAAGGCGGCATCGGGGCATGGGCGGCGCCCGCCGCCCATGCAAACAACGAAGCATCACGATTAAAACGACACCCAGTGGAGCGCTTTATGTTTAAAAACCTGCGTTGGACCATCGTGTTCCTGCTGTTCATGGTCTACATGATCAACTACCTCGACCGCGTGGCGCTGTCGATCACCGTGCCGATGATCGAACAGGATCTGATGCTGAACGCCGAACAGTTCGGTCTGATCTTCGGCAGCTTCTTCTTCGGCTACGCCATTTTCAACTTCGTCGGCGGGCTGGCGGTCGACCGCTTCGGCCCGACGCTGGTGCTGGGCGTGGCGGTCGGCCTGTGGTCCATCTTCTGCGGCATGACGGCGATCGCCACCGGTTTTTACTCAATGCTGATCCTGCGCGTCCTGTTCGGCATGGCCGAAGGGCCGATCTGCGCCTCGGCCAACAAGATGATCAACGGCTGGTTCCCGAAGAAACAGGCGGCGACCGCCGTGGGCCTGCTCAGCGCCGGTTCGCCGTTGGGCGGCGCGGTGGCCGGGCCGATCGTCGGCTATCTGGCGCTGGCGTTCGGCTGGCGGCCGGCGTTTATGATCATCTGCGCCATCGGCATCGTCTGGATGCTGGTGTGGTTCTTCGTGGTGGCGGATAACCCGGCGAAAAGCCAACGCGTCAGCAACGAAGAACGGGCGCTGATCGCACGGTTGAAACAGGAAAATCTCGGCGAGGAAAGCGCCTTGAGCGACGCCCCGCACGGGCTGGGTTACTACCTGAAGCAGCCGATCATTCTGGTCACCGCCTTCGCCTTCTTCTGCTACAACTACATCCTGTTCTTCTTCCTGAGCTGGTTCCCCTCGTATCTGGTGCAGGCGCACAACCTGAACATCAAAGAGATGAGCCTGACCACGATGATCCCGTGGATCGTCGGCTTCGTCGGGCTGGCGCTCGGCGGCTATATTTCCGACAAGATCTTCAACATCACCGGCAAATTGCTGCTGTCGCGCAAGATCGTGCTGGTCACCAGCCTGCTGGCGGCGGCGGTGTGCGTGGCGTTGGCGGGCACCGTCAGCAGCGTGGTGCCGGCGGTGATGCTGATGTCGGTGTCGATCTTCTTCCTCTACATTACCGGCGCTCTCTACTGGGCGATCATCCAGGACGTGGTGCATAAATCCCGGGTCGGCGGCGCCAGCGGGTTCATTCATTTGATCGGCAGCGTCTCCGGCATCATCGGGCCGATCGCCACCGGCTACATCGTGCAGAACACCGGCAAATTCGACAGCGCCTTTATGCTGGCGGGCGGCGTCGCCGCGCTGGGTGCGCTGCTGGTGCTGTTGGTGATCAAGGCGCCGCGCGCAACGGCGGGCGTGCAAATCTTAAAACCCTAACGCCAGACGGGGCGGCTTCGCCCCTTTGCTTACCTCTCCAGGGACATTGAACATGAGACTTTCCGACCACAGCGCGCTGCCGGCCGCCGTTATCCGGCCCGGCTACGCACGTGAGCGCGTGAAACCGCGCATGGCGCATATCGGCTTCGGCGCGTTTCACCGCGCGCACCAGGCGATGTACGCCGACAGGCTGGCCAGCGAGCACGGCAGTGACTGGGGCTACTGCGAAATCAGCATGCAGCACGGCCGGCAAAAGATCGCCGATCTACGGCAACAAGACCTGCTGTTCTCGGTGGCGGAGATGGACGACGACGGTTGGCGGGGCCGGGTCATCGGCGTGGTGCGCCAGGCGCTGCACCTGCAAACCGACGGGCTGGCGGCGGTGCTGGCGGCCCTGACGCAGCCCGAGATCGCCATCGTCTCGCTGACCATCAGCGAAAAGGGCTATTGCCACCACCCCGCCAGCGGCCGGCTGATGGCGGAACACCCGGCGATCGCGCATGATATCGCCCAGCCGGCACAGCCGCAGTCGGCGCCGGGGCTGCTGCTGGCGGCGCTGCGCCTGCGCCGTGAACGCGGGCTGCCGCCGTTCGCCGTGATGTCCTGCGATAACATGCCGGCCAACGGCCGGGTCACGCGCCAGGTGCTGGTCGAACTGGCGCAGCGGCAGGATCCGGCGCTGGCCGACTGGGTGCGTCAAGAGGTCGCCTTCCCTTCCACCATGGTGGATCGCATCGTGCCGGCGGTAACGCCGGAGACTCGCCGGCAACTGCGCACCTGGCTGGGCGGCGTCGAAGATGAGGTCGGCGTGGCCTGCGAGCCGTTCAGCCAGTGGGTCATTGAGGACCGATTTCCCCAGGGGCGCCCGGCCTGGGACAAGGTCGGCGCCGAACTGGTGAGCGACGTGCTGCCGTACGAGGAGATGAAGCTGCGCATGCTGAACGGCAGCCACTCGTTTCTCGCCTACCTCGGCTACCTGGCCGGTTATCAGCACATCGGCGACTGCATGCAGGATGCGGATTTTGTCCGCGCCGCCCGTCACCTGATGCTGGCGGAACAGGCGCCGACCCTGCAGGTGCCGAACGTCGATTTGGCGCAGTATGCCGACTCGCTGCTGCAGCGTTACCGCAACCGCGCGTTGAAACACCGCACCGCGCAGATCGCCATGGACGGCACGCAGAAGCTGCCGCAACGGCTGCTGGACGCGATCCGCTGGCATCTGGCGCGCGGCAGCCGCTTCGACTGCCTGGCACTGGGCGTCGCCGGCTGGATGCGCTACGTCGGCGGCCGTGATGAACAAAGCGAGCCGATCGCCATCAGCGATCCGCTGCGCGAGCGCCTCGCCGCGTTGGTCGCCGGCAGCGAGGAAGGCCGGCCCCGCGTCCTGGCGCTGCTGCAACTCGACAGCGTCTTCGGCCGCGATCTGCCCGATTCGCCTGACTTCGTCCACGCCGTCAGCCACGCTTATCACCAACTGCTGAGCCTGGGGGCCAAAGCCGCCGTCGCCGCTCTGCCGCTTACCGACCGGGAGGTTTCCGATGACCGTTACCACGCATAACGCCGTCAATACCGGCAATCAACCGCTGCTGCGGCGCGTCGCCAGCGCGTCGGCCATCGGCACCGCCGCCGAATACTATGATTTCTTCGCCTACGGCACCGCTGCGGTGCTGTTCTTCGGCCAGCTGTTTTTCCCCAGCGCCGATCCGCTGATCAGCACGCTGGCGGCCTTCGCCACCTACGCGGTCGGTTTCCTGGCGCGCCCGCTGGGCGGCATCGTGTTCGGCCATATCGGCGACAAAGTCGGCCGCAAGAAGGCGCTGGTGATCACCATCCTGATCGTCGGCCTCGGCACCTTTTGCATCGGCCTGCTGCCTACCTATGAGCAGATCGGCATCTGGGCGCCGATCGCGCTGATCTTTATCCGCGTGCTGCAGGGCTTCGGCGTCGGCGGCGAACAGGCCGGCGCGGTGCTGATGACCGCCGAATACGCGCCGCCGCCGCGGCGCGGTTTCTACGCCAGCTGGGTGCAGATCGGCGCGCCTGCCGGTTTCCTGCTGCCGTCCGGGCTGTTCGCGCTGCTGACCGCCCTGCTGTCGCCGGCGCAGATGCTGGACTGGGGCTGGCGCATTCCGTTCCTGCTCAGCCTGCTACTGGTGCTGGTCGGGCTGTTTATTCGCCTGAAGATCGACGAGTCGCCGGTGTTTACCCAGATCCGCGCCACCAAAGCGGTGGAGAGCCGGCCGGTGGTGGAAGTGGCCCGCCGCTATCCCGGCCTTATCGCCAAAGGGGTGTGCGCCAAGCTGATCGAAGCCTGCGCCTTCGCCATGTTCACCGTGATCGTGCTGGCCTACGGTAAGGCCAACCACCTCAACGAAAGCATTTTGCTGGAGGCGATGATCGTGGCGGTGCTGCTGGAGATTTTCGCCATTCCGCTGATGGGCCGCCTCTCCGATCGGCTGGGGCGCAAACCGGTTTACATCGCCGGCGCGCTGCTGCAGGTGGTGTGCATCGTGCCGTTCTTTATGGCGATCAACCTCGATAATTTCTGGGTGACGCAGATCGCCATGATCGTGGTGCTGACCTTCGGCCACAGCATGTGCTACGCGCCGCAGGCCTCCTACTTCCCGGAGCTGTTCCCCACCCGCGTGCGCTGCAGCGGCATCGCGCTGATCTGGCAGATCGGCTCGCTGATCGGCAGCGGCATTCTCGGGCTGCTGGCGGTGAAGATCCTGCAGGTGACCGGCGGCCATTACTACGGGCTGGCCGGTTACATGATGGTGCTGGGCGTGGTGTCGGCCCTCGGCCTGAGCCTGATGCCGGAAACCGCGCCAGAACGGCGCAAGCAGGAATATCAGGATTGGCATCACTGAGTTCCCCTGCCTGGCGGGTGGATTTATCCCCCCGCCCTCAACCAATAATCTGCTAGTATGGTGGCATTCGAATTCCAGCCAGATGCTTGATTGTCGCCATGTCTGAAACGTACAGTCTCACCAACAACGTCCCGGTCAACCAGCAGATCTATCGCTTCCTGCGCAAAGATATCGTCGACTGCACCATCCCCCCCGGCACCCTGCTGTCCGAGAAAGAGATCTCCACCCGCTTTTGCGTTTCGCGCCAGCCGGTGCGCGAAGCCTTCATCAAGCTGGCGGAGGCCGGTCTGGTGCAGATCCTGCCGCAGCGCGGCACCTTTGTGATGAAGATTTCCG
The DNA here is from genome assembly GCF_052168835.1 of Serratia sp. CY40230. NCBI lineage: Bacteria > Pseudomonadati > Pseudomonadota > Gammaproteobacteria > Enterobacterales > Yersiniaceae > Serratia > Serratia sp. CY40230. Next base: position 1,343,306 of record NZ_JBJNLX010000001.1, read on the forward strand.
CCAAGCGCGTGGCCGACGGGCGCTTTATCCGTCAGGCGGTGGAATGCGCCATCGTTCGCCGCGCGGCCGAGCGCGCCACTCCGGCGCAGCTGATGACGCTGGAGCATAACCTGCACCGTCAAGAGCTGGCGGCGCAGAACGGGCAAACGCGCGAATTTTTGGCGCTGGACGACGAGTTCCACCAGCTGCTGACCCAGTTTGCCGACTGCCCGCTGGCGTGGGAGACCATCGAAACCATCAAGGCCACCATGGATCGGGTGCGTTTCCTCAGCCTGAGCGAAGTCTCGCCGCCGGAGAGCCTGATCAAGCAGCACTACCGTATCTACGAAGCGCTGAAAGCGCGCGATGCCGAGGCGGCGGAGCGCGCCATCCACGATCATCTGCAGGAGATGATCTACTCCATCACCCCGATCGCCCAACAGAATACCGCGTGGTTCGAGATCGAATAATCAACCGCTTAGCGCGCCGGGGGCGATCGCCCCCGCGTATTTGGCCACGCAAATGGCATTTCCTCTCAATCGCATCTATTGTTTGTCCTTGCCGGAGCAAGTTCGGTAGCATCGCTTTACAGCTTCAATCACCGCTTTTTACTGCGCCGGTGGTCAAAAACCCTTGCATTGCCGGTGTATGAAGAAGCTTAATCGGGAGTGAATCATGACTGATATTGTGCAGTTGCTAGGAAAGGAAGCGGAAGATCTGCTGCAACACCGCTGTACCACTATCCCCGCCGAGAATCTCTACCTGCCGGGCGCCGACTTCGTCGACCGCGTAATGATCGATAACAACCGCCCCAACAGCGTGCTGCGTTCGATGCAAACCCTGTTCAACCACGGTCGCCTGGGCGGCACCGGTTATCTGTCTATCCTGCCGGTCGACCAAGGCATCGAGCACTCCGCCGCCGCCTCGTTCGCCGCCAACCCGCTGTATTTCGATCCGAAGAACATCGTCGAGCTGGCGATTGAAGCCGGCTGTAACTGCGTCGCCTCCACCTACGGCGTGCTGGCGTCGGTATCGCGCCGCTATGCGCATAAAATTCCGTTCCTGGTCAAACTCAACCACAACGAAACGCTGAGCTACCCGACCCAGTACGACCAGACCCTGTACGCCAGCGTCGAGCAGGCGTTCAACATGGGGGCAGTGGCGGTCGGCGCCACCATTTACTTTGGTTCAGAGCAGTCGCGCCGCCAGATCGAAGAGATCTCGATCGCCTTCGAGCGCGCGCATGAGCTGGGGATGGTCACCGTGCTGTGGGCCTATCTGCGCAACCCGGCGTTCAACAAAGACGGCGTGGACTACCACTCCAGCGCCGATCTGACCGGCCAGGCCAACCACATCGCCGCCACCATCGGCGCCGACATCGTCAAACAGAAAATGGCGGAAAACAACGGCGGCTACCGCGCGGTGAAATTCGGCTATACCGACGACCGCGTCTACACCAAGCTGACCACCGATCACCCGATCGATCTGGTGCGCTACCAGCTGGCCAACTGCTACATGGGCCGCGCCGGGCTGATCAACTCCGGCGGCGCCGCCGGTGAGAACGATCTGCAGGAATCGGTGCGCACCGCGGTGATCAACAAACGCGCCGGCGGCATGGGCCTGATCCTGGGGCGTAAAGCCTTCAAGAAATCGATGAAAGATGGCGTGGCGCTGATCAACGCCGTGCAAGATGCCTATCTGGACAAGAAGGTCACCATCGCCTGATGTGACGGACCGCCTGTCCCAAAGCCCGGCTAGCCGGGCTTTTTTGTGCCCGTTCCCCTAAATCCTACGCCGCCAACCTTCTCTTTCTTTCACTTTAAACTTTCAAAATAAAATATTTATCTTTCAAATTGTGATCTATTTAAAACAAATAGCCCAACAAAGTGACTACTGTAAGGCCCATGGCGACAGAGCCGCCGTTCGCTCCAGGCCATAACAGTCCATTACAGGAGAACATAATGATTGAGCTAATCACCCACGGCGCCGAGTGGTTTATCGGCCTGTTTCAGAAAGGCGGTGAAGTGTTTGTCGGCATGGTGACCGGCATTTTACCTTTGTTGATCAGCCTGTTGGTTATCATGAACGCGCTGATCAAATTTGTTGGCCAGGAACGTATCGAACGATTGGCGCAGCGCTGCGCGGGCAACCCCGTTTCGCGTTATCTGCTGCTGCCGCTGATTGGCACCTTTGTCTTCTGCAACCCGATGACCCTCAGCCTGGGGCGCTTCATGCCGGAGAAATACAAGCCGAGCTACTACGCGGCGGCCTCCTACAGCTGCCACTCGATGAACGGCCTGTTTCCACACATCAACCCCGGCGAGCTGTTCGTTTACCTCGGCATCGCCAGCGGCCTGACCACCCTCGGCCTGCCGCTCGGCCCGCTGGCGGTGAGCTATTTCCTGGTGGGGCTGTTCACCAACTTCTTCCGCGGCTGGGTCACCGATCTGACCACCAGCCTGTTCGAACGCAAGATGGGCATCCGTCTGGATCGCCAGGTGCAACTTTAATTCGTGGAGTGCAGCATGAGTGCTTATATCCGTATTGAAAAAGGCGCCAGCGGCTGGGGTGGCCCCCTGGAGCTGCCGATCGAACCCGGCAAAAAAGTGGTGTACATCACCGCCGGCACCCGGCCTTCCATCGTCGATCGCCTCAGCGAATTGACCGGCTGGCCCGCCGTCGACGGTTTCAAAGAGGGCGAGCCGCCGGCGGAAGAGATCGGCGTGGCGGTGATCGACTGCGGCGGCACCCTGCGCTGCGGCCTGTACCCGAAACGCCGCATTCCGACGGTCAACATCCACGCCACCGGCCAGTCCGGCCCGCTGGCGCAGTTTATCCTCGAAGACATCTATGTCTCCGGCGTGCGCGACCACAACATCAGCCGAATCGAAGCGGCAGATAGCCAACCCGCCGCCGCCGATGCAGCGCCGCCCAAGGCGCGCGACTACGACACCAGCAAAAAGATCACCGAGCAAAGCGACGGGCTGCTGGCGAAGGTCGGCATGGGCATGGGATCGGTGGTGGCGGTATTTTTCCAGGCCGGGCGCGACACCATCGACACCGTGCTGAAGACCATCCTGCCGTTTATGGCGTTCGTCTCGGCCTTGATCGGCATCATCATGGCCTCCGGCCTCGGGGACTTTATCGCTCACGGCCTGACGCCGCTGGCCAACAGCCCGATCGGCCTGGTGACGCTGGCGCTGATCTGTTCATTCCCGCTGCTGTCGCCGTTCCTCGGCCCCGGCGCGGTCATCGCCCAAGTGATCGGCGTGCTGGTCGGGGTGCAGATCGGCCTTGGCCATATTCCGCCGCAGCTGGCGCTGCCCGCGCTGTTCGCCATCAACGCGCAGGCCGCCTGCGACTTTATTCCGGTCGGCCTGTCGCTGGCGGAAGCCAAACAGGACACCGTGCGGGTCGGCGTGCCTTCAGTGCTGGTCGGCCGCTTCCTGACCGGCGCGCCGACGGTTCTGATCGCCTGGGCCGCCTCGGCCTTCATTTATCAATAATGTGATCCCCAGGGAGACGTTTATGCACACCATTTTTCACACCACCATCACGCAGATCGGCGGCTGCGCCCGCGACGCGTTGCTGGACAACATGCTGATCACCTTCCGTGAAGGCGCCCCGGCGGATATCGAAGAGTTCTGCTTCATCCACCGCCACGGTGCAACCGCCGGCGAGCTGCAGGTCGGCGGCGTGATGGAACTGGCGCAGCAGCGCTACGCCATCACCGCCGTCGGCAGCGTCGCCACGCAGAATCTGCGCGAGCTGGGCCATATCACCGTGCGCTTCGACGGCGAAGCCGAAGCCGAATTTCCCGGCTCGATCCACGTATCCGGCCCGACGCCGACCGATATCCCGTTGGGCAGCACGCTGTCATTTATCGCATAAGGAGTAGACCATGTCTGAAGTAGCTGTAGTGATTGGCGGCGGCCAAACGTTAGGTGCCTTTTTGAGCCACGGGTTGGCGCAGGCCGGTTATCGGGTGGCGGTGGCCGATCTGAACGCCGACAACGCCAGTCTGGTGGCACAGCAGATCAACGAAGAGTACGGCACAGGCAGCGCCTGCGGTTTTCAGGCCGACGCCACCGACGAGCAGAGCGTGATCGCGCTGGCGGCGGCGGTTGACCGGGCGTTTGGCCAGGCCAATCTGCTGGTGTACAGCGCCGGCATCGCCAAGGCGGCGCCGATTACCGATTTCCCGCTGGGGGACTTCGACCGCTCGCTGCAGGTGAACCTGGTGGGCTATTTCCTCTGCGCCCGCGAGTTCTCGCGCCTGATGATCCGCGACGGCATCGCCGGGCGCATCATCCAGATCAACTCCAAGTCCGGCAAGGTCGGCAGCAAGCACAACTCCGGCTACAGCGCCGCCAAGTTCGGCGGCGTGGGGCTGACGCAGTCGCTGGCGCTCGATCTGGCGGAGTACGGCATCACCGTGCATTCGCTGATGCTCGGCAACCTGCTGAAGTCGCCGATGTTCCAGTCGCTGCTGCCGCAGTACGCGCAAAAACTGGGCATCGCGCCGGATCAGGTGGAGCAGTACTACATCGACAAGGTGCCGCTGAAGCGCGGCTGCGACTACCAGGATGTGCTGAACACCCTGCTGTTCTACGCCAGCGATAAGGCCTCTTACTGCACCGGCCAATCGATCAACATCACCGGCGGCCAGGTGATGTTCTGACGCCACCGGCGCCCCCTTCCACGGAAGGGGGCGTAAGGAGAACCCCCATGACACAAGCTTTGATCGCCTTCGCGCTGCTGGCCTGGCTGCTGCAAATCGCCTTCGGCTGGTGGCAACTGCAACGTTTCAACCGCGCCTTCGACGGTTTATGCCGGCTGGGCGCCGTGGGCGTCGGCCGTTCCGGCGGCCGTTTCCGCCCGCGGGTGGTGCTGGCGCTGGCCTTCGACGCCGATCGGCGGGTGTGCGGCAGCCTGTTGCTGCGCGGCCTGACCGTCTTCGCCCGGCCCCGCCCGCTGCCTCATTTGCACGGTTTGCATCAGCGGGATTTGCGCCCGGATGTGATCTTCCCCGAGGATCGCACATGCCAGTCTGCACTATCGTTAGCGATTGAACCCAAATCGTGATATTTTCACATTAAAAGGCATTACCTTTCATAGTGAATTATTCAGCGAGGGAAAATGCCCCACTCTTGTGAACGGGAATCGCGATGAAACCAAAGCAGCGGCAGGCCGCTATCCTTGAATATCTGCAGCGGCATGGCAAAACGGCAGTGGACGCCCTGGCCGAGCACTTCTCCACCACCGGCACCACCATCCGCAAGGATCTCACCCTGCTGGAAGAAGAAGGCGAGGTGATCCGCACCTACGGCGGCGTGGTGCTCAGCCGCGACGACGGCGATCAGCCGATCGACCGCAAAACCCATATCAACACCGAGAAAAAACGCCAGATCGCCAGCGCCGCCGTGGCGCTGATCGCCGACGGCGACTCGCTGATCTTCGACGCCGGCAGCACGGTGCTGCAGATGGTGCCGCACCTGGCGCAGTTCAACAACATCACGGTGATGACCAACAGCCTGACCATCGTCAACGCGCTGGTGGAACTGGACAACGATCAGACCATCCTGATGCCCGGCGGCACCTACCGCAAAAAATCGGCCTCGTTCCACGGCAGCCTGGCGGAATCGGCGTTTCAGCAGTTCAGCTTCGACAAGCTGTTTATCGGCGCGGACGGCGTCGATCTCAACGCCGGTGTCACCACCTTCAATGAAGTGCACAACGTCAGCAAAGCGATGTGCGAAGCCGCCGGCCGCATTATTCTTTTGGTGGACTCCTCGAAATTCGGCCGCAAGAGCCCGAACGTGGTGTGCGAACTCAGCGCCGTCGATACGCTGATCACCGACCGAGACATCAACCCCGATTACCTCGCCGCCCTGCAGGCGAAAGGCATCAATATCATTCTGGTAGGAGACCCCGATGAGTAACGCCAACGCCCTGCTCGCCTTCGCCCGCGAAACGCTGGAGATCGAGCTGACCGAAGCGCAACGCCTGCTGGCGCGCCTGGATGACAACTTCGTCTGCGCCTGCGAGCTGCTGCTGAACTGCCGCGGCAAAGCGGTGATTTCCGGCATCGGCAAGTCCGGCCATATCGGCAAAAAAATCGCCGCGTCGCTGGCCAGCACCGGCACGCCGTCGTTCTTCGTGCATCCGGCGGAGGCGCTGCACGGCGATCTCGGCATGATCGGCGCCGACGACGTGGTGGTGTTCATCTCCTATTCCGGCCGCGCCAAAGAGCTGGATCTGATCCTGCCGCTGCTGGCGGAGAACGGCATTCCGGTGATCGCCATCACCGGCGGCAAAGAGTCGCCGCTGGCGCTGGCCGCCGCCTGCGTGCTGGATATCGGCGTTGAGCGCGAAGCCTGCCCGATGGGGCTGGCGCCCACCTCCAGCGCGGTCAACACCCTGATGATGGGCGACGCTCTGGCGATGGCGCTGATGCGCCAGCGCGGTTTCAACGCGGAAGACTTCGCCCGCTCGCACCCGGGCGGCAGCCTGGGCGCGCGCCTGCTGAACCGCGTGCATCACCTGATGCGCACCGGCGATCGCCTGCCGCGCGTGAGCGAAAGCGCCAACGTGATGGAGGCGATGCTGGAACTGAGCCGCACCGGGCTGGGGTTGGTGGCGGTCTGCGACGCGCAGCAGCGGGTGGTGGGCGTATTTACCGACGGCGACCTGCGCCGCTGGCTGGTGAAGGGCAATAGCCTGCAGGATCCGCTCAGCCCGGCGATCACCCGCCCCGGCTATCGGCTGCCGGAGCAGTGGCGCGCCGGAGAGGCGCTGGAAGCGCTGCACGAACAGCACATCAGCGCGGCCCCGGTGGTCAACATGGACGGCGTGCTGGTGGGGGCGCTCAACCTGCACGATCTGCATCAGGCCGGCATCGGCTGATCGGTGCCGGGGGCGCCGGCAGCGGCGCCCCCGGTCAGATTATTTCCAGTCGGGATTGTTCTCGAACTGCTGCTTCAGCAGCGCCTTCATGTCTTCATCCGGCTTGCCGAGCCACTGGTACTTAGCATATTTCTTCGGATGATCGACGGCTTCCGGCCGATCTTCCACCTCGACCCGCACGCCCCAGGCCTGGGATTTGTCCGCGTTGAACGCCACGATCAAAAAGTTGTTGCCGCAGTCGTGCGGTTTGCACAGATTGCCGACCAGATACTCTTTGCCTTTCCAGTTCAGATTCTGCGCCGGCGTAGAGGTGCCGACGCCCTTGCGCGCCCAGCCCGGCATCCGCGCCTGGCCTTTGACCATGTTTTGCCAGCTGGCCTGATACCCCGGCTGCTGAATCAAATCCGACGTGGTGACGATCTGCTGGGCAAAGCTGCCCGCGCTGAAGCTGAGCAGTGCGCCGAAGAGGGCGCAACGCAGCGCCTGGTGTCCCGTCATAGTCCTTCTCCCTAGGTTAAATCAGGTTTCGCCCATAAAACCGGGCCTGAACTAGTCAGACCACAGTTGCGGCAAAAAGTTGACTCACCACCAGGCGTGAAAATGATGCACCGGCCCAATGCCGTGCCCCACTTCCAGCGTATCCGCCTGTTGCAGCGCTTGTTGCAGGTAGTCCTTGGCGGCGGCCACCGTGGCCGCCCAGTCGGCATGGCGCGGGCGCAGCGCCGCCAGCGCGGCCGAGAGCGTGCAACCGGTGCCGTGGGTATGGCGGGTGGCGACGCGCGGCGCGGTAAAGCGCTGCTCGCCTTCGGCGGTAAACAGCCAGTCCGGGCTCTCGCTTTCGCTCAGGTGGCCGCCCTTCATCAGCACCGCCCGGCAGCCCATCGCCAGCAGCGCCCGCCCCTGCTCGCGCATCTGCGCTTCATCTTCCGCCGGCGCGCACGCCAGCAGCGCCGCCGCTTCCGGCAGGTTCGGCGTAATGATCGACACCAGCGGCAACAGCTCGCGCCGGATAGACTCTACCGCCTCCGGCGCCAGTAACGGATCGCCGCTTTTCGCCAGCATCACGGTATCCAGCACCACGAATTCCGGCCGGTAATGACGCAGGCGTTCGGCCACCGCCTGCACGATGTCGGCGTTGGCCAGCATGCCGATCTTGACGCTGTCGATGCGCACGTCGCTGAACACCGAATCCAGCTGCGCGGCGACGAACGCCGGATCGATGTAATACACCGACTGCACGCCGCGGGTATTCTGCGCCACCAGCGCGGTGATCACCGAAGTGCCGTAGGCGCCAAGCGCCGAGAAGGCCTTCAAATCGGCCTGAATGCCGGCGCCGCCGCTGGGATCGGTGCCGGCGATGGTCAGCGTGTTAATACGTTTCATCACAGATCCTCTCCGCGCAGTTGATACAGGGCGTCGAGGAACGCCGGCGTAAAGCTGCCCGGCCCGGCGGCCTGCCTGGCCGCGAGGCCGCCGCAGTGTGACATCACCCGACAGGCGGTCGCCACGTTGTCCAGGCGATCGCCCGGCAGGGCGCAAAACGCCGCCGCCACCGCCGACAGCGCGCAGCCGGTGCCCACCACCCGCGTCATCAGCGAGGAGCCGCCTTCGATCGCCCAGTCGCGTTGGCCGTCGGTGACGTAATCCACCGCGCCGGTGACCGCCACCACCGCGCCGCTGCGCCGCGCCAGCTCACGCGCGGCGGGCAATGCCGCCAAGGAATCGTCGCCGCTGTCCACGCCGCGGCCGCTGGCCAGCAACCCGCTGAGCGCCATGATTTCCGAGGCGTTGCCGCGTATCGCCGCCGGTTTTTCGTCCAGCAGCTGTTTGGCGAAGGCGGTACGGTAGGAAAGCGCGCCGACCGCCACCGGATCCAGCGTCCAGGGCTTGCCGGCCTGATTGGCGGCGGCCACCGCCGCCCGCATCGATTCGGCGCGCAGCGCGTTGAGGGTACCGACGTTGATCAGCAGGCCGTCGGCCAGCGCGCTGAACTGCGCCGCCTCTTGCGGCTCCACCACCATCGCCGGGGAGGCGCCGAGCGCCAGCAGCACGTTGGCAGTCAGCGATTGCACCACTTCGTTGGTCAGGCAGTGGATCAGCGGAGGCCGCTGTTGGAATTGGGTCAGGCAGGCCGCGGCGCGGGCGCCGGGTAGTGCATCAGGTCGAGCGATCATATTCCTCCCAACCGGCGTTCAAGAAGGCGGCGCCGGTTGAGCGGCCGTGACTTCCCTACGCTGGCATTATCCAGATCAGGTAATACGGGTATTTCTCAGCCTTCACGCGGAAGGGCACCCCGAGTCATGAAAATCAATAGGTTGTGATCAACGCTGCGTTAATCCCTGCAGGGGATCATGCCAGCGGCGGCGCGGACAAACAAGCGATTAAATTGGCTCGCGCCTAAGCGATGCTTCCCTCTTTTCCCGCCAGATACAGGCTCAGCACGCCGGGCAGCTCCGCCAGGGTAAACGCCACGTTCTGCGGCGCCGTTTTGAAGATGTGGTGCAAGGTGCCGGCCACCAGGCTTTGCAACAGCCGGGTTTGCTGCAGGATCTCCGCTTCGGCGGTCTCGGGGCGGCGCAGCTGCAGCACTCGGGCGATCAGCGCCAGGAAGCTGGACTTTTCATCCGGCAGGTTCATTTCCCGCATCACCGGCAGGTAGTCGGCGTGCTCGCGCAGGTACTGCGCATAGGGAGAAAACAGCCGCTGGATCACCTCTTCAGCGGAGAGGCGCCGCCACTCGTCGTCGCTGGCCAACGCCATGTCGCGCACCAGCGCCTCGATCGATTCGGTGTGCCGATCCGCCAGCGCCTTGATCACCGCGTGGCGATCGGGGAAAAAGTGATACATCGAGCCGATGGAGGTTTTGGCGTGCTTGGCGAGCCGCTGCATGCTGAGCGCCGCCAGCCCGTCCTGCGCCACGATCGCCGCCGCCGAATCCAGAATGGTTTGTACGCGTTGCCGCCCTCTTTCCTGCTGCGGCTCTCGCCCGGTGATGTGTTCGTCGATTTGCATATTCGTTTCTGCCCGCTGTCATCAACGCATTATACCCATTTGCCGCCGCGAAGGCAGGGTGACACAAAAAACTAGATTAACTCCTCTAGTTTAGAGTAGAGTATTTATTCTAGTTTCTCCTTGCGCAAGCGTGGGGAAGACAAACAGTGACCTCACTCACTGAAAAAGAGTCATTCCATTCGGCCCGTCGACCAAGCCAATCGCCAGAGAACGCCCTATGCCCGACAAAAAACTGCTTATCACCTGCCTGACCGCGCTGCTGCTCACCGGGTGCTCACCGGCACCGTCCATGGTGGTGTTCGGCGCTTCGTTCCCCGACTGGCTGTTTTGCCTGTGCGGCAGCGTGGCGGGCATGGTGGCGATCCACCTGCTGCTGCGCACCCCGGAAAAACGCGCCTGGCTGGCGCCGCAGCTGCTGACCTATCCGGCGCTGACCGCGCTGATCGCCATGCTGACCTGGTTACTGGTTTTCCCCCACTGAGACTGACGCCATGACCCAACCACAAACCTCCAACAAGCGCAGACTGCTGGTGCTTACCCTCCTGGCGTTGACGCTCATCGTGGCCGCCGTCGTCGTCTGGCGGGTGGAAAACGCCCCCACTACCGACGATGCCTACGCCTATGCCGACACCATCGACGTAGTGCCGGAGGTGAACGGCCGCATCGTCGAGATGCCGATCCGCGACAACCAGGAAGTGCGACGAGGCGATCTGCTGTTCCGCATCGATCCGCGCCCTTACCAGGACGCGCTGGCGGCCAGCGAAGCGCGCCTGATCACGCTGAATGAACAGATCAAACTGACGCAGCGTTCGGTCAACGCGCAGCAGTACAACGCCGAATCGATGAACGCCATCGTCAAACGCTCGCAGGCGCTGGTGGCGCAGGCGACCGACACCCTCAACCGCCGGCAGAAGCTGCTCGGCAAGAACTACGTTTCGGCGGAAGAAGTGGAAACCGCCCGCACCTCCCAGCGCTCGGCGCAGGCGGAACTGCAGGCCGCATTGCTGCAGGCGAAACAGGCGGAAGCCGCCGTCAGCGGCGTCGAAGCCCTGGTCGCGCAGCGCGCCGAAGTGCAGGCCGACATCGCCATCGCCAAACTGAACCTGGAGTTCACCGAGGTGCGAGCGCCGTTCGACGGCCGCATCGCCTCCCTGAAAACCACCGTCGGCCAATATGCCTCCAGCGCCAAACCGGTGTTCACGCTGATCGACACCCGCCACTGGTACGTGGTCGCCAACTTCCGCGAAACCGACCTGAAAGGCGTGCATCCCGGCGTGCCGGCCACGCTGTATTTAATGAGCGACGCCGGCCAGACCTTCAGCGGCAAGGTGGAGTCGGTCAGCTACGGCGTGCAGCCCGACGACGGCGGCACCGTGCTGGGCGGACTGCCCAACGTGTCGCGCAACATCAACTGGGTGCACGTTTCTCAGCGCTTCCCGGTCAAGATCGCGGTAGAGGCTCCCAACCCGGCGCTGTTCCGCGTGGGCGCTTCGGCGGTGGCCAAGCTGAACCTGCGCCATGAAGAATAAAACGATGTCTCGCGGCTGGCTGTCCCGGTTGATCGACGAGCTGCGCCCTTCGGACAGCCGCATGAACCTGGTGATCCGCGCCCTGCTCTCCAGCGCGATCGCCATCGTGATCTCGCAGACGCTGCAGGTACCGTGGCTGGCGCTGTCGCTGATCGCGGTCTTCTTTATCACGCAGTCCAATATCGTGATCACCCGCGCAATCGGCATCCTGTTTTTCGTCAGCTCCACGCTGGCGATCGGCGCCGCTATCCTGGTGCTGAAGTTCACCTACGACTACCCGATGCTGCGCATCTTGCTCTCCAGCGCGCTGTTTTTCCTCAGCGTGTTCCTGATGCGGGTGACCAAGGTTGGGGTGCTGTTCTTCCTGATGGCGCTGGTGGTGATCTACACGCAAAGCTTTGTCGATCTCACTCCGCAGGCGGAAGTGGTGATACGGCTGGTGCTGTGGGTATGGGTGGCGATCAACTACGCCATCCTGCTCACCCTGATCGTTAATACCCTGCTGCTGCCGGCCGAACCGCTGAAACAGCTAAAGGGCCGGATGAACGCGGTGTTGGACGAAACCCGCGCTATGTTGACCAACGGCGGCGAGACGCGCGATCTGAGCGCCATCTCCCAGCACGCCACCGAGCTGCATAAGCTGCTGCGCTTTTCGGTGATGCGCAGCGATCGCTGCCGCGCCAACGAGCCCGGTTATCTGGCGCTGATCACCCTGGTGTTACAGCTCAATATCCTGGCCTACCAGCTGCCGCCGGCTTTCGGCGCGGCCGCGCGTCAATTGGCGCAAGAGATAGATGCAGCCTGCCGCGCACTGCAAACCGCGATAAGCCACGACAGCGCGCTGCGATTTTCCGTCGCGATCGCCGGCAGCGACGATCCGCAGGTGCCGGCGCCGCTCAATGAAATGGCCGGCCTCCTGCAGGTCTACGCCAACCGCAGCGACTACGCCGACGCCCTGCAGGCCGCGCCGCCACCGAAAGTGCCCTTCTTTACCCCCGACGCCCTGACCAACCCGGTTTACATCCAGTTTTCGTTGAAAACGCTGCTGACCGTGCTGGTCGCCTACGTGTTTTATACCGCCGTCGATTGGTCCGGCATTCATACCATCATGCTGAGCTGCCTGATCGTGGCGCAGCCCAGCCTCGGCGCCACACAGCGGCGGGCGCGGCTGCGTCTCGGCGGCGCGGCGATCGGCAGCCTGCTGGCGCTGATCTCGGTGGTGTGGATCATGCCTCACCTCGACAGCCTCGTCGGCTTGCTGCTGCTGACGCTGCCGGTGATCGCCCTCTCCGCCTGGATCGCCGCCGGCTCCGAGAAAATAAGCTATGCCGGGGTACAGATCCTGTTCACCTTTTCTCTGGCGCTGCTGGAAAGCTTCAGCCCGGTCACCGGGCTGACCGAGATCCGCGATCGCCTGATCGGCATCGTGCTGGGGGTAGGGTTCGCCACCTTCATTCACGCCACGCTGTGGCCGGAATACGAAGGGGAGTCACTGCGGCAGCAGGTTGCCAACGTGCTGCGGGAACTGTCGCGCTTCCTCGGCGGCGAGAACACAAACGCCATCGGCATCTGGCAAAAGATCGAGGGCTGCGAAGCGGTAGTGGCCCGGGTGACGCTGGAGCCCACCTGGCAGCTGGCGGACGATAACCATGAAAGCTTCACCCGGCATATCCAACTGATCTTTAACCAGACGCGCAGCCTGTTGCTGACCAGCGAAAAGCTCAACACCTATCTGGCAGGCAGTGGCGCGGCGCTGTCCGCGCAGGAACGCCAGGCGCTGTTCGAGGTGCAACGTCAGGGCGGGCGCGTTCTCGCCGAGTATGCGGCGCAGCTTTCACGTGCGCCGCAAGCGTTGCGGGCGCCCGACTTTCATCCACCGTTGGCCGCCCTGCACGCCGACACCGTGCGCCACCTGGCTCAGGAGCTGAGCGACGGGGTCAATCGCCTGCCCGCCTGGGGCGACGCCTAGCATTTTCCGTTTGTGGCCATGCACGCCCGGCGCCATGCGCTATAGTGAGCAAAAACCACCGGGAGATGCCATGCAAATAAGACCTTACCAAGAGGCCGATCGCCCCTTCCTGCGCACGCTGTACCTGGCGTCACGCAAGGCGGCGTTCGGTTGGCGCGATACCTCGAACTATCAGTTGGAAGATTTCGACCGCGCGACGCTGGGCGAAGCGATTTGGGTGGCGGAAGACGGCGGCGTGCTGCTGGGATTCGTATCCATCTACCGCGAAGACAACTTCATTCATAACCTGTATGTCGATCCCCATCAGCCGCCGCGCGGCGTCGGCAGTGCGCTGCTGCAAGCGGCGCAAGCCACCTTCACCGCCACCGGCTCGCTGAAATGCCTGGTGAAAAATGAAAAAGCGCTGGCGTTCTACCGCAAACACGGCTGGCGCATCATCTCCACCGGCAACGACGGCGAAGAAGATTATTACCTGATGCACTCACCGGCACGCTAGCTCTTACCCGCGGCATCCGGCATGCCGCGCAGCGTCAGCCGCCAAAACAGCAGTGCGCTCAGGCTGACGCCCGCTCCCAGCCAGCAGACGCCGCTCCAGCCCGCCCAGGCGTACATATGGGTGCCGGCAAAGGCGCCCAGCCCGCTGCCGACGGCGTAAAACAGCATGTAGCAGCCCACCAGCCGGCTATGCGACTGCGGGTGGGCGCTGAAGATCATGCTCTGGTTCAGCACGTGGATCGCCTGGCCCGCCAGATCCAGCAGCACAATGCCCGCCACCAGCCAAACCAGGCCGCTGCCGAGCAAACCGAGCGGCAGCCAGGCCAGCGTCAACAGCAGCAGACACGCGCCGCTGGCCACCTGCCCCAGCCCGCGATCCGCCAGATGCCCGGCGCGCACCGCCGCCAGCGCGCCCACCGCGCCGACCAGGCCGAACGCTCCCACCGCGGCATGGGTGAAGTTGAACGGCGCCTGGCTCAGCGGCAACACCAGCGAACTCCAAAAGAGGCTGAAAGCGCCGAACATCAGCAGCGCCAGCATGCCGCGAATTTGCAGCGTGCGGTCACGCAGCAACAGGCTCAGCATTGAACGCAGCAGCGCGGGATAACTCAGCGTGCTGGGCGCGGTGCGCGGCGCAGGCTGCAGGCGCGACAGGATCGGCAGCAATACCAGCGTCACTCCGGCTGAGAAGAAGTACACCGTGCGCCAGCCGCCGACGTCCGCCAGCGCGCCGGAGAGAGTGCGCGCCAGCAACAGCCCCAGCACCACCCCGCCCTGCGCCGCGCCGACCACCCGCCCGCGCTCCTGCGGCGCCGCCAGGGCGGCGGCGAATGCGATCAGCCCCTGCGTCATGGCGGTGCCCAGTAGCCCCACCAGCAACATCCCCGCCAGCAGCCAGGGCGCGCTGTGCGCCCAGCACACCAGCAGCAGCGCGCCGATCAGCCCCAGCTGTTGCCCCGCCAGCAATCGATGCCGGTTCAACCGATCCCCCAGCGGCACCACCAACAGCAACGCCAGCGCGCAGCCCAACTGAGTCACTGTGATCACCATGCCGACCGCCGCCAGGCTGATGGAAAAATCACGGGCAATGGCGTCCAGCAGCGGCTGCGCATAATAAACGTTGGCCACGCTAAAGGCGCTGGCACCGGCCAACAGCAGCACCAGGGCGGCCGGCAGACGCCCCAGCGCCGCACAGGGGGGATCCAGCAGTTTGTCGCTCATCGCACACCTCAACCTGGTTTCATAATTAAACCCAATGAACTTTAGATGCGAAGGTTTTATAATGCAACCAGAATATGTCGCTGGAGATAAACGCCGTGAAACGTAAAAGCCTGGAAGACGCGCCGTGCCCGGTAGCGCGCACGCTGGATGTGATTGGCGACTGGTGGTCGCTGCTGATCGTGCGCGACGCCTTCGACGGCGTCACCCGCTTTAGCGAATTTCAAAAAGGGCTGGGGATGGCGAAGAACATTCTTGCCACCCGGCTGCGCGCCCTGGTGACGCACGGCGTGCTGGAGATCGTGCCCGCCGCGGACGGCAGCGCCTATCAGGAGTATGTGCTGACCGAGAAAGGCCGCGCGCTGTTTCCGGTGATCGTTGGCCTGCGCCAGTGGGGGGAAGATCATCTGTTCGCCGAGGGAGAGGCGCACTCAACGCTGGTGGAAAGCGACAGCGGCCGCCCCGTGCCGCGCCTGACGCCGATCGGCAGCGCCGGGCAGACGCTCACCCCGCTGAATACCCGGGTGGTGAAGGTGGGGGAACGCTTTGAGCCGTCTTTTAACAATCCCCAATTAGCGATAAAAGAAACACTTCCAACCGAAATCGCCGCACAGATCGACGCCGCATGCAACGTGCTGACAGAGCAACTCGGCGAGACACTCTTGGGCATCCATCTGTATGGATCCGCGGTCGATGGCGGTCTTAAACCCAACAGCGATATCGACATCTTGGTCGTCATCAGCAAGCCGCTGATGTCAACCACTCGGGCCGCCCTCATGAAAGCTTTGCTGACCGTGTCGGCTCCGCCAGGTGCCGACAGTATTTTTCGCCCGCTGGAAGTCACCGTGCTGGTACAGACCGACATCAAACCCTGGCGCTATCCGCCACGACGTGAGTTACAGTTTGGCGAATGGCTGCGTGAAGAGTTGCTGGTGGGAATTGTCTCCCCCGCCACCTTGGATCCTGATGTGGCGATCCTGCTTACCAAAGCCCGGCAGCATCATCGACATCTGTTCGGCGCCTCCTTTGAACTCCTGTATGACAGCGTCCCTCGCAGCGACTTCATCGCCGCGCTCACCGATACCCTGAGTCAATGGAACGAGCCTGATGACTGGCATGGCGACGAATGCAACATTGTGCTGGCGCTGGCGCGCATCTGGTTCAGCGCGGCGACCGGTCGGATCGCCCCCAAAGATGTGGCCGCCGAATGGCTGCTGGAACGCTTGCCATCTGAACACCAGCCGGTACTCAGCACCGCGCGGCGAATTTATCTCGGACAAGCGATAGATGATCTGCCTCAGCATCAGCAGCCGTTGGCAGCATTCATCGGCTATGCCAAAACGACGATCGCAAGTCTATTGACGACAACAGCATCGCAATAAGACGCAGGCCTGTCGACACCACTTATTGATGCAGGGACGGATTTTGTTCATGGCCGCCGCCCCCTGCATGATTCACTTCGCAGCGCCATCCGGGTAATGTATAGTCCGCGTTTTACGGAGAACCCATGCTGACTAACTCATCCATTCGTCTGAACAAATACATTAGCGAGAGCGGTATCTGCTCACGCCGCGACGCCGATCGATACATCGAACAGGGCAACGTTTTCATCAACGGTAAACGCGCCACCGTTGGCGCCCAGGTATTTGCCGGCGATGTCGTGAAGGTTAACGGTCAGTTGATCGAACCGCGTAACGAAGAAGATCTGGTGCTGATCGCGCTGAACAAACCGGTCGGCATCGTCACCACCACCGAAGACGGCGAACGCGACAACATCGCTGACTTCGTCAACCACAGCAAACGTATCTTCCCGATCGGCCGTTTGGACAAGGATTCGCAGGGGCTGATCTTTCTGACCAACCACGGCGATCTGGTCAACAAGATCCTGCGCGCCGGCAACAATCACGAGAAAGAGTATCTGGTGACGGTCAACAAGCCAGTGACCGACGAGTTTATTCGCGGCATGGGCGCCGGCGTGCCGATGCTTGGCACGGTGACCAAAAAGTGCAAGGTGAAGAAAGAAGCGCCGTTCGTGTTCCGCATCACGCTGGTGCAGGGGCTGAACCGCCAGATCCGCCGCATGTGCGAACACTTCGGCTATGAGGTCACCAAGCTGGAACGCACGCGCATCATGAACGTCAGCCTGAAAGGGTTGCCGCTGGGCGAGTGGCGCGATCTGACCGATGACGAGCTGATCGAACTGTTCAAGCTGATTGAAGGCTCCTCGTCCGAGGCCAAGCCGGCGAAAAAAGCCCCGGCCAAATCCGCCGCGGCGAAAAAGCCGAGCGCCGGAGGGCCAAAAAGCGCCGACAAAGCCGCTGCGCCGGCCGGCCGCAAGCGCTTTACCCAGCCGGGGCGCAAGAAAAAAGGGCGTTAAACGCCCTCCCCCGCCAGCCCGCCGTTGCGCGGGCTTTTTTATCGTGAAAGTCAGCCACAGGCCGCCACTGAGTTCTCACCATAAAAAAGGCCCGCATCATGCGGGCCCGTCGGTACCAGAGAAGTCTAGAGGGAAAATCAGAACGACCAGCGCAGGTTGGCGTTGACCGAATTAACGCGGGTATCGGCGCCGAATTGCCCCTGATAGCCGACATCCAGCGTCGCAGCGCGCGACAGCTTCACGCTCACGCCGATATCGCCCACCATCACGTTGTCATCCACGGCCTGGCCCTGCGTGACGAACGCGTCGCTGCCGGCAAACGCCATGCGCGATGAGGTGTTCTTATCGCCGTAGGCATGTTGCCAGCCGAGCGAGCCGTAGAGGCTGACGTTCTTCGGCAGTTCGGTCACACCGCGCACCCCGAGCGTGGAGTAGAAGGTGTTCATCGTTTCATTGCGCACGCTCAGCGCCGCCGCGCCACCCGACTCCTGGAAGCTGTCGGTATGCAGGCGGATGTAGCTCAGGTTGATGAACGGTTCGACGTTCATCTCCGGCTGGCCGAAACGGTAACCCGCTTCGGTGAACGCCAGCAGCGAGTTGGCGTCGTAATCCGACTTCAGCCGATCCGAGAAGCCGCTGAAATCGACGTTGCGCTTGCCTTCAATCTTGTGCCAGGTGTAACCCAGCGCGCCGCGCAGCGAGAACGCATCCTGTTGCCCGGCCGCATACAGGCCGAGGTGGTAGTTGTCGGTATCGGCCTTGGATCGGCGGCTGTCGACGTCATAATCGCCGCGGCTGTAACCGAAGTAGCCGCCGATGCGCACGTTATGGTCCGCCAGTTTGCGATCTGCGCCCAACAGGAAGCCGGTGGTGTTGCCATCCAGCTTGCCCACGTTGCCGTTGCCGCTGTTCCTGCCCCAGGAACTGAAGGTCTGGCCCCAGACGCCGCTGTTTTGCGCCTGCGCCGGTTGCACCAGCGACATCGCCAACGGCGGTATCGGCAGACTGTCGTTGTCGAACAGGCGCAGCATGCGCTGGTTCAGCACATTGAACAGCTGGGTGCTGCCGGCGATCAGGTTAGACTGCATCGACGGATAGACTTCGCCGGACAGCTGATTGAACGCCTCGCGCGCTTCCGGCGCGCTCAGCAGCAGCAGCGAGTTGTACAGCGCCAGCGAAGGTCCGCTCTGCGTCAGCGTCGAGAGCGCGCCGGCGGTATTCCACTGGTTGCCGCTCTCGGCCACCGTTTGGAAAATGCCCGGCTTGCCGCTGCCTGGATTCTCGCCCCCCGGATTTTCTCCGCCTGGATTTTCTCCGCCCGGGTTCTCGCCCCCCGGATTTTCCCCGCCTGGGTTTTCTCCGCCCGGGTTCTCGCCCCCAGGATTCTCACCGCCTGGGTTTTCCCCGCCTGGATTCTCACCACCCGGATTTTCACCGCCCGTGTCTTTCTGCGCGATGGTCAGATCCACGGCGTTGGCGCTGTGCTTCAGCGCCACATCGAGGAAGGCAGACTTGGAGACCGCCGCCGCGAACTGGCCGTCAATGCCGCCGTCCGAGGTCAGAATGCGGTAGCTTTGGCCGGTTTTATAGCTGGTTTGCGGATCCAGCGCCGTCACCTGCACCTTGGCCTGATCGCTGATGGTGGTTTTGCCCGCCACCAGCAGCTGGTCGCTGCGGCCGTCGCCGGCGATATCGACGTCATAGAAGGATTCGCCGATAAAGTTCAGGTAGCGTTTCAGCGTCAGCGTGCCGATATTGCCGTCGCCGGGCGAGATATGGCCGCCGGACTGGATCTCGGTCTGGCCCAGCGTGCCGTTGCCGCCCAGCGTGCCGCCGGCCTTGATCGACGCGGCGCTGCTGTAGCCCAGCCCGTTATTAACGTCGGTACCCGCCGTCGCGTTCAGGATCAGCGTGCCGCCGTTCTCGGCGCCGAGGGTTTGGATCTCGAAGATGTCGTCTTCTTTCTGGGTATTGATGTCGCTGGCGATGATGAGTTTGCCGCCGCGCGCGGTGACGTTGGCCTGCAACCCAGTGAGATCGCCGTTCAGCGTCGTGTGCCCGGCGGTGTTGATCACCTCGCCTTCGCCGCTCATCTTGTTGCTGAAGACGTAATTGCCGTCGGTATGGTTAAAGTACACATAGCTGCGGAACAATCCGCCCCGCAGGGCGATCGCCGTCTGGGCATCGATGGTGCCTGCGGCGCCCGCCGCGCCGAGCGTCGGCTCGGTCAACCCGGTGCCGGTGTCCATATTGCCGCGGCTGCCGATAATCAGCGCGCCGCGGTTCGAGCCGGAACCGGTCTTGCCCAGCACCACTTCGTTGCCGCCGGCGGAGAATGTCCCGCCGTCCATGACCGCCAACACGCCGTTGCCGTAATCGCCGACGTTGACGCTGCTGCCGCTGGTAAAGCGCGAGCCGTTGCCGGCGACCACCAGCTCGGCGGTTTTACGCGCGCCCGAGACACCCGCCACCTGGATGTTGCCGACGTTGACCGCAGCGCCGTTCAGCACGTCCAGATCGCCGTAGAGCGTGAGCGCGCGGCCGACGTTCCACTGGGAATTGGCCCCGGTGACCGTGGCTTTCGGGCTCAGCGTATCGGTCTCACCCGGTCCGCTGCCATTGCCGATGCGCGCGTCAAAGGCGGTGTTCAGCACCGCGCCGTCTTCGATCGCCAGCGTGGATCGCGCCCCTAAATCGGTGCCGACACTGAGAAAATTGCTGGTGACGCGAGAACCGGCGCCGGTGGCGATAAGGTGGCTGTCGTAGCCACGGGTGGTGCCGACCACGATCTCTTTCGCGCTGGCCAGCGCGCCGTCTTCAACCCGCAGCGTGCCCCGCCCCAGATTCAGGCCGCCGCGCAGCACGAACTGATCGTTCACCGCGTTCAGCTCGGCGTTCGGCCCACGAACCGTGACCACGCTGTCGTGAATTTGGCCGTTGAACATCCGGCCGATATTGATGTTATAGGCGCTGATCTTGCCATTCTCGATCAGCAGGTTGCCGCTTTGATTACGGCCGACGTAAACGTCCCCGGTGTAGGCCAATGATTCGGTAATTTTTGAGTCGCCGTCAAAAATGGCATCGTCTGCGCGAGCGAGATCGGCGGGCGCCAGCATCAACAACGGCGCGGAAAATAGAGCGAGGTAAAGTTTGGAAAGCGGTGTTCTAACCGCTAAAGGGTGCGATGTCTTGTCATTCACGGGCTATCTCCGTACTCGTTAGCGTGATGTCGCGAAATTTATTGTTATAGGGAACTCAATACACTAGAGGAGAAGTGAGGCGTTATTTCGCGCACGCCGGTTTAGTGATCGTCGAAGCAAAAGCTTATTGCCCCCCGGCGCTGACGCTCCGACGATGAAAAACCAGGAAGCGGTAATACCGCCCCCAAAGCGAATTATTTATGCGTGACCACCGGCGTACAGGTCGGCGCGCTCAGCGACGGCGACGAACCTAAAATTCCCGGCATCATCAGCGACGAGCAATCGAAAATGCGGCCTTTTTCCGTGGTGGCGCGATAAGAAAGTTTTTGGCCGCCCAGCGCATCCGGCTGCGCGCCATTGACATTGGTCACGGTAATTTCGTCCGACGATCCCAGCCCCAGCATTTTGGCGGTTTCCGCCTGCAGTAATGGAATGGCCTGATCGGTTTTCAGGGTGGAACAACCGGCTAGCATCATCGTAACGGTTAAAGCGATAAGTGGTTTCTTCATAAATTATCCTTTATAACCAATCAGTTAAAATTACCAATTGGCTTTATGTTTTCTCTTATCCAAATCCTCGAATAATATATTTCCCTTTCCTAAACGAAAAAACCCTCCTAAAGTAGGGAGGGTTGATAATAATTCATCAGGCCTATCTGATATTTGAAGGCGAAAGGAGAATCCTTTGGGGCAGGATTATGCGTTGGTCGTTGATGACCATCCATTGGTAGCAAGCGGCATCGCCAATTTTCTCAGCACGCATTGCCGATTCAAACAGGCGCATGTGGTGACCAATGAAGAGAATTGCTACCGCCATATTAGGGAAAATGGCCCACCGCGTTTACTGGTGATCGATTTTTGGCTCTCTTCCGGCACAGCGTTGAAATTACTCAAAGAAGTAAAGCAACTTTACCCGCAGGTGCGGATTTTGGTGGTCAGCGGTGACGAGAATAACGATATCTGGCAGAAAGTTAACAATGCCGGCGGGCATGGGTTCGTGTTAAAAAACGAACCACCTGAATTATTCGCCAGGGCGGTTTTTGCGCTGAGCAATAATCAGGATTGGTTCCCTGAAGACAATGAATTTACCGTAAAAAACAACCATGACCATTTAAATAAATTCAATTTAACACCGAGGCAAATCGACGTGTTAAATATGATGCTGCGCGGTCTGCCAAATAAAAGAATTGCGACGCAACTGTCTATTTCCGAACCCACCGTCAAAGAACATATCAGCAATATATTGAAAAAGATCGGCGTCAACAGCCGGGTGGAAGCCATCACGCTGTTGCACGGCAAACGGGATCCGTCGTCATGAGGTTTTTCCAGCATTTACAAAATGATGGCATCTCCCCACGCGCGCAGATCCGCCTGCTGGACAACACCTTCATGCGGCTGGTGTTCAGTTTCACCGCCGTGCCTTTCGTCGGCATCCCTTTCGCCATCTGGATTTATTTGCTGGGGGATGAACTTGGCCCAACCATTGCCTGGATCATGGTTTACCTGCTATGCGCCGTGGCGATCAGAATATGGCATCGGCGCTACCTGCGCGAGGCCAAAGAAAATGATGAAGACACCGTGCTGCGCCGCTGGCTGCCGCGCATTAATAAGGTGGCCTTTATTCACGGCTTGGGGATCTCCTCACTCTATTTAATTACGCCGCAGACCCATAACTTTGACTTTTTTCTGCTGCTCAATATCAGCATCGCCGCGATCGTCGCCGCCAACGCAACGCACCTGACGCCTGTCATCAGCACCTTTACCCGCTTTTTCTTCGCCTCCTGGGGGCTGCTGAACCTCGGCATCATCTGGCGGCTGGAAGACGTGATGTTCATCGTGCTGATGCTGAACTTGCTGTACGGCTTCGCTATTTACCGCCACGCGTTAACCTCGCATGCGTTCTTTATTCAGCAGGCGCTGCTCGAAGAACAAAGCTCGCGCCTGGCGGAGCAGTTCCGTCAGGCCAAAGAAGAGGCGGAACAGGCGCTGCTGGATAAGAACCAATTCCTGACCACCGCCAGCCACGACCTGCGCCAGCCGGTGCACGCCATGGGCTTTCTGATCGAGGCCATCATCCACAAAAACCGCGACGACAGCCTGACGCCGCAGCTGCTGGATCTGCAACAGAGCGTGCGTTCGGTGCATTTGATGTTCAATTCGCTGCTCGATCTCAGCAAGATCGAATCCGGCAACGTGCGCACCGCCGCCACCCATGTGGATATCGGCGCTCTGCTCGACTCGGTGGTCACCCTGTTCCGCGAAGAGGCCAACAGCCGCGCCCTGGCGCTGCGCACCTGGCGCCCCAGACGGCGCATCAGCGTGATGGGCGATCCGCTGCTGGTCCGGCAATCGCTGATCAACCTGATCCAGAACGCCCTGCGCTACACGCAACGGGGAGGCGTGCTGATCGCCATCCGCCCGCGCGGCGCCGAGTGCCTGGTGGAAGTGTGGGACACCGGCGTGGGCATCGCCGACGAAGAGAAAAGCAAAATCTTCTCCCCTTACTACCGCCCCGAGCTGGCGTGGAAAATCGACAGCGCCGGCCACGGGCTGGGGCTGGCGGTGGTGGCGCGCTGCGCCAAGCTGATGAAGGTGAAGTACGGCATGCACTCCGTCGAAGGCAAAGGCTCACGCTTCTGGATGCGCTTCACGCAATACATCGGCGAAGATAAAGCGCCGGAAACCGCCGCCGCCTACGACAACACCGCCACGCCTACCCGCTATGCACCGCTGCGCGGCGCCTGCCTGGTGGTGGACGACGATCCCTTGGTGACCTCCGCCTGGGAGAGCCTGATGAGTACCTGGGGCATCACCGTGCGCTGCGCGGCCTCCGCCGAGGAAGCCTTCGCCATTGTCGACGGCGGCTTCACGCCGTTCGCCGTGCTGTGCGACCAGCGGCTGCGCTCCGGCGAGAGCGGCTTCGACATCCTGCAGGCATTGTTCGAACGCCTGCCGAACGTAAGCGGCGCGATGGTCAGCGGCGAGTTCAATTCGCAAGTTCTGCAAGAGGCCGAGCAAGAAGGCTATCTGGTGCTGCGCAAGCCGCTGGAGCCGGCCAGGCTGCATGCGCTGCTGACGCAGTGGGGGGCGGGTTAACTGCGTCGATGGCGCACGTTATCCGCCAGCAATAAGGCAGGCTTAATGAATAAAACATTAAGCCTGCCGCATATTACGCTGCGTTATCTAAATACGATTAATCGCATTTAGGCGGTTTTGGTTTGCAGACCGGCGGCTCAGGTTTACATACCGGCGGTTTTGGCGTGCAACCGCCCCAGGCATTATTCCACGCGTTTCCCCAGCTGTTAACAACCTTGCCGATGATAGCCAAACCCAGGCCAATCGTTGCGCCGTTCACCTGCTGAACTTCTGTTGAGTTTAATTCTCTCATTTTTCATCTCCATTCACTAAAAGAATCAATTAAAAAAGACTGCTTTTTATGAACCGTCGGTTCACGCTTTAGGTATAAGGCGCTCGATAAATTAACTCAATAACGAAAATCTTAATTAAAGATGAAATAAATATAAAATTTTATATTTCATCAAACAATTACGCCATTGCATTTACAGGTTGCAATGTAATTACCCGATCTGCCGATGCAATCGTCGATGGCCGATGAGCAATGATAACGCGGGTCATTTTCAACGAGGATATGGCTTCGTTCACCCTTTTTTCATTGTCCAGATCCAAATGACTGGTGGCTTCGTCCATAAACAGAATACTGGGCCTTCGATATAACGCACGGGCGATAAGCACCCGCTGTTTTTGCCCGCCGGAAAGGCTCCCCCCTAATTCGCCCACCAACGTTTCATATCCCATCGGCATTTTCATAATATCGTCGTGAATATTGCAATGCTTGGCGCATTCAACGATAAATTCCGTATCGGGATGAGCATCAAAACTGCATATGTTCTCGGCAATTGAACCGGCAAGCAGTTTATCTTCTTGCAATACACACGCGATGCACTCCCGATAATTATTAATGCCGATATCATGAATGTTAATGCCGTTGATAAACAAGCGCCCTTCCGTCGGTTCCAACAGCCCGCACATCAGCTTCATCAACGTGGTTTTGCCAACGCCTGAAGGCCCGACGATCGCCACGCTTTCTCCCGCTGCGATCTGCAGGCTGAGCCCGGGGATCACTGGGCGCGAAAGGCTGTCATATTGATAAAGCAGATCGCGCACTTCAAAAGTCACCGCCTCGTTGGGATTGCATATCTTGCGATAGGGCTTTTCTTCCTCTGTCGTAGAAAGCACGATGTCCGCCAGCCTTTCATTATGCAAATTCAGCATTCGCAGCCGAATGACCATATCGATAAGATTTGACGCGCGATCGGAGAATTGCCCCCGATAGGCATTAAAGGCGACAAACATGCCTAATGTCATTTGACTGTCGATCACTAAAGACGCGCCCAACCACAAGATAACGATTTGATCGCAGGCCGCAAGAAACGCATTCACGCCGCCAAAGAACATATCAAGCTTCGTCACCCGAATATTGGCGTTTGCCGTATCGATATTTAAATTTAACCAGAATTGCGAACGCGTTCCCGCCAACCCCAACGACTTCAGCGTCGCGATGCTGTACAGCGTCTCCATAAAATGTGAGCTGGCTTTCGCCGACTTCACCAATTGCTCCTCGGACGCTTGCCGATAATAGCGATAGGTCGAAAGGCGCAGCAGAACATATAAGACCGTAAAGCCGGAGGCTACCCACACCAGCCAGCCGCCGTACATGAACATCATGATAAATACGCCGACCGACATGATGCCATCAATGATGCTGGAAACGATACTGGTGGTAAACGTGGTGCGAATGGCGTCCAACGAGCCAAAGCGCGATTGAATATCACCCAGCTTGCGCTTTTCAAAATAGGCAAGCGGGAGCTTCATCAGATGATCAAACAGCCCTGATTTCCACTGTATATCGATCAGCGCGCCCATCACGATGGAGATCCACGAGCGAAACATCGAAACGCAGGTGCGGAACAAGATAAAAAACAATAAACCGACGCAAATAATGACCAATAAATTATGGTCGCCGGCCTGGATGACGTGGTCCATCACCAACTGAGTCCCGACGGGCATCAGCAGGTTGACGGCCTCAATGACCAGCGACAGCGCGAAAATTTTTACCAGCGCGCTTTTAAGACCGGTGACATTGCTGAGCAGTTTTCTAAAGTGCAGGCGATTTTTCTGCACCACAGGCGTGAATTCACTGCTTGGCCATACCTCTAAAGCGATTCCGGTAAAATGAAGGGAAAACTCCTGCAGGCCGATAACCCGGCGGCCAAATGCCGGATCGTGCAGGGTTATCCGCCCACCGCGAATGTTGACCAGGACCACAAAGTGATTCATATCCCAGTGCAATATGCAGGGCCTTTTCACCTGGTGAATCTCATCCAGGCTCAAGGATAAAGCCCGCGTTTTCAAATTGAGATTCTCGGCGATCGCGATCAGCGAGCTCAGGGTGGCGCCACGGGCCGAGATATCAAACTTCTGCCGCATCGACAGCATATCGATGTGCATGCCGTAATAGCCGCACACCATCGCTAAACTGGCCAGCCCGCATTCGGCGGCCTCCGTTTGCAAGACCTGCGGCACTTTTCTTCTGAGCGACAGGTTCAGCTTGCCAACGATATTCTCATAAACTTTATTCACGAAGTGGCCCCGACACACTGTTTTTCATGTCATAAAATGGCGCGAACATCCATTGGTAGATGGGTCTTTTCTCCAGGAAAAGCGTGGCTTGCGCCTTCATGCCGCTTGAAAGGTTCAGCTTCTTTCCCTGATAGCCAAACTGCGTGTTATCGATAGCCACCAGCACTTTGTAGTACGACTCAACCAGTTCAGCCGATTGTCGAGTTGGCGAACTGCTGTAAGTGGACATTTCCTGAATCGATGCGGGAACATAAGCGATGCTTTCGATCACGCCGGGAAACTGACCAAATTTTTCATACGGAAAGGCGTCATAGCGAACGTTGATGTGATCGCCTCGGCTCACGTAAGGCACGCTGCTGTTGGGCAACCATAAAACCAAATAATAGATGGCATGATTACTGGGGATTAATTGCGCCAGGCTGTCTCCTGTATTGACCATTTGCCCAGGCGTCACGCTGAGCGATTCAACGCGCCCGTCCGCCGGCGCATTGACAATCAACGAGCCGCTGGCGTCCGCTTCGGCCAGCTGCCGCAGGAGATCATTGCGCTGAAATTGATATTGTGAGATTTGATTATCGAAATCGGACGCTCTTGTCGCGAGATCGCTATTCAGGTTAGTTATCTGCAAAGACTCTTGAATGCTTTGGTTATAGAGACTGTGGAACGTACTCTGCTGCTGATAGTAGAGGTAAACCTGGTTATTCAGCTGATCCCGATTAATGAGCCCCTTACTGCGATACTCATCGTAATTTTTCATGGTTTCGCGCATGAAGTTAACGCCGTTGCGTGAATTCTCGACCATCTGTTTGGACTGGCTGTGCGCCAGTTTATATTGGTCAATCTGCGCTTGCAGATTGACCAGGGTCGTTTTCTTGTTCGCCTCCAATTTGGCGATGATGCTATCGACCTGCGCCAGTTGATTTTCTATCGCCTGCCGCGTGCTTGCGCTGACGGTGCCGGAATCCGTCACCCTGCTGACGTCTATCTGATAAAGATGCTGCCCTTTTTTTACCTGATCGCCCACATTAACAAAGCGTTGTGCAATGAATCCCTGCTGAGTAGCAAATATGTTGACCGACCTTGGCAGCGTCGTGACCTCTCCGCCGACGCTGATACGCCGGGTATAACCGCCATAGGTCACGAAAATGATCAGCACAGAAACGAATGAAAGTGAAATGCCCGCGATGACCCAGGCCGGCAACCCTGCAATTAACAATGCTTTTCCTGCCCATTTAGAACGACTGTGCGATAAGGCCTCTTCCCTAAACAAATTCTGACCTCTCCATATATAGCGACACCGTTCATTTTTATCTTATCCATGGCCCAATACGGCGCTTATTTAGATTTAGTCTTTGTTGGCAAAACCCACAAGTAATAATAATCTTAAAAAACCACAAAACTGCTAAAACGTCACAAAAAGTGCGACCATAATATTAGCGACGGCGTTATGAGTTGCATATTTCAACACCGACCTCTTTAATTTAAGTGTATTCTCATCAAGCCGTCATTCACAGAGGCTGCGAGAATTAAGCTGCGAAACGCTTTACGTTTCGTTCCTGAGGTATAGGGATAAAGTTGAAAGGATTTACTATGAAAGAGCTAAATACTGCAGAGATCGAAATCGTTTCTGGTGCGGGGATTATTTCCGATACGGCAAGCTTTGTATCAGGATTTGCCGGCGATGTTATCATTGATACCGTAAAATTGGCCAATGATGCGCTTAATACCCGATTGATCTCTTCCGTAGGCCAAGGGTTCAACGCGATCGGTTTTGGCTTGGGCGCCGTTCATAATGTCGCGGACTCGCTTGGCTATGCGGCATTTAAAAGCGTTGCAGCCGTAGGCTCCCTGCTGGGTGGGGATGCAAGCCGTATCGAATATCATTACGAGAAAGAATGGGGTGCTTGAAAACAAGCGGCTCCCTCTGAAAGGTTAATGATGCTAACCACCTGCCAATCAGGTGGTTATTTCAATTACGCACTCACTAACTCTTCTGTTTGAAAACCGCTTTGGTCAATGGAGAGGAGAACACGTTGTGCGGATCGTACTTATTCAGCACGTTGCAGGCATGATTCCAACTGTCATTGTTCCCTGCCCCGGCATTAAAGCTGCGCGGAATGTTTTCTTCGAGTACGGTTTTATCCTGCCACGCTGCCTGTGACGTATAACCCCAGCCTTTACTCCACTCTACGCGAACCGTCGCATAGTCGCCCGCATAGTGGCTAAAAATCCATTTTTCCATTTCACTGTAGAATTTATTGGCATCCGGCGTATCGGGCATGGTCAGAATATCCAACCAGATCGCGACATCCCATTCCGGATGGGATTCAACGGGGCGAATAGCCGAAAGATCGGGAACAATGGCATTGGCCACCGCACTCTCTTTTGCACTGTCCAATCCGGTGACGCGAATTTCAATCGGGCCATTCATCGGAAATGAATTCTTGCGCTGGTAATCGGCCACCATTTCTTCATATTTTTTCGTGAAATCGTGCAATACGTTTTGAATATTGCTCCGCTTCGTGATTATCGCGTAACCATTGGCCGTCACGCGCAGCGTTGTCGGCTTCACATACAACAGCAGATCCTTGCTCCACCCCCACAGATCCGCCGACACGGTGGCCCCTAAACCAATGCTGACCAACTCCATCTGCGCCTTGCCGAGTGTCGGGGTCAGCTCCGGGTGGCCATTATTGATTTTTTTAATGATATCGGAAATTTTAACCGGCAAATTATCCGAGAACGGATAGTTAAATGGACCATTAACCGGTTTTGACACTTTTGGGAAGCTGTCTTCTTGCTTCCACACTTTCAGCCATGGTTTTTCCGTGAACGGGAACCAGATGACTTCAACGCGCCCGCACAGATCCAAGAAATGGCTGAAGGTATTTTTTGTCGTGCTCGCAGTGGAAAAAAGATCCGCCGCGGTGACATTAACATAACTTTGACAGCGTAAACGCCGGTTGCGCGGCACCTGCAGCGTCACTTCGCTGATAAAAGCCCGGCCGACATGCACCAGGAATGCCGAGCTCTCCGCATTATCACGCGTAAACTCCTTTAATTCATACTTCGACCGCGCCTGATCCCAAACGACAGCTTTTAGCGACACCACGCTATTGCTCACGGAACCAAAGCTGGCAAACTCAGCCAGACGCTCATCTTTTGCCGGGATGCAGGTTCCATGGCCGCCGATGGCGAGCACGCCGCCCAGGGTCAGATCGCCAGGCGCCGGCGTCGCGTAAAAGCCGAGTTTCTTTTTTTCTAATTCAGTGAGCAAAGCCTGCATTGTCACCCCCGTTTGCGCGGTGACGTATCCATGCTCTCCCACTTTATTGATTGAGATGTTTTTGAATTTCCTGGTGAGGTCGATCAGCACGACATTGCTGTTATCCTCCCCGTTTGCAATAACGAGCGGTGACCAGTTGTGCTTGATGCCAACCGGACGCACGCAATATTTATTCTCATGCGCCCAGTTAATCACGGCCAAGAGCTCATCCGTATTTTGTGGATAGCAGGTCAGAATATGATTGCCGGAGATTTCTTTTGACCAATTAACAAAGTTGACATACTCATAACCCACAGGGAACGTGTTCAAACTAGAACTAGTCATAACTGACTTCCTTTTAAAATTAAAATCGATAGAGATAAAAACGGCAACAGCCCGAGCGCTAATTAATCACCCTGATAAGCACCTCCTTTTCCTTGGGATAATCCCTCTGTTTTACTGCCCGAATAGCGTCAAGACTTGCCAATATAAACCAACACCTTGACGTTAAGTTCTGCGTATTGAAAATTCTTTTCTTTATGCAATTCAATTAAAAAGCCGTTTCTTATTCGCACGCCAAGCAAAGGAAGATAGGCGTCATAGATGCTGTCAAAAAAAACCAGGTATTCGTTCAACCTGCCGTTAAACTCGAACAACAAATACTGCCCTCTTATCAACGTCAGATTGCGTGTCTCGTAGTACCCTTTGCTGAGCGTTACTTCCCAACCGGATGATGCCAACTTTACCGTGTGCATTGACGTATCGGTGTTTTTCCCTGTGCGGCTGCTGTATTTCTGTCGTTCCTCTCCTCCAGAGCTGGAAGCATTCATCGAATGATAGAGAAAAAAATTATATCCCTTAAGCAGGTATATGTTCTTGGGCATTTCGATAAAATGATATGCTGACGGATTTTGTATTAAAAAGGGAGGGAGATGTTTGGAAAAGTCCCATTCCTGGCTCGTTCTAAAGTCCTTTGGGCTTTCACCGAAAAAGCGTTGAAAGGCGCGGCTAAAAGCCTGCTGGGAGCTAAAGCCGATAGCAGTAGCCACTTCCAATACTTTTAAATCAGACTGTTTGAGCATGACGGCAGACTTGCTCAGACGCCTATTTCTGATATACGTCGCTATTTTCATTCCCGTATAACGCTGAAACATTCTTTGCAAGTGCCATTTCGAATAACCAGACAAATCCGATAACTTTTCTATCGAGAGATCATGCTGTATATTCATCTCGATCAAATTAACTAGCTCGACCACAATACTATGCTGGTAACTCATAATGACATCCATGCCCTAACAAAACCCACCCTCAGACAACCTGCTCATTGGGCTTTTATCCATTAAAATGAAAAACAAAGCGCTGCCGCAATCATGCAATTAGGATTAGAATGTGAAAAACGATGAACCTTTTATAGTTGATTGACAAAGAGACACTTCTTTTTGGGTAGACATCCTCCTTGTGACGTTATTGGTATAATTCTTATAAAGCTTTTCCCTGGTGACGGCTTTTCCTGTCTCTTTCATCTTGACCAATATCCATCCTGACGTTGTGCAACTAAGCAGTCAAAAGAAAGCATGTCCTGGCATCCGTTGATAAATCGTTTGCCTCCCTCTCGGCGGTGCATTTTAATACCCTTACATTTAGAGTAGCCTATGTAGATAGCTTAGAAAATATCAAATGCCAGATAATTATACAGTTCGCACTTTATGTTACGACAATAAGTAAAAGACAAGAAAAATCATATAATTAGAATTTCAATTCCAAGCAATGAATGCCGATAAAACGTAGGACTCGTCCTTGAGAAGGGTTATTAAATACAATAAAACCGCTGATTTCCTCAATAAAAACAGAAGGAAAGATTTATAAAATAAGAAATAGACTAATTCATCGCATCCTTCTGATGTATTTATTCGTCAGACCAAGTCTTTCAGAAAAATCCCATAAAAGGGCGCACGGAGTCCTTTTATTTTCGCAGAGGATTAATTAGCTACGCCATCGCCCGATGCCGATGAGTCGACGCGCCTCAATACGGCAATTCATTATGCCGCGGCCCGGCGGATACGGTGAATAAAGCTCCGTTATCCGACGACATTATCGCACCGGCGAAGTGCGCGTGGTTGCAGAATGCCGTTCTGCGGATAGGCGCAAAGCCGAGATGGAAAACGCCGCGCCTCAGGAAATGAGCCGTAAGCAAAGTGCAGGCGGCTCCGCGCGGGCTGTCCTCTCCGTTCGCGCCTCTCTCAACCCAGCCCTCCTTTCGGATCGGAGGCCGTCTACGGCACAGGGCGCCAAACATCGGGCATAAAAAAACCCGCCGTTAAGCGGGTTTGGTTCTCATGTGCGGTTCACTGACGCCAGCCTACGCCGGACGCGGGATTACTCCCACTCAATCGTCGCCGGCGGCTTGCCGCTGATGTCGTACACCACGCGGGAGATGCCGTCCACTTCGTTGATGATGCGGTTGGAGACGCGGCCGAGGAAGTCATACGGCAGGTGCGCCCAGTGCGCGGTCATGAAGTCGATGGTTTCCACCGCACGCAGGGAGACCACCCAGTCATATTTGCGGCCGTCGCCCATCACGCCGACCGAACGCACCGGCAGGAACACGGTGAACGCCTGGCTGACTTTGTTGTACAGGTCGGCTTTGTGCAGCTCTTCGATGAAGATGGCGTCGGCGCGGCGCAGCAGATCGCAGTACTCTTTCTTCACTTCGCCCAGCACGCGCACGCCCAGACCTGGGCCCGGGAACGGGTGACGGTACAGCATGTCGTACGGCAGGCCCAGCTCCAGGCCGATCTTGCGCACTTCATCTTTGAACAGCTCTTTCAGCGGCTCGACCAGGCCCAGCTTCATCTCTTTCGGCAGGCCGCCCACGTTGTGGTGCGACTTAATCACGTGCGCTTTGCCGGTGGCGGAAGCGGCGGATTCGATCACGTCCGGATAGATGGTGCCCTGCGCCAGCCATTTCACCTGCTCTTGCTTGCAGGCTTCTTCGTCGAACACTTCAACGAACACGCGGCCGATAATTTTACGCTTGGCTTCCGGTTCGTCCACGCCCGCCAGTGCGGTCAGGAAGCGGTTTTCCGCCTCGACGTGCACGATGTTCAGGCCGAAGTGGTCGCCGAACATTTCCATCACCTGCTTGGCTTCGTTCAAGCGCAGCAGGCCGTTGTCGACGAACACGCAGGTCAGGCGTTTGCCGATGGCGCGGTGCAGCAGCATCGCGGTGACGGAGGAGTCAACGCCGCCGGACAGGCCGAGGATCACGTGGTCCTCACCCACCTGCTCGCGGATGCGCTCGACCGCATCTTCGATAATGGTGGCCGGCGTCCACAGGGCTTCACACTGACAGATGTCCAGTACGAAGCGCTCCAGCATGCGCTGGCCCTGACGGGTGTGGGTCACTTCCGGGTGGAATTGCACGCCGTAGAAGCGTTTTTCTTCGTTGGCCATAATGGCGAACGGGCAGGTGTCGGTGCTGGCGACGGTCACGAAGTCGGACGGGATCGCGGTCACTTTGTCGCCGTGGCTCATCCACACGTCCAGCAGCGGTTTGCCGGCCGGGCTGATGGCGTCTTCGATGTCGCGCAGCAGCGCGCTCTCGTTGACGATTTCCACCTGCGCGTAGCCGAACTCGCGTTCGTTGGAACCCTGCACATGGCCACCCAGCTGCATCGCCATGGTCTGCATGCCGTAGCACACGCCGAGCACCGGCACGCCGGCGTTGAACACGTAGTCAGGGGCGCGCGGGCTGCCGGCTTCGGTGGTGCTTTCCGGGCCGCCGGACAGGATGATGCCGCTTGGGTTGAATTCGCGGATCTGCTCTTCGCTAACGTCCCAGGCCCACAGTTCGCAGTAAACGCCGATTTCGCGCACGCGGCGGGCGACCAGTTGGGTGTATTGCGAACCGAAGTCCAGTATGAGGATGCGATGCTTATGGATATTTTGTGTCATGTGAGGCGAATTCCAGCAACAAGAGAAAAAGAGCGAAAATGTATGTTTTCGGGATGGGGCTTGGCGCCCCACCCCGGCCTCTCACTCAGGAGAGGTTAAGGCATCAGCCCATGCGGTAGTTCGGTGACTCTTTGGTGATGGTCACGTCGTGCACGTGGCTTTCCTGAATGCCGGCGCCGCTGATGCGCACGAACTCCGCCTTGGTGCGCAGATCGTCGATGGTGGCGCAGCCGGTCAGGCCCATGCAGGAGCGCAGGCCGCCCATCTGCTGGTGCACGATGGCTTTCAGCATGCCTTTATAGGCCACGCGGCCTTCGATACCTTCCGGCACCAGTTTGTCGGCGGCGTTATCGGTCTGGAAGTAACGGTCGGAAGAGCCTTTGGACATCGCGCCCAGCGAACCCATGCCGCGGTAAGATTTGAACGAACGGCCCTGATACAGCTCGATTTCGCCCGGAGATTCTTCGGTGCCCGCCAGCATGGAGCCAACCATCACGCAAGAGGCGCCCGCGGCGATCGCTTTGGCGATGTCGCCGGAGAAGCGGATGCCACCGTCGGCGATAACCGGAATGCCGGTGCCTTCCAGTGCTTCCACCGCGTCAGCGATGGCGGTGATCTGCGGCACGCCCACGCCGGTCACGATGCGGGTGGTGCAGATGGAGCCAGGGCCGATACCCACTTTCACCGCGCTCACGCCGGCTTCAGCCAGCGCTTTGGCGCCCGCTGCGGTCGCGACGTTGCCGCCGACGATCTGCAGATCCGGGTATTTGGCGCGGGTTTCGCGAATGCGCTGCAACACGCCTTCGGAGTGGCCGTGCGAGGAGTCGATCAGCAGCACGTCAACGCCCGCCGCCACCAGCGCGTCGACGCGCTCTTCGTTGCCGGCGCCGGCGCCGACCGCCGCGCCCACGCGCAGACGGCCGTGCTCGTCTTTACAGGCGTTCGGCTTACGTTCCGCTTTCTGGAAGTCTTTAACGGTGATCATGCCCAGCAGATGGAAGCTGTCGTCCACCACCAGCGCTTTTTCTACGCGCTTTTCGTGCATCTTCTGCAGCACCACGTCGCGCGCTTCACCTTCTTTCACGGTGACCAGGCGATCTTTCGGCGTCATCACCGCAGTCACCGGCTGAGTCAGATCGGTCACGAAGCGCACGTCGCGGCCGGTGATGATGCCGACCAGTTCGTTGTCTTCGGTAACGACCGGGTAACCGGCGAAGCCGTTGCGCGCGGTCAGCTCTTTCACTTCCTGCAGCGTGGTGGCCGGAGTAACGGTCTGCGGGTCGGTGACTACGCCGCTTTCATGTTTCTTCACGCGGCTGACTTCTTCAGCCTGGCGCTCGATGGACATGTTTTTGTGGATGAAGCCCAGGCCGCCTTCCTGCGCCAGCGCGATGGCCAGGCCGGATTCGGTAACGGTATCCATGGCTGCGGACAGCATAGGGATGTTCAGGCGGATGGTTTTGGTCAGTTGAGTGCCGAGCTCTGCAGTGTTAGGCAGAACCGTGGAGTGGGCTGGAACCAGGAGGACGTCGTCAAACGTCAGAGCTTCTTTAGCGATACGTAGCATGGGCAATATCTCACCAGGGTGGGCTGTGAAAAAGATAAAATATTGCCGCGGCATTATACAGAGCGGAATCGGTTGCCTCCAGCACTTTCTTACAAAAAGTCTTGATTACCTTTTTCAGCCATGTAGTATCGACCAATTAAGTGATTGTTTTGAAATTTGATCTGGGTCACATGTCGCTACCTGTTTCGCCTTCCATTTTTACCGTAAGCCGCCTGAATCAGACGGTTCGCCAACTGCTGGAAAGGGAAATGGGGCAGATTTGGCTCTCCGCCGAGATCTCCAACCTCTCCCAGCCCGCCTCTGGCCACTGGTACTTCACGCTGAAGGACGATCGCGCCCAGGTGCGCTGCGCGATGTTCCGCAACAGCAACCGCCGCGTCACCTTCCGGCCGCAAAACGGCCAGCAGGTCCTGGTGCGCGCCAGCATCACGCTGTATGAACCGCGCGGCGACTACCAGCTGATCGCCGAGAGCATGCAGCCCGCCGGCGACGGCCTGCTGCAGCAGCAGTTTGAGCAACTGAAACAGCGCCTGAGCGCCGAAGGGCTGTTCGATCAGCAGTTCAAGCAGCCGCTGCCCGCGCCGGCCAAACGCGTCGGGGTGATCACCTCCGCCAGCGGCGCGGCGCTGCACGATATTCTGCAGGTCTTGCAGCGGCGCGATCCGTCGCTGCCGATCGTCATCTACCCCACCTCGGTGCAGGGCGCGGAAGCGCCGATGCAGATCGTGCGCGCCATCGAGGCCGCCAACCGCCGCGATGAATGCGACGTGCTGATCGTCGGCCGCGGCGGTGGTTCGCTGGAGGATCTGTGGAGCTTCAACGACGAACGCGTGGCGCGAGCGATCTTCGCCAGCCGCATTCCGATCGTCAGCGCCGTCGGCCATGAAACCGACGTCACCATCGCCGACTTCGTTGCCGACCTGCGCGCGCCGACCCCATCCGCCGCCGCCGAACTGGTGAGCCGCAATCAGCTCGAGCTGTTGCGCCAGCTGCAGTCGCAGCAGCAGCGGCTGGAGATGGCGATGGATTACTACCTGGCGCAGCGCCAGCAGCAGTTCACCCGCATTCACCACCGTTTACAGCAGCAGCATCCGCATCTGCGCCTGGCGCGTCAGCAGACGCTGCTGTTCAAGCTGCAGCGCCGGATGGAAGACGGCATGCAGCAACAGCTGCGCCTGGCCGCCCGCCGCAGCGAGCGCGCCCAGCAACGGCTGGCGCAGGTGCAGCCGCAGGGCCGCATTCACCGCTACCAACAGCGCGTGCAGCAGCAGGAATACCGCCTGCAGCAGGCGATGGAGCGCCAGCTCAACGCCTACCGCCAGCGCTTCGGCGTGGCCTGCAGCCAGCTGGAGACCGTCAGCCCGCTGGCGACGCTGGCGCGCGGCTACAGCGTGACGCAAACTCCGCGCGGCGAGCTGCTGAAAACCACCAAGCAGGCACAGGTCGGCGAACTGCTGAAAACCCGTCTGCAGGACGGCTGGGTGGAAAGCGAGGTGAAAACCATCACCGTCGCCAAGAAGCCGCGCAAGAAACGCGCGGCCGAATAGCCCCTACTCCAGCGTAAAGCGCTCGCCCGGTTCGCCGTTCACCCACAGCGCGCGCGTTTCGCCTTCCGGCAGGCTGAGCGTCAGCGTGCGCCAGGCCGGGCAGAAACGCCCTTCCGTCGCGATATCCAGCATGATGCGCTGATGGTCGCAGCGCATTTCCCAGCGCAGCCACAGCGCATCGCCCTGCCGCCAACCGTCGCTTTCGCCGTCGTCCTCAAACAACAGCCCGCTGCTCACGCCGCAGCCCTTGAGCGGAAACAGCCGCAGCTCGCGCCGATCGTCGGCAGCCACGTCCACATGCGCCAGCCGCTGCGACAGCGGCAGCGCCGCCCCGGCGCGCACCAGCAGCGGCAGACGCTCCAACGGCGCCGCCAGCGTCACCGTCTGCCCGCCGCCGAACCACTGGCCGCTGTAGAAGCAGTACCAGCCTTCGCCGTTATCCGGCAGATACACCGATCGGCGACGCTGCCCCGGCTCCACCACGCTGGCCACCAGCAGATCGCGGCCGATCAGAAAATCGTCGTTCTCGCCGAAGGTGCGCACATCCTGTTCGTGATCGAGAAAAGTCGGGCGCAGCATTGGCTCGTCGTCGGCGCAGGCCTGCCACAGCAGAGTGTAGAAATACGGCAGCAGCCGGTAACGCAGGTTGATCGCCTCACGTACCGCCGGGGTAGCGCTCGGGTACATCCAGGGCTCGTTGACCGTGGCGTCGTCGTTCCAGGAGTGGATGGTGAAACGCGGATGCATCACGCCGTTTTGTACCCAGCGCACCAGCAGCTCGGCGTCCGGCTTGTCGCCGGAGAAGCCGCCGACGTCGTGGCCGAGGTTATACAAGCCGGACAGGCTCATGCCCAGCCCCATGCGGATGTTGTAGCGCAGCGTCTGCCAGCTGGTGCGGTTGTCGCCGCTCCAGGTCTGCACGTAGCGCTGCATGCCGGCGCAGCCGGAGCGCGAGATCAGGTACGGCCGCTTCTGCGGCGCGAAGCGCTGCTGGGCCTCCATCGAGGCGCGCATCATCAGCAGCGGCATCACCGGGCGGATGTGCTTGATGGCGATCGGCCGCCCGAAGCCATGGCAGCGCGCTTCGCCATCCCACACTTCGTACTCGTTGTTGTCGTTCCAGGTGGAATCGATGCCCATCTCCAGCAGTTGCTGCGTGACGCCCTGCTGCCACCAGCGCACCGTCGCCGGGTTGGTGAAGTCGAGGTGCGAGCCTTCGTCGTCCCAGAAGCTGGAGCGTTCCGGCGCGTCGCTTTGCGAATCGCGGATAAACAGCCCCTGCGCCGCCACCTCTTGATACTGCGGATGATCCTGCAGCAGGCACGGCTTGATGTTGGCCGCCAGCCTGAGGCCGGCGTCGTGAAACGCCTGGCTCAATTGCTTGGGCTGCGGCACTTTGTCGTAATTCCAGTTGAACACGTAGCGCTTGTTGTTAATCGAGGTGTAGCCCGACGACAGCTGGAAGGAGTCACAGGGGATGGCGTGCTGGCGGCACAGCGCAATGAACTGTTGCAGCTGCTGCTGGGCGTCCGGCGCGTCGGTATAATGCATGGTCGAGCCGCTGTAGCCCAGGCTCCACTTCGGCCCGAAGTGGGTGCGGCCGGTCAGGCGCACGAAGGCCTTGGTGACGTCCAAAACCTTCGGCCCGAGGAACAGGTAGTAATCCAGATCGCCCGCTTCGGCCTGATAGCGGCGATAGGCCGCGTGGTAATTGTCGATCTCGTTGCCCAGATCCAGCCAGCAGCTGCTCAGGTTGTCGTAGAACAGACCGAAGCTCGCCTCCGGCCCACGGGTGATGGTGAACGGAATGTGCTTGTACAGCGGATCGGTGCTGGCGGCGTTGTACCCCATGGCGTCCAGGTTGCGCATCTCGAAGCGGCGGCCGGTGCGCTCCAGATCGCCGGCTTTCTCCCCCAGGCCGTAATAGCGCTCATCGGCGAAGCGGCGCTGGTAGTGCGCCACGCCGTCGCCGTGCGCATTGAGCAGGTAGGCGCTGGTCGGCCGATCCGCCGCCAGCGGCCGCCACTCGCCGGCGGCATTGCAATGCTCCCATTCCAACCACAGCGGCTGATGCACCGTCACGCGCAGCAGCGGCGTGCTGACCACCAGCCGATCGCTCTCCTGGCGCAGCTGATAGCCCGGCAGGCTGAAACCGGCGACGCTGAGCCGATCGCGCCCCTCCCAGGGCACATCCTCCTGCGGCGCGATGCTCCAGGTACGATCCAGCGCCAGCTCACCCTCACGTTTGATCAACACGCGGAACAGACCGTCTTCCAGCACGTACAGGCAGAAACGGTGGCGTTCATCGACCAGCAGCTCGACGTGGTCGGCATGCTGCGCCGCCAGCGTCCAATTTTTCAAGGTTTTCATAAATATTCCACTTAGCTGTGTGAAGGGGTTTTCTTACCGCCGCGCTCGGCGATCAGGGCAATCAGGAACACAGCGCCGATCAGATCGAAGAAGCCCATCGCGATGAACAGCGGGTTGAAGCCGATGGTGTCGGACACCGCGCCGATCAGGAGCGTGAACAGGAAGCTGGCGATCCAGGCGCTGGAACCGCGCATGCCGTTGACCGTCGCCATCTGGTTTTTATCGAACGACTCCACCACCAGGGCGCTGAGCATGCAGGAGATCACCTGGTGGCCGAAACCGCCGATCGAGATCAGCGCGATCGCCACATAGGGATCTTGGGTGATCGCCACGAACGCCAACGACACCATCAGGAAAGCGCCGGTCACCGAGCTGGCGACCACCGAGTTGACGCGGCTGCAGCCGAACCATTTGCGGTACAGGGTGGTGAGATAGCCGCTGGCGACGCTGCCGATATCCGCCGCCAGGAAAGGCAGCCAGGCGAACATCGCGATCTGTTTCAGATCCATGCCGCGTTCGGTGGCCAGGTACAGCGGCACCCAGAAACTGAATACCGCCCAGGCCGGCTCGGCGAGAAAGGCCGGGATGGCGATGCCGTAAAACTTCTTGTTCTTGCACAGGCTGGCCAGCGAAGTGAAAAACGGCAGCTTCGGCAACACCGGCTCGTTGTCTTCGCGGATCAGATCCAGCTCTTGCTGGCTGAGGTTCGGGTGCTGCTGCGGCGAGTGGTAGAACAGCCACCACAGCACGACCCAGATCAGCGCCAGCCCGCCGGAGAACAGGAACGCCCCCTGCCAGCCGAAGGAGACGTGAGCGATGACGATGATCGGCGGCGCCAGCATGGCGCCGATGGAGAAACCGACGCCCGCCCAGCCGGCGGCGATCGGCCGCTCCTTTTTCGGGAACCAGTCGGAGATCGCCTTGGCGTTGGCCGGGGTAGCCGCCGCCTCCGCGCCCCCCATGAAGAAGCGCAGAATGGCCAGTTGCAGCCAGCTGCCGGCGCCGGCGTGCAGCATACATACCACCGCCCAAATGCTGGCGCAGATCAGAAAGCCCATCTTCAGGCCGATAACGTCGATCAGCCAGCCGCAGATCGGCTGGAACACCGTGTAGGCCAGCTGGAACGACGCCACTACCCAGGCATATTGCTCGGTGCTCATGTTCAGGCTGGTTTTCAGCTCCGGCGCCAGAATGCCCAGCGAGTTGCGGGTGATGTAGTTGACCGTGACGCCCAGCAAGAAC
This sequence comes from Serratia sp. CY40230, assembly GCF_052168835.1. NCBI lineage: Bacteria > Pseudomonadati > Pseudomonadota > Gammaproteobacteria > Enterobacterales > Yersiniaceae > Serratia > Serratia sp. CY40230. Next base: position 1,383,596 of record NZ_JBJNLX010000001.1, read on the forward strand.
AGCGCCAGCATCCACCAGCGCAGCGATTTAAACTTGCGCCGCCCGCTCTGCGCGACCGCCTGATTGATCTCCACACTCATCAGTTCTCTCCCCGCGGCCGCCGGCTATGGCGACGCGCGTTTTGGTAGGGTACGTTGTGCTAGCAAACACGGGACGGTGAAAACGGAACGGTGCCGCATCATTGGCCGACAGACAATCACAACCCCATGATTTATTTTTTGTTTTCTTTTTCGCACACCGTTAAAATTGGACTGACAGGTCGTTAAAATTGGTGTACCAATGCAGACTACTCAGCGATAGCGCACAGCGAAACGGGGTTTTTTGCAAAGATTTTCACGAGAGGGTGAAAAAACAGCCATAATGACCGATAAATCCGGTCAAGACGCTGAAAATCCGCAGTGAAAATATTCTCATGGACGAATTTGAAGGAGATCACAAAATGAACGGAAAGCTGAAAATCCAGGAGATCGCCCGCCAAACCGGGCTGTCGATCAGCACCGTTTCCCGCGTGCTGGCCGGCAAGGCCAACACCAGCGCCGAGGCGCGCCGCAAGGTGCTGGACTGTGCGCAGCAAAACGGCATTCTGCAGGGCATTTCCAGCGGCCGGCTGATGCTGAACAACGTGATGGTGTTCGCGCCGCAGCGCGCGTTCGACGTGCGCACCGACATCTTCTACTACAAGGTCATTCAGGGCATTGCCGCCGCGCTGATGCAGCACGAGGTGCGCATCCGCTACTGCGGGCTGGAAGAGCAGCACAGCGACGGCGCGCTGTTTCTGGAAAAGATGAGCGATCCGCACACCGAAGCGGCGCTGATCATCGGCATCGACGACGAGCATATCCACACCCTGGCGGCCGATCTGCACAAACCTTGCGTGCTGATCAACTGCAGCGATCGGCAGATGCGGCTGGACAGCGTCTCGCCGGATCATCAGTTGATCGGTGATTACTCCGCCAGCTACCTGTTCCAGCAGGGGCACAGCCATATTCTCAACCTGCAGTGTCTGCGCCGCCACACCATGGAGCTGCGTCTGGCGGGCATCCGGCAGGCCTACGCCCGGCATCATCTGCCGTTCGACGACGGCCGCCATCTGGTCACCACCTCCGGCTTCGGCAGCGAAGAGGCCGAGCAGGCGCTGACCACCTATCTCGATGGCATCCACGGCCACGCCCCGCTGCCGACGGCGATCCTGGCCGGCGGCGACTACATGGCGGTCGGGGCGGTCAAGGCGCTCAACAAGCGAGGGCTGAACGTGCCGGGCGACGTGTCGGTGATGAGCACCGACGGCTTCAACCTGGCGGAAATCCATGATGTGCCGCTGACCTCGGTGCAGGTGCCGCGCGACGAACTGGGTTACGAGGCGATCCAACTGCTGCAGCGGCGCATGCTGCGCGCCGACGCACCGCCGTGCAATCTGCTGCTGCACGGCCGGCTGGCGGTACGCGCCTCGGTGCGGCGCATCAGCCCGCACAAGACTGCGCCGGCGGTGAGCACGCATGACCACAGGCTTTATGACGAGTAGGCTACACTTAGGCACAGTGCATTCATTCGATGAGGTAAAATTTTTTGCCTAAGGAGAGCCACTATGCCAGCCCAGCGCATGCGTTCCGTCATTCCTCCCTACATGCTGCGCCGCATCATTGAACACGGCAACGCCCCGCAGCGCGACTGCGCGCTGCACACCCTGAACCACGTGCAAAGCCTGCTCGGCAACAAGCCGCTGCGTTCACCGACCGAGAAAAACGCTCGAGCCGGCGAAGCGCTCCGCGATATCTACGACGCCCAGAACGGCACCCAACTGCCCGGCAAACAGGTGCGTAAAGAGGGCCAGCCCAGCAACCACGACGTGGCGGTGGACGAAGCCTACGACTACCTCGGCGTCACCTACGATTTCTTCTGGCAGGCCTACCGACGCAACTCACTGGATAACCAGGGGCTGCCGCTGGTCGGCAGCGTGCACTACGGCAAGGAGTACCAGAACGCTTTCTGGAACGGTCAGCAGATGGTGTTCGGCGACGGCGACGGCGAGATTTTCAACCGTTTCACCATCGCCATCGACGTGGTCGGCCACGAGCTGGCGCACGGCGTGACCGAGAGTGAAGCCGGGCTGATCTACTACCAGCAGTCCGGGGCGCTCAACGAATCGCTGTCCGACGTATTCGGCTCGCTGGTCAAGCAGTTCCACCTGCAGCAAACCGCCGATAAAGCCGACTGGCTGATCGGCGCCGGGCTGCTCGCCGAGGGCATCAAAGGCAAAGGGCTGCGCTCGATGTCGGCGCCCGGCACCGCCTACGATGACCCGCTGCTGGGCAAAGACCCGCAACCCGCCAGCATGAAGGATTATATCCAGACCAAGGAAGACAACGGCGGCGTGCACCTCAACTCCGGCATCCCCAACCGCGCCTTCTATCTGGCGGCGACGGCGCTCGGCGGCTTCGCCTGGGAGAAAGCCGGCTACGTCTGGTATGACACGGTATGCGACAAAGCGCTGCCGCAAAATGCCGATTTCGCCACCTTCGCCCGCGCCACGGTGAAACATGCGCAAGCGCGTTTCGACCAGAGCGTGGCGGACAAGGTGCAGCAAGCCTGGCATCAGGTGGGGGTGGAATAATGAAACCGCTGCCGACGCTCAATCAGGATACGGTCATTGAGCTGGCGCGCGAGGGAGGCTTCGCCTACATTCCCAAACTGGCGGGCCAGCGCCGCATCGCGCTGGCCGATATCACGCCGGAGCAGCGGCAGCGCCTGAATCAGCTGCTGAACCAGACGCTGCCCTATGCGCAGGAAGAAGGCCAGCCCAACTCCCCCGGCTGCGGCGACCAACGCTACTACCGCATACAGATCAACTACACCAGCCCCACCCTGAGCACCGAGATCGTGCTGTTAATCCCGGAAAGCAGCGCGCCGCAGGCGCTGGTGGATCTGTGGAAAACCGGCCAGGTGGATGAGTGAGGGCTTACAGCGGCTGATAGCTGAAATTCACCCGCTTTTTGGAGATTAGCCCGTGCCCGTTCTGGCACAGGTAATCCACCGCCCCGCAGGCTTTCAATTCTTGCAGCGGCTGCCCGCACTCCGGGCAGCTCGCCAGCTGCCGATAATCGCGGAGGCAGACTTCACAATGGTAGTGACCCGCTACCCAATTCATGGTCTGACGACAGTGCGGACAGTGCGCATCCATAACGGCTCCCAGGTTAAATCGCGCCCCATGAGCGCAAAAAATAGATCCCCAACGCGGTGGTGAAGAACGATCCGACGGTGGTGATGGCAATAATGTTGGCCGCCAGCGTGGCGTTGCCGCCCATGGCGCGCGTCATCACATAGCTGCCCGAAGCGGTCGGCGTGGCGGAAAACAGGAAGATAATCCCCAGCGCCGCCCCCTGAAACCCGCACAGCCAGCCGGCCAGCGTCATCAGGCACGGCACCAGAAACAGCTTGGCCGCCGACGACAGCGCCGCCACGTTGGACGAACGGAACATGGCGCGAAAATCCAGGCTGGCGCCGGTGCACAGCAGCGCCAACGGCAGCGACAGCGCGGAGATATAGCTGCCGGTCTGGCGGATCACGGCCGGGATGCCCAGCCCGGTTTGCGCATACAGCAACCCGCACACCAGGCCGATGATCAACGGATTGGTGACGATGCTGCGCAGCAGCGACAGGTGGCTGATTTTCTTGCCCTGCCCGCCCTGCAGGCTGCGCGTGAGGGTGATGACCGACAGTATATTGAACAGGATCACCGTCACCGTCAGGTACAGCGAGGCGAGCGCAATGCCTTCGCTGCCGTAGGCGGTCATGGCGTAGGCCAGGCCGACGATGGCGGTATTGGCGCGGAAGCCGCCCTGCACGAATACCCCACGCTCACGCGGTTCTTTCACCAACCACCTGGCCGCCAGCTCCAAAAGCAGGAAGGTCGCCAGCGTGCCGACCGCGCCGAACAGCACCAGCGGCAGGTTGCCGAGCAGCTGCGGATGGTTGGTGGCGATGCTGAAAAACAGCAGGCACGGCAGCGCCAGATTGAACACCAGGCGGGTCGCACCGTCGACGAAGCGGTCATCCATCAGGCGCCAATGGCGCAGCAGGATCCCCAGCAGCATCATCAGCAGATTCGGCACGGTGACGTTAAACGCAAAACTCCAGGTTTCCCAGGACATGGTGTTCCTTCAGGCAGGCGAGGTAATCTTCAGATAATAAAACGATTTCGGGCCAATAAAAAAGGGCGCGGCATCACTGCCGCGCCCCTCATGAGCGATTACTTGCTCTTTTTCAGGTGGCTCATCAGGCGCTTGCGCTTACGCATCTGGGTCGGCGTCAGCAGGTTGCGTTTGCCGGCGAACGGGTTGTCACCCTCTTTGAACTGGATGCGGATCGGCGTCCCCATCACGTTCAGCGAGCGGCGGAAGTAGTTCATCAGATAGCGTTTGTACGAATCGGACAGATCGCTGACCTGGTTGCCGTGGATCACCACGATCGGCGGGTTGTAACCGCCGGCATGGGCATATTTCAGCTTCACGCGGCGGCCGCGCACCAACGGCGGCTGGTGATCGTCAACCGCCATCTGCATGATTTTGGTCAGCATCGAGGTGTTCACGCGGCGGGTTGCGCACTCGTAGGCTTCCTGTACCGATTCGAACAGGTTGCCGACGCCGCTGCCGTGCAGGGCGGAAATGAAGTGCACGCGCGCGAAGTCGACGAAGCCCAGACGCAGATCGAGCATCTCTTTCACGTGCTCGCGATCTTCTTCGCTCATGCCGTCCCACTTGTTGACCGCAATCACCAGTGAGCGCCCACTATTGAGGATAAAGCCGAGCAGCGAGAGGTCCTGATCGGAAATGCCTTCACGCGCGTCAATCACCAGCAGCACCACGTTGGCGTCTTCAATCGCCTGCAGGGTCTTGATCACCGAGAATTTCTCGACGGTTTCGGTCACCTTGCCGCGTTTGCGCACCCCGGCGGTATCGATCAGCACGTATTCGCGTTCGTCGCGCACCATCGGAATGTAGATGCTGTCGCGGGTGGTGCCCGGCATGTCGTACACCACCACGCGCTCCTCGCCGAGGATGCGGTTAGTGAGCGTAGACTTACCGACGTTCGGGCGGCCGACGATCGCCAGCTTGATCGGCAGATCCTGCGGATTGAACGCTTCTTCCGGCTCTTCGTCTTCTTCGCCTTCCAGCGTTTCACCGTTTTGCTCAGCCCAGTAAGCGGCGTTGGCCTCTTCCTCGGTCAGCTCGACGTCTTCCGGTTTTTCCGGCACGAACGGCACCAGCACGTGTTCAATCAGCTGGGTCACGCCGCGGCCGTGAGAAGCGGCGATAGCGAACACTTCACCCAGGCCAAGCGAATAGAAATCGGCGGTGGCGGTGTCCGGATCCAGGCCGTCGGTCTTGTTGGCCACCAGGAAGGTCGCCTTCTGGCGGCTGCGCAGGTGCTGGGCAATGCCCTGATCCGCCGGCATCAGGCCGGCGCGGGCGTCGACCATGAACAGCACGATGTCCGCTTCTTCGATCGCCAGCAGCGACTGACCGGCCATGCGCGTTTCTACGCCGTCTTCGGTGCCGTCGATGCCGCCGGTATCGACGATGATGAATTCATTGCCTTCGATTTCAGCACGACCATACTTGCGGTCACGCGTCAGCCCCGGGAAATCCGCCACCAGCGCATCACGCGTATGGGTTAAACGGTTGAACAAGGTGGATTTACCCACATTCGGGCGCCCGACCAGCGCGACGACAGGTATCATTGTTGAAGCCTCATTACTTAATAATCAATGCGTTACTGCACTGTGGATAGACACCAGCGGTACAGCTTATAAAAATACGAAACGGCCCCTGAACATTCAGGAGCCGTTTTCAAGCCATGCGACGAGCGGCGTTAGCGGGTGAAAGCGTAAACTTTCCCACCGCGAGCCTGGATGATCAGCTTGTCGCTGGCCACCATCGGCGCAGACAGGAAGCCGGAGCTGTCCACTTCCTGCTGGGCGACAAAACGGCCATCGGTGGTGTTGATCCAGTGCAGATAACCTTCGGCGTCACCGGTCACCAGATAACCATTATACATCACCGGCGGCGTCAGGTTGCGGTGCAGCAGATCGCTCTGCGTCCACACGGTCACGCCGCCTTCGGTGCTGAGCGCCACCACGCGATCGTTCTGGTCGATCAGGTAGATGCGGCCCGCGTCGACGATGAAATCATTCACCGAACCCAGCTCGCGTTTCCAGATAATCTGGCCGGAACGCAGATCCAGCGCCGTCAGGTTGCCGTTGTAACCCAGCGCGTAGACCACGCCGTCAACGATCACCGGCGTGGTGTCCACGTCGTTCAGACGATCGATTTCGGTCGCGCCGCTCGGCTGAGAAATACGCTGTTGCCAGATAATCTGGCCCTGCTGCATCAGCACCGCACTGACGCGGCCGTTGTCACCGCCGACGATGGCGGCGCCAAAAGCGACGGCCGGCGCGGATTCACCGCGCAGCGACAGCGAAGGCATGTCCAGGTTAACCGTCCACTTCACCGCGCCGTCGGCTTCGTTCAGCGCCTGCAGCATGCCGTTGGAGGTGTGCACCAACACCATGCCGTCGCTGACAACCGGACGGGAGATCGCTTCGCCGGCCACTTTGGTCTGCCAGGCGATGGCGCCGTCGGCGGTGTTCAATGCGTAAACCACCGCTTTTTCGCTGCCGACGTAAACCTTGTTGCCCGCGACCGTCAGGCCGCCCGACAGCAGCGCAGACAGGTTGCTGGAGAAGAAACCGGTCTTCTCGGAGAGATTGACCTTCCACTTCTCGTTACCGCTGTCGGCGTCCATCGCTTTCACGATGCCGAAGCGATCGGCGGCGTAAATGGTGCTGTCCTGATAGGCCGGACGCAGGTGGGAGTAATACTCACCGATGCCGTCGCCCACCGAGGTGCTCCACGCCTTGTTCGGCGTAAACTGATTTTCAACTTTCGGCAACGGCGACATGGTAACCACGTCTTCTTCGCTGTTGAACAGCGAGCAACCACTCAGCAAGGCAGCGGAAACCAGTCCGACCAAGAGTGTTTTACGCAATTGCATGGGAATTCCCCTTAGCTGGACAAGTTATTCAATTTCATGCGCAGCAGAACCTGCAGCGCCTGAGAAGCGTTGGACTCAATGCCTTTGCTGTAAGCTTCGCGCGCGCCCTTGGCGTCGCCCTTGGCCAGCAGCACGTCGCCGCGCACATCCTGCATCATCGCCGCCCAACCTTCGCCTTTCACGCCATCCAGCGTTTTCAGCGCTTCATCCAGCTTTTTCTCCTGCAGCTGGACGCGCGCCAGACGCAGGTCGATCATCGCCAACAGGTTGTCGTCTTTGGTCTGGCCCTGCGCCAGCGCCAGTTGCTGTTCCGCCTTGGCGAAATCATTCTGTTCGACAAAGTGCTTGGCCAACTGCAACGCGGCCAATACGCCGTAGCTGTTGCTGTTAGCCTGGACAAATTTCTCCGCGGCGGCCACGTCATCCGGTTTGCCGGCCGCCAGACGATCGCTGGCTTCCTGATAGGATTGCGATGCAGCCATCATGTTGGAGTTTTCATGGCTCTGCCAGTAACGCCAGCCAACCAGGGCACCAATTCCGAGCACCACGCCCACCGCCAGCGCTTTGCCGTTTTCGGCAAAGAACCGACGCAGTGCGTCGACTTGTTCGTTTTCAGTGGTATAGACTTCCACGGTGTCCTTCTCCTTAACCTAACATCAAAGCCAGACGCGCAGCGACTTCGCTTTGCGCCAGCGTTTCTTGTTCACCACTGCGCAGGTCTTTCACCACTACCTGCTGCGCCGCCACTTCGCTCTCACCCAGGATCAGCGCGATGCGCGCGCCCCATTTGTCCGCACGGGTGATCTGCTTTTTGAAGTTGCCGCCGCCGTAATTGGTCATCAGCTTCAGCTGCGGCGCCGCGTCGCGCACCTGTTCAGCCAGCTGCATCGCCGCGCTCTGGGTGCCCGCGCCGGAAGAGATGACGTACACGTCGATAGCCGACGGCGCCTTGAATTCCGGGTTAACCGCCTGCACCAGCAGCACCAGACGCTCGAGGCCCATGGCGAAACCGACCGCCGGGGTGGCGCGGCCACCCAGTTGCTCGACCAGGCCGTCGTAACGGCCGCCCGCACAGACGGTGCCCTGCGCGCCCAGGCTGGTGGTCACCCACTCAAACACGGTGCGGTTGTAGTAATCCAGACCGCGCACCAGGCGCTCGTTAACGGTATATGGGATACCTGCCTGCGCCAAAAGTTCACACAGACCGGCGAAGTGAGCACGGGATTCTTCGTCCAGGTACTCGGACAGGCGCGGCGCGTCGTTCAGCAACGCCTGCACCTCAGGATTCTTGGAGTCCAGCACCCGCAGCGGGTTGCTGTACATGCGGCGTTTGCAGTCTTCGTCCAGCACCTCGACGTGCTGCTCGAGGAACGCCACCAGCGCGTCGCGGTAGTTGGCGCGCGCCTCCAGCGAACCGATGGAGTTCAGCTCCAGCTTGACGTGCTCGGCGATGCCCAGCGCTTTCCACCAGCGGGCGGTCAGCAGGATCAGCTCGGCGTCGATGTCCGGGCCTTGCAGGCCGAACACTTCCGCGCCCAGCTGATGGAACTGGCGATAGCGGCCCTTCTGCGGGCGCTCGTAGCGGAACATCGGGCCGATGTACCACAGACGCTGTTCCTGATTGTACAGCAGACCATGCTCGATGCCGGCGCGCACGCAGCCAGCCGTCCCTTCCGGACGCAGCGTCAGGCTTTCGCCGTTGCGGTCTTCGAAGGTATACATCTCTTTTTCCACGACGTCGGTCACTTCGCCGATCGCGCGTTTGAATAGCGGGGTCTGCTCTACAATCGGCAACCGGATTTCGCTGTAACCGTAGCTGCCCAGCACCTGCTTGAGGGTGCCTTCAATACGCTGCCATAATGCCGTTTCTTCCGGCAGGTAGTCGTTCATGCCGCGAATGGCTTGAATGTTCTTTGCCACGTGAGTTCTCTGTCCGTTGTCTGTAAAAATGAACCCGATTATAGGGACTTTGCCGCCCGGTATTCAACGCGGATGCGGTTTTCTGCCCTTCAGGTTCATAAACAAGCGGGCCAACAGGCCCGCCGTGTAGCGATAACGCTTATTTTTCCAGCAGGTTGACCGTGATACGGTTGCTTTCGTCCATCATCGCGGCCTTGGCGCGAATTTTCGCTTCCAGCTGGTCGATCATCTGTTCGTTGTCGAAACGCTCTTTCTGGCGCACGCCGTCTTCATAGAAGCCGCTCTTCTTGTGGCCGCCGGTTACGCCCATGGTGGACACCAGCGCTTCGCCCGGGCCGTTCACCACGCAGCCGATGATCGAAACGTCCATCGGCGTGATGATGTCTTCCAGGCGCTGCTCCAGCGCGTTCACCGTGCCGATCACGTCGAACTCCTGACGCGAGCAGGTCGGGCAGGCGATGAAGTTGATGCCGCGCGCGCGGATGCGCAGCGACTTCAGGATGTCGAAACCGACCTTCACCTCTTCGACCGGATCCGCCGCCAGCGAGATGCGCAGGGTATCGCCGATGCCTTCAGACAGCAGCATGCCCAGGCCGATGGCCGATTTGACCGAACCGCTGCGCGCGCCGCCGGCTTCGGTGATGCCCAGGTGCAGCGGCTGATCGATGCGCGACGCCAGCAAGCGGTAGGATTGCACCGCCAGGAACACGTCCGACGCCTTGACGCTGACCTTAAACTGGTCGAAGTTGAGGCGATCGAGGATGTCCACGTGGCGCATGGCGGATTCCAGCAGCGCTTCCGGCGTAGGTTCGCCGTACTTTTCCTGCAGGTCTTTTTCCAGCGAGCCGCCGTTGACGCCGATGCGGATCGGGATGTTCTTGTCGCGGGCGCAGTCCACCACCGAGCGAATGCGCGATTCGTTGCCGATGTTGCCCGGGTTGATGCGCAGGCAGTCTACGCCATATTCGGCCACCTGCAGTGCGATGCGATAATCGAAGTGGATATCGGCGACCAGCGGCACGTTGACCTGCTGCTTGATCAGTTTGAACGCCTCGGCGGCGTCCATGGTAGGAACCGAAACGCGGACGATGTCGACGCCCACGCGCTCCAGCGCTTTGATCTGATTAACCGTTGCTTCAACATCGGTGGTACGGGTGTTGGTCATCGACTGCACGGCAATCGGCGCGCCATCACCAATAGGCACCTTGCCGACGTAAATGCGTGTAGATTTTCGACGGTTGATGGGCGCTTGGTTATGCATTACTTACTCTCCATTGCTGCTCTGACATCACGACCGCTGCCGCGCGATTACTGCGCGGCGACGGTCAGGCGAGCAACACGGTTTGACTTAACGAACCGGCTTAAATCAACCGGTTTACCCTGATACTGGATCTGTACTGCCGCCGGCGCGCCGATGGTCAGTTTATACGGCGCAGTGCCGGCCAGGTTCAGCTTGCCGCCTTGCTTCTGGGTGCCGCTGAACAGCGTTTTACCGCTCGCGTCGGTCACCTGCAGCCAGCAGTCGGCGGAGAAATCCATCACCAGCGCGTTCGGATCGGCCGCCGGCGCAGCCACGCCCGCATCGGCGGTCGGCAACGGCGCTTGTGCCGCCGGCGCGGTTTCCGGCAGGGTGGTCTGGCTTGGCGACACCACGGCAGGCTGCTGCTGAGCCGCGCTCGGCGCCTGAGCCGCTGCGCCGGTATCAGCCGGCGCGGCGCTGTTGTCGGTCAACGGCACGTTGGTGCCGGCGTCGGCATTGCCGTCGGTCAGCGGCACGGACTGCCCTTCGTTATTCTGTGAAAGCTGCGCCGAGGATTGATCGGCCATTGTGGCGATCTCTTCCTGCTGCGCCTTGTGGTTTTGCCACCACCAGGCGCCGGTCAGGCCGATCACCACGAACACGATAAGCCAGGTGAAGCTCATCAGCCAGCCGTCGCGTTTCTTGCGACGCTTGCCCAGCGAGAAACTTTGCATCGGCGCCACTTTCGCCATCTTCAACGGAGCCTGCTTGGCCAGCATCGGCAGCAGTTCGTCTTCCGGCAGATGCACCAGCTTGGCGTAGGAACGGATGTAGCCGCGCACGAAGGTGGACGCGAGGTCAGCGGACACGCTGTCTTCCTCGATATCGCGCACGGTGGACATTTTGAGACACAGGCGTTCTGCAACGGTCTGTTGGCTCAGCCCGAGTTGCTCACGGGCCTGACGCAGGCGCTGGCCCGTCGTCATGGATACGGTTTTATCTTGGGAGGCTTCAGTATTCATTAGCTAAGAACTGCTGGTACTGTTTGGATTGTGGAAAACTTCGCGCTAGCTGCTTGCCATAGCGTTGAACGCTATCCTGGCGGCCGGCTAACGCGGCGAAACGAATCTGTAACCATAAGCTGCTGGCGCTGGCCGGCAGAACATGCTGATAAACATCCAATAAAAGTTGCGACTGGGCGCGCTTCCCTTCTCCAAATTGCTTTTCGGCCTCCGCCAGCAGCGGAGCACCTTTGTCCGGATCGACCTTCAGCGCGCGGCTCAACAGCGTGCGCGCTTCGTCGTTTTGTCCGGCCTTGAGAAAACAGTAACCTGCGTTTTCCAGGCTGTCGGCGACCTGGCCATAATCGGGCGCCAGCGCCGCAGCGCTAAACTGCTGTTGCGCCGGTACATACTGCCCTAAACCGCAAAGAAACGCACCGTAATTATTCAGTACGGTGCCATTGCCCGGCGCAAGTTTGAGCGCTTGCCGATAACGCTGTTCGGCCTCGGCGTTTTCACCGCTGCGCTGCGCGTAGAGCGCCATGCCCAACTGCGTGCGGTAATCCTGCGGGGCCGCGTCCAGCGCCTTTTCCAGGTTCTGGCGCGCGGCGTTCATGTCGCCTTGCTGCAGGTACTCCAGACCCAGCTGCAACCGCGTTTGGCCCGCCTCAGAGACCTGTGCTTCCTTTTCCGGCGCTGAACCGGAACACCCGGCCAACAACCCGGCCGCCAGCCACATACCCCACAGTTTCAGCTTCATGCCCGCATTCATTTCCTTATCGGCCGTCAGCTAACGCCCGCCAGCGACACGCTTTCGCATAACAGGCTGTTAGATAACAAAAAATGGTGCTATAGGATTCAGACCGCCCGTACGTTGATAGGTTCCCCGGCCATTTTCTTCTTCAGGGTACGCTTGGTACGGTCGATCACTTCACCCGCCAGTTGCCCGCAGGCGGCGTCGATATCGTCACCACGGGTTTTACGAACAATAGTCGTAAAGCCGTATTCCATCAACACCTTGGAGAAACGATCCACCCGGCTGTTGGAGCTGCGGCCGTACGGAGCGCCCGGGAACGGGTTCCATGGGATCAGGTTGATCTTGCACGGCGTGTCTTTCAGCACTTCCGCCAGCTGATGCGCGTCGTCGGTGCTGTCGTTGATATGATCCAGCATCACGTACTCGACGGTAACGCGGCCCTGGTTGGCGTTGGATTTCTCCAGGTAGCGACGCACCGCGGACAGGAAGGTCTCGATGTTGTACTTGCGGTTGATCGGCACGATCTCATCGCGGATGGTGTCGTTCGGTGCGTGCAGCGAAATGGCCAGCGCCACGTCGATCATGTCGCCCAGCTTGTCCAGCGCCGGCACCACGCCGGAGGTAGACAGGGTCACGCGGCGTTTGGACAGGCCAAAGCCGAAATCGTCCAGCATGATTTCCATCGCCGGCACCACGTTGTTCAGGTTGAGCAGCGGCTCGCCCATGCCCATCATCACCACGTTGGTGATCGGGCGTTGGCCGGTCACCTTCAGCGCGCCGATGATCTTCGCCGCGCGCCACACCTGGCCGATGATTTCCGACACGCGCAGGTTGCGGTTGAAGCCCTGCTGCGCCGTCGAACAGAATTTGCACTCCAGCGCGCAGCCTACCTGCGAGGAGACGCACAGCGTCGCGCGGTCGGCTTCCGGGATATACACGGTTTCGACCTGCTGATCGCCCACCTTGATCGCCCACTTGATGGTGCCGTCGGCCGAACGCTGTTCTTCCGCCACTTCCGGCGCGCGGATTTCCGCTACGCGCTGCAGCTTGCCGCGCAGGACTTTGTTGATGTCGGTCATCTGCTCGAAATCGTCGCAGCAGTAGTGGTAAATCCACTTCATCACCTGATCGGCGCGGAACGGTTTTTCGCCCATTTCGGCGAAGAACTCGCGCATTTGCTGGCGGTTCAGATCCAGCAGGTTGATTTTGGCCGCAGCCGGTTGCTCCACGTTAACGGAGGGGGTAGTCAGCGAATTATTTTCAGACACGGTGTGCTCGGACGTGATGGGTTCTAACATAATGATCTCTGGCCTCGTTATTACACGTTATGGCGCTAAAGAATGGAAAGTAAGTTGTGCATTTCAGCCCGCGAGATTCGGGTGGCGGCACTAAAAACACGCCCCTGACAAGTCGTCTTATCAGGGGCGCGGCATTGTACAAATTTTAGTAGCGGGTTTCTATGGCTGAAAGGCATTCAGGGCATTTTTATTGTTTCAGCCGGTGAATGCCTGGCTATCAGCTCAGAAACGGCACGATTAACGTGCGCAGATTTCGCTTTCGTTGAAGAAGTAAGCGATTTCACGCTGTGCGGATTCAACGGAGTCGGAACCGTGAACGGCGTTAGCGGTGAAGCTGTCCGCGTAGTCGGCGCGAAGGGTGCCGGCCAGTGCGTTGTCCGGGTTGGTTGCGCCCATGATGTCGCGGTTGCGCTGCACGGCGTTTTCAGATTCCAGAACCTGCACCATGATTGGGCCGGAGGTCATGAACTCTACCAGACCGTCGAAGAATGGGCGGCCTTTGTGCTCAGCGTAGAAGCCTTCAGCTTGCTCGCGAGTCAGACGCAGCATTTTAGCGGCGATGATTTTGAAACCGGCGCGCTCGAAACGCGCGTAGATAGCGCCGATGTCGTTGTTGGCTACAGCGTTTGGTTTAACGATGGAAAAGGTACGTTCTACGGTCATGATGGCCTCTGTATGACTTCCAAAACAGGCCGGTCTGCAATGTTGCCGGCCTTCTCAAGTGGCGCAGATTATATGTGCGCCGTTAACGCTTGCCTACGGGAAAATCAACATTTCATTAAAAAAATATGATCTTCATTCGCCACTTTCAGCGGCGCACCGACGTTATTGGGTCTTGTCGGTAGACGGGATCACATTGCGCAGCCAACTGCCCCAGCGGCGCTGATAAAACGGCTGCGTATGGGCGATCAGGTAGTGGCTGATGCCCCGCTCTTTCTCCGATACCAGGCAGAAATCCACCGGTTCGTCATTCGGCGCCGTTTCGCTGGCGACGCTGCCGGCCTCGTTGATCAACGCCTCGATCTCCGCCGGCTCGGCATCCACTTCCAGCCCGATCAGCAGATTCGGCTTCTCGTCCGCCGCCTGGTCGTGCATCAGCGCCAGAAACGCGCGGCGCACCGGCTTGCGCTGGCTGAACAGCGTGGTCAGCGCATCCACCATCGCCGACGGATACTCTTCGGGCTGCCCCAGCAGGATTTGGGTCTCTTTGTCGACGTAGTGCTCCACCGGTTTGACGACGCCGCCGGTCGCCAGCAGCATCGCCACCTCTTCCGGGTAGAACTCTTTGCCGTATTCCGCCTTCGGGTTGAGGAACAGATCCGCGCCCTGGGTGATTTCAAACAGCACCCGCGCCGGCATGGCGATGAACGGCTGTTCGTCCTCAACGGCCTTCTGCAGCGCTTCCAGCGAAGTGAAGAACGGAATGATGCTGCCGCCGTCCTGTTTTTCCCAATGCTGGATATTGACCGGCGTATCCGCGTTCAGCGTGATGTCGCCATCCTGCTGCACCTGCTCGCTGTCGCCGAGGATCAGCACCGTGGCGTCGAGCAGTTCACGGAAGAACGCCGGGCGATGGGCCGGCTCCGTCACCGCCAGCTTCAGCAGGCGTTCAAGTTCGTTCTCGCTCGGGGCGGCATCGTGATGATGGGCACTCATGGCAAACTCCAGGGATCAAAGAGCGAGGCCCAGCATGCTGGGCCCCGAAGATAATGCGCATTCTAGCGCCCGACGCGGCGGGCGTTCAATTATTTGGCTTTGCTCAGCAACAGATTGGCCAGGGTGCGCACGCCCAGCCCGGTCGCGCCGGCCGACCACTGATCCACCGCGCCTTTGCGGTAGGTGGCGGAACAGTCGATGTGTAACCAGCCTTGCTGGTAGTTCTTGACGAAGTGCGACAGGAAGGCCGCCGCGGTGCTGGCGCCGGCGGTATAGGCCGGGCCGGCCACGTTGTTCAGCTCGGCGAAGTTGGACGGCAGCTGGCTGCGGTGGAACTCGGCCAGCGGCAGACGCCAGAACGGCTCTTGCTCGGCGGCGGCGCTGCTCAGCAGCTCCTGCGCCAGCGCGTCGTCGAAGCTGAACAGCGCGTGATAGTCGTTGCCTACCGCCATTTTCGCCGCGCCGGTCAGGGTGGCGCAGTCGATAATCAGCTGCGGGTTCTGCTCAGAAGCGTCGATCAGGCCGTCGGCCAGCACCAGGCGCCCTTCCGCATCGGTGTTCATCACCTCAACGGTTTTGCCGTTGCGGTAGCGAATGATGTCGCCCAGTTTGAAGGCGTTGCCGCTGACCATGTTGTCGGCGCAGCACAGGTACAGCTTCACGCGCTGCTTCAGGCCGCGCGCCGCCGCCAGCGCCAGGGCGCCGGTGATGGTGGCCGCGCCGCCCATGTCGGATTTCATCGAATCCATGAAGGCGCTTTGCTTCAGGCTGTAGCCGCCGCTGTCGAAGGTGATGCCCTTGCCGACCAGGCATGCGAACACCGGCGCATCCGGGTTGCCGGTCGGGTTGAAGTCCAATGCCAGCAGCACCGGCGGGCGCTCGGAGCCGCGGCCGACGGTGTGGATGCCGGCATAGTTCTGCTCGCGCAGATCTTCGCCCTTGGTGATGCGGTAGCTGACGGCATCGCAGCCGACGTCGCACATCAGATCGACGGCGCGGGTCGCCAGTTGCTCCGGCCCCAGCTCTTCCGCCGGCATGTTGATGGTGTCGCGCACCCAGTCGACGATCTTCAGGCGCTTATCCAGTTCCTGACGCGCGGCTTCCGGCAGCTCGGCCCATTCGACGTTGCGCTGCCCTTTCGGCCCGCGGTAGCCCTGCCAAAACGCCCAGCTGTTTTCCAAATCCCAACCGTCGCCGGCCAGCTTGACGTTTTTGATGCCCTGGCCATCAATTTTGCGGCCCGCGCGCTGGATCGCGCCCAGCTTGTCGGCGCCGGTCAGGTGAATGGTCATCCCTTCGCCGTTGGTGCTCAGCAGCGCTTTTTCGCCCCAGCGGGCGTCGGCAGGTTGTTGCGACAGCGTGACCTGCATGAATTCTGTTGTCATAGCCTTCTTACTCCGGATTATTCTTTTATTAATCTTGTCGGATACAAAATAAACGGGCCGCCCATGGCAGCCCGTTACGCTATTTACTCCGCTTCATCTAACCAGACCAGCAGGATCGCTTCCAGTATTTTTTCGTTGGAAGCCTGCGGATCGTCATCGAACTCTTCCAGATCGCAGATCCACTGATGCATGTCGGTAAAACGCACGGTTTTCGGATCGGTATCCGGGTATTGGTCGTACAGGGCTTCGCCGATTTCACGGCTGTCGGTCCACTTCAGTCCCATTATGATCTCCGGGTTGACGCTGCGGCTAACAATTAATGCTCACGCGCGTGGTTGACGGTGTAGCGCGGCATTTCGACCACCAGATCTTCGTCGGCGACCAGCGCCTGGCAGCTCAGACGGCTTTCCGGCTCCAGCCCCCACGCTTTGTCCAGCATGTCGTCTTCCAGCTCGCTGCTCTCTTCCAGCGAATCGAAGCCTTCACGCACGATGCAGTGGCAGGTGGTGCAGGCACAGGATTTCTCGCAGGCGTGCTCGATTTCAATGCCGTTGCGCAGCGCAACGTTGAGGATCGACTCCCCTTTTTCGGCTTCCAGAACCGCCCCTTCCGGGCAAAGATCTTGATGGGGCAGGAAAACAATTTTAGGCATGGTTAAACCTCATCCACAGAATGGCCAGCCAGCGCGCGGCGAATGGAAGCGTCCATGCGGCGCGCGGCAAAATCTTGCGTTTGTGCATCTAATGTTTTGATGGCGTCTTCGATAGCGGCGGGATCTTCACCCTGCGCCGCCTGCTGCAACGCCTGGGTCGCGGCGGCGATCGCCTGGCTTTCCGCCTCGCTCAGCAGCGCGGCGTCGGTGGCCAGCGCGCCCTGCAGGCTTTCCAGCACCCGCGCAGCTTCCACGCGTTGCTCCGCCAGCTTGCGCGCGCCCACGTCGCTTTGCGCGTTGGCCATCGAGTCTTTGATCATGCCGGCGATTTCGCTGTCCGACAGGCCGTACGACGGCTTGACCTGGATCGACGCTTCAACGCCGGTGGATTTCTCCATCGCGGTGACGCTCAGCAGGCCGTCGGCATCCACTTGGAAGGTGACGCGAATGTGCGCGCCCCCGGCAGGCAGCGGCGGCAGGCCGCGCAGCGTAAAGCGCGCCAGCGAACGGCAATCCTGCACCAGCTCGCGCTCGCCCTGCAGCACGTGGATCATCATCGCGCTCTGGCCGTCTTTAAAGGTGGTGAACTCCTGCGCGCGCGCCACCGGGATAGTGGTGTTGCGCGGGATCACTTTCTCCACCAGGCCGCCCATGGTTTCTAGGCCCAGCGACAGCGGGATCACGTCCAGCAGCAGCATATCGCTGTCCGGCTTGTTGCCCACCAGGATGTCGGCCTGGATCGCGGCGCCGATGGCGACCACTTTATCCGGATCGATCGACGTCAGCGGCGTGCGACCGAAGAAGGCGCCCACCTGCTCACGCACCAACGGCACGCGGGTGGAACCGCCGACCATCACCACTTCCAGCACCTCGTCGGCGGCGACGCCGGCGTCTTTCAGCGCCCGGCGGCAGGCCATCAGCGTGCGTTTCACCAACGGGGCGATCAGCGCTTCAAACTGGGCGCGAGACACCTCGCCCTGCCAGCCGGCCACCTCGACGCGCACGCTGTCGGCATCGCTCAACGCGATTTTGGCGGCGATGGCGGCATCCAGCAGTTGGCGCTGCACACCGTGATCGCTGCGATCGGCCACGCCGGCCTGCTCACGCAGCCAGTCGGCCAACAGATGATCGAAGTCGTCGCCGCCCAGCGCGGAATCGCCGCCGGTGGCCAGCACTTCGAACACGCCGCGGCTGAGGCGCAGAATGGAGATATCAAAGGTGCCGCCGCCCAGATCGTAAACCGCGATCACCCCTTCCTGGCCGGAATCCAGCCCATAGGCGATCGCCGCCGCGGTCGGTTCGTTCAACAGGCGCAGAACGTGCAAGCCGGCCAGACGCGCTGCGTCTTTGGTGCCCTGGCGCTGCGCGTCGTCGAAGTAAGCGGGAACGGTGATCACCACGCCGTCCAGCTCGCCTTCCAGCGCCGCTTGCGCGCGCGCGGACAGGGCCCGCAGGATATCGGCGGAGACGCCGACCGGATTAACCGGGCCGGCGGCGGTGACGATCAGCGGCAGGCCGTTGTCGCTGGCCTGAAATTGATACGGCAGGTTCGGGTAACGCTGCTGCACGTCCGCCAACGAGCGGCCCATCATGCGTTTGATGGAGCTGACGGTATTGGCCGGATCCTGCGCCGCCTGTTGGCGCGCCTCCCAGCCGACGCGCTGCGCGTCCGCCTGATAATGCACCACCGAAGGCAGCAAATGGCGCCCCTGTTCGTCGGCCAGCGTTTCCGCCTGCCCGCTGCGCACCGTGGCGACCAACGAGTTGGTGGTGCCTAAGTCGATGCCGGCGGCCAAGCGTCGCTGGTGCGGCGCGGCGCTGAGGCCAGGCTCACTAATTTGTAATAAGGCCATGTTGAAGCTTCCACAATCAGAATCAGAAGGTGTTACTCAAAACCCAGCAGTTTTTCTTCGAGTTGTTCAACCTGTTGCTGGAGTTTGTCCAAAAAGCGCAGCTTGCGCACGGTGTCGGCGGCGTCCGCCCACTGCTCACTGTCCAACTGCTGCAGCATCAGCGCGCTGCGCTGTTTGATGGAGACGGCCAGCCGCGCGCCGAAATCGGCCAGCAGGCTTTCCGCCTCCGGCTTGCGCTCAATGGCGTCGAGCTCTTCGCGCAGTTCCAGCTGTTCCATCAGGAACGCGGTGTCGCGCATCGTATGCTGTTCGTTGCCCAGATCGAAGCCGTGCAAAGATAGCATATACTCCGCGCGTTTTAACGGGTGCTTCAGCGCCTGGTAGGCTTCGTTGATGGTCGCCGCCTGCTGCAACGCCATCAGGCGTTCGCGCTCCGGCTGGTTGGCGAAACGATCGGGGTGGAATTGGCGCTGCAGATCCTGGAAGCGGGACGCAAGCAGGCTGCCGTCCACGGTGTAGCGAACTGGCAGCCCGAATAAAGTAAAGTAATCCATAGCGTGCTCTGGGCGTTAGCGGATGAAGTTCCCCCGCCGAAACGGGGGAGCACGATGGACTGTCAGACGTTGAAACTCTCGCCGCAGCCGCACTCGCTTGAGACGTTCGGGTTGTTGAACTTGAAGCCTTCGTTCAGGCCTTCCTTAACGAAATCAAGCTCGGTGCCGTCAAGGTAGACCAGGCTCTTGCCGTCGATGATCACCTTGATGCCTTTGTCTTCAAACACGATGTCGTCATCGTTGGCTTCGTCAACAAATTCCAGCACGTACGCCATCCCGGAGCAGCCGGAAGTTCGCACTCCCAGACGCAGGCCGAGACCTTTGCCGCGGTTCGTCAAAAACGCCTGAACACGCTGCGCAGCGCTGTCGCTCATGGTAATAGACATCACAACCTCACACTTCACATCAAAGCCCGGCGCGGCCGGGCCGACTCAGACAAATTACTTGGCGCTATGCTTGCTCTTATAGTCGGCAATCGCTGCTTTGATGGCGTCTTCAGCCAGGATCGAGCAGTGAATTTTGACCGGCGGCAATTCCAGCTCTTCGGCGATCTGGGTGTTTTTGATCGCTTCAGCCTGATCGAGCGACTTGCCTTTCATCCATTCGGTCACCAGCGAGCTGGAGGCGATGGCGGAACCGCAGCCGTAAGTTTTAAAGCGCGCGTCTTCGATGATGCCTTCATCGTTAACCTTGATTTGCAGCTTCATCACGTCGCCGCAAGCCGGCGCCCCTACCATGCCGCTGCCGACGGTAGGATCTTCGTTGTCGAAAGAACCCACGTTGCGCGGGTTTTCATAATGATCGATTACTTTTTCGCTGTAAGCCATGACCTTGCTCCTGAAACCTGAGAATTAATGATGCGCCCATTCGATGCTGTTGATGTCCACGCCCTGCTTGAACATTTCCCACAGCGGGGACAGATCGCGCAGACGGCCGATGGATTTACGCACCAGTTGAATGGTGTAGTCGATCTCTTCTTCCGTGGTGAAACGCCCCAAGGAGAAACGGATCGAGCTGTGCGCCAATTCATCGCTCATGCCCAGCGCGCGCAGCACGTAGGACGGCTCGAGGCTGGCGGAGGTACAGGCTGAACCGGAAGAAACGGCCAGGTCTTTCAGCGCCATGATCAGCGACTCGCCTTCAACGTAGTTGAAGCTGACGTTCAGGATGTTCGGTGCGCCGTGCTCCAGATCGCCGTTCAGATACACTTCTTCCATATCTTTCACGCCGTTCCACAGACGATCGCGCAGGGTGCGCAGACGCGCCATCTCTTCGGTCATCTCTTCTTTGGCGATGCGGTAAGCTTCGCCCATGCCGACGATCTGGTGGACAGGCAGGGTGCCGGAACGCATGCCGCGCTCGTGACCGCCGCCGTGTACCTGCGCTTCGATGCGGATGCGCGGCTTGCGACGCACGTACAGCGCGCCGATGCCTTTCGGGCCATAGATTTTGTGGCCGGAGAACGACATCAGGTCGACTTTCAGCTTGCTCAGATCGATAGGCAGTTTGCCCACGCTCTGGGTAGCGTCAACGTGGTAGATGATACCGCGCGCGCGGCACATTTCGCCGATCGCTTCGATGTCCTGCACCACGCCGATTTCGTTGTTGACGTGCATGATGGAGACCAGAATGGTGTCATCGCGCATCGCCGCTTCGAGATCCTGCAGGCTGATGATGCCGTTGCTCTGCGGCGCCAGGTAGGTCACTTCAAACCCTTCGCGCTCCAGCTGACGGCAGGTGTCGAGCACGGCTTTGTGTTCGGTTTTGCTGGTGATGATGTGCTTGCCTTTTTTCTGGTAGAAATTGGCAGCGCCTTTGATCGCCAGGTTGTCGGATTCGGTCGCCCCGGAGGTGAAGACGATTTCGCGCGGATCAGCGCCCACCAGTTCGGCGATTTGGTTACGGGCGATATCTACCGCCTCTTCCGCCTGCCAACCGAAACGGTGGGAACGGGAAGCCGGGTTGCCGAAAGTGCCGTCCAGGGTCAAAAACTGCATCATCTTCTCAGCAACGCGCGGGTCAACCGGCGTCGTTGCTGAGTAATCCAGATAAATCGGTAATTTCATTGCTCTTGTGCTCCGTACATCACTTCCAAAAACTAAAATAATTTCGCCAGCTGCTTATGCGCGCAGATTAACGTTGATAGTTTCTTGCGGACGGCCGTTGGCCGTGCGGCGCGTATCGTTGTTTTGACGATCCGCCACCACCAGCACTTCCTGGTTGTTGACCAGTTCTGCCAGCGTAATGTTGTTCAGGAACCCGCTGATGCGCTCGCTCAGATCGCGCCACAGGGCGTGGGTCAAGCAGCGATCGCCGCCCTGACAGCCTTCTTTGCCCTGGCAACGGGTTGCATCTACCGATTCATCGACAGCAGTGATGACAGCGCCAACGGCGATCTCACCCGCGTCTTTACCCAGCAGATAACCACCGCCCGGACCGCGCACGCTGGCCACCAGGCCATTCTTGCGCAGACGGGAGAATAATTGTTCCAGATAAGAGAGCGAAATACCCTGGCGTTCGGAAATGTCCGCCAGTGGCACCGGCCCTTCCTGAGAATGCAGCGCTACGTCGAGCATAGCGGTTACGGCATAACGGCCTTTGGATGTCAGTCTCATAGCTCAATGGTTACCTGTTGGTCAAATATGGCCGAAAGTCTGACATTCCTGAGTAAAACAGTCAACTATTTAACCCAGTAATTAACTCAAGTATTAGCACGTTTTGAACTTAGCAAGAACAAAGGTATATAAAATACATGTTATAACCTTTGGATAACTAATACTATTGTCGCCCACCGTGATGCCACATCAATTAATTACCTTGATGTTTATCCTGTTTCTCGATCGACGTCAGCATGCCGCGCAGGATATTCAGCTCCTGCCCTTCCGGGCGCGCGCGGGTGAACAGCCGACGCAGACGGTTCATCACCTGGCCCGGATGCGACGGGCGAATGAAACCGGTGCGCTGCAGCGTCTGCTCCAGATGCTGATAGAAACGCTCGAGGTCGTCCACCAGCGGATACGGTGTCTCTTCCAGCTGCGGCGCGCCCGCCTGTTGGCGATCGAGGTAAGCCACGCGCACTTCGTACGCCAGGATCTGCACTGCCATCGCCAGGTTCAGCGAGCTGTAGTCCGGGTTGGCCGGAATGGCGACGTGGTAGTGGCACTTCTGCAATTCATCGTTGGTCAGCCCGACGCGTTCGCGGCCGAACACCAGCGCCACCGGCGCGTGCTCGCCCTCGTGCACCGCGCGCACGCCGCATTCGCGCGGCTCCAGCATCGGCCACGGCAGGGTGCGAGAACGTGCGCTGGTGCCCACCACCAGGCTGCAGCCGGCGATGGCGTCATCGAGGGTATCGACGATAGTGGCGTTGCCGATCACGTCGCTGGCGCCGGCGGCCAGGGCGATGGCCTGAGAATCGGGTTTGATCAGCGGATTAACCAGATAAAGGTTGGTTAAACCCATGGTTTTCATGGCTCTGGCGGTCGAGCCCATGTTGCCGGTATGTGAAGTCTCTACCAGAACAATGCGGATATTGTGCAGCATACAAACTCTGAGCGTGGCGGAAAATCGCAGCATCTTAACACAGCCGTAGGCAATTTGCCGAACAGCTGCTATACTTCGCGCCGTTTCCTGTTCTTTAACATCCTAGTTGGAAGATACCCATGCATCCGATGCTGACTATCGCCGTGCGCGCTGCGCGCAAGGCCGGTAACCTGATTGCCAAAAACTACGAAACCCCGGACGCTGTAGAAGCGAGCCAGAAAGGGACCAATGACTTCGTCACCAACGTCGATCGCGATGCAGAGCATCTGATCATCGACGTCATCCGCAAGTCTTATCCGCAACACAGCATCGTGAGCGAAGAACGCGGTGAGCTGATCGGCGAAGATCGCGATGTGCAATGGGTGATCGATCCACTGGATGGCACTGCAAACTTCATCAAACGCTTCCCTCATTTCTCCGTTTCCATCGCCGTACGTATCAAAGGCCGTACTGAAGTGGCCGTGGTTTACGATCCGATGCGCAACGAACTGTTCACCGCCACGCGCGGCCAGGGCGCACAGCTCAACGGTTACCGTCTGCGCGGCACCAACGCCAAAGATCTGGATGGCACCATCCTGGCGACCGGCTTCCCGTTCAAAGTCAAACAGCACGCCACGCCTTACATCAACATCGTCGGCAAACTGTTCACCCAGTGCGCGGACTTCCGCCGCACCGGTTCCGCTGCGCTGGATCTGGCCTATGTCGCCGCCGGCCGCGTAGACGGTTTCTTCGAAATCGGCCTGAAGCCGTGGGACTTCGCCGCAGGCGAACTGCTGGTGCGTGAAGCCGGCGGCCTGGTCACCGACTTCGTCGGCGGCCACAACCACTTCAGCTCCGGCAACGTGGTCGCAGGCAACCCGCGCGTGGTGAAAGCCATGCTGGCCACCATGCGTGAAGAACTGAGCGAAGCGCTGAAGCGTTAATCGCCAGAAGCGAATCGAAAAAAAGCGCTGCCGATGCAGCGCTTTTTTTATGCCCGTTAGCGGGAGAAGGGGCGGATGCCGCCGCCGAATTCCGGCTGCGCGCTGACGTACAACAGCAGCCCGGCGGCCAGCAGGATCAGGCCACCGGCCAGCGCCAGCGAACCCCAGGCCACCGCGCTCCAGGCGGCGGGCGCGCGCGAACGGCTGAGGCGCACCGCCAGCCGGCGGCTGTAATGCACCAGCAGCGCCAGCATGGAGATGGTCAACGATGTGCCGAACGCCATCGCCAGCGCGGAGAGCACGCCCCAGCCAAACACGCCGATCACCTTGGAAAACAGCAGCACCAAAATCGCCCCCGAACAGGGACGCATGCCCATCGCCAGCACGATGGCGGCCTGAGTGCGCCAGTCGCTTCCCGCCTGCAGCTCGCTGTCGCTCGGCAGATGCCGGTGGCCGCAGCCGCAGTCGGCGCTGTGCACATGATCCGCCGCCAGCGGCGTCAGGCTGTTGATGCGCAGCGCCGGCGCCGGGCGCATCGCCTTGATCGCCGTAAACAGACGTTTCAGCGCGCGCCAGCTCAGCAGCACGCCAAGCAGCATCACCAGAATAAAACTGCCCTTCTCCAGCCAAAAGCTGCTTTGGTGCAGCTGGCGCGAAGAGAGCTGCAACACCACCAGCATCAACGTGACCAGCGCGATCGCCACCAGCCCCTGCACCAGCGAAGCGGCGAAGGTCAGCTTCAGGCTGCTTTTCAGCCGCGCCGGGTGGGTGGCCAGATAGGTGGCGATCACCACTTTACCGTGGCCGGGCCCAAGCGCATGCAAAACGCCATAACCGAGGCTGAACAGCATCAGCGCCAGCCCGGCCTGCTGCGGCGCGGCCTTCACCTGCTGCAACAGCCCCGCCATCTGTTGATGCAGCGCTTTTTGCCATACCACGCTCTGCATCAGCAGCTGCGGCCAGTAGTGCCACGCCAGCAGCGCGGCGGCCGTCAGCGCCAGCGTGAACGGCAGCAGCGGCCACAGGCCAAAGGCCCAATGGTGTCGGCTTGTCGTCGGCGGCGAGAAATTTAGCGACATTGCAGCGTCACCCGCTGGGCAAACTGTTGCCCCAGCGCCAGGTCTTCGCCGGGCGAGTCGTTCTTGTCGAGCGACAGCGCATAGGCCTGCAGCGACGCATTCGGCTTCGGCGTCATCAGCTTGTAGCTGCACAGCTGCGCCATCTCCGGCGGCAGATGCAGCGCATTTTGGTCTTTATAGGTCATATCCACGAAATAAGTCGGATCGTAAGTAGAAAGTTGAAACGGCTTACCCGCCAACGGCTGCGGCTCGGCCAACGGCAGCACGAACTCCAGCACCGCCTGGTTGCCCTGGCGCGACAGGTGATATTCGCTGGGCAAGTTCAGGTATTTCACCGGTTTGCCGTCGCGGTAAAGATCGGTGAAATAGTGCTGCCCCAGCACATTGGCCATCACTTCCGCCGCCAGCTTTTTCCACACTTCCGAATCGCTCTTGGCGTTTTTCGCATCGTAGAGCAGATCCGCCGAGGTAATTTCATCCATCACCCACACCATTTTCAGGCCAACCAGCCGCTGGTCTTTGGCGACGAAGGTGGTGTTCATGTCGATAAAGCTGTGCGGATGAGCGATCGCACCGGCGCTGAACACGGCGCCAAAGGCAGCCAAAAGTCGACGTAACTTCATCATTATCCTGCCTTACCTGCATTTGTTATAACGTAACACAAATAACTGCCGAACGGTCCGCCGCTCCCGGCGATATTTGTGACGAAAGTTGTAAGCCGAAGTAAAAGCCGCGCTGTCATCCTGACGTTACAAAGCCTTTTGCTATGCTTAGGCATAATCGCAACCTTTTATGCCGGAAGGTGATAATGAGCCTGGACACCTCTCCCGTGCCCGAGCTCTCCGGACAACAACGGCGCTGTCATCTGCTGCTGATGCTGTACACGCCGGAGCCCGAGTTACAGCTGGAGACCTTAAGCCGAATCAATGGCGTAGCCCCCCCGATAACCCGGCAAGATATAGCCGAGGTGGCCAGTGAAATCCAGCGTTTCCATCATCTGGAGATCGCCGTCGATCCCGACCATGGCTACCAACTGCGGGGCAGCGCGCTCGACCAACGCCTGTGCCTGATCCATTGGCTGCGGCGGGCCCTGCGCTGCAGCCCGCAGTTCGTCGAAAGCGACTTCGCCCCGCGGCTGGCGCTGGCGGCCGATGCCGGGTCGGCGTCGCAGCTGGCTCAAGTGATAGATGCCTGCGAGCCGCTGCTCAACCGCCACTTCGACGCGCGCGACCGCCAATTCCTGCAGCATTATCTGCTCTACTGCGCCAGGCAAAATCGCCTGCAGCAGCATCCGCGTTTCGACGCCGTTCAGCGCGACTGGCTGCGGCAAAAGCCGGAACAGCAAGCCGCCGCCTGGCTGCATCAGGCCTGCAACCGGCTGTTTAACCAGCCGCCGCACGCGGACGAGCGCGATTTTTTGGCGCTGACCTTCACCCTGTTGAAAAATCACAGCTACCACAGCAATGACTCGGCGCAAGAGCAGAGATTGATGGCGGCGATCGGCAGCATGGTCGAGCGTTTCCAGCAACTTTCAGGCATGGCCTTCAGCAGCAAGGCCGAGCTGGTCAGCCAGCTGTTCGCCCACCTGGCGCCGGCGCTGGAGCGCTGCCGTTTCGCCATCGGCATCGACAATATGCTGCTGGAAGACGTGGTGCGCAAATACCCGCGGCTGATGCGCACCACACAGGAAGCGCTGATACCGCTGGAGCAGGAGTACGGCGTGCATTTTTCCAACGAGGAGGCGGGCCTGGTGGCCATCAGCTTCGGCGCCTGGCTGATGCAGGACAACGCGCTGCAGGAAAAACAGGTGCTGCTGCTGACGCTGGACAATCCGCAGCTGGAAGAGGAAGTGGAATATCAGATCCGCGAGCTCACGCTGCTGCCGCTGAACATCAAGTATCTGCCGCTGAGCGACTATCTGAGCGGCGGAGCGCCGCAGGGCGTCACGCTGGTGATCACCCCCTACGCGGCGGTGCACAGCGCTCCGCACCCGCCGCTGATCTACACCGAGCTGCCGCTGGAAACCCGGCAGCGCCAGGCCATCCGCGCGCTGCTGGAAGCGCCTTAATCAACGGCTGACGCTGACCGCCGGCGGCCGGATGAACAAGGCCGGCGCCGCGACCGCCGCCATCACCCAGAACACTCCGCCCTGCCAATGTTCGAACAGGAACCCGGCGATCACCGTCATGACGGCGATACCGCCGCCCATCGCCAACGCCGAATACACCGCCTGCAGCCGGATCACCTCTTGCCCCTGGCGCGCGGCGATAAAGCGCATCGCCGCCAGATGGCAGACGGTGAAGGTGCCGCAGTGCAGGATTTGGATCAGCAGCAGCCAACCCAGCTCGGTGCTGTAGGCCATCAGGCTCCAGCGCAACACGCCGCAGCAGGCGGAGAGCAACAGCAGGTTGCGCGCATTCCAGCGGCGGAACAGCACGTTGCTGCTGGCGAAAATAATCACCTCCGCCACCACGCCCAGCGACCACAGATAACCGATGGTCGAGGCCGAATAGCCCGCCTCCTGCCAGTAAATGGAGCCGAAGCTGTAGTAGCCGGCGTGCGCCCCCTGCAGCAGCGTGACGCACAGCAGGAAGCGCCACACCGGCCCCTCTTTCAGCAGTGCCCACAGCGAGCGCTCGGCTTCGCTGTGCGTGCGCGCTTCGCCCTGCGGCATGACGCTCGGCTTCAGCAGCATGCCCAGCAGCATCGCCAGCACGCTGAGGATCAGGCTGTAAAGAATGGCGTTATGGCCCCACACCGCCACCAGCTGCCCGGTCAGCGCCGAGCCGATGACGAACGCCAGCGAGCCCCACAGCCGCACCCGGCCGTAGTCCATGCGGATCTGCTTTTGCCAGGTGGCGGCCAGCGCGTCGGTCAATGGCACCAGCGGCGAGAAGAACAGGTTGAACCCCGCTATCACCAGCATCAGCCAGCCCCAGCCGTTGCCGAAGCAGAAGCCAACCGCGAAAGCCAGGGTCAGCAGCGCCAGCAGGCGCAAGGCGGAGACCAGATGAGAGGGATCTTTAACGCGGGGAGCAATCAGTAAACTGCCGAGGAAGCGGGCCACCAAACCGGCGCCGAGCAACATGCCGATGGTTTCGGGCGCGATGCCCTCGCCTTTCAGCCACACGCCCCAGAACGGTAAGAAGATGCCGTAGGAAAAGAAGTAGGTGAAATAACTGAGCGCGAGCCAACGCGTGGATTGCAGAACCATGATCCCTCCGGTGTGAGGGCAATACTTTGACAGAGCTCACACCGGCCCGCAATCTTCATTCCACTTCAATGCGTTAGAGTGCCAGACAGCTCACAGTTTGCCGCAAGCGGCCATAAAAAAACCCGCCGCAGCGGGTTTTGTCAGGCAAAAGCGGGATTAGGCGTAAACCGGCAGGCGGGCGCAGATATCCAGCACTTTCTTCTTGGTGCGTTCGATGGTGGCTTCATCGTTGATGTTGTCCAGCACATCACAGATCCAACCGGCCAGTTCGCGCACGTCGGCTTCTTTGAAGCCGCGACGGGTCACGGCCGGGGTGCCGATACGCACGCCGGAGGTGACGAACGGGCTCTTCGGATCGTTCGGCACGCTGTTTTTGTTGACGGTGATGTTAGCGCGGCCCAGGGCGGCGTCAGCTTCTTTACCGGTCAGGTTTTTGTCGACCAGATCCAGCAGGAACAGGTGGTTATGGGTGCCGCCGGAGACCACTTTATAGCCGCGCTGCAGGAACACTTCCACCATCGCCTTGGCGTTGACCGCCACTTGCTGCTGGTAAACCTTGAACTCAGGCTCCATCGCTTCTTTCAGCGCCACCGCCTTGCCGGCGATCACGTGCATCAGCGGGCCGCCCTGGCCGCCAGGGAACACGGCGGAGTTCAGCTTCTTGTACAGCTCTTCGTCGCCGCCCTTCGCCAGGATCAGGCCGCCGCGCGGGCCCGCCAGGGTTTTGTGGGTGGTGGTGGTGACGATGTGCGCGTGCGGTACCGGGTTCGGGTACACGCCGGCGGCGATCAGGCCGGCCACGTGCGCCATGTCGACGAACAGATAAGCGCCGATGCTGTCGGCGATTTCGCGCATTTTGGCCCAGTCAACCACGCCGGAGTAGGCGGAGAAGCCGCCGATGATCATTTTCGGCTTGTGGGTTTGCGCCTGTTTGGCCAGATCGTCATAGTCGATTTGACCTTTGTCGTCGATGCCGTAAGGCACCACGTTATACAGTTTACCGGACAGGTTAACCGGGGAACCGTGGGTCAGGTGGCCGCCGTGCGCCAGGTTCATGCCCAGAATGGTGTCGCCCGGCTGCAGCAGCGCGGTGTACACGGCGAAGTTAGCCTGGGAGCCGGAGTGCGGCTGCACGTTGGCGTAATCGGCGCCGAACAATTCTTTGGCGCGGTCGATAGCCAGCTGCTCAACGATATCCACGTATTCGCAGCCGCCATAGTAACGCTTGCCCGGATAGCCTTCAGCGTATTTGTTGGTCAGCTGGGAACCCTGAGCCTGCATTACGCGCGGGCTGGTGTAGTTCTCAGACGCGATCAGCTCGATGTGCTCTTCCTGACGCACCACTTCCTGCTCCATGGCACGCCACAGTTCCGCATCGTAATCGGCAATGTTCATTTCACGCTTTAACATCCGGCATCTCCTGACTTAAATCAGCTAACTAAAAAATCACCAAATAACTACCCGTTTGGGGTCTGGGCCACAGTGTAAACCGTTTCGCCCTACCGAAGATAGGTCTTGACAGAGGTTTTTACGCAAACGATTGGCATAAGGCGGCGCAAGGCTTTGATCCGCGAAACGCTGCCGTTTATCAACGGACATTTCCTCATGCGAACAATGCGCTTTTTTCATGTTCTGTGAGCGCGATCGACGCCCGAAGAACACCGCAACGAAAACAAGGGTATTTACAAGCGGCGTGGAACCCAATAAGATGCATTTAAAATACATCATTAAAATTCTCGTCAAGATCCCAACCCAAGGAGCGCTCCCATGCTGGATAGCCAAACCATCGCCACCGTGAAATCCACCATCCCCCTGCTGGCAGCAACCGGGCCGAAGCTGACCGCCCACTTTTACGATCGCATGTTCGCCCACAACCCGGAATTGAAAGACATTTTCAATATGAGCAATCAGCGCAACGGCGATCAGCGTCAGGCGCTGTTCGACGCCATCTGCGCCTATGCCGCCAACATCGAGAACCTGGCGGCGCTGCTGCCGGCGGTGGAACGCATCGCGCAGAAGCACACCAGCTTCAATATCCAGCCGGAGCAATACCAAATCGTCGGCGGCCACCTGCTGGCGACGCTGGACGAAATGTTCAGCCCGGGTCAGGAAGTGTTGGACGCCTGGGGCAAAGCCTACGGCGTACTGGCCAACGTGTTTATTCAGCGTGAAGAGCAGATTTATCAGCAGAGCGAAACCGACAACGGCGGCTGGCGCGATCTGCGCGCGTTCCGCATCCTGAAGAAACAGCCGCAGAGCGACGTGATCTGCAGCTTCGTGCTGGCGCCGGTGGACGGCGGCCGGGTGGCGGACTTCAAACCGGGGCAATACCTGGCGGTCTACATCAAGCACGACAGCCTGGAGCATCAGGAAATTCGCCAGTACTCGCTGACCACCTCGCCGAACGGCGAGTTCTACCGCATCGCGGTGAAGCGTGAAGATCAGGGTAAAGTGTCCAACTACCTGCACCAGCAGGCGCAGGAAGGCGACGTGATCGACATCGCCCCGCCGCACGGCGACTTCTTCCTCGACGTGACGCCGACCACGCCGGTGGCGCTGATCTCCGCCGGCGTCGGCCAAACCCCAATGCTCGGTATGCTCAACAGCCTGCACGACAGCCAACATCAGGCACAGGTCCACTGGCTGCACGCGGCGGAAAACGGCAGCGTGCACGCCTTTGCCGATGAAGTGGCGGATATTGCCGGGCGCATGCCGAATCTGAGCCGCCATGTGTGGTACCGCGAGCCGGGCGCCGATGACGTGGAAGGCCGCGACTACCACAGCCGCGGATTGATGGATTTGAGCGCGCTGCAAGGCAGCCTGGCCGATCCGCAAATGCACTATTACTTCTGCGGCCCGGTAGCCTTCATGCAGTTCGTGGGCAAACAACTGCTGGAGATGGGCGTAGAGGCCGAACGCATCCACTACGAATGCTTCGGCCCGCATAAGGTGCTGTAATGCTTGCGGAGCGCGGCCGTCAGACCGCGCTCCCCCTTCATTTCTCCTGCAGTTGGCGCGCGTCCTGCACCTGCTGCACCGTCACCGGCGCCGCCTGGTTGCCCCAGCTTCCCCGCAGATAGCTCATCAGATCGGCCGCTTGACGATCGTTCAACGCCCAGCCATAAGCCGGCATGTCGAACGCCATCGCCCGTTGCGTGATCGGCGTATGCGCCCCTTCCAGCACCACCCGCAGCGCGGTCAGCGGATTATCCGCCGTTACCGTGGCATTGCCCGCCAGCGCCGGAATGGCGAAGTCGGTGCCCTCCCCCTTATTGCCGTGGCAGGTCGAGCAGTACATTGCATAGGTCGCCTTGCCACCCGAATTATCCGCCTGCGCAGCAGATGAGGCAGGTTTGGCGGCGGTGTCCGGCGCCAGGCTGCGCAGGTACACCGCGATGGCGTTCAGATCGCCGTCGCTGAGGTACTGCGTGCTGTGGGTCACCACCTCGCTCATTGGCCCGGCGACCGCCGCATGGCGGCTGCGGCCGGTTTTCAGCAGCGCCGTCACCTCTTCCGGCGGCAGGCCGCGCAGATTGGAGGCGTACCAGCCGTCCAGCTCGGCGCCGCTCAGGAACACCGGCTCCTTACCGTCCAGGCCCTTCTCCTGCATCGCCCAGCCGCGCGGCGTGTGGCAGCTGCCGCAATGGCCTGCGCCTTGCACCAGATAGGCGCCGCGGTTCCACTCGGCGCTTTGCTGCGGATCCGCCTGATACGGCTGGTCGTCGTGGAACAGCGAGTTCCACACCGCCAGCGGCCAGCGCATCGACAGCGGCCAAGTGATATCGCTGTCGCGGTTGGCGACGTTCTGCGCCGGCACCTCGTTCATCAGATAGTCATACAGCGCGCGCATGTCTTCCGTGCTCATTTTGGCGTACGAGGTGTACGGCATCGCCGGATAAAGCCGGTGACCGTCTTTGGCGATCCCCTGACGCATGGCGCGATCGAACTCTTCGAATGAGTAAGCGCCGATGCCGTGCAGCTTGTCCGGCGTGATGTTGGTGGCGTAGATAGCCCCGAGCGGCGTCGGGAACTTCATGCCGCCCGCCAATTCGGCGCCGCCCGGCGCGGTATGGCAGGCGGTGCAGTCACCGGCTTTGGCGACGTATTCCCCGGCCGACATCGCCTGGGCCGAGCCGCCGGCGGCCAGCAGGCTCAACAGGTACAGCGAACGCAGACTCATGCTCCCTCCTTGGCGGCAACCTTGCCGTAGGCCAGTTCGTTAACCGCGCGCCACGCCTGATCGATCGCCGAGTTGGCGTACGGGCTCCAGTCGGCATCGGAGTTGGCGATAGCGATCTTGCCGATCGGCTGCCGCGCCGTTTCGATGATTTTCTTGGCTTCGTCTTCGTCGTCAAACAACCCATTGAGGAAGTAAGAGTAACCGTGCGACCAGCGGTTGACGGTGATCGCCTGAATGTCGCGCTGATGATCGAAACCGGCCTCGCCCAGCATGCCCTGCAGCTGTTCGCGGATCATCTGCTCGTGCACTTCGAACGGCGTGCCCAGCAGCAGCGCGCGCCCCTTGCGCGACTGTTCGCGCGTGCTGAGGCCGCTGCCCGGCAGCGTCGGCACATACACCATATGCAGGCCGATCGGCCGATCCGGATCGCGCGGGTGCTGATAGCCGCCCATGCTCACCGGATAATCCAGCTTCACGCGGCTGTACGGCGCGGCCGGCGAATAGACCTCGTGCACGCCCAGCTTGATGAACGGCTGCCAGTTGCGGATCACCACCTTGCTGTACACCAGCGGCGCCTTGACGTTCTGCTTCAGCGCCTCCTGCTGCTCGTGCGCCATCTCCGGCACCAGATACGGGATCATCATGTTGTAGCCGGCCATCACCACCTGCCCGGCGCGCACTTTGGTCATCTTCTCGCCGGTCATGTAGGTGACTTCCACCTTGTCGCCGACGTTGGCCGCGTGCAGTCCGGTGCTGTTCAAACGCAGCTTCACCGGCGACTCCGGCCGATCGAGCTGGCTGTAGTCGAATTTAGCCAGCACCACATCGTTCATGTCCTTGCCGGCCGGCGCCACCGCCGGGATCAGTTGGCGCACCATCAGGCGCGCCAGCGTGGCGTTGCCGTCCGGGAAGTGGAACACGTAAGGATCGTCGAGATCTGCCTGCGACTCTTCGTCCAGCGGCGGCAGATTCATGCCGTTCAGGCCCGGCAGATCGCAAATGCGCGCATCGCTGCACGAGGTGCCATCGATGCCCACCGCCTGGAAATCGTTGGTGGTCTGCTGGAAATAACGGATCGCCAGCTCGCTCAGGCCCACCTTCTCGCGCAGGAACTGGGTGTAGCTGTGGGTGTCGAGCCAGTCGACCTTCTGCTCCAGCGTCATCTCCGGCAGATAATCCTTCTCCACCGTGTGCAACGCGATCAGCGCCTGGCGATCGCTTTCCGGCAGCGGGAAATCGCCGATGAACGCTTCATAAGAGCGGCCGTTGAGGCGATCGCGCGGGATGTCGTCCGCCACCGTGCGGCCCGGATCGCCGCTCACCACCTTGTCGACGCCGAAGTTCTTGCGATCGAAGTAAACGCCGCGGCTCAAATTCAAATCCGGGTAGAAGGTGGTGTCGAAAGCCTGTTCCAGTTGGTCGATATCGACGCCGAGCTTGCGCAGCAGCCCCATCGCCACCGGGCTGAAGTTGGAGCGCGGCGACTGCAGCGATTCGCTGCCGCCGTAGCCGAGCAGCATGCCGTCGTCGCTGTTGAACTCGTTGCGCTTGGCGTGGCCGCCGAAGTCGTCGTGGTTGTCGATCAAAAGAATGCGCTGCTGCTCGCCCTTCAGCTGCTGCCAGAAACAGGCGGCCGCCAGCCCGCTGATGCCGGCGCCCACCACCACCAGATCGAACTCTTCAACGGCGGGCACGCTGCCGAAATCAAAGGTTTTGCCGTCGCGCCCCAGCTGATGCGCATGCTCGAACGAGCCCGGATGGTTACCCCGCAGCCCGGTCAGCGCCGGCGGGTAGTACAGGGTTTGATTGGCGGTTTGTGGTGACGCGCGCAGGATTTGCAGCGGCGTCAACCCGGCGGCGATGGTGATCGCCACCCCGTTGAGAAAATCGCGTCTGGTGATACCCATATAGGCTTCCTTTCAATTTTTATTATCATCGGCCGGCCGGGGCCGGCCCAAAGGCCGCGCTATTGTGCGGATAATTATTGTAAAATCAATGTTTGAACATCACATGACGAATGGCCGTGTAATCCTCCAGCCCGTACATCGACATATCCTTGCCGTAGCCGGACAGTTTCTGGCCGCCGTGCGGCATCTCGCTCACCAGCATGAAGTGGGTGTTCACCCAGGTGCAGCCGTATTGCAGGCGGGCGCTCAAGCGATGCGCGCGGCCCACGTCGCGGGTCCACACGGACGACGCCAGCCCGTAATTGGATTCGTTCGCCCAGGCCAGTACCTGCTCTTCGTCGTCAAACGGCGTCACCGTCACCACCGGGCCGAACACTTCGCGCTGCACGATCTCATCGTCCTGGCGCGCGCCGGCCAGCAGCGTCGGCTGGAAATAGTATCCCGGCCCCTTCACCTTCTCGCCGCCGGTCACTACCTGCACGTGCGGCAACGCTTTGGCTCGCTCGACAAAACCGGCCACCCGCTCCAGATGCTGGGCGGTAATCAACGGCCCCAGCTCGGTGGTCTCGTCGTCCGGCGCGCCGATCTTCAGGCTGGCCACCGCCTCGCCCAGCCGCTTCACCAGCTCGGGATAAATGCTTTTCTGCGCGTAGATGCGGCAGGCGGCGGTGCAATCCTGGCCGGCGTTGTAAAAACCAAAGCCGCGAATGCCGTCCACCACCTGCTGCAGATCGGCGTCGTCGAACACCAGCACCGGTGCCTTGCCGCCCAGCTCCATATGGGTGCGCTTAATGCCGGCGGCGGTGTGGGCGATGATGTGCTCGCCGGTGGCGATCGACCCGGTCAGCGACACCATGCGCACCTTGTCATGCCCGGTCAGCCGATCGCCGACGCTGGCGCCGCGCCCGAACAGCACGTTGAGCACGCCCGGCGGGAACAGCCCCGCGGCCAGTTCGGCCAATTTGAAGGTGGTCAGCGGCGTCTGCTCCGAAGGCTTGATCACCACGCAGTTGCCCGCCGCCAAGGCCGGCGCCAGTTTCCAGGCCGCCATCATCAGCGGATAGTTCCACGGCGCGATCGAGGCCACCACGCCGAGCGGATCGCGGCGGATCATCGAGGTGTGCCCGGCCAGATACTCACCGGCCGCCATGCCGGTCAGGCAGCGGCTGGCGCCGGCGAAGAAGCGAAACACGTCGGCCACCGCCGGCAGCTCGTCGTTCAGCACGCAGTGATAAGGCTTGCCGCAGTTGAGCGACTCCAGCCTGGCGAAGGTCTCGGCATGCTCGTCGATCAGATCCGCCAGCTTGAGCAGATGCTCGGCGCGCTCCTTCGGCGTGGTTTGCCCCCAGGCGGCGAACGCGGCGTCCGCCGCCAGCACCGCGCGATCGACCTGCTCCGGGCTGGCCTCCGCCACCTGCGCGATCACTTCGCCGGTCGCCGGGTTATACACCGGCTGGGTCGCGCCCTGGCCATTCACCAGTTGGCCGTCAATCAACA
Source organism: Serratia sp. CY40230 (assembly GCF_052168835.1). Lineage (NCBI taxonomy): Bacteria > Pseudomonadati > Pseudomonadota > Gammaproteobacteria > Enterobacterales > Yersiniaceae > Serratia > Serratia sp. CY40230. The sequence goes on from NZ_JBJNLX010000001.1 coordinate 1,419,305, forward strand.
GTTGGCTTTGCATAGGGTTATCCTTTTGTCAGAGGTCGGGTAAGGAAATTATTTGCCGCTGCCGGCGACGCTTTCCCCACCTTTGGTCAGGTAGTAAGCGCCGAGGATCGGTAGCATGGTCAACAGCATCACCGACAGCGCCACCACGTTGGTGATCGGCACGTCGCGCGGGCGACCGAGCTGGTTCAGCAGCCACAGCGGCAGCGTGCGCTCGTGGCTGGCGGTAAAGGTGGTCACGATGATTTCATCGAACGACAGCGCAAACGCCAGCATGCCGCCGGCCAGCAGCGCCGAGCCGAGGTTCGGCAAGATCACGTAACGGAAGGTTTGCCAGCCGTCGGCGCCGAGATCCATCGAAGCCTCGATCAGGCTGTACGAGGTGCGGCGGAACCGGGCGATGACGTTGTTGAACACGATCACCACGCAGAACGTCGCATGGCCGACGACGATGGTCAGGATGCCCGGCTCGATGTTCAGCGCCTTGAACGCCGCCAGCAGCGCCAGGCCGGTGACGATCCCCGGCAGCGCGATCGGCAGCAGCAGCAACAGCGAAATGCTGTCTTTGCCGAAGAAATCGCGCCGATACAGCGCCGCCGCCGCCAGGGTGCCGAGCACCAGCGCGATGGCGGTCGCCAGGCAGGCGATCTGCGCCGACAGCAGCACCGCATCGAGGATGTCCTGCCGCCCGGCGGCAACGTTGAACCAGTGCAGCGTAAAGCCCTTCGGCGGAAAGCTGAAGGCCGCGTCTTCGGTGTTGAAGGCATAGATGGCGATGATCGCCAACGGGAAATGCAGGAAGACAAGTCCGCCCCAGGCGGCCAGCTTCAGCCCTAAGGGCGCGCGTTCAGAGTGCATCGAAAGCCCCCAGACGTTTGACGATGGAAAGGTAGATGGCGATCAGGACGATCGGCACCAGCGTAAAGGCCGCGGCCATCGGCATATTGCCGATCGCGCCCTGCTGGGCATAGACCATGCTGCCGATGAAATAGCCCGGCGGCCCCACCAGCTGCGGCACGATAAAGTCGCCCAGCGTCAGCGAAAAGGTGAAGATCGATCCGGCCGCGATGCCCGGCACCGCCAGCGGCAAAATGACGTGGCGGAAGGTCTGCGCCGGCCGCGCACCCAGATCCGCCGAGGCATGCAGCAGCGAGGGCGGCAGGCGCTCCAGCGCCGCCTGGATCGGCAGGATCATGAACGGCAGCCAGATATAAACGAACACCAGAAAACGCCCCAGCCCCGAGGTCGACAGCGTATTGCCGCCGACGCCGGGCACCGTCAGCAGCGAAGCCAACAGCGGCTCCAGCCCCAGGTGCTGCAGGAACCACTGCGCCACGCCGTCTTTCGCCAGCAGCAGAGTCCAGGCATAGGCTTTGACGATATAGCTGGCCCACATCGGCATCATCACCGCGATGTAAAAGAACGCCTTGACGCGGCCGCTGGTGTAGCGCGCCATGTAATAGGCGATCGGGAACGCCAGTACCGCGCTGGCCAGCGACACCAGCACCGCCATGGTCAGCGTGCGCAGGATGATGTCGTAGTTGGCCGGGTTGAACAGCGCCGCCAGGTTGGCGAAGGTCAGATCCGGCGTCACCGCCATGGTGAAATCGTCGAAGGTGTAAAAACCCTGCCACAGCAGCGTCAGCAGCGAGCCGAGGTACACCGCACCGAACCACAGCAGCGGCGGCACCAGCAGTAACAGCAGATACAGCGTCGGCCGGCGATAGAGCCAGGTCGACAGCGCGCGCACGCTACCGCCGCGCGCCGGGGGGGAATCGATGCTCATGTCCATCTCACCTCTCCTCCAGCAGTGGCACCATCGCCGCGCGCGGCCAGCAGGCGACGATCGGCTGGCCGATCTGCCGCTGTTGCCCTTCGGCGATCCACTGTGGATTGGCCTGGCTGACCAGCAGCTTTTCGCCGCCGTTCAGCGCGATCTCATAGCGCGTGGCCGCGCCCTGGTAGTGGATTTCCTGCAGCGTGCCCTGCACCTGGATTTCGTCCTGCGCCGCGCCGCCTTGCTCCAGCAGGCGAATATGCTCCGGCCGGATCGAGAAGGTTCGGCTTTCGCCGAGCAGACGCTGCGCCAGTTCGCTGCGCACCACGTTGGAGGTGCCGACGAACTCGGCGACGAACGGCGTCTTCGGCCGCATGTAAAGCTCGCGCGGCGTATCCACCTGCTCGATGCGGCCGTTATTGAATACCGCCACCCGATCGGACATCGACAGCGCTTCGCTTTGATCGTGGGTGACGAAGATAAAGGTGATGCCCAGCTGGCGCTGCAGCTTCTTCAGTTCGCCCTGCATCTGCTCGCGCAGCTTGAGATCCAGTGCGCCGAGCGGTTCGTCCAGCAGCAGCACCCGTGGCCGGTTGACCAGCGCGCGCGCCAGCGCCACGCGCTGCCGCTGGCCGCCCGACAGGTGCGCCGGCTTGCGTTCGGCGACGAAACCGAGCGCCACGCTCTCCAGCGCCTCTTGCGCCCGCGCCAGCCGCTCGCGTTTGGCGACGCCCTTCACCATCAGGCCGTAGGCGACGTTTTCCAGCACCGACATGTGCGGAAACAGCGCGTAATCCTGAAACACGGTATTCACGTCGCGCTGGTAAGGCGGCAGGTTGGCGGCTTCCTGGCCGTGAATGCGAATCGAGCCGGAAGTGAGCTGTTCAAAGCCGGCGATCAGGCGCAGGCAGGTGGTTTTGCCCGAGCCGGACGGCCCGAGCATGGAGAAGAATTCCCCGTCCTGAATGTCGATGGATACCCGATCCACGGCGCGAACATCGCCGAAAGTCCGCGAAACATCGATGAATTGCACGGCAATGGTCATTTTCTGTGCTCCATTCTGATGTAATTCGGGCGCAGCGGGCTGCGCCCCGCGGCTTAGCGGCCGCCCATGATGGCGATGTAATCCTGGGTCCAGCGGCTGTACGGCACGAACTTGCCGCCCTGCGCCTGTGGCGTTTTCCAGAAGGCGATTTTGTCGAACTGGTTGAAACCGTTGGTTTCGCAACCCTTCTCACCCAGCAGCGCGCTGGCCTTGCAGCCCGCCGGCGAAGCCGGCACCGACCCGAACCAGGCCGCCACATCGCCCTGCACCTTCGGCTCCAGCGACCAGTTCATCCACTGGTAGGCGCAGCTCGGGTGTTTGGCGTCGCTGTGCAACATGGTGGTATCCGCCCAGCCGGTCACGCCCTCTTTCGGGAACACGGTGGCGATCGGCTGCCCTTCGCCCTTCAGGGCGTTGGCCTGATACGGCCAGGCGCTGGAGGCCACCACGCCTTCGTTTTTAAAGTCGCTCATCTGCACCGAGGTATCGTGCCAGTAGCGGTGGATCAGCGCGTGCTGGCTGCGCAGCAGCTTCAGCGCCGCCTGATACTGCTCTTCGTTGAGCTGGTAAGGATCGCTGATGCCGAGCTGCGGCTGGGTGGCCTTCAGGAACAGCGCCGCGTCGGCGATGTAGATCGGGCCGTCGTAAGCCTGCACCCGGCCCTGGTTGCTCTTGCCGTCCGGCAGGTTCTGCTGCTGGAAGATCACCGCCCAGCTGTCCGGCGGCGTCGGGAAGGTTTTGGTGTTGTACATCAGCAGGTTCGGACCCCACTGGTACGGCGTGCCGTAGGTTTTGCCGTCCACGGTGTACCAGGCGCCGTTCAGCAGGCGCGGATCGATGTTCTTCCAGTTCGGGATCAGCGCGGTGTTGATCGGCTGCACCCGCTTGCCGAAGATCAGGCGCAGCGAGGCGTCGCCGGAGGCGGTCACCAGATCGTAGCCGCCCTTGGCCATCAGGCTGACCATTTCATCGGAGGTGGCGGCGGTCTTCACGTTCACCGCGCAGCCGGTTTGCTTCTCAAACTGGGTGACCCAGTCGTAGTTTTTGTCGGACTGGCCGCGTTCGATGTAGCCGGGCCAGGCGATGATGTCCAGCCGGCCTTCGCCTTTGCCCAGCGACTGCGGCAGATCGGCCGCCTGGGCCAGGCCGCACAGCACGGTGAGGCAGAGCGCGGAGACGGTGGTGGTGACTGCGGTAGTTTTTCCCATCGTAATTACCCCTGTGTTGCTTATCGGTATGCGGCAGGGAACGGCTGCCGCCTGATTTTTCTTGATATAACCGTTAGAAGCTGGCTTTGAACTTCGCCATTACGTGCCTGACAACGCTGTAATCCTGCAGCGAATCGCTGGACAGATCCTTGCCGTAGCCGGAGCGTTTCAGGCCGCCGTGCGGCATTTCGCTCGCCAAGGTGAAATGGGTGTTGATCCAGGTGCTGCCGTACTGCAGATGGGCGGCAATGTGCAGCGCCCGATCGATATTTTGCGTCCACACCGACGAGGCCAGCCCGTATTCCGAGTCGTTGGCCCACGCGACCGCCTGCTCCAGGTGCTCGAAGCGCGTGACGCTGACCACCGGGCCGAACACCTCGCGCTGCACGATCTCGTCGCTTTGCAGGCAACCCGCCAGCAGGGTCGGCTGGTAGTAGAACCCCGGCCCGGAGTGCGCCGCGGCGCCGGTGATCAATTCGATATGCGGTTGGCTGAGCGCCCGCTCGACAAAGCTGGCGACGCGATCGCGCTGGCGGGCACTTATCAACGGGCCGATCTCGTTGTCCTGATCGCGCTTGCGGGCGAAGCGCAGGCTGGCGACCGCTTCGCCCAGCGCGTCCACCAGTTTGGGATAGATGCCGGCCTGCGCGTAGATGCGGCAGGCGGCGGTGCAGTCCTGGCCGGCGTTGTAATAGCCATAGGTGCGAATGCCGTTGACCACCTCGTCGAGATCGGCGTCGTCGCAAACGATCACCGGCGCCTTGCCCCCCAGCTCCAGATGGGTGCGCTTGACGCTTTTGGCCGCCGCCTGGAGGATTTTTTGCCCGGTGACGATATCGCCGGTGACCGACACCAGCCGCACCTGCGGGTGCCCCACCAGCTGGCTGCCGACCCCTTCACCGCCGCCATAGACGATGTTCAGCACGCCCGGCGGCAGGATCTCCTGCAGCGCCGGCACCAGCGCCAAAATGGTCAGCGGCGTATGTTCGGAGGGTTTAAACACCACGGTATTGCCCGCCGCCAACGCCGGCGCGATCTTCCACGCCGCCATCATCAGCGGATAGTTCCAGGGGGCGATCGAGGCCACCACGCCAATGGGATCGCGGCGGATCATCGAGGTGTGGCCCGGCACATACTCACCGGCCAGTTGCCCTTGCTGCGTACGCACCGCGCCGGCAAAGAAGCGGAACACGTCGACCGCCGCCGGCAGATCGTCATTAAGCGCCTGATGCAGCGGTTTGCCGCAGTTGAGGGCCTCCAGCTGCGCCAGCTGCGGCGCCTGCCGCTCAATGGCGTCGGCGATGCGCAGCAACAGCGTGGCGCGCTGGGCCGGCGTAGTGCGCGACCAATGGCCAAACGCCTGCTGCGCGGCTTTCACCGCGCTGCCGACCTGCGCCGCAGAGGCTTCGGTCAGGGCGATCAGCGTCTCGCCGTTGGCAGGATTGACGATGCACTCCTGCTGGCCTTCGCCGTCGATAAGCTGACCGTTAATGAACTGCTGACAGGGCAAACCTGAGAGAACCTGCACATCCGCCATCGCCTGACACCCCTAAGTGACAAAAACGTTAACCAAATGTGAATAAGTTAGTTTTAATCAGCCTAAGCGAGCCTCTGGCGGGCAACAAATTCTAAATACTGAACGCCGCGTTCGATTAAATCGAATGCTTAAGCCCGGCGGCGTGTTTGCTGCCGTTCTCGCGCGCGATGGTGAGGAACGGCGTCACCAGCTCCGGCCGCGCGCTGCCGCGCCGCCATGCCAACCCGATATCCAGCGGCTCCAGCAAATCGTCCAGCTTGCGCGCCTCGATCATGTTGCCCTCCAGCGACCAGGCGCGGTACGCCATGTCCGGCTGGATGGAGACCCCCATCCCCGCCGCCACCAGGCTGCGCACCGCCTCGGTCGAGGCGGTCTTCATGGCGATCTCCGGCTTCAGCCCGGCGCGCGCCCAGATGCGCCGCGCGTGCACGTCCATTTCATCGGCGTTGAGCTGGATCAGCGGCTGTTTGGCCACGTCCGCCAGGCTGATGCTCTCGTGCTCCAGCAGCGGGTGCAGCGGCGGCAGCCACAGACGATACGGCGAGTGCATCAGCACCTCGGTCTGCAGCGCGTCGCGGTCCTCGATGTTCGACAGGATCAGCACGCCGATGTCGATCTCGCCGCTGACCAGCAGATGCTCGATATACGGGCGCTCGTCTTCAACCACCTGCACGGTGACGTTGGGATAGGCCGATTTAAAGCGCGTGAGCAACTCCACCAGGAAGTAACCGGCCACCAGGCTGGTGACGCCGACGGTCAGCTTGCCGGTCAGGCTTTCGGTGCCGATCTGCAGGCTGCGCTTGGCATTGTCCACCGTCGCCAGGATCAGATACGACTGACGCAAAAACTGGTGCCCCTGATGGGTCAGCGTCATGCCCTTGGCGTGGCGATCGAACAGCCGCACGCCGATCTCGGTTTCCAGCTGCTGGATCGCCAGCGTCAGCGAAGACTGGGAGACAAACACCGCCTGGGCGCCGGCGGAGATCGACCCGGTTTCCGCCACGGCGATGAAGTGGCGGATTTGGCGTAACGTCATCATGGAGGTGATTCCTCAAGCAAAAACATTGCGTTGAGTGTAGACGCCGGCCGTGAAGCGATCGGGAAAAGTGTCAAAAACGCGATAGCGTTCGCTTTTTTAGAATGCCCGCAGGCAAAAATGGGGGAAACGGCGAGGCGAAGAAGTGTGATGTACGGGGAGCAGAAATGACAAGGGCGCAGCATGCTGCGCCCTGATGGCCGATGATCCTGCTGAGGATCAGATCGCTTCTTCGTCCTGCTCGCCGGTACGGATACGCACCACGCGCGCCACGTCGAAGACGAAGATTTTGCCGTCGCCGATCTTGCCGGTCTGCGCGGTTTGCATAATGGTTTCCACGCAGGTGTCGACGATGTCGTCGGCAACCACGATCTCGATCTTCACCTTAGGCAGAAAATCGACCATGTATTCGGCGCCGCGGTACAGCTCGGTGTGGCCCTTCTGGCGGCCGAAGCCTTTGACTTCGGTGACTGTCATGCCGGTGATGCCCACTTCGGCCAGCGCTTCGCGGACGTCATCCAGTTTGAACGGCTTGATAATCGCGTCGATCTTTTTCATCTTCTTTCCTTTTACCAATTTTTGCGGCCAAAACCGGATGTGATGGGGTAGCGGCGGTCTTTGCCGAAGTTACGGGCGGTGATGCGCGGCCCGACGGCGGCCTGACGCCGCTTGTATTCGTTGATGTCCACCAGGCGGATCACCTTGCGCACGATCGCTTCATCGAAGCCTTCGGCCACCAGATCGGCGACCGACTTGTCGCGCTCGACGTAGCCTTCCAGGATCGCATCCAGGATATCGTACGGCGGCAGGCTGTCCTGATCGACCTGATCCGGCGCCAGCTCGGCGGACGGCGGACGATCGATCACCCGCTGCGGGATCACGTAGGAGACGGTGTTACGGTATTCAGACAGCTTGAACACCAGCGTTTTCGGCACGTCTTTCAACACGTCGAAACCGCCGGCCATATCGCCGTACAGCGTGGCGTAACCGACCGCCATTTCGCTCTTGTTGCCAGTGGTCAGCACGATGCTGCGGCGCTTGTTGGACAGCGCCATCAGCACCACCCCGCGGCAACGCGCCTGCAGGTTCTCTTCGGTGGTGTCGCGCTCGGTGCCGGCGAACATCGGCGACAGCTGGCCCATAAAAGCGTCGAACATCGGTTCGATGGAGACGATATCGAACTCCACGCCGAGGATTTCCGCCTCTTCCTTGGCGTCGGCGATGCTGATATCCGCGGTGTAGCGGAATGGCATCATCAGCGCCTGCACCTTGTCTTTGCCCAACGCATCCACGGCGATCGCCAGCGTCAGCGCCGAGTCGATACCGCCGGACAGCCCCAGCACCGCGCCTTTAAAGCCGTTTTTGGTCACGTAGTCGCGCACCGCCAGCACCAGCGCCTGATACACCTGCGCCAGCTGCGGCAGTTCGGCGGCCGGATCGGCCATCGGCACCACATCCAGCTCGTTGAATTCCAGGCGGGTCACCTGCTCGTCGAAGGCCGCCAGACGGTGAGTCATGGTGCCGGCGGCGTCGAAGACCTTGGAGCAACCGTCGAAGATCAGCTCATCCTGGCCGCCGACCTGGTTGAGGTACACCAGCGGCAGCTGAGTGCGCTGGCAGTGGCCGGCCATCAGCGTTTTGCGGATATACGGTTTTTCGCGATTATACGGCGAGGCGTTGATCGACAGGATAATCTCCGCGCCGGCCGCCTTGGCGGCGTCGATCGGCTCAGGGAACCACAGATCTTCGCAGATCAGCAGCCCCAGACGGTAGCCTTTCAGCTCCACCACGCAGGTGTCGTTGCCGGCGTGGAAATAGCGCTTCTCATCGAACACGCCGTAGTTCGGCAGCTGCTGCTTGAAATAGCGGGTCAGCAGGCGGCCTTCGGCGAACAGCGACAGCGCGTTGTACAGCTTGTCGCCTTCGCGCCACGGGTGGCCGACCAGGATCGCCGTCTCGGCGGAGGCCTGCTGCAGGCGCAGCAGCTGCGCATCGCAGCGCTCATAGAAATCATTGCGATACAGCAGATCTTCCGGCGGGTAGCCGGACAGCGCCAGTTCGCTGAACATGACCAGATCGGCTCCCGCCTTCTGCTGCTCCTGCACGATTTGCAACATGCGTTCGGTGTTGCCTTCAATGTCGCCGACCAGCAGGTTCAACTGGGCCAGGGCGATGGAAAGTGATCTGCTCATTTGTGTACGATCCCGCTTAATACGTTCCATGGTGCTCTACGCCGGGGCGCGCCGCGGCAAAGAGAACGGAGTGTAAATCATTCCGCCGGATTTGTTGAGAACCTGCGTGGCAGGCGCCGGCGGGAAACTGTCATTCTTTAAAATCGTTGGCGTCCAGCTCGTGGCGCGACAGCAATTTGTAAAACTCGGTGCGGTTGCGGCCCGCCATGCGCGCGGCCTGGGTCACGTTGCCCTTGGTGATCTGCAGCAGCTTGCGCAGGTAATGCAACTCGAACTGGTTGCGCGCTTCGGCAAAGGTCGGCAGCGCGGTATTTTCCCCTTCCAGCGCCTGCTCCACCAACGCTTCGCTGATCACCGGCGCAGAGGTCAGCGCCACGCACTGCTCGATGACGTTGACCAACTGACGCACGTTGCCCGGCCAGCTGGCGGTCATCAGCCGCTTCATGGCGTCGGTCGAGAAGCTGCGCACGAACGGCTTGTGCCGCTGAGCCGCTTCGCGCAACAGGTGATTGGCCAGCAGCGGGATATCTTCGGCGCGCTCGTTGAGCGCCGGGATCTTCAGGTTCACCACGTTGAGGCGGTAGTAGAGATCCTCGCGGAACTCGTTCTTCGCCATCGCCTTTTGCAGATCGCGGTGGGTGGCGGAGATGATGCGTACGTCAATGTCCAGATCGCGATTGCTGCCGAGCGGCCGCACCTTGCGTTCCTGCAGCACGCGCAGCAGCTTCACCTGCAGCGACAGCGGCATATCGCCGATCTCGTCGAGGAACAGCGTGCCGCCCGCCGCCGCCTGGAACAGCCCTTCGCGGCTGCTGACCGCGCCGGTAAAGGCGCCCTTGGCGTGGCCGAACAGTTCGGACTCCAGCAGCTGCTCCGGCAGCGCGCCGCAGTTTATGGCGATGAACGCCTTGCTGGCGCGCGGGCTGGCCGCGTGGATAGCCTGCGCCACCACCTCTTTACCGGTGCCGCTCTGGCCGTTGATCAATACGCTGACGTCGGACTGCGCCACCATTTTCACCTGCTCCAGCAGGCGCAGCATCAACGGGCTGCGGGTGACGATGTCTTCCCGCCAGGCATCGTCGCCGGCCGGGCTGGCCGACAGCGCGAGCGCCTCGTCGATGGCCTTGTACAGCGCATCGCGATCCACCGGCTTGGTGAGAAAGCTGAACACCCCCTGCTGGGTAGCGGCCACCGCATCGGGAATCGAACCGTGCGCGGTGAGAATGATCACCGGCATGCCCGGCTGATGTTTTTGGATCTCGGCGAACAGCGCCATGCCGTCCATCTCATCCATGCGCAGATCGCTGATCACCAGATCGATCTGTTCGCGCGCCAGCAGGCGCAGCGCTTCCTGGCCGCTTTCGGCGGTGGTGACGTGAAAACCTTCGCTGGTCAGGCGCATGCCCAGCAGCTTCAGCAGGCTGGGATCGTCGTCAACCAATAACAGGTTGGCCGGTTTGCGTGCGGTCATTGCGCGTGGGACTCCTTATTGGCAGGGTGCGGCGTATAGGTGTCTTCCGGTTCAACCGGCAGCGCAGTGCCCTTTTCCGGCTCGTCCTGCGGCTCAGCCCCTTTCGCGGCCGCGCCGTTTTTACCGGCGGCTTCGCCCTTTTGCGAGCCTGTGCCGTTGTCCGGTATTTCCCCTTGCAGCTGCTTGCGCGATGAGAGCTGGCGCTCGATGTCGGTCAGGTTTTCCAGCTTGCGCGAGGTGTCCTGCAGCTGCGATTGCAAGCGCGCCTGGCTCTGGCGCAGCGAATCGATCTGGCTGTCGCTGCTTTCCTGCAGATGCTGATAACGCGCTTTCTCATCGAACAGCGTGATCTGCAGCATCTGCTGCTGGCGCCACAGCTGCGTCAGTGGACGCAGCGAACCGGGAAACTCCATCCGGTAGCTGTTGATCCTGTCGATCATCTGGCGGCGTTCGCCGGAGGTCGGCTGTGCGCTCCCCAGCAGGATGCTCTGTTTGAAAACGCCGGACCAGCTGTCGCCAGGCACCGTTTTCGCCAGCGCGCGCGCCTGGGTTGAGCCGATGCGATCGGCGCAGTCCATCGCACGCAGCCAGTAGAGCGCGTTATCCAGCGCGTCCTTGTCGTCCAACTGCCACAGGGTATCGCAGGCCGCGGTGCGGTAATCGATCACCTTGGTATCCGGGATCGCTTCTTGCTGCTGAGCGCTCAGGCCGCCGCTGACCGCGCGATCGACGCAGCCCGCCAGCAACAGCGGCATAAAGAAAACGGCGCCCAACCAGCTGATCGGGCGTTTGCCGAGCGGCGCTCTGTGCGTGGCACGCGGTGAACGTTCGGTCTGCGAAAGACGAAGGCGTTTAGACCATGTGTACATTATTTATTCATTCTCGGCGGTTAACGGCAGTTCAATGCGGAAGCAGACGTCTGCACCGGCGACCGTCGCCAGTTGCAGCTCACCGCGCATGCGACGGATACAGTCCTGAGCGATGCTCAACCCCAGTCCGCTTCCTTTTACCGCCCCTTTTCGCTGGTGACTACCCTGGAAAAAAGGCTCGAAAATCATGGCTCTTTCAGCCTCGGGGATCGGCGTGCCGGTATTGGCGACGTCGATTTGCACCCGTTGTCCAACCTGACGGCTGCGGATCCAAATGTTACCGGATTCCTTGCCGTAGTGCACCGCATTGGAGTAGAGATTATCCAGCACGCGCATTAATAGCGTAGGCTCTGCCCAGCAGATTTCCGCCTCCAGGGCGATTTCGGTGGAAATCATCTTCGCCCGCGCCGGCAAACTGTGCGCGGCGACCACCAAATCGACCATCTCGCGCAGCTCGACGTTCTCGTGTTCCGCCGGGCCGTCGGCCAGTTTGCGGTTGTAATCCAGCAGTTGTTCAATCAGCTGCTGCAGGTGGCGACTGCTGTTGTCGAGGATCGCCACCACCTCTTTTTGATCGGAGGTCAGCGGCCCCGCCACTTCGTCGGCCAGCAGTTCGGTGCCTTCACGCATGCTGGCCAGCGGCGTTTTCAACTCGTGCGAGATATGGCGCAAGAACTCGTGGCGCTGCGATTCCAGCCACGCCAGCCGCTCGCTCAGCCAAATGATGCGCTGCGCCAGCGAACGCAGCTCGCGCGGCCCTTTGAACGACGCGGTGCTGCCCAACGCGCGCCCTTCCCCCAGGCGATTGATCATCCGCTCCACGGCCTTGACCGGCCCGATGATCATGCGGGTGAACAGCACCACCAGCAGCACGCTGACCAGGAACAACAGCAGCGCCTGCCAGCCGAAGAACTGGCCGCGCTCGGCGATGGCTTGCTGCAGCTGCTGGCCGCGCGAGAACACCACCGCGCGCGTGGCCTGCACCATTTCGGCGTTGGAACGGGAGAACGATTCGAGCAGGGCCGAAGCCTCTTGGTCCGGCCCGCTGTTATGGCATTTGATCGCCGCCAGCTGGGTCAGCAACTGACGCAGCGTTTGGTAGTAGCGCTCGTCCGGCAGGATCGGCGCGTGGGCGTCCAGCATCTGCGAATACTGTTTGCGCTGGTTCTGGTACAGCTTCTGCAGCGTAGGATCGACCAGCACGCAGTACTGACGATAGCTGCGCTCCATCTCCAGCGCCACGCTGGTCATCGCCTCGCTGCGCCGCGCGTCCACCAGCGTGGTGCGGTTGATGTCCGCCGCCTGCGCGCTGAGGTGATCCAGGCTCTGGTAGGCTTGATAGGCCAGCACCAACAGCGGCAGCAGCACCAACAGGAAGGCCAGCAGCACCAATTGCCGCAGCGAACGGGGGAATAAACGCCATTTTTTCAACGAAATCATCTCATTCTCTCAGCTCTGTCACGATGCTAACTGACTCGCCGGAAAGAGAAAAGCCCGGCAGGGGAGAATCCTGAACGCGCAAGGAAAAAGCCGCGGGATCGGCGAAGCGCGCCCATGGGCCTGGCCTGCCGACGGCATGCGGCCCCGGTAACATCAACCGGCGCGAAAACGAGAGTGTGGGGATAGCGTCTGCGTTCGAGGGCATAGGCAACGAAACGGGCATAAGCGCAGCGTTGAGAATTGACATCGGGGCAAGAAACTTGCCCCAACGCAAGGAAAGTGTGGATGCCCTTAAACCTCGTCCCCAGGGTGATGTAGCGCAGCGGCTGGCATCGAACAGGACGAATAGCATCCGTAAGTATCCAGGATTGATGAACCCTTCATCACAGTTGGATACAGGCGGTGCCTCACTCCACGTGTCGCCCGATGCTTGATAAAGCCGCTTGCGCGGTCTGTTATCGGTTTGGTTGGACGATAGGCACCATTTCTTTGGCATCATTCGGAGGCTTATGAGGCGATTTGCCGTCTAATTACGGCGCCGTCATAAAAAGGTGAATGAGCAGCCGCCGAGAATAATGCACGTAGCGTGCCAACTTTGCAATAAAAATCATAACACAATGATTTTATTTAAAAATAAAATTACATCAGCAAATTCCCCCACTCATTACGCACTGATGAGCGATGAAAAAAACGCCGCGCTGTCGCCAAATGCAGACAACTAAAGTCAAACCTGCTTACCTACAATAAAATCAATAAGTTAAACGTCTCCATTTGGCGACAGGGAAAATGGCGCTTGTCGCAAAATGCAGACACTGCCGCCAGACGGCGAACGCCGGCCATAAAAAAGGGCGCAATTGCTTGCGCCCTCTGTACGGTGGGGGCCGTTTTTAGCCCAGCTGCTTACGGGCGTTGCGGAACATACGCATCCACGGGCTGTCCTCACCCCACTCTTCCGGGTGCCAGGAGTTACTGACGGTGCGGAACACGCGCTCCGGGTGCGGCATCATCACCGTGGCACGCCCGTTGGCGCTGGTCACGGCGGTGATGCCGTTCGGCGAACCGTTCGGGTTAGCCGGGTAAGCTTCCGTCACCTGACCGGCGTTGTTGACGAAACGCAGCGCCACCAGGCCGTGGCTTTCCAACGCCGCCAGATGCGCCGCATCGCGCACTTCGACGTGCCCTTCACCGTGGGAAACGGCGATCGGCATGCGCGAGCCGGTCATGCCCTGCATGAACAGCGACGGGCTGGCCGCCACTTCCACCAGGCTGAAGCGCGCCTCGAAGCGATCCGACAGGTTGCGCACGAAGCGCGGCCAGTGTTCGGCGCCCGGGATCAGCTCACGCAGGTTGGACATCATCTGGCAGCCGTTGCATACGCCCAGCGCCAGCGTCTGCGGACGGTGGAAGAACGCTTCAAACTCGTCGCGCACCCGCTCGTTGAACAGGATAGACTTCGCCCAGCCTTCGCCGGCGCCCAGGACGTCGCCGTAAGAGAAGCCGCCGCAGGCCACCAGCGTGTGGAAGTCCTGCAGATCGCGGCGCCCGGCCAGCAGATCGCTCATGTGCACGTCCACGGCGTCAAAGCCGGCGCGGTGGAACGCCGCCGCCATTTCAACGTGGGAGTTCACCCCCTGCTCGCGCAGCACCGCCACTTTCGGGCGAGCGCCCTTGGCGATGTACGGCGCAGCGATGTCTTCCTCAGGTGCGAAGGTCAGCTTCACGTTCAGGCCGGGATCTTGTTCATCCTGCTTGGCCTGATGTTCCTGATCGGCGCACGCCGGGTTGTCGCGCAGGCGCTGCATCTGCCAGGTGGTTTCCGCCCACCAGGTGCGCAGCGTATTGCGGCTTTCGCTGTACAACGCCTTGCCATGTTGGTTGATGACGAAACGATCGCCGGCCTGCGCGCTGCCGATCTGATGCACGTTGTCGGTCAGCCCATGCTGAGCGAACGCCTGCTTCACCTCGTCGAGACGTTCGGCGCTCACCTGGATCACCGCGCCCAGCTCTTCGTTGAACAGCACCGCCAGCGCATCGTCGCCGAGGCCATCGAGGTTAACCTCTACGCCGCAGTGACCGGCAAAGGCCATCTCCGCCAGCGTCACCAGCAGGCCGCCGTCGGCGCGGTCGTGATAAGCCAGCAGCGCGCGATCGGCCACCAGCTGCTGCATGGCGTTGAAGAAGCCCGCCAGCTGCGCGACATCGCGCACATCGGCCGGTTTGTCGCCCAGTTGGCGATAAACCTGCGCCAGCGCGGTAGCGCCCAGCGCGTTATGGCCGTTGCCCAGGTCGATCAACAGCAGCGCGCTGTCGCCCTTATCGGTGCGCAATTGCGGCGTCACGGTGTGGCGCACGTCTTCCACGCGGGCGAAGGCGGTGATGACCAGCGACAGCGGCGAGGTCATTTCGCGCTGTTCGTCGCCTTCCTGCCAGCGGGTTTTCATCGACATGGAGTCTTTGCCCACCGGAATGGTGATGCCCAGTGCCGGGCACAGCTCTTCGCCCACCGCTTTCACCGCTTCGTACAGGCCGGCGTCTTCGCCCGGGTGGCCGGCGGCGGCCATCCAGTTGGCAGACAGCTTCACGCGCTTCAGGCTGCCGATTTCCGTGGCAGCCAGGTTGGTCAGCGCTTCCCCGACCGCCAGGCGGCCGGAAGCGGCGAAGTCCAGCAGCGCCACCGGCGCGCGTTCGCCGAGCGACATCGCTTCGCCGTAATAGCTGTCCAGGCTGGCGGTGGTGACCGCGCAGTCGGCCACCGGGATCTGCCACGGGCCGACCATTTGGTCACGCGCCACCATGCCGGTGACGGTGCGGTCGCCGATGGTGATCAGGAAGGTTTTCTCCGCGACGGCCGGCAGATGCAGCACGCGCTTCACCGCGTCGGCCAGCGTGATGTCCCCACGCTGCACCGCCTGGCCCTGCGCCTGCAGACGGGTGACGTCGCGGGTCATCTTCGGCGTTTTGCCGAGCAGCACGTCCAGCGGCATGTCGATCGGTTGGTTGTCAAAGTGGCGGTCGTTCAGCGTCAGATGTTGTTCTTCAGTCGCTTCACCGATCACCGCATAAGGCGCGCGCTCGCGGCGGCAGATCTCGTCGAACTGCGCCATCTGCGCCGGGGCGATCGCCATCACGTAACGTTCCTGCGATTCGTTGCACCACACTTCCAGCGGGCTCATGCCCGGCTCGTCGTTGAGGATATCGCGCAGTTCGAAACGGCCGCCGCGGCCGCCGTCGCTCACCAGCTCCGGCATGGCGTTGGACAGGCCGCCGGCGCCGACGTCATGGATAAACAGGATCGGGTTCTGGTCGCCCAGCTGCCAGCAGCGGTCGATCACTTCCTGACAGCGGCGTTCCATTTCCGGGTTGTCGCGCTGCACCGACGCGAAGTCCAGATCGGCATCGGACTGGCCGGACGCCATCGACGACGCCGCGCCGCCGCCCAGACCGATATTCATCGCCGGGCCGCCCAGCACCACCAGCTTGGCGCCGACGGTGATTTCCCCTTTCTGCACGTGATCGGCGCGGATGTTGCCGATGCCGCCCGCCAGCATGATCGGTTTGTGGTAGCCGCGCAGCTCGACGCCGTTATGGCTGTTAACGCGCTCTTCATAGGTGCGGAAGTAGCCCAGCAGCGCCGGGCGACCGAATTCGTTGTTGAACGCCGCGCCGCCCAGCGGGCCTTCGGTCATGATGTCCAGCGCGGTGACGATGCGTTCCGGCTTGCCGAAGTCCTGCTCCCACGGCTGTTCAAAGCCGGGAATGCGCAGGTTGGACACCGAGAAGCCCACCAGGCCGGCCTTCGGCTTGGCGCCGCGGCCGGTGGCGCCCTCGTCGCGGATCTCGCCGCCGGAGCCGGTCGCGGCGCCCGGCCACGGCGAAATCGCCGTCGGGTGGTTGTGAGTTTCCACCTTCATCAGGATGTGCGCGTCTTCCTGATGATAATCGTACGTGCCGTTCTCCGGCGCGGCGAAGAAGCGGCCGACCTGCGAGCCTTCCATCACGGCGGCGTTGTCTTTATACGCCGACAGCACGTAGTCCGGCGTCTGCTCATAGGTGTTCTTGATCATCTTGAACAGCGATTTAGGCTGCTGCTCGCCGTCGATGATCCAGTCGGCGTTGAAAATCTTGTGGCGGCAGTGCTCGGAGTTGGCCTGCGCGAACATATAGAGTTCGATATCCGTCGGGTTGCGCCCCAAACCGGTAAAGGCATTCAGCAGGTAGTCGATCTCGTCCTGCGCCAGCGCCAGGCCGAGCCGGACGTTGGCTTGCTCCAGCGCGGCGCGCCCTGCGCCCAGCACGTCGACCGACTGATACGGCGCCGGCTGATGGTGCGCGAACAGCTGTTCAGCCTGTTGCAGCTCGCTGAAGACGGTTTCCATCATGCGATCGTGCAACAGTGCGGCGAGCTGGCGCCACTGGGTTTCCGTCAGCTCGGGCGCCTTGACGTAGAACGCCAGGCCGCGCTCCAGGCGCAGCACCTGTTGCAAGCCGCAGTTGTGGGCGATGTCGGTGGCTTTGGAAGACCAGGGAGAAATGGTGCCCGGACGCGGCGTAACCAGCAGCAGCCGGCCTTCGGGAGCGTGTTCGGCGAGAGAAGGACCGTACTTGAGCAGACGCTGAAGCTTGGCGTGTTCTTCGGCACTTAGCGGTGCGCTGACATCGGCAAAGTGGACGTACTCGGCGTAGATATCACTGACGGGCAGGTGAGCGTCCTGGCAGCGGGACAGCAGTTTGGTAATGCGAAAAGCCGATAAAGCGGGCGAACCACGCAGAATTTCCATAATCAAAGTTCTCTCGTCTTCGAAGCGAAGGATAAGACGCTTCATTGGGCGCAACAGGGGAAAACGCGCGTCATTATAGAGAATCCTCGGCGCCGACGAAACCGTTTGCGTAGGGATTATTGATAAAAGCATGCCGCACCGTCGAATTGTCATAACGTGTCAATAAAGTTGCACACTGGCGTTTTGTTGCGCAAAATGCCCCCCGCACTGGTGATTTAACCATGAGAAAAGTCGCGGTTGTCGTCGCCGGTGTACCTGTGCCACCACTGGATAACTATTTGAAACGTCTTAAAATAAACTACATCCTCATCGGCGTTGTCACCCTGCTTCTGGCTCTCGCGCTGTGGCCCAACATCACCTGGCGCAGCGGCCAGGGCGGGCAACTCCAGGAGATCATTTCCCGCGGCGAGTTGCGTATCAGCACGCTGAATTCACCGCTGACCTATTTCAACACCAAGCAAGGGCCGGGTGGGCTCGACTACGAACTGGCCAAGCGCTTCGCCAACTACCTCGGGGTGAAGCTGGTGGTGATCCCCCATCAGAACATCAATGACCTGTTCGACGATCTGGACGACGACGACGCCGACCTGCTGGCGGCGGGCCTGATCTACAATCAGGAGCGCCTCAGCCGCGCGCGCACCGGCCCGGCCTACTACTCCGTTTCCCAACAGCTGGTGTACCGGCTGGGCACCCCGCGGCCGAAAAGCTTCGCCGACATCAAAGGCAAGCTGGCGGTCGCCTCCGGTTCCGCGCACGTCAGCACGCTAAAACAGCTCAAGCAGGATAAATACCCGGATCTCGCCTGGGAGTCCTCCAGCGATCTCACCTCCAAAGAGCTGCTGGAACGGGTGGCCGACGGCAAGCTGGATTACACCCTCGGCGATTCGGTGACCATCGCGCTGCTGCAGCGCATCCATCCGCAGCTGGCGGTGGCGTTCGACGTCACCGACGAAGAACCGGTCACCTGGTACCTGAAACGCGACGGCGACGACAGCCTGTACGCGGCGATGCTGGATTTCTACAGCCAGATGGTGGACGACGGCACCCTGGCGCGGCTGGAAGAGAAATACCTCGGCCACGTCGGCAGCTTCGACTATGTGGACACCAAAACCTTCCTGTCGGCCATCGATTCGGTGCTGCCCAACTTCCGCCCGCTGTTCGAGAAGCACGCCAACGAGATCGACTGGAAGCTGCTGGCGGCCATCGCCTATCAGGAATCGCACTGGAATCCGCAGGCCACCTCACCCACCGGCGTGCGCGGCCTGATGATGCTGACCCGCGCCACCGCCGACGGCCTGGGGGTCAACGATCGCCTCGATCCGGAAGAGAGCATTCAGGGCGGCGCCCTTTACCTGCAGCGGCTGATGGCCAAGGTGCCGGACAGCGTGCCGGAAGACGAGCGCATCTGGTTCTCGCTGGCGGCCTACAACATGGGTTGGGGCCATATGCTGGACGCGCGCAAGCTGACCAAGACGCAAAAAGGCAACCCGGACAGCTGGGTCGACGTCAAACAACGCCTGCCGATGCTCAGCCAAAAGCGCTACTACCCGCAGCTGACCTACGGCTATGCGCGCGGGCGTGAAGCCTACAACTATGTAGAAAACATCCGCCGCTATCAGGTCAGCCTGGTGGGCTATCTGCAGGAAAAAGAGAGAAAGGCGGCGCAAGCGGCCGCCGAGCAGGAGGCGTTGGGGAAAGGCTACCCGACGGTGATGCCGGAACTGGCGCTCAACTACTGATTATTCCGGCTTATCCGCCGCCCGCTGCGCCAGCCTGAGCGCTTTTTTCTGTTCGCGGCGCAGGCGGAAGAAATTGCTCAGGGTGGCGGCGCATTCGTCCGCCAGCACGCCTGAGACGATCTCCACCTGATGATTCATGCCCGGATGGCGCAGAATGTCCACCAGCGAACCAGCCGCGCCGGTTTTCTCGTCGGCGGCGCCATACACCAACCGGCGGATGCGGCTGTGCACCATCGCGCCGGCGCACATCACGCAGGGCTCCAGCGTGACGTACAGCGTGGCGTTCAGCAGGCGATAGTTTTGCAGCACCGCGCCGCCCTGGCGCAGCGCCATGATCTCGGCGTGCGCGGTAGGATCGTGGCGGCCGATCGGCCGGTTCCAGCCCTCGCCGATGACCTGATTGTCCAGCACCAGCAGCGCCCCCACCGGCACCTCGCCCTCTTCCTGCGCGCGCAGGGCCAGCTGCAATGCCTGACGCATCCAGTACTCATCGTTATATTCAGTCATCGCATAATTCCTCGTGCGCTTTTGCGGCGGGCATTATACACACTAGCCCTCCTTTGTCGTAGCCGCCCGCCAATGGCTATACTGGCCGAATCAGCATGTGATTCAGGGACAAGAAGCATGAAACTCAGTAAAAAGAACGCCGTCGTGGTGCGCAAGGCGCTGGACGGCTGGGTTGGGGAAGGCGCCATGACGCCCGAACAACGGCAGCAACTGCTGCAGCATGTGGACGTGCAACCTTTCGACTGGCGGCGGCTGGCGCGCTATGCGTTTCTCGCCGCGCTGGCCTCGCTGCTGATCGCCGTCACCAGCCTGTTCGCCGACAGCGAACTGCTTGCATGGCTCAGCGGACTGTTCCGCTTCGACGCGCCGGTGCGCATGGCGATCGCCGGCGTACTCGCGGCGCTGGCCTATGTCTGGGCGCTGCGCCGCCGCCAACGGCACCCGGAAAAACGTTACGGCAACGAGGCGGCATTGTTTGTCGCCGTGTTGCTTACCGCCTGCGCCTTATGGCAGTTGGGGGTCTGGCTGGATAACGGCAGCGGCCGGGTTTCCGTACTGCTGCTGGTCGCCGCGCTGCTGTACGGCGCGATCGGCTGGTTCAGCCGATCCGGGCTGGTGTGGTGGTTCGCCCTGCTGTCGCTCGGCAATGCCTTCGGCGCCGAGACCGGCTACCTGTCCGGCTGGGGCGCCTACTGGCTCGGCATGAGTTATCCGATTCGCTTTATCGCCTTTGGCGCGGTGCTGATCGCCGCCGCATTGCTGCTGCGGCCGCTGTTGGCGCAGCGCGGCCTGCAGCGGGTGTCGCTGGCGATGGGGCTGCTGTACCTGTTCATCGCCCTGTGGCTGCTGTCTATCTTCGGCAACTACGGCGATCTCGACAGCTGGTACCGCGCGCGCCAGATCGAGCTGTTCCACTGGAGCCTGCTGTTCGGGCTGGCCGCCCTCGCCGCCATCTGGCTGGGGCTGAAGCATGACGACGCCATGCTGCGCGGTTTCGGGCTGACCTTCCTCGGCATCAACCTGTATACCCGTTTGTTCGAGTTTTTCTGGGACAGCATGCCGAAGACGATTTTCTTCGCGCTGCTCGGGCTGAGCCTGTGGGCGTTGGGGCACTATGCAGAAAAGATTTGGCAACTGGGGCGCAAGCCGCACGACGTGAGCGACGACTGATCGCGGTACCGATAAAAGCAACCAAGGGCGGAATTCTCCGCCCTTGGCTTATTCCAGCTGCTGCAGCTCGCCCTGCTTGCTCACCCGCCAGCGGTGCTCGCAAAAGAACAGCAGCGGATTATCCTGCTTGCTATCGCTGTAACCGCTGTACAGCTTCAGCGGCGCGCCGAGCCGCTGTTCCAGCTGCACCACTTTCTGCGCCCCCAGGCAGCGCAGGGTCAAGACCCAACCGCCGCAGCGGCGCGTGATGCGGCTGCCGATCAACCGCACCCGCGGCAGAAACGCCGAATCCCGATACACCTGCTCCACCAGTTGCTCCGGCGAGCCGGTAATCAGCCACACTTCGGCATCGTGCTCATCCAAATACTGCCGCAGCCGCATTTGCACCACCGGAAACGCGGTCACCTTCTGGCGGAAAGCCTCGATAAACTGCCGCTCCAGCGCCTTCAGCGTCGCTTCAGAACGCCCGAAAGTAATCGCCCACAGCAGCAGGCTCATCGGCCAGCGCGCGGCGCGCCCCAGCAGCAGCAGCGCCAACCCGATCGGCGGCAGCAGCGGTATTACCAGCAGCAGGTTCAGCGGTAGGCGGCGCAGCAGAAAGCGCAAAAAACTGCCGAACATATCCTCCTGATGCAGGGTGCCGTCCAGATCGAAAAAGACCACGCGGCGCCCCTCTGCGGCCGGTTGTTGCTGCTTGTCGCTCAAACGCTACTCCTCGGGATCGTCGAACCCCATCATCCAGGTGAAGAGAAAACCGGCGATAATCGTAATCAGCATCCCCGCCAGATACAACATCACCTTACCTGAGACGATGGTCAACGCCAAAGGCAGCCCCGAAATGCCGAAGGTGATGACCGTCGCCACCTTCCAGTAGCTGATCAGCGCGCCGCCTACCGCGCCGCCGAGGCAGGCGCCGATAAACGGCCGGCCCAGCGGCAGCGTCACCCCGAAGATCAGCGGCTCGCCGATGCCGAGAATGCCGACCGGCAACGCCCCTTTGATCACCTTCTTCAGCCGCGCGTTGCGGGTTTTCAGCAGCACCGCCAGCGCCGCCCCCACCTGACCGACGCCGGCCATCGCCAGGATCGGCAAAAGCGGATTGGAACCGTGCGCCTGCACCAGCTCGACGTGGATCGGCACCAGCCCCTGATGCAGGCCGGAGAGCACCAGCGGCAGGAACAGCCCCGAGAGCAACGCCCCCACCAGCAGCCCGCCCTTGTCGATCGCCAGATTGGCGCCGTGGGCGATGGCATCGGAAATAACCCCCCCGAGCGGCTGCAGGATCAGGATCGCCAATGAGGCGGTGACCAGCGTGGTCAGCAATGGGTTAAGGATCAGTTCGACCGACTCCGGCAACAGCGTGCGCAGGCGCTTCTCCACCCAGCACATCAACGCCACCACCAACAATACGGCGATCACCCCGCCGCGCCCCGGCTGCAGCGCCTCCCCGAACAGGGTGATCTGCGCCAGCGCCGGACTGGAGAGAATGCCGGCCATCACGCCGCCCATCGCCTGCGAACCGCCAAACACCCGCGCGGCGTTGACCCCAACCAGAATGTTCATAATGGCGAACACCGCGCTGCCGAAGATTGCCAGCAGTCCCAGCACGTTCGGATAGTCCACCGCCAGCTGGCCGGCGATGTCGGGCCGTTTCAGCAGGTTGATGATGCCGGTGATCAGGCCCGAGGCGATAAACGCCGGGATCAGCGGAATAAAGACATCGGCCAGCTTTTTCAGCGCGCCGCTCATCGGCGCAGCGTATTTTTGCTTGGCCTGCGCCTTGGTGCGGGCGGCGTCACCGACGGCGGCAACGGGCTGCGCATCACCGCTCAACAGCCCGCGCATGGCGTCCACCACCTTGGCGGCGGCGCCCGGGCCGACGATAAACTGATGCTGTTCACCCTGCTTGATATAGCCCTTCACCCCCGGCAGCTGCTTGAGCGCGGCCAGATCCAGGCGCTGCTCATCGCTGACCTCGACGCGCACCCGCGTCATGCAGTTTTCCAGTTTGAGAATATTGCCCTCGCCCCCCACGCCCGCCAGGATCTGTGTCGCCAATGCCGTTGTCTTGTCCATCGCCGCCCCCACCGTGAATTAACGCGCCAGCGCCGCGCGCAGGTAGCCATCGTGCCGCTGCAGCCGCTGCTGCGCCTCATCGGCGCTGACGCCGGCTAAAATCATCAGGATCGCCGGTTTAACCTCAAAGCCGGTCTGCGCCAGCACCGCCTCCGCCTGAGCGCGTTCGGCGCCGGTGGCCTCCATCACGATGCGGCAGGCGCGATCCACCAGTTTGACGTTGGTAGCCTTCACGTCCACCATCAGGTTCTGGTAGACCTTGCCCAGTTTGACCATCGCACCGGTCGACAGCATGTTGAGTACCAGTTTCTGCGCGGTGCCGGATTTCAGGCGCGTTGAGCCGGTCAGCGCCTCCGGCCCCACCACCGGCGAAATCGCCACCTGTGCTTCGTGCGCAATCGGCGAATCCGGGTTGCAGGAGATGGCCGCCGTCGGGCAGCCCAGCCCGCGCGCATAGCGCAGTGCGCCGATCACGTAGGGCGTACGCCCCGAGGCCGCCAGCCCCACCACCATATCGACGGCGGTGAGGTTCAGCGCCCGGAGATCGGCTTCACCCAGGGCCTCGTCATCTTCCGCCCCCTCCACCGCTTTGAGCAGCGCGCCCGGCCCGCCGGCGATTAGCCCCACCACCACGCCGTGTGGCACGCCGAAGGTCGGCGGACACTCGGAGGCGTCCAATACGCCCAGGCGGCCGCTGGTGCCGGCGCCCAAATAAATCAACCGCCCACCGGCCTTCAGCGCCGCCGCGGCCAAATCGACCGCCTGCGCGATCGCCGGCAACACCTGTTCAATCGCCTCCGGCACCTTGCGATCTTCCTGGTTAAAGCAACGGACCATGTCCAGCGTCGACATTTCATCCAGCCCCATGGTGGCCGGGTTGCGGGTTTCCGATACCAGTGCGCCTAAGTTCATCTGTTCACCTTTGAATTTTTAATTCACAAAATTAAATCAATATTTGAATATTTTATTCAACAAAGCGAGCGCTATTTGCTATTTTAACGGTGAGCTCACAAAAATTTTCACCGCGCGTTTTCGCCCTCTGCATGGCAAAATGGCCGCTGGTTTCCAGGGAAAGAACAATGAGTACCCTTCTGCGCATTCGCCAGATGTATCCGACACTGGCGCAAAACGACCGCAAGCTGGCGGACTTTCTGCTGAATAACGCCGAGCAGGCGCGCCATCTCAGCTCGCAAAAGCTGGCTCAGTTGGCCGGCATCAGCCAGTCGAGCGTGGTGAAGTTCGCCCAAAAACTGGGCTATAAAGGTTTCCCGGCGCTGAAGCTGGCGCTGAGCGAGACGCTGGCCCAACCGCAGGCCGAGCCGGTGGTGACCGTTCACAACCACATCCTCAGCAGCGATACGCTGAAAATCGTCGGTGAAAAGCTGCTGGCGGAAAAGCAGGCGGCGCTGCGCGCGACGCTCGACATCAACAGCGAAGAGCGGCTGCATCAGGCGCTGGACATGCTGCGCCAGGCGCGCCGGGTGATGCTGATCGGCATCGGTGCCTCCGGGCTGGTGGCCAAGGATTTTTCCTTCAAGCTGCTGAAAATTGGCGTGATGGCGGTGGCCGAAGCGGATATGCACGTCCAGCTGGCGGCGGTGCAGGCGCTGGACAAACGCGATCTGCTGCTGGCTATCTCTTTCAGCGGCGAGCGGCGTGAAATCAATCTGGCGGCGGAAGAAGCGCGCCAGGCCGGCGCCAGGGTGCTGGCGCTGACCAGCTTCTCGCCCAACGGCCTGCAGCAACGCGCGGACCACTGCCTCTATACCATCGCCGAAGAACCCCACACCCGCAGCGCGGCCATCTCCTCCAGCACTGCCCAGTTCGCCCTCACCGACCTGCTGTTTATGGCGCTGATCCAGCACGACCTTGATCATGCCCGCGACCGTATCAGGCACAGCGAACAATTGATGAAAAAGTTGGTTTGACGCGTATAATGGCGGCCGATAAAACGCCGCCAGTTCAATTATTTCCATTCTCTGCATTCGAAAAATAATGTGCGGGCGGTGAACAGCTCAATTGTCGAACAGTAATTGAGCGTGCATGGACGGCATTATTTGACGATATCATTATGAATACACACACTGTTATTTTAGATAAGTTACGGCATTCCGTGGCTCATCCGATTCTGCGTACCTTTTTACTCTATGTCATTACTGCATTGATTCTAATCAAGGCGATGGGATACAGCGGTGGAAAAGGCATTGATATTCTTTTTATTGCGCTTATTTTGCTATTATTATCTATTCATTCGCTTACCCGATATGGCCTGATTATTCCGTTTATTCTGCTGTGCGCGCTGTATGCGCCGGTCGGGGTTATTTACGGTGCCCCTTCCACTGCCGTGATGTCCGCCCTGTTGCAAACCAACCTAATAGAAGCAACGGAGTTTTTGCAGACTCTGCCGGCCAGCTGTTATCTGCTGCCTGCCGCCATTCTGGCTATGCTGGCCATTCTCGGCCTATTTATTTGGCGGCAAACCATTTCAAAACAAACAATACTTCCCTTGCTAGCCCTGCTGGGGGTTATCATTGTCGCCAGAGCCTTCAATGGCGGTGTGGCGAATCTTAAATTGCCTGACTTCTTTTTATCCCTCTACTCGGCTTACCATCAATACCAACGGCAGGTCGATGAATTAAGCGCCGGCGCTTCAACGCCGAACACTTGGTCAATAACCGCAGGCGCACCGACGAATGAAAACTATGTCATTATCGTCGGCGAAAGTATGCGCAGGGATCATATGTCCTTATTTGATTATCCAGTGTCCACTACGCCGTTTCTGGATAATGCCAAAGGACGGTTTTACAGCAATTATATTTCCACCGCGCCAAATACGTTCGAATCGCTCCCCCGCACGCTGGCTTTAAGCAACGGCCACAACATTGCCATCGGAGAT
Organism: Serratia sp. CY40230; assembly: GCF_052168835.1. NCBI lineage: Bacteria > Pseudomonadati > Pseudomonadota > Gammaproteobacteria > Enterobacterales > Yersiniaceae > Serratia > Serratia sp. CY40230. The sequence continues at coordinate 1,445,043 of NZ_JBJNLX010000001.1, forward strand.
AATATCATCACCCTGGCAAAAGCCGCCGGCCTCAAAACCCACTGGCTGTCCAATCAGGGCATGTTCGGACAATTCGATACGCCGGTATCAAAAATCGCCATGTTCAGCGATAGCCATTATTTCCTGAAGAAAGGCGACTTCCAATCGCGTAACACCGACGATGATGCGCTGCTGCCGATATTTGACCAATTATTGCGTCGCCAGGGGCAAGGCAATCTGTATGTGTTGCATCTGATGGGCTCGCACGCCGACTTTTGCGAGCGGCTTAACGGTGAAGCGCCCAGCGTCGAGTCGCCGAATAAGGAGCTGGCCTGCTATCTCTCGACCTATCGCAAGACAGACCATTTTATCGAGCAGGTTTATCACCGTCTGAAGCAGAGCGGCGCGCCGTTTAAACTGTTCTATTTCTCCGATCATGGTCTTTCCCATAAGGATATCGGCGGCGAGCGTTCTTTGCGCCACAGCGGCGATACCCGGCAGAATTATCAGGTGCCGTTGCTGGTGCTGACCGATCGCGATCGACAGCACCAGATCACTGATGCTCCCTTGAGCGCATTCGATTTTATCGGGCTGTTTGCTCAAGAGGCGGGAATACGGGTTGCCTATCCGGAGGTGATGCCCACCATGCGCATGGCGGATGAAGACAAGCGCTGGGTGTTTGACGGACAGAGAATGGTTGATTTCGATCAGTTGGCTGATGACCCGCCTGAGTTACCCTAAGCGGTAAGATGACGAAAAAGCGCCCGCCGCGCGGCGATTCTATGATAGATTGCGCGCCAGCCCGAGCACACCGATGGAAAGATAACTGACAATGGCACTGCTGATTACCAAGAAATGCATCAACTGCGACATGTGCGAGCCGGAATGCCCGAACCAGGCAATTTCGATGGGCGATGAGATCTACCAAATCGATACCGAGCGCTGCACCGAGTGCATTGGTCATTACGATACGCCAACCTGTCAGCAGGTCTGCCCCATCGACAACACCATCATTACCGATCCGCAGCATCGCGAGACTAATGAGCAGCTGTGGGATAAATTCGTGGTGTTGCACCACGCCGATCGCATTTAACCCGCCGCAGGACTGACAAGGGCGCCGCAGGGCGCCCTTTCTATTTTCAGCTTTCGACGATCACCGTCGCACAGGCATAGCGCCGTTCGTCGGCCAGCGAAACGTGGATCGCGGTGACCCCCATCTCCCCCGCCAGCTCGGCGGCGCGGCCGTGCAAACGAATATTCGGTTTGCCCAACGCATCGTTGAACACCTCGAACTGGTTGAACGCCAGGCCGTTGCGAATGCCGGTGCCGAACGCCTTGGCGGCGGCCTCTTTCACCGCGAAACGTTTGGCCAGAAAGCGAATCGGCTGCTGGTGCTGCTGATACAGCGCCCACTCGGCGTCGCTCAGCACGCGGCGCGCCAGACGATCGCCGCTGCGCTCCACCACCGCTTCGATACGCGCCATCTCGACGATGTCGGTACCCAGCCCGAGCACCGCCATTACCGGCGCGCTTCCCGCATCAGCACTTTCATGTCGGCAACCGCGGCCGGCAGCCCGCTCATCACCGCCTGGCCGATAATCGCATGGCCGATGTTCAGCTCGTGCATTTCCGGCAGCGCGGCGATCGGCTGCACGTTATGGTAGGTCAGGCCGTGGCCGGCGTTGACCTTCAGCCCCTTCTCGGCCGCGTAGGCGGCGGCGACCGCGATGCGGCGCAGCTCGGCCTGTACCGCCAGCTCGCCCTGCGCTTCCGCGTAGGCGCCGGTGTGGATTTCGATATAGGGGGCGCCCACCGCCACCGCCGCGTCAATCTGGCGATGATCGGGATCGATGAACAGCGAAACCAGAATGCCCGCCTGCGCCAGGCGCTCGACCGCCACGCTCATTTTGTCCAGCTGGCCGGCGACGTCCAGGCCGCCTTCGGTGGTCACTTCCTCGCGTTTTTCCGGCACCAGGCAGCAGAAATGCGGCTGCAGCTCAATGGCGATGTCCAGCATCTCGTCGGTCACCGCCATCTCCAGGTTCATGCGCGTCTGGATGGTCTGGCGCAGCAAGCGCACGTCGCGGTCGGTGATGTGGCGGCGATCTTCGCGCAGATGCACGGTAATGCCGTCGGCCCCCGCCTGTTCGGCAATGAATGCCGCCTGAACCGGATCCGGGTATTGGGTTCCGCGCGCGTTACGTAACGTGGCGATGTGATCGATATTGACGCCCAGCAGCAAATCAGCCATGACAACCTCTAAATACGATTTTCAGTGCCAGCAGTTTACACGCGGGCGCAGGGCGGCAAAAGGGGAAAAGGTCAGGCGTCGTCAACCGGCGTATTCGGCTGTTTGCGCACGAACTGGCGGAACAGTTCGCGGCTCTTCAACGGTTTGCCGCCGAGGTAGGGTTTCAGCGCCATGCGGGTGAAACGCTTGGCGGCGCGCAGCGTCTCGGCATCGGGAAACTGCCGCTCCGCCAGCGCGCGCAGTTCACGCCCGGTGAAGCTGTAGTGATCCACCACCAGGCTGGCGATAAAGCCTTTCTCTTCACGGTAACGGTAGGTCATGGCGTCATCCACCGGCAGGCCGCTGCCGGCGCAGTGCAGAAAATCGAGGCCGTAGCCGAGATGATGCAACAAGGCCAGCTCGAACTGGCGCAGCGCCTGTTCCGGTGAACTGTCTTCCGCCGCCAGCGCCTGCAGGCATTGCAAGTAGTCGAAGAACAGCACCGAGTAGTTGGTTTCCTGCTCCAGCACGCGCGCCAGCAGTTCGTTCACGTACAGGCCGCTGTAAAGCATCATGCCGCTGAGGGGTAAACCGAGAGAGACCGCTTCGGCGTTGCGCAGCGTTTTCACTTCGCCGCGGCCGCCCCAGCGCACTAACAGGGGGGTAAAGGGCTGCAGGCAACCCTTCAGATTGGAGCGGCGGCTGCGCGCGCCTTTCGCCAGCAAGCGCACCCGCCCATGACCTTCGGTAAACAGATCCAGCATCAGACTGGTTTCACTGTACGGCCGCCCATGCAGGACGAAAGCGCGCTCCCAGCCGTCCACGGATCGTTACTTCAGATCGTCAACATAGCCCAGGCTGCGCAGCGCACGTTCGTCGTCCGCCCAACCGGATTTCACTTTCACCCACAGCTCGAGATGCACTTTGGCGTCGAACATCTGTTCCATGTCCTGACGCGCTTCGATGCCGATGGTTTTGATCTTGGCGCCCTTGTTGCCGATGACCATTTTCTTCTGGCCTTCGCGCTCAACCAGGATCAGGCCGTGCACATCGTAGCCGCCGCGATCGTTAGCCACGAACTGTTCGATTTCCACCGTCACTGAGTACGGCAGCTCTTCGCCCAGGAAACGCATCAGCTTCTCGCGGATGATCTCGGACGCCATAAAGCGCTGGGAGCGATCGGTGATGTAGTCTTCCGGGAAGTGGTGTTCCGCTTCCGGCAGCAGCTTGCGCACGATGCCGGCGATGGTGTCGACGTTCATCCCTTTCTCGGCGGAGATAGGCACCACGTCGAGGAAATTCATCTGCTGGCTGAGGAACGCGATGTGCGGCAACAGCTTGGATTTGTCGGTAACGTTATCGACCTTGTTGATCGCCAGCAGTACCGGGCAGCGCAGGCTGCGCAGCTTGTTGACCACCATTTCGTCGTCGGCGGTCCAGTTGGTGCCTTCGACCACGAAGATCACCAGCTCAACGTCACCGATCGAGCTGCTGGCCGCGCGGTTCATCAAACGGTTGATGGCGCGTTTTTCTTCGATGTGCAGCCCTGGGGTATCGACGTAGATCGCCTGATAGGCGCCATCGGTGTCGATGCCCATGATGCGGTGACGGGTCGTCTGCGGCTTACGCGACGTAATGGAAACCTTCTGCCCCAGCAGTTGGTTCAGCAACGTCGATTTGCCCACGTTCGGGCGGCCGACGATGGCGATAAACCCGCAGTGTTGTTTTACTTCGCTCATTCAAGCTCCAGCTTTTTCAGCGCTTGTTCCGCTGCCGCCTGCTCGGCTTTACGGCGGCTCGAGCCGGTGCCCACCACGGGCTCGCTCAAACCACTCACCTGGCAGTGGATGGTAAACTCCTGGTCGTGCGCTTCACCGCGAACCTGCACCACCAAATAAGAAGGCAACGGCAGATGACGCCCCTGCAAAAATTCCTGCAAACGGGTTTTCGGGTCTTTCTGCTTATCACCGGGGCTGATTTCGTCCAACCGGCTGCGATACCAGTCCAAAATCAGACGCTCGACGGTCTGGATGTCGCTGTCCAGGAACACGCCGCCGATCAATGCCTCCACCGTATCCGCCAGGATTGACTCGCGGCGGAACCCACCACTTTTCAATTCGCCCGGCCCAAGCCGCAGACATTCGCCCAGGTCAAACTCGCGCGCCATCTCCGCCAGCGTGTTGCCGCGCACCAGCGTGGCGCGCATGCGGCTCATGTCGCCCTCGTCTACGCGAGGAAAACGGTGATAGAGCGCATTGGCGATGACAAAGCTCAGAATCGAGTCACCCAGAAACTCAAGACGTTCATTGTGTTTACTGCTGGCGCTGCGGTGAGTCAAAGCCTGCAGTAAAAGCTCCTGCTGTTGAAAAGTGTAGCCCAGCTTCCGCTGCAGCCTGTTTATTACGATGGGGTTCATGAGTTACCAATAGATCAAGAATGCGTCAAAAACTTGCAGCACACGGAACAGGCCTGCTTCGCCGAAAGCCGATCCAAAGCTGTTTCGTTTGCAGTGGCTCCCAGCAGGAGCCAACTTTTATCGCTCGAGAAGGTATTCTACAACGAGTGGAAACATAATGCTGTGTTTATATCCTCTTAATCTTTCACGCCGCAGTAGGCTGCGGCGTGAAATTGACAGGGAATAAATCAGCGATTAATGAATGCCGCCGATCCGGCTGAAACGCACGCCGGTAGGCCACTCGCCTTCCTGTTTTTCAAAGCTCATCCAGATGGCCGTGGCTTTGCCCACCAGATTCTTCTCCGGCACAAAGCCCCAGTAACGGCTGTCCGCGCTGTTGTCACGGTTGTCGCCCATCATGAAGTAATGCCCGGCCGGCACCACCCACTCCGCCAACGGTTTGCCCGGCTGTTGGTAGTAAGCGCCCACCCGATCCTGCGCGTCCGGCACGGTCAGGATGCGGTGCGTGACGTTGCCGAGGCTTTCCTGGCGCTCACGCATGCGAATGCCGCCCGACGGCACGTTATCGTTCAGCGGGATCTGGTAGAAGCCGTTGCTGGCCTCGCCCATGCCGCTGCGGCTGAACAGCTGCACGAAGTCGCTCGGCTGCGCATCGGCGTATGTCACGGCCAGCGCGGTATCACAGGACTGCCCGCTGTTGCAGGACGGCTGCACCGTGACGCGCTTATTCACCGGATCGTAAGTAATACGGTCGCCCGGCAGGCCAATCACGCGCTTGATATAATCCAGTTTCGGATCCAGCGGATATTTAAATACCGCAATATCACCACGCTTCGGATGGCCGGTTTCAATGAGCGTCGTCTGGGTAATCGGATCTTTAATGCCGTAGGCATATTTCTCCACCAGAATGAAATCGCCAATCAACAGCGTCGGCATCATTGAGCCGGACGGGATCTGGAACGGTTCGTAAATAAACGAACGCACCACAAACACCAGCAGCAACACCGGGAAGACCGATGCGCCGGTCTCCACCCAGCCTGGCTGCTTCGCCACTTTCGCCAGCGTTTTATCGTCTACGGCGCCCGCGGTCTGTGCGTTGACCGCCGCGATCTTCGCGCGGCGGGCCGGCGCCCATTTAAAGCGCTCGAAGCACCAGATGATCCCGGTGACCAGGGTGGCCAACGCCAGGATCAGGGCAAACATATTCGCCATGCAAACTCCCTCGTTTCGCGAACTCGTCGCGGTTACTTGCCGTCTTTACCGACGTGCAGAATGGCCAGGAACGCTTCCTGCGGCAGCTCGACGTTGCCGACCTGCTTCATGCGCTTCTTACCGTCTTTCTGTTTCTGCAGCAGCTTTTTCTTACGGCTGACGTCACCGCCGTAGCATTTCGCCAGCACGTTTTTACGCAGCTGCTTCACGGTGGAGCGCGCGATGATGTGCGTGCCGATCGCCGCCTGAATCGCGATGTCGAACTGCTGACGCGGGATCAGATCTTTCATCTTCTCCACCAATTCACGGCCGCGGTACTGCGAGTTGTCGCGGTGAGTGATCAGCGCCAGCGCATCCACGCGCTCGTTGTTGATCAGCACGTCCACGCGCACCATGTCGGAGGCCTGGAAGCGCTTGAAGTTGTAATCCAGCGACGCATAACCGCGCGACGTGGACTTCAGGCGGTCGAAGAAGTCGAGCACCACTTCCGCCATCGGGATTTCATAGGTCAGCGCCACCTGGTTGCCGTGGTAGACCATGTTGGTCTGCACGCCGCGCTTCTCAACGCACAGGGTGATGACGTTGCCCAGGTATTCCTGCGGCATCAGCATGTGACATTCGGCGATCGGCTCGCGCAGTTCCTGGATGTTGTTCAACGGCGGCAGCTTGGATGGGCTGTCGACGTAGATCACTTCCTTGCCGGTGGTTTCCACTTCATAGACTACCGTCGGCGCGGTGGTGATCAGATCCAGATCGTATTCACGCTCCAGACGCTCCTGAATGATCTCCATGTGCAGCAGACCGAGGAAGCCACAGCGGAAGCCGAAGCCCAACGCGGTGGAGCTTTCCGGTTCGTAGAACAGGGAGGCGTCGTTAAGGCTCAGCTTGCCCAGCGCATCGCGGAAAGATTCATAGTCGTCGGAGCTGATCGGGAACAGACCGGCGTACACCTGAGGCTTCACTTTCTTGAAGCCCGGCAACGCTTTATCCGCCGGCTGACGCGCCTGCGTCAGGGTATCGCCCACCGGCGCGCCGAGGATGTCTTTGATCGCACAGACCAGCCAGCCCACTTCGCCGCAGTTCAGCACGTCGCGATCGACCTGCTTCGGCGTGAAGATGCCCAAGCGATCGGCGTTATACACCTGGCCGGTGCTCATGACCTTGATCTTGTCGCCCTTGCGCAGCGTGCCGTTCTTGACGCGCACCAGAGACACGACGCCCAGATAGTTATCGAACCAGGAGTCGATGATCAGCGCCTGCAGCGGCGCATCCGGATCGCCCTGCGGCGGCGGGATGTCGCGCACCAGGCGCTCCAGCACGTCTGGCACGCCGACGCCGGTTTTGGCCGAGCAGCGCACGGCATCGGTGGCGTCGATGCCGACGATGTCTTCGATTTCCTGCGCGGCGCGATCCGGATCGGCGGCCGGCAGGTCGATTTTATTCAACACCGGCACCACTTCCAGATCCATTTCGATCGCGGTGTAGCAGTTGGCCAGCGTCTGGGCCTCTACGCCCTGGCCGGCGTCCACCACCAGCAGCGCGCCTTCGCAGGCCGCCAGCGAGCGGGAAACTTCATAGGAGAAGTCAACGTGGCCAGGGGTGTCGATAAAGTTAAGCTGATAGGTCTGCCCATCCTGCGCTTTATAATCCAGCGTCACGCTCTGCGCCTTGATGGTGATGCCGCGCTCGCGCTCCAGATCCATGGAATCGAGCACCTGCGCAGCCATTTCACGGTCGGTCAAGCCACCGCAGATTTGGATAATGCGGTCAGACAGCGTCGACTTACCGTGGTCAATATGGGCAATAATGGAGAAATTTCGTATATGCTTCATTATAAAAGTTTTTCTGCCTTGGTATTTCTGAATTACTCGCCTATAGAAACCCGCATGGACCTAAAGCGACAGTGAATGGGTGAGGCCGTCTTGCACCTGAATCGCTGCATTCTACATGCCACACCACTGAAAACCTAGCGATCGGTGCAGTGAAGGCATTCTATTATGCGCCGCTAAATGTTACAGGGCGCCCCGGCGGGTGAAAACAGATGTTAACGCGGACGATGCGGCCTGAACCCAAGGCTTGCCGGTGCTTCGTGGCCGTCAAACTTCGGCGCTAATACATAACCGGCCACAGCGCAATAAACCCTCTCCGAAATTATAAAAAAAGAATATTTGGATCAACCTCTTAGAATTCCATTTTGCCCCACTTCCTTTAGGAAAAACCCCATATACGCCACCACCGTCCCTCGGATAGAAAGGGCATGAGCTCCGCGACAAAACATTATTCAGGGCACTACATCGGCAGCCCACCGGGGTTCACCAGCATATCTGCGTACGTTGATTGGAAGGTGCATTATGATCGATAAAGGGCAAATGCTGAGCCGGCACGATTTTTCAAAGGTCAACTGGGGCATACTGGCGGCGGCGGCGCTGCTGTTTAGCGTGGGGGCGGCGCTGTTGGTGCTGCCGCTGCTGAGCAGCATTGACGAAAGCCAGGTCATCACGCTGTTGCAAGCCGGCGCGGGCACGATTTTACTCGGCTGTACGCTGCTGGCGCTGCGGCATTATCTGCGTCCGACGCTGACCTATCGTCTGTACGAGCACGGCGTGCGGGTCTTTGACAGCCACCATCACAAAGAGCGTTTCATCCCGTTTGAGAAGATCGGCGACATCTATCGCTTTCGCGGCGGCCAGGCTTTTGGCGGGCTGTTTGACGTTACGGCGTTCCGCGCCGGTGCAGATCAGCCCTGGTGCACGGTTTTCAGCAACGTTGCCCACTCGTGGCGATTGGCGGACGTGATCGTCGACCAACAGCTGCAGCAGCGCGGGCCGCTGGCGCTGAATGCGCTCTATCAGGGGGGAACGGTGTCGTTTCACACCATAGAGGGCGACGCGCGCTGGCTGTGGCAGTTGCTGCTCGGCAAGCAGCAAGGCACGCCGACCGAAACGCTGCGGCTGAGCGCCACCCTGCTGACGACGGAACGGGGAAACGTGCCTATCGAACAGATCCGCGCGTTGGAAAATCACCCGCAGCGCGGTATCCGCTTATTCGACGGCCAGGGACATGTGCTGTTCGCGATTAACTACGATTCGCTGCTCAGCGCCGATCTATTCATCGCGCTGTTGGAGCATATGATCCACAACCGCATCCCCGCCTATCACAACCCGGCGATGACGCGGCCATCGGTTTAAATCAGCGGGGAGTTTTCCGCCTGCATGCGCATCGCGGTAGGCGGCAACCCAATTTGCAGCACCACCGGCTGGTAATCGGCCTGCTCGCCCAGACGTCGGGCCAAGCGGCGAGCCAGCATAAAGGCCGCACCGCCGCCCAACACGGCGCCGACTGCCGCCGAGGCATCGCTGCCGAAACAATATTGCAGCAGCGTGCCGCCCAACATCATACCCAGCAGCGGCGTCAGGTAAACCAGCATGGCGGAACGCAGCAGGCTGCCTTCCGCGATGCCGACCTCGACGCGCTGCCCCGGTTCAAGCGGCTGATCGATATGTACCTGCAGCTGATGCTCGGTTTCCGGCACCAGCTCGTTCAGCGCACGCGCGCCACAGCCGGAGCGCGCGGTGCAGCTGCCGCAGCCGGCCTTGGGTTCACAGCGCAGCAGCGCTACGCCCTGTTGCCACGAAACCACCGTGGCCCACTCTTTCATCATTACGGCGATACCTTGAAAGAAATGCTGTCGGCGATGCGCTTGGCCGTCGCCGGCGGCAATTCGCCCACAATCGTGATTTCGTTGCCCGCGCGCACTTCGGTCTGAATGGTGCGGCGCCCCTGACGGTAGTACTGCTGCCCGGCGCCGCTGCCCGCCGGGCTGACGTTAACCGAGAAGCTGAACAGGCCGTCGCTGTAGAGCCGGGATTCCACCGGCACGGCGACGTTCGGCAATTTGCGGCGATTGCGCGCCACCTCGTCCACGCCGGCCGGCAGCCAGCCGGTGCTCCAGCTGAGCTGGACATTTTCCACCGCCGGCAGCGACAGCAGCGGCGGCAGGTTGGCTTTGAGCAGCCCCTGCATCGCGCCCTGCACCTCGGCACCGACCGCGAAGGAGATCACCCGGTATTGCTCCAGCGTTTCGCCGTCGCGATCGAGCAGATCTACCCGCAGCGGCAGCTTGGTGTCTTCGTCCATCCAGACGATGTAGCTGTAGCGGGAACCGTCGCGCGCCACCACGCGCAGCACTTCACACGGCCGATCGGCGATGCGGGTGCTGCCCACGGAGATGAAGTCGTAATACTTCGCCAGACGGGTGAAATCGGCATAAACGATCGCCGGCAGCGCATCGACGATGTGATCGCCGGTGAGCGTGAACGGCTCCAGACCGGGTTCGAAGTAGCTGATCCCGCCGCCGCGCTGCAACACTTCGCGGCGCGGGCCATCCATATGCAGCAGCTGACCGAGCGGCACGTTGCCGATCACCGCATGGCGATAGCGCAACGACTCGATTCCCTGCTTGCTGACGCTGATGTAGGCGAGCTCGTAATTGAGAGAACGGCTGGCGCTGCTCATCTGTTGCAATAACGCCCCGGACGCAGTTGGCTGCGCCGGGGCGATGCTGGAATAGAGCAGGCTGCCCGTCAATAAACAAACGGAGAACCAGATTTGCTTCATTACTGCTGTTGCATTCCTAAAGACTGAGTTCCGGGAACCTGAATGGCAGCCTGTTGCGGGTTGCCTTGCTCAAGCTGCAGCTGATCCGAATGCAGGCGACGTTGCAGTTCATAGTCCTGCAGCATGGCGTTGATACGCTTGCGCTGTTCCTGCACCTGCTGCTGTTGGCCGCTGCCGGTGGAGAAACTGTCGGCAGGAACGCCCAGGCTGACCGGCGAGGCCTGCCCCATGATCGGCAGCGTGGTGAAGGCCGGCGATTCGGACGCGTTCGATGTCGCAGAAGGCTGGTTGTAGTGCTGCACGCCGACGATCACCGCCAGCGACACGCAGGCCGCCATGCCGATTTGCGTAATCTGGCTCGCCCAAGGACGCACTTTGTCCCAGAACGGCATTCTCGGCCAGGTGTGAGGCTGCGGCTGAGATTCCTGAACGGCGGAAGGCACCAGCCGGGCGGGTTCTTTCTCAAGTGCAGCGGCGACGCGATCGGCGATGTCGAGATGCATCACTTGTCCGACATCACCTCGCAGTGTGTCACGTATCAGGTGATAGCTCTGCCAGCTTTGTTGAAGCGTTCGATCTTGCGACAGAGAACTCAACAGCTCGCTGTCGAACGATTCACCATCCATCAGAGCGGAAAGCTTTTCTTTCTGCATGCCTAAGTACCCTTCCTGTGCCCGCCATTGCTAACGCTGGATCAGCGGTTGAACTTTATTATCGATAGCTTCCCGGGCGCGGAAAATACGCGAACGTACGGTTCCGACCGGGCAATCCATGATGGCGGCTATTTCTTCGTAGCTTAGACCATCCAACTCCCGCAGGGTAATCGCCATGCGAAGATCCTCAGGGAGAGACTCAATGGTACGGAAAACTATCTGTCTCAGCTCTTCTGACAACATTAAGTTCTCAGGGTTCGAAATTTCTTTCAGTGCGCCCGCACTTTCGTAATTTTCCGCATCGTTGGCGTCCACATCACTGGATGGCGGACGGCGCCCCTGAGCAACCAGATAATTCTTTGCCGTGTTCACGGCGATTCGATACAACCAGGTATAAAAAGCGCTGTCGCCACGGAACGATTCCAGTGCGCGATAGGCCTTGATAAACGACTCCTGCACCACATCGGGCACATCGCCCTGCGGCACATAGCGGGAAACGAGACTCGCCACCTTATGCTGATAGCGCACTACCAGTAGGTTAAACGACTTCTGGTCGCCCTTTTGGACCCGCTCGACCAGAACTTGATCCGTTAACTGCTCGCTCATCCGAGGTAAACTCTCCCCAAATCCGTCTCCACGCGTAAAATTGTACTGCCAGCCATACATTATTTTCCTGAGCAAGCACTCGCTTGGAGTTCATATAGAACACGAAGTTCCATATCGCCATTGTTTTTTCTGTTGATGTCACCCTATCCGTGGCTTTTGCCCGGACAGTTAGGCTAACATGAAATTCACTCTTCTTCTGCACACATCATACGTTATGCAACCATCATCTGAACATGTTAGCGATGTACTGATCGTCGGCAGCGGCGCTGCGGGCCTGTCACTGGCGCTGCGCCTGGCGCAGCATTGCAAGGTTACCGTTCTCAGCAAGGGGCCGCTCAGCGAGGGAGCCACCTTTTACGCCCAGGGCGGGATCGCCGCGGTGTTCGATGAGACGGACAGCATTGCCTCACACGTTGATGACACTTTGATTGCCGGCGCCGGCCTGTGCGACAAAGAGGCCGTCGAATTCATCGCCGGCAACGCGCGCCACTGCGTGCAATGGCTGATCGATCAGGGCGTGCTGTTCGACACCGAGGTCAACGCGCAGGGCGAGGCGCATTATCACCTCACGCGCGAAGGCGGCCACAGCCATCGCCGCATCCTGCACGCCGCAGACGCTACCGGTAAGGAAGTAGAGACCACGCTGGTAGGGAAAGCAAGCGCTCACCCCAATATTTGCGTGATGGAACGCCGCAACGCGGTCGACCTTATTACCTCGAACAAAATCGGCCTGCCTGGCACCCGCCGCGTAGTGGGCGCTTACGTCTGGAACCGCGAACTGGAGCGGGTGGAAACCTACCGCGCCAAAACGGTGGTGCTGGCCACCGGCGGCGCGGCCAAGGTATACCAATACACCACCAACCCGGACATCTCCTCCGGCGACGGCATCGCCATGGCCTGGCGCGCCGGCTGCCGGGTCGCCAACCTGGAGTTCAACCAGTTCCACCCGACCTGCCTGTTCCACCCGCAGGCGCGCAACTTCCTGCTGACCGAAGCGCTGCGCGGCGAAGGCGCCTACCTGAAACGTCCGGACGGCAGCCGCTTTATGCCGGATTTCGACCCGCGCGGCGAACTGGCCCCGCGCGATATCGTCGCCCGCGCCATCGACCATGAAATGAAGCGCCTGGGCGCCGACTGCATGTACCTGGACATCAGCCACAAGCCGGCGGCGTTCATCACCCAGCACTTCCCGATGATCCACGAAAAGCTGCTGACGCTGGGCTTCGATCTGACCCGGCAACCGATCCCTATCGTCCCGGCGGCACACTACACCTGCGGCGGCGTGATGGTCGATCAGCACGGCCGCACCGATCTCGACGGGCTGTACGCCATCGGCGAGGTCAGCTACACCGGCCTGCACGGCGCCAATCGCATGGCGTCGAATTCGCTGCTGGAGTGCCTGGTTTACGGTTGGTCGGCGGCGGAAGACATTCTGCAGCGCCTGCCGTTCATCCAGCAGGCCAAACAGGTGCCGCACTGGGATGAAAGCCGGGTGGACGATGCGGACGAACGGGTGGTGATCCAGCACAACTGGCACGAGCTGCGGCTGTTCATGTGGGATTACGTCGGCATCGTGCGCACCACCAAGCGCCTTGAGCGCGCCCTGCGCCGCATCAATACGCTGCAGGCGGAAATCGACGAGTACTACGCTCACTTCCGCATCTCCAACAACCTGCTGGAGCTGCGCAATCTGGTGCAGGTGGCCGAGCTTATCGTGCGCAGCGCCATGGCGCGCAAAGAGAGCCGCGGCCTGCACTACACGCTGGACTACCCGGATTTGCTGCCGGAAGCGCTGCCGACCATTTTGCAGCCTTAAACCATGCAACAGGGCGCCTTATCGGCGCCCTTTTCCTTTCAGTAGAACAGATAGAAGTCGGCGATCAAGCGGCGGAAATCGTCGGTATAGCTGCCGTCGGCCTGTTTGATCGCCAGCGCCTGCTCCCGCAGCGGCGTTTCCTTACGCATCAGCGCCAGCAGCACCCGGTGCCGCGGCGTATCGGCCCGATCGCTGACGTTCACTTTCGCCGCCGTGTGCCAGCCGCTTTGCTGCGCCAGGCGTTCAAATTCGGCGCCGATGTCATGCGGCAGCACCACGCAGAACGTTCCTTGCTCCACCAGCAGCTGCGCCGCGCAGGCCAACAGCGCGTCGTGCGTTAAGGTTTCGGTGTAGCGCGCGTTGTGGCGCGCCTGATCGCGGCAGGCCACCGCCGGCTCAAAATAAGGCGGATTGCTGACGATCAGATCATACTCAGCGGCATGCTGCTGCGCATAATGGTGAATATCCTGCGCATGCACGCGGATGCGCTGCGGCCACGGCGATTCCGCCACGTTTTCGCGCGCCTGGCCGGCGGCGGCTTCGTCCAGTTCCACCGCGTCGACGGTCACCTCGTCGCCGCTGCGCTGCGCCAGCATCAGCGCGATCAGCCCGCTGCCGCTGCCGATGTCCAGCACCCGGCGCGCCTGCCCCACCGGCGCCCAGGCGCCGAGCAACACCCCGTCGGTGCCCACTTTCATGGCGCAACGATCGTGGGCGACAAAGAATTGTTTAAAGGTAAATCCCCCGCGGCGCGGGGTAAAATCGGCTTTCGATCGCTTGCTCACACTCACCACCTGGCTATAAAACTGGCGTAGCATAAGGCAATCTGATCGGCGGGAAAAGAGCGGCTTTCCGCTTAAATAGGTGAAGATCGCGGCCAACCCGTCTATAATCGGCGCCCCAAGTAGAGGTAGACCATGACAGCAACCACTTTTTCCGAACTCGAACTCGATGATCGCCTGATCGACGCGCTGCGCGACAAAGGCTACGATCGCCCCACCGCCATTCAGGCCGCTGCGATCCCGCCGGCGATGGACGGGCGCGACGTCTTAGGTTCGGCTCCGACCGGCACCGGCAAAACCGCCGCCTTCCTGCTGCCCGTGTTGCAGCACCTGCTGGACTTTCCACGCAAGAAATCCGGCCCGCCGCGCGTGCTGATCCTGACGCCAACGCGTGAACTGGCGATGCAGGTCGCCGACCAGGCGCGTGAATTGGCTGCTCATACCTCGCTGGATATCGCCACCATCACCGGCGGCGTCGCTTACATGAACCACGCGGAAGTGTTCAGCGAAAACCAGGACGTGGTGGTCGCCACCACCGGCCGCTTGCTGCAATACATTAAAGAAGAGAACTTCGACTGCCGCGCGGTGGAAACCCTGATCCTCGACGAAGCCGACCGCATGCTCGATATGGGCTTCGCGCAGGACATCGAAACCATCTCCGCCGAAACCCGCTGGCGCAACCAAACGCTGCTGTTCTCCGCCACGCTCGAAGGCGAAGCGATCCGCGAATTCGCCGAACGCATCCTGAAAGAGCCGGTGGAAGTGGAAGCCGATCCGTCGCGCCGCGAACGCAAGAAGATCCTGCAGTGGTACTACCGCGCCGATGACGTGCAGCACAAAACCGCGCTGCTGATCCACCTGCTGAAACAGCCGGACGTGCAGAAATCGGTGATCTTCGTGCGCAAACGCGAGCGCGTGCACGAGCTGGCCACCTGGCTGCGCGAAGCGGGCATCAACACCTGCTATCTCGAAGGCGAAATGGTGCAGGCCAAACGCAACGAAGCGGTCAAACGCATGATGGATGGCCGGGTTAACGTGCTGGTGGCCACCGACGTTGCCGCGCGCGGCCTGGATATCCTCGATATCACCCACGTATTCAACTTCGACATGCCACGCACGGCGGATACCTACCTGCACCGTATCGGCCGTACCGGCCGCGCCGGGCGCAAAGGCACCGCCATTTCGCTGGTGGAAGCGCACGATCATCTGCTGCTGGGCAAAGTGGGCCGTTACCTGAACGAACCGCTGAAAGCGCGCGTGATCGACGAACTGCGGCCGAAAACCAAGGTGCCAAACGAGAAGAGCAACGGTAAACCGTCGAAGAAAGTGCTGGCCAAACGCGCGGAAGAAAAAGCGAAAAGCAAAGAAAAAGCCAACAAGGTGAAAGTGCGCCATCGCGACGCCAAAAACGTCGGCAAACGCCGTCAGGCGAAGGCCAAACCGGCCGGCGACGCGCAATAACCACCGCTGCCTAAGAAAAAACCGCCTTTACAGGCGGTTTTTTTATGGGCGTTTACTGCTGCGCGTAATGCGTGGCCAGGCGGTGCCCCTGCAGCCATTTATCCAGCTCGCGGAACTGCGCCTTCAGCTCGTCATTCTGCAAATGCGCCGGCGTTTGCGAGAAATAAAACTGGAACGCAAAACCCTGCTGATTGCGCGCCCGGGCATCGGCCCCGGCCTGCAACAGCAACAGCGCCAGATGCGGCGCATTAATCTTCGCCGCCAGATGCAGCGGGGTATCCCCCAGCCGATCGCTCAGGGTGGTGTCCGCCCCGGCCGCCAGCAGCAGCCGCAGTTGCTCCTCACGCCCGGCCAGCACCGCCGCCGCAAGCGGTGTGGCGCCGGTAACGGCATTGCGCACGTTCACCTGCTTAACCTTGGCCAGCAGCAACCGCAGGTACTGCGCATCGTGCAATATCGCTGCGGTGTGCAGCGCACTGTTGCCGTCCAGCCCCGCCGCCGCCGCATCGGCGCCGAGATCCAGCAACGCCTGCACGCTGGCCGGCTGCTGAGAAAGCACAGCCCACTGCAACAGCGTGACCTGCCGATCGCCCCGTTCGCGCAAACGATCCTGCGTAGCCTGCGTATGGATACCCTGCGTATCGCCGCGCGCCACCGCCTGAGCCAGCGCCAGATTGCTGCGGCCGTCAAACGGTGAAATCTCCTGCCCCATCTGTTGCTCCTTAGCCATCATCAGTAAACCGCTCACCGCGACCAGCGCCAGTAAGGCTATCGCCAGCGCCCGCCGCAAGCGACGCCCTTCAGGCATTGGCCTTCGCCTCCCACGGCTTTTGTTCCGCCATCGAGCTTATCACCTTGTCGATGCCGTGCGCCGTCAGGCTGCGATCCAGATGCTTGCTCGGCCGCCAGTCATCGATGCCGGTCAGGGTATCGTTGTTGGCCAAGGTGATGTTATGGCCGATGGCGTCCGGGATCAGCGAGGTCGACTCCTGGGTGCTGGTCAGCATGTCATATTGCTCGCTGTAACGACGGATGCCGCCGGCTTCGGCATCTTTCTTCGCCGCCGCCGGATCGATACCCAGGCGATTCAGCGTGTAATCCGAAACCCCAGCCGCGTTGAAGGTGACCGCGACGGTACCGGTCGCCAGCGCAGCCGTGGCCGCCAGGCCACCGCCAAGCGAATGACCGGCGATCACCAGCGCATCGCCAAAGGCCGCCTTGGCGCTTTTGGCAGCGGCAACCGCCTGATTGTACTGCACATCGTCATAGCCCGTCGCCTGCCGCACGTTGCTCAGCCAGTCGCGCCAGTCGTTGGTGCCGGCGAACGCCAACACATACTGCTTGTCGTTGCTGTAAACCCCGGCCTGGAAACCGCTGCCCGCGTCGTGCAGGCTGGCGGGATCGATGCCGAAACCGAGCAGCGCGCTGTCGCTCAGACGGTTGAACCCGGCGGCGCCCTGGCCGTTCAGCGAGTAAACGTCCTTGGCCAACAGCGCCAACGCATAATCGCCCTCTTGCGATTGCTGCCCCCGGGTCACGCCCGGCACAACCGCCGTCGGCGCCGCTGCGGAGAGATCGCCGACCAACGTATTCAACAGATTCTGCGCATTGAGCGTGTTCTGAGAGGGGGTGGCCACCGGCGCGGGACTTGCCGGCGCGGCTGCGGGCTGCGCCGCCGGTGCCGTCTCGGCGATGGCGCGAGGTGTAGGGATCGCGGCCACCGGAGATACTGCAGAGGTAAAACTTAAAGGCATACTCATGCCGACTCCTTGTCGATAGACTTTTTATTGAGCACCTGAATAGGTACTGACTTAGCTATCGGCAGGTCGGATGAGTTCTGTATCAGGAATGCTTAACTTTGTGCAAATTGTGATCCACGTTTGGTTTTCGGCCGCCAAACGCAAAAAGGGAGCCGAAGCTCCCTGATTGACTGCGCCGCCGATTACAGGCTTTCGGTAAAGGTGCGGGCGATAACGTCGCGCTGCTGTTCCGGCGTCAGGGAATTGAAACGCACCGCATAGCCGGACACGCGGATGGTCAGCTGCGGGTATTTTTCCGGATGCTTGACCGCGTCTTCCAGGGTTTCACGGCGCAGCACGTTGACGTTCAGGTGCTGGCCACCTTCTACGCGCACGGTCGGCTGCATTTCCAGCGGCACTTCACGGTATTCGATCTGGCCCAGATCGCTCACCGCGACAACCTGATCTTCCGCGTAGTTAGCCTTGGCGCACACGCAGCGAGCTTCCGCTTTTTCATCGTCCAGCAGCCAGAAAGAATTCACCAGCGCCTGGTCGTTCGCTTTGGTAATTTGAATACCGGTAATCATTATGTTGCCTCCGTACAAGGGCGTAAAAATTCACGTCGTGAGAAAACCCAATTCTGGTTTCGGCCATTTGGTAAAACCATTGTTGTCTTGTTGTTCTGTATACCAGCCTGACCGGGCCAGTTCTTTGATTAAAGTCAATTTTTACCGGGTAGGCACAGGGCGTTAAGGGGCAAATTTATGTTTTATATCAATTTTCCCGTCGCGCTAAAAAACAATTATTTTTGTAAATTTTCAAAAATAATTGCATTACAAACGGCGGCGAGAAATGAAAAGCGGGTTTCGCTGCGCGTGCCGACACGGTAAGCTATAGCCTATGATTTGCTAAAGAAAACAAAGGAGAGCGTTTATGGCCACCTCCCTCACCTGGCATGACGTGATCGGCAAAGAGAAAGAGCAGCCCTATTTTGTTGAAACGCTCGCCTTTGTTGCCGCTGAGCGCCAAGCCGGTAAGACCATTTATCCACCGCAGAAGGACGTGTTCAACGCTTTCCGCTATACCGAGCTGGCGGACGTCAAGGTCGTCATCCTCGGCCAGGATCCCTACCACGGCCCCAACCAGGCGCACGGCCTCTCTTTCTCGGTACGCCCCGGCGTGCCGGCGCCGCCGTCGCTGGTGAACATGTATAAAGAGCTGGCGACCGACATTCCCGGCTTCGAACGCCCGGATCACGGCTACCTGCAAAGCTGGGCCGAACAGGGGGTGCTGCTGCTCAACACCGTACTGACGGTGGAAGGCGGCCGCGCGCACTCGCACGCCAATTTGGGCTGGGAAACCTTTACCGATAAAGTGATCGCCGCCCTGAACGAGAACCGCGAAGGCGTGGTGTTCCTGCTGTGGGGCTCGCACGCGCAGAAGAAAGGCAACTTTATCGACCGCAACCGCCACCATGTGCTGAAAGCGCCACACCCGTCGCCGCTTTCCGCCCACCGCGGTTTCCTCGGCTGCCGCCACTTCTCGCAGGCCAATCAGCTGCTGGAGCAGCAAGGGCTCACGCCGATCGACTGGATGCCGCGCCTGCCGCAGGCGTAGCCCAGAGACAAAAAAGGCACCCTTGGGTGCCTTTCTTTATATCGTTGCCGGGGCGATTACGCCTTGGCCTTGGAGACCGCGACCATCGCCGGGCGCAGCAGGCGGCCGTTCAGCGTATAACCTTTCTGCATCACCATCATCACGTGGTTCGGCTGGTGATCGGCGGATTCCATCATGCTCATCGCCTGATGCACTTCCGGGTTGAACGGCACGTTGACGTCGCCGACGATTTCGATGCCGTACTTGCGCACCACGTCCAGCAGCGATTTCAGCGTCAGCTCGATGCCTTCGATCATCGCGGCCAGTTCCGGATTGTTTTTATCCGCCAGATCCAGCGCGCGCTCCAGGTTGTCGATCACCGGCAGCAGATCGCCAGAGAATTTCTCCAGGGCGAACTTGTGCGCTTTCTCGACGTCCAGTTCGGCGCGGCGACGGATGTTTTCCGCTTCCGCTTTGGCGCGCAGCAGGCTGTCGCGCTCTTGCTGCTGAGCTTCCGCCAGTTGGGCTTCCAGTTCGGCGATACGCGCATCGCGCAGATCGACGCCTTCCGCCGCTTCCGGCAGCGTATCCTCGTGATGAGCGTGTTGTTCCATTTCTTCTGAGACTTGCTCGTTTGGCGTCTTCTGTTCTTTACTACTCATGAATATCTCCGCGTTTTAGCATTAATCTCGCAACTTGGCTTATTATGGGGATCAAAACCGGGGTTTCAAGTCAACCGGTCACAATGTGGGGCATAAACGGGTCCCGGTGAGGAAAATCACAGCAAATGAATAAAAAATTCGCCTGTATTGGCATTGTTGGCCACCCGCGTCACCCTTCAGCGCTGGCAACCCACGAGATGCTGTTCCACTGGCTGGTCGCCCGCGGCTATTCGGTGATGGTCGAACGCCAAATCGCCCATGATTTGGGGCTGAAAGACGCCGTGACCGGCAGCCTGGCGGATATCGGCCAGCGGGCCGACCTGGCGGTGGTGGTCGGCGGCGACGGCAACATGCTCGGCGCCGCGCGCGTGCTGGCGCGCTACGACATCAAGGTGATCGGAGTCAACCGCGGCAACCTCGGCTTCCTTACCGATCTCGATCCCGACAACGCTCTGCAGCAGCTGGCGGACGTACTGGAAGGCGAGTATATCGACGAACAGCGTTTCCTGTTGGAAACCATCGTGCATAAAGAGCACCAGCAGTGCCGCATCAGCACCGCCATCAACGAAGTGGTGCTGCACCCCGGCAAAGTGGCGCACATGATCGAATTCGAGGTGTACATCGACGATCGCTTCGCCTTTTCACAGCGCTCCGACGGCCTGATCATCGCCACGCCGACCGGCTCCACCGCCTACTCGCTCTCCGCCGGCGGGCCGATCCTCACCCCGTCGCTGGAGGCGATCGCGCTGGTGCCGATGTTCCCGCATACCCTCTCCGCCCGGCCGCTGGTGATCAACGGCGACAGCACCATCCGCCTGAAGTTTTCGCAGATCGGCAGCGATCTGGAGATCAGCTGCGACAGCCAGATCGCGCTGCCGATCCAGGAAGGCGAAGAAGTGCTGATCCGCCGCAGCAACTTCCATCTGAACCTGATTCACCCGAAGGACTACAGCTATTTCAACACGTTAAGCACCAAGTTGGGCTGGTCGAAAAAATTGTTCTAAAATCTGCGCCGGCCACTTTACTGTATATAAAACCAGTTTATACTGTATGAAACTACAGTTATGTGTTTATACACAGGAAGGTTCCCATGCTGGCGCAATTAACCATCAGCAACTTTGCTATCGTTCGTGAGTTGGAAATCGATTTTCAACCGGGCATGACGGCGATCACCGGTGAAACCGGCGCCGGCAAATCCATCGCTATCGATGCGCTGGGGCTGTGCCTCGGCAACCGCGCCGACGGCAACGTGGTGCGCCTGGGAGCCGCCCGCGCCGATATCTGCGCCCGCTTCTCGCTGGCGGACACCCCGTCCGCGCGCGAATGGCTGGAGCAGAACCAGCTGGACGACAGCAACGAATGCCTGCTGCGGCGGGTGATCAACGCCGACGGCCGTTCGCGCGGCTTTATCAACGGCACCGCCGTGCCGCTGTCGCAGCTGCGCGAGCTGGGGCAACGCCTGATTCAAATCCACGGTCAACACGCCCATCAGCTGCTGCTCAAGCCGGAGCACCAAAAAGCGCTGCTCGACGCCTACGCCGACGAGCCCGCCCTGCTGGCGGCGATGAGCCAGGCCTACCAGCGCTGGCACCAGAGCTGCCGCGAACTGGCGCACCATCAGCAGCAGTCCATCGAACGCGAAGCGCGCAAGCAACTGCTGCAATACCAATTGAAAGAGCTGAACGAATTCGCGCCGCAGGCCGGCGAGTTCGAGCAGACCGACGCCGAGTACAAGCGCCTGGCCAACAGCGGCCAGCTGCTGACCCTCAGCCAGCAAGCGTTGCAGCTGCTGGCCGACAGCGACGAGAACAACATGCTCAGCCAGCTTTACAGCGCCAAACACCTGCTGCTTGAACTGGCCGGGCTGGACGATAAGCTCAGCGGCCTGCTGGACATGCTGGAAGAGGCCTCTATCCAGATCAGCGAAGCCAGCGACGAGCTGCGCCATTACGCCGATCGCATGGATCTCGATCCCAATCGCCTGCACGAGCTGGAGCAACGCCTGTCGCGTCAAATCAGCCTGGCGCGCAAACACCAGGTCGCGCCGGAAGAGCTGCCTCAGCTGCATCAGCAGTTGCTGGATGAACAGCAGCTGCTGTCTCAGCAGGAAAGCGACCATGAGCATCTGAACGAGGCGGTCACCCTGCATCATCAGCAGGCGCTGGCGCTGGCGGAGCAGCTGCATCAGAAACGCCTGCACTACGCCGCCGAGCTGACCACGCTCATCACCGACAGCATGCAGGCGCTCTCCATGCCGCACGGCAAGTTCAACATCGACGTGCGCTTCGAACCGCAGCACCTGAGCGCCGAAGGGGCCAGCCGCACCGAGTTCTGCGTCTCCACCAACCCGGGGCAGCCGCTGCAGCCGCTGGCGAAGGTCGCCTCCGGCGGCGAGCTGTCGCGCATCGCGCTGGCCATTCAGGTGATCACCGCCCGCAAGATGGAAACCCCGGCGCTGATCTTCGATGAGGTGGACGTGGGCATCAGCGGCCCGACCGCCGCCATCGTCGGCCGTCTGCTGCGCCAGCTCGGCGAATCCACCCAGGTGATGTGCGTCACCCACCTGCCGCAGGTGGCCGGATGCGGGCATCAGCACCTGTTCGTCAGCAAGCAGACCGACGGCACGGTCACCGAAACCCAGATGGCGCCGCTGGATAAACGCGCCCGGCTGCAGGAGTTGGCGCGCCTGCTCGGCGGCAGCGAAGTCACCCGCAATACGTTGGCGAACGCCAAAGAACTGCTGGCCGCATAAAAAAGCTCAACTTTTTCACTTTCCTGCGGTCTGACAGTGACGCTGTTGGCCCGAGAAATATCTAAAGTGCGGCGCGGCGGTGATCCAAAGCCATCTCAACAGCCTGAAAAAGGCCAAGCGCTTGAGGTGCTAAAGGAAAGCCAATGCGTCGCAACGTGAAAGATGAAGGGTATAAAGGTTTCCAACTGCCGCAAGGTCTATTATCATCGGCATCCTATGCCCTAAAGGAATGTGATTACTATGCGCTGTAAAACGCTGACTGCCGCCGCTGTAGTTCTTGTGATGCTGACTGCAGGCTGTTCTACTTTTGAAAAGGTGGTTTATCGTCCTGACATCAACCAGGGGAACTACCTGACGTCGACCGACGTGGCGAAAATTCAGAAAGGGATGACCCAACAACAGGTCGCTTACACATTGGGCACCCCAATGCTGCAAGACCCGTTCGGAACGCAAACGTGGTTCTATGTATTCCGTCAGCAACCTGGCCATGAAGATATCACCCAGCAAACGCTGACGCTGACCTTCGACAGCGCAGGCGTGTTGACCGATATCCAGAACAAACCGGCGCTGACCAAGTAATCGGTGCCGCCCGCTCTTCCGGCCCATGAGGGGGCATGATGTTCCTCATGACAGTCGCAGGCTGCAACGCGGAAGAAAAAGTCAGCTTCAGATAAAAAAATAAGGCGCTATAAGCGCCTTATTTTTTTGCCTTTTCTGCCCGTTGCCGGCGCAGTTCTTTCGGATCGGCTATCAAGGGCCGGTAGATCTCCACCCGGTCGCCGTCGTTCAGCGTATCGCCCAGCTTGGCCGGGCGGCTGTAGATGCCGATTTTGTTGCTTTTAAGATCGATATCCTGGCGCAGCTCCAACAGGCCCGAAGCCTGGATCGCCTGCTCGACGCTGCTGCCCTCGGCCAGCTTCACCTTGCGCAGGTACTGCCGCTCCGGCAAGGCGTACACCACCTCGACCTGGATGTCAGACACTGTAGACCTCTTTCGCCCGCTGGGTGAATGCCTGCACCATGCTGCCCGCCAGCTCTTTAAACACCTTGCCGAACGCCAGCTCAATCAGTTTGTTGGTGAACTCGAAGTCCAGGTGCAGCTCCACCTTGCAGGCCTCTTCGCTCAGCGGTGTGAACTGCCAACCGCCCATCAGCTTGCGGAACGGGCCATCGACCAGCTGCATATTGATGCTCTGGTTATCCAGCAGCGTATTGCGCGTGGTGAAGGTCTTGCTGATACCGGCCTTGGCGACGTCCACCGCGGCGGTCATCTCGTTGGAGGTAGCGTTAAGCACCCGGCTGCCGGTGCAGCCTGGCAGAAAATCGGGGTAAGAATGAACATCGTTAACCAACTGATACATCTGCTCGGCGCTGAACGGCACTAATGCAGACCGACTGATCTGGGGCATATCATTTCCTGTAAGACATAAAACGTACAGATAATATCATTTATCTGGCGGCAAACAAAAAATCTGCTACGGGATGAGGGCACCAAAAATGCGAAAAATTGCGCAGGTGCTGAACGGGAAAGGATTTCTTTCGCTGAAGCATCCAGTATAATGAACGCACTATGACAAAGAAAAAAGCACACAAACCCGGTTCCGCCACCATTGCCCAAAACAAGCGCGCGCGTTTTGAATACTTCATTGAAGAAGAGTTCGAGGCGGGCCTGTCGCTGCAAGGGTGGGAAGTTAAATCGCTGCGTGCCGGCAAAGCCAACCTCAGCGACAGCTACGTGACGTTCCGTGACGGTGAAGCCTATCTGTTTGGCGCCTCCATCACCCCGCTCAACGTGGCTTCGTCGCATGTGGTGTGCGATCCGACGCGTACCCGTAAACTGCTGCTGAACCGACGCGAGCTGGACACCCTGCTCGGCCGCGTCAACCGCGACGGTTACACCGTGGTGGCCTTGTCCCTGTATTGGAAAAATGCCTGGAGCAAGATCAAGATCGGCGTAGCCAAAGGCAAGAAAGAGCACGACAAACGCGATGACATCAAAGATCGCGAATGGCAGACGGCGAAAGCCCGTATCATGAAGCACGCCAATCGTTAAGCCGCTGGCTTATCGAGGTAAACTTCTGGTATACTGCACAAAGTTACTTGGGGCTGATTCTGGATTCGACGGGATTTGCGAAGCCCTAGGAGCATGCCGAGGGGCGGTTGGCCTCGTAAAAAGCCGCAAAAAAATAGTCGCAAACGACGAAAACTACGCTTTAGCAGCTTAATACCCTGCTTAGAGCCCTCTCTCCCTAGCCTCCGCTCTTAGGACGGGGATCAAGAGAGGTCAAACCCAAAAGAGATCGCGTGGACGTCCTGCCTGGGGCCGAAGCGTTAAACTCAATCAGGCTAGTCTGTCAGTAGCGTGTCCATCCGCAGCTGGCCGGCGAATGTAAAGATTGGACTAAGCATGTAGTGCCGACGGTGTAGTAATTTCGGACGCGGGTTCAACTCCCGCCAGCTCCACCAAATACGTCGCCAGTGAACCAGATAGACCCGGCGATAATAGCGAAAAAGCCCACAACTTCGGTTGCGGGCTTTTTTGTTTTTGTCACATTCAGGGGGAACCCCCTTGGCACGGGTTCCCCCGGGCCGATGCAGGCTAGTGATCCAGATAAAGGTAGTGCAGCCAGCTGGTCATGCGCAGCAGCACTTTGCGCATCACGGAGACGTGTTCGAAGTGGCCGGTGTAAACCGCCGCCTGGGCGCTCACGCCGTCGGGCAGATGATCCAGATCCGGGTTGGCTGCCAGATCGATCATTACGTACACCCCTTCCCGCCCTGGCGTGGCGCTCAGGCCCTGCAGTGCGCCGCTGGCCTGGTAGCTGCCGTCCGGTATCGCCGGCAACACCCGGCTCACGGTGCCGCCATAAACCTGTCCCGGCAAGCCGTTAAACACCACCTCAGCCTGATCCCCCTGCGCCAAGCGCAAGATGGCGTTCTGGCGGAATACCGCCACCACCTGGCGCTTTTGCTGCGGGATAAAGATCATCACCGGTTTGAACGGCAAGCGCACCGCCGCCGTGCCCGGCCGCGCCAGCACCTGCGTGACATAGCCATCGCTCGGCGCACGCACCACCGTTTGTTCCAGGTTGTAACGCGCTTCGGCTATTTGCGATTTCAGGCTGGCTATCGTGGCGTCTTCGCCGTCATAGCGTCCGGACAACCGAGCCTGTTCCTGTTGGAACTGGGCTTTCGCCGCCTGCAGCGCGGCGGATTGCGCCTGGTACTGCTGCTGCGCATGGCTGACGTCCTGCTCCGAGAATGGGTTGACCGGCATGGCCGCCCCTTTCGCGTAGCGCTGGTAATCCTTGCGGGCACGATCATACTCCGCGTTCGCCCGCTGCACGTTGGCGGCGGACTCGCTGAGCGCCGCCCGACGCATTCTGATCTCCGCCTCCGCCCCGGCCAGATCCGCCTCCAGCCTGGTGAGCCGCGCGCGGTAGCGGCTGTCGTCGAGCCGGAACAGCACCTCGCCTTTGCGCAGCAGCACGTTGGTTTTCTCCGTCACTTCAACGATCATGCCCGAGACCTGCGGCACCATCGGCACCGACACGGCAATTTTCTGCGCCCGATCGCTGTACGGATGGTTGTAGTTCATCGTCAGAATCAAAGCGCCGACGATAACGATCCCGCCGAGTACGGCGGTCGGCACGGTCCATTTGTTGACCGGAATGCGGAACAGTTTAAATACGCCGTAGCTCAGCGCCACGTAGCTGAGAATAATGAGCAAATCCATAGGCTACGCTCAACTTACCGTGGGGCCGGGAACCGCCGTCGGCTTTTCCTGCAGGCGTTGTAATTCGGTTTCGAGCAGTGCGATGCGCGCCTGCAGATCCGTTGAGGATTCCGTTCTTTCACTCATGCCCCAGCCGCGTTCCGGCCGATAGAGCGTCGCCCAGATCCACAGCAGCGGCCAAATGGCGTGCAGCGTAAACAGGCTGACCCAACCGGCAACGTGAATCGCATCCTGATGCGGGTGCCGGCGCTTTTTCGCCAGCAAATAAGGAATGTCATGAATAATAATGACGCCGTAGAATAATATCAGGAATACCGCAATCAGTACGCCTAACGCAAAATAGTTAAGAAACATGTAAAGTCCTGGTTGAGAATAATGGAAATAAATAATCTCTATAGCGTGTTATATTGTCTGATATCGTTGGCGATGGTATCGATGGCGTTCTTCACGTCGGTGACTTTCAGCTGTGCTTTCTCATTATTAAGATTTTCTCCCGAAGCCTTACGCACCACTTTAATCACAGGCTGGTTGGTCGCGGCATCGATAAACTCCCCTTCCATATAAACCGCGCTCTCCATGGTGCGGTGCCCGGTTACGCTTTGCGTGGCGGCGATCAGCAGCGTGATTGGCAAGACTTCATAGACCTGCAGCCCTTTCTTCTGCGTGTCGATCGCCGTGATGGCGCCGCGGAAAATCAGCGTATGCTCGCGCGGCATGTCCACCAGCGTAAAGTGGGTGCCCATCGCCTGTTTAAACTGCTGATTGGTGTAATTCAGGATATTGTCGAGCGCGCGTTGGCTGACCATTTCGCTCGGTTTCGGCCGCGGGAAATAGATCATCGGTTGATACACCAGATATTGATAACGGGAAAAATCGACGCTCTGATCCTTCCAATATAAAACGTCTTTACCGGACGCGGATTGGCCTTTGTTAATATCGTTATAATTGGTCAGAAAGGTCGAATATTTTTCTTTTTCGGTCACGGCGGACGAGCACGCGGCCAATAATAACAGCGCAGGTAAAATCACCGTTCTTGTTACTTTCATTGACGGATTTCTCTTTATTTATGTGGATAGCAAATAATCAAATCGAATGATACCCACCCGCCCGTGATAAGTCATATGACAATGCCGCCAAAGACGTATATCATTTTTGATATACATACTCATACGAGCCAGCCAGTGAAAGAGAAAGACTTCCGTATTGAAGAACTCAGGATTGTAAGCGTCATCGCCGAAACGGCGAGCGTCAGCAAAGCGGCGCAGCTGCTGGATATGCCGCAGTCGAATGTGTCGCGCGCCCTCACCGCGCTGGAGCGGCGGCTGGGTCTGGAACTGTTCTTGCGCGGCCCGCGCACTCTGTCACTGACCGAGTTCGGCGAACAATTCTTGCGCCGCGCCTCCCAGTTGCTGAACGAGCATAGCGATCTGCTCGATATGGCCGGCACCTATAAGCGCAGTATGAGCGGCATGGTCACGCTCGGCGCGCCGATCGGTATCCACGCTTTCCTGGCCAGCTATTTGCTGCCGCCGCTGCTGCACGCTGCGCCGGCGCTGACTGTCGATCTGGTGACCCGCAACCCCGACGAACGTGAGAAAAAATATGGCGCAGTATTCGACAGCGACTGCGATTTGCTGATCAGCTTTTTCCAGCCGCAAAACGAAAGCCTGATCGCCAGGCCCTTTACCCGTTTTCGCGTCGGGCTGTTCGCCGCGCCGGATTACATCGCCCGCATGCCGTTGAAGGAGCTGGATGAACTGTCGCAGCATCGCTGCATTACCTTGCGTATGCTGGGCGGCATCCGCAATACCTGGAGCGGCTACAATGCACAGGGGGAGTTGGTGCAGGTCGAGATCAACGGCGCCA
Organism: Serratia sp. CY40230; assembly: GCF_052168835.1. Lineage (NCBI taxonomy): Bacteria > Pseudomonadati > Pseudomonadota > Gammaproteobacteria > Enterobacterales > Yersiniaceae > Serratia > Serratia sp. CY40230. The sequence goes on from NZ_JBJNLX010000001.1 coordinate 1,473,166, forward strand.
GCGTCTGCGATAACATTCTGCCGGCGATCGAGCTGGCCAAACAGGGCCTGGGCATCGTCTACGCCCCGTATTATTCCGTGGCCGCCGAGCTGGATGCCGGCACACTGCAGCCTTGCCTGGCGCGCGAGCGCGGCATCGATATGCAGGCCTACCTGATCTACCGCCGGCGAGGCGTGTTGCCGCACCGCGTGCAGGTGACGATGGACAGCATCATGGAAAGTGTCAAACTGCACGCGCACCGGCTGATGTAACCAAGAAAAACCCCGCCGCAGCGGGGTTGAACGCCTCACATCAGCGCAAAATACCTCACCGCCCCTCTTTTTCCCCCAGGAAGAAATACCACAGCGGAATGGAAAGCAGCAGGGTGAACACCAGCGTATACAGCAACACCATCAGGCTCTGCATCACGATCATCTGGGCGCTCCAGGCACCGATCGGCAGCTGAAACTGCTCGACGGTGCCGCCGAGGATCGCCCGGCCCATCACGCAGCCAACCACCACCGCGACCGTCGCCACCGCCGCGCGGAACTTGCGCACCTCGGCGCGGCGGGCGGCCGCTTCCGGCGTTCCGTCCCGAAGGCCTTGCCGCTGGCCGCGCCAGCGCCATACGTCCACCAGCAACAACGCCGCGAGGCTCACGCCCATCACCGGCAGGCAATAACCCAGTACGGCTGCAACCAGCAGCGTGACGGCGCGCGCCGGCAGGGAAAGCGCCAGCCAGGCGGCAACCAGCGTATGCACCGGATGCTGCGCACCCGCCGCCGGGCGGCGACTCCACCACATGCGGTAACCCAGCACGATCGTCAGGCACAGCCCAAGGCCAAACGCCGCCAGCAGCAGCTGATTCGGCAAGCCGAACAGAATGCCCATGTGGGCGTCGATGCCCCAGCGGGTCAGCTTGGCGATGAGCGGGAAGGTGTCGAACCGCACCTGGTCGACGACGGCGAAGCTTTGCGGCGCGATGGCGACCGAGTCCACCTGCGTTGGCCAACTGCGATCCACTTCGGTCACCGTCCAGGCTTTGCCCTCGCCTTTCGGCTGGCGAAGCTCGACCTTAGCGGCGTCTATTCCGGCGGCGCGCGCGGCGTGCAGCGCCCGATCCCAATCGCCGTTCAGCGCATTGCTTTGCGCGGCAGGGCCCATCTTCATGCCAGGCATCATCCCGCGGTGCTCGGCGTGCGGATCGGCCGGCATCTGCGGCGCATCGGCCTGCAGGCTGGCGTTGACCTGCGGCGTCAGCCAGCCCAGGTTGGCCCGCAGCGCGTCGATGTTGCCGCCGGCCCACTGCGACCAGGTCAGCCCGGTAGCCGAGAAGAACAGCAGCCCGGCCAGCAGCGCTACGCCCAGCGTGATATGCCACTGGCGGTTAGCGGCGAAGCCCCCTTTCACCCTTTTCAGCTTGCGCTTCGGCCGCGTCGCCAGCCACAGCGCCACGCCGCCCAGCGCGGCCACCCACAGCCAGGAAGCCGCCAGCTCGCTGTAATTGCGGCCCATATCGCCGAGCAGCAGGCTGCTGTGCAGCTTATCCAGCCAGGTGCGCAGCGGCAGTACGCCGGAGGTGCCGTACACCGTCATATCGCCCTTGATCGCCAGGGTGTAAGGATCGACAAACAGCGCGCGCGACTCGGAAGCGCCCAGATCGGCTCCCACGAACTGTACGCGCGTGGTATCCGTCGCGCCGGGCGCCGGGCGCACGGCGTAAATGCGCGTCTCGGCACCCGCCACGCGGCGGGCGGCGGCGATTTGGTCGGCCAGCGATGTCGCCTGTCCGTGCGGTTCGGTGAAAAGCGCATCGCGATACAGCGCCTCTTCAAGCTGCGGGGTTAGCACATACAGCGTGCCGGTCAGTGCGGCGACCAGAATAAAAGGGGCAACCAGCAGGCCGATATAAAAATGCAGCCGTCTGATCAGGTTCAGCACCGCGCCTCGCGGCGATGCGGCAGGTGGAGTTTTGGTTATTGAAGACATGGCCTTTCTCGTTTTTCAAACTGTGTGCGCAGGCAAACCGTCCGCAGCGATACGGACGGCGTGACCCATGATCAAGCAATAGGGAAAAACGATTGGCCGGGTGGCCCGCGCGGGCTCGGCCGCAGATTAAGGCGCCGAATGGGCGGAGAAACGATGCGCGGCGCGCAAGGCAGGCGTGCGATGCGCGCCATCAGCCACAGCAGCGGGACGAATGTCCACAGCAGCAGCGGCACGTGGATCAGCAGCTCGCAGTAGCCGCAGAAAATCATCTCCGCCGGATCCATGCCGTGGTGGCCGGCATGCTCGGCGGCGGGCATCGCCATCCCGTGCATCTCGTGCGGCATGGCGGCTGCCGGCTGCGCCATGCCGCCCATCATCTGATGGTGCATCAGCAATTTCGACACCACCGGCGCCACAAACAGCAACAGCACCGCCATAATGGCGATGCAGGCGGTAAAGCGTTGCGGTAGCTGGCGTGGCACTCTCATCGCGGCGGCGAATGAATCCGGTCGGTGGCGAACAAGCGGCCAGTGTAACCCGCGATGCGCGATGAGGTGAATGAAAAGTCAGGTTTGTCTTACACGGCGGCGGCGATCACAGCACCCGCGAATAGACCCGCGAGGTCTCGCCCCAGGGGTGATACCCAAGCCCGTTATAAACGAAACCGCTGCGCTCGTAGTAACCCTCCAGATCGGTGCACAGGTGCAGCTGCGGGAAGCCCAACCGGCGAGTTTCCGCCGCCACATGCTCAATCAGCTTGGCGCCGCAGCCCCGGCCGCGCTGCGTTTCCTCTACGTAGAGCGCACACAGCCAGGGATACAGCTCGCCGCGGCTGATAAAGTCGTTGGTAATCAGCCCCGCACAGCCGAGGATCTGGTCATTTTCCATCAGCAGGTACCACTGCGGCAGCGGGTTGGCGGCGCCGAGGCTGCGGTTGATAGCGTCTTCATACATCATCAGCGTCTCTGCCGTGGCCCAGTGCCGCTGAAAATATGCAATGGCGCGCGGCGCCAGCTCGGGCGCTTGCCGCACCGAAATCATGTCCATCGTCATTCCCGTTATTCATGTTGTCAGCGTAGAATTATGCAGCAATATGCAGAGTATGGCAGCGGCATTCCGCCGCCGTCATTCATCCCAAGGAGTCATCATGACGCAAAACATCTATGACAATCAGGCCTTCTTCGACGGCTACGCGCAGCTCAGCCGCTCGCAGCACGGCCTGGACGGCGCGCCGGAATGGCCCGCCATCCGCCGCATCCTGCCGGACTTGCAGGGAAAAAGCGTGGTCGATCTCGGCTGCGGCTACGGCTGGTTTTGCCGCAGCGCGCGCGAACAGTGCGCAGCCAGCGTGCTGGGGCTGGACGTCTCGGAAAAGATGCTGGCCAAGGCGCGGGAGATGACCGCCGACGCGGGCATCGAGTACCGCCGGCAAGATTTGGCGCAGCTGCAGCTGCCGCCGGAAAGTTACGATCTGGTCTACAGCTCGCTGACGCTGCACTACCTCGAGGATCTGGCCGCGCTGTTCGCCACGGTTTACGCCGCGCTGAAACCCGGCGGGCAGTTCATCTTCACCGCCGAGCACCCGATCTACACCGCCCCGGCGCAGCAGGGTTGGCTGACCGACGGCAACGGGCAGAAATCCTGGCCGGTCAACGGCTACCAGCGGGAAGGCCAGCGCGTCTCCAACTGGCTGGCGGAAGGCGTCATCAAGCAGCACCGCACGCTCGGCAGCTATATCAACCCGCTGGCGCAGCAAGGATTTATCATCCAGCATTTGAACGAATGGGGCCCCAGCGCGCAGCAAATCGCCGCTACCCCGGCGCTGGACGAAGAGCAGGAACGCCCGATGATCTTCATTCTCGCCGCCCGCAAACCCGCCTGATGCTTGCCTGATTCACCTGCAGTACACCATTAACACCGCCAAATTTGGGGAGGTCGCCTCCCCCCAACATTACTCACCAATCGGCAGATACCCCTGCCACAGCGGCCGGGCCGGTTTGCCGTGCGGGTTGGCCCGCAGATGAACGTGATAACCCTGCAACGCCTGCAGCAGCAGGCAGTCGTCCACCTCGGCCAGGTCATCCTTGTGCTGCTGCGCGCTGTCGGTCAGCAGCACTCGTTTGGCTTTGTCTTTCGCCTCGTCGGCGGAGCGCGCCACGAACAGGCCGAACTGGTGCAGTTCCGCCAGCTCATCGCTGCGGTAACCGCCCACGTTAACGAAAAACAGCTTCTCTTCACCGGCGAACGGCGCAGGCTCCAGACTCACGTCGTAACCGTCCGCCCAGTCGATGCGCGCATAGCCGTCGACATGCACCTTGCGCTTATCGCCGAACCACTTTTCGCGCAGCAGTGGATACGCCTCATCCGGCCGATCCGCCGCCGCGAACTGCACGTCGTGCAACTCAATATTGGCGCCCGGCGCCGTACCGCCCACATAAAACATCAATAATCCCGGCATGTTAGTCTGCTCTCCCTGGTGATAATCGCTGTATAAGTTAATACATAACGAAACATCTGCCAACGGTAGCGCCATTCTGTGTTATCAATAGGTGAGGTTTAATCTGTTGTGGAGGAACGCATGGCATTCAATATCGGTGATTTTGTACAACGCACCACCGGCGGCCCAAAGATGACCGTGGTGGCGATCGACGGCGAAACCCTGGTTTGCAGCTGGAATGAACTGGGTAAAGAGCAGCGCACGGAGGTGCAGGCCAGCGAGGTGGCGCTGTACCACGAAGACGGCGATTTCGGCGTCTGCTGAACGCTCGGGGCGCGCGCCGCGCCCCGTTATCGCCTCAGGCGCGAATGTCCTGATAGGCTGGCGTGGTATCAAACTCATGCTTGGCGAACGGGCACAGCGGAATGATTTTACGCTGCTCAGCGCGCATTTTCTCCACCACCAGCGCCACCAGCTTTTTGCCGACGCCCTGCCCCTTCAATGACTCATCCACCCAGGTGTGATCGATAATGGTCAGCTTGTCCCCGCTCGGCACGAAAGAGATCTCGGCGATCAACTTGCCGTGCTCGTCATTGATATAAAAACGCTTCTCGTCCGCCAGTATTTTATGATCCATATTATTTCTCCCTATATTTCAGTGCGCCGCTGGGGCAAGTGTCGATAACGCGTTTCACTTCGGCCGCGTCGGCATTGTCCGGCATAATCCACGGCCGGCGGTTCAGGGTAAAAATAGCCGCGTTGCCACGCACGCAGTTGGCGGAATGGCGGCATATCGCGCTGTTAAAATAAACGTCAATCTTGTCGCCGGAATAACGGCGGTAACCGGCGGCGGTCAATTCCTCATCCATCACGACCTCACATTGCCTGTTTTATTGTTTTTGCTCCAGGCTCAAGTATAGGCAATGTCGCCGGCTTCACCACGCGTCTCGCCCAACGAAAAAAGTGGCGCAACCGCCCGTCGCCGCTAGAAAAAAACGTAAATTGTTCTAATCTTTATACAGTAAGACAACATAATTCCGACAGTGGCTAAGGAGTTCGAAATGGGTGATAGCTCAAAAGACGGCGTAATTCTGCTGTCCCGCATATTGCTGATGATTCTGTTTATCATTTTCGGCTGGATGAAACTGGTCAACTTCGGTGCGACCGTCACGGCGATGGAAGGTTACGGCACGCCGATGCCTTATTTGGCGGCGATCGTTGCCGTGGTGGTGGAGTTTATTTTCGGCATCGCGCTTATTCTCGGCCTGTTTACTCGCCCTATCGCGGTCATTTTCGCCCTCTATGTTTTGGGCACCGCGTTTATCGGCCATCCATTCTGGAAAATGACCGGTATGGAAATGATGGGCAACGAAATCAACTTCTTTAAAAACATCAGCATCATTGGTGGTTTGCTGTTGCTGGCGGTGACCGGCGCCGGCCGTTATTCGCTGGACTATAAAATATTTAATAAATAATTCATCGATGGCCGGCGTCTATCGCCGGCCATTTTATTTCGGCAATCCTTTCAACGGCTACGCTTGGCGTGGCGCTCAAAGTTTTCCGCCCTGGCCTGCACCGATTTACGCAGCGTGACGTAGCAGGCGCCCTCGCCGCCGTCGCGCGGTAAGGCGCGGCAAAACGCCTGCACCTGCTCAAACTGCGCCAGCCATTTGGCGACGTAACTGCGCACGATATTCGGATGGCTGTCGTTCTGCCGCCCGCGGCCATGCACGATCAGCAGCGAACGCAGGTTTTGTGTCTCCGCCTGCACGATGAAGCGAAACAGCGCCTGCCGGCTGGCTTCGACCGACTGACGCAGCAGGTTCAGCGACGCCTGCGGCGGGTAACGCCCGTTGCGCAGCTTGTCCAGCACGCCCTGCTGAATGCCTTCTCCTTTGAACTCCAGCGGCTGTTCGCAGGGGATCACCTCGAGAAAATCGGTGCTGAGGAAGTTTTCCTGCCGCAGCCGCTGTGCTTCGCGCCGCGCGCTTTTGTCCACCGTCTCCTGCGGCCGGAGGTGCAACGTCTGCCGCCCGTTCGCCAGCGGCACCACGTCCGCCATCGCCTGTTCAAAAAAGTCTTTTTCCTGCTCGCTCATGTTCCACCTCTCTTGAACGGCAGCCTTTACGGCCGGGAATGGGGTCGATTGTAAGACGCCTTGCCACGGTTGCAAGCCGGGAATTGTCAGCGGCATGTGTCTCATTTGTCGTCAACGGGTGAGCTTGCGAACAGTTTTCGCTATACTGCTAAGCCATCATTGAGTGCCGCAAAGGATCGAGCCCATGACAATGCGCGAGCTGGAAATCCAGTTTCAAAATGCGATGAATGAGTTGCAGAGCAGCTTCGAACGGCAACACCGCGAATGGCAGCAGAGCTACCAGGCGCTGCAGCAACTGCTGGAAGAAGCCAAACAGCGCGAAGCCGCGCTGCGGGCGCAGAATGAACAACTGGCACGCAAGCTGAGCACCGCCAGTTCGGTGCCGGAACAACATGCGCTGGTGAAGCAGATCAAAATGCTTGGCGCCCATCTCGACGCGTTGGCCAAAGACGCGGCCACCTTTAACCACCATCTGCGCCAGCAGAGCGCGGTCGGTAATTTCAGCGGCGAACAGCATTGATAGCGGGCGCTGTCGCACAGCGCCTCTCCCTCTTCTGGCGTATTGAGAGTGTAATAAAGCCTAAATGACCTGGATCATCCTCGCCGTCCTGATCGTCGTATTTATTATCGGTTACCGCATTCTGACGTCCGACACCCGCAAAGCCATCGATTCGCTGGCCCATCTGCTGAGGGTCAAACCGATGCTGATCGAATCGATGATCCAGGAAATGGGCGGCCGCCAAAGCCAGACCTTTATCCGCATGCTGAACAACGGCTACACCGAAGAGATGCACCAGGCCGCTTACCTGCTGTTCATCTATCTGACGTTCATCAAACAGGCGGACGACGAACAGATTGCCCTGTGGCGCGACGTGCTGCTGCGCGCCGGGCTGTCGCCGGAGCTGCACGCCGAGCACACCGAAGCGGCGCTGTTTTACTTCGCCGAGCTGGATATCGATGCATTTGAACTGGCGCAGTTCCGCCGCGCCTACAATGAGCGTTTCAACCGCGAAGCGTTGGCCCACGGCTGATCGCGTCCCCCGGGCGGGGGACCGATTACAGGAACATGCTGTAGAGGTAGCGCGACAGCGCTTCGCGCGAGCTGAAGCCGTGTGCGATGCCGTAACGCAGGTTCGGGGCGTCGCTGCTTAAATCCAGGGGAAACTCCAGATACTGCTCGCTGGTGCGCACCGGGGAGGTCGGCGTGGCGAAATGCACGCTTCTCTCTTTCAACGCCGGGTGGATCACCAATGCGGTTCTGCCCATCCGCGCTTCGCGATTCACATACACATAATGCGTACCCTTGCGGTAGCCATAGGCCTGATCGGTGACATAATCACGCTCAAAGCCGGTATTCTCCAACACTTTAGCCACTTCATCCGGCCGTAAATACATCGATTCCTCCTCTCATTCTGGACCGCTGAGCGACCTTACCGTAATCATTCACCGAAACAACGATTTTCTGGGGAGGAATCCGGGTTTCGGACTATTCCTGAATCAGCGCCGGCTGCGCTGCAGCAGACGCAGGGTGAGCAGCACCCCGATCGCCACCAGCAGTGCCGCCGCCAGATAGATCGACGGCACGCCCGCTTGCCCAATCAGCAGCCCGGCCAGCGGGCCGGTGATGCCCAACGCCAGGTCGAGGAACGCCGAATAAGTGCCGAGCGCCGTGCCCTGGTTCTGCGGCGGCACCTGTTTCACCGCCTCAACGCCCAGCGCCGGGAACACCAGCGAAAAACCGGCGCCGGCCAGCAACGCGCCGGTTTGCACCATCCAGGGTTCGCCGGCCTGCCAGATCAACAGCAGCCCGACGATCTCGACCAGAAACGATGCCAGCGTCACCTTCAACCCGCCGTGGCGGTTGATGACGTTGCTGAAGATCAGGCGGATGCCGACAAAGGCGCAGCTGAACAGCGTCAGCGAAAACGCCGCGCCGCTCCAGCCCTTGTCGGCGTAGTAAAGGGTGATGAACGTGGCGATGACGCCGAAGCCGACGGTGCCCATCGCCAGCCCGAGACCATAGGCCCAGATGCGGCCGAACACCGCGCTGAAGGCGATGCGCTGCCCGGCGGCGATCGAGACGTCCAGCTTGCCGCTCGCCAACAGCAGCGCCACCGCGACCGCCAGCACGATCAGCGCCGCCACTCCGGCCAAGCCCCACTGATGATTCAGGTACACGCCGAGCGGCGCGCCGGCCGCCATCGCCCCGTAGGTGGCGACGCCGTTCCAGGAAATCACCCGTGCGGTGTGCATCGCCCCGACCCGGCCGATGCCCCACAGCGTGGAACCGGTGCTGGCGAAGCTTTCGCCAATGCCGAGAAACACCCGCCCCACGCACAGCAACAGCAGGCTGAGCCACGGATAACCGTCAACGCCAAACGCCAGCGCGTAAAACAGCCCGCTGGCGCCGCAGCACGTCAGGCCGAACAGCACCACCTTCTTCGGCCCCAGCTGATCGGCGTAGCGCCCGGCATGCGGGCGGCTGAACAGCGTGGCGAAGTATTGCGCACTGATGATAAGGCCCGCCAACACCGAGTTGTAGCCCAGGTGGTCATGCACAAATCCCGGCAGCACCGCCAGCGGCAGGCCGATGGTCAGGTAGCAGACGAAGGTGAACATCACCACGGACAGAATGCGTCGGTTCAGCTGGAAGTTATTTTCTGCGGTCATCGAAGGTGGCTCGCATCGGACGGGGTAGACGAAGCCCTCCAGCATACCCCGATGAGATTTGATGATAAATGAGAGAGTGATAACGAATTATTATTTCGCTAACGGTTTGTCGCCACCCGCACGCGCAGAAAATCGATAAACGCCCGCACCTTCTCCGGCACATGACGGGTATTCGGGTAGAGCGCATAGATGCTCTGCTCGGGGAAACGGTGATCCGGCAGCAACCGCTGCAGCCTGCCGGCGTCGATCTCGGGCTGCGCCAGCCACGCCGGCAACAGCGCCACCCCGGCGCCATGCAGGGCGAACGCCAGCAATGCCGCGGCGCTGTCGCCGGTGAGCGTCGCAGCGTCCGCCACCTTGAACAGCACCGCTTCGCGCTGCGGCGTGACCACCTGCCAACTGAGCGGCGAACTGAGCCGGCTGTGGGCGATCCACTGCGCCTGCGCCAGATCCGTCAGTGAATGAATCGGCCGGTCGGCCAGATAATCCGGCGCCGCCACCGGAAAAATGGCGAAGCTGTCGATCAACGCCGCGCGGTGGCTGGAATCCGCCAGCTGGCCCAGGCGGATCGCCACGTCGAAGCGCTCCGAGATCAGATCGGCATGATAAGAAGAAGAGACATGCTGGATGCGCAGGCGCGGATGCTGGCGCGAAAACGCCGCCAGCGCCGGCGCCACCACCTGCGCGCCGTACTCCGGCGTGCTGGTGATGCGCAGCACGCCGCTCAGCCCGTGATGATCGCGACGCACGTCGTCGAGCACGTTCTCCGCCTCCTGCAACAGCTGCAGGCTGCGCTGGTAGAAGCGTTCGCCGGCATCGGTCAGCGATAATCGGCGGGTGCTGCGCGCCAGCAGTGACACCCCCAGCTCATTCTCCAGCTGCTTGACGTTAAAGCTCACCACCGCCTTGGTTTGCCCCAGCGCCGCCGCCGCTGCGGTAAAGCTGCCCGCCTCCACCACCGCCGCGAAGATCGCCAGGCGCTGCAAATTCAGCATTTCGCCGCCCTTATTGTCAAAATGATTTTGACAGTGTAATCGCCCGCCGCCGATTTATCCGCACTTTTCCCCCCGCTACACTGCTCGCCTTCAACCGGAGGCACCATGTCTTATCGCAGCAAAGTGGCAATCGTCTATCTGCTCGGCTTTTTCGTCGATTTGATCAATATGTTTATCGCCAACGTCGCCTACCCCGCCATCGGCCAGGCGATGCGGGCGTCGGTCAGCCAACTGGCGTGGGTCAGCAACGGCTATATTCTCGGCCTGACGCTGGTGATCCCGCTCAGCGCCTGGCTGGCGCAGCGCATCGGCGGGCGGCGGGTGTTTCTGCTCTCGCTGGCGCTGTTCATGCTGGCCACCCTCGGCGCGGGCAACGCCGAGAGCATCGGGGCGCTGATCGGCTGGCGCACCCTGCAGGGCATGGGCGGCGGCTTGCTGATCCCCATCGGCCAGACGCTGACCTATCAGCTGTATCGCAGCCATGAACGCGCCGGGCTGTCTGCGGCCATCATGTTAGTCGGGCTGCTGGCGCCGGCGCTGTCACCGGCGCTGGGCGGCTGGCTCGTCGATCGGTTGGACTGGCGCTGGGTGTTTTTCGCCAACCTGCCGCTGGCGGCTCTGGCCCTGGCGCTGGCGGCGCTGTGGCTGCGCGCGGAAGCGCCGACGGCGGCGCGTAAACCGCTCGACGCCACGGGGCTGCTGAGCGGCTGCGCGGCGCTGACGCTGCTGCTGCTCGGCCTGACCCGGCTGAGCGAGGCCGGCCATCAGGCTTCCGGCGCGGCGCTGCTGGCCGCCGGCCTGCTGGTGCTGGCCTATTATTTGCGCCATAGTCTGCGCACCCCGCAGCCGCTGCTGAACCTGCGGCTGGTCGGCGATCCGCTGCTGCGCAACGCCATGGCGGTTTATTTATGCATTCCCGGCCTGTTCATCGGCGTCAGCCTGGTGGCGATGCTGTATCTGCAAAACCAGCTGGGGATGTCCGCCGCACAGGTCGGCGGCCTGATGCTGCCCTGGGCGCTGGCATCGTTCCTGGCCATCACGCTGACCGGCAAAACCTTTAACCGCCTTGGCCCGCGGCCGCTTTTGATCGTCGGCTGCCTGCTGCAAGGCGCCGGCATGCTGACGTTGGCGCAGATCGATCAGGCCGGGCAGCACGCGCTGCAGATCGCCGCCTTCGCCCTGATGGGGTTCGGCGGCAGCCTGTGCAGCAGCACCGCGCAGAGCAGCGCGTTCCTGCAGATCCCCGACGCTCAGCTTGCGGACGCCAGCGCGCTGTGGAACATCAACCGCCAACTCAGTTTTTGCCTCGGCGTGGCGCTGCTCAGCCTGCTGCTGAATCTGCTGCTGGCCGTGTTGCCGCCCGCGGCGGCTTACCGCACCTGCTTCATTCTGGCGGGCAGCAGCGTACTTATCCCGCTGCTGCTGTGCCTGCGCCTCGCCAACCGCGCCATCGTGCGCCAACTCAACGCTCAACAGGATGCTTTATGAACCCGTATTTTACCGAAGTGATCGACGCCCACATCGCCATTGAACGCTGGCTGGGCAAAGGGGCCGGAGAAGAGCAAGCGCTGCTGGCGCGCTTTACTCCGGATTTCAGCATGATCGCGCTGAACGGCGCCCCGCTGGATTTCACCGCGCTGTGCGCTTTTTTCCGCGCGCATCGCGCCGCCAAACCGGGACTGGAAATCGAGATAGAAGAGATGAAGCTGGTGGCCGAATGGCCGACGGGCGCGGTAGTCAGCTACCGGGAAAAACAGAGTCTGCCGGGGCAAAGCGCCACGCTGCGCTACTCCACGGTGGTGTTTGAACGCCTGCCCGACGCGCTCGGCTGGCGGCATTTGCACGAAACCGCCGCGGCGCAATAATTACAGGAAGCTGCCGGCCAGAAACAGTTCCCAACCGACGATCACCCCGCACAGGGTTACCGCGCTGAAAATGACTTCAAACAGATAGCGATGGATCATCGTGAGTAGCCTCAAAAGAAGACACCCGGAAAGACCGGGTGTCTGGAATACGGGCTGTAGAGTGCGGAACCTTGTCGGTTCCGCAAACATCACTTAATTAAGCTTTTTTACCGGCTTTTTTGTGGTGTTTTTTAGCGGCCTGAGCTTTCTGCACTGGCGCTTTTTTGTGGTGTTTTTTAGCAGCCTGGGCTTTCTGAGCCGGCGCTTTTTTGTGGTGCTTTTTAGCGGCCTGAGCTTTCTGGGCTGGCGCTTTTTTGTGGTGCTTGGCTTTCTTGTGGTGCGTTGCTTTAGCTGGCGCTTTTTCAGCAGCCGCCGCTGGCGCAGCGGTAGTGGTGGTCGCAGCTGGCGCGGTGGTGGTAGCCGGAGCAGTAGCTGCAGTATCAGCAGCGAAAGCAACAGAAGACAGACCCATAGTGGCAGCAACGATCAGCGCTAATACTTTTTTCATCTTTAAATCCTCAGAGTGTTGTTTCGGTAAGCTCCGGTGGAGCCGTTGAAACAGATACTAGTGGAATCAAACCGCCGTTTCCGTGAGTGATTGGTTTCGCCGAGTAACCAAATGTACAAAGCCCAGGTGCCGGCAAACACCTGCGTGACGGCGGTTTTTTTCCGTGATCGGCCACGCAAATCTCGGCATGGTCTACACTTAAAAGACATGTGTCGAAATGGAGAGCTGAATGTTTAAGAAAGCGGAAAGAACAGAACGCGACATCGATCAGGACGTCACTCTGTTGGCCGATACGCTGGATGAAGTGTTGCGCGAGTCCGGTGACAAGACCAAAGAGGAACTGAAAGAGCTGCACAGCAAGGCGAAAGGCGTGTTGCGCGACGCCCGGGCGCGGTTCAACGGCTCCACCAGTCTGACACAGCATGCGCGCGACGCGGTCGATCAAGCCGACAGCTATGTGCGTGACAAACCTTGGCAGGGCGTAGGGATCGGTGCCGCCGTCGGCATCGTGCTCGGCGTGCTGCTGGCCCGGCGTTAACACCCCTGCAGTCATAAAGATAAAACAGATGTGCGTCTGGCCCGCGGAAATCGCGGGCCGTTTAATTTGCGTGTTTAAACAGCTGCGCTAGCCCCTGCACCGCCCGCTCCGCCTCCTCTCGCCGGCTGAAATTGGCGAACCCCAACAGTAACCCCTGCCCTGCCGGATGGTCGATGCGCCAGTCTGAGAGCGCCTGCACCGCCAGCCCCTGTTGCCACGCCTGCGCCGCCAAGGGCGCATCCGCCATGCCGTCGCACAGCCGGGCCAACAGCTGAATGCCGCCCTGCTGCGGCACCACCGTCAGCCACGCCTCCAGTCGCCGTTCCAGCGCCTGCGTCAGCCACTCGCGCCGCTGGCGGTACAACGGCCGCATGCGTTTCAGGTGGCGGTAGAAATGCCCTTGGCGGATGAAATCCGCCACGCTTGCCTGCAGCAACGGCGGGCAGCCGCAGCCGCGCAGCCGGCTGCTGCGCGCGAATGCCTCCGTCAGACCGGCGGGCACTACCAAATAAGCCATGCGCAGCGCCGGGAACAGCGTTTTGCTGAAGGTGCCGGCATACAGCACCCGCCCCTGAACGTCGAGGCTTTTCAGCGGCGGCAATGGTCGCCCGTGATAGCGAAACTCGCTGTCGTAGTCATCCTCGAGGATCCAGGCCCCGCGCTGCTGCGCCCAGTCGAGCAGCGCCATCCGCCGCGCCAGGCTGAGCGAGACGCCGAGCGGGCTCTGATGAGTCGGTGTGACCACCGCCAGCCGCGCCTCGGGCTCCGTCAGAATACCGGCGGCCACGTCCATGCCCTGTTCATCCACCGGCACGGCGACCGGCCTCACGCCGGCGGCCCGCAGCAGCGGGCGCGTAACCGGATAACCGGGATCTTCAATCCATACCGCGTCACCGGCGTGCAACAGCGTCTCCACCACCCAGTCCAACAGCGCCGGGTAGCCGGCGCAGAGGAAAATCTGCTCCGGCTGGCAGCTGATGCCGCGCGACAAATGCAGATAATGGGCGATCGCCTCACGCAGTGAGGGCAGGCCGCCGGCCGGCGGCAGCGCCAGGGAAGCCACCGTAGAACCGCGCAGCTGGCGGGCGACAATGCGCTGCCACAGCGCACGTGGAAACGCATCCAGCGCCGGCACGCCCAGTTGGAAAGGCTGCAGCATGCCCTGCGGCTGCAGCGGATCGGGCGCCACCGCCGGCAGCGGCGGTGCAGCGGACGCCGCCCCCTGCATGGGCGGCAACTGCGGCGAGACATAGGTGCCTGCCTGCCCCCGGCTCAGCAAGAAACCTTCGGCAATAAGTTGCGCGTAGGCGCTTTCCACCGTGGCGCGCGCCACGCCAAGATCGCTCGCCAACCCGCGCACCGAAGGCAGCCGGCTGCCCGCCGCCAGGTTGCCCTGGGCGATGGCGTCTTTGATTCGCAGATAAATCTGCCGGTACAGCGGTTCGGCGAGCTGGCTGTCCAAACGCAGCGAGGTCAGGAAAGTTGGCATCATGGCCCGGTTAAATAATCATTTTATGGCCCTATAGCATAGACCATAAGGCCGCTAAAGTAGCGGCATGATTTCGTTACTATCGATTGAGGTTGACCATGATTAAGCCACGTTTGAATTACGCCGAGCTGGCGCCCGCCCCGTACAAAAATATGGTGAGCGCGCTGATGGCGCTGGAGAAAGGCGCTCTGGACAAAGCGACCATCGAGTTGATGTTTATGCGCGTTTCGCAGATCAACGGCTGCGCCTACTGCCTGGACATGCACGGCAAAGCGCTGCGCGAAAGCGGCTTCAGCCATGCCAAGCTGGATACGCTGGCGGGCTGGCGCGTCAGCCATGAATTCAACGAGCGTGAACGCGCGGCGCTGGAATGGGCCGAGTCGGTGACGCTGATCGCCGCCACCGGCGCGCCGGACAGCGCTTTTGAGGCGCTGAAAGCGCACTTCAGCGATACCGAGATCGCCGATCTGACCTTCGCCATCAGCATCATGAACGCCTTCAACCGGCTGGCCGTCAGCATGCGCCAATAATGCGTTCGCCTCCCCCTCTTCTCTGAGAGGGGGGAATTTCCCACCCGCAAAAAAATTTTCCCCTCGCCTTCCCAGCTCCGACGCGGTCTGCGCACCCAACCCCATAAAACACCATATATAGCGTGGTTGATAAAACAAACATCAACATATAGTATTTTATAGGTCAACCGCAGGGAATGTCGTTCGGTTGATAACGCCGTCAGAAACGCCAGGAACGATGCTCCGTTCTCTGACTTGTCCGCCTTTCCTTCAGCCTAAAGGTAAATGCGAATCATGAGCATTATTATTTACAGTAAGCCGGACTGTGTCCAGTGCAACGCCACCTATCGCGCATTTGATAAGCAGGGGATTGATTATCAGGTGATCGATCTCACCCAGGATCAGCAGGCGCTGAACCACGTTAAATCATTAGGTTATCAGCAGGTTCCGGTGATTATCGCCGGTGACGATCACTGGTCCGGTTTCCGGCCGGACAAAATCGGCGCGCTGGCGCTCACCTGCTGAGGTTCGACGATGAATCCGCTGGTCTATTTCTCCAGCAGTTCGGAGAACACCCACCGATTCGTTGAGAAACTGGGCCTGCCGGCGATCCGCATTCCGATCGCCGGCGCCCGCAGCAAATTGCTGATGGAACAACCCTATATCTTGATCGTGCCCAGCTATGGCGGCGGCAGCGCCGTCGGCGCGGTGCCGATCCAGGTGATCCGCTTTCTCAACGTTCCGCAAAACCGTTCATACCTGCGCGGCGTCATCGCCGCCGGGAACACCAACTTCGGCGCAGCGTACGGCATCGCCGGCGACATCATCGCCAAAAAATGCCAGGTGCCTTTTTTGTACCGCTTCGAGCTGCTCGGCACCGCGCAAGACGTTGAAAACGTTCGACAGGGAGTAACCGCATTTTGGCAACGACAGAACTGACCAGGCCCGAGACGGGCGCGCTGGATTACCATTCGCTCAACGCGATGCTCAATCTTTACGATGCGGAAGGCCGGATCCAGTTCGACAAGGATCGGCTGGCGGCGCGGCACTACTTCCTGCAGCACGTCAACCAAAACACCGTGTTCTTCCATAACCTGGAGGAAAAGCTGCGCTATCTGGTGGAAGAAGGCTACTACGAGCCGCAGGTGCTGGCGCAGTACGAGTTCCCGTTTATCAAGCAGCTGTTCCAGCAGGCCTACGCCAAAAAATTCCGCTTCGAGACCTTCCTCGGCGCCTTCAAGTACTACACCAGCTATACGCTCAAAACCTTCGACGGCAAGCGCTATCTGGAACGCTACGAAGATCGGGTGTGCATGGTGGCGATGACGCTGGCGGCGGGCGATACCGCCCTGGCTCAGGATCTGGTGGAGGAGATGATTTCGGGCCGCTTCCAGCCGGCCACGCCGACCTTCCTCAACTGCGGCAAACGCCAGCGCGGTGAGCTGGTCTCCTGCTTCCTGCTGCGCATCGAAGACAATATGGAATCGATCGGCCGGGCGGTGAACTCCGCGCTGCAGCTGTCGAAACGCGGCGGCGGCGTGGCCTTCCTGCTGAGCAATATTCGCGAGGTGGGCGCGCCGATCAAGCGCATCGAGAACCAGTCTTCCGGCGTCATTCCGATCATGAAAATGCTCGAAGACGCCTTCTCCTATGCCAACCAGCTCGGCGCGCGCCAGGGAGCCGGCGCGGTGTATCTCAACGCCCACCACCCGGATATCCTGCGTTTTCTCGACACCAAGCGGGAAAACGCCGACGAGAAGATCCGTATCAAGACGCTGTCGCTGGGGGTGGTGATCCCGGATATTACCTTTGAGCTGGCGAAGAACAACGAAGAGATGTACCTGTTCTCGCCCTACGACGTCGAGCGGGTGTATGGCATGCCGCTGTCTGAAATCAGCGTCAGTGAAAAATACCGCGAGATGGTGGACGACAAGCGCATCCGCAAGTCGCGCATCAACGCGCGCGAGTTCTTCCAGGTGCTGGCGGAGATCCAGTTCGAATCCGGCTACCCGTATGTCATGTTCGAGGACACGGTCAACCGGGAGAACCCGATCGCCGGGCGCATCAACATGAGCAATCTGTGTTCGGAGATCCTGCAGGTCAACCGCGCCAGTACGTATCATGAAGATCTGAGCTACGATCGCATCGGCAAGGACATCTCCTGCAACCTAGGCTCGCTGAACATCGCCAAAACCATGGACGCGCCGGACTTCGGCAAAGCGATCGAGACCGCGATCCGTGCGCTGACCGCGGTGGCCGACATGAGCGACATCCGCTCGGTGCCGTCGATCGCCGAAGGCAACCGCAGCGCCCGCGCCATCGGTCTCGGCCAGATGAACCTGCACGGTTACCTGGCGCGCGAGCGCATCTTCTACGGCTCGGAAGAAGGCATCGACTTCACCAATCTCTATTTCTATACCGTGGCCTATCACGCCATCCGCGCCTCTAACCGGCTGGCGATCGAGCGCGGCGGCGCCTTTGACGGCTTTGAGCACTCTCGCTATGCCAGCGGCGAGTACTTCGACAAATATACCGAACGCGACTGGCTGCCGCAGACCGAGCGGGTGCGCGAGCTGTTCGCCTCCGCCGGTATCGCCATTCCGGGCCGCGACGAGTGGCGCGCGCTGCGCCAGTCGGTGATGATGCACGGGCTGTACAACCAGAACCTGCAGGCGGTGCCGCCGACCGGCTCCATCTCGTACATCAACAACGCCACCTCCAGCATTCATCCGATCGTTTCGCGCATCGAGATCCGCAAGGAAGGCAAGATCGGCCGCGTTTACTACCCGGCGCCTTACATGACCAACGACAACCTGGCGTATTATCAGGATGCCTACGAGATTGGCCCGGAGAAAATCATCGATACCTATGCCGCCGCCACGCAACACGTCGATCAGGGGCTGTCGCTGACGTTGTTCTTCCGCGATACCGCCACTACCCGCGACATCAACCGCGCGCAGATCTACGCCTGGCGCAAAGGCATCAAGACCATTTACTACATCCGCCTGCGCCAGATGGCGCTGGAAGGCACCGAGGTGCAGGGCTGCGTGTCCTGCTCGCTGTGAGGCAACTTATGACGACCGTAACATCGGCGCCGCTGGTGCGCGCCATCAACTGGAACATCATCGAAGACGACAAGGATCTGGAGGTGTGGAACCGCCTGACCTCCAACTTCTGGCTGCCGGAGAAGGTGCCGCTGTCCAACGATATCCCCTCCTGGGCCACGCTGACGCCAAAGGAGCAACAGCTGACCATTCGGGTGTTCACCGGGCTGACGCTGCTGGACACCATCCAGAACACCGTCGGCGCGCCGGCCCTGATCGCCGATGCGCTGACGCCGCACGAAGAGGCGGTGTACTCCAACATCAGTTTTATGGAGGCGGTGCACGCCCGCTCTTACAGCTCAATCTTCTCCACCCTGTGCCAAACGCCGGACGTGGATGACGCCTATCGCTGGAGCGAGGAAAACCGTGCGCTGCAGAAGAAAGCCGGCATCATTCTGGCGCACTACCGCAGCGACGATCCGCTGCTGAAAAAAGTCGCCAGCGTGTTCCTCGAGTCGTTCCTGTTCTATTCGGGCTTTTACCTGCCGATGTACTGGTCCAGCCGCGCCAAGCTGACCAACACCGCCGATCTGATCCGTCTGATCATTCGCGACGAAGCGGTGCACGGCTACTATATCGGCTATAAGTTCCAGAAAGGGCTGGAGAAAGTGGACGCTGCACGGCGCCAACAGGTGAAAAACTTCGCCTTCGATCTGCTGCAGGATCTGTACGACAACGAGGTGCGTTACACCGAGGAGCTGTACGACGGCGTCGGCTGGACGGAAGACGTGAAGACCTTCCTGCACTACAACGCCAACAAGGCGCTGATGAACCTCGGGTATGAAGCGCTGTTCCCACCGGCGATGGCGGAGGTCAACCCGGCTATCCTGTCGGCGCTGTCGCCGAACGCCGACGAAAACCACGACTTCTTCTCCGGCTCAGGGTCGTCCTACGTTATCGGCAAGGCGGTCAACACCGAGGATGAGGACTGGGATTTCTGAGGCTGGCTAGCCGTATCAGGAATAAACCTTCACGGGAGTGCGGCGTGTCGTGCTCTCGCGACTATGTGTTTTGCTTGAATTCCGCACGCAGCTCAAGCCGCCGCCAGATAGCGCGTTTCTCCGCGTCGCTGGCGGTCAGCCAGGCGGCGATCTCCGCCCGCGTGCGCCGGCATCCGCGGCACTGCTGGGTTTCGTCGTCGATCCGGCACAGGCTGACGCAGGGCGATCTGACGCCAGGATAGGATTGCTGAGTGTGGCCCACCATACGTTGCCCTTGATGTAATATGTGCCGCCACAGGATACCCGATCCGGCGGCGGCGCGTCGCCAATCAGATGATGCCGCCGTTGGCGCGCAGGGTTTGGCCATTGATCCAGCCGCCGTCGGCCCCGGCGAGAAAAGCCACCGCCGCGGCGATATCGTCCGGCGTACCCAGGCGTTCCAACGGCGCCATCTTCGCCAGCCGCTCGATAAGCTCCGGGGTTTTGCCGTCGAGGAACAAGCCGGTGGCGGTCGGCCCCGGCGCGACGGCGTTCACCGTGATATTGCGGCCGCGCAGCTCTTTCGCCAGCACGCTGGTCAGCGCTTCGATCGCCGCCTTACTGGCGGCATACATGCCGTAACCCGGCTGCAGCAACCCCACCACGCTGGAGGAGAAGTTGATGATGCGGCCATTGTCGCGCAGGCGCTTCGCCGCCTCGCGCATCGCATTGAAGCTGCCTTTCAGGTTGATGTCGAGCAGGCGATCCACGTCTTCATCCTTCATGTCCGCTATCGGCGCCAGCGCGATCACTCCGGCGTTATTGACCAGCACGTCGACGCCGCCAAACGCCTGTTCAGCACTGTCGAACAGCCGGACGACCGCAGACGCATCGCTGACGTCGGCCTTGACGCTCAAGGCGCGGCCGCCGCGCTGTTCTATCTTGCCCACCAGCTCATCGGCCGGCGCCGGATTGCCTGAATAGTTGATGATGACGGTAAAGCCATCGGCGGCCAGACGCTCGGCGATGGCCGCGCCGATGCCACGGGATGCGCCGGTGACGATGGCGACAGGAGGCGTTTTCTGGTTCATCGGGAGATCCTTAAAGAAAGCAACGGGCAGAGCGTTAATCATGCACTGTTTATCACGGCGAATCAGCCCCGATTCTCTGGCATCATAATCCCAAATTATCGAACAATGCCGCTGGGCTCTGTTCGATGGCCGCCCAACGGGCGGCCATCTCCGTTACAGCGCGCCGTAGTTCAATGGCACCCAAGTGTAACCGTCGCCCTGGCGGTTCAAATACCCCAACCCCGGGAACGACAGGTGTGCGCCACCCACCAGCTCGCTCTGCCGCGCGCTGTCGCCAAATATCCGCAGCCGCTGAGCGACCGCCGCCTTGGCGTCATTATCAAAGCTGATAGCCACCTTCGGATGCGGCATCTGCACCGCCGCCACGTGGATCAGATCCCCCAGCAGCAACAGCTTCTGGCCCTGGCTGGTCACCTGATACACGCTATGCCCCGGCGTATGGCCATGGGCGGCAAAGGCGGCAATGCCCGGGGAAAGCTCACCGTCGCCGCTGAACGGCTTAAAGTGGCCGGCCGCCTGATACGGCTTGATCACTGCCTGAGCCCTTTCGAAGTTGCTTTTACTGCCCGCGCTAGCCTGTTTCAGTTTGTCCGCGCTTAGCCAGAAGTCCGCGTCCTGGCTGGCGGCGCGCACCACCGCATTGGGGAATACCGCCTTGCCGTCGTGCGTCAGGCCGCCGAGGTGATCCGGGTGCATGTGGGTCAGGTAGATCTCATCCACCTGCTCCGGCTGGTAGCCCGCCGCGCGCAGGTTATCCACCAGCTTGCCCAGGCCATCGCCCAGCAGTTGGCCGGCGCCGCTGTCGATCATCACCAGCTTGTCGCCGGTGTTGATCAGATAGGCATTGACCGAGGTGACCACCGGCAGGCTTTGATGCCGCTCGGCCAACCCGGCGGCGATCTGCTGCGGCGTACTGTTCAGCAACAGCTTGTCCGCCGGCAGGCGAATGATGCCATCGGACAACGCGGTCACTTCAAAACTGCCCAGCATGATGCGGTAGAATCCCGGCGTCGGGGTTTTGGCCTGCGGCGCGGCGGCGGCGGCCTGTAATGACATAACGGCCAGCGCCGCGCCCAGCAAACAACGTTTCCAGAACATGATGACTCCTTGCGAGAATTGAACAGCGCTAAGTATTGACGCAAAAAGCCCGATGCGCCTGTTTAATAAATGCCTTTGATAAATATATAAATAATATATTTATTGTGAATAATTTTGTTTGCCGCCCCACACAACCCCAATCCATATTTTCTCGTTCGCCACTTGGTTATTTTCCTTACTCCCTAAACCACGAGTAAGGAAATAACATGAGCTATCAATTCGAAAACCTGGTCTTTGAAGGCGGCGGCGTAAAAGGCATCGCCTATGGCGGCGCGCTGGAACTGCTGGAAGCCAAAGGCATCATGCCGCAGATCAAGCAAACCTCCGGCGCCTCGGCGGGCGCCATCGCCGCACTGCTGGTCGGCCTGGGCTGCAGCTCGGCGGACGTCACCAAAATTCTGTCGGCGATGGATTTTAAAAAATTCCTCGATTATAACGGCGGCTTTTTCGGCACGATCCAGGACGCCTATCGCCTGTTCAATCAATACGGCATCGCGCCCGGCGATTATTTCTATCAATGGTCGCGCGATATTATCAAGCAATATACCGGCAACCCGGATATTACCTTCGAGCAGTTCGAAGCGATGAAAGCGGCGAAAGGGTTCAAGTCGATTTACTTTATCGGCGCCAACCTCAACAGCGGTCAGCGCGAGGTCTATTCTCACCGCACCACGCCGCGCATGAAAGTGGCGGACGGCCTGCGCATTTCGATGTCGTTCCCGTTCGCCTTCGTGGCGAAGAAAAATGCCCTGGGCGACCTGTGCATCGACGGCGGCATGATCGACAACTATCCGGTGCGGCTGTTCGACTATGACTTCTCCGCCACGCCGCCTTACATCGACAGCACCAGCCAGCGCATCAACACCCGCACGCTGGGCATTCGCCTGGATTCCGCCAGCGAAATCGCCCAGGCCGCCGGCCAGGCCGGCCCGCGCACGCCGGTCAACAACCTGTTTGATTTCACCCTGGCGGTGGCCAACGTGATGCTGGACATCCAAACCAAGGTGCATCTGGACAGCGATGACTGGAAACGCACCGTGTATGTCGACACGCTCGACGTCGGCACGCTGGAGTTCGGCATCAGCGAGGAGAAAAAACGCGCGCTGATCGAATCCGGCCGTCGCGGCGTAGAGCGCTACTTCGCCTGGTATGACGCCGCCATGAAACAGGCGGCGTAACCGGTGTTTTCCCGCCTGCGCGGCCGGCCGGCGCGCGGGCAAAAAAAATCCCCGCGGGGGCGGGGAAAGGCAAAGTAACGCTAAGGATTTATAGGAGTTATACGAAGAACTTGGCCAACACCAGCAGCGACAGCGAGACGTTGATAGCGCCGCCGATACGGGTTGCGATCTGGGCGAACGGCATCAGCGACATGCGGTTGCCGGCGGTGAGGATCGCGACGTCGCCGGTGCCGCCCTGCCCGCTCTGGCAGCAGGAGACGATCGCCACGTCGATAGGGTGCATGCCGATTTTCTTGCCGACGAAGAAACCGGTCGCCACCAGCGCGCTGACGGTGGTGACGATCACGATCAGATTCTGTACGGTAAACGCGTCCACCAGTTCCTGCCATGGCGTGATGGCCACCCCGACCGCAAACAGGATCGGATAAGTCACGGCGGTGCGGAAGAATTTGTACACCACCTGCGAGCCTTCCTGAATGCGCGGCGACACCCCGTGCGCCAGTTTCACCGCCACGGCGGCGAACAGCATGCCCACCGGCGCCGGCAGGCCGATCAGACGGTGCAGCAGCATGCCCACCATATACAGCAGAATGGCCAGCAGCGCGCCGCAGGCGATGGTGCTGACGTCCACCTTGCCACTGATTTTTTCCACCGCGTTCATGTCACCGTCGCCCGGCTTGCTCGGCATCAGGCTGCCTTCGCCGGTCAGGTGCGGATAACGCTTGCCCAGTTGGTTGAGCAGACCGGCGATGACGATGGCGGTCAGGCTGCCGAGCATCACGATCGGCAGAATGCGCCCCAGCGCCACGCCCTGCTCCATGTGCAGGATCGCCGCGTAGCCCATCGATAGCGGGATCGCCCCTTCACCCACGCCGCCAGCCATGATCGGCAGGATCAGGAAGAAGAAGATCTGGAACGGCTCCAGGCCCAGCGCCATGCCGACGCCCATCCCCACCAGCATGCCGACGATCTCGCCGCACAGCATCGGAATGAAGATGCGCAGGAAACCCTGGATCAACACCTGGCGGTTCATGCTCATGATGCTGCCGACGATGATGCAGCAGATGTAGAGATAAAGAATGTTGGTCGATTTGTAGAACTTGGTGGTCGATTCCACCACCACGTCCGGCAGCAGGCCATAGTGCACCAGCGCGGAAGGAATAAAGGTGGCGCAGATCGCCGCCGCGCCCATTTTGCCGATCAACGGCAGGCGTTTGCCGAATTCGCCACAGGCGAAACCGAAGAACGCCAGGGTGGCCACCATCACCACGATATCGCTCGGCAATTTGCCTTCCAGGCAGTCGAGCAGAATCAATACGCCGGCCAGAATAAAGAACGGTAACGGAATAATCCCTACTTTATAATTGTCCAGTATCCGCCACCATTTCTCACGCAGAGGAATATCGGCGGTCTTGTCTTTGGCTACGAGGTAAGAATCATCTGTTGTGCTCATAATCTGGCCTCTTATTAGTTTGTTCAGCCATCATAGAGAAGCGCACGGATTATCTGCTGTGATTATGTTCAAAGTTAAAAAGGGTTTTTAATGGTGGTTATGGTTTCTATGGGGTTAATTAAGATTATGTAAAAACCGGCGTGGTTTTAATGGTGTTAATACCGTTTTTATTTTAAAGCTTATCAATTTTATCGCAGGCGAACAATTCTCGTCCGGTTCACTCTAATCCCGTGTGAAGGATCACAAGTTGATCGGGCGCAATATTACAGACCCCGCTTCTCGTGATAGGGTAAGGCTTCAGGATCTCTTTACGGTGAAGCTCCGCCATGCGCCTCAAACTCTCATTTCAAATCAAGCTGTTTCTGTGCCTGGTGGCCTTCTCCTGCCTGCTGCTGACTTGCATCGGCGCCTACACCTATTACCAGTTGGATGCGCAGCTGCACCGCGATCTCGGCGCCCGCGCCCAAGTGCAGGCGCGGGAAATCGCCCTC
Organism: Serratia sp. CY40230; assembly: GCF_052168835.1. Taxonomy (NCBI): domain Bacteria; kingdom Pseudomonadati; phylum Pseudomonadota; class Gammaproteobacteria; order Enterobacterales; family Yersiniaceae; genus Serratia; species Serratia sp. CY40230. Next base: position 1,497,617 of record NZ_JBJNLX010000001.1, read on the forward strand.
ATTCCTTCGCTGGTGGACGCAGTGGAAAAACACGACGCCGCCAGAATTGCCGCGCTGATGAAAAAAATCCGCGCCAGCAGCGACGCCAGTTATATCGTCATCGGCGATAGTCATGCCCGCCACCTTTATCATTCCGAATACGAAGGCCGCCTGGGTACGCCGATGATCGGCGGCGATAATAAAGAGGTGCTGGAAGGGAAAAGCATTATTTCCATTCGCAAGGGCGGCATTGGCGTTTCATTGCGCAGCAAGGCGCCGATCCTGGATGAAAATAATCACGTGATCGGCATCGTTTCCGTCGGCTATTTGAAATCGCACATAGATAATTTAAATGCCAGGACGTTGACGCAAATTATCGGCTCCATCGTCCTGCTGCTGATCGCCCTGTTCGTCTTTTCCTGGCTGCTGTCGAAAAACCTCAAGCGCCAGATGTTCTGGCTGGAACCGAAAGAGATCGCGCTGCTGGTGCGTCAGCAAAAAGCGCTGCTGGAAGCCATTTATGAGGGCGTGATCGCCATCGATCCACAGCAGCGGATCATCACCATCAACCATGCGGCGCGCGAGCTATTGGATCTGCACCAGCCGGCCGCCAGTTTACTGGGCCGGCCGATCGGCGACGTGATCCAGGCGCAGCCTGACTTCTTCGCCGCCGCGCAACTGGGCCAGGATACGCACGACGAGGTGTGCCGCTTCAACCACGTGCGGGTGATCGCCAGCCGGGTGCGCATCATGCAGGAGCAGGAGCTGCAAGGCTGGGTGATCAGCTTCCGCGACAAAAACGACATCAATACCCTGAGCAGCCAGCTCAGCCAGGTGAAACGCTATGCCGACAACCTGCGCATCATGCGCCACGAGCAGCTGAACTGGACCGCCACGTTGGCCGGGCTGTTGCATATGCAGCGCTACGACGAGGCCATTCGCTATGTGGAAGCCCAGTCGGAGGGTGCGCAGGAGATCCTCGATTTCATCTCGCAGCGCTTCAGTTCGGCGGCGATGTGCGGCCTGCTGCTGGGCAAATATTCCAGCGCCAGAGAAAAAGGCATCGAGCTGCGCTTCGATCCGGCCTGCCAACTGCGGCAGATCCCGGCGGCGCTGAATGAGACCGAACTGATGTCGATCGTCGGCAACCTGCTGGATAATGCGGTGGAAGCGACGCTGCACTGCCCGGCTCCGCACGACGCGATCGAACTCTATATCAGCGACGGCAGCGACGAGCTGGTGATCGAGGTGGCGGATCGCGGCACCGGCATCGCCGAGGAGATTCGTGATACGCTGTTTGAACAGGGCGTCACCACCAAAGCGGATAAAAGCGACCACGGCATTGGCCTGCATCTGGTCGCCAGCCATGTGGCGCAGGCGCACGGCAGCATAGAAGTGTCGGACAACGAGCCGCACGGCGCGATATTCTCTATATTTATCCCTAAATAAAACCCATAACCCGATTTTTTGAGCACCCGATTATGTCACACCTAGCACTGGACGTTCTGATCGTGGAAGACGAGCCGCAACTGGCGACGCTGCACGCGGAGTTCATCGAGAAAAATTTCAACCTGCGGGTGGTGGCTTACGCCGCCACGCTGGCCGAAGCGCGGGCCAAAGCCAACGAGCATCAGCCGCGGCTGATCCTGCTGGACAACTTTCTACCGGACGGCCAGGGCATCGAGCTGATGGAAGAACCGGCGGTAAAAAACCCCGCCTGTTCGGTGATCTTCATCACCGCCGCCAGCGACATGCATACCTGCAGCCAGGCGATCCGCAACGGCGCCTTCGATTACATCATCAAACCGGTGTCCTACAAGCGGCTGCGCAATTCGCTCGAACGCTTCATGCAGTTCGTGCAGACCCAGCGCACCTTCAAGATCATCGATCAGGACAACGTCGATGCGCTGTATAACCTGCAGTCGAAACAGTTCTCCAGCGAGCCGAGTGCCAAAGGCATCGAAACCAACACGCTGGAGCTGGTGCAGGCGCTGTTTATCGCCCAGCCGGCGGTGGCGCATGCGGTGGAAGACGTGGTTGAGCAAGTCGGCATCAGCAAGACCACCGCTCGCCGTTATCTGGAATATTGCGTCGCCACCCAGTTCGTGCGGGTGGAGATGCTGTACGGCAATATCGGCCATCCGCGCAGGCTGTATCGCAAGGCCTGAGGCTGCCATCTGGCTGTCATACTAAGGCGATAACATGACGCCCGACGATATCCCCCTCGATATCGGCACCTGTCGTTAAAATTGATGAAATACTGATGACTTTTACCCGGCCTCTGGTCGGGTTTTTTATTATCCGAACGGCAGGCGCGGCGCCAAAATATCTCTCTGCGCCACACCGTGTTATTTTCCCAAAAACCAAACCATTATGCCGAATAATGGCCGTCAATTTTGAGTCACGGGCCAAATTACCATAACTAATTAAAACCTTGATGTAAACCACTAATATCCCATTTAAATGACATTGAGGGTTGTCTCAGATATTCACTGTGTTAGGGTAAAAAGCTCTTTTATTTTGCTAAGGACAGCCCATAACGCGTTAATTAAACCAGAGGAAACAGCAAATTGCATGGCAATTAAACTCGAAGTAAAGAACCTGTATAAGATATTTGGCGAACACCCGGAACGCGCATTCAAACTGCTGGATAAAGGTCTGACAAAAGATCGGTTGTTTGAAAAAACCGGCTTATCGCTCGGCGTAAAAGACGCCACTCTGGCCATTGAAGAAGGCGAGATATTTGTCATCATGGGGCTCTCCGGTTCCGGCAAGTCCACCCTGGTACGCCTTCTCAATCGTCTGATAGAACCCACTCGCGGTCAGGTGCTGATCGACGGTGAGGACATCGCCAAAATATCTGACACCGCGCTGCGCACCGTGCGGCGAAATAAGATCAGCATGGTATTCCAGTCATTCGCGCTAATGCCGCACATGAATGTCCTGAATAACACCGCTTTCGGTATGGAGTTAGCCGGAATACCGCTGCAGGAGCGCCAGGAAAAAGCGCTGGATGCCCTGCGTCAGGTCGGGCTGGAGAATTATGCGCTGTCTTATCCGGATGAATTATCCGGTGGTATGCGCCAGCGCGTGGGATTAGCCCGCGCCCTGGCCAATAACCCGGATATATTATTGATGGACGAAGCCTTCTCGGCGCTCGATCCGTTAATTCGTACCGAAATGCAGGATGAGCTGGTGAAATTACAGGCTCAGCATCAGCGCACCATCGTGTTTATTTCCCACGATCTGGACGAAGCGATGCGCATTGGCGATCGCATCGCCATCATGCAGGGCGGTGAGGTGATCCAGGTCGGCACGCCGGACGAGATCCTGAACAACCCGGCCAACGACTATGTGCGCACCTTCTTCCGCGGCGTGGACATCAGTCATGTATTCAGCGCCAAGGATATCGCCCAACGGCGCCCGGTGACGCTGATCCGCAAAACCCCCGGTTTTGGCCCCCGCTCGGCGCTGCAGCTGCTGCGCGATGAGGACCGTGATTATGGTTATGTTGTTGAACGCGGGAAGAAATTTATCGGCGTGGTGTCGATAGAGTCGTTGAAAAAGGCGCTGTCCGCCAATCAAACGCTGGACGATGCCCTGCTCGAGGCCCCCGCCGCCGTGCCGGCCGACACGCCGCTCAGCGATCTGATTTCCCTGGTCGCCCAGGCGCCGTGTGCGGTGCCGGTGGTGGGCGAAGAACATAACTATCTCGGCATCATCTCCAAGGCCATGCTGCTGCAGGCGTTGGACAAGGAGGGCTCAACCCATGAGTGATACCACGCAAACCCAAGATCCCTGGGCTACCGCACCGGCCGATACCGGCGCCGCACCTGCCAGCGATGCCGCCGCCAACGCCGGTGACGCCTGGTCCAGCGCGCCGCCGCCGGCCGCACATGACGCCGCCGGGCAAAGCGCCGATTGGCTCAGCGGCGCCCCGGCGCAGCCGGAGCACTTCAGCCTGCTCGATCCGTTCCACAAAGCCTGGGTACCGTTCGACACCTGGGTCACGCAAGGCATCGACTGGCTGGTGCTGCACTTCCGCCCGCTGTTCCAGGGCATCCGCGTGCCGGTGGACATGATCCTGAGCGGCTTCCAACAACTGCTGCTGGGCATGCCGGCGCCGATCGCCATTCTGGTGTTCTCGCTGCTCGCCTGGCAGGTCTCGGGCCTCGGCATGGGCGCCGCGACGCTGCTCTCCCTGATCGCCATCGGTGCCATCGGCGCCTGGTCGCAGGCAATGGTCACGCTGGCGCTGGTGCTGACCGCGCTGTTCTTCTGCATCCTTATCGGCCTGCCGCTCGGCATCTGGCTGGCGCGCAGCAAGCATGCCGCCAAGGTGATTAGGCCGCTGCTCGACGCCATGCAAACCACTCCGGCCTTCGTCTATCTGGTGCCGATCGTCATGCTGTTCGGCATCGGCAACGTGCCGGGCGTGGTAGTGACCATCATCTTCGCACTGCCGCCGATCGTGCGTCTGACCATTCTCGGCATCAAGCAGGTGCCGGAGGATCTGATCGAGGCCGCCGAATCCTTTGGCGCCAGCCCGCGCCAGCTGCTGTTCAAGGTGCAGCTGCCGCTGGCGATGCCGACCATCATGGCCGGCGTTAACCAGACGCTGATGTTGGCGCTGTCGATGGTGGTCATCGCCTCGATGATCGCCGTCGGCGGCCTGGGGCAGATGGTGCTGCGCGGCATCGGTCGGCTGGACATGGGCCTGGCCGCCGTCGGCGGGGTCGGCATCGTGATCCTGGCGATCATTCTCGATCGCCTCACCCAATCGCTGGGGCGCGATCGCCGCAGTAAAGGCATCGGCCGCTGGTATCGCCGCGGCCCCATCGGGTTACTGACTCGCCCGTTCATCAAGCAAGCCTGACGCTTTTCCCGCCGGCGGCTGCGGCCCCGGCGGGCTATGACACCACCACATCGAAAGAGGGGAAACACTATGCGCACCACGGGCATCTGGGCTCTCGCCCTGACGACGCTGATTGGCTCACAGAGCGTGAGCGCAGCAGATTTACCCGGCAAGGGGATCGCGGTACAGCCGGTGCAAAGCACCATTTCCGAAGAGACGTTCCAGACGTTGCTGGTCAGCAAGGCGCTGGAAAAATTGGGTTACGACGTGAAAGAACCGCGTGAAGTGGATTACAACGTCGCCTACACCTCGATCGCCTCCGGTGACGCGACCTTTATCGCGGTCAACTGGGATCCGCTGCACGCCGATCAGTACAAGGCCGCCGGCGGCGACGCCAAGTTCTACCGCGAAGGCGTCTACGTCAACGGCGCCGCGCAGGGCTACCTGATCGACAAGAAAACCGCCGAGCAATACCACATCACCAACGTCGAGCAGCTCAAGGATCCCAAGCTCGCCAAGCTGTTCGACACCAACGGCGACGGCAAGGCCGATCTGACCGGTTGCACCCCGGGCTGGGGCTGCGAAGCGGTGATCAACCACCACATCAAGGCCTATGGCCTGAGCAACACCGTCGAGCACAATCAGGGCAACTACGCGGCGATGATCGCCGACACCATCACCCGCTACAAAGAGGGCAAACCGGTGCTGTATTACACCTGGACGCCGTACTGGGTCAGCGATGTGATGGTGCCGGGCCGCGACGTGGTCTGGCTGCAGGTGCCGTTTTCCTCCCTGCCGGGCGAGCAGAAAAACGTCGACACCAAACTGCCTAACGGCGCCAACTACGGCTTCCCGGTCAACACCATGCGCATCGCCGCTAACAAACAGTGGGCCGAAGCCAATCCGGCGGCCGCCAAGCTGTTCGCCATCATGAAGCTGCCGATCGCCGACATCAACGCGCAAAACCTGCGCATGCATGAAGGCCAGGCTTCGGAAGCCGATATCCAGAACCACGTCAACGGCTGGATCAAGGCGCACCAGGCCACCTTCGACGGCTGGGTGAAAACCGCCGCCGCAGCGGCGAAGCCGTAACCGTTCAGGGGCGCCGCCTTTGCCGCGCCCCTACCCCACCATATCAATGCCGCTGAACTGTAAAAAACGTGTGGCGGCGTTCGATAAGGGCTGCGGCCAAATGCAATACACCTGGCGCCGCGGCCCGTCTTCAATCGGAATCGACACCAACGCGCTTAAGCGTTGCGCGGTCGAGACAGGTACGATACCCGCCGCCAACCCGCGCCGCACCAGATTCTCCAGCCATTCGATATGATCGATCTCAAAACTGACGTGCCGGCGGATGCCCGCCGCCAGGAAGGCGCGATCGGTTTGGCGCCGCGCGCCGGTGCCGCTGTAAAAATCCACCAGCGGCACTTCCGCCAGCGCTTGCAGGTTGACCCGCTCGCGGTTGGCCAGCGGGTGCTGCGGCGCCACCAGCGCCACCAGCGGCTCATCGGTCAACTGCCGGTGCGACATCGGCAGTAAATCGACATCGCCGGGCCAGATGCCGACAAACGCCATATCACACTTCTGCTGACGCACGTCCTCCAACAGGGCTTCGCTCATGCCAACGTAAAGGCGGATGTTCACCGCCGGATAGTGGCGATGAAACTTGTCGAGCTTTTCGGTCAGATCAATCGCGTTTATGGTTGAAATCGTGCCGATGGTCAGGGTGCCGGACACCGCATCGCCGGCGGCGGTCACCTCTTCCACCAGCGCCTGCTGCGCCGCCAACAGCCGCTGCGCCGACGGAATGAAAGCCTGGCCGGCGGGGGTCAACCGCACCCGGCGCGAGGTGCGTTCAAACAGCGTACAGCCCAGCTCTTCTTCCAGTTTGGCGATCTGGTGGCTGAGCGCCGACTGCACCGTATGGCAGCGCTGCGCCGCCCGGGTGAAACTCTGTTCTTCCGCCACCGCCAGCGCATAGCGGATCTGTTTCAGGTTCATGGCATCTATCTTGAAATGAGATAAATCAAATGAAAATTATACATTGGTTTCCGCAGACGCGTTGCCGGATACTGCGCGCTATCTTCTTCCCGTGATGAAAAAATCATGACCCCAAAAAACGCCCATCCGGGCCTCAGCCCGGCGCTGACCGTGCTGATCGCCATCGCCACCGGCCTGGCGGTCGCCAGCAACTATTACGCGCAACCGCTGCTGGAAACCATCGCCACCAGTTTCAACCTGTCGGTCAACCAGGCCGGCTTTATCGTCACCGCCGCGCAGCTCGGTTACGCCACCGGCCTGCTGCTGCTGGTGCCGCTCGGCGACATGTTCGAGCGCCGCGGGCTGATCGTTTTCATGACGCTGCTGGCCGCCGGGGGCATGCTGATCACCGCCACCTCCGCCACGCTGCCGATGATGATCCTCGGCACCGCGCTCACCGGGCTGTTCTCGGTAGTGGCACAGATCCTGGTGCCGCTGGCCGCCACGCTGGCTCACCCGGAAAAGCGCGGCAAGACCGTCGGCATCATCATGAGCGGCCTGCTGCTCGGCATACTGCTGGCGCGCACCGTCGCGGGCGCACTGGCGTCGTTCGGCGGCTGGCGCACCATCTACTGGGTCGCCAGCGTGCTGATGATCCTGATGGCGTTGATCCTGTGGCGCGCGCTGCCGCGCTATAAGCAACACTCCGGGCTGAACTACCCGCAGCTGCTGGCCTCGATCTTCAGCCTGTTCTGCCGCACGCCGCTGCTGCGCACCCGCGCCATCCTCGGCGCCCTGTCGTTCGCCAACTTCAGCGTGCTCTGGACCTCAATGGCCTTTCTGCTCGCCGCGCCGCCGTTCAACTATTCCGAGGGGGTGATTGGGCTGTTCGGCCTGGTGGGCGCCGCCGGGGCGCTGGCCGCTTCGCGCGCCGGGCATCTGGCGGACAAAGGCAAGGCCGGGCTGACCACCACCGTCGGCCTGGTGTTGCTGCTGCTGTCCTGGATCCCTATCGCGTTCGCCAAACAATCGCTGTGGGCGCTGATCGCCGGCATTCTGATCCTCGATCTGGCGGTGCAGGCGGTACACGTCACCAACCAGAGCGTGATGTACCGCATCATGCCGGACGCGCGCAACCGCCTGACCGCCGGCTACATGACCAGCTACTTTATCGGCGGCGCGCTCGGTTCGCTGCTCTCCGCCTCGGCCTATCAACATGCCGGTTGGTACGGCGTGGCCGCCGCCGGCGGGGTGTTATGCCTGCTCAACCTGCTGACCTGGTGGCTCGGCAAGCACCACGATCCGCAGGGGCCGGCGACAATCTGATTATCGTGCAAATAGTCACTAAAGAAATTTATTAGCGGTGCAGGGTATAAACATTACTTACTCTCTGGTAATGTTCTGGGCATAAACTATTGAAGTCCTATCTACCCTGCGATCCACAACCATGCAAAGCCAAGCTGCAGACAGCCTCAATCCGCCCGCCGTCAGCGCCACCTTCGCCAACGGCGTCGTCGACAGTTTGCCGATCGTCATCGGGTATGTCCCGGTGGCGTTCGCCTTCGGCCTCAGCGCCGTCAAACTGGGTTTTTCCCCGCTGGAAAGCATTTTCTTCTCCTGCATCATCTACGCCGGCGCCAGCCAGTTCGTGATCACCGCTCTGCTGAGCGCCGGGATGTCGCTGTGGGTCTCCGCATTGACGGTGATGGCGATGGACGTGCGCCACCTGCTGTACGGCCCGGCGCTGCGTCACCGCATCGTCTCGCGCATGTCGCCCGGCAAAACGGCGATATGGGCCTTTGGCCTGACCGATGAGGTCTTCGCCGCCGCCACCGCCAGGCTGATGCGCAATAACCGCAGCTGGAGCGAAAACTGGATGCTGGGCATCGCGCTCTGTTCCTGGCTCTCCTGGGTGGCCGGCACCGCGCTCGGCGCGCTGTTCGGCAACGGCCCGCTGGAGCAGTTCCCGGTGATCGAGGCCTCGCTGGCCTTCATGCTGCCGGCGCTGTTTCTCAGCTTCCTGCTGGCCGCCTTCCGCCGCCCGCAGAGCCTGACTATCGCCGCCGCGCTGGCCGGCGCGCTGCTCGGCGTGGTGCTGTTCTCCATTCCGGTCGCCATTTTGGCCGGCATCGGCGCCGGCTGCATTGCCGCCCTGTTCCAACCCGCACATGCGGAGGCCAGCCATGAACATTGATGTGCTGGTGATCGGCCTGGTGGTGGGCTGCGCCAATTACCTGTTCCGTTATCTGCCGCTGCGGCTGGCGCCGGCGCACGCCCAGCCCGGCCTCAAACGCGGTAAAGCCGCCCTGTTGCTCGACAGCATCGGCATCGCCTCGATCTGCGCCCTGCTGGTGGTCTCCAGCACGCCGGTGGTGATGCGCGAGCCGGACAAGCTGCTGCCGACGTTGGTGGGGTTCGCCGCGCTGGCACTGTGCTTCTACCGCAGCAAAAGCATCATTCTGTCGACGCTGCTCGGCGCAACGGCCTTCGGCGTCACATTAAAACTGTTAATGATTTTCGGTGCGGGCTGACGCCGGTCCCGATCGTTTGGCTTCACACTGGCGTTTTCAGGCGCCACATCTTTACAAACACTGACAAATGACACGAATTGCTAAATTATCCGCACGGCTGAACATTTACATTATTTGTCACCGTCGTTACTATCTCGAACGAAATTAATGAGGCCCTAAATTATGGAAAGCTCGTTTGCCCCCATAGAACAAATGCTGAATTTCCGCGCCACGCGGCAGAAAGATTTCCCTTATCAGGAAATCCTGCTGACCCGCCTGTGCATGCACATGCAAGGCAAGCTGCTGGAAAACCGCAATAAGATGCTGAAAGCGCAGGGGATTAACGAAACACTGTTTATGGCGCTGATTACCCTGGATGCGCAGGAAAGCCACAGCATCCAACCTTCTGAGCTAAGCTCTGCCCTGGGCTCCTCGCGCACCAATGCAACCCGCATCGCCGACGAGCTGGAGAAGCGCGGCTGGATCGAACGCCGGGAAAGCGACAACGATCGCCGCTGCCTGCATCTGCATCTGACGCCGCAGGGGGAAGAATTTCTCAGTCAACTGCTGCCGCCGCAGCACCAATGTCTGCATTTCCTGTGGTCCACGCTGACCGACGATGAGCAAAAACAGCTGGAACAGCTGACGCGCAAATTGCTGGCACGTCTGGATCAAATGGAAATCACAGAACAGTTACCCTAATTCACAATTTCTGTTCAGGTACCTACTTATGCGATCCCCATTTCACTGGAGATTCACCCCGCTGTTCGCCGTGTTGCTGCTGGCCGGGTGTGCTTCGACCGATAATATTGCCCCGCAATCCACGCTGATGGATCCGCAGAGCCTGCAGTTGGCTCAGCCGAAAGTCAGTTCGCTGGCCGTCAGCCCGCAGTGGTGGCGCGCCCTCAAGGATCCACAGCTGGACGCCTTGATGACGCAGACGCTGCAAAGTTCGCCGACCCTGCGTCAGGCCGCCGCCCGCGTGCGCGAAGCGCAGAGCGTGGTAGGCGAAGCCAGCGCCGCCAACGGGCCGAACCTGGATCTGAACGCCAGCACCCAGCGCCAGCGCGTGCCGCAGAACGTCAATATGGGGCTGGGGTATCCGCATAAGCCGATCTATTCAAGCTCCAACTCGCTGGGGTTGAACCTGGCGTACGAGTTCGACTGGTGGGGCAAATACCGCAACCAGGTGAACGCCGCCAAGGCGCAAGTGAACGCAGCGCGCGCCGAGCAGGAACAGGCGGCGTTGACACTGACCAGCTCGGTGGCGTCCGCCTACTATCAGCTGCAGAGCAATCTCGCGCTCGAGAAGCTGCTGCAGCAGGAAGTGAACAACAACGAGCGCCTGACCGCGCTGCGCCAACAGCGCTATCAGGCCGGCCTGACCGGCGTCGACGTGCCGCAACAAACCCAGGCGCAGTCCGACGTCGCCAAACAGCAAATTCTGCAGCTGCAGTCGCAAATCGAACAGCTCAGACACCAGCTCGCCGCGCTGGCGGGCCAGGGCCCGAACGCCATGCAGCACCTGCGTCAGGTGCCTTTGCCCGCAGACAACCTGATGGCGCCGCAGGGCGAGCTGACGGCGGATCTGCTGGGCAAACGCCCGGACATCGCCGCGCAACGCCAGCTGGTGGAGTCTTACAGCCAGCGCGTCAGCGCCGCGCGTAAAGAGTTTTACCCCAGCCTGACCATTTCAGCCTTCGCCGGCCTGATGACCACCAATACCAGTGGCACCAGCCCGAATCTGTTTGAAGCGGCCAGCCAGGCCTGGAACGTGATGCCGGCGATCTCGCTGCCGATCTTCCACGCCGGGGCGCTGCGCAGCAAGCTGGGCGAGGAATCCGCGCTGTATGACGAAGCGGTGGAATCCTACAACCAAACCATCCTGAATGCGGTACAGGAAACTGCCGACGCCATCACCATCCAGCAGAGTTCTGCGCAGCAGCAACTGCAGGCGGCGTCCGCGGCCCAGTCGATGCAACAGGTGTATCAGGTCGCCAACGCCCGTTACCAGGCAGGGATTATCGGGCGCGACGATCTGTTGACCAGCCAGACGCAGCTATTGCAGCAGCAACAGGCGGAGTTGAATGCCAGCAGCAATTTACTGCAGGCGAAGATAGGACTGATCCGCGCGTTGGGCGGTGGCTATCAGGCCCCGGCCGCAGCGGATTCGAAAGCATAATAATATAAGGCTTGGAGAACACCATGAGCGCAAGCGCGGAAACCCAAAACCCGCAGCAGCCGAGCGGCAAAAAGAAGCAGCGCAAATTTTGGCTGCTGTTGCTGACGGTTATTTTCATTGTTATAGGGGTGGCTTATTTAGTGTATTGGTTCCTGGTGCTGCGTCATCACCAGGAAACCGACGACGCCTACGTCTCCGGCAACCAGGTGCAGATCATGGCCCAGGTGTCCGGCAGCGTGAACAGCGTCAACTTCGACAACACCGACTACGTCAAGCAGGGCGACGTGCTGCTGACGCTCGATCCGACCGATGCCGAGCAGGCGTTTGAACGCGCCAAAACCGGCCTGGCCAACAGCGTGCGTCAGACCCACCAGCTGATCATCAACAGCAAGCAGTATCAGGCCAACATCGCCCTGCGCAAGACCGATCTGAGCAAGGCCGAGAACGATCTGAAACGCCGCGTGGTGCTGGGCAGCGTTGACGCCATCGGCCGCGAAGAGCTGCAACACGCTCGCGATGCGGTCGACAGCGCCAAAGCCGCGCTGGAAGTGGCGGTGCAGCAATACAACGCCAACCAGGCGATGGTGCTGAACACCCCGCTGGAACAGCAGCCGGCGATCCAACAGGCCGCCGCGCAGATGCGCGACGCCTGGCTGGCGCTGCAGCGTACCAAGGTGATCAGCCCGATTACCGGCTATGTCTCGCGCCGCAGCGTGCAGGTCGGCGCGCAGATCGCCGCCGGTTCGCCGCTGATGGCGGTGGTGCCGGCCGATCACATCTGGGTTGACGCCAACTTCAAGGAAACGCAGATCGCCAATATGCGCATCGGCCAGCCGGCGACGGTAGTCAGCGACGTCTACGGCGACGACGTGGTGTATCAGGGCAAAGTGGCCGGTATCGACATGGGCACCGGCAGCGCCTTCTCGCTGCTGCCGGCGCAAAACGCCACCGGCAACTGGATCAAGGTGGTGCAACGCCTGCCGGTGCGTATTGAGCTCGATGCCAAGCAGGTGGCCGATCATCCGCTGCGCATCGGTCTTTCGACGCTGGTGACCGTCGACACCGCCAATCTGGACGGCCGCGTGCTGGCCGACGTGGTGCGCGACAAACCGCTGTATCAGAGCGACGCGCTGGCGTTGAATCTGGCGCCGGTTAACCAGCTGATCGCCGACGTGATCCATGCGAACGCCGGCTAAGCGCGCGGGAGGCCATCTTGCCACAGAAACCGCTTGAAGGTGCCCAGCTTGCCTGGATGACGGTCGCGCTCGCCATGGCGACCTTCATGCAGGTGCTGGACTCCACCATCGCCAACGTGGCGATCCCCACCATTTCCGGTAACCTCGGGTCTTCCAACTCGCAGGGTACCTGGGTGATCACCTCGTTCGGCGTGGCGAACGCCATCTCGATTCCGATCACCGGCTGGCTGGCGAAGCGTTTCGGCGAAGTGCGGCTGTTCCTTTGGTCCACCGCGCTGTTCGCCATCGCCTCCTGGCTGTGCGGCATCTCCAACAGCCTTGGCATGCTGATCTTCTTCCGCGTGATCCAGGGCGTGGTGGCCGGGCCGCTGATCCCGCTGTCGCAGAGTTTGTTGTTGAACAACTACCCGCCCGCCAAGCGAGCGATGGCCCTGGCGCTCTGGTCGATGACCGTTATCGTCGCGCCAATTTTCGGGCCGATCCTCGGCGGCTACATCAGCGACAACTACCATTGGGGCTGGATCTTCTTCATCAACATCCCGATCGGCGTCTTCGTGATCGTGGCGGCGATGGCGACGTTGAAGGGGCGGGAAACCAAAACCGAGATCAAACCGATCGACACCGTCGGCCTGGTATTGCTGATCGTCGGCATCGGTTCTCTGCAGATCATGCTCGATCAGGGCAAGGAGCTGGACTGGTTCAACTCGACCGAGATCATCACGCTCACCGTCGTGGCGGTGGTGGCGCTGCTGTTCCTGGTGGTGTGGGAGCTGACGGACGACCATCCGGTGGTGGATCTGTCGCTGTTCAAGTCGCGCAACTTCACCATCGGCTGCCTGTGCATCAGTCTGGCGTACATGCTGTACTTCGGCGCCATCGTGCTGCTGCCGCAGCTGTTGCAAGAGGTGTACGGCTATACCGCCACCTGGGCGGGGCTGGCGTCGGCGCCGGTCGGGCTGATCCCAGTGTTGCTGTCGCCGATCATCGGCAAGTTCGGCAACCGGCTCGACATGCGCCGGCTGGTGACCTTCAGCTTCATCATGTATGCCGTGTGCTTCTACTGGCGCGCCTATACGTTTGAACCGGGCATGGACTTCGGCGCATCCGCCTGGCCACAGTTCGTTCAGGGCTTCGCCATCGCCTGCTTCTTCATGCCGTTGACCACCATCACGCTGTCCGGCCTACCGCCGGAACGCATGGCGGCGGCATCGAGCCTGTCGAACTTCACGCGAACGCTGGCGGGCTCGATCGGTACCTCGATCACCACCACCCTGTGGACGCAGCGCGAATCGCAGCACCATTCGCAACTGACGGAGTTCGTCAACCCGTACAACCCGCAGTCGCAGGAGATGTACCGGCAACTGGAGCAGCTCGGCATGAGCAAGCAGCAGGCGTCGGCGTATATCGCCAACGAGATCACCGCGCAGGGCCTGATCATCTCCGCCAACGAGATCTTCTGGCTGTCGGCCGGGGTGTTCCTGGTGCTGCTGGTGCTGGTGTGGGTGGCGAAACCGCCATTCAGCTCCGGCGGCGGTGGGGGCGGCGGCGCTCACTAAGCTTCAATAAACGAAACGGGCGCCCTGGGGCGCCCGTTTTTTTATCCGACGTAGAAAATTACGCCTGATTCTGACGCCACCAGTCCGCCAGCAGAATGCCGGTCGCCACGGAAACGTTCAGGCTTTCCACCTTGCCGGTGCCGCCGATCGAGACGTTCATATCGCCCTGCTGCCAGGCGCTGTCGCTCAGACCGTCGCGTTCCTGCCCCAGCACCAGCACCATCTTGGCCGGCAGCTTGGCCTGCGCCAGCGCGGTGCCTTTGTGGCTGGAGGTGGTGACGATGGTGTAACCCGCCTTGCGGAAAGTATCCAGCACCGACAGGAAATCGTCAGCGTTGATCGCCTTGATGTGCTCCGCGCCGCCTTCTGCGGTGCGCACCGCCGCGCCGGATTCCAGCAGCGCCGGATCCTGCAGCAGCACGCCGTTGACGCCGAAGTGGGCGCAAGAACGGACGATGGCGCCCAGGTTATGCGGGTTGCCCACTTCTTCCAGCGCCAATACGCAGTCGGTCGCCGGCGCGGTTTTCAGGTAGGTCTGCGCATCCAGGCCCTGACGTTTTTTGATCAGGAAGCAGACGCCGCCGTGGTGCTCGGTGCCGGAAGCCTTGGCCAGCTCTTCCTCATCCACCACGTGGTAAGCTTTGCGGTTTGCCGCCATCCAGCGCAGCGCTTCGCGGAAACGCGGGGTGACCGACTGCACGAACCAGGCGCGCACGATCGCTTCCGGACGGCTGGCGAACAGCGCCTGACAGGCGTTTTCACCGTAAACGCGGGTTTCTTCCGCGCGCTGGCGGCGCAGCTGCTCAGGATCGATAAAGCTTTTGCCGCTGATGCCGCCATGATCGAACGCCGGCTCTTCATTCGGCGCGCGCGAGACGGTTCTCCACGGCGACTCATTGCCACCGCGATCTTCAGAGCGCGCCGGACGGCGAGGACGATCGCTTTCACTGCGGCGGGAGTCGGCGCCGCGGCGATCGTTGCCGCCGCGCGCCTTGTCTTGGCCGGTGCGGCCCGATCGCGCACCGTCAGCCGGACGGCCTTTGCCGGCCGGACGTTTATTCTTGTTACGGTCGTCGCCGTTGTCGTCGTCACTGCGGACGTACATCACTTTGACTTTACCGTTCTTGCCACTAAATGAATCGTTCATTGTCTTCTCCACCAACGCGCAGGGCGCGAAGATTACCTGATGTTGGTGCACGAAGCCACCAACTTGCGCTAAAAGCTCCCAACTATCACATCCATTGAACAAACCTCATTGTTCACGCGCCGGGTTTTGCCGATAATTGTCAGCATTAAAGAAACATCCCCGCAACCGCGTTGCGGGGACCATGCTTTCTCTGTACCCGAGGTCAACATGAATACAGTTTGTGCAGCTTGCAATGCCACCAACCGCGTGCCGGAAGAACGTCTGGCGGACAATGCGAAATGCGGCCGCTGCGGCCATGAGCTCTTCGACGGTGAAGTGATCAACGCCACCGCCGCCACGCTGGACCAGTTGCTGCAGGACGATCTGCCGGTCGTGGTCGATTTCTGGGCGCCGTGGTGCGGCCCGTGCCGCAGCTTTGCGCCGATCTTTGAAGACGTGGCCGAAGAGCGCGCCGGCAAAGTGCGCTTCGTGAAAGTGAACACCGAAGCCGAGCCGGAGCTGAGCGCCCGTTTCCGCATCCGCAGCATCCCGACCATCATGGTGTTCCGTCAGGGCAAGATGGTCGACATGCTCAACGGCGCGATGCCGAAAGCGCCGTTTGACAACTGGCTCAACGAGTTAGTGTGATTCGGCAAGTATAGGCCGTATCCCGCCATTGCGCGCGAACGCGCCCCGATCGAGCCCGCCCCTCCCGGCGGGCTTTTTTCTGCGTTACAATAGCGGTTTTTCCCCAGGATCGTTATGACCGACAACGCCGTACTTCGCCTGCGCCAATTCCGTTTAGACCGCGCCACCCGCCCTTTTTTGGCGCGCGGTTGCCGGGTGGCGCGTTGTCAGGGTTGCCTGCTGCCGCATAAAAACTGCCTGTGCGACACCATTCGCCCACAGCAGGCCGGCAGCCGTTTCTGCCTGATCATGTTCGGCGCCGAGCCGCTCAAGCCCAGCAACACCGGCCGCCTGATCGCCGATATCCTGCCGGACACCCAGGCGTTCCTCTGGTCGCGCACCGAGGTCGATCCCGCCCTGCTGGCGGCCATCAACGATCCGACACGGCAGCCTTACGTAGTGTTCCCCGCGTCCTACGCCGACGCCGAACGGCCGGTGTTCAGCGCGCTGCCCGTCGGCGGCAAACCGCCGCTGTTCATCATGCTGGACGGTACCTGGGCGGAGGCGCGCAAAATGTTCCGTAAAAGCCCGTATCTCAATCAATTCCCGGTGTTTTCCCTCAACGTCGACGCCGCATCGGACTACCAGCTGCGCGAAGCCAGCCGCGCCGAGCAACACTGCACGGCGGAAGTGGCCGCCGCCCTGCTGCAACAGGCGGGCGATCTGCCGGCCGCCGAAGGGTTGAATCAGCATTTTCGCTATTTCCGTCAACAGTATCTGGCGGGAAAACCGACCCGGCCGGAGGCACCGGTCACAGCAATGCAGCCATAAAGCGCCTAAAATCAGGCATAACGTTGCCAAAAGGAGCCGTGCATGAGCCAGCGAGGGTTAGAAGCGCTACTACGTCCCAAATCGATCGCCGTGCTGGGCGCTTCGCAGCAGCCGGGCCGCGCCGGCAACCTGATGATGAGCAACCTGTTGGCCGGCGGTTTCGGCGGCCCCATCCTGCCGGTGACGCCGCGCTACAAGGCGGTATGCGGCGTCATGGCCTATCCCGACGTCGCCAGCCTGCCGCTGACGCCGGATCTGGCGATCATCTGCACCCACGCCAAGCGTAATCTGGCGCTGCTCGACGCGCTGGGGCAGCGCGGCTGTAAAACCGCCATCGTGCTCTCTTCACCACCGGAACAGTTCGCCGAGCTGAAAGCCTGCGCGCAGCGCTACGCCATGCGGCTGCTGGGCCCCAACAGCCTGGGATTGCTGGCGCCGTGGCAGGGCATTAACGCCAGCTTCTCGCCGGTGCCGATCCAAAAAGGCAAGCTGGCGTTTATCTCGCAGTCCGCCGCCGTCGCCAACACCATTCTCGACTGGGCGCAGCAGCGCGAGGTCGGCTTCTCCTATTTCATTGCGCTGGGCGACAGCCTGGATATCGACGTCGACGATCTGCTCGACTTTTTGGCGCGCGACGGCAAGACCAGCGCCATCCTGCTGTATCTGGAAAACATCAGCGACGCACGGCGCTTTCTCTCTGCCTCGCGCAGCGCCTCACGCAATAAGCCCATTCTGGTGATCAAAAGCGGCCGCAGCCAACAGGCGCAATTATTGCTCAACAGCCAGCAAGGGCTGGACGCCGCTTACGACGCCGCCATCCAGCGCGCCGGCCTGCTGCGCGTGCAGGATACCCATGAGCTGTTCTCGGCGGTGGAAACCCTCAGCCATATGCATCCGCTGCGCGGCGAACGGCTGATGATCGTCAGCAACGGAGCGGCGCCGGCGGCGATGGCCTTGGACGAACTGCTCGGGCGCAACGGCAAGCTGGCGACGCTGAGCGAGGAGAGCCTGGCAACGCTGAGCGACGCGCTGCCGGACTTCATTCGCGCCGGCAACCCGCTCGACCTGCGCGACGACGCCACGCCGCAGCGCTACCTGGCGGCTCTCGAAGCGCTGCTCGACAGCCACGACTATGACGCGCTGCTGCTGATCCATGCGCCGAGCGCGGCGGCGCCGGGCACCGCCACGGCGCAGCGGCTGATCGACGCGCTGCACCGCCATGCGCGCGGCAAACACATCACCTTGCTGACCAACTGGTGCGGCGAATACTCTTCTCAAGAGGCGCGCCGGCTGTTTACCGAGGCCGCCATTCCCACCTATCGCACGCCGGAAGGCGCTGTGACCGCTTTTATGCATATGGTGGAATACCGCCGCAACCAGAAGCAGCTGAAGGAGACGCCGGCGCTGCCGGTCGGCCTGACCGCCAATACCGCCGACGCCCACCGCCTGATCCATCAGGCGCTGGCCGAAGACGCCACCCAGCTGGATACCCACGAGGTGCAATCCATTCTGCAGGCTTATGACCTGAGCACCCTGCCGACCTGGATCGCCGAAGACAGCGCCGAAGCGGTACATATCGCCGAACAGATCGGCTACCCGGTAGCGCTGAAGCTGCGTTCGCCGGATATCCCGCACAAGTCGGAAGTTCAGGGCGTGATGCTCTACCTGCGCACCGCGACCGAAGTGCAGCGCGCGGCGGAGGCGATCCTCGACCGCGTGAAGCGCACCTACCCGCAGGCGCGCATCCACGGCTTGCTGGTGCAGAGCATGGCCAACCGCGCCGGCGCCCAGGAGCTGCGCATCGCGGTGGAACAGGATGCCATTTTCGGCCCGCTGATCATGCTGGGCGAAGGCGGCGTAGAGTGGCGCCAGGAAAATCAGGTGGCGGTCGCGCTGCCGCCGCTGAACATGGCGCTGGCGCGTTATCTGGTGCTGCAGGCGGTGAAAGGCGGCAAGATCCGCGGGCGCAGCGCGCTGCGGCCTTTAGATATCCCCGGGCTAAGCCGCTTGCTGGTGCAGGTCTCCAACCTGATCCTCGACTGCCCGGAGATCGCCCGGCTGGATATCCATCCGGTGCTGGCCTCCGGCAGCGAATTCACCCTGCTGGACGTTTCGATGCAGCTCGCACCGTTCAGCGGCGATCCGCAGGCGCGGCTGGCGATCCGCCCTTATCCGCATGAGCTGGAAGAGACCATCGCGTTGAAAGACGGCAGTCAGTGCCTGTTCCGCCCGATCCTGCCGGAAGACGAACCGGCGCTGAAGCATTTCATCGACCGGGTGACCAAGGAAGACCTCTATTATCGCTACTTCAGCGAGATCAATGAGTTTACCCATGACGATTTGGCCAACATGACGCAGATCGACTACGATCGAGAAATGGCCTTTGTGGCGGTGCGCGCAGACGAGATCATCGGCGTGACCCGCGCGCTGTCCGATCCGGACAACACCGACGCCGAATTCGCCGTGCTGGTGCGTTCCGACCTGAAAGGCCTGGGCCTGGGGCGTCAGTTGCTGGAGAAAATGATCGCCTATGCGCGCGCTCATGGCCTGACCCGTCTGAGCGGCATCACCATGCCGAATAACCGCGGCATGATCGCACTGGCTCAGCGGCTGGGCTTTGGCATCGAGGTGCAGCTTGAGGACGGCATCGTCAATCTGACGCTGCCGCTGCGGGCCGCCGACGCGCAGTGACCTGCGTCGCAATGCGCTACGAATCCACCACTTAACGCCAAAACATACGCACAATCGGGGCAACTAATGGTATTATCGCCCGATTATTCGGTTTATTGTTTTTATGCCTGTGGCGTTCTGGCCATCAATCATGAGAGAAGAAACGCACTGTGATGTTGTCAAAATTTAAACGTAGCAAACATCAACAACACCTTGCACAACTGCCCAAACTCCCCCAGACGGTTGCTGATGTTCGTACGTTGTACGCGCCGTCCGATTTTCGCACCACGCTGCTGGACGCCATCGCCAACGCCACCCAACGCATCTATCTGGTGGCCCTGTATCTGGAGCATGACGACGCCGGGCGCGAGATCCTCAATGCGTTGTATCAAGCCAAACAGCGGCGGCCCGAGCTGGAAATCTGCGTACTGGTCGACTGGCACCGCGCACAGCGTGGGCGCATCGGCGCCGCCGCCGCCAATACCAACGCCGACTGGTACTGCGCCATGGCCAGCCAACATCCGGAACAGTCGGTGCCGATCTACGGCGTGCCGGTCAATACCCGCGAAGCGCTGGGCGTATTGCATCTGAAGGGCTTTGTGGTCGACGATACCGTGATCTACAGCGGCGCCAGCATTAACGACGTTTATCTGCATCAGCATGAGAAATACCGTTACGATCGCTACCAGCTGATCACCAATGAGGTGTTGGCCGATACCCTGATCGATTACATCAAGCAGCATCTGCTCACCGCCGGCGCGGTGCAGCGCCTCGATCGCAGCGATCGGCCGAAAAGTCCGGAGATCAAAAACGAGACCCGCCTGTTCCGTTTCGCCCTGCGCCGCGCCGGTTACCACTTCCGCGGCAAGGCCGGCAACGATGAGCTGGCGGTGACGCCGCTGGTTGGGCTTGGCAAGCAAAGCGTGCTGAATAAAACCATTCATCACCTGATGTCGTGCGCCGACCAGAAACTGACGCTCTGTACCCCCTACTTCAACCTGCCGGCGCTGCTGGTGCGCAACATCATTTATCTGCTGCGCCAGGGTAAACAGGTGGAGATCATTGTCGGCGACAAAACCGCCAACGACTTCTATATTCCTGAAGACCAGCCGTTCAAAATCATCGGCGCACTGCCCTACCTGTACGAGATCAACCTGCGCCGCTTCCTGAGCCGCTTGCAGCGTTATATCGACACCGGGCAGCTGATCGTGCGGCTGTGGAAGGATGGCGATAACAGCTATCACCTGAAAGGCATGTGGGTAGACGAAGAGTGGCAGCTGATTACCGGAAATAATCTCAACCCGCGCGCCTGGCGGCTGGATCTGGAAAACGCCATTCTGATCCACGATCCCAAGCAAGAGATGCGCGAGCAGCGGCAGAAAGAGCTGGAGTGCATCCGTACTCACACCACCGTAGTCGGCCACTATCAGGAGCTGCAAAGCATTCAGCAGTACCCGATCAAGGTGCGTAAGCTGATTCGCCGTCTGCGCCGCATCCGCATCGATCGGCTGATTAGCCGTATCCTGTAAGCGGTACTCTGACCCCGGCCAAGGCCGGGGTTTTTATTACAGCTGTATCTCCTTGCCTTTGCGATGCAACCGAAGCGAAACCAGCAGCGCGAGCAGGCACATGCCGGAGACATACCAGAAGAAAGCGTTCTCCACGCCGAACGATTTTAGCGAGAGCGCGACATATTCCGCCGAGCCGCCGAACAGGGCGTTCGCCACCGCATAAGACAAGCCCACTCCTAACGCGCGCACCTCCGGCGGGAACATCTCGGCTTTAAGCAGCCCGCTGATCGCGGTGTAAAAGCTGACAACGAACAACGCCAAGACGATCAGACCGAACGCCATAAAGGGGTTGGTCACCCCTTTCAAGGCAAACAGGATCGGCACCGTCAACACAGTGGCGAAGGCTGAGAAGATCAGCATCGAGCTGCGACGGCCGATTTTGTCCGAAAACGCGCCTACTGCAGGCTGCAGCAGCATAAAGACGAATAGCGCAACGGTCATGATGGCGCTGGCCAGCTTGGCGTCCATACCGGCGGTGTTCACCAGGTATTTCTGCATGTAGGTGGTGAAGGTGTAGAAGGTCAGTGAACCGGCAGCGGTAAAGCCCAGCACCATCAGGAACGCCTTGCGATTTTTCCACAACCCCGTCAGCGAACCGGCATCTTTGTGGTTACGCGTCTTCGCATCGGAGGTTTCATTCAGCGAGCGGCGCAGGTACAACGCGACTACCGCCAACACGGCCCCCAGGGCAAACGGAATACGCCATCCCCAGGCCTTCAGCTCTTCAGCGGGCAATATCTGCTGCAGGATCACCAAGACCAGCAGCGCCAACAGTTGCCCGCCGATCAGCGTGACATACTGAAACGAGGCGTAGAAGCCACGCCGCCCCTTGATCGCCACCTCACTCATGTAGGTGGCGCTGGTGCCATACTCGCCGCCCACCGACAATCCCTGGAACAATCGAGCGATCAGCAGCAGCGCCGGCGCCCAGCTGCCGATCGATTCATACGTCGGCAGGCAGGCGATCACCAGCGATCCGGCGCACATCATGCAGACTGAAAGCAGCATTGAGTTTTTTCTGCCATGCTTGTCGGCAATATAGCCGAACAGCCAGCCGCCGATCGGCCGCATAAAGAAGCCGGCGGCGAATACCCCGGCGGTTTGCAACAGCTGCGTGGTGCTGTTGCCCGCCGGAAAGAACGAGGCGGCAAAGTAAATGGAACAGAAGGAGTAAACGTAAAAATCAAACCACTCCACCAGATTGCCTGATGAAGCTCCGACGATAGCGAAAATGCGTTTCTTGTTATCCAGCGCCCCCTGTTCGACGCCGTGCTCATCCCCAAGAGCCGAGGTTGTTTCTGTCATGATATTTTCTCCGAGCCATAGCAATGATGAAATTCGGCTTCCTGCCGCCCTGGTTGTTACTTTATTGTTATTTATAAGTTAACAGCCAAACTTAATAGCGGACGAAGAATATCTGACATTCAGAGAAACAATGCGTTGGTTTTGTGATGAATATTAAACAGTACGATGAAAGCTGAAGCGGGTTACAACGGGGACTTTCCATTTTTCCCATAGCAAAAAGCCCTGAACGTCAGTTCAGGGCTTTCGGCTTTATTTGATGCCTGGCAGTTTATGGCGGGCGTCCTGCCCGCCCCCCTTCGGGCCGTTGCTTCGCAACGTTCAAATCCGCTCCCGGCGGATTTGTCCTACACCATTCGTCTCAGGATGCCCATGCTCGGGCAGAACGCCAGATAACAGACAAAACAAAAAGCCCCATGCTTTCGCATGAGGCTTGTTGTTTTATTTGATGCCTGGCAGTGTCCTACTCTCGCATGGGGAGACCCCACACTACCATCGGCGCTACGGCGTTTCACTTCTGAGTTCGGCATGGGGTCAGGTGGGACCACCGCGCTATTGCCGCCAGGCAAATTCTGTTTCATTCCAACCGCTTCACTCTTGTGTCGCCATCAGAACCAATCTGTAAACAAGCTGAATATTGTCTTGGTCTCACCAAAACACCTTCGGTGTTGTAAGGTTAAGCCTCACGGATCATTAGTACTGGTTAGCTCAATGCATCGCTGCACTTACACACCCAGCCTATCAACGTCTTAGTCTTAAACGTTCCTTCAGGGACCTTGAAGGCCCAGGGAAGACTCATCTTGAGGCAAGTTTCGCGCTTAGATGCTTTCAGCGCTTATCTTTTCCGCACTTAGCTACCGGGCAATGCCATTGGCATGACAACCCGAACACCAGTGGTGCGTT